>NZ_JBWKOK010000007.1:0-321288 GCF_059416045.1 Roseateles sp. GW821-FHT09G03
GGCCGGCAGGGCCAGCCCGCCCGCGCCGACCACCCGGCCCGCGGCCAGCAGCACGGTGCCGTCGGACGCGCGCACGTCGGCCGCCAGCACGGTCCCGGCAGGCAGCGTCAGCGCGGCGTCCAGCGTGACCGCCGTCGGCAGCACCAGGCCCGCGGGCAAGGTGACGTTGCGCGCCGTGATGGCGTAGTTGAGCGTCTTGCCCTTGGGATAGACCGTGCCGTCGTCCAGCGTCACGCCGGACACCGGCACCACCACGTCGCCGCCGAAGCGCTGCACGCCCGGGGTCAGGATCCAGCCCGCGTCGTCCGGCGTCTCCGGCGGCGGCGCGAAGCCGTCGTTGATGCTGCCGTAGATCGACAGGTTGCCGCCCGCGCGCAGCGTCAGCATGCCGACCTCGCCCGAGCCGTAGACGGCCGTGCGCGGCGTCTTCGGATTGAGGCCGGCGTAGCGCTGGCCGGACAGGTCGAGATCGCCGCGCACGACGATGTCGCCGTCCGGCGTCGCGCTGTCGATCTCGACGGCCGGACGCAGGTGCAGCACATCGCCGTAGGCCGCGTGGGTCAGCCCGCCGAGCTTGCCGTCCAGCAGCGCGCCGTTGGCCAGCGCGGCGTCGATGAAGCGCGTCGATTCGGCGTGCTTCGCGTCCAGGTAGGCCTGGTCGACGACCTGGTACGGACGGCCGCCGGCGACCGGATCCGTGCCGACCGGCGCGTCGGTATAGACCTGCTTGCCGTAGACCGCGATGGACTTCGCGCCCAGGACGTCGATGCGGCCGCGCGCGTCGATGGCGATGTCGCCGAAGGTCGCCGCATCGGCGTCGCTCGCGAGGCCGGTCCCGCCGATGCGGGCCGCGTAGAGATCCAGCGTGCCGCGCGCGGCGCCGTCGCCGCCCGTCGAGCCGGTGCCGTGGCGCAGGTCGATGCGGGCGCCGTCGCCCAGCGTCAGCGTGCCGGTGCCCGCGTCCAGCGTCACCATCGCCCGGTTGGGGCTGTCTATGACCTGGCCGCGGCTGTCCACGCGCAGCACCGTGCCGTGCGCGTCCAGCACCGCCGTGCCGGCGATCGTCACGCCGTCGGCCGCCGCGAGGCGGATGGCGCCGACCTGCTCGCCGCTGGCGTCGACCTTGCCGGCGACCGTCAACTGGCCGCCGTCCAGCGACACGTTGATCTGGCGCGCCTTGAGCCCGTCCCCGATCGTCAGATCGCCCTGCTTGAGCTGGAAGCTGCGCTCGCCGAAGAACCCGCCGTCGTTGAGGCGCTGGTTGAGCGTGGCGAACTCGCCGCTGAGGTCGCCGCCGAGGCCACTGTCACCGAGCTTCTGCGCGCGCAGGTCCAGCCCGCCCGCGCTGTACGGCACCAGCGTGCCGCCTGCGTCGTAGTGGCCGGTGGCACTGCCGAGCAGTCGGCCATCGAGGTCGACGCGGCCAGCGGCGGCGTCGAGGGCGACCACGCTCAGCAGGCCCGCGTTGTTGTTCTTCGCGGAGAGGTCGATGACCGAGCCCGCCGCCTGCGTGACGTTGCCGTGCTCGCTCTGCAGCAGCACGTCGCCGCCCCAGGAGAAGCGGGTGACGTCCTGCATCGCGACCTCGCGTCCGGCCAGGTCCAGCCGCGCGCGATCGGTCAGGACGATGTCGCCGTCGGCCTTCACGACCAGCTTGCCGCTGGGCAGCGCGACGGCGGTGTCGATGCGCACGCTGGCCCCCTTCAGGTCCAGCTCGGCGCCGAGCTGCGCGTCCTTCGGGGAGACCGCGAGCGGCCCGCCCGACGGCGCCAGCAGTTCCAACGCGCCGCCGGCCGTGATGCGGTTGATCGAACCGCCCTGCCCGGTCACCAGCGGCGCGGTCAGCGTCAGCTTGCCGCCCTCGTAGACCGGACCGTCGGCGCCCGCCGCCAGCGAGTGGTACACCGACAGCGAGCCCTTGTGGTTCGCCGTGATGCGCTCGCCCGCGGTCATCCGCACGTCGGCGAAACCGAGGATGGTGCGACCGAAGTCGTCCACGTTGTTCGGCTGGGCCTGCGGCCCGTAGCCGAACTCGATCACGTCGGCCAGGATGCGCAGCTGGCCGTCGCCGCTGCCCCGTCCGCCGACGATGGGCGCCGGCGCCACACCGCCGGTGCCGGCCCAGGTCAGATGGCCGGTGGCGATGGTGGCCACGTCCCCCGCGTCGCCGTGGCCGTAGATCGCCGGCGTCGACAGCACGAGGTTGGCGAGTGTCGACTTGCCCGTGGCCGAATCTATCGTGTCGAGACTGACGTTGCCGAACAGGTTGATCGACTCCGCAGCCGTCAGCACCAGGCGTTCGAGCGCCGGCGCGCCGGTCGAGGTGTCGCCCTTGAGCAGACGGTCCAGCACCGACTGGTTCAGCATCAGGCCCGGCGTGAGCGCGCCGCTCGCCTGCGCGGCGGCCAGGTCCTCGCGGCTGCCCGCGTTGATCGCGCCCACGGCCAGCACCAGGTTGCGCGCGCCGTAGCGCACGTCGTCGCCCATCTGGAAATCGCGGCGCGTGGCCGCCACCAGCGTGCCTTCGGCGTACAGCTGCGCGGGCGACGCGCCGGTCCCGGGCGTCTCGTCCCCGCCGATGCGGATCGCCCCGGCGCCTTGCGGCAGGGAGTCCGCCAGCGGCGCCAGCATGTCGACCACGCCGTTCGACGCGGCGACCACGGCCACCCGGCCCGGCCGGTACACGTAGCCGTTCGTCGAATCGAAGGCCACCTTGCCCGCGCCTATCGTGTTGATGCCGGCGCCCGAGGCGATGGTGATGCCGCCGTCGGCAGCGCCCGCCAGCAGGAAGACCTCAGGCGCGCGCAGGATCGCGCCCTCGCGCAACGCGACGGTGCCGGCCTGGGGCACCAGATCGACGAAGCCGCCCTGGTTGACGCCGTTGCTCTGCGCGCCGTAGCTCGAGCTCATCGACCCGCCGACCAGCAGCCGCGCCGCGCCCAGCGCGTTCAGGTCGCGGGCATGCACGGACACGCCGTCGAAGCCCGCGGTCGCCGAGGCGCCGTCGGCCAGGACCTCGATCCCGCCCGTGCCCGGCGTGCCCAGGGTCGTCAAGGACGCGGTGCCACCGTAGCCGCCCTGCGCGGGTGCGAAGTTCGCGGTGCCTTCGAAGCTCAGGCGGCCCTGGTCGGTCGGGCTCAGCCGGATCGACAGGTCCTTCGCATCGGCGGGCGTGAGCGCGCGCACGGTGCCGTTGAGCACCGCCTGCTGCCTGACGAAGTCGGCGTAGCCGGTCTCGTTGTACTGCGAGTAGCGCCTGACCACATCGGCCGGCGTGATGATCACCTGACTGGGCAGCTCGTCGCGCAGGCCGGTGTGGGCGATGCCCAGCGTGCCGGTCACCGCGAACGAGCCGTTGCGCATCGCGATCGCATGGTCCGGCGACTGGGCTGGGGCCACGCCGTTGAGCTCGACGCGGAAGGCCCCCGGCAGCAACGCGTAAGTCGACGGCATCAGCGTGTAGGTGCCCGCCGGCAGACCCGGCACGTCATGCGCGCCGATGGTGATCTGCTGGCCGATGCGCGGATCGACGGCGCCGCCCTTGTCGGCGGGCGCGTACCCCGAGGTCTGGCCGGGCACGATGGCGTAGACCGGGTTAGTGCCCAGGCCCGGCAACTGGAAGCCATCGCCGTCGACGCGCACCAGCGGATTCATCCGCGCATCGGTCGAGCCGCCGCGGCCCGAGACGAAACCCGCGCCGCGCAGGTCGCCGCCGCCGGACAGATCGAGCACCGCGCCCGCGTCGACGCCGACCTGCTCGCCGGACAACTGGATCCACGAGCCGTTGCCGACGCCCTGCAGCGCCACCGGCTTGCCGTCCACGGTGTAGCTCACGCCGTCGGCGGTGCCGCCGTAAGGCATCACCAGGCCGGCGGCGCTCACCGAGGTCAGGCTGCCCTCGCCCAAGGTCACGGACCGGGTGTCGCCGGAGCCTACCGTGAGCCGGCCCAGCGGCGCGCGCACGACGCCATCCTGGTCGATGTGCGCGCCATCCAGCGTCAGGCTGCCGAAGACCGAGTACGGCACGGCCGGCGCGGGGCCGTTCGCATCCGTGCGCTCGATGACCAGCCGCGTGCCGGGCGCAAAACCGGCGGTCAACTGCCGGCCGGCAATCACCCGCGCGGACACGCCGGTGGCCGGGTAGATCTGCGCCGCGCGCATCAGGATGCTGCCGGTCGACAGCAGTTCGGCGTCGCTCGCCGTGCTCGCCGTGCCCCCCATGCGTCCGCCGCCGATGAAGCGCAGGTCACCGTCGCTGAGCAGCTGCAGCTGGTCGAAGCCGGCCCGCTGCGCCGTCGAGAGCGGGGCACCGGTCACCGCGCCGTCCAGGCCCAGCGTCACGGTGCCCTTCACGTCCAACAGACTGCCCTTGGCGGTCAAGGTCGAGCGCGATCCCAGGGCCGTGACGCCCTGGTAGAACGGACGCACGTAGCCTTCCTGCGCCCCGTTGTCGGCGACGCCCGACAGCATCAGGTAGGGTGCGGACAGGCGCACATCGGACATGCCGCCGGCCTCGCGGCCCGAGGTCAAGGCCGCCGAGTACACGCGCAGCTCCCGGCCCATCGCCAGGTCCACGTCGCCCGCGAAGGTCACGGCGCCGTTGCTGTAGACGCTCAGCGACGAGAAGCCGCCGTCGCGCACCTGGTCGACGCCCAGCGCGCCGTGGCCGTACTGGAGGCCCGTCTGCGAGGACGCCGCGCCGTGCTGCTGCGAGATCGTCAGTTCGCGCAGCGCCAACACCTCGTTGGAGAGCCCGGTGGAGAGATAGAGAGGCGATTCCAGCGCCATCAGCAACTGGCCGCCCGAGGCGCCGGCGCCGCCGGCCTGCGCCCGCGCGGTGCCCTCGAGATAGACGCCGTTCGATGACGCGAGCTGGATGCTGCCGCCGTCGCTGGCCACGCTGCGGCGGCCGACGCCCGGCAGGTCCAGGTCCACCGAGGTGCCGGAAGCATCGAGCAGCGCACCTTCGCGCACGACGATGAACGCGTCCGAGGCGATGGCACGGCCCTGCGGCTCCTGCAGGGTGCCGCCGACGACGATGGTTCCCCCATCGCCGATCAGTCCGTACCGGCGGCCGAGCGCATCGGTCGCCACGGCCGAGGCCGCGGACACGTCGATCACGGCCTGGCTGCCGATGGTGATGGCGCGCTGGCTGGCCCAGCCGCTCCCCTGCAGGTCCCCCTGCGTCAGGCTGGCGCTGAAGGAGTCCTGCGGACCCAGCAGCGTCACCGTACCGCTCCTGGCTTCCAGGCGCCCGTCGACCTGGACGCCGCCCCGGCCCGCCAGGGTGAGGGACTGGCCCGGATCGACACGCACGGTGGCGCCCTGCCCCACCGTCACGGCGCCGCTGAAACGGTCGGCGACGGGGACGTTGGTGGCCTGGTCGTTCGCGACGCCGCCGGACAGCGAGAGGCTCGCGCCCTGGCGCTGCGTCATGACGCCCGTCGATGCGTTTTCCTGGTACAGCGCCGGCAGCCACGGCGAGAAGGCCGCCGCGGGATCGGCGCCGACCGGCAGCGCCGAGCGGTCCGCGCGCAGCACCGGCATGAGCGCTTCCACCGTCGCGCCGTCGGCGACGCTCAGGCCCAGTCGGCCGCGCACGTCGTAGCGGGAGAAACCGCTCTGGAACAACGCGGTGGACAGCGAGGTCGTCGCGCCCACGGCCACGTCCGTCGGCAGGCTCACGCCGGCCGCCAGCCGCGTGCCCGCGGCCAGGGTCAGCGTCAGCTGGAATGGCGCCGCGTCGCCGGCGTGGAAGCGGTTCACGCGGTCCGCGATGGGCACGCCGTTGGGGAACACGCTCGCGGGAATGACATAACCCGCGAAAGCCGCCAAGACTTCGGGACGGCTGTCGAAGCTGAGCCTCGCGCCCGCCGGCACGCGATCGAGCAGCAGCGGCGGGACGCCCAGGCCCATGTTGACCTCCAGCCCCGTCGCCGTCCGCCTGGCGGAGCGCCCGTCGAGCTGGAAGCCGTAGCTGCCCGCGGGCGGCAGCCAGTCCGTCGCGGTCACGATGGAAGCGGATGGCTTGAAGCCCGTGGGGCCGACGACCTCGCCCGGCTGCACCCAGTTCACCGTGTACTGGTAGTCGATGGGCAGCACACCGCCCTTGGGCACGTCGACGACCTGCGCATCCTTCAGGATCAGATCGACGAGGGCGGCCTGACCCGCCTTCAGCACGCCGCCGGCGACGGCCTCGCCGCCGATGGTGATGGCGCTGCCCGACTCGATGGACAGGGCGCCGCCGCCCTTGACGCCGTGACCCTTGATCGTCGCGTCCAGCGTCAGCACGGCGGCGGCGTTGCCCTGGCCGGTGCTGACAAGACCCGACCCCAGCTGCACGGAACCGCCCTTGCCCCCCACGGTGCTGCCGTCGCCCTGCAGCGCGGCACCGGAGGACACGTCGATCGTCGATCCCTTCTCGAGCGTCACGCTGTCGGTGGAGCGGATGCTGACGCTGCCACCGTCGAGATGCGCCGCCTGCCGCGCGTCGCCGTCCGCGCGCAGGTCGACGAAACGGCCGGACGCATCGAGCGTCACGCCGCCGCGCACGGTCACGCCCGTCCTGCCGCCCGCAGGCGTGACCGGCGAGTCATCCCGCGCCGGCGTGTTGGCGGCGGCCTGCGCCTGCTTCAGCACATTGCCCACGCGGATCGTGCCGCCGTGCGCGACCAGGTTCCCGGCGACGTCCACGGACGGCGCATACAGCGTGATCTCGCCGCCGTCGGCGACCTGCAACGCGCCGGACACGCCGATCTCCCGCTTCGCCGCGAGCTTCACGCCGCCCAGGTCCGCCGCGTTGAGGCTGTCCGCGCCGAGCACGATCACGCCCTGGCGGTCCGCCGCCACCGCGTCGCCCAGCTTGACCGTGTCCGCCGTCGCCGGCGCGGTCGGCTTCAGCATCACGCTGTCGACCACCGCGTCGAGGCGATGGGACAGCACGCCCGAGCTCGTATCGAAGAGCGGCCGGTACTGGCCGACGACCAGTTGCGCGCCGCGCGCGGCGGCCTGCTGCGACTGGTTGTAGCCGTCCAGTCCCGCCTGCGGCGCCTGGGTCTGCTGCGGTCCCTGGTAGGTGTCGCCGATCAGCGTGCCTTCGAGCACCGCGCTGCGCGTCGCGATCACCAGCGTGCCGGCGTCGCGGCCGACGGTGTAGCCGTTCTCGAGCCGCTCCCGCGGCGCGATCAGCGGGTTGTAGTAGGTCTCCTGCGCGCCGGCGCCCCACCGGACGTGTTCACCGGTGAAGCCCTGATACAGCCCCTTGTAGAGGATGTCGCCCGGCGCGCTGGAGACTTCATAGAGCTGCCCGTCATCGCCGCGCAGCCAGGTCTGGCGGATCTTGCCCGCGGCCACGTCCAGCGAGCCGCCGGACAGGTTGATGCGCGAGCCCGCGCGCGTCACCACGTCGCCGCCGCCTATCGACACCGTGCCGCCTTGCGCCATCCATTCGCCGACGCTGTGTCCGCCGGTGGCCAGGTAGCCGGAGACTTCGAGCAGGCCGCCCGCGGTGTACCAGCGGTCGGTCGCATAGCCGTTGGTGCCGGCCGGCACCAGCACCAGCTGGCGGCGGTCCACCCACAGGTCCTGGCTGTTGAGGCTCTTGTCGTCGCGGTTGACCGGCGCGTCGCGCTGCTCGTTGCCCTGCGCGTTGATCAGGACGTTGTTGCTCTCCATCGCGACCTTGACGCCGACCGCGCCGGACACGTCCAGCGCCGCGTCCTTGTCGACCAGCGTGCGCTTGACGGCCTGCACGGCGATCTCGCCGCCGGTGGCCAGCGTCATCGAATTCCCCTGGAACTCGACCGTGCCGCCGCTGACGATCTCGACCCGCGACAGGTCGCGGCGGTCGACGATCGTGCTCAGGTTGTCGAAGACGCCGCTCGCCTGATTGCCCGGCGCGGTGCCGAGATCCTTCAAGGCCGCGTCGCGTTGCGCGTCGAGCGCGGTGCCGGACGCCGTGTCCAGCAGGATCGCGGTGGTCGAGCCCTTGCCCAGCGTCACCGTGCCGGTGTCGTCGCTGGCGCGCGTGGACAGGTGCACCGTGCCGCGCTTCGCGGTGGACGTGCTGGCGACGACGACGCCGCCCTGCGTGACCGCGTGGCCGGTCAGCGTGATGTCGCCGGTGGCCGCGGTGATCAGGCCGGTGTTGACGACGGTGCCGGCAGTGCTGCTCGCCGCGCGCGTCGTGGTGACTTCATTGCCGACAGTGGTCGAGCCGGCATTGCCGTCCGTGCCCGCGCCCTTGCGGATGACGAAGGCGTCGCCCGCGGCCAGCACGGCCTGCCCCGACGGCGTGGCGATGCCGCCGTCGTTGCGGACCTCGGCGCCCAGCAGCATCGCGTAGCCGCCGCCTTGCGTGGACGTGGCGGGTTTGGCGGTCGCGATCCGCGCGCCGGCCTGCACCTCGACCTTGCCGAGCGCGTCGAAGAAGCTGGGCGACGATCCGCTCGAATACACGCCCGCGGTGCGGAACTGGTCGTCCGAGATCCGCGCCGCCGCAGCGACGAGGTTGCGCGTGTTGATCTGGCTGGTGCCCGAGAACACGATGCCGTTGCGGTTGACGATCAGCACCGTGCCGTCGCCCTTGATCTGGCCCTGGATCTGCGAGGGCCGCATCGCCGGGTCGTTGATCTTGTTGAGCACCGCCCAGTCGGCCTGCTGGTGGAACTGCAGCGTCGTGTTGCGGCCGACGTTGAAAGTCTCCCAGTTCAGGATCGCGCGGCTCTCGGTCTGCTCGATGTCGACCGTGGTCTTGCCGCCGCTGACCGTCTGCGTCGGCGCCTTCGCGCCCAGCCAGCCGGCGGTGAGGCTGTTGGTGTCGACGGCCAGGCCGTCCTTGACCAGGCCGTCCGGCACCGCGCCCGCGCCTCCCGCAGCCGCACCGGCAGCGGCGCGCGCGGCGGCCTGGCGGGCCTGCTCCGCGGCGATCGACTGCGCGGTCAGGCCGAGGTTGGCGATCGAGGTCTTGAGCTTCTGACGCGCCGCGTCGGACTGCTGCTGCGCCGCGGGCAGTCCCGCGGGCTTGCCGTTGGGCAACTTGCCGCTCTGCGCTGCCGCGTTCTGCGCCGCGCCCTTGGACGCGAACCACGCGGGGCTAAAGGCCGTCTGCGCCTGCGCGGCACCCATCCCGCTGAACGTGCCGCCGACGGCCACCGTCAGGGCCACCGCGCGCGCCAGCGGCGCCATCTGGAATGCCCGGTCGTTCGCGCCCGCTCCCGCCTGCAGGCCCTTGTGCTTGGTCTTCATGAGTCGTCTGCCCAATCGCTGTGATCGCTGTGGTCCGTTGCGTCCCCCGGCCTCTGTCGTGCCGGTGGTGCCTGCTCCTTGACGATTGCGACCGCGCGAAACCGCAGCGGGGCACGGCGAAAAAAACGGCGAGGAGAGACGGCGGTGCGCGATGGGTGCGCGATGGGTGCGAGACGGGCGCGTTCAGCCCGACGCGAGCGGCTTCAGCTGAGCACCAGCACGTGCGTGGGCAGATGGGTCGCGTCCAGCTTGAACGAGTGCTGGATCTGCAGCAGCGCCGTATCGAGCTCCGCGATCTTGATGCGTGCGGTGACCGTCTGGCGCCGCACCGCGTCGCCGACCAGCACCACGCGGCCGGCCCGGTAGCGGTTGATCTCGTCGATCACCAGCGGCAGCGGGGTCTGCTGGAACACCAGCTCGCCGCGGCGCCACGCCGACAGCTCCGCGGGCCGGGCCGCGGCGATGTCGCTGATCGCGTCGGCGCGGTAGCGCAGCAATTGCGCATCGCGCAGCGTGCGTTGCCCCGCCGGATGGTCGACGGTCACCGCGCCCGACACGCAGGTCACACAGGTCTGGCCGTCGATCAGACGCACCTCGACGCTGGCACCGGCGGCGGCGATGACGCGCCCCACGCCCGCGACGATGCGGAAGGGCTGACTGCCCGCCGGCACGTCGACACCGGCCTCGCCTTCGATCAATTCGAGGCCGCCGGGCGCGCCCGGGTCCGCGGCGAGACGGCGGACGCTGGTGCGTGTATTCAAGGCGACCCGCACGCCGCCGAAGTCGATCTCGCGCTGCTCGCCGGCGGCCGTGCGCTCATCCGCCCCCCACATCCGCAGGGACGGCCACAGGTCCAGTGGCGCGTACGCAGCCACCGCCGCGGCGCCCGCGCCGCCGAGCGCGAATCCGATGAACGCGCGCCGGTCCGGCCGCGCCCGCGCAAGCACCTCGCGGTGCTGGCGCGCGAGCGCCGGATCGGCCCGCAGCAGCTCCGCGCCCGCTGCGCCGATCAACTGCCACTGGCGCGCCGCCTCCTGCACCGCCGCGAGGCGCTCCGGCGCCGCGTCGACCCAGCGCTGGAAGGCCTTCGCCTCCCAGCGCGTCACGCGCCCGGAATGCAGCTTGCGGACCCAGGCCCGCGCGTCCTGGAGCAGCTCGGTCGGCAGGGAGTCGGTGGAGAACGTCATGTCGATGGTGGGAGGTGGGGTCGTCCCGTTCAAACCCTTACTTCCCCTGGACGGATGGCGCGGGCAGAAACCGCAGTCGCGGCAACGGATTTTTCAAAAAAATGTCTTGGTGCGAGGACCGCGCAATCGTGAAGCCATGGATTCAGACCTTGCGGTCCAGACGTTCCGCGCAGAACTCCTGCGCGGCCTTGAGCTCGGATTCCACCGTCCGCAGCGAGATGCCGAGGTGCTTCGCGACCTCCTTCTGCGGCCAGCCCTCGAGGCGCACCAGCAGCACGACCTCGCGCCGGCGCGCCGGCATGTCGGTCAGCGCGGTCATCAGCAGCGTCATCTCGGAACGGACCTCGGCCAGCTCCGCCGGACCCGGCGACGGATCGGGCAACGCCTGCATCAGCTCGTCGACCTCCTCGCTGGACATCATCCGGCTCTGGCTGCGCTGCACGTCGATCGCCAGGTTGATGCCCATGCGCACCAGGTAGGCCTGCGGGTTCTGGACCGGGCCGGAGATCGTCGGCTCGCGCTGCAGCCGCAGCCAGACCTCGTGCAGCGCGTCGCTGGCCAGATCGGCGTTGCCGAGCTTGATCGCCAGGCTCTGGCGGATCTGCTCGTAGCGCTGCACCAGCAGGTTGCGCAGTTGCGGGATCACGCCCTCGCTCATGGTGGCGTTCCCCGCGAGCGTCCCGGCGGCGTGGACGGAGGGAAGGACGGCATTGGCGGCGTCGGCGGCATCGCTTGCGGCGGTAGTTGCGGCGGCACTTGCGATGGCGACTGCGTTTCAGGGCAGGCCGTGCCGCCGTCGGCGTCTCCGCCGGCGCGCGGCAGGATCACCAGCGCCAAGGGCTGTGCGAGACGCGCCGGCGGCGCGGCATCCAGGCGCAGGCCCTGCAGCGTGTCGACGATCGCCCGGTCGCGGGACGGGCTGCCGGTCGTCGCCACCAGCCGAGGCGCGAGCAGCCGGCCCGCCGTGTCGACCTCCAGCATCAGCACCGCGCGATAACGGCCCGGCGCGGTCTCGCCGCGCGCGCAAAGCGCTTCCCAGACGCGGCGCTGCACCAGGCCGTCATAACGACGGTCGTTGGCGGCCGCTGCGGACACAGGCAGCGGCGCCTCGTCCAGCACGCGCAGCACGAAGGACGTCGTCGCGCCGGCGCCGACGCGCTCCGCGCGCAGCTGCGTGCCGGCGAGCAACAGGTCCAGCGCTTCCCGTGCCGTGTGACGGCCACGCACGCCGGCCGATACGCGCCCCGCGACGACCTCATCGCTGAACAGCACGGTCTGGTCGGTGACGACGGCGTAGCGCGCCAGCGCGGCCCCCAGGTCCTGCGCGGGAATGTCGAAGTCCAGCGGCAGCGGATCCTGCCGGCTCGGCATCGCCGTCACCGATCCCGCACCCGGTCCCGCCGCGGGCGCGGCGGCCGTGGTGGCGGGAACTCCGGCAAAGGACAGCGCGCACGCACAGGCCGCGGATCGCATCAGCACACCAGGAACACCTTCTGCAAAGGGACGGATGTTTCCGGCGTTACGTTGCGACCCGATGACGATTGCGCGACGTCTCGCGCGCGCGTCTATCGGCGAGGGATTACCCGAGCATGGCGCGGCCCCCGTGCTCGTTCGGCCTGCCGAGCGGCGCGTTGGCGGCCGGGACGTGACCCGGCGGCGGCACCTCGAAATGCTGCGTCCGCAGCGCGTGCAGCAGCCCGCGGTTGATGCGGAACTCCTCGTGGTCCGCCTGCAGCATCGCGCCGGTGTTGAGGCACCGGTAGACGATGTCGATCACGTGCGGATCGCCGGCCACGCGGTTGAGGTCCTCGACGAAGGCCTCGACCTCGGGCAGCGCCTCGGACCGCAACAGGTAACCGACAAACCAGCGCCACAGCATGTTGAAGACCAGCCCCTCGCGCACGCGGCGCGGGTCGGACAGCGAGTACACGACCTGCAGCAGCCAGGCGCGCGTGATCATCCGCGCGTCGAGCCCGCTGCGGCATTGCCGCGTGAGCTCGTTCATGAACAGGCCCTCGTACGCCAGCGTGCTGTCGATGGCCTCGCGCAGCGCCACCAGCGGGTGGTCCTCCGGCACGAAGGACTTCAGGTGATCGGCCGCCATCCACAGCGGATGCGACACGATCCACACCCATGGCACGCCGTACCGGTCGACGGGGACCGGCTTGCTCCGCGCGATCTCCACATGCCGGGACAGTTCCTTGTCCAGCGTCTGCATCGAGACGCCCTGCATGTAGTCGTTTGGGACATCGGGCTTCGGCCTCATTTTTCCCATTCATTTCCTCCATCCCTGATGGTGGACGACCGCTCGCGGACAACCATCGATCGCGATGCGGTGTGCCACTCTTCATCCAGACGAACGGGGCCCGCGGAAACCGCAGGCGCCCGCTTCAGATTCACTTCGGATTCATTGCGGACTCACTGCGGACTCACTGCACGCGGACCAGTCCCGAGGTATTGCGTTGTGCGGCGGGCAGAGCCGGCGCAGGAAACACGCGCCGTTCGCCGTCGCGCGCGATCGTGATGCCGGCGGGATCGATCGCGGCAAGCGTCGTGCCACGGGTCAGCGTTTCGCCGACGAGGTACGCGCGGGGCGGCGTGTCGTTGACGCGCAGCAGCGCGACGGCACGGCCGTCGCGGACCGCGAGGCCAAGCACGGCGATGTCGATGCGCAAGGCGCCGGGGCCGAGCCAGCCGGCGACGGTGCCCGCGACGGGATCGGCGGGCAGCGCGGCCGAGGACGGCGCGGCCGTCGCGGAGACCGGCGTCGGGGCCGCGGGCGGATCCAGGCGCTTCACCCAATATCCGGTGACGGCGGCCACCGCCGCGACGCCCACCACGTGCGCGACGAAGACGGGCGAGATCGTCCTCGCCCCTTTCAGGAATGCAGGCATGTGAATGTCCTCCTTGACCATTCATCCGCGTGGCCGGCATTGGTCGCCGTTGTCCGCGCGGGACCCGATTGATAACAGAGCCAAATGAGCGGCGCGTGTCAGTCCTTCATGCCGTCGCCATATCGCACGCCTAGGCTTGTGCGATGTCTTCCCTCGCGACGTCTTCCATCCTTCGCGCGCGCGGCTTCACCTTGATCGAGGTGATGGTGGTGCTGGTCATCATCGGCATCGCCTCGGCCGCAGTCTCGTTGAGCATGCCGCCGGATCCGGCCGCGACGCTGCGGCAGGACGCGCGCGAGCTCGCGCTGCGGCTGGCCGCGGCGCAGCAGGAGGTGCGCATCGACGGCCGCGTGATCGCGTGGGAAGCTCAACGCGACGGCTACGGCTTCGTGCGCGGCACCTGGGTCGACGCGCCGGGCAGCGTGGTGCCGACCGTATCGACGGCAGGCGAACTGGATCGCTTCGATCGCGACGAGGCACTGCGCCCGCGTCGCTGGCGCGCGGGCGCGGTCGACGTCGCGCCGGCCGCGCCGTTGCTGCTGACCTCGGAGTGGGTCGGATCGCCGGTCGACATCCAGCTGCGTCACGACGGGCACGCGATCGTCGTGACGCGCGACGCGTCGGGACGTTTCGTCGTCGGCCAGGTCGAAGCGATCGCGCAGGAATGAACCCATGAGCGCAAAGGCACGAACCAGGACAGCGATGCGCGACGAACGCGCCTTCACCTTGATCGAGGTGCTGATCGCGCTGGCCATCGTCAGCATCAGCCTGGCGGCGTTCGTGCGTCTGACCAGCCAGTCGACCGCGAGTGCCGGGGAACTCGAGATGCGGACGCTGGCGATGCTGTCGGCGCAGAACAGCATGAACGAACTGCGCATGGATGCGCTGCCGCCGCCCGGCGACCGGCAGGTCCCCTGCCCGCAGGCCGACCGCCCCTTCGTCTGCGACGTGTCCATCGGCGGCATCGACGCGGACACGCGCCGCGTGACCGTCACGGTGCGCCCGGATCGCGGCAGCGTGCGGCGGATCGTGACCCTGGAGTCGCGCATCGGGGAGCGCGGCGGATGAGGCCATCGAGACCACCGCGCGGCTTCACGCTGATCGAGGTGATGATCGCGATCGTCGTCATGGCGGTGCTGAGCCTGCTCGCCTGGCGTGGCCTGGACAGCATGAGCCGCACGCAGGCGCGGCTCGAGGAGCGCGCCGCGGAGACCGCGCAGCTCACGCGCGTGCTGCAGCAACTGGAGCGCGACCTGGACTGGCGCACGACGGTGGAGCTGCCCGCCCCGGCCTCATCGCTGGCCGCGCAGGCAAGACCTGGCACCGTTGCGGCCCTGGTGCCGCTGCTGCCTGCCGGCATGTCGGCGCAGCGATCCGCGCAGGCGCCCTTCGTGATCGAACTCGTCCGCGCGGCACCCGCCGCGCCGGGCCGCTGGCAGCGCGTGCGATGGTGGCGCCAGGGAGAGACGCTGTACCGCGCGGCGGGCGCGGCCGCGTCGGCCTATCCCCTGCCCGATCCCGTCGCGTCGGACCGCGTCGCCGTGCTCGACGAGGTCGAGGCCTTCGAGGTCCGCGCCTGGGCGCCGGGCAAGGGCTGGCAGCAATTGCCGGGCGCAGGCCCCGCGCCCGCACCGGCCTCCGGGCTGGAGATCACGCTGGCGCTGCGCCGCGGCACGGGGCCCGTGATGCGCTATCGCCAGGCGATCGCGTTGCAGTGATGGCGCCGGCACGACGCCATCGGCAGTCGACATCGACATCGAGGTCCGCAGCCGATATCCCCGCTCAGTCGATGTCGACAGTCGATGTCGGCGATCGACATCGACAGGCGGTGTCAGCGACCGATGCCTGCGCAAGCGCTGAGATTCCCGATCTCCTGCGGCGCGTTGATCACCAGGAAGTTCTGCAGCATCGCCGTCTTCCAGGCCGAGGTGAGCGGCGCCAATCCGCGTTGCACGAAGGTGGCATCGAAGGCGCCATTCTGGATGTTGGTGACGAACTCCTTGACGGCGTAGCCCGGCGTGCCGGCGCCGTTGGTGCCGGCCAGGTAGCACCGGCCGATCAGCAACTGCGACACGCCGTAGATCGGGTAAGCGCCGACCGGCACCGCATAAGCCGGCGCCCAGTTCAACGGATTGGCGCGCTGCAAGGTGCTCGCCGGCGGCGCCGGCAACGCCGCCTGCAGCCCCGCCACCGTCGGCAGGAAGCCGTCGACGCGCGCCACCTCCGCGTTGCCTCCGCTGGTGAGCATGGGATCGGGCGACTGGATGCCGAGCCGATGCGCCGTCTGCAGCGCCGTCCTGACCCCCGCGCTGCCGGCGGCCGTCAGCCACACGTCCGGCATGCCGTCGCCGTTCGCGTCGTCGGCGGCGCTCAGCACGGGCAGCGCCGACTGGACGACGATCCGCGGGTCGTTGGAGACCGTGAAGGTCTTGCCCGCCGGCAGATGCGGCGCGCAGGCCGCGCTCAGGAAACGCGACAGCCGCTCGATCGTGTCGCCGGGCTGCGGGAACACCACCTGGATCGCCGACGCGCTACCGATGCCGCCGTCGTCCGCGGCGGTCGTCACCTGGTCCCAGCGCCGCGCGGAGGCGTCGAAGGAGAAGATGCGGCAGAGGTCGCCGGTCGACAGGTTGAGCGTGACGATGCCCGGCTCGTTGTATGCGAGCAGCGTAGGCGCGATGAAGGCTGGGATCTGCAGCACCGGCCCGAGGGTCGTGGCCAAACCGCTCGCGTTGTACGCCGAGAGCTCGGCGGCCGTCAGCGGCATCTCAGTCGCGACCGCATGGACGTTGCCCGACAGTCCCAGCGGCGCGGCATTGTTCAACAAGAAGGCGGATTTCCCGGCGTTGCTGCCGACGGCGCTGTAGAGCCAGAAGCCGCTGATCGGGCCGAACTGGAAGATCTGCGAATAGGCCGGATGCGCCAGCGTCGAGCCGCCCGTCGCGACGATCTGGGCCGAGGCCCCAGCCGTGGCGAGCAGGCCGAGGATCGCCGTCGCGGCAGACGCGACGGTCTTGCGGATGAATGCGGTCATCGTGTGCTCCTGGAGGCTAGGGTCAGCGGCCGATGCCGGCGCAGACGGAGGTGCTGCCGATCTCGAGCGTGCTGCCCGAGGTGAGGAAGGCCTGCGTGATGGCGGTCCGCCACGCGGCCGGCAGGGACGCGAAGCCGTACTGGTCCTGCGGCCAGGCGCCGCTGACCATCTGGCTGATCAGGAGCTTCACCGCATTGGCCGCCGTGCCCGTTCCCGCGCCGCCGGCGTAACACTGCCCCACCAGCAGATTGGAGGTGCCGAAGATCGGATAGGACGAGGCGGGGAGCGCGTAGGCCGGCACCCAGTTCAACGGATTGGCGCGGGTGATCGTCGTGGCGGGCGGTGCGGGCATCCCCGCGCGCAGCACCTCCGGCTGGGGCAGGTAGCCGTTGATGCGGGCCACGACGTCGTTGGTGCTGCCGGTGTACCAGGGATGCGGACTCTGGAAACCCAATCGATGGTTGGCCTGGAGCGCCGCGTTCATGCCCGCGCTGCCCGTCACCGGCAGCCAGACGTCCGGCAGACCGTTGCCGTTGGCGTCCTCGGCCGCGGTCAAGGTCGGCAATGCCGTGGCGACGACGGTGCTGAAATTGTTCGAGACGGTGAAGAACTTGCCCGACGGCAGATAGGGGCCGCAGGCCGCGTTCAGGAAGCGCGAGAGCAAGTCCGTCATGCCGCTGCTCTCCTGCGGATAGACCAGTTCGATGGCGCTGCCGCTGCCGGCACCGCCGTCGTCGGCGAAGCTCGTGACCTGGCTCCAGTTCCGCGCGGCGGAGTCGTACGAGAAGATGCGGCAGATCTGCTCGGTCGACAGGTTCAGCGCCGTGACGCCGGCTTCCTTGTACGGCAGCAGCAGCGGTGTGATGAAGGCCGGGATCTGGATCAGGCGGCCGTAGTTGGCCACCGTCGATGAGGCGCCGTTGTTGTAGGCGCTGTTGTAGACGGTGATCTCCGCCGAGGTCAGCCTGGACTCGACCGCGGCCAGGTGCACGGGGACGATGCCACCAAAGTTGTTGGTCAGGAACGCGGTCTTCGCGGCCCCGTTGCTGGTCCCGTAATAGTTGAAGCCGAAGGGCAGGACGTCCAGATACAGCGGCTGCGGCAGCGTGGAGCCAGGCATGTTCACGGGGGTCTGAGCCAGGACGGGTGTCGCCGTGACGAGCAGGCCGGCGGCGGTGAGCGCCAGGATGGCGCCGGAGGCGAGGAGCGCTCGGAATGCGCCGAGCGCGCTGAATGCGCTGAATGCGCGGGGGGCGGTGGTCATCGTCTGTTCTCCCTGGAAGTTGCGCGGACAACGACCGCGCGTCGTGGTGGAGCCCGGAAAGGCGCAACGCCAGGCGGGGCACGGGGCCTCGCCTGGCGTTGCTGTGTGGGAAGGGGCCACGGTCCTCCCGGAGAGCGGCCCCTCGTGTCAGCGCTCGTCGATCAGCGGCCGATGCCAGCGCACACCGAGGTGGCGTTGACTTCCAGCGTGCTGCCGGCGGTCAGGAAGGCCTGCGCGATGGCGGTGTTCCAGTTGGCCGGCAGCTTCACGAAGTTGTGCGCGTTGATGTAGCTGTCGTACGTGCCGTTGTTCAGCTTGGTCACGAAGTCCTTGACCGCCGCGGCGGACGTGCCCGAGCCGGCGCCGCCGGCGTAGCACTGGCCCAGCACCAGGTTGGTG
Source organism: Roseateles sp. GW821-FHT09G03 (assembly GCF_059416045.1). Classification (NCBI taxonomy): domain Bacteria; kingdom Pseudomonadati; phylum Pseudomonadota; class Betaproteobacteria; order Burkholderiales; family Sphaerotilaceae; genus Roseateles; species Roseateles sp. GW821-FHT09G03. The sequence continues at coordinate 18,025 of NZ_JBWKOK010000007.1, forward strand.
GTGCCGTAGATCGGGTACGACGAGGTCGGCAGCGAGTAGGCCGGCACCCAGTTCAGCGGGTTGCCGCGGGCGATCGTGGTCGACGGCGGGGTCAGCGCGGCGATCGCGTTCTGGATCACCGTGGCGGACGGCTGGAAGCTGTTGATGCGGGCGACGATGCTGTTGTCGTGGCCGGTGTAGACGTTCGGGTCAGGAGTCAGGAAGCCCAGGCGATGCGGCTGAGCCAGCGCGGTGTTCACGCCGGCGCTGCCGGACGCGCCCACCCAGGCGTCGGGCAGGCCGTCGCCGTTGGTGTCGTCACCGGCGGTCAGCGACAGGGCGCTGGCCACGACGGTCTTGAAGTTGTTGGAGATCGTGAACGACTTGCCCGACGGCAGGTACGGCGAGCACGCGGCGTTCAGGAAACGCGACAGCAGTTCCGTCGTGCCGCTGGTCTCGATGCGATAGACCACTTCGATGGCGCTGGCGCTGCCGACACCGCCGTCGTCGGCGGCCGTCGTGACCTGGCTCCAGTTACGCGCGTTGCTGTCGTACGAGAAGATGCGGCAGATCTGCTCGGTCGACAGGTTCAGCGTCGTGACGCCGGCTTCCTTGTAGGGCAGCAGCACCGGGGTGGCGATCGCGGGGATCTGCACCAGGCGGCCGTAGTTGGCGACGGTCGACGAGGCGCCGTTGTTGTAGGCGCTGTTGTAGGCCGTGACTTCAGCCGAGGTCAGCGCGGAGTCGCTGCCGATGATGTGCACCGTGCCGGTCGTGCCGAACAGCGAGGCGTTGTTCGTCAGGAAGGCCGTCTTGCCGCCACCGCTGCCGGTGCCGTTGTAGCTCCAGGTGCCCAGGATCGGGCCGTTGGTGAAGATGTCCTGGTACATCAGCTGCGGCAGCGTGGCGCCGCCCGACGTCACCGCTTGTGCCGAGGCGGCACCGGCCAGGACCATGAGACCGGCGGCGATCGCCAGACGGCTCAGCTTGATTTTCGAGACTTGCATGACTTGCTCCAAACCTGTGAGTTGATGGATTCCGGACCCGTCGACCTCCCCCTGCGGGCGCACCGACGGTCCCTCTGCTTGCTCTCCCGCCGATCGTTCGGCGCATCGCCGGTGTGTGCGGCGATGAAGTCATTCTTCGTTTCACCAATGACGACGAGCCGTACAAGACTCCCCAGGATCCGGCCCCGTTCACCTGAGCTTTCGCGCCGTCCCGACGCGTGCCTATCGGCTTCCTCACCGCCGCGGCGGGCCATCCTCCCGAACACCGTTCATCTGCCAGTGAGGACAGGGCGAAAACACGACGGAAACCGGGAATCCACGATGAACGCTCAGGGAAAGTCCCACCCCGTCACTGCACCATCTGGTTGATCTCCATGATCGGCAGCAGCACCGCCAGCACGATCAGCATCACCACGCCGCCCATCGCGAGGATCATCACGGGCTCCAGCAGCGCGGTGAGACGCGCGGCGCGGCGCTCCAGGTCGCGCGACAGGTTGGCCGCGGCGCGGTCCAGCATGGGCGCGAGCGCGCCGGTCTTCTCGCCGCTCGCGACCAGGTGCACGAGGTTGGACGGGAACAGCTTCTGCTGCCGCAGCGCCGCCGCGAGCGGCGCGCCCTCGCGCACCCGCGCGATCGTGTCCGCGGCGCAGTCGCGCAGGCGGTCGTTGCCCATCGTGTCGCGCGCGGCGTCGAGCGCGCGCAGCAGCGGCACGCCCGCATCCATCAGGATCGCCAGCGTCGATGCGAAACGCGCCGTGTTGACGCCCAGCACGTAGCGGCCGACGACGGGCAGGCGCAGCAGCGTCGAATGCCAGCGCAGCCGCAGCGCCACGTCCTTCAAGGCGCGGCGCGAGAGCGCGACGGCCCCCGCGATCGACAGGAGCGCCATCCAGCCCCATTCGCGCAGGAAGGCGCTGGCCTCGATCATCACGCGCGTCAACGTCGGCAGGTCCTGACGCGCCTGCGTGAAGGCGCTCACCACCTGCGGCACGACGTAGCCGAGCAGGAAGACCACGATGCCCACCGACACCAGTGCCACGGCCGCGGGATAGATGAAGGCGGTGAGCATCTTGCCGCGCAGGTGGTCGCGGCCTTCGAGGTAGTCGGCCAGACGCTCCATCACGCGTGCGAGGTCGCCCGAGTCCTCGCCGGCGTTGATCAGCGCGCGGTAGATCGCGGGATAGTCGCGCGGCCGCTGCGCCAGCGCGTCCGCCAGGCGCATGCCGCCGCGCACGTGGCGGCGCACGTCGGTCAGCGACGCCACGACGACCTGGCGTTCCGCCTGCTCGATCGTTGCGCTCAGCGCCGCTTCCAGCGGCAGGCTCGCGCCGAGCAGGCTCGCCAGCTCGCGCGTGGCCCAGCACAGGTCTGCGGCCGACAGGCGCGGCGTCAGCCACGAGGGGCCGCCGGAGGGTGCGGCCGCGCGCACGCCGAGCGCCGTCAGGCCGCGCTCCTGCAGCTGCAGGCGCGCGGCGCGCATCGACTCGGCGTCGAGCGAGCCTGAACGGATCTGGCCGGCCGCGTCGGCGGCCTCGAAATGGAACTGCGGCATCGCGTGACTCAGTCGTCGCGCGTGACGCGCAGGATCTCGTCGTCCGTCGTCACGCCGGCTGCCACCCAGCGCTGGCCGTCCTCGCGCATGGTGCGCATGCCGCGGCGGCGCGCGGCCTCGCGCAAGGCGTGTTCGTTGCCGCCGTCGTGGATGATCCGGCGCGCCTCGTCGTCGATGACGAACAGCTCATGGATGCCGGTGCGGCCCTTGAAGCCCGACTGGTTGCACTGCGGGCAGCCGACCGGCACCCAGCGCGGCGCGCCGTCCGGTCCACGCTCCTCGCGCCGGCAGGCGGGGCACAACCGGCGCACCAGCCGCTGGGCCAGCACGCCCAGCAGCGACGAGGACAGCAGGAAGGGCTCGATGCCCATGTCGGTCAGTCGCGTGATGGCGGAGATCGCATCGTTCGTGTGCAGCGAGGCGAGCACGCCATGCCCAGTCAGCGACGACTGCACCGCGATCTGCGCGGTCTCCAGGTCGCGGATCTCGCCGATCATGAGGTTGTCCGGGTCCTGCCGCAGCGCGGCGCGCAAGGCGGCGCCGAAGCTCATGCCGATCTTCGCGTGCACGGGGATCTGGTTGACGCCGGGCAGGTCGTACTCGACCGGATCCTCGACCGACAGGATGTTGCTGACGCTCTTGTCGAGCTCGCCGAGCGCCGCGTACAGCGTCGTCGTCTTGCCGCTGCCGGTCGGACCGGTGACGAGCACGATGCCGTGGGGCTGACGGATCAGCCGCGCGAGCGCCTGCAGCGTGTCGGGCGCGAGGCCCAGCCGCGCCAGCTGCAGCCGGCCCGCGTCCTTTTCCAGCAGGCGCAGCACGGCGCGCTCGCCGTGCACCGTCGGCACGGTGGACACGCGCACGTCGATGGGCCGGCCGCCGACGCGCAGCGTGATGCGGCCGTCCTGCGGGATGCGTTTCTCGGCGATGTCGAGCTGCGACATGATCTTGATCCGCGAGATCAGCGCCGCATGCAGCGCCTTGCGCGGCGACACCACGTCGCGCAGCGTGCCGTCGACGCGGTAGCGCACGACCGAATGCGTCTCGAAGGCCTCGAAGTGCACGTCGCTCGCGCCGTCGCGCGCGGCCTGCGTCAGCAGCGCGTTGATCATGCGGATCACCGGCGCGTCGTCCTGCGCGTCCAGCAGGTCGGTCACCGCGGGCATGTCCTGCATCAGGCGGTCGAGGTCGACCTCGGACTCCGCCGCGTCGACGACCGCCGCGGCCCCGCCGGTCTCGGCGTAGCTCGCCGACAGCAGCGCGTCCATCTCGGCCTCGCCGACTTCGCGGCAGACGGCGATGCCCGTGTGGCGGCGCGCCTCGGCGACCGCCCATCCGGGAGTCAGCGCCGTGAGGACCAGCGCGGGCGATGCAGCGCCGATGCGACCGTCGGCGCCACGCTCGCCTCCCGCCTCGCCATCGCCGCTCTCCACGGCCGCTCCCGCCACGCCGACGCTTCCGGACAGGCCGGGATCGACCACGATGCGCTGTGCCCGCGCCCACGCATGCGGCAGGCGCGCGGTCATGGCGTCACCACGATCTCGGGCCGGTAGCCCAACTCGCGCAGCACGCCGGTGGTCGTGTCGACGGCGCGCGCGTCGCGCGGCGAATCCACGCGCACCGCGTAGCCCGTGCCACCCGGCCCCGTCACGATGTAGGCGGCCATGCCGCTGACACGCACGCGCCGGGCGATGCGCAACGCGTCGTCCTCGGCCGCCACATCGGCCACCTGCAGCACTGTCTTGCCATCGCGAGGCTCCGCGTAGAGCACGTTCGGATCGCCGGTGACGCCGACGTTGCCCGGCAGCCTCGAGCGCAGCGGCGGTTCGCGGCCGCCCTCGTCGGCAGCGGGCCGCTCGCGGACCTCGCGCACCACGCCGGTCTCGGGCGCGGGGAGCTGGCGCGTTTCCTCCCACTGTCCGGGTCGCAGGTCGAGCGCCGAGCGCCGGCCGATCACCGGCACGTCCGCCGGCGGGAGGATGGGCGCGGGCAGGTCCGGCAGCAGCAGGTGCTTCTCCGGCTGGGCGCGGCTCTGCTGCGTGCGCATGTAGTCGTAGCGGTCCTGCGTCAGGCCGCGGCCGGCATTGGCGTCGCGGATCACGTAGGGCCGCAGGAAGATCATCAGGTTGGTCTTCACCCGCTGGCGCTTGTCGTAGCGGAACAGGTGGCCCAGCAGCGGGATCTGCCCCAGCCCCGGCACCGACTGCTCGGAGGTGTTGACGCTGTCCTCCAGCAGCCCGCCGAGCACCATGATCTGGCCGTCGTCGAGCAGCACGCTGGTGTCCAGCGCCCGCTTGTTGGTGACGATGCCCGCGGTGCCGGAGTTCTGGTCGTCGATGCTGGAGACCTCCTGGTAGATGTCGAGCTTGACGGTGCCGCCCTCGGAGATCTGCGGGCGGATCTTCAGCTGCAGGCCGATGTCCTCACGGGTGACCGTCTGGAAGGGGTTGTCCGAGCCGCCGCCGCCCGGCGTGATGTACTGGCCGCTGACGAAGGGTACGGTCTTGCCGACGATGATGGACGCGGCCTCGTTGTCCAGCGTCAGGATGTTGGGCGTGGACAGGATGTTGACGCTGCCCTTGGTCCGCAATGCGCGAGCGAGCAGGTTCAGGTTGAGGACCTCGCCGACGCCGGGCAGGTTGATGCGGCCGTCGATCAGTCCGAGGTTCAGGCCGCCTGGCAGGTAGTCGATGGTGTTGGTCGCGTTGTTGTTCAGGCCCGCGCCGCCGAGGTTCGTGCCGCCGATGAAACGGCCGTTGTTGCGCATCCATTGGACGCCCAGTTGTGCGGCGTCCTGGTCGGTGACCTCGACGATCAGGCTCTCGACCATCACCTGCGCGCGGCGCTGGTCCAGCAGGTCCACGACGCGGCGGATGCTGCGGTACATCGGCTCCGGCGCCGCGACGATCAGCGCGTTGGTCGAGGCGTCGGCCTGCACCGTCACGCCGTTGGCGGAGAAGGCGTTGCTGCCGCCGGACGATGACCCGTTGCCGCTGTTGCCGCTGTTGCGGAAACGGCTGCTGCCGCCCGCGTTGCGCGAGTTCGCATCCCCGCCGCCGGTGGACGACGCGGTGCCAGATGAGGACGTCGATCCGCGCGTGCCGGCACCGCCGCCTGCAGCCCCTGCGCCGGACTGCATGCCGCCGGCGCCCAGCGCGGCGCGCGACGCGTCGCCGCTGCCGAGCGCGGTGGTGCCGGCATCCCCGGTCAGCATGCCGCGCAGCACGCCCGCCAGATAGGTGGCCTGGGCGTTGCGCAGGTAGACGACATGGAGGTTCCCAGGATCGCCCTGCGCGCCGTCGAGCTTGGCGATGAGCTCCCGCGCCAGCCGAGTCCGCGCCGGACTGCTGGACCGCACGATCACGCTGTTGGCGCGCGGGTCGGCCAGCAGCACGATGTCGCGCCGCGCCTCGGCCCCGCCGGCCTGGAGCAGCTCGTTGGCGAGCGCGGCGATGTCGACGGCGACGCCCTTGTCGACCTTCACCACGTCCGTGTCCAGCGAGGTCGGCGTGTCGATGCTCTCGACGATGCGTGCGATGCGTTCGAGGTTGTCGACGTAGTCGGTGATGACCAGCACGTTGCTGGCGGCGTGGGCGGTGATGCTGCTCTCGGGCGCGATCATCGGCTTGAGCACCGGCAGCAGCGCCTCGGCGTTCTCGTAGGCGAGCCGGATCGTGCGCGTCGCGATGCCGCCGCCGGGCGCGCGGGCGTTGACGGCACCGCCCTGCAGCTTCGCATCGGACACCGGCACGACGCGGCTGACGTTGCCGACGTCGACGATCGCGAAGCCGCGCATGCGCAGCGCGGACACCAGCATCTCCTGCGCCGTGGCGGCCGGCACTTCGCCATCGGACACCAGCGTGATCTGGCCCTTCACGCGCGGGTCGAGCAGGAAGTTGCGGCCCAGGAATCGCGACAGCGCGGCGATGACCGAGGGGATGTCGGTGTCGACGAAGTTCATGACGGCCTTGTCGCCGGTCGTGGACAGCGCGCGGCCCGGCAGCATCGGATCGGCCGCGCGGCGCGTGGCGCGAGGCGCCGCGACCGGCGGCGGGGCCGGCACGGGCACCGGCGCGGCCGCCGACGGCGGTTCGACCGGTCGCGTCCATGCGGCTTCCGGCGGCGGAGGCCGGGTCGACGGCACGTAGGTCCCGTCGCGGAACAGCGGGGGGACCTCGGCGCCTGTGCCGCTGGTGGCGGCGCCGGCGGCAGGGCCGGCGGGAACCCCGGCGCATCCACCCAGCGCCAGACAGCAGGCCAGCGCCAAGGCGCGCGGTATCGGATCCCCGATGGATCGCATGATGGTGGACTCTTTCGTGGTCATGACGTGGCGATCACTGCGCCACCAGCGTGGCGGTGATCCGTGCTGTTGCAGGCGCCGTGACTGGCGCGGAAGCCGCGTCACGCTCGATCGAGAACCGTTCCACCACCAGCCCCAATCGCGGCGGGGCCTGCATCAGCCACGACAAGGCCGGCGCCGGATCGGCGGTCTGCGGGAATTCGATCTCGATCGGTCGCCCGGTGCCCGCTGGCGCCTGGCCGTCCGCAGGCTGCGTCGCGGGCAGCCGGTAGCGGCCGGCGAGTCCCGCCGCGTCCAGGCTTGCCGTCACCCGCCGGCGCGGGTCCTCGGTCGGGCTGTCCAGGTTGACGCCGACGACGCCGGCCTCGGCCAGCACGCCCTTGAGCGCCGCTGCCTGGGAGCGCAGCTTCGGCAGCTCCTCCTGCCAGTGGCGGGTCGCCTCCAAGGCGGGCTTGGCCAGCAGCAGCCAGGTCGCCGTGCCGATCACCAGGATCACCATCGCGACGATCTGGACGCGCTCGCGCTCGGTGAGCTCGCGCCAGCGTCCTCCCAGTTGCGCCACCACCGGCGCCACGCGCGCGCGCAGCGGCGCCAGGATCACGGCGAATCGAGCGCTCATGGCGTCGCTCCCAAGGCGGGCGATGTCGGCCCCTGCGCGGTGCGGACCTCCGCGCCGCGGGCCTCGGCGGCGGAGGATCGTGTCGCGTCGATCTGGATCCGCAGGCCGTGGCCGTCAGGCTCCACCGACAAGCCGGCCTGCTGGGCGCGGGCCTGTAGCGCGCGCAGCTCGGCCTGCCCGAACGCCGCGCCGTCCCGCCATCGGACCCGCAGCTGTCCGTCCTGCGCATCGATCCGTTGCACCTGCCCTTGTGCCTGCGTCAGCAGCGCGGCGGCCGCGCGCAGCATCGCCGCAACGTCCGGCGCTGCCGTGCCGGTCCCGCCGATGCCGCCGGCCCGGCGCGCGTCCCGCATCTGCCGGGCCTGCTGCAGCGGGTTGAGCACGACCTGGACCTCGGGGAACGCGGCCTTCACTTCGGCGCTCATCTGGCGGGACAAGGCCCGACCCTCGGCGGCAAGCCGCTGTGCCTGGAGGTGGAGACCCGCCACGCCGATCGCGAGCGCCGCCGCGGTCCACCCCAGTGCGGGCGCGGCCCAGCGGCGGGAGAGACCGATCTCGCGATCCGACGCGAGGGGCAGCGCCCAGGGCCATCCGGCGCCGCACGAGGCCTCGCGTCCGGTGACCCAGCGGATCGCGTCCAGATCCGGGTACCGCGTCCGCAGCGCCTGCTCAATCGCGGCTTGCCCGTTCCCGTCCGGACTGCGCCCGGGACTCGGCACCAGCAGGCCTTGCGCGGCGCCGGTGCGCAGGATCACCCAATCGCCGATGTGGACGGCCGTGGCCGTCGTCTTCGTTGCTTCCGCCGATGACCCGTCGAGCGCCCTATTCGGACCGGGCCGCGACGGCTCCGGCGCCGAGGTCGATGCCGCGTCCGGCGTTGAAGTCGCCTCCGGCAGGAAAGCCGGCGGCGGCAGCACCGCATCGACCGCCAGGCCGGCGCCGCGCAGCTGCTGCAGGATCTCGGCGAGGACGTCGCAAGCCATCCATCCGACCGGCACGCCGCCAAGCGCCCCGCGCGGACCGAAGCCGATCGCGAGGCGCTCGACGCCGTCCAGCGTCATCAGTTCGATCGCGCCGAGCACCGCCTCGCGGCGCCGCTTCGCCGGCAGCGCGGGCAACTCGACCTCGGTCATCGCCAGATCGGACGGATGCGGGCAGACCTCGACACGCGTCGCCGCGAACCGGCCACCCAGGTCGGCCAGGTGGTCGAAGGATTCGCCGTGCCATTCGCCGTCCGCCGTGCGCCAGGACGCGGCGATCGGCCCCGGCGGTCCGTCCGCATTCCCACGCGGCGGCAAGGCGATCCGCAGCAAGGTCACCCGGAGGCGGTCCGCCCGCATCGGGGCTGGCCGCGTCGGCGCCATGCGCTCCGGCTCCGCGCGTCCCAGATCGACACGCCCCAGTTCGGTCCGCCCCAGTTCGGCCCGCATCACGCGCCCTCCCTCAACCACACGACGCGAGGCAGCGATTGCCGGTCGTCGTGCAGCAGCGCCTGCATCAGCAGCGTGGTGCGCGACATCCGCAGCGCGGTCGACACGCGGAACCACTCGCTCGTGATCCCGATGAGCACGTCGACGTCGTCGATCTCCGGCATCTGCAGCCGCCGCACGAAGTCGCCACGATTGATGAACCATTGGCCCTGGTCGCGCGTCTTCAGCACGGCGCGGGCGCGCTCGACGCTCAGGCCCGGCACCCAGGCGGCGAGAACTTCGGCGCTCGCGGTGTTGGCGTTGATCCAGGTCCGTTGCGGCAGCACGGTCACGAACGGCCGCAGGCGCTCCACGGCCCCGGCGTCGACCCCCGGAGCGCCGAGCAGGTCGTCGACCCCTCTCAGTCGCGGGGCCAGGTCGTGCGGGGGCAAGGGCGACAGTCCCCAGCGGCGTGCGAGACCCGTGTCCACCTCGGGATCGTCGGGTGAATTGGCCGGCGATTCTGCGGACGGGGCCGTGGAAGCCGCGGGCGCGACGCCCGCCGGCGGTGCGGCTTCCGCGTCGGCCAGACTGGTCGCGACGCGGCGCGCGATGAGGGCGGCCTGCTCCGCCGGAACGCCCACGAGGGCGCACAGCCGCTGGAACGCACCGGCCTCGACCGGATCGAGTTCGCCGGTCTTCATCAGGTTGCGGAGGTTGAACCTGGCCTGCTCATCGGTGATCTCGGTGAACGCGAGCGCGGGCGTGCCCTCGATGACACCGAGCGGCCGGCCGCTGACCGGCACGCGCCAGGCGCCGTCCAGGCGGACGGAGACCTCCCGCCGCGCCTCGATGCGCAGCACGGCCTGCGCGCGGTCGATCTCGCCGCGCAGCAGCCAGCGCGCCTGGCCCCAGGTCTGCTCGGCCTGCGCGGCACGCAACGCGGCCGACTGCCGGCCCAGCAACGCGGCCGCCAGGACCGCGATCACCGCGACCACCATGAGCACCGCGACCACAGCCATGCCGCGCGACGCAGCGCCTGCGGGGCGGAGACCACGATGGCCACGGGCAGAAAGGCGGGCAGGAAAGCGGACGGGAAGACCGGACCGTCGCCGCGCGGCCGCGGCGTGAGCGTTCGCGCGGATCATGGCGGCGCCTAGAGCTGCCAGGACCCGATGTCGGCGTTGGCCTTCTCGCCGCCGGGCTCACCATCGGCGCCGAGCGAGAAGACATCGATCTCGCCGTTGGTGCCGGGATTCAGGTACTGGTAGGGCCGGCCCCAGGGATCGGTAGGCAGACGCTCGAGGTACTTGTGCCAGTTCGCGGGCGGCTTGCCGGCGCTGGGTTTCTCGACGAGCGCGCGCAGGCCTTGCGCGCTGGCCGGGTACTCGCCGTTGTCGAGCCGGTAGAGCTTGAGCGCCTGCATGACGGCGCCCACGTCCTGCCGCGCCGCGGTGGCGCGGGCCTGGTCGGGCCGCTCCATCAGATTGGGCACGACCAGCGCGGCCATCACGCCCATGATGACGAGCACCACCATGATCTCGATCAAGGTGAAACCGCGCGTCGACCGCGTCGACCGCGGACGACGGGATGACCCGTGGAAGCGACTCCAGCCCATTCGATGCTCCCCGCATTCATATCCTGTTTGCGGCCATCATCCGGAGCGGCAGTTGCGCCGGCATGAACGATGTTCGGGAGGATTTGCGGGGAACGGGCCGGTGACGGGCGCAATCAGGCGCCGACGTGCGGCTGAACTCGGGAGAACTCGGGAGAACGCCGTCGCCGACGGCGTCTCCCCGGAATCCCCCCGGAGGGACCGTCAACGATCGATCACCGGAACAACTGTCCGTTCAGGACGATCGCGACGGTCCGCACGAACAGCACCGCCAGCGCCAGGCTCAACGCGCCGAGCAGCACGATGGCCAGCGTCTGGAGCGGCAGGCCGCCCGCGTGATGCGCGTACTTCAGCGCCGCGCTCGCCAGCGCCGCGATCGGGAAGCTGATCCCCCACCAGGCCGGCGAGAACGCGATGCTCCGGCGGAACACCTTGGGCGCGATCACGAGGAACAGGAACAGCCCGAAGTAGAAGAGCACCGCCGCGAAGCGGTCGACGCCGCCGACCAGGTTGGTGTACGCGAGGAAGCCCACCTCGAACGGCGCGACCAGCATCATCAGCGACGGCGTCACCGCGGGCGCGAGCGGCTCGCGGTGGACCAAGCGGCTCACGATCATCACGAACAGCACCGGCGCCAGCATGGCGCCGAGCGCGCCGGCGATCAGGTTCATCTCCGGCGCCCAGGCCATCGGCATGTCGCGGCCGGTGACCGCGATGTCGAGCGTCGCCACGCCAGAGAGCAGCCACGCGGGCATCACGAGCGCGGACTCCAGTTGCCCCTTCAGCAGCCGCGAGGCCGCGATGAACGCGAGCCCGAACGCCCCCAGCGCGCCGAGCGTCCACAACGCATGCGCTGCAGACGCGACGTACGGTTCGATCAGCGACGACAGCAGCAGCAGCGAGATCGCGATCGTGCCGAAGAAGTTGCCGCCCACCGGGTGCTGGAATTCCGCGCGCACGGCGTCCGGATGCTTCGCCAGCTTGACCAGATAACCCGCGGCCATCAGCACGAACACTGCGACCTCGAGGGCACCGACCGCCTCGCCGATGACGGCGGGCGCGCCGAGGTTCCGGTGCGCGAGGCGCCAGGCCAGCGCCAGTCCGGACAGTCCCATCACGGAGGCGAAGAGATTCACCGGCAGAAAGCGGATTGAGGCGCCGGACCTGGCGGGAGACGCCGAGAGGCCCGGCTTCATGGGTGCGGCCACCGGCGTCGACATGGACAGGGGTGGAGGCATGGGAGGCGAGGCGTGCATGGCGATGTCCTGGGCTGGGTCCTTGGCCGGATGGTTGGCCAGGTGGCTGGCTGAGTCGTTGGCTGAATTTGCGTGTGACGTTATTTTCTGCCAAGCTCTCCGGAACGCGCCCACCCGCGGCACGACGTTTCCTGCCAATCACCGGGCATTCACCGCCATGCGCATCGCCATCCTCGCCTTCCCCCGCTTCCAGCTGCTCGACGTGGCCGGGCCCGCCGATGTCTTCGCGGAAGCGTCCCATCAGCTCGGCGATCCCAAGGCGTATCAGGTGAGCGTCATCAGTACGGCAGAAGGCCTGCTGCGCAGCAGCAGCGGCCTGCGCATGGCGGTCGACGCGACGGTGGCGACGCATCGCGGGCGCATCGACACGCTGCTCATCGCGGGCAGCCCGCGGCGCGACGACATGGCGGTCGACGAGGACCTGCGGCGCTGGTTGCAACGCCAGGCCCGCACGGCGCGCCGCTACGGCTCGGTCTGCACGGGCGCCTTCGCGCTCGCGTCGGCCGGACTGCTGGACGGCAGGCGCGTGGCGACGCACTGGAACTCGACCGACCGGCTCGCCGCCGACCACCCCGGCGCCTGCGTCGAGCCCGACGCGATCTACGTGAAGGACGGGAATCTCTTCACCTCCGCGGGCGTGACCGCCGGCATGGACCTGGCGCTCGCGATGGTCGAGGACGACCATGGGCGCGAACTCGCGCTGCGCGTCGCGCGCCAGCTGGTGATGTTCCTGAAGCGGCCCGGCGGTCAGAGTCAGTTCAGCGCGCATCTGGCCGCGCAGACGGCGGAGCGCTCCGACGTGAGCACGATCCAGGACTATGTGCTCGCCCACCTGCGCGCGGACCTGTCCATCCCGGCGCTCGCGCGCCGCGCGGGCATGAGCGAGCGCAGCTTCGCGCGCGTGTTCCGCAGCGAGACGGGCACGACGCCCGCGGAGTTCGTCGAGAACGCCCGCATCGACGCCGCGCGCCGAATGGCGGAGGACTCCGACCTGCCGGCCAAGCGCCTGGCCGACGCGGTCGGCTACGCGAATGTGGACGGCTTCCGGCGGGCGTTCAGCCGGCGGATGGGGCTCACGCTGGTGGAGTACCGGCGGCGGTTCGCCTAACGCGAGCGCGGTCAGCAAGACATTGCCAGGTGGGTTCGACCGGAGGCTGCAACCGCTGCGGCCATGTCCGTCCTCAATCCTGAGGAGGTGTCAGCGAGTCCGGCTGACTAGCATGTCAATGCGTCCGCGCGACACTGCGCCTCCCTGAGGAACCGGCCATGAAAAAAGACGTTCAGAAGGAAAGCGATCAAACGGTCTACGACCATGTTTTCGACACCTACATCAGCCTGCGGTCTGGCATGGCGCTGATTGCGTTCGTGTTCCCCATGCTTGTCATTGGCATCGGCTTCGTGGCGGACTCCGGGCTCGGCCTTCAGGACTCGTTGAGCGCCTACTACTGGGCGACCAACACGGGGTTCAATCCAAGCCGCATCGTCTTCGTCGGCGGCTTGTTTGCAATTGCCGCGTTCCTGTACCTCTACAAGGGATTCACGCCGCGGGAGAACATGGCGCTGAATGCCGCCGGCGCTTTTGCCGTTGGTGTCGCCTGCTTCCCGATGAGGTGGACCTGCGAGGGTTGTGGCAGATGGACGCCCCACGGCTTCTTCGCCATTGCCCTCTTCGCGTGCCTGGTCTACGTGGTCTTCTTCCGCGCGATGGACACCTTGAAGTACCTGCCCGACGGCGCCGACGTCAAGCCGTTCAAGCGGAAGTACCGCATCGCCGCGGCCTTCATGGCCGCAGCGCCGCTGATCGCCTTGATTGCGACCATGACGATAGGCGAAAGCAAGTTCGTCCTCGCCGTCGAGATCGCCGGCATCTGGGCATTCGCTTACTACTGGTATGCCAAGGGACAGGAACTCAGCCTGTCTCACGCCACCAAGAAGGCGCTCGAGAAGACTTTGCCGGTGACTCCGATGCAGGAAACGGCCCAGGCACAGGCGGTCCCTCTGCAGGCCCGGTCTGTCGACGCAAACGCCGAGGCATTGCGCGAACAGACGCCAGTGGGCGCGCAACCGTAGCCCAGCGAGGATCTTGCCCCGTTCTACGTCTTCGCCGGTGGTTGCGGCGCCAGATAGCCCGCCAGCAGGAACAACGCCCCCATGCCGAGCAGGCTGCCGACGATGCCCATCGGCGACAGCGCCAGGCTGCCCAGCGACAACAGCAGCTTGACCGCGGAGCCCGCCAGGACAACGGCCGAGACCTGCCAGGCCAGGCGGCGACCGCTGCGCGTGCTCAGGAACAGGAAGCCCACGCCGACGGCAGCCAGTGCCACCGGCAGCAGGTAGCTGCTCCAGGCGAGCTGGAACGCCAGCTGAGGCGGATCCGTGAGACCGCGCACGACGACGTAGCCCATCGCCACGCCCGCCGCCGAGGCGGCCACGCTGCGGACCTGCGCGGGCACGCCCTCGCCGAGCTGCCACCAGGTCACGAGCGCGGCATAGAAGGTCGCTGCACCCAACACCCATTCCACGCTGTTCGTGCCCATGTAGGGCCAAGCCGCGATCACCAGCGGCATCGGAGATCCCAGCAACGCCGCGTGCGCCATGCTGTAGGGCGTGACGTAGAACTCCTTGGCCGACGGCGCATCGACGCGCAGTCGCGTCAGCACATGAGCGAAGGCGGCGGTGCCCGCGACGGCCAGCAAGGCGACCAGCGTCCAGCTGCTGTTGAGGATGAAGGCCACGAGCGCCGGCAGCAGATGCGCGAGCCAGAGCAGCGCCTTCGCGCGCTCGGCCGCGCCGGGGCTGAGCGTCCTGCGCAGCGACCTCAACGCCACCGCGGCACCGAAGACCACGGGCGTCACCAGCGCACCAAGCGCCAAGGCTTGCGGTGCTTCCCGCGCTACCGTCAGCGTGAGCAGCCAGCCCAGCGCCAGGACCGCTGCGTAGATCGTCGGCACGAACCCGACGGCCGCGTGCTTCGACTCCGACGCGACCGACGATCGGCCCAGCACGTGCGCCAGCGCGGTCGCTCCGAGCATGATCAGCGTGAACACCGGCAGGAGGCGGAAGTCGAGGTCCGCATACCGGTACGAGAACGCCGCGGCCGCCGAGACGGTCACGGCCGCTGCGAGTGCAGCGTCCACCGCCCTGCCCTCGCGCTGCATGCGCAGGGACATGGCAAGACCTGCCACCAGCAGCAGCGCGACCGGCCACAAGGCGGGGACATCCATCACGGCGACCGCGCCCACGGCGAAGAGCAGGCGCGCCAGCACGCGCCGGATGACAGACTGCGCGCGCGTCGTCAGCATCAGGATGGCGCCTTCGGCGAACAGGCCGAAGCTCGCGACCGAGCGCGCGAGGTCGCCTTGCACCAGCCCGGCCGCGATGCTCAGCGCACTCAGCACCCAGGCGGTCTCGCGCAGCGCCTTCTGGCGGAACACGCGCAGGCCGATGAAGGCCAGGACCGCGGCCGTGACCAAGGCGACGACCATGAACGTGGCCGGCGCCAGCAGCCAGCTCTCCAGCGCGAGGAACACGACGGTCGTCGTCGAGAAGCAGGCGCTGAGGACAGGGATCTCTCGCGCCGGTGCGGACGACAGGTCGCCGCGCGCCGTCTCGGCGGGGCTGTGGCGTTGCGCCCAGGCCAGCGCCCAGCCCACGAACTGCGCAACGTAGGCCAGCAGCAGCGCCTGCTGCTGCCACGCGGGGAGCGCGGGTTCGTTCGTTGCGCCTGCGTAGGCCAGCGAGGCCAGGCCGGTCGCGCAGACGTGCGCGTGGATGCCGATCTCCTGCCAGCGGCGCGACAGGCTCACCCAGAGCGCGAAGGCCGTGACGATGAGGCCGTAGCCGAGGTTGAAGAGCAGCCCGGCATGGCCGTACATGGCCAGCAGCGGCGCGGCATAGGCGCCCAGGAAGCCGACGCCGGCGAGGACCTTGGCGTCCTCCTTCAGCGCGCGATACACCAGCGCGCCGGAGATCGCGGTGAAGAGCACCAGCGCGATCGTGGGCGAGAGGACTTCGTAGCCCGACGCGCCGACGTAGGTCGCGAGGAATCCGATGGCCGCCGCTCCGCCCTGCACGACCTGACCCCATAACCCGTTGCGCGCGCTCAGCTTGATGCCGGCGAAACCGAGCGCCGCCGCGGCGGCCCAGCCCAGCGACACCTTGGCGAGTGGCGACAGCAGATGGTCCCACTCGATGGAGCGGAACAGCACGACGAAACCCAGCAGCAGCAGGACGATCCCGGCGACGGCGAAGAGGTTCTTGCGCAGCAGGTCGAAGAAGGCGACCTGCCATTGCGGCGGACCGGATGGGACCGACGGTGTCGGCGCAACTCGCGCTGCTGCCGGCGGGCGTGTGGCGGTCGTCGTTGGAGGGACCACGACGGGCACGGCCTCAGGCAAGATCGGTACTGGGATCGGATCGACGGGGGCGAGCGTCGCCGGCGCCTGTGGCGCCTCGTCGGGTTGGCGCGTTGGCGGCGGAGCTTGATGCGGCAGCGGCAGGGCTGCCGACGCGATGGATGTAGTCCCTGCAGGCATCGATGCAGGGCTAGGCGCACCTGCCGATGCCGATGCCGGCTGTGACGACCGTGCCGTCTCGGCGGAGGCGGGCTGCGGCAGCGGCACCGCGTCCCTTGCCGCGAGTTGCTCCTCCAGGTGGCGGACGCGCCGCTTCACATTCGTGAGCTGCCACCACAGATAGCCCAGGGCGGCGAGCAGGCAGAAAGCTTCGAAGGAGTCCATGTCGCGCACGGCCGGAGCGGGTCGGGAGAAGGACCGCAGTGTCTGCCAGGGGCCCGCCGCGTCAATGGACGAAAGTCCTGGGGTATCGCAAGCCGATACCGGTCGGGTCTCTAAAAGAACCCGAACGAGATCGTGGCCTTCAGTTGGAACACTGCGGCGATGACGGATTCATCCAGGTAGCCCTCTTGAGAGTCCTCCGACTGTCGAGCCGGCAGATCGAAGTGGATCTCGAGGAACTCCGGCTGCACTTGCTCTCTGAGTTGCCCGATTCGATCGACCCCTCCCAGCACGGCCAGCAGCGCGGGCAGCATGTCGTTCAGTTGATGATCGCTGGAGAAGTCCGTCGAGAACCTCGCGTACGACCGAGTCAACAAGGTCTTGACGCCCGGCCTCACCGGCTCTCCCCGGTTCTCGGAACTTGACGCCGCCGCGCCGGCGAGCCGGACCACTTCCTCGGCCTTGACCTCAAAGCCTCGGAAGGTCAACGACACGGACTTTCTACGACCCGTCACTGAACTCATGAAATTCCTCTCACGATCGGCGATGCACGACCGAACGCGATTTCAGGTTACGGCCACTCGCCGAGCGTCGCAGCAGACGTGCCCGCAGCGCCAGGCATGCGGGCCTTAGCTGTGCGGCTCCTAGCCTCAAATGCAATACCTCTGACTGGATGCAGAGTCAACGTTGATCGCTTAGCCAGAGACATCCTTTGATTTGATTTGCATCCCTCCGTCATTCAATTTTTCAATTCCGCAATCTAGACCTGAGTAGATACCCTGAGCTCGGGATTCGCATGTCGGGTTTGAACGCTTGAGTTCGTTTTACCAAGTAAGGCCAAACGCTGGCAATGCTTACTCACACTCCATGTGCTCGCACTCAGAAGTCGCGCCAGTCCTGCTCGTGACGGCGAGTTGCTCATGACAATAGTGACAAGCCGCTATTGGGCGCTTGACGTCGAAGGCTCGGGCGCAACACCGCCGGAGATCGTCGAGCTTGCCGCAGTTGAAGTCCTCGATCTGCAATTGACGGGTCAAGCACGGAGCTGGCGCATTAAACCAAACCAACCGATCACGAAGATGGCCACCGGCATTCACGGCATCCGCAATCAAGACGTAGCCGACTGTCCGTCGTTTTTGGAGCTTTCGGATGAAATCGAGTCCATCATCGGGCAAGGTCTGATCGTCGGTCACAACGTCCATGTGGATCTGGCATTTCTCAATCGCGCCTTGCCAACTTGGCGTCCAAGAGTCGCAATCGACACTTTGCGGCTCGCGAAAACCTTGAAGCCCGGACTACCCTCGTACGGACTCGACAAAATTGGGCAGCTGTTGTCCTTGTCGCAGCAAGCCCGACAGATCACCGGCCAGAGGCATCACTCTGCACTCTATGACGCAGCCCTGGCGGCGCTCTTACTGGTAGACCTGCTACGCAACCTTCCTGAACAGCAGCGCGAAGCGGCCCTTCGCCGCGCCGACATCTTCGACCAACCGCAAGGCAGCCTCATTTGAACAAGCGCCCCATAAAGATCGCCATCACCGGCACACACTCGACTGGCAAGTCGACATTCCTGGACCAAGTCGAAGAGCAACTCAAGCAGAGACGATTGGTCGTCGAGCGATTCCAAAGTATCGCTGTCAAGGCCCGCGCGCTAGGTTTCCCGATATTGAGCGAGCATACAGTGGACAGCACGCTTTGGATCATCGCGGAGTGCATCCAGCGAGAGGCCGTCGCAGCCCTCAAGGCCGACGTGATCCTGATTGACCGTCCGGTCTCGGACGCGCTGGGCTACCTCGAGGCTGCGCTCGAGGTCTCAGGTCGCTCTACACAGCCAAGTCGAATGGAGACAGTCAGAGCCATTGCGCGTGCATACATGTCGGAATACGACCTGGTCATTGAGACGATTCTCGATCCCAATATTGCGCTAGGTCCGGGCCGAGACATCGATGCTCCGTTCCGAGTGGCTGCAGCTCGTCACATCGGCGTGTTTGCCCCCGAATACGGCACGCGTCGCCTGCAGTTGACATCAACCAATCAAGAAAGGGTGCTTGAGGAAGTGCTGGGACGCATCGCCGTCTGAATCCCGGTCGCGCATGACTGCGAAGGCATCCGGATTGGTGAACTCGTCTCCCTTGCGCGCTGCAGCAGTAACTCGCCTCCGATGACCGCCCAAACAAAGGACTCTCTAGTGGAATACATGATTGCAACTAAGCCGATGTCAAAGTGGGACAAGCGCTTCGTGGAGCTTGCCAAGTACATCGCCGGATGGTCGAAAGACCCGAATGCCAAGGTTGGCGCAGTCGTTTTCTCAAAAAAGGGCGGGAGCATTTCAATCGGTTATAACGGCTTCCCGATGGGAGTTGAGGACTCAGCGGAGCGATTGACTGACAAAGAAGTCAAGCTCGAGCTGGTAGTGCATGCGGAGATCAATGCACTCATCGCTTCAGGCTCCAGGGCCGCCGGGTCTACAGTCTATGTCTGGGGTAAACCGGTGTGCGCCCGGTGTGCGGGACCGATCATCCAGGCTGGCGTAAAGCGAGTCGTTGCAGAGGCGCCGGGGACAAGCGATTCACGTTGGGATATCAGCGGCATCTCGGCGCACAAGATGTTCGAAGAGGCTGGCATCGAAGTCGATTTCTACAGAGTCGACTTGGACTCGTTTGTTCCTTCCGAGACGGCCGTCACGCAAACGGCAACACCTGGCCCGGCGCCGGATATCTCGGAAAGGCCCGCGCCCACCGGCCCCAGCGGAGCAACCTCGACTGAGGCTTCGCTCAGCACTGCAGTAACGTCGCGTCCTGACGGCGGCGCATGCTGCTGAGTACGAGCTCGCACGTTCAACCCCCTCCGCGAAGCTGTCTACCTACCCAATGAGTCTACTGATTGACGTCGATCATTCCGTTCTAATGATCGGTGCCGGAATGCTGCGCCCCAAGAAAGCCGGAAATCCGTTCTCCGCGCTTCACCGCTATCTCAACTACGGACTGCTCGGCCTAGCCGGCATCCTCAAGGCCAAGGGCTTCTCCCCACGCGTCTTCCATGGGAACTTCACGGCACCTGCGGACTTTGTCGCCCGACTCGAAGGACTTGGATGGCTGGACGTCTCGCGTCCGATCCTCTTATCGATTCCCAGTAGCTATGCGCTTGGCTGGTCGCGCGACGTCTGCCGACTGATTAAAGAGCGCAGGCCAGGCTCAAAGATTGTTGTAGGCGGACGCTGGGTCGTGGCCGAAGATGGCGTGTGGCTGCGCTCACAAATCCCGGACGTTGATCTCGTCATCTTCGGTACGGCAGAACACGTCATCGAACGTGTCCTGCAGCCACAGCGCTGGAAGATGATTCCGGAGTCGGACATCTCACCCCTGCCAAAGCTGTCCGGCACCAATGGAACGCTCTCGCGGATGGACTACACGCTCCTCGACGAGGCTTATGAGTTCACTCCGAGCTTCGAGATCTCTCGGGGTTGTGGCCGCAATTGCGGGTTCTGCGCGGAGTCCAAGGTTCCACTTAGCCAGCCAAAGCCGGCGGCCGATCTAGCCGATGAGATTGAAGCGGCGACGCTTGCTCTGGGCCACAGGAGCTTCAACGCCTACTTTGAGGCATCGCTCTTCCAGCCTTCCACGCAATGGAGCAGTCAACTGGTGGCTGAGCTTAGGGCGCGAGAATTGGACATTCAGTGGCGCGCAGAAACTCGCGTTGACCACATGACCGGTCGCCAGGTTGAAATTCTGGCGAAGGCCGGTCTCAAAGTGTTGGATCTCGGCTTGGAATCAGCAAGCGGAACGCAGCTTGAGATCATGGAGAAGACCAGATCGCCGGAGGTCTACCTCAACAAGGCGTCTGAACTCTTGCAGGCCTGCCACGACAACGGCATTTGGACCAAAGTCAACGTGCTCCTCTATGCAGGCGAGTCGGAACAGACCCTGGACGCAACCAGAAACTGGTTGGACAAGAACGCGGCCCTCATTAAAGGGGTATCAGCAGGCCCACTCATCATCTACCGCTACGGGGACGAATCGAAGTCCTTCCTCGCGGGCCTAAAGCAGTATGGCACTCGTGCAGTGAAAGATGCCTCGTTGGACGAGCAAGGCTTTGCTGACCTGCACCTCAGCGCGACGATGTCACACAGCGAAGCGATGCAACTAGCTTTGGGCATCTCACGAACGATGATGAGCAGCCAAGACTACTTCGACCTGAAGTCTTTCAGCTATTTTCCGCCCAGCATGACCTATGAAGTCTTTCTCAAGCATTGCTCGTCGGCGCGGCCGGAAGAGCTGCCGTTCAAAAGCGAATCTCCGCGTTGATAGGCGCCGCCCGAGACGCTTCTTGAATGAGGCGACCGGGATCGTGACCATGACCGTGACCGTGACCGTGAACATCGCCTAGAACTCCCCACCCATACGGCCGGGGGTCCTCGAAATCCGAGTGTTTGCCCACACTGGCAACAGTCGTCCGATCGACTAAATCTGTCTACGAAAGCCTTTTCCCAAGAGAGACTGCGGAAGTCAGGCGTAAAACAAGCCCCGTCGCCGCGCTCACAAAACGACAACGGGGAACCCGGCGCCTTCCGCCAGATTCCCCGTCCACGGCGCGCCGAGAGGCGCGCCGTGGATCGATCAGCGCGCCGACTCGATGCGCTGCGCGTTCAAGCCATCCGACACGATGAACTCGAAGCGGCCGCCGGCCGGCAGTTCATGCGTGTCCAGCGTCGCCTCGCCGCCCTGCAGGTCCTGCGCCAGGTTCAGGCGGCGGGTGCCGTCCGTCCAGGTCACGCTCAGGAACGGCGCCGAGTCCGCATCCCAGCGCAGCGTGGCCTTGCCACTGGCTTCCTTCACCGTCACCTGCGCGCGGCCGCCGCCTGCCGCCTGCGCCTTCGCGCGGGCACTGCTCACCCGCGGCTGGGCCTGCGACAGGACCACGCCATCCTTCAGCACGCTGACGCTGGCAATGTTGTCGACCTTGGGCACGAACACGCTGAAGTGCTGGTTGTCGCCGTCATGGTCCAGCGCCTGCGCCGTGAAGGCGTGGTCCTGGATCTGGCCGCCCGTCGTCTGCACGCGCAGCACGTACGGGCCGGAGGCCGCGTCGGGCTTGGCAAACAGCGTCTTCACCGGATTGATCTCGACCTGGCGGCCGTTGATGCTGCCGCTCACCAGCAGCACGTCCTGCGCCACCGCCTTGGCTTCCGCCGCCTGCGCCTTGGCCGTGTCGGCCGGCGTCAGGAAGGTCTGCATGATGCGGTAGTTGTAGTCCGAGAACACCGTGCCGCCGCAGTAGCTCATGATGTCGTGGCGGTCGGTCGGGCGCGGGTCGTAGAACGCGTTCGTGTCCGACAGGTAGCTCCAGATGTAGCGGCCCGGCTTGCCCAGGTTGGCGTCCGGGTACGGGTACTTCGGATCCGGCGAGCCGGCACCGCCGCAGGCCGCGTGCGGCAGCGAGAAGTTGTGGCCGAGCTCGTGCGCGACGACGTCGCGCACCGTGTCCGGATTGCTCGGCATGTCAAAGCCGACCGCCGAGTTGCCCGGCACGTAGCCCAGGCCCGCCAGGCCCCAGGTGCGCTTCGGGATGAAGCCGAAGTAGTAGTCGTGACGGGCCGCGCCCTCGATGCGGTGCAGGTCGGCCAGCTCGCCCAGGATCTTGCCGAAGGCATCGCTCCACTGCGCGTCCGTGCTCGGCAGCGTGGTGACCTTGCTCGACACGAAGGCCGGGTGCGATTGCAGCGTGACCGTCGACACCGGGAACAACGCGCGCAGATGCGCACTCTGGTCCGTCGGCAGCTGGCCGGTCGTGCCGGCGATCCGCACCGGGATCGGCACGAAGCGCATCGGCGTGCCGCCGCCGACGCGCGGCGTGAAGCTCTGCGCCGCGGCGCCGGCGACGTTCACCGTCACCTTCAGGCCGCTCTTCACCAGCTCGCCCGGGATGCTCACGCTGTAGGCATCGTCGAAGGATTGCGTCTCCGACACCGTCGTCGGCAGACCGCGGCGCGGTGCGGCCAGCACCAGGTCGCGGCCCGTGCCGTCGACCGTGTTGTCCACGCGCACGAGGCCGGTCGGCGCGACCGTGCCGGCCGGCGCGGTCACGTTGACCTTCAGCAGCGCCGGCTTGTTGGCGACCAGCACCAGCTGGCTGTCGCTGCTGCCGTAGAGCATGGATTGCGCGAACTGCACCGAGGCCAGCGTCACCTTGGCGGCCGCCGGCGGCGCGGTGATGCGCATCGACGACGCCAGGTCATTGAAGCCCGACGGCACCAGGTTGGCGTTGTCCGCCGTCAGCGTGATCGACTTGCCGCCGTAGTTGATGTCGGCGAAGAGCTGCACCTTGAATCCGGCCGGCACCCTCACCGACGAGATGCGGTCGTTCCAGCCCGAGCCGACCCAGGCCGAGTCCGCGGCCAGGCACATGCTGGCGCCGACGTAGTTCACGTGCTCGTAGAAGCAGACCTGCGTCGCCGCCGCCGCCGCCGTGGCGCCCGTGGACGCGGTCGTGCCGCCGTTCTGGCGGGCCGCGCCGACCAGCGCGCCGGCGCCGTCGCTGCCGCCGCCGCAACCGGCGAGCACGCCGGCCAGGGCCAGGGACAAGGCCAGCGGATGCAGGCGGAGAGCGCCGGTCGGGCGCAGCGGGGTGATGGTCATGAATCCGTCCTTTGGAGGTAGGCGGCGGATTATTCGGAGCGCTCTGCGCACGGCATGCAACCGGTCGCGCGGATTCGTAAGCGCTCGCAAGCAGGTTTCCAGGCTTTCACGCTTTACACAGCGGACACGGGCCCTCCCGGCCGCCAGGGGGCACAACGCCTCGTTGCATTCGATACGGAACGCGCGTCGCCGATTCAGGGACAACGATGAAAGCGTTTTCACGAAACCCCACAGAATCGCCGGCGATCGACCGAGGCCCCGCGAACGTCGCGCAGGTCCGGCCGGTCCCTCAACCCCAAGGGAGCTCGCGATGACACTGTCCCAATCGTTCCGACGTCCTGCACTCACCGGCCTTTCGTTCGCCATTGCCGCACTCGCCCTGTGCGGCACGGCGTCCAGCGCCCTCGCCCAGACCAAGGTGGTCGGCTACATCCCGGCGTGGAAGAACCTGCGCGCCGTTGCCGACCGCACCGACCTGAGCAAACTCACCCACATCAACCTCGCCTTCGCGAATCCGTCGGCCAGCGGCGCCTTCCTCAGCAACGGCAACCCGACCTGCATGGACGCCTCCGGCGCCGACATCCAGTACGTGGTGCAGAAGGCCCGCGCGGCCGGCGCGAAGGTGCTGATCTCGGTGGCCGGCGGCGGGATCCCCGGCTGCTCCGGCAACTGGCAGACGCTGCTGCAGCCGGGCAACCGCGCGGCGACGGTCAACAGCCTGGCGCAGTTCGTCAACAGCTACGGCCTGGACGGCGCCGACATCGACATCGAAGGCGGCCTGCTGACCGCCATCGACCGCGCCGGCAACTACACGCCCTTCATCCAGGCGCTGCGCGCCGCGCTGCCCGGCAAGCTGGTCACCGCAGCCACGGCGAGCTACGAAGGCGGGATGGTGCCCGTGTCGTCGATCCCGCACTTCGACTTCGTGACCATCATGTCCTACGACAACGTGGGCCCGAGCTGGGGTCAGGTCGGTCAGGAGCACTCGTCCTACGCGCAGGCGCAGCGCGATGTCGCGACCTGGCAGTCGCGCGGCCTGCCCAAGGAGAAGCTGGTGCTGGGCGTGCCGTTCTACGGCTACGGTTTCAACGGCTATGCGTCGGACTACGGCTTTAACGACATCGTCAACCAGTTCGGCGCGGCGGCGGCGCAGAAGGACCTGGTCGGCACGCTGTGCGCCAGTTGCGGCTACATCACCTACAACGGCATCCCGACGATCAAGGCCAAGACGCGCCTGGGCCTGCAGCAGGGCTCGGGCGTGATGATCTGGGAGCTGGCGCAGGACGGCAACGGCGCCAACAGCCTGCTGACGGCGATCCGCTCGGAGATCGGCGGCGGCACCACGCCCCCGCCGGCGACCAGCAAGCTGATCGAAGCCGAGAGCTTCACCAGCCAGAGCGGCGTGCAGACCGAGGCCTGCAGCGAAGGCGGCCGCAGCGTCGGCTGGATCGATACCGGCGACTGGATGGCCTACGCCAACGTCAACTTCCCGAGCAGCGGCAGCTACCGCGTCGAGTACCGCGTTGCCAGCCCGAGCGGCGCGCGGCTCTCGCTGGACCTGAACGCCGGCAGCATCCAGCTCGGCCAGGTCGCGATCCCCGCGACCGGCGGCTGGCAGAACTGGACGACGGTGTCGCACACGGTGACCGTCAACGCGGGCACCTACGCGCTCGGCGTCTACGCGCCGGCCAGCGGCTGGAACCTGAACTGGGTGCGGATCACGAAGCTGTGATCGCGCGCTGAGCCAGACCCCTCTCCCGCTTGCGGGAGAGGGCGTGCAGCGTCAGGCATCCCGGCCGTTGTAGTGCGTGACCGGAACGCTTTCCAGCTCGATGCCTTCGAGGCAGCGGACGTTGATCGCCGCCATCGCGTTGCCCTTCGGGTCCGTGCCCTCGGCATACGGATGGATCCCGCACACCGTGCAGAAGCGGTGCTTGATCGCGTGCTTGTTGAACAGGTATGTCGCGGCCGCCGACTCGTCGCTCTTCAGCCGGAACTGCGCGCGCGGCACGAACCACAGCAGCGAGCCCTTGCGCTGGCACATCGAGCAGTTGCAGGCCATCGCGCCGTCGATCTCGCCGTCCACCTCGTAGGCCACGCGGCCGCAGTGGCAGCTTCCCTGGTACGTCGTCATGCCGTCTCCGATGCTCTTGTCTGGATCGTGAAGCGGCAGACCTTACCTCAGCGCCGCCTCACTTGAGCATCAGCTCGACGTCCTGTCCCGGATCCCCGCAGCCGTCCAGGCGCAGGCGCAGGAACTCGAGGTCCAGGTGGAGATGCTCGACCAGCTCGGGCACCGCGGTCGTGAGCGCCGCGATGCGGTCGGCGTCCTGGTCGCAGGCGTCGGCGATGACCTCGGCCAGGTGCAGGATCGCCGCGAGCATCGAGAAGGGCTTGACCTCCAGCGGCACGTTCGCGTCCTTGAAGGCCTCGACCAGATCGGCCGGGAAGTGCCAGTGCGCCGCGAGCGCCGCCGTCACGTCGGCGTGCGTGCAGCCGAAGCGGCTGGACTCCAGCGAGAAACGGCTGCCCGGTTCGCCCGCGTGGGCCTCCACGTCGGCGACCTGGTCGGGCTCGGTCATCGCCATCATCAACTGACCCGTGCGCAGCATCAGGCCGGCGAGGTAGGCGGTGTCCGCGTCGCCCTGCAGCAGCTTGGCCAGCAAGCGCGCATACCCGGCCGTGCGCATGCTGTGGCGCCAGAAGCGCTGGCGGTCCAGGCCTTTCACGTCGGGGAAGGTGCCCGTCAGGCTGGCCGCCATCGCGAGGTTGCGCAGCGTCTCCAGCCCCAGCGCCATCGCCGCGTCCTGCAGCGTGCTGATCGTGTGCGACGGGCTGTAGCGCGCCGAGTTGGCCAGGCGCAGCACCTTGGCCGCGAGCGTCGAATCCTTGCCGATGAGCTCGGCGATCTGGCCGAGCGAGACACCGTCGTCGTCGAGGCTGCGCAGCAGCTTGCGTCCGACCTCGGGCATCACGGGGAGGCTGGCATGCCCCGCGAAGAAACGTTCCGCTTGGGAACCGGTCGTGGTCGCGGGGACCACGGCGCTCAAGGGGGTCACGCTGGCGATCGTCACATTGGCCTCCTCAGAACGTAACGACAAGTGTGGCTGCGAGTCTAAGCCGCTCAGCGACCTCGCGCCAGCGCCAGCAGTTCCACCCGGTCCAGCAGCCCGATGCGGTAGCCCTGGACCGCCACGACGCCCCGGTCGGCCAGCTGCCGCAGCGTGCGCGACAAGGTCTCGGGCGAGATCGACAGCTGCGCCGCCACGTCGCGCTTGCGCTCGGTGAACTGCAGTTCTTCGGCGACGCCCGCCTGCGCCAGCAGCCACGCGGCCACGCGACCTGTGGCGTCCTTCATCGTCAGGCCGCGGATCGCGTCCTGCGCGTCCCGCAGCTGCGCGGCCGTGGCGCGCACCAGCGCCTCCAGCACCAGCGGCTGCGAGCGCAGCCACATCGCCGCCATCGACATCGGCCAGGTCATCACCAGCGCCGACGCGGAGACGACGCTGACGTCCTCCTCATAGCGCCCCTCGAGCCAGGCGGTGTGCAGGTCCAGCCACAGCGGACCGGTCAGCGGGGCGCGCCCGGCGACCTTGCCCTCGCACAGCGCCAGCATGGCCACGGCGGCGTCGCCGCGGCGGACCGCCAGCTCACCGGCCTTGCAGCGGCGCAGTTGCGTCATGGCGGCCAGCGCGGACCAGCTCTCGCCGTCCAGCAGCACGTCGCCGAGCAGCGCGCGCCACGGGATCGGGTGGCCCGGGCCGGGAATCAGTCCGGCGCTCGCAGGGGGAAAAGCGGCTGGACAGGCCGCCTCGGGCGTCAGCGCCGCGGCGGTGGCCATGGAGGCGGAAGCGGGGACGGGCACGCTGGCGTCAGCGGATCCGTCAGGGTCGGACATCAGATGGGCGATCACGGGCACTCTCGGAAACCGGGAATGCCGGACTGTCCTCGCCCTCGGCGGAAATTGCCTTGAGGCGCGTCAACATCCGGTCAATTTCCCCCTCGATTCGCTCGATGGGGGGATGTCCGTGAAACGCCTCAGCGGATCAGCAGCGCGCGGAAGTCGTTGACGTTGGTCTGCGTCGGCCCGGTGATGAGCAGGTCGCCCAGCGCCTCGAACAGCGCGTAGCCGTTGTTGGCCGCCAGCAGGTCCGCCGGCTTCAGGCCCAGCGCGCGGGCGCGCTCCAGGGTGCTCGGGCTGAGGAAGGCGCCGGCGTTGTCCTCGACGCCGTCGATGCCGTCGGTGTCCGCGGCGAGGCCCCAGACCTCCGGCTGCCCGTCCAGCGCGATCGCGCAGCCGAGCACGAACTCGCCCGCACGGCCGCCGCGTCCCGGCTGCGGGACCAGCGTCACCGTCGTCTCACCGCCGGACAGGATCAGGCAGGGTCTGGCGAAGGGCTCGCCGTGACGCGCCACCGAGCGGGCGAGCGCGGCGTGCACGCGGCCGACCTCGCGGGACTCGCCCTCGATCTCGTCGGACAGCACGTGCGCGGTGATGCCGAGCGCGCGCGCCGCCTCGGCGGCCGCGAGCAGGCTCTGGCGCGGCGCCGCGATGATGCGCTGCTCATGGCCGTCGAAGCACTTGTCGCCGGGCTTGGGCGTTTCCCACTCGCCGCGCTCGAGCGCGTCGACCGCCAACTGCGGCAAGGCGATGCGGTAGCGGCGGCAGATCGCCAGCGCCTCGGCACAGGTGCTCGCGTCGGGCACGGTCGGGCCGGAAGCGATCACCTGCGGATCGTCGCCGGGCACGTCGGAGATCATCAGCGTCAGCACCTTGGCCGGCGCGCAGGCGGCGGCCAGCCGGCCGCCCTTGATGCCGCTGAGGTGCTTGCGCACGCAGTTCATCTCGACGATGTTGGCGCCGCTGGCCAGCAGCGCGCGGTTGACCGCCTGCTTGTCGGCCAGCGTCAGTCCCGGCGCGGGCAGCGGCATCAGCGCCGAGCCGCCGCCCGAGATCAGGCAGATCACCTGGTCGTCGGCGGTCGGGTTGAAGTCGCGCACCTTCTGCATCATCCGGGCCGCGGCGCGTTCGCCGGCGGCGTCGGGGACCGGGTGCGCGGCCTCGACCATCTCGATGCGGCGCGGCCGGTAGTCCGGCGGGATGTGCCCGTAACGCGTGATGACCAGCCCGGTCATGGGCGCGCTCGCCGGCCAGGCGGCTTCGAAGGCCTGCGCCATCGACCCACCGCCCTTGCCCGCGCCGATCACCAGCGTCCGCCCTTTCGGAGGCGGCGGAAGGTGGCTTGCCAGGATCTTGCCCGGCAGCGCCCGGTCCACCGCCACGCGGTAGAGGTGCTTCAGCAGCGCGCGCGGATCCGCGACCAATGCGGCCGCTTCCGGCGAACCGGGAGCAGGCGAACCTGGAGCAGACGTTGCGGAGGCCGAGGCGGCCGGAGAGGCGGAGGCGTCGTGGGGCGTGCTCATGACCGGCGATTGTGGAGACCTGTCCCCTCAGCCGGCGTCCGTAGTGCTACCGACCTCGTGGTTGGCCAGCACTTCCAGCGCGCGCACCAGCGCCGAATGGTCGAGCTGGTCCCAGCCCTGCGCCGCGGCGGCCTGCATCAGCTGCGCGGTGTTGGCGGTGTTGGGCAGCGCCACGCTCATCGCCTTGGCGCTCTGCAGCGCGAGGTTCAGGTCCTTCTGGTGCAGCGCGATGCGGAAGCCGGGGTTGAAGGTGCGCTTGATCATGCGCTCGCCGTGGACCTCGAGGATGCGGCTGGAGGCGAAGCCGCCCATCAGCGCCTCGCGCACCTTGGCCGGATCGGCGCCGGCCCTGGAGGCGAAGACCAGCGCCTCGCTCACGGCGGCGATGTTCAGCGCCACGATGATCTGGTTGGCCACCTTGGTGACCTGACCCGCGCTCGCGCCGCCGACCAGCGTGATGTTCTTGCCCATCAGCTCGAACAGCGGCTTGATGCGCGCGAAGGTCGACTCCTTGCCGCCGACCATGATGGACAGCGTGCCGGCCTTGGCGCCGACCTCGCCGCCGGAGACCGGCGCGTCCAGCCACTCGGCGCCGAGCGCCTCGATGCGCGCCGCGAAGTCCTTGGTCGCGATCGGCGAGATCGAGCTCATGTCCACGACCGTCTTGCCCGCGCCCTTGCCGCCGGCGAACGCGGCGGCGATCCCGCCGTCACCGAACAGCACGCGTTCGACGTCCGGCGTGTCCGGGACCATCGTGAAGATCACGTCGGCCTGCTCGGCCACTTCCGTCGCGCTGGCGCAGACGGTGGCGCCGGCGGCGGCCACTTCCTCGCGGACCTTGCTGCGCGTCTGGACGAAGAGTTGATGCCCGCCCTGCGCGAGACGCACCGCCATGGGCGCGCCCATGATGCCCAGGCCGATGAAACCGATCTTGATGCTCATTGAGATACTCCTGAATCAATCCTTGTACTTGTCGCGCAGGCCCTGTGTCGCCGAGCGGAAAAGGCCCAGGTCACTGCCCACGGCGACGAACGTCGCGCCCATGTCGAGATATCGGCGCGCATCGGCCTCGACCGGCGCGAGGATGCCGACCGGCTTCCCCGCCGCCTTGCACGCCGAGAAGATCGCGGCCATCGCCGCCTGCACGTCCGGGTGGCTCGGGTTGCCGAGATGGCCATACCCCGCGGCCAGGTCCTGCGGTCCGATGAAGACGCTGTCCACGCCGTCCACCGCGGCGATCTCCGCGACGGCGGCGACACCGACCGGGCTCTCGATCTGCACGATCACCGCGATCTGCTCGTTGATGCCCTGGAAGTAGCCCGGCACCGTGCCGTAGCGGTTGTTGCGCTGCGAGACCGACACGCCGCGGAAGCCCTGCGGCGGATAGCGCGTGGCCTGCACCGCGTAGAGCGCCTGCTCGGCGGACTCGACGAAGGGGATCAGCAGGTTCGAGAAGCCCGCGTCCAGCAGCCGCTTGATCTCGACCGCGTGGTTGGTGCTCGGCCGCACGACCGGCGCGCTGACGCTGTCCTTGAGCGCCATCAGCTGCGGCACGAAGCTGCTGACGTCGTTGGGCGAGTGCTCGCCGTCCAGCAGCAGCCAGTCGAAACCGGCCAGGCCCAGCACCTCCGTGCTGATCGGGCTGGCCAGCGAGCACCAGCAGCCGATCAGGCGTTCGCCGGCGATCAGGCGTTGTCGCAGCGTGTTGGGGAAGGCGGAGTAAGGCGTGGTCGGCGTCGGCATGACGGGCTCCTCAGGTCTGAATCAAAACGGGCATCCACAGCCACATCAACGACCGCATCCAGCGATACGGCTATCGATGCGTCAATCGAAGATCAATCGAGCTTGAGCCCGCTCTTGGCCACGACGCCCGCCCACTTCTTGCGCTCGGCGTTGAAGAAGGTGTCCATCTCGGTCGGGTTCATCGTGCTGACCTCGGCGCCCTGCGCGGCCAGGCGCGCGCGGACTTCCGGCGAGCGGATGATGCTGATCAGCGCGGCGGACAGCTTGTCGATGTTGGCCTTGGGCATGTTGGCCGGGGCCAGGATGCCCTGCCAGGTGCCGGACTCGAAGCCGGTGGCGCCCTGCTCGGCCAGCGTCGGCACGTTGGGCAGCAGCGGCACGCGGGTGGACTTGCTGACGCCGATGACCTTGAGCTTGTTCTGCTGCACGAAGGGCAGCGTCGCGAGCATGCCGTTCATCAGCACCTGGGTCTGGCCGGCGATGGTGTCGGTGACGGCCTGCGAGCCGCCCTTGTACGGGATGTATTCCCACTTGGCGCCGGTCAGGCTGGCGACCTGGAAGCCGGCCAGGTGCGGCGCGCTGCCCATCGCGGTGACGGCGAAGTCGATCTTGGACTTCTTGGACAGCTCGACCAGTTCCTTCAGGTTGTTGGCCGGCACCGACGGGTGGACGACCAGCATGTGCGGCGAGTACGCCAGCATCGCCACGCCCTTCAGGTCCTTCGACGGGTCGAAGTTGAGCTTGGTGTACAGCGACGGGCTGATGGCCAGCGCACTGACGTCGCACAGCATGATGGTGTAGCCGTCGTTGGCCTTGGCGGTCTGGTCGGCGCCCATGTTGCCGCTGGCGCCGGGCTTGTTCTCGACGATGACGGTCTGCTTGAGCATCTCGCCGAGCATGGGCGAAATGATGCGGGCGATGATGTCCGAGGACCCGCCCGGGGTGTACGGGACGATGATCTTCAGCGGCTTGCTGGGCCAGGCGGCCTGCGCGAAGGCGCTGGGGGCAACACCTGCCACCGCGGCGACGGCGGCCGCGGCGATGAGGGCACGGCGGGCGAATGTCTTGTCTTGCATGTTGTCTCTCTCCAGGTTTCGTTCGGGGGGATCGTTCAGCGGACCATGCAGGGCCGCTTGGGATCGAACTTCCAGTCGGGGATCAGGTGCTGCATGGCGATGGCGTCGTCGCGCGCGCCCAGGCCGTGCTGCAGGTAGAGCTGGTGGGCCGCTTCCACGGCCTTCATGTCGAGCGTCACGCCCAGGCCGGGTGCGGTCGGCACGGCGACTTCGCCGTCCACGATCTGCAGCGGCTTCTCGGTGAGGAACTGGCCGTCCTGCCAGATCCAGTGCGTGTCGATCGCGGTGAGGCGGCCCGGCGCCGCGGCGGCGGCATGCGTGAACATCGCCAGCGACACGTCGAAGTGGTTGTTGGAGTGCGAGCCCCAGGTCAGGCCGAAGTCGCGGCAGGTCTGCGCGACGCGGACCGCGCCGGACATCGTCCAGAAGTGCGGGTCGGCCAACGGGATGTCGACCGACTGCAGGCTGAGCGCGTGCGTGAACTGGCGCCAGTCGGTGGCCACCATGTTGGTGGCCGTCGGCAGGCCGGTGGCGCGGCGGAACTCGGCCATCACCTCGCGGCCGGAGAAGCCTTCCTCGGCGCCGCAGGGATCCTCGGCGTAGGCGAGCACGCCGCCCAGGTCGCGCAGCAGGCGGATCGCGTCCTTCAGCAGCCAGCCGCCGTTGGGATCGAGCGTGACGCGCGCGTCGGGGAAACGGGCCTTCAGCGCCTTGATCGCCTCGACCTCTTCCTCGCCGGCCAGCACGCCGCCCTTGAGCTTGAAGTCCTTGAAGCCGTAGCGCGCCTGCGCGGCGGCGGCCTGCTCGACGATGGTCTCCGGCGTCATCGCGACGTGGTGGCGGACCTTGAGCCAGGCGTCGGTCGCGGCATCGCTGCCGGCCTCGTCCTCGGGCGTCTTGTAGGCCAGGCCCGTCTTCGTGCGGTCGCCGACGAAGAACAGGTAGCCCAGCATCGCGACGCTGTCGCGCTGCTTGCCTTCGCCGAGCAGCTCGCACACCGGCACACCGAGGTGCTGGCCGAGCAGGTCCAGCAGCGCGCATTCCACCGCGGTGAGCACGTGGATCGTGGTCCGCAGGTCGAAGGTCTGCAGGCCGCGGCCGCCGCTGTCAAGGCCCTTGAACTTCTCGCGGACCTGCGCGAGCAGTGCGTTCCACTTCGCGACCGGCTGGCCGACGAGCAGCGCGCCGGCCTGTTCGAGCGTCTTGCG
Organism: Roseateles sp. GW821-FHT09G03; assembly: GCF_059416045.1. Lineage (NCBI taxonomy): Bacteria > Pseudomonadati > Pseudomonadota > Betaproteobacteria > Burkholderiales > Sphaerotilaceae > Roseateles > Roseateles sp. GW821-FHT09G03. The sequence continues at coordinate 50,584 of NZ_JBWKOK010000007.1, forward strand.
GATGGGTTCGCCGCCGGGGATCTCGGCGATGCCGACGTGGCCGGCGTTGTCCTCGAGGATCAGCAGGTTGCGGGTGAAGAACGGCGCGTGCGCGCCGCTCAGGTTCATGAGCATGCCGTCGCGCCCGGCGACCGGGATCGCGCGGGCGGAGGTGACGATGGGACTACTTGCGCTCACGCGGAACTCCTGGTCGGTCTGCGGTCGATCGTGGATCAGTCGGCGGTGATCTTGCGGGTCTCGATGACCTGCTTCCAGCGCGCGAACTCGGTCTTCTGGAAGGCCTGCGCCTGGTCGGGCGTGTTGGCGACGGTCTCGATGCCGATGTCGGAGAACTTCTGCTTCACCGCCGGGTCCTGGAGCGCGGCGACGATGTCCTTCTGCAGCTGCGTGCGCACGGCGGGCGGCAGGCCCTTGGGCGCGGCGACGCCTTGCCACGAGTACACGTCGGCGCCCTTGATGCCGGACTCGGACAGCGTGGGCACGTTGGGCAGCACGGCGGAGCGCTTGTCGCCGGTCACGGCCAGCGCGCGCAGCTTGCCGCCGAGGATGTGCGGCAGCACCGCGTTGACGTTCTGGAACGAGGCGTCGATCTGTGCGCCCAGCAGGTCGCTGATCGCCGGGGCGCCGCCCTTGTAGGGGACGTGCAGGCCGTTGGTGCCGGTCTGCAGCCAGAACAGCTCGGCGGTCAGGTGGTCGGAAGAGCCGTTGCCCGAGGAGGCGAAGCTCATCTTGCCCGGCTCCTTCTTGAGCGTGTCGATCACGTCCTTGACGCTCTTGAGCGGCGAGGCGGCGGGCACGACCAGCACGTTGGGCGCCTGGATGGCGACGGTGAGCAGGTCGATGTCCTTGAGAGCGTCGTACTGGACGGCCTTGATCAGATGCGGCGCGATGACGAACGGGCCGAGCGAGGACACCAGCAGCGTGTAGCCGTCGGGCGCCGCGCGCTTGACCTGGGTGGTGCCGAGGGTGCCGGTGGCGCCGGGGCGGTTGTCGACGATGACGGTCTGGCCCCACTTCTTCTGCAGCTCGGCGCCCATGGCGCGGGCCAGCATGTCGGTGGAACCGCCGGCGGGGAACGGGACCACGATGGTCACGGGCCGCTCGGGGAAGCCGCTGGCGTGGGCCAGGCCGGCCGCGAAGGTGGAGAGGACGGCGGCGCCGAGGGCGGCACCGGCTTTGACGGCCAGGCGGCGGGTCAGAACGGTCATGGTTTGTCTCCGGGAAGGAACCGTGGAAACCGCTCTTGGTGCGACTTCGGGCTCAATCCGGAGACGCTTTGGCGGTCTTGTTGTCAGTCATCATACAAGTTGAGTCGAGCGGATGACAAGACGGCGTCAATCGCTCAACGATGAGGGGAAACACGCAGAACTACCGATTGCAGTCAGCAATCAACCCATAAAAACTATGGGAAGAACGCAACACCGCTTTCACGCCGCCTCCGCGGACGCACCTACGATGCAACCCATAAAAATTATGGGGAGCAACTTGGCGCGGAGGCGCGACTGAAGTGACGTTCAAACGACTGACCCTGAGCCAACTGGAGCGACATATCCGCCAGACGGCACGGGATACCGGGCTGATTTACCTGACCAGGCACGCGGTGGCGCGAATGCGTGAACGTTGTGTGCTGAAGGAGGAAGTGTTCGACTGCTTGCGTTTGGGGCGCCTGTTGACGCCCGGCGAGGAAGACATGAAGAGCGGCGATCTGGTTTGCAGGATGCACTGGTATGGCCCCTCATCCGATCTGGTCGTTTGCGTCGCACTCGATGACGCCCGGCCCGGCCTGCTCGTCGTCACGGTGATCGCCTAGCCTGAGGAATTGATGATGTACCACTACACCGAATGCGGCCTGGACAACGTGTGGCTCGCCAATGGCTACAACGAAATCGACACCGCCTATGGAAAGGCCTACTCCGTGACCGCAGCTGACGAATTGCTGCGAGAGATTGCTGTCCGGGTCGCACACAAGCCTGGGCGACTCACCGGCAAGGAGTTCCGCTTCCTGCGCGTCCATCTGCGCCTGTCGCAAGCTGCCATGGCAAAGGTCCAGGGCGTCAGCGAACAGAACGTGAGCCTATGGGAACGGCACGGCAAGGTGCCCAGGGCCAACGACACGCTGTTGAGGCTGTACTTCCTCGCGCATGCCGCCGGTGACGAAACCGTCAGGTCCGCCTTCGATCGGATCATGACCGTCGAGCGGCTCGTGCGTCAGAAGATCGTGGCGACCTCTGGCCGCAAGGGCTGGAAGTTCAAGGTCGAGGAGACCAAGGAAGGCTCTAGCGAACAGGCCGTCGAAGCCTGATCACGCCGCGCAAGCTCAGCGCTTTTCCTGCAACGCCAGCGCCGCGCGGCGGCGCCGTTCGCGGCTGTTGGCCAGGTGCGTCCGCATGGCCGCGCGCGCGGCCTCGGGGTCGCGCGAGGCGATCGCGTCGAGGATGCTCTCGTGCTCCGCATTCACGCGCAGCAGGTAGTCGCGCTGCGCCAGCGGGTCTTCGTCGCCCGCGGCCGCCAGGCTCGCCAGACGCGCGCGGGGGATGCTCGGCGCGCCCAGCGTCGCCATCAGTTGCTCGAAGTGCGGGTTGCCCGTGGCGCGGGCGATCTCGAGGTGGAACTGGAAGTCCGACGCCACCGCGTCACGGCCGGCCAGCGCCGCCTCCGCGAAGGCCGACAGCGCCGCGCGCATGTTGTTCAGGTGGGCATCGCTGCGCCGCTGCGCGGCCAGTGCCGCCGCCTCGGTCTCGATGCCGATCCGCAGTTCCAGCACCGCCACGACGTCGTGCAGCGTCGCCATCTGCTCCGCGCCGATCCGGAACGGACCGCCCTCCCCCAGCCCCAGGACGAAGGTCCCGATGCCGTGCCGGGTCTCGACCAGCCCCGCCGCCTGCATCTTCGAGATCGCCTCCCGGACCACCGTCCGGCTGACCTCGAACTCGGCCATGATCGCCGCCTCGGTCGGCAGCTTGTCGCCGTTGGCGAGCGCACCCGCACGGATCCGGTCCTCCAGCGCACGGACAAGGCCGAGCGCCAGGGATTTCGGGCGGGAACGGGTCAGCGAAGCATTCATCACGGGATCAGTTGTACGACAACATGCACCCACACGACAACCGCGTTATCGCGGTGTCGCGCCGATGCAGCGTGTTTTTGGAGGGACGGCGACGGAGCGCGGTGCCGGCAGGCGGGACGCGCATTGTCCCGGACCGGATGCGCTGAGTGCGTCAGGCGGCGTCCAGCGGAAACTTCGTGCAACCCAGGCGGGCCGAGATGTCCCGGCTGGCCGCCTGCAGCATCGCCACGACCTCCGGCGCCTTGGCGTCGTCGTAGCGGAAGGTCGGGAAGCTGACGCTCATGCCGGCGATGGGCTGGCCCAGCCGGTCGAAGATCGGCACGCCGAGGCAGCGGATGTGGTCGTCGAACTCCTCGCGGTCCTCGCCGAAGCCCTGCCCCTTCACCCGCTCCAGCTCGGCCTGGAAGGCCGCCGGCTCGGTGATGGTCTTGTCGCGGAAGCGCTGGAACTCGGCCCCGGCCAGCACGCGGGCGCGGCGCTCCGGATGCTCCCAGGCCATCAGCACCTTGCCGATCGCCGTGCAGTGCAGCGGCGCGCGACGGCCGATGCGCGAGTACATGCCCAGCATGTGCTTCGAGTCGACCTTGTGGACGTAGATGATCTCGCTGTCGATCAGCGTGCCCAGGTGCACCGTCTCGCCGGTGGCGTCGGCCAGCATCTGCATGTGGTGCTTGGACAGGTCGACCAGGTCCGGGTATTGCAGCGCCTTCGCGCCGATCTCGAAGACCTTCATCGCGAGGCCGTAGCGTTCGCTGTCGGTCTCCTGCCGGACATAGCCCAGCGTCTTCATCGTCTGCAGGAAGCGGTAGACCGTCGCCTTGGGCATGGCCAGCCGCACGGACAGCTCCGAGATACCGGTATCACTGCGTTCTGACAGGGCCTGCAGGATGGCGAAAACCTTGAGCACCGCGGCCACCGATTCGGGCTGCTGCTTGCCATCGTTCAGATCGTCATCCATGCGCAAGGTGTTCCTGGAAAGGGGAGATTTCACCACAGCCGGCCCGTCCCCGCGCCCGCGCGAACCCGGGCAGGCACATCGGCCGCAACATCGATGGACAGCCGGTACGGCGGCGTCCAGCCGGCGTCGCCGACGACAGCCTTGTCAGGGTTCGCGGTGCGCAACAGACGCGCCGGATCGAAGGGGGCACCGTTGAAGCTCGAGCCGCGATCCTCGAGTCGATCGCCCTTGAGCAGGCGCACGACGCGCTCAGGCCTGATGTCCGCGGCGGCCTCCCAGGCGTTGGCCTCGCTCAGTACCTGGGACGCGATGCCCACGCCGATCGAGTAGCCGTAGGGATAGTCACCGCCCGAAGCCGCGACATGGAGGTTGTTGGCGACGTGCACCTGGCCGTAGCGCACGCGCGGCGTTCGCTCCTTGAGCTGCTCCCAGAGGTTGTGGTGCAGCGTCACGCGCAGGTGGCCGCGATCGTCGCGATGCCCGTCGCTGCCGCCGATCAGCATCGTCTTGTCGTGGCGGCGGAAGACGTTCCAGGACACGGTCACGAAGTCCGAGCGCCGCGTGATGTCGAGCAGGCCGTCGTGCCGCTGCATGCGCTGGCCGAGCGCCACCGGCTCGCGCGGATCGGGCCGCTCGCCGTCGTCGAAGGCGCAATGGTCGACCCACACCTGCGTGGCCTCGCGCAGCGAGACGGTGTCGTACTCGGAGTTCCACTCGCCGTGACCGTTGTCGTTCGGGTCCCAGGCGGGGAAGAAGTCGTAGGCATCGGAGAAGCGCAGGTTGCGCAGGATCACCTGCGAGACCTTGTCGAGCATCAGCGAACCGCCATCGAAGCCGGCGTCGGGCGTGATGCCGACGATGGTCGTGTTCGAGGGCAGCTTGACGACGACCTGCGCGGCCTGTTTCTTCGCCGAGCGCTTGCGCGCCTCTTCCAACGCGCCTTCGGGTGCGCGCCGGCCCCACGTCGCAGGGTCGTACTGGCGCACGAAGGCGTCGAAGTCGAAGGCGGGATCGCGGAAGTCCTCGATGCTCAGACGCCGTCCGGTCGCGTCGGCGGCAAGGTCGATGCGCGCGGCGAGCGCGATGAGCTTGGGCGTCTCGCCGAGCGCCAGCGCCGCCTCGAGTTCAGCCCGTGTGCGCACGACACGGACCGCCTCGGGCTTCGCCCTCGCGCCGCCGATCGTGCCGCCGTTCATCGATGCCCAGCCGTCGCCCGACCGGATCGCATCGAACGCGGCGACCGGCACCGCGATGGGCAGCGTGACATTGCGGTACTCGGCCATCCGGTTGGCGGCCTCACCGACGGGGCTGAACGGGCGTCGCGAGGTCGACACGGACCACGGCGCCAGATGCGGACCAAGCAGGTTGCCGCGCAGCACCGCCTGCCCGTTCGGAATCGCCGGCGACGCGCGCCATTCGCCGCGCGCGACGCCGCGGTCCCATGCCCGGCCCAGACTGATGCTGGCCGGCGCCACGCCGGGCTCCGCCAGCCAACGCGAGTCCTGGATCAGCAAACCGCGCGACAACGCGTTCGGCGTGCTGGGCGCGATCACGTGTCCGCCGTGGCCCGGCACGCGGCGACCGGCGCGACTGACGATCAAGCTGTCGTCGATGACCAGCGTCGCACCGCCGAAGATGAAATCGACATCACCGCGGATCTCGCCGCGGCGCACCAGCACGCGCGCCTCGTCGGGCGCACCGTGCGGCGCGTGCCCGCCCACCGATGCGGATGCGGATGCCGCGCTGCGCTCCGCGTAGAACGTGTCCTGGTGCCCGATGAGCCTCACCTGCTCCAGCTGGATCCGGTCGCCGCGCGTCATCAGCGCCACGGCTTGCGCACCGCCGCTTTCACCGACGCCGGCCGGATAGCCCTGCCCATCGCGAACGCGGTCCATCGCATCGTTCGCGATGGTCAGGCGAGCGAGTTGAACGTCGTCGCTGAACAGCATCACGCTGGCGCTTCCCGGCGTTCCATGAGTTTCGGCGTCGAGCAACTGCATGCAGCGATGAGCCGCCTCGCCCTTCGCCTTCGGCAGCGCGTTGTAGCGGCCTTCGACGATCACGACCTCGGACGCATCGCCGGCGCCGTACAGCGCGAACGGCGCCTTGTCCTGGATGCACAGCGGTTCCCGGTACGTTCCCGGCTTGACGAGCACGTAGGCGCGCGGCGCGGCCGACGCCCCTGCCGTCTTCGACGGCAACGCGTCGATCGCTGCCTGCACGGTGCGATGCGTGCCGCTGCCGTCCGGCGCAACGACGAAGGTCGGCGCCCATCGCGAAGGATCGAGCGGCGCCGGCTGCCAGTCGCCGAGGTAGGTCGCCACGGTCATCGTGGCCGCTTGTGCATCGCTGAGCTGCGGGCGCTCCTGTGCCGAAGCGACCGGCAGCGTCATCGCGCCCACCACCGCCACGGCGACACGAGCCATCCGCATCACAGGTCCGCCAGATACAGCGCCGGTTCGCCCTCGGCGTCCGCGCTGAAGAGCACCTGCTTCTCATCCGGCGTGAACGACGGATGCGGGTGCGTGACCTGCCGGTTGCCCTTGTAGACGCGCCACGAGCTGTCATGCCGCGCGACGCGGCGCTCGGTGCCGGCCTTCAGGTCGAAGAGGTGCAGGAAGGGATCCGTCGCGATCTGGTGGCTGCCGGTGTCGGCGACGTCAGCCGGCGAATCGCAGCCGTCGCCGATCAGCAGCGTGCCGTCCTGGTTGCTCATCAGGTGCGAGCACGGCGGCATCCGCGTCAGGCGCTTCGATTCCAGCGTGACCGGATCGAGCGAGCAGATCCAGCGGTCGCGCTGCCCCTTCAGGTAGGAGACGTAGATCATCGCGGAGCCGTCCGGCACCCAGAACTCGTGGGTGCAGCTCTCGCCCGGATCGTGGCGGCGGCCGCAGCGGACGTTGCGTCCGTCCTCGTCGATGAACCACATGCGCGCGTCGACGAGGTCGTGCGGTCCCTCGTGGCAGTACGCGACGGTGTTGTCGTCGCCCGGCCGGTATTGCGGATGGCCGAGCCAGCCCTGCTGCTCGAGGATCACTTCCCTCGCGCCCGTCGCCAGGTCGATGCGGATCAGCCGGCAGCGCGGCTTCGCATGGAACATCTGATGGAACTTCTGCCAGTCGCTGAGCGGGAACCAGTCGCTCGCCGCGATCTCGATGCCGACCATCTTCGTGCAGGCCGAGTTCGCGACCCAGGTGCCGTAGCCGACCCAGCCCTCGGGCACGGTGTAGACGACCTCCTCGCCCAGATCCCGCATGGACAGCCGGATCAGTTGCCGCTCCGCGCGGACGAAGTAGAGATGGCGGTCGTCGGGACTGAGGAAGCCGCCGAAGGTGTTCTCGCCCGGCTGGTCGGTGAGCTGCGTCGCGACCTGCGTCCTGAGGTCGAGCAGGTGGTAGTTCCAGCTCGTGCCCGGCCCGAACTCGGCGCCGAAGATCAGCTGGGATCCATCGTTGGTGAAGCACTTCTGATAGAAGTAGTTGCGATGGCAGGTCACGTCGGTGGGCGTCAGCCGCGTGACGCGCGCGCCGGTGTCCGGATCCTCGCGGGTGGCGAAGTGGAGCTGTCGTTCGTTGGCTTTCATGATGGCTTTCACTTGATCCGCTGCAGCAAGGCCTGGCCCTCGGTCACCAGGCGGCGCGCGGCATCGACATCGCTGGTCTTGTTGTACGCGACGGTCTCGAAGACCTCGCGCATGAACTTGTGCAGCCGCGCGTGCTCGAACAGCGGCGCCGGGCGCCTGAGCCGGCCCGACTCGCGCTGCACCTTGATCTGTTCGTGCGCAGCGACTTCAAGCGGCGGCAGCTTGCCAGCCGCTTTCAGCTGCTCGTAGGGACCGCGCGCCGACGGCAATCCACGCGTGCGGCCGAGCAGCGCCGCGGCCTCCGGGTCGGTCAGCAGGAAGTTGACGAGCTTGGCGGCCATCTCGGCGCGGCCGTTCTTCTCGGCGTGACGGCTCACCGCGTACATCACGGTCGGTCGCCCGAACATGCCGCTGTCGAGCGCGCCGGGCAACGTGGGGAACTCGCCGAGCACCAGCTTCTGCTGCTTGTCCAGCGTGGACGCGCGCAGCGCGATGACCGAGTCCCAGGTGTAGTTGCCGGCCCAGCGGCCGACGACCCAGTCGGGTTGCTGCTCGGTCGGTTTCTCCGCGCCGCCCAGGCTCGCGCGCAGCGGCAGCGGCGTCGCGACGTGGTCGGTCACCAGCCGCTTGTAGGTGCGAACCCAGTCGAGCGCCGCGGCCTCGTTCATCGCCACGCGCGGCTGCGCGGGATCGATGTAAGCCGTGCCGTGCCGTTGCTGCACCCAGGCCTGGGACAGCAGCATCATGTCGTAGAGCTCGCCGTCGAGCGGATAGGCGTCCTCGCCCAGGAGGCGCCGGAACGCCGGCCCCGTCGCGAAGAGCTCGTCCCAGGTCGTCGGCAGCGCCAGGCCGGCCCGATCGAATGCGGCCTGGTTCCACAGCATCACGCGCGCGCTGAAGGACACCGGCAGCGCGTTGAGCTTTCCGGCGACGTCGCCGTAGGCGAGGTCGTCGCGATCGAACTGCGCGAGGTCCAGCAGACGCCCGAATCGATTGAGGTCCGCGAAGCCGTTGCCCCGCTTGCTGAACATCGCCATCCACGCCCAGTTGATCTGCATCACCTCGGGTTCGGATCCGCCGGCGATCTGCGTCGTCAGCCGCTCCAGGTAGCCGTTGAAGCCCATGTACTCGGCCTTCACGCGCACGCCGTGGCGGCGCTCGAAGAGCGCGAGCGCCTTCAGCGTCGCCTCGTGCCGGCCGGCGCCGCCCCACCAGGCGAAGCGCAGCACGGTGGGCTTGTCCTGCGCGCGCAGGCCCGACGCGGTCAGCGCCGCCGTCACACCCGCAGTCGCGGCGACCGCGGCCGATCCCGCGGCGATGCCCAGCAGCTGTCGTCGCGGCAGGCTCATGCGTAGGTCCCGGAGGCCGAGGTCGACGCCGCTGCCGACGACGTCGAGGAGGAGGACGAAGCCGGCATCGTCAGGAGGTTCAGCCCGCTCGTCGCGTCGAACAGGTGGCAGGCCGACATCTGCAGATGCAGCGTCAAGGCGTCGCCACGCGCGAGGCCGTTCAGCGCCACCGCCTGCTCGGCCGGGATGCGCGCGGAGATCGGCAGCGGTCCGAGCTCCGCATGCAGGTAGACCTCCGAGCCCATGTGTTCGGTGAAGCGCACCCGCGCGCCGACCGGCACGCTGTCGCCCTGCGCGCGCGGCGCGAGGCCGATGTGCTCGGGCCGCAGGCCGAAGGTGACAGCCCCGTCCGCCATGCGCGGCAGCGATGCGATGCCGGCCGTCTTCTCCGCCGGCAGCGGCAGCTTCGCGCCGCCGACCTCGACGGCCAGGCCGTTGTCGGTCGCGAGCAGCCGCCCTTCCAGCAGGTTCATCTCCGGCGAGCCGATGAAGCCCGCCACGAAGGCATTCGCCGGCCGGTCATACAGCGCCGTGGGCGTGTCGACCTGCTGGATCACGCCGTCCTTCAGCACGCAGATGCGCTCGCCCATCGTCATCGCCTCGACCTGGTCATGGGTGACGTAGACGGTCGTCGCCGGCTGGCGGCTCTCGCGCAGCGTGCGGTGCAGCTCGGTGAGCCGCACGCGCATCGCAGCGCGCAGCTTGGCGTCGAGGTTGGACAGCGGTTCGTCGAAGAGGAACACGTCCGGCTTCTTCACGATCGCCCGGCCCACCGCGACGCGCTGCGCCTGGCCGCCGGACAGCTGCTTCGGGTAGCGGTCGAGCAGATGCTCCATCTCCAGCAGACCCGCGGCGTGGCGCACGCGCTGGTCCAGCTCCGCCTTCGGCGTGCCGGCCAGCTTCAGGCCGAAGGCCAGGTTGTCGTAGACCTTCATGTGCGGATACAGCGCGTAGTTCTGGAACACCATCGCGATGCCGCGCTGCTTGGGCGGCAGCGCGTTGACGGCGCGGTCGCCGATGCGCAGCTCGCCGCCGGTGATGCTCTCCAGCCCCGCGATCATCCGCAGCAGCGTCGACTTCGCGCAGCCCGACGGGCCGACGAAGACCATGAACTCGCCGTCCCGCACTTCCAGGTCCACCCCGTGCACGGCCTTGAAGCCGTTGGGGTACACCTTCTCGATCTTGTTGAGGCTCAGTCTTGCCACGTCGTGTCTCCGGGTTCTTTTCTTGTCTGCTCTCGCGGGCGGGGTCTGGGCTCAGCCCTTGACGCCGCTGGACGTCGCGCCCTCGATGAAATGCTTCTGCGCCGCGAAGAACACCGCCACCGACGGGATCAGCGCCACGACCGAGATCGCGATGACGTTGGCCCACTCGACCTCCTCGGTCGCGCCGATGCTCATCTTCAGCGCGAGGGAGACGGGGTACTTCTCGACCGACGCGAGATAGATCAGCGGGCCCATGAAGTCGTTCATCGTCCAGATGAACTGGAAGACGACCACGGAAATGATGGCCGGCTTGAGCAGCGGGACGATGATGAACCACAGCAGCTGCAGCGCGTTGCAGCCGTCGATCTGCGCGGCCTCTTCCATGTCGCGCGGGATGCCGCGCAGGAACTGCACCAGCATGAAGACGAAGAAGGTGTCCGTCGCGAAAGCGGAGGGCACGATCAGCGGCAGGTAGGAGTCCAGCCAGCCGATCTCGCGGAAGACCAAGTACTGCGGCAGACGCAGCACGATCAGCGGCAGCATCATCGTGGCGATCATGATGCTGAAGAGCAGCTTGCGGCCCCAGAACTCGAAGCGTGCGAAGGCGTAGGCGACCAGCACGCAGGAGATCACCGTGACGATGATGCGCGGGATGGTGATCAGGAAGCTGTTGAGGAAGTAGGTGGCGAAGGTGTACTCGGTGCTGGTCTTCCAGCCTTTGGCGTAGGCGCTGAAGTCGAGGCGGTCGGGCAGGAAACCGGCGGAGCTGAAGATCTCGGCGTTGCTCTTGAAGGAGGCGCCGATCAGCCAGAGCAGCGGGTAGAGCATCACGATCGCCACCGCGCCGAGCGCGAGGTAGCGCAGCGTGCGGTTGCCGCGGTCGCGGCCCAGGATCAGGGCGGGGGCGGTGCCACGACCGCTGCCCTCACCCCCGCCCTCTCCCGCCAGCGGGAGAGGGAGTTGCGAAGTCCGGCGGCTCATCGCTTGGTCTCCTTCTCGCCGGAGTAGAAGACCCAGTACTTCGAGCTCCAGAAGGAGAGCGCCGCCAGGCCACCGACCAGCGCGAAGAGCACCCAGGACAAGGCCGCGCCGTAGCCGAGGTTGAAGAAGCGGAAGCTCTGGTCGTAGATGTAGAGCGCCAGCACGTAGGTCGAATGCAGCGGGCCGCCCTCGGTGATCATGTACGGGCCGTTGAACTCCTGGAAGGCGTGCACCATCTGCATGATCACGTTGAAGAAGATCACCGGCGTGATCAGCGGCACCGTGATCTTCCAGAACTGCTGCATCTTGCTGGCGCCGTCGCACTCGGCGGCCTCGTAGAGCGAGATGGACACGTTCTGCAGCGCTGCCAGGAAGATCACCATCGCGGAGCCGAACTGCCACGTGAACAGCAGCACGATGGTCCACATCGAGTAATGCTCGTCGGCGAGCCACGCGATCGGCTCGATGCCCAGCTTCATCAGCACCAGGTTGACCAGGCCGTTGCGCGCGAAGACGAAACGCCACAGCACCGCCACGGCGATCGAGCCGCCGAGGATGGACGGGATGTAGAACGCGGCGCGGAAGAAGTTGATGCCGCGCAGCTTGAAATTGAGCACATGCGCGATGAACAGGGCGAAACCCACGCGCAGCGGCACCGCCAGCAGCGCGAAGAGCAGCGTCACGCCCAGCGACTTGCGGAACAGCGGGTCCGCCGTCGCGAGCTCCTCGTAGTTCCGCAGACCGACGAAGGTCGGCGGATCGATCAGGTCGTACTGCGTGAAGCTGAGCGCGAAGCTCATCACGAAGGGGAAAAGCTTGAACAGCAGCACGCCCAGCACGAATGGCAGGACGAACAGAAAGCCCAGCTTCTTGTTCTCGTACATCGATCCCCCGTTGTCTCGTCGGTGGCCGATCATCAAAACCGCGCGCGTGGTGTCTTCATCCAGCGGAACCCATGGACCGGCTTTGCCGGGTCATCGGGTTCGCCCCCTTGAGGGGGCGCGCGCAGCGCGTAGGGGGTGGGCCCGGTTATCGAGCCAGCCAGCCGCCATCGACCGCGACGGTGTACCCGTTCACGTAGTCGGACGCCTTCGATGCGAGGAACACGACCGGCCCGGCGAGATCGTCCGGGCTGCCCCAGCGACCCGCCGGGATGCGGTCGAGGATCGCGGCGTTGCGCGTCTCGTCCTGGCGCAGCGCGGCGGTGTTGTTGGTCGCCATGTAGCCGGGCGCGATCGCGTTGACGTTGATGCCGTGCGAGGCCCATTCGTTGGCCATCAGCCGGGTGATGCCCATCACGCCGCTCTTGCTGGCCGTGTACGACGGCACCCGCACGCCGCCCTGGAAGGACAGCATCGACGCGACGTTGATGATCTTGCCGCCGCCGCCCTGTGCCAGGTATTGCCGGGCCACCGCCTGCGAGAAGAAGAACACCGTCTTCAGGTTGAGGTCGACGACGTCGTCCCAGTCCTTCTCGCTGAAGCGGATGGCGTCCTCGCGCCGGATGATGCCGGCGTTGTTGACGAGGATGTCGACACGCCCGGTCAGCGACTTGGCCTCGGCCACGAGGCCCTCGATGCAGCTGATGTCGCCGAGGTTGGCGCGCAGGTCGAGGAAGCGGCGCCCCAGGCGCTCGACCTCGGTGCGCGTCTCCGCCGGGTCGGACACGTTGACGCCCACGATGTGCGCGCCGGCCTGCGCCAGCGCGACCGCCATCCCCTGCCCCAGGCCGGTGTTGCAGCCCGAGACGATGGCCACGCGGCCGTCGAGTTGGAAGTTGTCCAGGATCATGTGGTTCTTTCTGTCGGCTCGATGAGGACGGCTCAGCGCAGCGTCGTCATCGGCACATGGTCCATGTCCTTGAACACCTGGTTCTCGCCGACCATGCCCCAGATGAAGGTGTAGGCCTGCGTGCCGACGCCGGAGTGGATGGACCAGCTCGGGCTGATCACCGCCTGCTCGTTGCGCACGACCAGGTGGCGGGTCTGCGTCGGCTCGCCCAGCATGTGGAACACCACCGCGTCGGACTTCATGTCGAAGTAGAAGTACACCTCCATGCGACGGTCGTGCTGGTGGCAGGGCATCGTGTTCCAGAGGCTGCCCGGCTCCAGCTGCGTCATGCCCATCAGCAGCTGGCAGGTCGGCAGCACGTCGGGCACCAGGAACTTGTGGATGGTGCGGCGGTTGCTGGTCTCGGGCGAGCCCAGCGTCTCCGGCGAGGCCTCGGCCAGCGTGACCTTGCGCGTCGGATACGCGGTGTGCGCCGGCGCGCAGTTGAAGTAGAGCTTGGCGGGGTTCGTCGCGTCGACGCTCTTGAACTCGACGATCTTCGCGCCCTGGCCGATGTAGAGCGCCTCGCGCGGGCCGACGTCGTACTGCGTGTCGTCGACGAAGACGCGCGCCGCGCCGCCGATGTTGATCAGGCCCAGCTCTCGCCGCTGCAGGAAGTAATCCGTGCCGGTGTGTTTGCCCAGCTCCGCCGAGAAGGTCACCGGCTTGGTCACCGGCATGATGCCGCCCACGATGATCCGGTCGATCTGGCTGTAGGTCAGCGTCGCCTCGTCGGGCTTGAACATGTCGTCGACCAGGAACTGGCGGCGCAGGCCTTCGGTGTCCAGCGTGCGGGCGTGTTCACTGTGGATGGGTTGGCGGATTTCCATGTCGTCTCCTGGCGGTCCGGTGGCTTCACGAGCTCTGATGGGATCGCAGCGTACGGGCCTGCGGACTTTCCCGAAACTATGGTTTCTATGTAGTGAACCACTGTTTCAATTTTCTGCGGCGTCGTTATAGTTGCTCGCAACGACGGCCGAGAACCGTCCTGAATCCAGGAGACGACCCGATGAGCAGCCCGTACTTCCTGAACGACGCCGAACCGTGGACCGAGCTCGGCGACGGCATCCGCCGCAAGATCGTCGGCCACACGCCGGAGCTGATGTCGGTGCTGGTCCAGTTCGACCAGGGCGCCATCGGCACGCCCCATGCGCACGACGCGCACGACCAGATCGCGTTCGTGATCAGCGGTTCGTTCGAATGCGACGTCGGCGGGGTGAAACGCGTGCTCAAGCCGGGCGACGCCTTCGTCGCGCCGCGGCTCACGACGCACGGCGTCGTCGCGCTGGAGGCCGGCAGCACGCTGCTGGACCAGTTCTCGCCGCGACGCGAGGACTACCTCTAGCCGCCCGCCATCCCGGCCGTTCTGGCCGTTCCAGCAGTTCCCCAGGGTCCGCGTCCGGCGCGGATCGCAACAGCAGTACCGAGGCGGCGATCGCACTGCAGCGATGACCGCTCCCGCCCTGCCGGCGCCCTGCGCGCGCCTGCGACCGACCGATGCCGCGAGAGCGACGGGCCACGATCCCACGCCCGCGGCCGCAGAAGAACCTTGGAGACAACGTCATGCCCCATCGCATTGGGACTCGCCTCGGGACGTCCACGTCCAACCCGCGTCGAGCATCGCCTGCCGCGGCGTCGGCGCCTCGCCTGACCCGCCTCGCCGCCTGCCTGCTCGGCACGGCCACGCTGTCGCTGCCCGCCTGGAGCCAGGACCAGGCCGCGCCCGCGCCGGCCAGCGCCGCATCGGCCGCCGCGTCGGCAACACCTGCCCCCGACAAGGCCGCGGACAAGGCGCTCGACACCGTCGTCGTCACCGGCATCCGCGCCTCGCTCGAGAGCGCGCTGAACGCCAAGCGCCAGGACCGCGGCATCGTCGACGTGATCAAGGCCGAGGACATCGCCAAGTTCCCCGACACCAATCTGGCCGAGTCGCTGCAACGCATCCCGGGCGTCGTCATCGACCGCGACGCCGGCGAAGGCCGCAACATCACCGTGCGCGGCCTGGGCGCCGACTTCACGCGGGTGCGCATCAACGGCATCGAGGCGCTGGCCACGACCGGCGGCACCGACAGCTCCGGCGGCGCGAACCGCTCGCGCGGCTTCGACTTCAACGTCTTCGCGGCGGAGCTCTTCAACACGATCACCGTCCGCAAGAGCAGCTCCGCCGAAGTGGACGAGGGCTCGCTCGGCGCGACCGTGGACCTGCAGGCGGCGCGGCCCTTCGACTTCAACAAGCGCGTCATCGCCGCCTCGGTGAAGGGTCGCTACAACGACCTGGCGCGCGAGACCGATCCGCGCGCCGCGTTCCTGCTCAGCGACGTGTTCCTCGACAAGAAGCTGGGCGTGCTGGTGTCGGGGGCGTACTCGAAGCGCCGTCTCTTCGAGGAAGGTTTCTCGACGGTGCGCTGGGACAACGGCGCGTCCTCCGGCGGCTGGTGCTCGCCGCAAGGCGTGACCCCGGCGAATCCGACGACCACCGCCACCAACTGCGGTCCCGCCGCGCAGGGCGTGCCGCGCCTGCCCGCATCGCCCGGCGCGACCGCGGCCTACAACGCGGCCAGCAGCGCCGACAACTTCCACCCGCGCCTGCCGCGCTACGGCCGGCTCACGCATGACCAGGACCGGCTCGGCCTGACCGGCTCCATCCAGTTCAAGCCGACGGACAGCACCTTGCTGACCTTCGACATGCTGTATTCGAAGCTGGACGCGACGCGCCGGGAGGACTTCCTCGAGGCCATCTCGTTCAGCCGCACGGCGAGCCAGGGCGGCAAGCCGCAGACCAGCGTGGTGGAGGCGCAGTACGCGCCCAACGGTGCGCTGCAGTACGGCGTGTTCAACGGCGTCGACATCCGCGCCGAGTCGCGCTATGACGAGCTGACGACCACCTTCCGCCAACCCAGCCTGACGCTGGAACAGGACATCACCGACCACCTCAAGCTCAATGCGAAGGTGGGCCGGGCCGACTCCAAGTTCCGCAACCCGGTGCAGACGACGGTCACGCTCGACGCGCTGAACGTCAACGGCTACACGCTGGACTTCCGCAACAACGACCGGCTGCCGGTCATCAAGTACCCGTTCGATCCGGCGGCGCAGAACGGCGCGCTGCAGATCGTCGGCGTGCCGCAGGTCACCACGGGCACGCAGCCGACGACGGTCACCAACACGACCACCAGCGAGATCCGCATCCGGCCTCAGGGTGCCAACAACGTCAACGACATCGCGCACCTGGACCTGGCCTGGGAGGTGATGCCGGACACGCTGACGTTGAAGGCCGGTCTCGACTACAAGAAATACAGCTTCGACACCTTCGAATTCCGGCGCATCAACCAGAACGACACGATCTTCTCGCCGGCGGCGGGCTCGGGCGTGCTGACGAAGATGCTGACCGGCTTCGGCCGCGGGCTCAGCCTGCCGGCGGGCACGCCGACCTCGTGGGTCATCCCCGACCTCAACGCGATCGCCGCGGCCTACGACATCTACTGCAACTGCATCAAGAGCGGCCCCGCGGGCGGTCCGGGCGACTACACGCTGTCCTCGATCACCAACGGCAACGCGCGCGGCAACAACCGCGCGGTGGTCGAGAAGGACACCGGCGGTTTCGTGCAGGCGGACTTCGAGGGTCGCCTGCTCGGCCTGCGCCTGCAAGGCAACGTGGGCGTGCGCTACGTCGTGACCGAGCAGGACGCGACCGGCTACCTGGCCACCGGCGGCGGCACCGAGGTCGTGATCGGGCAGAAGTACAAGGACTGGCTGCCGGCGCTGAACGTCTCGGCCAACCTGACCAAGGACCTGATCGCGCGCTTCGCCGCGGCCAAGGTGATGGCGCGTCCGCAGCTGGGCAACCTGAACCCGGGCGGCACGATCAGCACCACCGGCACGCTGTCGATCACCACGGGAAATCCGTACCTCAAGCCCTTCCGCGCAAAGACCTTCGACGGCAGCCTGGAGTGGTACTTCGGCCGCAACGCCTTCATCGGCGTGGGCCTGTTCCAGAAGAACATCGACACCTACATCCAGAGCCTGCGGACCAACGCGCCGTACAACCAGACGGGGCTGCCCCTGTCGCTGCTGCCGTCCAACTTCACCGGCGAGGAAGTGTTCCAGCTCACGACGCCGATCAACACCCCGGGGGGCAAGCTGCGCGGCATCGAGCTGAACTACCAGCAGCCGTTCACCTTCCTGCCCAGTTGGGGCAAGAACTTCGGCACGGTGCTCAACTACACCTACGTGAAGTCGAAGATCACCTACCTGATCTCGCCGACCAGCGACAGCACCATCTCGGACGACCTGCTCAACATGTCGCCCAAGTCATGGAACGCGACGCTGTACTACGACGACAACACCTTCAGCGCGCGGGTGTCGGCTTCGAAGCGCTCGTCGTTCCTGACGCGGGTGCCGGGGCAGAACAACAACGACGTCGAAGGGAAGAACGCGTCGCTCAACGTGGACGCGTCGATCTCGTACAAGGTCAACGACCACCTCACCATCACGCTGGAAGGCGTCAACCTGACCAACGAGGTGAACGACCAGTTCATCTCGAGGGCGCGGAACAGCCCTGTCGTCTATCACGTGACAGGTCGCGAGTTCCTGCTGGGGGCGAGCTACAAGTTCTGAGCTTGACTGCGTGGGGCGGAGCGCCGGCGCTCCGCCCCATTCCTTTCGCAGCACCGTGGATGACTCGCGAATGACTGCGTGAGGATGAGCGCCGACTCTCCACGGGGCATGGGGCCTCCCTCCGGGAACCCCAAGCCCCATTCCGGTCGCATCACCACGGAGCACTCATGAAGAAGTCATGGCTCGCGGCACTCGTCCTTGTGGCCGGCGCCGCACACGCGCAGAACTCGGCGTCGTCGTTGCGCGTGATCCTCGTCGGCGATTCGACGATGGCCACGAAGAGCGGCTACGGCGACGCGCTCTGCGCGCGCTTCAAACCCGAGGTGACCTGCCTCAACGTCGCCAAGGGCGGCCGCAGCACAAAGAGCTTCCGCGCCGAAGGCCGCTGGGGTCAGGTGTTGACGCTGCTGCGCGATCGACCGGCCGGCCAGACCGACGTGGTGCTCATGCAGTTCGGCCACAACGATCAGCCCGGCAAGCCGGGCCGCTCCACCGACCTGCAGACGGAGTTCCCCGTGAACCTCGCCGGCTACATCACCGACGTCGCGCCGACCGGCGCGCGGCTGGTGATGCTGACGCCGCTCACGCGCCGGAGCTTCGACGCGCAGGGCAGGCTCGAGAACAACCTGCGCCCGTGGGCCGACGCGACAATCCGCGTCAGCGCCGAGCACCAGGTTCCGCTGATCGACCTGAACGCGATCAGCCACGCGGCGGTCCAGACGATGGGCGAGACCGAAGCCGACACGCTGGCGATGGCGCCGAAGCCGATCGACGCCCCAGTGCAGGCCGCGTCAGCGCCCGAACGCGCGGGCGCCGCGAATCCGGTCTTCGATCGCACGCACCTCGGCCCCAAGGGCGCGCAGGTGTTCTCGGCGATGGTCGCCGAGCAACTGGTCGTCGTGATGCCGGAGCTCAAGCGCTGGATGCGCTGAACCTTTCCCTCAGAGCAGATCCGTCATCGCCTCGGCGGGAATGATCGCGCCGGGATGACCGATCACGCGCGCTGCGACGCGATTGCCATGCGCCGCCGCGTCTACGGCATCGTGTCCCGCCAGCCGACGCGCCAAATAGCCGCCCGCGAACGAATCCCCCGCTGCCGTCGTGTCGACGACGCGCTCGACCCACTGCGTCGGCGCTTCGAGCCAACGTCCCTGTCCATCGGCTGCACGAACGAGCGTCGACGAAGCGCCGCGTTTGATGAGCACCTCGGGCGCCGACAAAGCCTTCGCATGCGCGATCGCGGCGTCGGGGTCAGGCAAATCCATGAGCGCCTGGTGATCGTCCGCCGTCACCAGCGCGATCGTGGCGAGCGAGAAGGCCCGTTCGAACTCGACACGCGCCGCGTGCCGGTCCGCCCACAGGCGAGGCCGGTAGTTGTTGTCGAAGACGACGTGAGCACCACGCTCGCGCATCACGCCCATCAGCGCATAGAGGCGTTCACGCCCCGCCGGCGGCAGGATCGCGAGCGTGATGCCGCTGAGGTAAAGCGCATCGAAGTCATCCGCGTGCGTTTCCAGCGGCGTGCGCTCGACATCGAAGTACGCCTTCGCCGCGGCGGCGTCGCGCCAATAGTGGAAGCTGCGCTCGCCGCGCCCGTCGACCTCGATCATGTAGAGCCCGGGCATGCGCCCCGCGAGGCGCCGCACCAGCCGCGTGTCGATGCCCTGCTCGCGCCAGCGTTCGAGCAGCCCCGCACTGAGGCCGTCCTCGCCGAGGGCCGTCGCGTACGCCACCTCCAGCCCGGCCGCCGCACCGCAGCGGCGCAGATAGACGGCGGTATTGAAGGTGTCGCCGCCG
Organism: Roseateles sp. GW821-FHT09G03; assembly: GCF_059416045.1. Taxonomy (NCBI): domain Bacteria; kingdom Pseudomonadati; phylum Pseudomonadota; class Betaproteobacteria; order Burkholderiales; family Sphaerotilaceae; genus Roseateles; species Roseateles sp. GW821-FHT09G03. The sequence continues at coordinate 69,965 of NZ_JBWKOK010000007.1, forward strand.
TAGCCCAGCGTCATCGCGCCGAAGGCCTCGCCCTTGAGTTCCAGCATGCATTCGCCGATCACGGCCACGCGTTGGGTCATCGGAATCCTCTGCGTTTCCTGTTTTTGAAACGGTGTTTTGGATTCTGATTCCAGAGGGCGGCGCGCACCACGGGAGTGACCCCTAGCGAGGCCTCATCGCGTGCTGCGAGACCGGCTCGAATGCGTGAAGGCTGAAGAGGAAATGAATTGGGGTGACCGGTCGGGATCGAACCGACGGCCTCCGGGGCCACAACCCGGCGCGCTGACCGACTGCGCTACGGCCACCCTTGAACTGGACTCGACGCCCGGATTCGAACCGGGGACGGCTTGCGCCAGCGGATTTGCAATCCGCCGCCTTGAACCTCTTGGCTACGTCGAGATGAATGCGTGAGATGTCCTCTCTCGGCTGTGTCCGCACGCGAGCCCGGCCGCTTGAGCGGTGCGTCTCGCTGCATGCCGGCGCGGCCGCGTCGGCACACATGCACGTCGAGCCGGCCCGCCGCTTGTGCACGGACACACCCGAGAGAAGAAGTGAAAAACAAGAAGGCCCGGATCCTTGCGGAATCCGGGCCTCTTTCGAGTCCTGCGAATCGTGGCGCGCTTGTCGGCTAGGCCTTGCGCGCTGAGTGATCCGCCCCGTCATCCGCACCAGCCATCCGGTGGGGATGGCCTTCGGTTGCATGGCAATGACAGCAGCGGCGATGCGCGTTCACCATGGACGCAGCCACACCGCCGATGGGCAGTGCGTTGGTCTGGAGGGCGATGGCGCGGTTCATGATCAGCTCGTTCGAATTCTGGAGGGAGCAGGTCGGTCGACCCGTTCCGTTGTTCTGGAATGAAGCGGATTGTGAACACCGTTCACATCGCCGTCAACTAGAATCTGTGAATACTTTTCACATCGCTCGTGACCACCCCCACCTCGACCCTCCGCCGCCAGAACGTCCTGTCGCTCTTCCAGGAGTTCGTCGAGCAGAGCATCGCCACCGGCGGATCGCCGAAGGGGCTTGAGGCGGCCTTCGCGGAGAAGCTCGAAGTCAGCCGCGCGACCTGGAGCATGGCCAAGTCCGGCGAGCGCCCCATCGGGGACAAGCTCGCGCGCCAGTTCGAGGACCGCTGCGGACAACCGTCAGGCTGGCTCGATGAGGAACGCGCGCCCAAGGGCATGAGCCAGGCCGAACAGCAGTTCGTCGCGCTGGCGCTCAAGACCTATCGGGAAACCAACAGTGACGGGCGCAAGAAGCTGCGGCAGGTGCTCAAGACATGGTCGACGGACACGACGTGAGTGGCTTGCCGCAAGCGGGCGCCCTCACCTCGCCTTGAACCACCGCCCCAACGTCGCCCGTTCCTCATCGGTGATGCCGGTCGCGTTGTTCAGCGGCATGGTCTTCTGCACCACGACCTGCTGGTAGATCTCCGCCGCGTGCTGCTCGATCATCTGCGGCTCGTGGAACTGGATCCGCTTGGGTGCGAGCGCGGCGTTGTGGCACGCGAGGCAGCGCGCATTGACGATCGTCTTCACCTGCTCGAACGACACCTCAGTGGAGTCACTCAGCGCAGCAGTCGCGCCGGGGCCGGGTGTTGCCGACGAGGTCGCCGTCGTCGTCGTCGGGGGAACCATCGTGACGGGCACCGTCGCCGGCTGCGGCGCCAGCCACGCGATCAGCACCGCGAGGAGCATGACGACCGCCACCAGCAGCGGCCACGCGTCGATGCCCTTGTGGCGCTTCACGAACCAGGTGCGCACCAGCGCGCCGGTCAGCATCAGCATCACCAGCACCAGCCAGTTGTGCGCGTGGCTGTAGAGCATGCCGTAGTGGTTGGACAGCATCGCGATCAGCACCGGCAGCGTGAAGTAGGTGTTGTGCACGCTGCGCTGCTTGCCGCGCTGGCCGTGGACCGGGTCCACCGGCCGGCCCGCCCGCATGTCGGCGATGACCTGCTTCTGGCCCGGGATGATCCAAAAGAAGACGTTCGCGCTCATCATCGTGGCGATCATCGCGCCGGTGATCAGGAAGGCCGCCCGGCCGGCGAAGAGCTGGCATGCGCCCCACGCCGCCCCGACGACGGCCACTGCGATCAGACCGAGCACCACGCCATCGTTGCCGATCGAGCCGTCGGCTTTGCGCCCGAAGCGCCGGCAGATCTGGTCGTAGACCAGCCAGCCGCCCACCAGGAAACCGAGCGCCCCGGCCACGGCCGCGGGCGCGCTCCAGTCGAAGACGCGCTTGTCGATCAGGTAGGTGTCGGCGTTGAAGAGGTACAGCAGCGCGAAGAGCGCGAAGCCGCTCATCCACGTCCAGTAGCTCTCCCAGTAGAACCAGTGCAGGTGCTGCGGCAGGTTGGCCGGCGCGACCATGTACTTCTGCGGGTTGTAGAAACCGCCGCCGTGCACCGCCCACAGCTCGCCGTCCACGCCCTTGGACTTGAGGTCCTCGGCTTGCGGCTTGAGCAGGTGGTTGTCCAGCCAGACGAAATAGAAGGAGGCGCCGATCCAGGCGATGGCCACGATCACGTGCAGCCAGCGCAGCAGCAGATTGGCCCAGTCAAGCAGGTAGCTGTCCATCAACGAACGTCGAGCAAGATCCGGACCACCACTGCGGGCGCTGTGAACCGGCAAGCGTCGCGCTGAGAAGACCGGGGCGCCGCGGCGACGTTGAGAATGGAAGTGTATACAGTTTGGCGTGCGGGCTGCGACGGCCGCTGGCCGTCATAGCGGCTCGGTCGGTTCCTGCATCGCCTGGGCAACAACTGACAACGCCACCATCTCCGGCTGCTTGCCCGGGATGCCGGGGATGCCGATCGGGCACGTCACATGCGCCAGCTCGGCGGGCGTGAAGCCCCGCGCCTCGAGCCGGTGGCGGAAGGTCGCCCACTTGCTCTTGCTGCCGATCAGGCCGATGTACGGCAGGTCCCGCGACTCGCGCTGGCGCTTCAGGCAGGAGGCCAGGATGTCGAGGTCCTCGGCGTGGCTGAAGCTCATGATCAGCACGTGCGAGCCCGGCGCCAGCGTCGGCACCGCGCCCTGCACCGGCTCGGACTGCTCGGCGCGCACGTTGTCCGGCAGCGGCTCAGGGAACACGCCCTCGCGGCTGTCGATCCAGTGCACCGTCGCCGGCAGTTTCGCCAGCAGGTCGACGATGGCGCGTCCCACGTGTCCACCGCCGAACAGCACGACACGCCGCCATTCGCTCCGATTGCCGAGGCGATCAGCCAAGCCCGCGATCGACTGCGCGTTTAGCCATTCGAAGGTCAGCCACACGACGCCGCCGCAGCACTGCCCCAACGACGGCCCGAGCGCGAAGCGCTGGCGCGCTTCCAGCACGCGCCCCGCCGCCAGCGCAGCCCGCGCCTTGGCGATCGCGTCGAATTCGAGCTGCCCGCCGCCGATCGTGTTGACGACGTCGGATGCGGTCACCGCCATCCACGCGCCGACCTCTCGCGGGCCGCTGCCCTGCAGCTCATCCACCCGCACCAGCACCGCCGGCTCGCGCGCGAGTCTCAGGGCCAGCGTCTGCCAGGACCGCATGCGAACCCCTCAACTGCCCCGGTAGGTCGAATACGACCAGGGACTCGCCAGCAGCGGCACGTGATAGTGCGCGCCGGGATCGGCGATCCCGAAGTCCAGCGGCACCTCGTCCAGGAAGGCCGGCTCCGGCAGCGTCACGCGGCGGCTGCGGAAATAGTCGGCCACGGCGAAGACCAGCCTGTAGCGCCCGACGCGCAGCGCCTCGCCTTCCAGCAGCGGGCCGTCCGCACGCCCATCGGCATTGAGCGTCAGCGCCTGCAGCAGATGCGGCTCGCCCGCGTCGATCCGGTACAGCCGGACAGCCATGCCGGCGGCCGGGCTGCCATGCATGGTGTCGAGGACGTGTGTCGTGAGCTTGCCCATCGGCGCCTTCGTGGAAAAGAAGAATGAAAGCACAAAGTGTATACACTCTCGAACACACTGCACACCCGGCGCCACTCAAGGTTCTTTCGTCCTCCGGGCCTCTCCTACAGGTCGGTTCGCGGGCTGCGCCCCTCGTCCGTCCGCTCCGCCCTCCAAGCTCATCCTTCACGCCCGTCACTCACATCGCCATGAACGCCCGGGACATCGACGCCAGCGCTTCCGTCACCGGACGCATCACCGCCGCGATCACGCAGGCGATCGTGGAGCGACGGCTGATGCCGGGCACCAAGCTGGTCGAGCAGCAACTGGCGGACATCTTCGATTGCTCGCGCACGCTGGTGCGGCAGGCGCTGAACCAGCTCAGCCGCGACCGGCTCGTGCGGCTGGAGCCGGCGCGCGGCGCCTTCGTCGCGCAGCCCAGCGTCGAGGAGGCACGCCAGGTCTTCGAGGTGCGCAAGATGCTCGAGGCCGCGATGCTCGCCGACCTCTGCCAGCGCATCACCCCCGCGCAGATCAAGCAGCTGCGCGCCCATCTGAAGCAGGAACGCGAAGCCGTCGCCCGCACCGACGTGCCCGGCCGCACGCGGCTGCTGGCGGACTTCCACGTCGTGCTCGCCCGCATGCAGGGCAACGAGGTGCTGGCGCAGCTGCTGACCGACCTGCTTTCGCGCAGCTCGCTGATCGCGCTGATGTACCAGAGCTCCCATTCCGCCGCCGAGTCCCAGGCCGAGCACGACGCCATCGTCGACGCGCTGGAGGCGCGCGACAAGCGCGCGGCGCTGAAGCTGCTCGACGCCCACCTCGGGAACGTCGAGGCCAACCTGCGGCTGGATCCGCGCGTGCAGGACCTGAAGTCGGTCCTTCAGCGCTGATGCGGCCGCCCTCTTCCGACATGTCCACCGACACGCCCACCGACACGTCCACTGGCACGGTCATCGACATGTCCACCGACACCTCCATGAAGTCCATCGCATGAAGCCCGTCGTCTCTCCCGGCTATCCCCGCGACCTCGTCGGCTACGGCGAGCATCCGCCCCATGCGCAGTGGCCCGGCCAGGCGCGCATCGCCGTGCAGTTCGTCCTCAACTACGAAGAGGGCGGCGAGAACTCCGTGCTGCACGGCGACGCCGGCAGCGAGCAGTTCCTGTCCGAGATGTTCAACCCGCCGGCCTTCCCCGCGCGGCACCTGAGCATGGAAGGGATCTACGAATACGGCTCGCGCGCCGGCGTGTGGCGGCTGCTGCGCGAATTCGAGAAACGCGCGCTGCCGCTGACGGTCTTTGGCGTGTCGATGGCGCTGGAGCGGCATCCCGAGCTGACGAAGGCCTTCGTGGAGTTGAACCACGAGATCGCGTGCCACGGCTGGCGATGGATCCATTACCAGGGCGTCGATGAAGCCATCGAGCGCCAGCACATGGACATCGGCATGGACATCATCCAGCAGCTGACGGGCGAGCGGCCGTCGGGCTGGTACACCGGCCGCGACAGCCCGCACACGCGCCGGCTGGTCGCCGACTTCGGCGGTTTCGAGTACGACAGCGACTACTACGGCGACGACCTGCCGTTCTGGCTCAACGTCCGCAAGACCGACGGCGCGCTGGCGCCGCATCTGGTCGTGCCCTACACGCTGGACTGCAACGACATGCGCTTCGCGCTGCCGCAGGGCTTCAGCCACGGCGACGAGTTCTTCGAGTACCTGCGCGACACCTTCGACGTGCTCTACGCCGAAGGCGCCGAGGCGCCGAAGATGATGAGCATCGGCATGCACTGCCGGCTGCTCGGCCGGCCGGGGCGGATGCGGGCGCTGCAGCGCTTCCTCGACCACGTCGAGAAACACGATCGCGTCTGGGTCGCCCGGCGTGTCGACATCGCCCGCCACTGGCGCGCCACGCATCCGTTCGATGCGGACAAGGCCTTCGTGTGGGGCTGAATGGCCGAGCCAACGATGAACTCCCAACGATGACCTCCTCCTCGCCAACACCATCGCCCTCGCCGGCCCTGACCCTCGCCACGCTGAACGCCGCGGCTGAGGAGTCTTTCGTCGCGCTGCTCGACGGCATCTACGAGCACTCGCCGTGGATCGCGCGACGCGCCTTCGCCACGCGTCCCGGAGGCACTGCGGGCGGCTTCGCGAGCCTCGCGGCGCTGAAGCATGCGATGGCGACCGTGGTGCGCGAAGCCGCGCTCGATGAGCAGTTCGGACTGATCCGCGCGCACCCGGAGCTCGCCGGCAAGGCGATGGTCGCGCAGGCACTGACCGCCGAGTCGACGAACGAGCAGAGCAAGGCCGGCCTCACGAACTGCACGCCCGAGGAGTTCGCCCGGCTGCAGCAGTTGAATGCCGACTACAACGCGCGTTTCGGCTGGCCGTTCATCCTCGCAGTGCGCGGCCCGCGCGGCGACGGCCTGACGCGGCAGCAGATCATCGACACCTTCGCGCGACGCCTGAACGGGCATCCGGACATCGAGCGCGCCGAGTGCCTGCGCAACATCCACCGCATCGCGGAGATCCGGCTCAACGACAAGTTCGGCGTGGCGCCGACGCTCGGCAACCAGGTCTGGGACTGGGCGGAGTCGCTGGCGCGCTTCTCCGATCCCGGCTTCGCGGAGAACCGCCAGTTGACCGTCCTCTACCTGACCGAGGCCCATCGCGCCGCGGCGGCGCAGCTCGCCGACTGGATGCGCGAGTGCGGCTTCGACGAGGTCGGCATCGATGCCGTCGGCAATGTCGTCGGCGTTTATCACGGCGAACATCACGGCCAACACGGCGGCGACAGCGGCGAGCCTCCACGCCTGCTCACCGGCAGTCACTACGACACCGTCCGCAACGGCGGCAAGTACGACGGGCGGCTCGGCATCCTCGTCCCGATGGCCTGCGTGCGCGAGCTCAAGCGCCAAGGTCGCCGGCTCAAGCACGGCATCGAGGTGATCGGTTTCTCCGAGGAGGAAGGCCAGCGCTACAAGGCGACCTTCCTCGGCTCCAGCGCGCTGGTCGGCCGCTTCGATCCCGCATGGCTGGAGCAGGCGGACGCCGACGGCGTCGTGCTGCGCGACCTGATGCGCGACGCCGGCCTGCCCGGCACGATGGAGGCGATCCAGGCGCTCAAGCGGGATCCGGCGCGCTACCTCGGCTTCATCGAGGTCCACATCGAGCAGGGCCCGGTGCTCAACGAACTCGACCTGCCGCTGGGCATCGTCACCTCGATCAACGGCAGCCTGCGCTACGTCGGTGAAGTGCGCGGGCTCGCCTCGCATGCGGGCACCACGCCGATGGACCGTCGGCGTGACGCCGCCGCGGCGGTGGCGGAGTTGATCCTCTACGTCGAGGAACGCGCGGGCGCGGTGCCCGAGGTCGTCGGCACCGTGGGACAGCTGCAGGTGCCCAACGGATCGATCAACGTGATCCCGGGCCGATGCCGGTTCAGCCTCGATCTCCGCGCGACGACCGACGCCGCGCGCGATGCGCTCGACGCCGACGTGCGCGCCCGTCTCGCCGAGATCTGCGAGCGCCGCGGCGTCACCTTCACGCTGGAGCGCACCGAGGCCGCCGCCGCCGCACCAAGCGATGCGGCGTGGCAGGCCCGCTGGGAGTCGGCTGTCGACGCCCTCGGCCTGCCGGTGCACCGGATGCCTTCAGGCGCCGGCCACGACGCGATGAAGCTTCACCAGGCGATGCCGCAGGCCATGCTGTTCCAGCGCGGACTGAACCTCGGCATCAGCCACAACCCGCTCGAAGCGATCAGCAACGACGACACCGAGCTCTGCGTGCAGGCCTTCCTCGCGCTGCTCGACCGGCTGTGAACGCCGCCCGATCCCCTGGATAGAACGCCCCATGACCGCTTCCCCTCAGCACCCGTCCCTGCCCCCATCCGCGACCTCTTCGCAGCCGTCACCCCAGGCCTCGTACGACGCGCTTGACGCGTGGATCGACGCCCACTTCGACGAGCAGGTCCGCTACCTGCAGGCGCTGGTGCGCGTGCCCACGGACACGCCGCCGGGCAACAACGCCCCGCATGCCGAGCGCACGGCCGAACTGCTCGCCGAGATGGGTTACGTCGCCGAGAAGCACGCGGTGCCGCAGGCGCAGGTGCGCGAGTACGGGCTGGAATCGCTGACCAACCTGATCGTCCGCCGCCGCTTCGGCACCGATGACGCCGGCCATGGCGGTCCCGTGATCGCATTGAATGCGCACGGCGACGTGGTCCCGCCCGGCGACGGCTGGACGCACGATCCGTATGGCGGCGAGGTCGTGGATGGCAAGCTCTTCGGACGCGCATCTGCCGTGAGCAAGAGCGACTTCTCGACCTACACCTTCGCGCTGCGTGCGGTGGAGGCGCTCGCCGCGCAGGGCGCCCCGCTGAAGGGCGGCGTCGAGTTGCACTTCACCTATGACGAGGAATTCGGTGGTGAACTAGGTCCCGGCTGGCTGCTGCAACAAGGACTCACCAAGCCGGATCTGCTGCTGGCCGCCGGCTTCAGCTACCAGGTGGTCACCGCGCACAACGGCTGCCTGCAGATGGAAGTGACGGTCCACGGCAAGATGGCGCATGCCGCGATCCCCGACACCGGGATCGACGCGCTGCAGGGCGCGGTCGTGATCCTGAACGCGCTCTATGCGCGCAATGCCGAGTACCGCCAGGTGACGTCGAAGGTCGACGGCATCAAGCATCCCTACCTGAATGTCGGTCGCATCGAGGGCGGCACCAACACCAATGTCGTGCCGGGCAAGGTCACGGTGAAGCTGGATCGCCGGATGATTCCGGAAGAGGATCCGGTCGTCGTCGAGGCCGAGATCCGCGACACCATCGCGAAGGCGGCGGCCTCGTTCCCGGGCATTACGGTCGACGTGAAGCGCCTGCTGCTCGCGCGTGCGCTCAAGCCGTTGCCGGGCAATCGGCCGCTGGTCGAAGCCTTGCAGCGTCATGGCGAGGCGGTGTTCGGTGAACCGATCCCGACCTCGGGCACGCCGCTGTACACCGATGTGCGTCTCTACGGCGAGCATGGCATTCCCGCGGCGATCTACGGCGCGGGTCCGCGCACCGTGCTGGAGTCGCATGCCAAGCGTTCAGACGAGCGTGTCGAGCTCGACGATCTGCGCCGGGCGACCAAGGTCGTCGCTCGCACGCTCTTCGATCTGTTGCAGACTCGCTGAGCACCCGCCGGCGCGGCGCGCCTAGAATCCGCCGCGTGCTGCGCCTGCATTCCCCCACCGCCTTCGCCCGCTGGATGACTGTCCTGGTCTTCTGGCTGGCGGCGCTGCTGCCGGCGGCGTCCATGGCGGCGCAGGCCTTGAACGGGGATCTGGCGCCGTGGACGCAGATCTGCCGGTCCAGCGTGGTGGGCCCGCGCGCTGCCGAGCTGCGTGCCGGCCTGGCGGACAGCGGCGTCGACGACCAGGACCATGCACTGTTCCAGCACTGTGCGTTCTGCCACCTGCACCAGGATGCGTTGCCGTTGCCGCCGGTGCCTGCGGTGCTGCCGCTGCGCACCGAGTTGCGCCACGGCCTGCCGGAGCGTTTCTACAGCGCGACGGTCACCGCCCATGCCTGGCGCAGCGCGCCGGCGAGAGCGCCTCCCCTGACGGTCTGAAGCCTGCCGCACCGGCCTGCGCCGGTGCTCCTTCATTTCCGTTGGAGTTCCTTTCCATGCACAGCATTTCCCGTGCGCGTCGGCTTCGAGCCGGCGCGCTGACGGTGCTGGCGTCCGCTTCCGCTGCCGCGTTCACGCCCGTGAACGCCGCGGAGGACGCTGCCGTCGACGCCCCCCTCCGCGCCCAGACCTTGGGCATCGTCCGCGTTGACGGTGCCGCGCCGACCTCGCTCCCGAGCCGCATTCCCACGACGATGGAGGGCGTCACCGGCGAGGCCATCGCCCGCGACATCAACGCCACAGACGCCGAGGACGCGCTCAAGTACCTGCCCAGCCTGCTGGTGCGCAAGCGCTACATCGGCGACTACAACCACGCGGTGCTGTCGACGCGCGCCTCCGGGACGGGCAACAGCGCGCGTTCGCTGGTGTATGCGGACGGTATCCTGCTGTCCAACCTGCTCGGCAACGGCGCGACTTTCGCGCCGCGGTGGGGACTGGTCTCGCCGGAGGAGATCGCCCGCGTGGACGTGATGTACGGGCCGTTCTCGGCGGCGTACTCGGGCAATGCGGTCGGGGCCGTCGTCGACTACCAGACACGCATGCCGACGCGCTTCGAGGCGCACGCGCGCGTGGGCTACAGCCATCAGCCCAACGACCTCTACGGCCACAAGCGCGACTACGACGCGAAGCAGGCCAGCGCGTCGATCGGCAGCGCCGAGGGGGCGTTCTCGTGGTGGCTGCATGCCGGCCGCACCGACAGCGAGGGGCAGCCTCAGACCTTCGCGACGCGGACCTTGAGTTCCTCAGCACCCGTCGCCGGCGCCGTGCCGGTCACCGGCGCGGTCCGGGGACTCAACCGGAGCAACCAGCCGTGGCTCCTGCTGGGCAGCGGCACGCAGTACGACACGGTGCAGGATCAGGCGAAGTTGAAGCTCGCCTACGACTTCGAACCGGGCCTGCGGGCCATGTATGTCTTCGGACTGTGGAGCAACGACTCGGATGGCCGCTCGCAGAGCTTCCTGACCGATGCGAACGGACGGGCGATCGATCACCGCGCCGGTGGCGGCATCACACAGCCGGTCAGCATCGACGGCAAGGGCTACTCGCTGAGCGCGAACGACTTCCCGCAGACGCGCGACGAGCTCGAACATCGCATGCATGCGATCTCGCTGAAGCGCCGCGTTCGCGACGGGCTCGGGTGGGAGGTGTCGGGCAGCCTGTACGACTACCTCGCCGATCGCTCGCGGGCGTACGCGCCGACCAGCGCGGCACCCAACGCCGGTCGGCTCACGGATCAGGCAGGCACCGGCTGGAACACACTGTCGGGCAAGCTCACCTGGACGCCCGACGGCAGCGATCACACGGTCGACGCGGGCGTGTCGCAGGAGCAATACCGACTGCGCAGTCGAGTCTTCGGTTTGAGCGACTGGCACGACAGCGCCGGCGGCGCGCAGACCTCGCGCTTCCAGGGCGACACGCGCATCCGCGCGGTTTTCGTCCAGGATGCCTGGGGCTTCGCCCCGGACTGGACGGCCGTGCTCGGCTTGCGCGGCGAACACTGGCAGGCCTTCGACGGCATCACGCAGACGCTGGCGGACCAGTTGCCACACCCCCACCCGGATCGATCGCAGACGGCGTGGTCACCCAAGGCCGCGTTGTCCTACGGATTGAGCGAGCAGTGGGTGATCAAGGCCAGCACCGGCCGTGCGGTGCGTTTCCCGACGGTGAGCGAGCTGTTCCAGGGCGGGTTCGCCCCGAACGGCGACTTCATCAACAACAACCCGTCATTGACGCCAGAGCGCAGCTGGACCAGCGAACTCAGTGCCGAATGGACCGGCAAAGGTCGGGATGCGCTGAGGATCACGCTGTTCCATGAGGACAGCCGGGATGCGCTCTATTCACAGATCAATCCTGGCGTGACCGTCTCGACGGCCACGGTGCAGAACATCGATCACGTGCGCACGCGCGGCGTCGAACTCAGCGGCACGGCGGGTCTGCCGCAACGCGTGACCCTGACCGGCAGCGTGACCTTCGCCGACTCGGTCATCCTGGCCAATACCGGCTACGCGACGGTGCCGGGCGACACGATCGGCAAGTGGCAGCCGCGCGTGCCGCGCTGGCGTGCCACGATGCTCGCGCAATGGCAGGCGCGCGACGACCTCAGCCTGAGCCTGGGCGCGCGCTACAGCGGCAAGCAGTTCAGCACGCTCGACAACAGCGACGTCAACGGCTTCGCCTACATGGCGGCGAGCAAGTACTTCACCGTCGACGTTCGGGCCCAGTGGAAGATCGACAGGCAGTGGACCCTCGCCGCCGGCATCGACAACCTCAACAACTACCAGTACTGGAACTTCCATCCGTATCCGGGGAGGACGTTCCAGCTCGAGGCGAGGTGGGATTACTGAGTCCGCTAGAGAGGTCGGAAGACCTCTTCGCTCCGAACGCTTCCGCGATCTCCCGCCTGGCCTGCATGAGGGCCAGGTCGTGACCAAGCGCATTGGATCGACGAGCTTCTCGCATGAGTCGATACCTGTACGCCCTGGTGTTATCCGGATGGAAGAACCCACGGCTATTGATGAAGATCGCCTCTTCGAGATAGCCGGCCACGTGGTCATCCATCAAGAGGCCGATACGGTCCGCGACCACCTCTAGCTTGCGAATCAGAGCGACATCGAGGCGGACAGTCAGCAAGTCCGTCTCCGGCTCTGACTCAAAAACAGAACGATCAAAATCGATGGGGTCCAGTTGAGCATTCATTCTGCACCTGCACTTTCCAATGAGGAGGGAATGCAGGATTCTGAGAACGAGGCCGGACCTCGGGAATCGAGCCAGAGCCCAAAACGACTCGGACAAGTCGGTCGATCGCGAAAGACGATCACTTTGAGCCAGCCCCGGCGGCGACACGGCGTCGCGGTTCGTCCACCCCGTAGTTCCCCGCCCTGACCAAAGGCACCCCAAGGGCAGCGGGGCACAATCCCCGCGCACCGCCCCGCACGGCCACGAGCCGCGGGGCGGCTTCCCGACTCCAGGAGCACATCGCATGCATACCCGCCTCTCGTTGACCGCCGCACTGGTGGTCGGGCTCGGCGCCGGCACGGCCGCCACCGCTCAGACCGCCCCGGCCACCGCGGCCCCGGCCACTGCCTCGACCGCCGCTGCAAGCTCGCAAGGCCTGACCTACCCGGTCACCCGCAAGGTCGACCAGACCGACAACTACCACGGCACCACCGTCGCCGACCCCTACCGCTGGCTCGAGGACGACAACAGCGCCGACACCAAGGCCTGGGTCCAGGCCGAGAACGCGGTCACCGACAAGTTCCTCGCCGCGATGCCGCAGCGCCTGCCCGCGCGCAAGCTCTACACCGATCTCTACAACTTCGAGAAGTTCGGCGTCCCCTACAAGGAAGGCGGCCGCTACTTCTGGACCCGCAACAACGGCCTGCAGCAGCAGGCGGTGCTCTACACCGCCCGCAGCCTGAAGGACACGCCGCAGGTCGCGCTCGACCCCAACACGCTGTCCAAGGACGGCACCGTCGCCCTGACCGGCAGCGCCGTGTCCAAGGACGGCCGCCTGATGGCCTACGGCACCGCCGGCGCCGGCTCCGACTGGCAGACCTGGAAGGTCCGTGACCTCGACGCCGGCAAGGACCTGGACGACACCATCGAGTGGGTGAAGTTCTCCGGCGCGTCCTGGACCCCTGACGGCAAGGGCTTCTTCTACTCGCGCTACGACGCGCCCAAGGAAGGCGCCGCCCTCACCGGCGCCAACTACTTCCAGAAGGTCTACTACCACCGCCTGGGCACGCCGCAGTCCGCCGACACGCTGGTCGTCGAGAACCCCGCCGAGAAGGAATGGGGCTTCAACGTCGAGGTCACCGACGACGGCCGCCTCGCGCTGATCAACGTCTGGAAGGGCTCCGCCCGCAAGAACGGCCTGATGCTGCTGCCGCTGGACGGCAAGGGCGGCTATGCGGGCGCCAAGCCGGTGCCGCTGACCGTCAGCTTCGATGCCGAGTACAGCCCCGTGGTGCTCGACGGCCAGCGCCTGATCGTCAAGACCGACAAGGACGCGCCGCGCGGCCGCCTGATCGCGATCGACCTGGACAAGGACTGGACGGCCAAGGATCCCAAGACCTGGACCACGCTCGTGCCCGAGACCAAGGACGCGCTGACCGCCGCCAACGGCGTCGGCGGCCAACTGGTGCTGAGCTACCTGCAGGACGCCGCCACGCTGGTGCGCGTGCACGCCCCCAGCGGCAAGCATGTGCGCGACCTCCAGCTGCCCGGCGTCGGCACCGCCGCCGGCTTCGGCGGCAAGTGGAACGACCCCGAGACCTTCTTCAGCTACACCAGCCTGACCACGCCCGGCGAGATCTGGCGCCTGGACGCGAAGACCGGCAAGGCCGAGCTGTTCAAGCGCACGCAGACCGCGTTCGAGGCGGACCAGTTCGAAAGCAGGCGCGTCTTCGTCACCAGCAAGGACGGCACGAAGCTGCCGATCTTCATCGCCCATCGCAAGGGCCTGAAGCTGGACGGCACCAACCCGACGCTGCTCTATGGCTACGGCGGCTTCAACGTGCCGATGACACCGGGCTACGGCGTCACCGCCGCGACCTGGATGAAGATGGGCGGCGTCTACGTGCTGGCGGTCCTGCGCGGCGGCGGCGAGTACGGCGCCGCCTGGCACGAGGCCGGCACCAAGGGCAAGAAGCAGAACGTCTTCGACGACTTCATCGCCGCCGGCGAGTACCTCGTGGCCAGCAAGTACACGCAGCCCGCGAAGCTCGCCATCAACGGCGGCTCCAACGGCGGCCTGCTGGTCGGCGCGGTCGTGAACCAGCGGCCGGACCTGTTCGGCGCCGCGGTGCCGCAGGTGGGCGTGATGGACATGCTGCGCTTCCACAAGTTCACCATCGGCTGGGCGTGGACCTCGGACTACGGCAGCTCGGAGAACGCCGCCGACTTCCAGTGGCTGAAGGCCTACTCGCCGCTGCACACGATCAAGAGCGGCGCGCGTTATCCGGCGGTCCTGGTGACCACCGGCGACCATGACGACCGCGTCGTCCCGGCCCACAGCTTCAAGTACACCGCGACGCTGCAGGCCGCCGACACCGGTCCCGCGCCCAAGTTGATCCGCATCGAGACGCAGGCCGGCCACGGCGCCGGCAAGCCGACCTCCAAGATCATCGAGGAGCGCGCGGACATCCTGGCCTTCATCGCGAACACGTTCGGCATGGACGTCAAGTGATGCGCGTCATGGCGACACGCTGACCCATCGGTGCGTTCGCGCGCACCGAACCGGATCGTTCTCGAACCCGGCCCGCGTCATGCGCGCCGGGTTTGTCGTTTCCGGAAACATCATGGAGCGAACCGAAGCAGGCGCAGGCGACAACTGATCAGTCCAACCACTGCTTCCGACGTCTCCATGCATGCCATGTGCCCTGCCACCATCCGACGCCCGATCGACCACGACTGGGAGATCGTCGACGATCCCGTCTGGCCCATCCACCAGCAGCCGGCTGAAGAGCTGCGCATCGCGCTCCAGGAAGCCAACCCGGATCGCGCCCGGACGGCGATCGATCGATTGCGGGACCTGACCGACCGGCAGGAGATCGACGGCGCCAAGTGCCTCCAGCAGTTGCTCGGCGCGCTGGGCGACAGCGACCTGAGCCGCGCCAATCCCGCTGCGGCGCCCTATGTGGCCGCCCTGGTCTCTCTCAAGACCGCGATGTCGCAGAAGCGCTTTCCCGGCAGGGCACCGTGGCCGGAAGACCAGGTGGCGAGAACGCTAGGCGCCGCCATGCCGACGCTTGCGGGCCAGACCATGTCGCCGATGAGCCGGACGCGTGCCGCCGCCACGGACCGCTGGGTCGGCCAAGTCGACACCTTCATGGCGGCGGGCCTCGTGAGCCGGGAACGGGGCCTCGCGCTGATCCGCGATGCGCAGGACCCGCGCCCCACGGCGCGGCAGGCGCGGCTTCCCTGAAAGCGCGGAAATGGACGTGATTTCCGGCCACTTGTTTGACCGGATTTGCGCCCTGTTCTTGTCGTCTCGGAATCTTTGACGAAGGCGATGATGCGAAGCATGACGACACGCCGCACGCCCGCCTCCCCGCAGTCCACGCCTCCGCGTCCCTGCCCCGGAATGCCAGCCCCGGCGCCGGTCCCGCCCCCGCGGACCTGAGTTCTCACGATCCACGCGCCCGGGCCGCGTCCCCCAGCGGGTCGCCCATGGCCGGCGCGCAAGCGCTCCCCATTCGCCACGCCGCAGCACCACGCCCCCAGCAGTCGGGACGTTCAGGCGGCGTCACAGCGCCCTTGCCCGGCCTCTCCACGAGGGGCCGGGCTTTTTTTCGGCACTGTTGCCGGATCCGCTCGGCACCGGTCAACGCTTCTCCAGCGCATACGCGCGCACGTGGTCCCCGGGCCTGGTCCCGGTCGACCCGTGCCCGCCCGCGATGACCAGCAGGTACTGCCGGCCGTCCGCGCCGAGGTAGGTCATCGGCGTCGCCTGGCCGCCGGCGGGCAGGCGGCCTTCCCACAGCATGCGGCCGTCGTTGACGTCGTAGGCGCGGACATAGTCGTCCATGCTGCCCGACAGGAAGGCCACGCCGCCGGCCGTCATCAGCGGTCCGCCCAGGCTGGGCACGCCGAGCCTGAACGGCACCGGCAGCGGCGAGAGATCGCGCACCGTGCCGTTGCGATGCCGCCAGACGACCTTGCCCTCGTTCAGGTCGACGCCGGCCACCGTGCCCCAGGGCGGCGCCTGGCAGGGGATGCCCAGCGGCGAGGTGAAGGGCTTCATCTTCGCGGCGAACGGCGCGCCGAAGTTCTCGTTGAGCGCCGGCAGCGCGCCCTTCGGCGGCCCGCCGTCCTGCACCAGCAGCGAGGTGTCGTCCCGCCGCGGCACCAGCGTCGAGGTGAAGCCCAGCACCGCCGGCGTCGTGAACGCGATGCCGCGCACCGGATCGACGGCGATGCTGCCCCAGTTGAAGACGCCGAAGTTGCCGGGGTTGATCAGCGAGCCCTGCTCCGACGGCGGCGTGAAGCGGCCCTCGTAGCGCAGCTTGTGGAAGGCGATGCGGCACCAGAGCTGGTCGAACATCGACACGCCCCACATGTCGCGCTCGCGCAGTTCGGGCGGGTTGAACGAGATCGCCGACACCGGCTGCGTCGGCGCGCTGAAGTCGCCCGCCGACGCGCCCTGCGGCGCCGGCGTCTCGGTCACGGGGAACACCGGCTTGCCGTCGCGCCGGTCCAGCACGAAGAGTTCGCCCTGCTTGGTCGGCTGCACCAGCGCCGGCACGCGCTGGCCCTTCACCGTCAGGTCCACCAGCACCGGCTGCGCGGGCACGTCGTAGTCCCACAGGTCATGGTGCACGGTCTGGAAGTTCCAGCGCACCTGCCCGGTGGCGATATCGAGCGCCACCACCGATGACGAGTGCTTCTCCACCGCCGCGGAGCGCTTGCCGCCCCACTGGTCGGGCGGCTGGTTGCCCATCGGCAGGTAGACCAGGCCGAGCGCTTCGTCGACGCTGGCCACCGACCAGCTGTTGGGCGAGTTCGCCGTGTAGCTCTGCCCCGCCGTGATCGGCGCAGTGACGTCGGGATTCGCGGAATCCCAGTTCCAGACCAGCGCGCCGGTCTCGATGTCATACGCGCGGATCACGCCGGACTGTTCCTTCGTCGACGCGTTGTCGAGCACCGTGCCGCCGACGATCACCAGCTTGCGGGTCACCACCACCGGCGAGGTCGAGTAGTAGGCGCCCGGCTGGGCGTTGGGCATGCCGGCCATCAGGTTCACCGCGCCCTGCCGGCCGAACGAGGGACAGGTCTTGCCCGACACCGGATCCAGCGCGATCAGCCGCGCGTCCGCGGTGGGCATGAAGAGCTTGGCCGCGCAGGCCGCCGGCTGCGCGCCCGCGGCCGCCATCGCGTCCGGCGGCGGCTGGTAGGACAGGCCGCGGCAGGTCAGATGCTGCAGCGCCAGCTGTCCGCGCACCTGCGGATCGAAGCGCCACAGCTCGCGGCCCGTGGTCGCGTCCAGCGCGAGCACCGTCTGGTGGGGGGTGCAGAGGAACAGACGTTCGCCGACCTTCAGCGGCGTGACCTCGAAGGTGGTCTCCACGGGGTCGCCGGGCCGGCCACGGACATCGCCCGTGCGGAAGTCCCAGGCCAGCTTGAGATCGCCGACGTTGGCCGGCGTGATCTGCGCCAGCGGCGACCAGCGCTGGCCGAAGCCGGTGCGGCCGTAGGCGTGCCATTCCCCGTCCGGCACCGACGCCGCGCCGGAGGCCGGCGCGCCCGGCGGACGTGCGGCGCCGTTGGCCGGCATCGTGCCTTCGACCGAATGAAGATCGCGTGTCCAGGACGTCACGGCAACGACAACGAAGATCCCGAGCGCCGCCGCGAGCGCGAGGGCCGGCGGGCTGCGCCACGCGACGCGCCGGAGGTCGTCGACGGGCAGGTGACGTCGCATCGTCGGCACCAGTGCGAGCAGCACCGCGCCGATCACGAAGGGCACGCCGATCCGCGCGCCCAGCGGCCACCAGTCCAGGCCCACTTCCCAGAGGCTCCACACGAGCGTGGCGAGGAAGTACAGCGCGTAGCCGAAGACGGCCTCGCGCAGCCGCCCCCACATCAGCGCGCCGATGACGGCCCAGGCCAGGCCCGACAACGCGTAGTACCAGCTGCCGCCGAGCGAGGCCAGCAGACCGCCGGCGGCGAGCATGACGAAACCCAGGATCAGCAGCGCGGCGCCGAGGACGCGGGCCAGCCAGGGGACGGGGGCGGGGGACGGTGCAAGGACGTTGGACATCAAGTCGCCTGAAGCGCCGCAAGCACGGCCATGGCGACGCTCGGCAAGATTCATTCCGGCAGCGTCGCGGAACCGTTCGGGCCCGGCAGGCACACAGCCTCATGACCTTCCCCTCCTCATCGTCCTGGACGCCCGTCATCCAAACTTGCTACAGCTTCGAACCGGCGTTCTTCGACCGCATGCACGCCGAGGCGCGCAGGCTCGACGGCGGCCGGGTCGGCGGCGCCGATGCCGGCCAGGCCCCGGCGTATGCGCCGGAGATGCAGCGCGGCGCCGAGATCAGCCAGATGCAGGGAATGCTGATGAGGGAGAACCGCCAGTTCCTTGAGAGTCCCGAAGGCGATCGCGCGCGCGGGGAATGGCAGACGGCTTTCACGACCGTCCTCGACTTCACCGAGAAACATCGCCTGACGACGGCCAGGAATGAACTCTTGCACCTGCTCGACTTCCGGAAGGAGCGCGCGGGGTGCGAGGTCAGCGGTGAGACCGAGCTCTATCGGCCCAACTACAAGCTGCATCTGGAAGCCTTGGCCGGGCATCTCGGCAACGAAGACATCCCGTTGGAGCACCGCTGCGATGCGCTCCAGCGCCTCACGGGATTGGAAGAGTGCGCGGAACGACACGCCTCGGAGCTGAAACGGGCGGCGCTGCGGCTCGCTGGCCTGGCTGGAGGGCTCGGAGAATCGGTCTGGTCCGCGTACTCCATCGCGGCGCTCAACGAGTTGAGGTTGCTGCTGCAACGCGAAGCCCGCCTCGCCGGCCATGATCTCTCGACGCCGCACGCGCTGGATCCGTTCGCGGCCGCCTTGAACCTGCCGGGCTTCTCACGGGCGTCCGAG
Organism: Roseateles sp. GW821-FHT09G03; assembly: GCF_059416045.1. Lineage (NCBI taxonomy): Bacteria > Pseudomonadati > Pseudomonadota > Betaproteobacteria > Burkholderiales > Sphaerotilaceae > Roseateles > Roseateles sp. GW821-FHT09G03. Next base: position 89,119 of record NZ_JBWKOK010000007.1, read on the forward strand.
GTGAGGGACACCTTCATCCTCGACGTCCGCGCCTTTCCAGGCGAGATCAGGCGGTGCGCCGCCGCCCTGACGCAACGCATGGACATGACAAGGATCGCGGAAGAGCTGGCCGTGAACTGCCTGAGGGAAGTTCGCGTGAAACTGGAGGAAGGCTTGAAGGGACGCCCGCTCGCGCTGTGCGACAACCCCGCCCACGGATCCTTGCTGGAAACGACTTTGCAAGCGTTCGTCCGTCGGTTCGGCGATCTGCATGTCCACCAGTTTGCGGCGCTGGACGATGACGACGGTCTCAGCGGCGGCTTGACCCACGACGCCCGTGTCCTGGCCATCGGCATCCGCCACAACATGGCAGAACAGCGCATCGCTCCGCCGCCGCAGGAGTTGGTGCTCCAGGAGCGCCGCCTCCATGGCAGACGCGAACGCACGGTCCTGTTCGAGAACCGATGGCCGTACGTCGCCCTCGTCGACGAGGCAGGCGAAGAACTGAACCCGCCGCGGCGCCTCCTGGGCCGGCAGGAGATCGAGGCACTGCTGCGCCCCAGCGGACTGCCTCGCGGTCTCGACACGCGGACCCGGCAGGCGCTGAGGGACTTCGCCGAGTCGCTGCCGCACGCGCAATCGGACCCGCAGGCCACGCGCGAGCGGGTCGCTGCCTTCCCGACCGCCGAGGGTCTCGACAGGGTCATCGAGCGCCAAGGGCTGGACGACGAGACCCTCGCGACATGGCTGAGCCAGTGCGCATCGACGTGGGAAGCGGACGCGTTGGACGAGGCGCTGCATCTGCTGCTCCGCGGCCACAGCAGTGCCCCGCTTGCAGCCCTGCTGGAGGCCTGGGAGGTCGAGGGCTTCACGGACAGCTGGCAGCGCCAGTTGCATGAACAGGCGGTACGCGATCGATTCTTGAACACCGAGTCGCGGTTCAGGGGGCGGGACAAGGATGGGGACGCGGCGGCCTATGGTCGCCCGCCTCAACTCAGATTGCTCCGCCGCATGGCGCGACAACTCGGGCCCGCCGTACCCATTGCCGCCGCGAGGGGCCCTCTGCTCAAATTCAAGCACGCCCATCCGTTGGAGAGCGATCGATCGAGCGTGGCCGGCCCGGCGTGGGACACCCTGGTCGTCGCATTGCTGGCGCTGCGCAAGGGGCCTGCACGGCGATTGACTGCGCCGCTGCTGAACGAATATGGGGGCCTGTCCGCCGCATTGGAGACGGCCTTCTACTACAGCACGCCGCAACGTCTGCTGGCTGAACTCGCGCTGATCCGTCAGCTCGCGATCCAGCTCGATCTGGACCCGGAAGAGACCGCCGGCCTGCTCCAGGTGAACAGCAAGGCTGGCTATCCCGTGTCGTCGCCGCTCATGAGCGCCGCGCTGCTCTCGGGGAAATCCGACCTGGTGGGCCGTCTGTTCGAGTGGGTGACCGACAGGGTCCGGGAGGACCTGCTCGACAGTGCGGCGGCACGGCGCATCCTGCTGTCCGACGCACGGGAAGCGGAGCAGGCCTTGTCCCCTGTGAAAGAGTCATTCGTACGCGGCGCACTGACCCGCTACCTCGCCGGACTCGACGCGGCATGTGCCGCGGAAGTGCTGTGGCCGACGGATCTGCTGACCGCGGCGGGCTTGCCCAACGGAGAACCCCAAGCCCTGCTGCGCGTGGCCGCGGAGCGCGGCGGCACCGCGGCGGAGGCCGACCTCCACGCGTGGCGCGCGGCGCTCCCGGGCCGGCTGGCCGCCCAGGCTCAGGTTCAGGCCGCTTCGAGCCTGCCGTCCACCCGCAGCAGCGTCTCCAGCGCCTGACTGCGCAAGCCGTAGAAGCGCTTGATCTCCTCGAGCTGCGCCAGCAGCTCCGCGCGGCGCGCCGGGGTCGGGTCTTGCGGGCGCTTCACGGCCAGCACCATCTTGTTCTTGCTGGTGTGCTCCAGCGCGATGAACTCGATGACCTGCGTGTCGTAGCCCATCAGCTCCAGCAGCAGCGCGCGCAGCGAATCGGTCACCATCTCCGCCTCCTGGCCGAGGTGGATGCCGTGCTGCAGCAGCGGCCGCAGCGCGGCCGGCGTCGTCATCTGCGGGCGGATCTCCTTGTGGCAGCACGGCGCGCACATGATGATGCGCGCGCCGCTGCGCAGGCCGAAGTGCATGGCGTAGTCGGTCGCGATGTCGCAGGCATGCAGCGCGACCATCACGTCCAGCGGCTGGTCGCCGCGCTCGCGCACGTCGCCGTGCTCGAAGCTCAGGCCCTCGAGCCCGTGCCGCGCCGCCGCGGCATTGCCCAGCGCCACCATGTCCTGCTTGAGCTCCACGCCCTGCACCCGCGGTGCCAGGCCTTGCGCGCGCAGCCAGTCGTGCATCGCGAAGGTCAGGTAGCCCTTGCCCGAGCCGAAGTCGGCCAGCCGCACGGGCGTGCCCGGTTCGTCCAGACCCGCCTTGCGGACGGCCGCGCCGAAGATCTCGATGAACTTGTTGATCTGCTTCCACTTGCGCGCCATCGCCGGCACCAGCGCGGGCTGGCCCTTGATCTCGTGCGTGACGCCGAGGTCACGCCAGAAGGGGCTGTCGGCGGAGAGCTCGCGGGGCTTCGCGCGGTCGTGTCCGCCGGATGCCGTCGCGCCGCCCGCGTCCGTCCCGGCGTCGGCGACGGTGGCGCCCGCCTTCTTCCCGACCTGCAGCAGCGGCTTGCCCTTGCGGCTGAAGCGCAGCTGCACCTCCTCGCCGAGCGTGTCCAGGTGCGCCTGCTGGAAGTCGTGCCCCAGCAGGCCGTCGATCAGCGCAAGGCCCTCCTCGAGCGGGTGGTTCTTGGTGACGTCCCTCGTCTTGTGCCGCCACAGGAAGCTCAGCGCGCGTTCGCCGCGCAGCTCGATGTCGCGCACGGTCAGGCGCTCGATCGAGGTGTCTTCGCCCTCGTGACGGTTCAGCAGCAGGCGCTGGAAACGGCGCTCCGCCAGCGCGGTGCGCAGCAGGCGGAGGAAGCGCTCGCGCGCGTCGGGCGAGGCGGCGCCGGCATCGGGGGCAAGGAGGGAACTGAACATCGATGGTCCTGGGGGAAGCCGCGATTGTCCCGCCAAAGCGAAATGCGTGATGCAGGGCCGACGGATGTCCGCTGGACGATCACCTGTAAACGCGGAAACCGCTCCGAAACACGAGCGCGGCGCCCGCGCCACTGACCGGGCATGCAACCCATTGGCGCCGCGTTCCCGTTCGGTTTCGATCCCACGCTGTTCGTCGACACCGACGATGTGCCCGCCGACACCGGCCCTGCCGACCGCGACGAGCAGAGTCACCAAGATGAGCGCGGCGACGTCAGCGCCTCCACGGGCGCGGTCGACTACAACGGCCCCTGCAGCGCCACGGCCCTGCCGCCGGCGTTCATCGCATTCCGCGCCGGTCCCGACTGGCCGCGCGCGCGGGCGCAGATGCAAGCCTCGATCGACGCGCTCAAGGCCTTCGCCACGCGGCATCGTCTCCCTCACGCGGCGCTGACGGAGTTCCAGCGACATCTGCTGGACAACGACGGCGCCTTCCACGAGGCCTACCTGCCCCAGCTCTTCGGACGCGGCAAGCGACTGCTGGCCGCGTGCGCCGCAGGCATCGCCGACGACGGTCTGCCCGAGGAAGAACGGCGCACGATCTTCCGTCGGATGATCGCCGGCATGTACTTGTGCGGGATGCGCGTCGTCAATGACCTCGCTCGCGCGCACGACGCGCTGGAGATCCTGCGCGACGGCAATCTGCGCCGGCGCGCGAGCGCCGCGATCAGGAATGTCCTGGAGCAGGAAGCCCTCCAGGTCGAGCATCACACGCCGCTCAGACCGGGGCAGCGGCGGATGCAGTCGCTGGAGGTCCACGTCGTCGCCGCCACCATCGCGGAACTCCGGCTGTCCGGCCGGGAACCGCGCCGGGACGATGGGCTCATCTCCTACGACGGGCGTGTCGCGGACCTGGTCGAACCGCTGCGGGCACGTCTGGTGAAGACCCTCACCCCGTTGCGCGTGGCGCGACAACTGGCGGACGATTGCCTGTCGAGCGTGTCGTCGGATCTCAGGACCTGGCTGGGCGGCGAACCACTCGACCTGATGGCGGGGACGCGCCCGGCGCCGGACGGCACGACCTCGCACTGCGCCCGGCTCTCGATGCTGGTCCAGGGCATGGAAGCGGCGTACGGACCGCTCACGATGGACGCCTTCATCCGCACGCGGAGCGGAGCGCCGGCGCTTCACGGCGATGCCACGCTGGTGACGGTCCAGATACGCCGCAACCTCGCCGCGCAGGGCCTGACCGTGCCGCCGCGCGAGCGGCCGCTGTACGAGTGGGCCGGTCAACGCGGCCCGCGGCGCGTGGTCCTCATCGACGACGAGTTGGCCGTCAAGCGGGCGGGCATGGGCGACATCGCCGTCGACTCGTTGCCCGAAGCGCGCCATCTCCATCGCGCGGAACGCGCGGGCCTGCTGCGGGACCCCTCGCCCGACGTCCGTGTGGAACGCCTGGAGCCCGGCGAGCGAAGTGCCCTGTTCGGAGTCATGTTGCGGAACGCGTCCAGGGACGAGCTCATGGAGCTGCCGCACGGCTGGCTCGGTCGCTGGGGCGACGCCCGCGAACTGGCCGAGCGCCTCGGGGACGACCGCTTCCGATCCTGGTGCCTCCAGAGCTGGCAGAAAGCGCTGACCGACGACATGGCCCAGATGCTGATCGACGTGAACGAACTCCGGGCCGACGCCGACTTCGTCATCGCCCTGCTGCACGCCGCAGGCCAGGAACGCAGTCGACAGCTCTGGAGCCGCGGGGCCATGCTGTCGCACTACCTGCGCCATCTCGTGGCAGAAGAGGACGAGGCGGCGCACGCCTACCTGAGCTCGCTCTCGCGCGGGCTGGCCCTGCTCGACACGCCGACGCTCGCCGCGCTGCTGTCGTCGCTCAGGGCCGACCGGCTGGACCGCCCGTTGCTGCTGCACGCCAACCCCCATGTGCTGGGACAGTACCTGCAGCTGGTGGAAGCGGCGGCTGCCGCCGACAAGGTCCGGGGTCCCCTGTTGGCCGAGGCGATCTTCAGCGCCCCCGCGGCCCGGCCGCACTGGCTGCGATCCCTCATGATGCAGGACGCGCACGCCCCGCGTCTGTCGATGATCCTGGACGCCGTGGGAAGGCTCCATCAAGGCGGGCGCCTGGACACGGAACAGATCGGGCGATTCCTGATGACGCCCGAGGCCTTCTGTCGCGAACCGGAGGAGGAGGAAGAGGATGCGTCCTCCGCCCCTTCTGAGGCCGTCCTGGAGGCGCCCTTCCGCGCGGCCATGGCGGACAACCGGGGGGCCACTGTCCGGGTCGTGCTCATCGGTCTGCTGTCCCTCTGCAGCAGGGAGGGCCACGATGGCGAGTGGATGCAACGGATGCTCCACGCGTCCGATGGCGGGCCGGGGCCGACGGCCCTGGGTCAGGCGCTGTCTCGGGGCGCCACGATGTCGCTGTCGTGGTATCTCAGCGGCGTCCCCGCCGCGCTGCAGCAGGGGCAGTTGTCGCTCGACCAGGCCATCGAGGCCTTGCGCGCCGGTCCGTCGCCGGACGTCGAAGGCGAAGGCGAAGGCGAAGGCGAAGGCGAAGGCGACGGCACCGGTCCCCTGGCGCTCGCCTTGCGCCAGGGTCACCTGGACACCGTCGGCACCTACTGGCGGCACATCCTCCAGATGCAGACGCAAGGGACCTTGACTGCGGTCCAGGCCCGCCTCCTGATGCGGGCGGAGAGCGTCCGCGGCGTGCCGGCGCTCGCGGAAGCCTTCGCGCATGGGATCGCAGGCGCCATCGACCGGTACATGCGTCTGGTGCAATCCGCCGTCACGGGCGCAAGGCCGATGTCGCCGGAGCAGCTCGACTGGCTGCCCCTGCGCCACGCCGATGGCGCATTGATCCGGCCTCTTGCCGACGGCGCTCCGCCCGACGCCTGGCCCGCATTGAAACGCTACCTGCGAGGCCTTCGCGCGCTCGTCGAGGACCAGAGCCTGTCCCCCTCGCAGCTGCAGGCGCTGCTGTCGAAGCGGCACGGGGATTCGCCCTCGCTGCTGGGCCGGTTGATGAGCCTGGAGGATCGCTCGATGCTGACGCACTGCCTGGACGAACTCGCGTCATGGCCGTTGCGGCAGCACGCGCTGCATGCGCCCGCGCTGGCGGCCGCGCTCGACATCGACGAACTGGACGACATCGCCACGACGACGGTTCGATATCCCGGGCTCACCGACGTCCTCCAGGCGCTGGTGTCCGCCGTCGCGCGGCGCTGGATCGACCGGGCCGTGTTGCGCCTCCGGCTGGAAGGCCAGGACGGCCCGCCTCCGCTGCTGATCGCCTTCGAGCGCAACCGTCCCGACGTGATGGACGCGCTCGCCAAGGCGATGCTGGGAGCCGGGCGGGAAGCCCGGTTTCCGAAGGCGCTGGTCCAGCGCATGCTGGAAGCCAGATCCGCTTCCGGCCGCACCGGTGCCCACCTCGCCTTCGCGCAGGGGCACGACGTGGCGCTGAGCGTCTGGCTCGACGCCGTCCTGCTGGCACACGCCGGCGGACTGCTGGAGGACGGCGCGCTGCGGCAATTGCTTCCCGCGTACGACGAGGACGAGCGCCCCGGTCGCGACGCCGCAGTGGCCGCGGGGCATGATCGCTGCCTCGAGGTCTGGCGCCAGGCCTTGCTGCGCTGCGGGCAGCGGGGATGGCTCAGCGCCGATGAGCTGGCGGCGCTCGATCCGGCACAGGGCCCGCCAGGGCGCTGAGCCCGGCCGCCCCATCGAAGGTCACGAGTCCAGCGGCTTGTCCAGCCGCTTCCGGTTTCATCCGGCGATGGCGGCCGTTCCCAGGGCGGAGCGCGCCCGTTCCCGCGCCCGATCCACATCGGGCACGTCCAGGCGCCGGCACAACTCCTCCAGGCGCACGCGATAGGCGGGCTCCCCCAGCCCCAGCGCCCGGGCCTGCTGGTCCGGCGCGGGCTCGCCGAGCAGGCCGAACAGCAGCTCCGCGTCCGGCAGCGGCAGGTCCAGCGCCTTGGCCAGCTTCGCGATGCTCGCGGCCTCGTCGGCCTCGTGCAGCACCAGCAGCCAGTGCCCGTCGCCGATGACGGCAGCGTCGGCCGCCATCAGCGCGAAGCTCAGGCGCTGCCGGGGCGCGCCCGACGGCGGCGCGATCGTCAGCGACGAGGGCGGAGCGCCCGCGCGACGGCGCAGCGCTTCGCGGTGCAGCCAGGCCAGCACCTCCGGCGGCAGGCGCGCGTGCTCCGACCAGGGCGGCGGGAAGTACGCTGCCATCAGCCCGCGCGCCTGCGGCGTCTGCCAGGCGCAATGGCCGTCGCGTTCCCGCACCGTCATGCTGGCCGTGGGCCGGCGCGGTGCCGTCGGCGCCGCCGCGGACACCGGGTGCAGCAGGCGTTCGACGCGCGCGAGCAGGTCGCTCATCCTCACCGGCTTGACGAGGCACTCCACGGCCCCCGCCGCCAGCAGGGCGCCGAGCCGCAGCGCATCGCGCGGCCGGCTCAGCGTCAACACCGGGATGCCGCCGCCGCCGAGGCGCCGCAACAGTTCCAGCGGGCCGTCGCCGGGCAGCTCGGGCAGTTCCATGTCCATGATCACCAGCGCCGGTCCCGCGGCCAGGCCGTCCATCGCCGCGATCGCATCGGCGGCGCGGAGGAGCTCGTAGCCGCTCTCTTCCAGCACCGCCGCGAGCGGCTGGACCGCGAGGGACTGGACGACCAGGAGCCGCGCCGGCGCCTCGTGACGGGCTGCGGGCAGGTCGGCGGTGGGCGGGGTGGGCATGTCCTTCACCATACAAGTCCCGTGCCCGCCCCTCAAGCACGGCGATGACGGGATGACACCGGACGCAGGCGGAATGAAGCGGGGACCAAGCCGCGAACTCCGGGGCGATCACCCCGGTCCCGCCGCGATCGAGGCCGCGAGCGCTGACGCACAATGGCCGGCGCCATGGACGATACCCCCGCCACGCCCGACATCGATCCGACCGCCCCGCCCTCCGGCGAGGCCGCCGCCCCTGTCGCTCCGCCCGCCGCACCCGCTGCACCCGCGGCGCCGTGGGAAGGGCCGTCGCCCGATGTCGTCGCCTGGCTGCTGGTGAACTGGCACAACAAGCATCCGCTGGCGCGCCGGCTCGGCATCGCCGACATCCACACGGTCGGCGCGGTGGCCCTGCCCTTCATGGCGCAGGCGCTGCCCAAGGAACCCAGCCTCGAAGGCGGCGCGCCCGCCGAGGTCGCGCCCCCGCCACCGAAGCGTCGCCTGCCCTGGCAACGCCAGGCCGCGGCTTCGGGGCCGCGGCCCGCCTGGATCGAGGAATTCATTCCCGGCCTGAAGACGCCCGCCGTCGCGGCGATGGCCCTGGACAACGGCTTCACCACCGCGCCTGACGAATTGCCGCTGCGCCGCGTCGACATCGACGAACGCGCACTGGCCGCCGATGCGAACCAGCCTGGTGCATGGCCGATGGAATTGGTGCTGCTGAGTGCCGCTTTCGATGCGGGCCCCGCGCGGCGACGCGTGCTCGTGGGGCGTCGCGACCAGGTGCTGGGACAGCGCGCGCTGGATCCCGCGCGGCTGGGCGTTGCCGGCAGCGTGGCGGCCCTGGTCCTGGTGGCCGCGATCTGGGCGCTGTGGCCCTCGTCGAAGCCGTCCAAGGAGGCACTGGCGGCCCAGGCGGCCGCCGAGACGGCGTCCGCCGCATCCGCCGCGCAGGCCGCCTCCGCGGCGGCGCTGGCCGAGCAGGCGGCACGGTCCGCGCAAGCGGCCCCCGCGGCTTCGACGCCCGCCTCCGCCGTGGCGGCCACCGATCCGGCTTCGGCCGCGAGCGCCGCGGCATCCGTCCCCGCAGCGACGGAAGCGCCTGCCGCATCGACGCCCGCCGGCGTGATCCCGAACATCCGTCCGACGCTGCAGGCCGGCGCCGAACGCGCCAAGGACGCGCCACCGCCCGCGCAGACGGCGTCGGCCGGCGCGACGGCATCGGCCGATCCGGCAAAGCCGGGGGCCTCCGCCACGGGCACCGAGGCCGAGCGCCGGGTGAGTGTCGACGAGACGGGCCTGGGCAGCCTCATGAAGCACGATGGCGCGCCCGGCGCCAAGCTGGTGGCGCTGGTGAGCCAGCCGCACAAGAACAAGGCCGACGCCGAAGCGCAGCTGGCGCGCATGCGCGAGATGATCGCCGCCACGCTCGGCGGCAAGACCGTCCCGAACGGCGAAGTCTTCCTGACCAAGGACGGCTGGCGCGCGGCCGTGTGGCCCTTCGGCAGCCGCGAGGAAGCTCAGCTGATCAACGCCACGCTGCTGGCCCGCGGCATCCGCGGGACCCGCGCCGTCGACTTCTGATCAGGGCCGCTCAGCGCCGTTCTGCCCCTTCAGGACTGACCCTCCGGGACCGGTCGATCCAGAACGATCAAGAGCGGTAGTCGGCGTTGATCGTCACGTACTCGTGGCTGAAATCGCAGGTCCAGACCGTGGTCTGGGCCGGACCCCGGTTCAGGCCCACGCGCACGGTGATCTCGCTCTGCTTCATCACGCGCTGGCCGTCCTCTTCCCTGTACTCGGGCCGGCGGCCGCCCTGCGTGACGACGTGGACGTCGTCCAGGTGCAGATCGATCAGACTCTGGTCGAGGTCGTCGATGCCGGCGTAGCCGACGGCCGCGAGGATGCGCCCCAGATTCGGATCGCTGGCGAAGAACGCGGTCTTGACCAGCGGCGAGTGCGCGATTGCGTAGGCGGCCTTGCGGCATTCGGCTTCGTCCTTGCCGCCCTCGACCACCACCGAGATGAACTTGGTCGCGCCCTCGCCGTCGCGCACGATCGCCTGCGCCAGCTGCTGCGACACCGCGACCACCGCGTCACGCAGCGCGCGGCCTTCGGCGCTGGTCAGCGAGGTGATGCGCTCGTGCCCGGCCTGATGGGTCGCGATCAGCACGAACGAGTCGTTCGTCGACGTGTCGCCGTCGATGGTGATGCGGTTGAAGGACAGGTCCGCCGCTTCCTTGACCAGCGGCTGCAGCAGTTCGGGCGCGAGGACCGCGTCGGTGGCGACGAAGCCCAGCATCGTCGCCATGTTCGGACGGATCATGCCGGCGCCCTTGGAGACGCCGGAGATGGTGACCGTCTTCCCGCCGATCGTGACCTGTTTCGAGCAGGCCTTGGGCAGCGTGTCCGTGGTCATGATGCCGGCGGCGGCCTCGGCCCAGTTGTCGGCCTTCAGCGCGGCGATCGCGGCCGGCAGGCCGGCGACGATGCGGTCGACCGGCAGCGTTTCCATGATCACGCCGGTGGAGAACGGCAGCACCTGCCTGGCGTCGAGCTTCAGTTCGGCGGCCAGTGCGTCGCAGGTCTGGCGCGCGCGCGCCAGACCGTCCGCGCCGGTGCCTGCGTTCGCATTGCCCGTGTTGATCACGATCGCGCGGATCGCCGTGCCGGCGGCCAGGTGCTCGCGGCAGACCTGGACCGGCGCGGCGCAGAAGCGGTTGGCGGTGAACACGCCGGCGACGCTGGCGCCTTCGTCCAGCGCGATCACGGTCAGGTCGCGGCGGTTGGCCTTGCGCACGCCGGCCATCGTGACGCCCAGGCGGACGCCGGGGACGGGCAGCAGGGCTTGCGGATCGGGAGCGGTCAGGTTGACGGGCATGGTGAAGGACGTCCGTGGGGAAATGGCCGCGATTGTAGGAGCCGCGCAATGACAAACGCCCCGGCAGGCGGGGCGTCGGTCGGGGCGGCTGCGGATCCGCTGCGGTTCAGTGGCTCCGGCGGCGCTTGCCCAGCATCAGCGACACCAGCACGAGACCGCCGATGAACATCGCGTAGCTCTGCGGCTCCGGCACGGCGCTGGCGGGTAGCACGTTGAAGGTGCCCGAGTAGCTGGCCGAGATGCCGTTGGTGCCGGCCGCCAGGTTGCCACCCGCGTAGCCCTTGACGATCAGCGTGTAGTCGCCGGCCAGCAGCTTGCTGGGCAGGCTGGCGCTGATCCAGCTGGTGCCGTTGCCGTCGCTGTCGGGCGCGCCGATGGACAGCGCCTGGCCGTTCAGCGTGGCCTCGCTGAAGCTGATCTGCTGCGACTGTCCCGAGAACACGGTGATCAGCGACGCATCCACCCAGCCGCTGCCGGTGAAGCTGAAATGGAAGGTATCGATGAAGCTGCCGACTTCGGTGTGGATCGCGAAGGGCGCGGCGGTCAGGCCGCTGCCCGCGCCGGCCAGCGGCACGTTCTGGTTCCAGTCGGCCGCGTGAGCGCCCGTCGCGGCCACGGCCAGCAGCGCCGCCGCGGCACCGCCGCGGACCAGCGCCTGCCGACGGCGGGCCACGATCAGGCCGCCGCCCAGCAGCGCCAGCACGGCCAGCGCCAGCGTGCCGGGCTCAGGGACCTGCGTCACGTTGATCGTGCCGGAGTAGCTCGCGCTGATCGGCGTGCCCGCCGCCAGGCCCTGGCCGGCGTAGCCGCGCACGGTCAGCACCAGCGGACCGCTCAGGCGCACGTCGGGCAGCGCGGCGATCTCGAGCGCGTTCCTGTAGCCGCCCATCGTCGAGCGCGTGAAGTTGTAGGTCGCGCCGTTGAGCACCGCGCTGACGAAGTTGATGTCGAACGCAGTCGACATGCCGATCGTCGTCAGGCTGGCGTTGACCATGCCCCAGCGGTCGATGCCGGAGAAGGTGAAGGTGTCGACGAACTCGCCGGCCGTCGAGTGCACGATGCTGAAGCCGGCCGTCTTGGTGTCGGCGCTCGCGCCCTGCTGGAGCGCGACGGACTGGGCCGCGGTCACCGGCGCGGCCAGCGCGGCGGACGCGGCGGACGCGGCGGCGGCGGTCAGGATGGCGGTGGCGGCAGCAGCAAGGAGACGGGTCGTGAGCGTCATGGCGGTGCGGTCCGGAGACCTTGGAGACCCGCGGCGGCAGGTCGATGCGGCGGACTCTATCGAGGGGGTTCTGTACGGTGTCCCCCTCGCCACGGGGGGAGCAACGCGCCCCCGCGCTTGCGCCGTGAGAAAGCGCACATCGCGAGCGCGATGCGTCGGCCGGGCGCGACGGGCGGCCCGTGAATCCGTCACGCAAGGACTGACCCCCGGCGCCTTTTCCAAGCCGGATCGAACCAAGCCGGATCGAAGGTGGGTTCAACGCCGGAAACGACAACGGCGCCCCGCAGGGCGCCGTCGATGTCAGGAGCAGCGACCGGTCAGGCCAGCTTGCCGTGGCAGCTCTTGAACTTCTTGCCGCTGCCGCACGGGCAGGGGTCGTTGCGACCGACGTGGCCCCACTCGGCCGGAATCGCCTCGGTCCCGCCCGCGACCGGTGCCGCATCCTGCGAGATCGAGCCGTCCTCGTTCGGATGCGTGTAGGTCACGTTGCCGACGTTCTCGGCGCGCTGTTCGATCGCATCGGCGGCCGCCGTGGCCTCCTCCTGCGACTGGATGCGCACGTTCAGCAGCACGCGGGTCACTTCCAGCTTCACCGCGTCCAGCAGTTGCGAGAACAGCTCGAAGGCCTCGCGCTTGTATTCCTGCTTCGGGTTCTTCTGGGCGTAACCGCGCAGGTGGATGCCCTGGCGCAGGTAGTCCAGCGAGGCCAGATGCTCGCGCCAGTGCTGGTCGATGCTCTGCAGCAGCACCATGCGCATGAACGGCGTGAACTGCTCCAGCCCGACGCGGTCCAGCTTGTCCTGGAACGAGACCTCGCCCGCCTTCAGCACGGCGTCCAGCACGTCCTCGTCGGTCAGGGTCTCGCTCTTCTTGAGCATCTCGGCCAGCGGCACCTCGAGCTTCCACTCGTCGCGCAGCACGCGCTCCAGCGCGGCCAGGTCCCACTGCTCTTCCAGCGATTCCTCGGGCACGAAGCCGCGGACCACATCCGTCAGCGTGCCCTTGCGCAGATGGGTGATCTGCTCGAGCACTTCCTGCGCCTCGAGGATCTCGTTGCGCTGCTGGTAGATGACCTTGCGCTGGTCGTTCGACACGTCGTCGTACTCGAGCAGCTGCTTGCGGATGTCGAAGTTGCGGGCCTCGACCTTGCGCTGCGCGCTCTCGATCGAGCGCGTGACGATGCCGGCTTCGATCGCCTCGCCTTCGGGCATCTTGAGCCGGTCCATGATCGCGCGCACGCGGTCGCCGGCGAAGATGCGCATCAGCTGGTCGTCCAGCGACAGGTAGAAGCGCGACGAACCCGGGTCGCCCTGGCGGCCCGAGCGGCCGCGCAGCTGGTTGTCGATGCGGCGGCTCTCATGACGTTCGGTCGAGATCACGCGCAGGCCGCCCGCGGCCTTCACCTGCTCGTGCAACTTCTGCCAGTCGGCCTTCAGCGCGGCGATCTTCGCGTGCTTGTCGGACTCGGACAGCGCCTCGTCGTTCTCGATGGCGACGACGTCCTTCTCGATGCTGCCGCCCAGCACGATATCGGTACCGCGGCCGGCCATGTTGGTCGCGATCGTGATCACGCCCGGACGGCCGGCCTGCGTGATGATGTCCGCTTCACGGGCATGCTGCTTGGCGTTCAGCACCTGGTGCGGCAGACCCGCCTTGGTCAGCAGTTCGGCGACCTTCTCGGAGTTCTCGATCGAGGTCGTGCCCACCAGCACCGGCTGGCCGCGCTCGTGGCAGTCGCGAACGTCCTGCGTGACGGCGTCGTACTTCTCCTTGGTCGTCTTGTAGACCAGGTCCAGCTCGTCCTTGCGCACCGTCGGACGGTTCGGCGGGATCACCACGGTCTCGAGACCGTAGATCTCCTGGAACTCGTAGGCCTCGGTGTCGGCCGTGCCGGTCATGCCCGACAGCTTGCCGTACATGCGGAAGTAGTTCTGGAAGGTGACCGAGGCCAGCGTCTGGTTCTCGGCCTGGATCTGCACGCCTTCCTTGGCCTCGACGGCCTGGTGCAGACCGTCGCTCCAGCGGCGGCCCGTCATCAGGCGGCCGGTGAACTCGTCGACGATGATGACTTCGCCGTTCTGCACGACGTAGTTGGTATCGCGGTGATACACGTGGTGTGCGCGCAGCGATGCGTACAGGTGATGCATCAGCGTGATGTTGGCGGCGTCGTACAGCGACGCGCCTTCGGCCAGCAGACCGGCCTGGCCCAGCAGGCGCTCGGCGTTCTCGTGACCGTCCTCGGTCAGGTAGATCTGGTGAGACTTCTCGTCGACGGTGAAGTCGCCCGGCTCGATCACGCCCTCGCCGGTGCGGGGATCCAGCTCGCCGACCTGGCGCTTCAACTGCGGGGACACCGCGTTGATCGCCACGTACATCTGGGTGTGGTCCTCGGCCTGGCCGGAGATGATCAGCGGCGTGCGCGCCTCGTCGATCAGGATCGAGTCCACCTCGTCGACGATCGCGTAGGCCAGGCTGCGCTGCACGCGGTCGCGGACCTCGTAGACCATGTTGTCGCGCAGGTGGTCGAAGCCGTACTCGTTGTTGGTGCCGTAGGTGACGTCGGCGCCGTAGGCGGCCTGCTTCTCGTCGCGCGGCAGGCCCGAGTAGTTGATGCCCACGGTCAGGCCGAGGAAGCGGTACAGGCGCCCCATCCACTCGGCGTCGCGGCGGGCCAGGTAGTCGTTGACCGTCACGACGTGCACGCCCTTGCCGGTCAGCGCGTTCAGGTAGACCGGCAGCGTCGCCATCAGCGTCTTGCCTTCGCCGGTGCGCATTTCAGCGATCTTGCCGGCGTTCAGGACCATGCCGCCGATCAGCTGCACGTCGAAGTGGCGCATCTTGAGGACGCGCTTGCTGCCCTCGCGGCAGACGGCGAAGGCCTCGGGCAGGATGTCGTCGACGGTCTCGCCGTTGGCGATGCGCTGCTTGAACTCCTCGGTCTTCGCGCGCAACTGGTCGTCGCTCAGGCCCTCGAACTGCGGTTCCAGCGCGTTGATGCGCTCGACGTCCTTGCGATAGGTCTTGAGCAGGCGCTCGTTGCGACTGCCGAAAATCTGGGTCAAAAGCTTGGGCAACATGCGGCTTTTTGAAGTTCTGTGGAAGGCCCGGTCGACCGGGCCTGGACGCCCGGCGGACCGCCTCGTGGGCGGCCTGATGAGGGCAGCGCCGCGCGACCGGTGAACATGAGGACAGGAGCCTCGGGTTGCAAGCGTCTGCGCGGAGAAAAACCGGCGGAGTTTAGCACCCGGCCCCTGGCGGCACCGGGCGGCGCCCACCGCGCCGGACCGGCGGCGGACTCCGGGTTTCCCAGCGGCGGGACTACACTGCCCGCCCATGGCCACCCGCTATCTGCCCCCTCGCGTCAAGCCCGACGCGCCCGATCCGCTGGACTTCGGCCGGGCCATGTCGCAGAACGGGATGCTGGCGCGGCTGGGGAACCAACTGGCCCTGTCGCGGCGGCATCTGGCGGCCGTGAGCGTCGCGCTGCCCGGTGCGATGAAGCGCTTCGTCCAGGCCGGCACGCTCGACGAGCAGGGATGGACGCTGGTCGCCGACAACGCCGCCATCGCGGCCAAGCTGCGGCACCTGCAGCCGACCCTGCTGCGCCTGTTGCATGAGGAAGGCCTGCTGCTCGAGGGCGAGCTCCGGATCCGCGTGCGGCAGTCCTGATTTCCGCCGCGGATGCGGAAAAAACAAAACCCCGCTCGTCAGGCGACGAAACGGGGCTTCGGAACAAGCGTGCGCTTGTGTGTTCGATGGTGCCGGCTATCGGATTCGAACTGATGACCTACCGCTTACAAGGCGGTTGCTCTACCAACTGAGCTAAGCCGGCACAAGGAAAACTGGTGCACCGCAGAAGCTGCGACGCGGGCTGCATTCTAGACGCAGCTTCGAGGGGTCCGGATCGAAAAACCGCGCCTTCTCCCTCCACTCGCCCCCCGCACTTGGACGAGGGCTCAGACGATCACTTGATGCGCTTGAGCGCCGGGCGGCCGCCCGACGGACCAGCGCCCGGATCGTCGTCGTCCGGCGGCGTCGTGGCCGCCGGCGCGACCGGCTCCGGCTTGGACTCGCCTTGCGGCGCGCCGCCGGCATTGCTGCCGCCGTTCACATCCGAGGCCAGCCGCAGACCGCGCGGCGCGCTCGGCGACGCCGGCTGACGCGCGACGGCATCGTCGGCCGACGGCGGCGGGAAAGCCATGCCCTGGCCGTTCTCGCGCGCATAGATCGCGACCACGTGATCGACCGGCACGATGATCTCGCGCGCCACGCCACCGAACCGGGCCTTGAACTGGATCAGTTCATTGCCCAGGTCCAGGTTGCTGGTCGCGTCGAAACCGACGTTGAGCACGATCTCGTTGTTGCTCACGTACTCCAGCGGCACCTGGACCGTGCGATCCACGTGAACCGCGACGTAGGGCGTGAACCCGTTGTCGGTGCACCACTCGTGCAGGGCGCGGATCAGGTACGGCCGCGTCGAGCTGGCGGCGAGACCGCCGCCGTCCTTGCTGTCATCCATGGGGAGCCAGTGTATTACTTGCGCATCACCTTCTCGGACGGCGTCAGCGCCTCGATGTAGGCCGGACGCGAGAAGATCCGCTCGGCGTACTTCAGCAGCGGCACGGCGTTCTTCGACATGTCGATGCCGTAGTAATCCAGGCGCCACAGCAGCGGCGCGATCGCGACGTCCAGCATCGAGAAGTCGTCGCCCAGCATGTACTTGTTCTTCAGGAAGATCGGCGCCAGCTGCGTCAGACGGTCGCGGATCTGCGAACGCGCCTTCTCCAGCTGCTTCTCGGTCGGCTTGACCGTCTGGCCGCGGTTCTCCAGCACGTTGACGTGGGCGAACAGTTCCTTCTCGAAGTTGAACAGGAACAGGCGCACGCGGGCGCGGGCCACCGGGTCGCCGGGCATCAGCTGCGGATGCGGGAAGCGCTCGTCGATGTACTCGTTGATGATGTGCGACTCATACAGGATGAGGTCGCGTTCCACGAGGATGGGCACCTCGTTGTACGGATTCATCAGCGCGATGTCTTCGGGCTTGGCGAACAGGTCGACGTCACGGATCTCGAAGTCCATGCCCTTCTCGAACAGCACGAACCGGCAACGGTGCGAGTAGGGGCAAGTGGTTCCGGAATAAAGCACCATCATGGCAGTGGACTCCTGATCGAAGCCTCTCGGCTTCATCGATTTCTACAAACAACACAGTTCAACGCCGGCGCGGTCAAAGACCGAACAGACAAACGACAACGCAGTGGGAGCCTGTTCGGCGCCCCACTGCGCTTGAGGACCCGGCCTTCGGCCGAGTCATCGGTTCTTACTTGATGTCCTTCCAGAAGGAGGCATTCAAGCGCCAGGCGAACACGGTGAACCCCAGCAGGAACAGCACCACGATGATCCCGAGCCGGAAACGCGTCCCTTGCGCCGGCTCGCCCATCCACTGGAGATAGGCGACCAGGTCGGCAACGGACTCGTCGTATTGCTGCGGTGTCATCGTCCCGGGCGTCACCTGTACGAAGTCCTTGAAGACATGCGTGACCTTGGCCGGGTCATGCGGGTCTTTTTCTTCCTCGAACCTGGCGGTGCGGACGCCCTGGAGCTCCCACAGCACATGCGGCATGGCCACGCTGGGGAAAGCGAGATTATTCCATCCCGTGGCCTTGGTTTCGTCGCGGTAGTATTTTCTGAGGTAGGTATAGAGGTAATCCGCCCCTGTTCCCTTCGCACCGTCGGCCCGTGAACGGGCGATCACGGTGAGGTCCGGCGGCAGCGCGCCGAACCATTCCTTGGCCTGTTTCGGGTCCAGCGAGACCTTCATCGTCTCGCCCACCTTGTCTCCGGCGAACAGCAGGTTGCCCTTGATCTGCTCGTCGGTCAGGCCGATGTCCTTCAGCCGGTTGTAGCGCATGAAGCTCGCGCTGTGGCAGTTCAGGCAGTAGTTGACGAAGATCTTGGCGCCGTGCTGCAGCGCGGCCAGATCGTTCATCTTCGACGTCGGGAAACGGTCCCACTCGATGCCGCCCTCAGACGCGAGCGCCGTCGACGTCAGTCCCGCGCTCAGGCACAGCGACGTCAGCAGCGTGGCGATGATTTTCTTCATTCGTTCGACTCCGTGACGTTGGCGGTTCAGTGCGGGTGAAACGTGACGCGATCGGGCACCGGCTTGAACTGGCCGGCCTTGCTCCACCACGGCATCAGCAGGAAGAAGCCGAAGTAGTACAGCGTGCCGATCTGCGACACGATCGTTCCCGCATCCGACGGCGGCTTGACGCCCAGGTAGCCCAGCACGAGGAAGAGCAGCACGAAGATGCCGTAGAGGTACTTGTGCCAGTCGGGCCGGTAGCGGATCGACTTGACCGGGCTGTGGTCCAGCCAGGGCAGGAAGAACAGGATGATGACCGCGCCGCCCATGACGACGACACCCCAGAACTTCGCGTCGAAGGTCAGCAGCAGCGCGATGCCGACCGCCGCCCCCACCACCACGATCCCCTTGCCCAGCGTCGACAGCCCGCCGCGCAGCAGCGTGACAATCGCCGACAGCGCGATCACGCCGCACAGCACCTGGACCATGACGTCGGTGGTGGCGCGCAGCATCGAATAGAAGGGCGTGAAGTACCAGACCGGCGCGATGTGCGGCGGCGTCTTCAGCGGGTCGGCCGGGATGAAGTTGTTGTACTCCAGGAAGTAGCCGCCCAGTTCCGGCGCGAAGAAGATCACCGCGGAGAAGGCCATCAGGAAGAGGCCGACGCCGAAGATGTCGTGCACCGTGTAGTACGGGTGGAACGGGATGCCGTCGAGCGGCAGACCGTCCGCGCCCTTCTTCGCCTTGATCTCGACACCGTCCGGGTTGTTCGAGCCCACCTCGTGCAGCGCGATGATGTGCGCGACGACCAGCCCCAGCAGCACCAGCGGGACCGCGATCACGTGGAAGCTGAAGAAGCGGTTCAGCGTCGCATCCCCGACCACGTAGTCGCCGCGGATCAGCAGCGCCAGGTCGTTGCCGACGAAGGGCACGGCGGCGAACAGGTTCACGATCACCTGCGCGCCCCAGTAGGACATCTGGCCCCAGGGCAGCAGATAACCCATGAAGGCCTCGGCCATCAGGCACAGGAAGATCGCGCAGCCGAAGATCCAGACCAGCTCGCGCGGCTTGCGGTACGACCCGTACAGCAGCCCGCGGAACATGTGCAGGTAGACGACGACGAAGAACGCCGACGCGCCTGTCGAGTGCATGTAGCGGATCAGCCATCCCCAGGGGACGTCCCGCATGATGTATTCGACCGACGCGAACGCGAGCGTCGAGTCCGGTTTGTAGTGCATCACCAGGAAGATCCCGGTGACGATCTGGATCACCAGCACCAGCAGCGCCAGCGAGCCGAAGATGTACCACCAGTTGAAGTTCTTCGGAGCGTAGTACTCCGACATGTGCTCCTTGTAGAGCTTGGACGCGGGGAACCGGTTGTCCACCCAGGTCATCAGCTTGACGCCCAAGGGGGCTCCGGCGGGTGCTTCCTTGAATTCAGCCATGTGTTGTCTGCCTCGGTCCTGTTCCTGGGGAATTAGGCTTTCTTGTCTTCACCGATCAACAGCCGGGTGTCGGACAGGAACGCATAAGGCGGCACCTCGAGGTTGTCGGGCGCGGGCTTGTTCTTGAAGACGCGCCCGGCCATGTCGAAGGTCGAGCCGTGGCAGGGGCAGAGGAAGCCGCCATGCCAGTTGTCCGGCAGCGAGGGCTGCGGACCGGTCTGGAACTTCTCGCTGGGCGAGCAGCCGAGATGGCTGCAGATGCCGACGACGACCAGGTACTCCGGCTTGAGCGAGCGCCATTCGTTCTTGGCGTACTCCGGAATGGGGAAGGCCTTGCGATCGGACTGCGGGTCGGCGAGTTCCGGATCGTTGCCCTTGAGCGCATCGAGCTGCTCCTTGGTCCGGCGGACGATCCAGACGGGCTTGCCGCGCCATTCGACGGTCAGCTTCTGACCGGGGGCGAGGCCGCCGATGTCCACCTCGACGGCGGCACCGGCTGCCTTGGCGCGCTCGCTCGGCGCGAAGGTACTGACGAACGGGACGGCGGTGGCCACGCCGCCTACTGCTCCCGCGCAGCCGGTGGCGATCAGCCAGGTGCGCTTGCCTTGGTCCACTTGTGGGTCACTCATGAGGGTCCTTACAGGGAACTTCTGATCAGGGGCAACCAAAGATTCTAGGTAAGAAACTTCCTGTCCGCCCCTAGGCGCTCTACCGATGTGCATCGGTGCACCACGTTGACATTTGTCGTGGTGCAAACGCCGTTAGGATGCTTGCCCGGAGGCGGAGGCCGCCCCCGGGAAAGCGCTTGGTAGTTGGCGCCTTCGCACACGTGGAGCACAAGGAGCAAGCGATGGGTTTTTTGACCGAATTCCGTGAGTTCGCCGTCAAGGGCAACGTGATGGACCTCGCCGTGGGCGTGATCATCGGCGCCGCCTTCGGAAAAATCGTCGACTCGGTGGTCAAGGACCTGATCATGCCGATCGTCGGCAAGGCGGTCGGCGGACTGGACTTCAGCAGCTACTTCGTCATGCTGTCGGATCCGCCCGCCAACTACGCCGGGCCGATGACCTACGAGGCCCTCACCAAGGCGGGCGTGCCGCTCTTCGCCTACGGCAACTTCCTGACGGTGCTGTTGAACTTCATCATCCTGGCCTTCATCATCTTCATCATGGTGAAGCAGGTGAACCGCCTGAAGCGCGACACCCCCGCCGCCCCGGCCGAACCCGCCGCCACGCCGGAAGACATCCAGCTGCTGCGCGAGATCCGCGACGCGCTGAGGCGTGACAAAGCGTAAATCTGCGCTCAATGAGCACCTTTTGCGCACAAGCCGGGTGAGCCCCACCCGGACGGGGGATGGCCATCGCCGATACTTGGCGTGTGGTGCGGTCACCACAATGTGCTCGATGCCTCGATGAACCGTCTGAACCCCCACGTCGACGCAGCGCTCCAACGCGTACGCCTGGCGGCGGAACAAGCCGCGGAACGCGGCGCTGAAGGTCTCGGTCTCGCCGCCCTGTCCTCTGGACAGGCCAAGCGGCGGGATTCGCTGTTGTCCGCGCAATTCCTTTTCCGGAAGCATCAGGCGCTGTTCTCGCAGCGCTTCGACCAGTCGATCCGGCAGCAGGCCGCCGAGGCGCCGGGTGCCGGCTCCGCCCCGACCGCCGCATCCCGTGCCGCGCCCAAGGCGACGCAGTGGGACGAGCTCTCGCTGATGGACGACGACCAGGTCAACACGATGGTCGCGACCGACCGGATCGGTCTGGCGCTCGGGCACCAGAGCGAATGGGAACTGCGCGAAGTCAGTTCCTATATGGGCGACATCCCCGGCATCGCGGAGGACCGCCACCCGCTACGCCCGCAGGCGATCGCCCAGGCACTGATCGAGGGCGTCAACGCCGTCACCGACGACGCGGACACGCGCCAGATCCTGACAGACGAGCTCACCCGCGCGTTGGCCCTGGAGATGCGCGCCTGCTATGCCGACATCGCCGGCCTGTTCCGCAGCCGCGGCCTGCGTCCGCAGGACCTGCGCGTGCGGGCGACCGCCGGATCCTCGCGGGGTCAGTCCTTGCATGGCGGCACGACGTCCGGCGTGCCGCTGCACGACAGCCGCTACGCCACCCTGCCCGGCGCGCTGCATGCCGCCGTCCACGGCAGCCGTGCCGGCGGCCTCCACAGCGTGGCTGGCGGATTCCACGGCGGCAGCCCTGATGGATATGCAACGACCGGCGGCGGCCACGCCGGTGGCGGCATGGGCGGCTGGTCGGTCGATCCGCAATTGATGGACCTGATGCGGCGGCTGGCGATGAGCCCATCCGTCGGCATGCCCGCGACCGGCAGCGGCGGGCTGCCCGTGAACAGCCAGTGGCAAGGCTGGGATGGCGATCCCGGCAGCTATGTCGAAGGCGGCCCGATCGTGCTGCCGCCCAACCTGATCCACCTGCACCGCGACGAACTGCGGCAGGCGGCCAGTGGCTCGCTCGATCACATGGTGATCGACGTCGTCGCCGGCCTGTTCGACCAGATCCTGTCCGACGCCAAGCTGCCGCCGCTGATGGCGCAGCAGATCGCGCGCCTGCAGCTTCCCGTGCTGCGCGCGGCGTTGGGGGATCGCTCCTTCTTCTCTTCGCGCCGGCACCCGGTACGGCGCCTGGTCAATCGCATCGCGACGCTGGCCGCGGCCTACGACGACTTCACCGACGAGCCCGGCAAGTCCTTCCTGGCCCTGGTGCGCGACCTGATCCAGGACGTCGTCAGCGGTGACTTCGACCGCATGGAGCTGTACGAGTCGAAGCTGGGCCAGCTCGAACAGTTCATCCAGGACCAGACCGCCGAGACGCTGAAATCGCAAGGCGATGCCGCCGCGCTGCTGGAGCGCAAGGAAACGGAGCTGCGCCTGCAGCGCCGCTACATGCAGCAGCTGCAGCAGGCGATGTCCAGCGTGGACATGCGCGATTTCCTGCGCCAGTTCCTCACCCAGACCTGGAGCGAGGTCCTGGTGCACGCCTCGCGTCATCCGGACCTCGACGCGACACTGGTCGAGCGGCTGCGCAACATGGGCCGCGATCTGGTGTTGTCGGTCCAGCCGAAGACGACGCCCCAGCAGCGCCAGGGCTTCCTGGCGTCACTGCCGGTGCTGATGCGTACGCTCAACGAAGGGCTGGACATGGTCCGCTGGCCCGAGCCGGACCGCAAGAAGTTCTTCGCGGAGCTGCTGCCCGCGCATGCCGATTCGCTGAAGGGCCAGGCCCTCAGCCCGCTGGAATACAACCTGCTGGCCAAGCAGTTGGAGTCCGTCTTCGGCATGGCGCCCCCGCGCGAGCAGGACCTGCCCGCGCACAACAGCGCCGCGCCGCTGGACCTGGATCTGAGCGAGAAACTCTCCGACGAGGAAGCCAAGCGGCTCGGCCTGATGGAGGACGAGCACGTCGACTGGGACGGCCATGTCGACATCGACCTGGACCTCGGCGCCGACGAGCACCAGCCGCTGCAGGCGGTGGACATCAGCATCGACGGCCTGCCCGCCGCGGAAGAAGCGCCCTCCCCGCCTTCAGGTGAACTGCTGATCGACCACCTGCAGATCGGCACCGCCTACCGGATGCACCGCGACGGCGACTGGATCAAGGTGCGGCTCGCCCACATCAGCGCCACGCGCAGCTTCTTCATCTTCACCCACGGGACGAAGCACCAGGAGACGCTGACGATGACCTCGCGCATGCTGCACAAGCTGTGCGAGGGGGGCCGTCTGCGGGCGTTCGAACACGCCCATCTGCTGGAGCGCGCCACGGCGCGTGCACGGCAGCAACTGGCCGCACTCGGCGCCAAGCACTGAAGCCGGCCTGCCGGACGGACGCTCAGCCCGCCAGCGCGCGGGCCATGCGGATCGCCGCGTTCATGCTCGACGGATCCGCGCGCCCCGTCCCGGCGATATCGAAGGCGGTGCCGTGATCGGGACTCGTCCGCACCAGCGGCAGGCCCAGCGTCACGTTGACGCCCTCCTCCACACCGAGGTACTTCACCGGGATCAGCCCCTGGTCGTGGGTCATCGCGACCACCACGTCGAACTCGCCCGGATGCTTCGGCGGTGCATGTCGTGCCCGCATGAACACCGTGTCCGGCGCGAACGGACCACTTGCATCGATGCCCAAGGTCCGCGCCTGTTCGATCGCCGGCGCGATGTGCTCGATCTCCTCGCCGCCGAACAATCCGCCCTCGCCCGCATGCGGATTCAGGCCCGCCACCGCGATGCGGGGCGCGGCGATGCCCGCACGACGCAGGGCGGCGTCGGCGATGCGGATCGTCTGCAGCACGCGGCCGGTGGTGATCTGATCGACCGCCTGGCGGAGCGCCACGTGGATGGTCACCAGCACGACGCGAAGCTCCTCGTTGGCGAGCATCATCCGCACCGGCGGCAGCCGGCCATCCGTGTCGGCGCACAGCGCCTGCAGCAGTTCGGTATGGCCCGGATGGTCGATTCCGGCGGCATGCAGGGCTTCCTTGTGGATGGGTGCCGTCACGAGCGCGCGCGACCGACCTGCCCGTTGCTCTTTCGTCGCGGCGACGATGCAACGGGCTGCCGCCGCACCCGCCGCGGCGCTGACCTGGCCCAACGGCTGCGCGAGCAGATCCTCCGGCAGACCCGGTGGCTGCCACACCGGCAGGCAATCGGGCGGTGCCGGATCGTCGGCGCGCTCGAGCAGCGCCACCGGCAGGCGCAAGCCCATGAAGCGCAGCGCGCGCCGGAACACGTCGACGTCGCCGACCAGACGCAGGTCCGCCCCGCGATTCTGCGCCCACGCGGCGACGGCGATCTCGGGGCCGATGCCGCAGGCATCGCCCATCGTCAGCAGCAGGGGCCGGGAACTCTCGACGACGGCGCTCATGCGGGGTTCGGGATGTCGATGAAACGGTACTGCAGGCCCAATTGCTCAGCCACCTGACGTCCCAGCGCCTGCACGCCGTAGCGTTCGGTCGCGTGGTGGCCGGCAGCAATGAACGCCACGCCGGTCTCCGCCGCGTAGTGCGCCTGTGGCTCGGAGATCTCCCCCGTGATGAACACGTCCGCGCCCGCGGCGATCGCCGCCTCGAAGTATCCCTGCGCCCCTCCGGTACACCACGCGACGCGCTTGAGCGGACGGCCATCGCCGGCAGCCTGGATCGTGGCTCGCCCGAGCCGCTGTTCGACATGGGCGCCCAGCGCCGCCAACGACTCGAACGCCGCCGGCAGCGCGCCGATGTTGCCCAGGTCCTGCTCGCCGAAACGGCCTTCGGCGGCCCAGCCCAGATGTTTCGCGAGTTGCGCGTTGTTGCCGAGTTCAGGATGCGCGTCCAGCGGCAGGTGGTAGGCGAACAGATTGACCTCGTTCGTCAGCAGACGCGACAACCGCTGCTTCATCCAGCCAGTGACCCGACCATCCTGACCGCGCCAGAACAGGCCGTGGTGGACCAGGATCGCGTCGGCGTCGGACTCGATGGCAGCGTCGATCAACGCGAGGCTCGCGGTGACCCCGCACACCAGTTGCCGGATCTGGTCGCGGCCCTCGACCTGAAGACCGTTCGGCCCATAATCCTTGAAACGCGTGGGCTCCAGCGTGGCGGCGAGCAGCCGCTCCAGCTCCGTGCGATGTGCCATGACAGGATCTCTCTTGCGTCAAACCTGGCTGATTTTCTCCCAGGCCACCACGGTGGCGCTGGCCGGCTACTTCGTCGTATCGACGCTCAAGCCCGAATGGTTGCACGAGGCGCCCAAGGTCGTGCCCACGCTGCCGGCCGCCGCGGGCGCGCCGCCGCGCGCGTCGGTCCAGTTCAGCTTCGCCGCGGCGGCGCAGGCGGCGTCGCCGGCGGTCGTCGCGGTGCTCGCCAACAAGCCGGCCCCCAGCCAGCGCGAGATCGACGCCGACCCCTGGCTGCGTTTCCACTTCGGCAAGCGCCCGCAGCAGCAGCGCCCGCAGATGGGTTTGGGTTCGGGGGTGATCGTCTCCCCCGAAGGCTACGTGCTGACCAACAACCATGTCGTCGCCGGTGCGACCGAGATTCGCGTGCAGCTCGCCGACGGCCGCGACACGCCGGCGCGCCTGGTCGGCACCGATCCGGAAACCGACCTGGCCGTGCTGCGCATCACGCTGCCGCCGCCGCTGCCGGTGATCCATCCCGGCAAGGCCGGCGAGCTGCAGGTCGGCGACGTGGTGCTGGCCATCGGCAATCCGTTCAACGTCGGCCAGACGGTCACGTCGGGCATCATCAGCGCGCTGGGCCGCACGCAGCTCGGCCTGAGCACCTTCGAGAACTTCATCCAGACCGACGCCGCGATCAACCCCGGCAATTCCGGCGGCGCGCTCGTCGACGTGCAGGGGCGGCTGGTCGGCATCAACACGGCGATCTACTCGCGCACCGGCGGAGGCAGCCTGGGCATCGGCTTCGCGATCCCGGTGGATTCGGCGTACCAGGTGCTGGAAGCGCTGGTGAAGGACGGCAAGGTCTCGCGCGGCTGGCTGGGCGTGATCACCGGCGACATCAACGCCGAGGTCGTGGAAACGCTCAAGCTCTCGGTGGAACACGGCGTGCTGGTCAAGGAAGTCTTCAAGGCGAGCCCGGCGGCCAAGGCCGGCCTGGAGGCCGGCGACGTCGTCACCGAGGTGGCGGGCCAGCCGGTGCGGTCTCCGCGCGAGCTCGTCAACGTCGTCGCGGCGCTGAAACCGGAGAGCCAGACACTGATCACGGTACAGCGTGGCAAGGACGCGCTGAAGCTGCCGCTGCAGGTCGGCCTGCGGCAGCCGCAGACGACCGACGACGCCGTGCCGGAATGAGCCATGGATGACGACCAACTGCTGCGCTACTCGCGCCACATCCTGCTGGATGACATCGGCGTCGAGGGCCAGCAACGCCTGCTGGACGCGCACGCGCTGGTGATCGGCGCGGGCGGGCTCGGGTCACCCGCGGCGCTGTTCCTGGGCACCGCGGGCGTCGGCCGCATCACGCTGGTCGATCACGACCGCGTCGACGTGACCAATCTCCAGCGCCAGATCGCCCACAGCCTCGCGCGCGTGGACCAGCCCAAGGCCGAGTCGGCCGCCGCCGGCATCGCGGCGATCAATCCGGAGCCCCGCGTCCAGGCCATCACCGAGCGCGCCGACGCGGCGCTGCTCGACGAACTGGTGCCGCTGGCCGATGTCGTGCTCGACTGCACCGACAACTTCCCGACGCGCCACCTCGTCAACGCCGCCTGCGTGAAACACGGCAGGCCGTTGGTGTCGGGCGCGGCGCTGGGCTTCGATGCCCAACTGAGCGTCTACGACAGCCGCGATCGCGCATTCCCCTGCTATGCCTGCCTGTTCCCCGCGGACCAGCCGCCGGAAGAGCAGCGCTGCGCGGTGATGGGCGTGTTCGCGCCTCTGGTCGGGATCATCGGCAGCATGCAGGCGGCCGAAGCCCTCAAGCTGCTGACGGGCATGGGGTCGACACTGCCGGGCCGCCTCCTGATGCTGGACGCCCGCCGCATGGAATGGACCGACCTCAAGGTCGCCCGCGACCCGCGTTGCCCGTGTTGCGGCAAGGACTGACCCCGGCACCGATGGCGATCACGAGCGAACGCAACAAACCAACATCCTGGGCCGTGTCCTGCCCCGGGGAACGAACAGAAATTAAGTGGCAACGCCCGTAAGCTTTCGGGCCAACGAATCATGATCAGAAGCGACAAACTCACCGCCCGCAACTTCCCTTCCGCACAGGAGGAAGCCCAGCAGCAGGCCACTTTCGACGCGGCTTTCGACGCCAATCCGCCCGCCGCCTACCAGTTGGCGTTCACCGACACGGACTTCCTGGTCCGACCGGAGCTGCGCCCGGTGCGCATGCAGCTGGAGTTGCTGAAGCCCGAGTTGATCCAGCAGGAACTCAATATCCAGTCGACGGTGGTGATCTTCGGCAGCGCGCGCATCGCCGATCGCGAGTCGGCGCAAGCCGCTGTCGACGCGGCCCGTGCCGCCAAGGACGAGGCGGCGGTGCAACGCGCCGAGCGTCGTCTGGTGATGAGCGGCTACTACGAGGAAGCGCGCAAGTTCGCGCGGCTGGTCACCGAGACGACCAAGGACTTCGCGCACCCGCTGTACGTGGTCACCGGCGGTGGTCCCGGCATCATGGAAGCCGGCAATCGCGGCGCGCACGAAGCCGGCGGCCGCAGCATCGGCCTGAACATCGTGCTGCCGCATGAACAGCGCCCGAACCAGTACATCACCCCGGAACTCTGCTTCCGCTTCCACTACTTCGGGCTGCGCAAGATGCACTTCCTGATGCGGTCGGTGGCGCTGGCGGCGTTCCCGGGCGGCTACGGGACGCTGGACGAGCTCTTCGAGACGCTGACGCTGATCCAGACCGGCAAGTGCCGGCGGCGCCCGATCCTGCTGTTCGGACGCGATTTCTGGTCGCGCCTGATCGACTTCGAGCTGCTGATCGACACCGGCATGATCAGCCCGGGCGACGAGCAGCTCTTCCACTACGTTGAGACCGCCGACGAAGCCTGGGCATTGCTGATGAAGGAATACGACATCGGCGGCGCCACGAATGGCTCTAACGGCACGAATGGCACGAACGGCCATCCAGGGACCGGCGCGGTCCCGGCCGACGGCACCTGATCCGGCCCCGCGGGGCCTTCCAGCAAGCAAGAGAGGTTCGACCATGACCGCAGCACGACACGTGAGCCTGATCGGCGCCCCGACCGACGTGGGGGCCGGCGCTCGGGGCGCCAGCATGGGACCGGAGGCCCTGCGGGTCGCCGGGCTCGCCGAGGCGCTGCGGGCGCACGGCGTCGAGGTCAAGGACTGCGGCAACCTCGTCGGGCCCTCCAATCCCTGGCAGCCGCCGACCGATGGCTACCGCCATCTGGACGAAGTGACGGCCTGGAACCGGGCCGTGCACGACGCGGTCTATGCGGAGCTCAACGCCGGACGCATGTCCGTCCTGCTCGGCGGCGATCACTGCCTCGGCCTGGGATCGATCGCCGCAGTGGCCCACCACTGCCGCGACACGGGCAAGAAACTGCGCGTGCTGTGGCTGGACGCGCATGCCGACTTCAACACCAGCAAGCTCACGCCCAGCGGCAACATCCACGGCATGCCGGTCGCGTGCCTGTGCGGCTACGGCCCGCAGGAACTGATCGAGATCGGCGGCAAGGTCCCGGCGATCGATCCGAAGTGGATCCGCCAGATCGGCATCCGCAGCGTCGACGAAGGCGAGAAGCGCTTCGTGCACGAGGTCGGTCTCGAGGTCTTCGACATGCGCTACATCGACGAGATGGGCATGCGCCACACGATGGAGCTGGCGCTGGCGACGATGGACGCCAACACCCACCTGCACGTGAGCTTCGACGTCGACTTCCTCGATCCGGACGTCGCGCCCGGGGTCGGCACCACCATCCCCGGCGGACCGACCTACCGCGAAGCGCAGCTGTGCATGGAAATGATCGCGGACACGGGCCGGCTGGGCTCGCTGGACATCATGGAGCTCAACCCGGCGCTGGATGTCCGCAACAAGACCGCGCTGGTGGCGGTGGATCTGGTCGAGTCACTGTTCGGCAAGTCCACGTTGATGCGCAAGTGATCGGCCATTGACGCGGGCGTGCCGATGCTCGACGTGAGACTTGCGTCACATGCGGGACATCGGTCAGCTTCCCGACAGCGATGGTTGCGATACCAATCAAAATGAGGAGCACTCCTCCCCAATTGGACGGCACTCTCTAGGCCGATGCCCACGATCCGTGAAGTGGCTCACAGAGTGAAACTGACAAAATCGTGTCCAATTGATACCCAGGGACGGCAAAGAGGCCCGACATTGGAGTGCATCGCGCCGACGTCATTGCAGCCCGCCGACACCTGCGACGCAAGAATCGAAACCCAACCATGTTGTCACGTCAGTTGTCTTCAGTTCTCTCGCGAACGTTGGCCATCGCCGCGGCCATCGTTGGCGCCATCGGTGTCAGCCACGCCGCCACACCGACAAGCGGTTCGGGCACCTTCCAGGTCGGCGCCACCATCCTGGTCGCCTGCAACGTCACCGGCAGCACGCTGACCTTCGGCGGCTCGATCGATCCGCTGCAGACGCCCGGCCCGGTGGACGCGTCGACCGCGCTCAACGTCACCTGCACGAAGACCACGCCCTACAGCGTCGCGCTGAGTGCCGGCGCCAACGCGGGCAACGCATCGGCCTTCGGATCGCGCGTGATGAAGAGTGGCAACAACAGCCTGCCGTACCAGCTGTACCTCGACGCTGGCCGGACCCAGGTCTGGGGCGACGGCAACAGCAGCGGCGTGTACACCGGCACCGGCACCGGCAGCCAGCAGCAGCTGACCGTCTACGGCCG
This sequence comes from Roseateles sp. GW821-FHT09G03, assembly GCF_059416045.1. Classification (NCBI taxonomy): domain Bacteria; kingdom Pseudomonadati; phylum Pseudomonadota; class Betaproteobacteria; order Burkholderiales; family Sphaerotilaceae; genus Roseateles; species Roseateles sp. GW821-FHT09G03. The sequence continues at coordinate 118,854 of NZ_JBWKOK010000007.1, forward strand.
CCTGCCGTCGCTGGCCGGCATCGTGCCCGGCAACTACGCTGACACGGTCACGCTGACCATCACCTACTGAGCGTCAACGATTGAGCCGCGACCACAGGTCGCGCTCCCCTTCGAAGCCGGGCTTGACCCGGCTTTTTCATGGCCGGACCAGGTCTGTCCGGTTTCTCAATCCCGACTGAGTTCCGCGAGCCGCACCAGCGTGTGCAGCACGCGGTTCGCCGGCGTGGGCACGCCCAGCGCCTCGCCGCGGCGGACCAGGAAGCCGTTGAGGTGGTCGATCTCGGTACGCTTGCCGCGGCTCATGTCCTGCGCGGTCGACGAGAACTGTCCCGGCATCGTCTCGGCGATCTGGCGCACGGCCTGGCGGACGTCTCCCACCAGCGTCACGCCATCGGCCGCCGCCACCGCGAGGCCCTCGTCGACGAGCTGGTCCATCACGGTCCAGACGCCCTCCCCCTTCACCAGCTCGCCGTACGGCTGCTGCGCCAGTGCGGACAGCGCGTTGTACGCGCAGTTGATCAGCAGCTTGGACCAGAGCGCGCCGCGCACGTTGTCCGAGACCTCGGTGGGCACGCCGGCCGCGATGAGCGCCCGCGCGAGCCGATCCGCGCTGGGCGCCGGTTCGATGACCAGCTCGCCGCGCCCATGGTGCTTCACGTGGCCGGGACCGGCCATCTCCGTCGCGACATAGACCACCGCCGCTGATACCGGCTGCGGCACCGTCTCGCGCAGCCGCTCGGCGTTGTCGACGCCGTTCTGCATCGACAGCAGCAGCGTCTCCGCGCCGATGTAAGGCGCGAGTGCCTGTGCGGCGGACACCGTGTCGGTGGACTTCACGCAGAACAGCACCACCTGCGCGCCGCGTGCGGCGGAGGGTTCGGTGTCGGCGCGCAGACGGACCTGCTCGTCGAACATCCGTGTCTCCATGCGCAGGCCGCGATCGCGGATGGCTTCCACATGAGCCGGACGTCCGATCAGCGTCACGTCGTGCCCGGCCCGGGCGAGCATGCCGCCGAAGAAACAACCCACGGCGCCGGCGCCCATCACGGCGATCTGGAGCGGCGTCTGCGGGGTCGGCGTGTCATCGATGCGGGTCATGGGGTCGTCCTCGTTGTTGGCGATTGAAGAAGGGGGAACGGCCGGCGGAGCGCGTCAGGCGCAGACGATCCAGCCCTCGAGCGGATCCATGTCGGCAGGCAGCCCGTAGTCCGGCCGCCCGTCGGCCCAGGCGGCCTGCATGAGGCAGAGCACCGCGTCGAGCTTGTCGCCGCTGCCGTCATCGGCGAGCTCGTCTCGCTGCGCGTGACTGAGCTTCAGCCGCAGGCCCAGACGGCTGCGCCCCTGTTCGAGCGCCTCGATCAGGTCCTTGCGGGCGATCAAGCGATCGGGCGTCTGCTTGGCGCGATCGTCGCTCTTGTAGCTGCGGGTGCCGATCAATTCGCGCGCCAGCAGCCCCGGATAGGCCTCCAGCGCCACGCGCGTCCCGTCGCCGGCATGGAGCCCCGGCAGATGCACGCCCGCCCGCACCAGGCGCGGCACGCCGGCATGCAGCATGTAGGCGACGGGTGGATTCACCCACTTCATGCTCGGCGACGACCCCGCGGGACCGTCGCAGGCGCGATGCGCGAATTTGCCGCCCACCGGACGCGCATTGCAGAACGCGGCGAAGGTGTCCCGGATCTCGGCGCGCGACAGGCTCGCGTAGTGCGCGATCAACGGCGCCCACTCGGTGGGCCAGCCCAGCGTCTCGATGAGCTCGCGCGGCAGCCCGAACGGCAGGTCGAAGCCGCCGAGCCAGGGCCCGGGCTCTCCGAGCCACGATTCGAAGGCCTCCAGCGTCGGGATCGCCACCTGGCGTTCCAGTTTCAGGACGCTCCCTTGCCGACGACCGATGGCCAACCGGATCGGCTTGCGGGGCGTCGGCGCGCTGGTGAAGTCGACGCCCACCAGCGCGCGGTCCGCCGACGCCGGGATCGGCGACGATTCGGCGGTGCGGCTGGATGCGGGCGGCGCTTTCGAGACTTTTGCCATGCACGCGACTGTATCCATCGTCCACTCAGGCATGCCGCCATTGACGTGCGCTATGCGGCGGCGAATGCTGTGCCATCAAGGTCGACAACATCGACGGAGGAGAGTCCGCCTTGTTCCAACGCGAACTGGCCCGAGCCCAGCATCTGAGCCGCCGCGGCGCCTACCGCGACGCCACCGATGCGCTGGAGCTGTCCCTGGTGGCCGCCGACACGGTGCGCGACCGGGCACGGGCGCTGATCCTCATCGCCCACAACCTGCCGCGACAGGGCGACCTGCCGGGCGCGCTGCGGCGCGCGAGCGAGGCCGCGGCGCTGGTCCGGCTGATCGATGGCGACGACCAGGACGTCTGGACGGCCGAGGCGCTCACCGAGCTCTGCTACGTCTACGCGCAGTTCCAGATGGGCCGGGACGCCATGCAGGCCGGCTGGCAGGCCCTGGCCGCCGCGCGCCGCGCCGAGGACGCCGCGCGAGAAGCCTGGGCGCTGAACCGGCTGGCCGTGGCCTTCGCGGTCTCGGACCAGGTCGAGCAGGCCTGCCAGCAGACGCTGCAGGCCCTGGAGATCGCCCAGCAGCAAGCCCCGGGCGAGCGCGAGTTGCTGCTCTCCTGCCTGAATAACCTCGCGCACTTCTGGCTGCAGGCGCATGCCGAAGCGATCCGCGACGAGGACCGGACCGCCTCCGCCGAGGCGCTCGCGCAGGCTGAGCCGTATGCAGTGCGGGCGGCGACGCTGGTGCGCGAAGAAGGCAACCCGTTCCTGGTCGTCGTGTCGCTGTCCAACCTGGTCGAGCTGCAGCTCGGCACCGGTGCGATCGACGAGGCGCTCCAGATCGCCGATGAATACGAGCGTCTGGCGCAGCGCCACGGCTATGCCGGCATGGTGCTGCAGGCCCGGGCGCAGCGGGCGCTGCTGCAGCTCAAGCGCGACGATGCCGCCGGCGCGCAGGACGCATTGCCCGCGCTCGAGACGCTCCAGGACCTGGTGGGCCAGCAGGCGCCGCAATCGCTGCCCGCCCGGCTGCGGCGGCAGCTCACGCTGGCGATCTATCGCGGCTACAAGCTCCGCGGCGACGCGGCGCGGGCCCTGGCGGCGCACGAGCAGCTGACCGCGCTGGAGCGCCAGTCCGCGCGCAATGCGATGGCCCTGCAGACCGAGGCGATGCTGATCCGCCAGGAATTCCAGCAAGCGCAGGCACGCGCCGAACATGCGATGCAGGACGCGCGACGCGAACGCGAGCGCGCGGATCTCGCGGAACAGGAACAGCAGCGACTGCGGCGGCAGGCGGCGGAACTCGGCCGCATGGCGCATGAAGACGCACTCACGGGACTCAACAACCGCCGGCATGCGGAGTTCGCGCTGCCCCTGCTGCTGGAGCGCGCCAGGCAGGAGGACAAACCGATCTCGCTGGGCCTGCTGGACATCGACCACTTCAAGCAGGTCAACGACGCCTTCGGACATGGCGTCGGCGACCAGGCGCTGCAGAAGGTCGCGCAGGTGCTGCGCCGTCAGCTGCGCAGCGCGGACCTGCTGGCGCGGGTCGGCGGCGAGGAGTTCATGCTGGTCTTCGTCGGCGTCCCGCCCGAACGCGCCCAGGACATCTGCGAGCGACTGCGCGCCGCCATCGCCAGCCACCACTGGGGCGAACTGGTGGAGGGACTGCAGGTCACCGTCTCCATCGGCCTGGCTGCGGGCGAGCCGCCCGCTAAGCCGGCCCCCCTGGTCGAGACGGCGGACCAGGCGCTCTATGCCGCGAAGCACGCGGGGCGCAACCGCGTGCAGTTCATGCCCTGCTGAGTCGGGAGCGCCCGGTCAGCGGAGCTTGAAGACCGCGACCGACTGGGCGAGCGCGTCGGCCTGGTGTTGCAGGCTCTGCGCCGCGGCGGCGGACTCCTCGACCAGCGCGGCATTCTGCTGCGTCATCTGATCCAGCTGCGAGATCGCCGAGCCGATCTGGTTGATGCCGCCGCTCTGCTCCGCGGTGGCGTGGCTGATCTCGGCCACGATGCGCGACACGCGCGAGATCGAGTCGGAGATCTCGTTGATCGTCTGCCCGGCGCGCTCGACGAGCGCGGCGCCGCTGGAGACGCTCTCGCCGCTGGCGGTGATCAATTGCTTGATCTCTTTCGCGGCTTCGGCGCTGCGCTGCGCGAGCGATCGCACCTCGCTCGCGACGACGGCGAAGCCGCGGCCCTGCTCACCCGCGCGGGCGGCTTCGACCGCCGCGTTCAGCGCCAGGATGTTCGTCTGGAACGCGATCCCGTCGATGGTGCCGATGATGTCGCCGATGCGCGCCGACGAGGTGCTGATGCGGCCCATCGTCTGCACGACCTCGCCCACCACGCTCACGCCGCGGACGGCGACCTCGGCGGCCTGCTCGGCCAGCGCCTTCGCCTCGCCGGCGGACGCCGCGTTGTGCTGCACGCTCGACGTCAACTGACCCATCGCCGACGCGGTGGCCTGCAGGTTCGACGCGGCCTGCTCGGTCCGCTGGCTCAGGTCGTGCGCGCCGGCGGCCACTTCGCGTGACGCCGTCGCGATGCTGTCGGTGGCGTTGCGCACGCCGCTGACGACCTCGCGGATCGAGGCTTGCATGCCCTGCACGCCGCGCGCCATCGCGGCCGTCTCGTCCGAGCCTTCCGCCTCGACGGGCTGGCTCAGGTCCTTGCGGGCGATGCGTTCGGTCGTGCGCACGGCCTGGGCCAGCGGTGCCAGGATCGAGCGGATGTTCAGCACCGTCAGCAGCGCGATCAGCGCCACGCCCACTGCCATGACGACACCGAGCACGCCGCGCACGCTCAATTCGCGCGTACCGAGGCGTTCCACCTCGTCCTGGCCGTGCTGCAGGATGGCCTTCGTCATCTCGCCGACGCCGCTGTCCATCGCCTGCACGGGCGCCTTGATGGCGTCGGTGGAGCGGTTCGCCTCGGCGGCATCGACGAAGTCGGCATTCAGGATGCGCTTGGCGATGTCGTCCACGCCGGCCTTGTAGGCTTCGAGCGACTGCTTGAGCTTGGGCGGCAGTCCGCGGATCTCCGGGCTGACCTCGAGCGTGGACAGCGTGTCGAGCGAGCGGATCACACCGGCGTAGGTCTTCTGCCAATCGGCTTGCGCCTGCTTGACGGTGCCGTCGTCGCCGATGTTGATGAGCATGTCCTTCTCGAAGCGGCGCAGGTTGCCGATGCCGGCACGGACTTCGGAGAGTTGCGTCAGCGCACCCACGTCCTGCGCGACGTACTGCTGGAAGTCGGCACGCGAGCTGCCCATCGCCCAGAGGCCGGCGCCGCCGATGAGCAGGAGTGCGAGGACGGACAGGAGACCCAGACCCAGCAGGCGGGTCCGGATCGTGTAGTTGCGCAGAGACTGCATGTTTTCCCAACGAGATGGATCGATGGGAAAAGCCTAGCAGCCGTCATGCCAGCGCCCGAGGACGCCGCACTCTAAACCCTGTCCACCGTGGAGTCCTCCCGAACGGATGTCACGAACGCCCCCACCCGAAGTCCGCCCCGAAAATCTTCCGAAGTCCCCGGTAGCAAATCCGCAGAAGTACGACAGTGATCGGGGACGGCAGAGCGCGGGGTCTTGGCGCTTGACGCCAAGGCCCTGCGCTCTGGCGGCCAACGCCCCGACAGATGAAGGGCAGGTCTTCAACCGAGCTTGAACACCGCCACAGACTGGGACAGCGCATCCGCCTGATGCTGCAGGCTCTGCGCCGCGGCCGCCGACTCCTCGACGAGCGCCGCGTTCTGCTGCGTCATCTGATCCAGCTGCGAGATCGCCGAGCCGATCTGGTTGATGCCGCCGCTCTGTTCGGTCGTGGCGTGGCTGATCTCAGCCACGATGCGCGACACGCGCGTGATCGATTCGGAGATCTCGTTCATCGTCTGCCCGGCGCGCTCGACGAGGGCGGCGCCGCTGGAGACGCTTTCACCGCTCGTGGTGATCAGCTGCTTGATCTCCTTGGCCGCTTCCGCGCTGCGCTGCGCGAGCGATCGCACTTCGCTCGCGACGACCGCGAAACCGCGTCCCTGCTCGCCCGCGCGGGCTGCCTCGACGGCCGCGTTCAGCGCCAGGATGTTGGTCTGGAACGCGATCCCGTCGATGGTGCCGATGATGTCGCCGATGCGCGCGGACGACGCGCTGATCTTCCCCATCGTCTGCACGACTTCCCCGACCACGTCGACGCCGCGCCCGGCGGCGCCCGCCGCCTCTTCCGCCAGCGCCTTGGCCTGCCGCGCCGAGTCCGCGTTGTGCTGCACGCTCGCGGTGAGCTGCTCCATCGCCGACGCGGTCTCCTCGAGGTTGGACGCCGCCTGCTCCGTGCGATGGCTGAGGTCGTGCGCCCCGGCCGCCACTTCGCGCGACGCCGTCGCGATGCTGTCGGTGGCGCTGCGCACGCCGCTGACCACGCCGCGGATCGACGTCTGCATCCCCTGCACGCCGCGCATCATCGCGGCCGTCTCGTCGGTACCGAGCACGTCGAGGCGTTCGCTCAGATCCTGGCGCGCGATGCGCTCGGTCGTGCTGACCGCCTGCGCCAGCGGCGTCAGGATCGACGCGATGTTGAAGAAGGTGAAGGTCCCGATCACCAGCATGCCCACGAGCATCACGCCGCCCAGTGCCATCCGGACCCGGCGCTCTTCCCCGTCGATGCGCTGCACCTCCTGGTTGCCGCGTTCCATGATCGCCTTCGTCATGGCCCCGAGCTGCTTGTCCATCTCGCGGACCGGCCCCTTGATCGGCTCCGTCTGCCGGTTGGCCTCGGCGGAATCGACGAACTCCTGCTTCAGGATGCGCTCGACGATGCCGTCGAGTCCGCTGCGATAACTCCCCAGCGAGGCCTTCATCGCCGGCGGCATCGACTTGATCTCCGGCAGGATGTCGAGCTGCCCGATCGTGTCCAGGCTCTTGTTGACGCCCTCGAAGGCCTTGCGCCATTCGTCCTGGTAGCGCTTCACCGCGGCGTCGTCGCCGATGTTGATCAGCATGTCCTTCTCGTAGCGCCGCAGGTTGCCGACACCGGCCCGGATCTCGGAGAGCTGCACCAGCGACTCGACGTCCTGCTGCACGTAGTGCTCGAAGTCCTGCTTGGTGCGGGCCATCGCCCACAGGCCGTCGCCGCCGATCAGCAGCAAGGCGAACACCGACAACAGGCCGAGCGCCATGAGTCGCGTCCGGATCGTGAAGTTGCGCATGGACCACATGGCATTCCCAACGGTGTAGAAGGAGTGGGAAAAGCCTAGCAGCCGGCGTGCCAGCCGGACATCCTGCGGAAACGGGGGTGTCGAGGATCAGCGCCAGAGCGCGTTCATCGTCTCGACGAAGTCTTCGCGCCGCCGAGGATCGTCGATGACGCGGCGTTCGCCGGCGACGTAAACCTCGCGCCAGGGGACTCCCTGGCTGGCGAAGATCAGCCCGTCCAGCAGCGCCGCGTCCGGCAGTCCGGCCAGGCCGCTCGCCGCCGTGTCGAGCACCAGGAAGTCCGCACGCGCGCCGGTCCGCAGGCCCCATGCGTCCAGGCCCGCCGCCCGCGCGCTGCCCGCGACGCAAGCGTCGAACAGGCGTGCGGCCGTCGACGGTTGCCGCCCCGGCCGCGCCGCGACGTTGCGCCGCTGCTGGCCCAGTCGCTGGCCGTACTCCAGCCAGCGCAATTCCTCGACCCAGCCGCGCGTGACCTGGCTGTCCGAGCCCACCGTCAGCGGCACGTCCGCTCCCAGCCAGCCGGGCAGGTCCGCCAAGCCGTCCCCGAGGTTGCCTTCGGTGCCCGGGCAGATCACGACGCCCGCGCCGCTCGCGGCGATGCGCGCGATCTCGTCCCGCGTGCTGTGCGTGGCGTGCACCAGGTGCCAGCGCGGATCGAGTCCGTAGTCGGCCAGCAGGTCGATCGGCCGCTTGCCGGTGGACGCGAGGCAGTCGTCGACTTCCTGCTGCTGCTCCGCGACATGCACGTGGATGGGAATGTCCGCGTCGCCGACGAGCGCCTGCAGCGCCCGCACATCGTCGGCGTGCGCGGCACGCAAGGAGTGCACCGCCACGCCAGAGCGCACCAGCGGCAGGCCGGCCGCGTTGATGCGCTCGCAGGCGCGCCACACCCATTCCGCATCGGTGCGGAAGCGCCGCTGCGTGTCCTTCAAGCCCTTGTGCGCAAAGCCCGCATGGGCGTACAGCACCGGCAGCAGCGTCAGGCCGATGCCGGTCTCCTGGGCCGCCTCGGCCAGCGCCATCGCCATGGCGAGTTCGTCCTCGTACGGCGTTCCGTCCTCGCGGTGATGCAGGTAGTGGAACTCGCAGACCTGCGTGTAGCCCCCGGCCAGCAGCTCCGTGTAGAGCTGCGCCGCGATGGTCTTCAGCTGCGCCGGCGTCACGCGCAGCGCGACGCCGTACATGCGGTCGCGCCAGGACCAGAAGTCGTCGCTGTCGCTGTCGCGCTGCTCGGACAGGCCGGCGAAGGCGCGCTGGAACGCGTGGCTGTGCGCGTCGACCAGCGTCGGCATCACTGGCCCGCTCAGGCGGACAGCGTCCGCCGGGGCCGGCGCGCCGGCGACGAGTTCAACCCAATGGCCATCGGCCCCGACGCGCATCAGCACGTCCGCCTGCCAACGTCCGGCGAGCCATGCCAGCGGCGCGTGGAAGGTCGCCGGACTCATGCGGCGTTCCGCGTCGGATTGGCCAGCAGATAGGCCTGCAGCAGCGTCGTCAGCACCGGCCGGACACGCTCGACGCAGGCCACATCCAGTTCATACCCGGTGTAGCCCAGGTCGTTCTCGACCATGTAGCAGCGATAGCACATCTCCAGCTGCACGGCCTGCTGGCCGAGCTCCGGCCGCCCGTACTGGCGCGTGATGTAGCCGCCCTTGAAACGCCCGTCGACGACCCAGCTGAAGCGGTCCTGCGCCTGCAGCGCGATCTCCATCGCCTGGCGCGTGACCTGCTTGCAGGACTTGCCTTCGACGGTCCCGATGTTCAGGTCGGGCAGTTGGCCCTCGAAGAGCCAGGGCAGCTCCGAACGGATGCTGTGCGCCTCGAACAGCAGCGCGAAGCCGTGCTCCTGGCGCAGCCGCTGCAACTCGCCCTGCAGCGTCTGGTGGTACGGCGCCCAGTAGGTCTCGATGCGGCGTTGCTTCTCTTCCGCATCGGGCGCGAGGCCGTCCTTGTAGAGCGGCTCGCCGGTGAAGAAGCGCGTCGGGCACAGCTCGGTGTTGGAGGCGCCGGGATACATCGGCGTGTCCTCGGGCGGGCGGTTCAGGTCGATCAGGTAACGCGAGAAGCGCGGCACCAGCAGCCCGGCGCCGAGCTGCTCGGCGATCGGCGCGTACAGCGGCTCCAGGTGCCAGTCGGTGTCCTCGCTGCCGAGCGCGCGCTCCACGTAGCGGTGATGCTGGTCCGCCGGGATCTCGCGGCCCACGTGCGGCATGCTGATCAGCAGCGGGGTGCGGCCGCGCCGCAGTTCAAAGACGTCGTGCTTCATCGCTCGTTCCTCGTGTCTCCTGGCGCCTCAGCCGCGCGGCTGTCCGCCGACGACGGTCTGCCGCAGCGGATTGCGCCCGAACCAGTAGGCCAGCTCGCGCGGATGCGCGGCTTCCCAGATGCAGAAATCGGCGCGTTGACCGGCGGCCAGCCGCCCGCGATCGGGCAAGCCAAGCGCCCGCGCCGCATTCACCGTCAGGCCGCGCAAAGCCTCTTCCGGCGTCATTCGGAAGAAGGTGCAGGCCATGTTGAGCATCAGCAGCAGCGACAGTCCGGGCGAACTGCCCGGGTTGTGATCGGTCGCCAGCGCGATGGGCACGCCGGCGTCGCGCAGCGCCTGGATCGGCGGCAGCTTCGTCTCGCGCAGGAAGTAGAAGGCGCCGGGCAGCAGCACCGCCACGGTGCCGGAACGCGCCATCGCCGCGATGCCGGCGTCGCTGAGGTATTCGAGGTGATCGCAGGAGAGCGCATTGAACCCGGCCGCGAGCGCGGCGCCGCCTTGATCGCTGAGCTGCTCCGCGTGCAGCTTCACCGGCAGGTCGAGCGCGCGGGCGGCCTCGAACACGCGGCGCGTCTGGTCGGCCGTGAAGCCGATGCGCTCGCAGAAGGCATCGACCGCATCGACGAGGCCCTGCTGATGCAGCTCCGGCAGCCAGGCGCAGACGGCATCGACATACGCGTCCTGACGGCCGTCGAACTCCGGCGGCAACGCGTGCGCGCCGAGGTAGGTCGTCCTCACCGTCAGACCGAGCGCCGCCAACCGGCGCGCGACACGCAGGCACTTGGCCTCGTCCGCCAGCGACAGGCCGTAGCCGGACTTCACTTCCAGCGTCGTCAGCCCTTCGGCCATCAGCGCGCGGGCGCGCTGCACCGCCAGCGTGTGGAGGTCCTGCTCGCTCGCCGCCCGCGTCGCGGCGACCGTCGAGCGGATGCCGCCGCCGGCGCGCGCGATCTCTTCGTAGGTGGCGCCCTGCAGACGCAATTCGAATTCCGCCGAGCGCTCGCCGCCGTAGACCAGATGGGTATGGCAATCGATCAGACCCGGGGTCACCAGCAGACCGCCGAGATCGCGCAGCTCGACGGCGCTGTCGCGCAGATCGGCCGGCAGGTCCGCCATCGGTCCGACCCAGCGCAGTTCCTCGCCCTCGACGAGCAAGGCGCCGTCGTCGACCAGGCCCCAGTCGCGGTCGCCCGCCAGGGTGGTCAGCGTCGCATTGGCATACAGCACGCGCCGCGGCGCGTCTGTCGAAACCACGCCTGCCGTCGAGGACCCGTTCGTCATGACTCGCTCCAGATCAGCCACCACGCGGGGCCGTGTTGATCGCCGTCGTCGAAGACGCAGCTCTGCGAGGCCGGCGATTCGCACCAGGCGAGCGTGTGCGGCGCCAGCGGCACCGACCGGTGACCGTGGATGATCATTCCGCCCTCCTGCGTGAACAAGCCCAGCCACTGCGCCCCGTGCGGGATCACGGGCCGGTCCGCCGGCTGCACGCGGAACACGCCCGCGTCGCGGCGGTGCATCGCATTGAAGTCCTGCGTCGGACCGTCGATGAGCACGCAGTTCGGCGCGTCCTCGCCGGCGAACTGCACGATGCCCTCGTTCGGTTTCAGCGCGCGGCCGCGCAGGATCACCCCGCCGCCCGACAGCACGCCGAACCAGCGGTCCACGCCCGGGAAGGCCGAGAACGGACCATCGCGGTCGATGTCCGCGATGCTGACGCGGACCTTCCAGTCCGCCACATGCGGCCAGGCGAGCAGCTCGCGCGTCCGGCCTCCTCCATTGCGCCACGGGGTCGGTGCGACCTCGTCGGCGGTGATCCTCATCCAGCTCATGTCCGACTGATTGTTGGTTTTGTTGAAGCCCGGGATTTTCAAAGAACCGCCCCTGCCGATACGTCACCAAACGTCACGCCTGGAAGCTGCCTTCCAAGAAATAGCGGCTGGCCGGATGCACCAATCGCACCGCCGTCACCGTGCGGCCCAGGCTCGACGTCGCCCGCTTCACGACGAGGCAGGGCTCGCCGCGCGGCATGCCCAGCAGTTTCGCCTCGAGCGCCGTGGGCATCGCCGCCTCGATCGTATAGCGCGCCTCCGACAGCGGCGCGACCTCGAGCAGGTAGTGCGTCGGCGTCACGCGCTCGAAATCCTGGTCCATGTAGGCCGGTGCGCAGGCCGGATTGACGAGGCGGTCCTCGCACTGGATCGCGATGCCGTTCTCGCGGTGCACGATGACGCTGTGGAACAAGGTCGCGCCGGCGCGCAGGCCCAGCATCGCGGCCTGCTCGGCGCTGGCCTTCAGCGTCTCCAGCACATGGACCTTGGCCTCGTGACGATGGCCGCGCTCGGCAATCTCTTCATGCACGTCGCGCACGGTCAGCGTGGACGCGATCCGGTGCAGCTCGGCGACGAAAGTGCCGACGCCCTGCACGCGTTCGATCATGCCTTCCTGATGCAGCTCGCGCAGCGCGCGGTTCACCGTCATCCTGCTCACGCCGAAGGTCTCGGTCAGTTCCGCTTCGGACGGCAGACGCTCGCCCGGCCGCCAGCGTCCGCCGGCGATGCCTTCGCGCAGATGCGTCTTCACCTTCAGGTATTGCGGCGAGGGGCCGTTGCCGGCCGCGCTCGATGAGGGGATCGCCATGGGGCGGAATCCTACTTGACTGTACTTGTATAGACAACCATGAAAACCACTCCTATGATCGCGCCCCATCGGACCGCAAAGAACCGGCCGGCGGCATGATCCATGGCGGCCGGAACTCGCAGCTCAGACCAGGAGACATCGATGACGACGACCCCTTCCACCGCTCAGCCGCGCCCGGTGCGCGCGCCCACCGGCACGCAGCTGAGCTGCAAGAACTGGCTGATCGAGGCCGCCTACCGGATGATCCAGAACAACCTGGATCCGGCCGTGGCCGAGAACCCCGATGCGCTCGTGGTCTACGGCGGCATCGGCAAGGCGGCGCGCAACTGGGACTGCTTCGAGCAGATCCTGACGTCGCTCAAGAACCTCGACGAGGACGAGACGCTGCTGATCCAGTCCGGCAAGCCGGTCGGCGTCTTCCCGTCGCACGTCGACGCGCCGCGCGTGCTGCTGGCCAACTCCAACCTGGTGCCGGCCTGGGCCAACTGGGAGCACTTCAACGAGCTCGACCGCAAGGGCCTGATGATGTACGGCCAGATGACGGCCGGCTCGTGGATCTACATCGGCTCGCAGGGCATCGTGCAGGGCACCTACGAGACCTTCGCCGAAGCCGGCCGCCAGCACTTCGGCGGCGACATGGTCGGCCGCTGGGTGCTGACCGCGGGCCTGGGCGGCATGGGCGGCGCCCAGCCGCTGGCGGCGACCTTCGCCGGCGCCTGCTCGCTGACGATCGAGTGCCAGCAGTCGCGCATCGACTTCCGCCTGAAGACGCGTTACGTCGATGAACAGGCGACCGACCTCGACGACGCGCTGGCCCGCATCGCGAAGTACACGGCCGAGAAGAAGGCCGTCTCCATCGCGTTGCTGGGCAACGCGGCGGAGGTCCTGCCCGCGCTGGTCGCGCGCGTGAAGGCCGGCAGCGCGATCAAGCCGGACCTGGTCACCGACCAGACCTCGGCGCACGACCTGATCAACGGCTACCTGCCGGTGGGTTGGACCGTCGAGCAATGGAAGGCCGCGGCCGCCGATCCGGCCAAGCACGCCGACCTGAAGGCCGCCGCCGCGCGCGGCTGCGCCGTGCACGTGCAGGCGATGCTGGACTTCCAAGCCATGGGCATCGCGACCGTCGACTACGGCAACAACATCCGGCAGGTCGCCTTCGACCAGGGCGTGAAGAACGCCTTCGACTTCCCCGGCTTCGTGCCCGCCTACGTGCGCCCGCAGTTCTGCGAAGGTCGCGGTCCGTTCCGCTGGGTCGCGCTGTCCGGCGATCCGGAGGACATCTACAAGACCGACGCCAAGATCAAGGAGCTGTTCCCGCACCATGCCGGCGTGCACCGCTGGCTGGACATGGCCCGCGAGCGCATCGCCTTCCAGGGCCTGCCCGCGCGCATCTGCTGGCTGGGCCTGGGCGAGCGCCACAAGGCCGGCCTCGCCTTCAACGAGATGGTCCGCACCGGCGAGCTGAAGGCGCCGATCGTCATCGGCCGCGACCACCTGGATTCGGGCTCGGTCGCCAGCCCCAACCGCGAGACCGAGTCGATGCAGGACGGCTCCGACGCCGTCTCCGACTGGCCGCTGCTCAACGCGATGCTCAACACCGCCGGCGGCGCGACCTGGGTCTCGCTGCACCACGGCGGCGGCGTGGGCATGGGCTACTCGCAGCACAGCGGCGTGGTCATCGTCTGCGACGGCACCGAAGCCGCGGACAAGCGCCTCTCCCGCGTGCTGTGGAACGACCCCGGCACCGGCGTCATGCGCCACGCCGACGCGGGCTACGAGTTGGCGCAGAAGACCGCGCAGGAACGCGGCCTGAAGCTGCCGATGCTGGGCCGCTGAGCGCCTCCTGGCCCTTCTCCAGAAACCGAATCAGATTCGATCCGAGTTCCCATGACGACTTCCCTCGAACTCAATCCCGGCAAGCTCTCGCTGGAGCAGCTGCGCCGCATCCGCGCCGGCGGCGTGACGCTCGCGCTGCACGCCGACGCCTGGCCGGCGATCCGCCGCGGCGCCGCCGTCGTGCAAGCCGCAGCAGCCGGCGATGACCCGGTCTACGGCGTCAACACCGGCTTCGGCAAGCTCGCGTCCAAGCGCATCGGCAAGGACGAACTGGCCGCCCTGCAGCGCAACCTGATCCGCTCGCACTGCGTCGGCGTCGGCGCGCCGCTGGCGCCGCCGGTCGTGCGGTTGATGCTGGCGATGAAGGCCGCCTCGCTGGCGCGCGGTTTCTCCGGCGTGCGCGAGACGGTCGTCCAGAGCATCCTCGACGCGTTCAACGCCGGCCTCGTGCCCTACGTGCCCGCGCAGGGCTCGGTGGGCGCCTCGGGCGACCTCGCGCCGCTGTCGCACATGACGCTGGCGCTGATGGGCGAAGGCGAGATGCTGGTCGACGGCCAGCGCAAGCCCGCGCTCGCGGAACTCGAGAAAGCCGGCCTGAAGCCGCTGGTGCTCGAGGCCAAGGAAGGCCTGGCCCTGATCAACGGCACGCAGACCTCGACGGCGCTGGCGCTCGAAGGCCTGCTGCGCTTCGAGACCGTCTACGCCGCCGCCGTCGTCAGCGGCGCGTTGAGCCTGGACGCTGCGCGCGGCAGCGATGGTCCCTTCGATCCCCGCATCCATGAGGTGCGCGGCCAGCCCGGCCAGATCGAGACCGCCGCTGCCTACCGCGCGCTGCTCGCCGGCAGCCCGATCCGCCAGTCCCATCGCGACGGCGACGACCGCGTGCAGGACCCCTATTGCCTGCGCTGCCAGCCGCAGGTCATGGGCGCCTGCCTGGACCAGTCCCGCTACGTCCGCGACGTGCTGCTGCGCGAAGCCAACGCGGTGACCGACAACCCGCTCGTGTTCGCGCCCGAGGACGGCCCGGCCGCGATGGTCAGCGGCGGCAACTTCCACGCCGAGCCGGTGGCCCTCGCCGCCGACGCGCTGGCCTGCGCGATCGCCGAAGTGGGCGCGATCGCCGAGCGCCGCATCGCCATGCTGATCGACACCGGCGTCTCTCGCCTGCCCGCCTTCCTGACCGAAAACGCCGGCCTCAACTCCGGCTTCATGATCGCGCACGTCACCGCCGCGGCGCTGGCCAGCGAGAACAAGTCGCTGGCGCATCCCGCGAGCGTCGACAGCCTGCCGACCTCCGCCAACCAGGAGGACCACGTCTCGATGGCCACCTTCGGCGCGCGTCGCCTGGGCCCGATGCTGGACAACACTGCGCACATCGTCGCCATCGAGCTGCTGGCCGCCGCGCAGGGCATCGAATTCCTGCGGCCGCTGCGCAGTTCCGCGCCGCTGGAGGACGTGCACGCGCTGCTGCGCGAGCGCTGCCCGGCGATGTCCACCGACCACTATCTGGCGCCTGACATCGAACGCGCCTTCGTGCTGGTCAACGACGACGGTCCGCGCGGTCCGGCCGCGCTCCTTCGCGCGCGCACAGAGATGGTCGTGCTGGACTAATATCCGAGGCCTCGGCGGGCCTCGCCCGCCACCTCCGCGCGAGTCCCGCATGCCACACACCGCCTCGACGGCGCGCTCACCGCGCGCCGTTCGCGTTTCCACCCTCCCCGCGCCGGAACGCGCTTCGCCCCTGCTTGTGCGCTTCGTAATGAGCCTGTTGCTGCTGATCGCGGCGATGCTCGTCGCGCCGCACGCCTTCGCCGCCACCAAGGTCGTCTTCGACATCGACATGCGCGAGGAGATCGCCGCCGGCCGCTTCGACCCGGCCAAGGACATCGTCGGCGTGCGCGGCGGCGCGGCGCCGCTCAACTGGGGACGCTCGCTGGTCGCGCCGGCCGCGGGGCTGGGACGCGACGGCTGGTACAGCGCCACCGCCGTCTTCGAGCGCATCCCGCCCGGCGGCAACGTGCCCTACAAGTTCCACGTCGAGCATCCCGGCCAGAACGATCCGGAAGGCGACTGGGAGACCGGCTCCAACCGGTCGCTGGAACTGGTCGCCGACGAGGTGCGCGTCACCCGCGCCTTCAACGCCCCCGGTGCGCCGATCTCGCTGAGCCGCGCCGGCACCATCGAACGGCTGGCTCCGCTGCCTGGCAACTTCGTCGCCCAGCGTCCGGTGCAGGTCTGGCTGCCGCCCAACTACGAGCGCGACACCGAGCGCCGCTATCCGGTGCTCTACCTGCATGACGGCCAGAACGTCTTCGACGCCGCCGCCGCGGGCGCCGAGTGGCAGGTCGACGAGACCGCGCAGCGCCTGGTCGTCGACGGCCAGATCCAGCCGCTGATCATCGTCGCGGTCAACAACACCTCGCGCCGCATCGACGAGTACACCGCGACCGCGAGAACCTTCGAGGGCCAGACGCGCGGCGGTCTCGCGCCGGCCTATGCGCGCTACCTGATCGAACAGCTCAAGCCCTCCATCGACGCGCGTTACCGCACCTTGCCCGATGCGGCGCACACGGCGGTGGGCGGGTCCTCGCTGGGCGGCATCGTGAGCCTGTGGCTCGCCGTGCACCATGGCGACGTATTCGGCACGGCGCTGGTGGTGTCGCCGTCACTGTGGTGGGACGACGAGTTCCCGATCCGCGACACGCAGAAGACGCCACTGCCGATGTCGCAGCCACGCCCGAAGTTGTGGCTGGACATGGGCACGAACGAAGGTCCGGACTCGATCAAGCAGCTGCGCAAATTGCGGTCGGTGTTGTCCGCACGAGGCTGGGCGGGTGCCGACATCGGCTACCTCGAGGCCGAGGGTGCCGGACACGACGAGGGCAGTTGGGCCGCACGCGTCGAACCGATGCTGAGATTCATCGACAAGCAGTTCAACGCCAGGACCGGCTCGGCCAACAGCACGCAGCAGGATCCGTTCCCCACCGGCGTCCGACCCTCGATGCCGCCAGGCCCTGGTACCTACACCAAGTGACTCCGCAGTCATCGGTCCCAAGCCGATGAAGTCAGCGACTGCGAGTGGGGCCGGAATGCTGCTGGGGGTTCCCGGAGGGACGCCCCCTGCTGCGTGGAGTGCCCGCGCTTGGCAACCCGCAGTCAGTTCGTGCGTGAGGCTGCTGGCCCTCACCCCTGCCCTCTCCCGCAAGCGGGAGAGGGAGCAATTCCTGCGGCGCGTGGAGCGCGCGTCAGTAGCGCCCGGTAGCGCCCGCCACCCGCAGGTAGACGTAGGCGACCCACGCCACCAGCGCGCGCCCGAGGAAGCCGCGAATCCCTCGCCCCGCCGTCTGCTCGACGCGCAGGGACTTCGCCACCGCCGCGTCGAACTCCCGCGCCACGTCGCCTGCGAACGGCGCGTCGCGCACGACGACGTTGGCTTCCAGGTTGAGCAGCAGCGACAGCGGATCGATGTTGGAGCTGCCGATGGTGGCCCAGTCGTTGTCGACGACGCAGATCTTGGCGTGCAGGAAGGCGGGCGTGTACTCGTAGATCTGGACGCCGTGCCCGAGCAGCTCGTCGTAGAGCGCGTGCGCGGCCAGCGCGGCGATCTTGTAGTCGACCTTGCCCTGCAGCAGCAGCCGCACCTGGACGCCGCGCTGCGCGGCGTCCTTCAGCGCGCGGCGGAAGCGCTGCCCCGGATAGAAGTAGGGCGTGATGAGATCGACCCGCGCGGTCGCGGCGCGGATCGCCTCGACATAGGCGCGTTCGATCGTGCGGCGCTGTCGCAGGTTGTCGCGCAGCACGAAGGCCGCGCGCACCGGCGGCAGCCGGTCGGGATCCCGCCGGCGGTGTTCCCCGCGCGGCATTCGGATGCGCCGCATCAGTCGCTTCGCGCGCCGCGCCGGCGAGGCACTGCGGATCATCGCCCGCATCTCGTCGCCGAAATCGTGGCCGAGCCAGGCGCGCGTCCACACCGCACGCGCCGCCTGCTCGATGGCCCGCACCGCCGGCCCGCTGACGCTCACCGCGAAGTCCAGCCGCGGGGTCTCCGTGCGTCCATGGTGCAGATCCACGCGGTCGTCGATCACGTTGATGCCGCCGACGAAACCCACGACCCCATCCACCACGCACAGCTTCTGATGCAGCCGCCGCAACTGACCGGGATGCAGCCAGTTCCACCACCGGTCGATCGGACGGAACACCGCCAGCGCGACCGCCGTGCCTTCGAGCTGCCCCCGCAGCCAGCCCAGGCTGCCCTTCGAGCCGAAGCCATCCACCACCACCCTCACCCGCACGCCGCGTTGCGCCGCGCGCTTCAGGGCGTCGACGGTCGCGGCGCCGGCCTCGTCGTCATGGAAGATGTAGGTCGCCAGCCAGACCTCATGATCGGCCCGGTCGATCGCCTCGACCTGCGCCGGGAACAGCGCATCGCCGCCGCACAGCAGCCGCACCGCGTTGCCGCCGGTGAAGCTGGGCTGGGACCCCAGGGTCCACGGGAAGAGGGGTTCCTGCGTCCGCTTCAAGTCAGCACAAGCTCGGCGAGCAACGGCAGGTGGTCGGACATGCGCGCCCACGTCGGACCGCGCGGCACCTTCATGTCGACGCAGCGCAGACCGCGCGTGTAGATCCGGTCCAGCGAGAACACCGGCACCCGCGACGGGAAGGTCGGCAGCGAACGCTTGGCGCCCGGCAGCATTGCCCGGCTCAGGCCCGTCGCTCGCATGGGCTCTTCCAGCCGCTCGCCCCAGTCGTTGAAGTCACCGGCCACGACCAGCGGCGCGCCGTGCGGCACATGGTCCTCGATGAAGGCCGCCAGCTTCTGGATTTGTCGCACCCGGCTGCCATGGATCAGGCCCAGGTGGGCGACGACCGCGTGCACCTCGGTGCCCTGCCAGCGCACCGGCACGTGCAGCAGCCCGCGCTGCTCGAAGCGATGGTCCGACACGTCGTGGTGGCCGATGTCTCCCAGCGGATATCGCGACAGCAGCGCATTGCCGTGCTCGCCGTGGCGGGTGACCGCGTTGGTGCGATAGGCCACCTCGTAGCCTTCCGGCGCGAGGAACTCCGCCTGGCCCTGCTCCGGCCAGCCGAACCAGCTCCGGTCGAACTGGCGCGCCTCGCGGTGGTGGAACAGCCGGACCTCTTGCAGGAACACCAGGTCCGCGTCCAGCGCCTGCACGCCCATGCCCAGGTTGTGGATCTCCAGCCGCTTGCCCAGGCCCATCCCGCGCACGCCCTTGTGGATGTTGTAGGTCGCGACGCGCAGGCGTCCGACGCTGTCGGCCGGCGAGGTGTCCGTGGTCGCCGAATTGGCCAGGGCCGCGTGACGCGGCGTTCGGCGGATCATGGGGCGGCCCTTTCGTGGCGCGCCACGATCGGCGCGATGCGGGCGGGCAGTTGGAGGATGGCCTCCGCATTGGACGGCGAGAAGCACAGGTCCGCCGCCTCGCGCCACGGCAGCCAGCGGAAATCGAGGTGCTCGCGCGGCGCCAGCGTCACCGCCGTGCCCGACGGCACCGTGAGGCCGAAGACGTGCTCCGTGTTGCGCGTCACGCCCGGCGCGTAGCGGTGGCGCCAGACCGGATAGATGTCGTAGACGTTGGCCAGCTGCCAGTCGACGAGTGACCCGGGGGCCAGGTCTTGCACGCGGATGCCGGTTTCCTCCAGCACCTCGCGGCGGGCGGTGTCGCTCAAGGGTTCATCGAGCGCATCCTTCGACCCGGTCACGCATTGCCAGAAACCGGGCCGGTCGGCGCGTTCCAGCATCAGCACGTCCAGCGTGTCGGTATGGATCACGACCAGCACCGACTCGGGAATCTTGTAGGCACGCGCAGCCAGTTCGGCGGCAGCCGTCGGGGCGGCGGCCGGGAGCGGGGTGGCGGCAGGGCCGAGAGGGGCGAGAGGCACGTCGCTCATAGCGGGCAAGCATATCCCAGGGTCATGGCGCGGCCGGCGTGTGCCGGGCCCGGCACGCCGCCGACATGGACTCCCACACGCGCGACAAACAGTCGACATGAACGGGCGCATCGCGGTGCCCGACACACGGGCCGAGCGCGAAGGCAACGCTTGTTCACAGTCGACGAACAACGGCGTCGGCAGATGTGCGGCAGGAAATATAGAAAGTTTGTAGAGGCTGCGGACGCCGCGGTTCATGAGGGCATCCGCCGTGCCGCCCCCCGGAAGAATGACTTCCGTCGCTACCACCACCCCGGAGGGGTCATGACCACCGTCACCACCACGAACGGCACCGGCGCTCCGCTGGTCGCCTCCCGTCAGCTCACGAGCCGCCCCAGCGGCAGCTTCGAGATCAACGCCCGCGAATACGGCACCGTCGCCGCCGGCGCGATCGGCCTGGCGCAGGCCGCCTATCAGGGCGGCGAGAACGCCGTCAGCACCGTCGTGCATTGGAGCGAGGAAGGCCTGCAGGCGCTCGAAGACGGCGCCAAGGACGTGGGCCACGCGATCTCGACCGGCCTGTCCGAGGTGAAGGAACTGGCCGGCGACGTGAAGGACGCCGTCGCCAGCGGCACCAGCACCGTGATGAAGGAAGCCGGCGAGCTCGGCAGCACCGTCGGCGGCTACCTCGCCGCGGGCGCCGTGGCCGGCAAGGCGCTGATCGACGAGATCCTCTGACCATGCGCGCCGCCGCCGCCCCGGGCCTGGCCCGTGCGCTCGCCCTCGTCCGTGCCCGTGCCTTCGTCCGAGCCTTCGCGCTGGGCATTGCGGTGCCGCTGACCGGCTGCTCGCTGCTGAGCCCGATGCCCAGCATCGAGCTGGCCAAGGCCACGGCAGGCATGGCGACGATGGCCATCGGCCAGGGGCCGGCGCGCGCGACGCAGACGGTGTTCCACGACGCGGCGCTCCCGGAGCGCGTCTGCATCGAATACAACCGCTCGCTCGCGCTGCCCGAATTCGTCCCGGCCCTGATCGCCGAGCTGCGCGATCACGAGGTCCAGGCCCGCGTCTTCGAAGCCGGCGTGCGCCCCGGCGACGAGGCCTGCCCGGCCTGGGTGCACTACCAGGGTCTGCAGCAGTGGGACAAGCCACCGCTGTCGGACCAGATCCGGCCCTACCTCGCGCAGGCGACGCTGAGCCTGCATGACGCCGGCGGGCGCCTGATGGCCGCCAGCAGCTATCGCAGCGACGACGCGACGCTCGGCATGGGCAAGTGGGCCAGCACGCGCAACAAGCTCGCGCCGGTGGTGCGGGCGCTGCTCACAGGCTTCGAAGGGTGAGGGAGGAGGGAATCATGTTCAACGTTTCCACGGCCGCGCGACGACGCGGCGGACTGCTGCTGGGCGCCGCGCTGCTGAGCGCCTGCGCCTCGCACGAGTCGCTGGTGCAGGGCCCGGTGCAGGTGATGCCGCCGCCCGACGGCGCCTATGTCGAGCGCGTCAACAACGGCGCGATCTACCAGCCCGGCATGGCCGCGGCCTCGCTCTTCACCACCGAGCGCCGCGCGCGCCAGGTCGGCGATTCGCTGAAGGTCGCCATCAGCGAGTCGCTCAGCGCCACGCAGAAGAGCAAGACCGATACCAGCCGCGACAACAAGCTCGCGGTCAAGGGACCGGGCGGTTCCAGCAACGTCGGCATCGTCGACCGGCTGCTCAAGGCCGACGCCACCGCGTCGGGCAGCGACTCGTACAAGGGCAGCGGCGACACCGAAGCCAGCGGCAGCCTCAGCGGCCAGATGGCCGTGTCCGTGATCAACGTGCTGCCCAACGGCCACCTCGTCGTCGCCGGGGAGCGCAGCATCGCGATGAATGGCGGGCTGCAGACGCTGCGCTTCTCAGGCGTCGTCAACCCACAGGACATCCGCAGCGGCAACCAGGTCCAGTCCGCGGACGTCGTCAACGCGCGGATGGAAATCGCCGGCAAGGGCGAGGTGTCCGAGGCGGCCCGGCGCAGCTGGCTTCAGCGGGTGCTGACATCGAGCCTGGCGATCTGGTGATCGCCTCCCGCGCGGCGATGGACGTCGATTCAGGCGAGCCGGGCGGCGAGCCGCCGCGCGAGTTCGAGCGCTTCGGCCAGAGCCGGGCGCCGCGTGCCGGCGTCCGTGGCGCCGGCGCTGCTCGAGAGCCGCTCCAGCATCGCCACCAGGTCCCGCGCCTGCGCCCCCGGGTCCGCGGCATCGGACGTGCCGCCCGGCGCCTGAGGCGCGGGCAGTTGGGCGATCAAGCGCTGCAGCCAGCCGGCCAGCCGTTCGGCCCGGCTGCGGTCGGCGCGCGACCAGACGGCCCCCTCTGCGCGTTCCAGCACCAGCTCACCCACCACCGCGCCTGCCGCGTTCCTCAGCGAGAGCGTCTGCGATGAGCGGCCGGGACGCGCCGCCATCCCCACGAGCGGGGCGGCCCCCGCCGCGGTCCAGCGCAGATCCAGTCCGGTCAGCGCCAAGGCCTCCAGCAGCCGCGGCCGGGCCTGCTGCCATTGCATCTCGACGTCGGCGACGCTTGCCACCGCCGCGCCGGAACGTCCCAGCGTCAGCAGCAAGCCTTCCGCGCCATGCGGATCGGTGTCGAAGCGCGCGAGCTGCTCCAGCCGCGCCGGCAGTTCCGTCTGTCCGAGCGTCGCCTCCAGCCGCTGCCGCTGCTGCTGGTGATACCAGCTCGGTCCGAGCTGTTCCTGCTCCGCCATCAGCTGTCCCAGCCGACCGTGCGCCGCCGCCTGCAGGGACCGCGACTGGATCTCCTCGCCCAGCGCGAGCGCCTGCTGCGCGGGCGGCACGGCCTCGGTGCCGCGCCGCAGCTCGCTGATCAGCAGCAGCGTCTGCGCCTGCAGCCACCGGTAGCGGCAGCGCCGCGACAGATCCTCCGCCTCCGCCGCCAGGGTCAGGGCATGCTCCACCGCGCCGCTGTCCCGCGCGCAGCGCGCGTGGTGCCACATCGCCTCGGCCTCGTAGTCGCGGTGGCCGACGGCGCGCGCGTCCGCGCGGGCCTCGTCCAGGCGCGGCAAGGCGGCTTGAGGCCCCTGCGTCGCGCGCAGCGACACCGCGCGGTTCAGCGCGATCTTGGACCGCATGTAGGGATCGTCGCCCAGCTGCGGATAGTGCAGCTCGGCCTGGTCCAGCACCCGGCCGCCTCGCGCCCAGTCGCCGAGCGCGAAACACAGGTGCGCCAGGCCGATCCGGGCCAGACAGGCCCAGCGGGTCTCGTCGTCGGCCAGCTCCAGCGTCTGGCTCCAGGCATTGCAGGCCTGGACATAGTCGCCGCGCTGGTAGTGCATGCGGCCCAGCGCCTCGCTGAGTTCCGCCGCCTCTTCCAGCAGCCGGTGCTGCAGCGCGCGGGCGATGGCGCGCTCCAGTTCCGCCTGCAGCTCCGGTCCGCGCCCCCAGCGTTCGAGGATGAAGAAGGCGCCGAGCAGCGCCTGGAACGGCGGCTCACCCTCGCGCGCGATCAGCCGCTGCAGCCGCGGCAGGGCCAGGCCCGGACGGCGCATGACCAGCCGTTCCCAGCGCGCCTGCGGCGTCAGGGACACGCGTCCGCCCGGGCCGGCGCCGCGTCGCGCGCCCGCCTGCCGCGCGCGGCCGTCCCTGCCCTTGCTCCCGCGTTCTCCTCGCTCGCCCGTCGCCATGTCTGTCCCGTTCCATGTGCCCCCATTGCGGGGAACGACAGGAGCATAAACGCCCCGATGGATGCCCCCGCGGGGGCGTTGTTCATCGAATCCGACTGATAAGTGGGCCCCGCACACACATTCATGTGAGTGAGCGACGAACCGCTACTCACTCATGCCATTGAAGAGCAGACCGTCAACACGGGAGGATCGACCTCCTCCTTCGACGTCCCATTCCCATGACAACTCACCACCCCCTCCCCGCCAGCCGCAGCGCCTGTGCCATCGTGCTGTCCACCATGATCACCGCCGCGATCTTCGGCCTGGTCATCGTGCTGCCCGCGGCCGCGGAGACGCCCCCGATCCCCGCTCATCCGGCCGCGTCCGCAGGCCTGCACACCCGGCATGCCGGCGCCGCATCGACCCCGCACCGGCCGCCCCTCATCACGCGACTCGCCACCCGCCCGTCTTCTCCGGCCATCGACAAGACGGAGCGCCAGTACACGGCCGACGGCGACGTCCTCGAGCACCGTTCGCGCACGCTCTCGACCGTGTCGTCCGGCAAGGGGACCCTGGAGACCCGGACGGTGCTGCGTCATCACGATTCGCGGCGTGTCGGCGAACAGCGCATCGGCTCGCCCGGCATCAACTACGGCCCGTCGCGCGAACGCAGCCTGCAGGGCCGCAGCTCCGACAGTCCCACCAGCGTCGAGTCCTTCGGCTTCGGGTACACGCACAAGCTCGATTGACGCCTGCGTCGTCCAAATGAAAACGCCCCGACGGCGCGAGCCTCGGGGCGTTGTGGCTTGACGCTCGTCAGGCCGTCAGGCCGTGGCCGCGCCTGGGTTGCGCAGACGGATGTGCAGTTCGCGCAGCTGCTTCTCGTCGACGAAGGACGGCGCGCCGGTCAGCAGGCACTGCGCGCGCTGCGTCTTCGGGAACGCGATCACGTCGCGGATCGACTCGGCCTTGGTCATCAGCGTCACCAGACGGTCCAGGCCGAAGGCCAGGCCACCGTGCGGCGGCGCGCCGTACTGCAGCGCGTCCAGCAGGAAGCCGAACTTCACGCGCTGTTCCTCGGGGCTGATGTTCAGCGCCTCGAAGACCTTGGCCTGCACGTCGGCCTTGTGGATACGCACCGAACCGCCGCCCAGTTCCCAGCCGTTGAGCACCATGTCGTAGGCCTTGGCCACGCACTTGCCCGGGTCGGTGACCATCAGGTCCTCGTGACCGTCCTTCGGCGCGGTGAACGGGTGGTGCACGGCGGCCCAGCGCTTGTTCTCCTCGTCTTCCTCGAACATCGGGAAGTCGACGACCCACAGCGGCGCCCACTTGTCCTCGAACAGGCCGGAGGTCTTGCCGAACTCGCTGTGACCGATCTTCAGGCGCAGCCCGCCGATCGCGTCGTTGACGACCTTGGCCTTGTCCGCGCCGAAGAAGATCAGGTCGCCATCCTGCGCGCCGGTGCGCGACAGGATGTCCGCGACCGCCTTGTCGTGCAGGTTCTTCACGATCGGCGACTGCAGGCCCTCGCGGCCCTTGGCCACTTCGTTGACCTTGATCCAGGCCAGACCCTTGGCGCCGTAGATCTTGACGAACTCGGTGTAGCTGTCGATCTCGCCGCGGCTCATCGTCGCGCCGCCGGGCACGCGCAGCGCGACCACGCGGCCGCCGGGCGTCGTCGCCGGGCCGGAGAAGACCTTGAAGTCGACGTCGCCCATCACGTCGGTCAGTTCGGTGAACTCGAGCTTGACGCGCAGGTCCGGCTTGTCGGAGCCGAAGCGGTGCATCGCGTCCGCGTACTTCATCACCGGGTAGTCGCCCAGCTCGACGTTCAGCGCCTTGCGGAAGACGTGGCGGATCATGCCCTCGAACATCGCGCGGATCTCTTCCTCGCCCAGGAACGAGGTCTCGATGTCGATCTGCGTGAATTCGGGCTGGCGGTCGGCGCGCAGGTCCTCGTCGCGGAAGCACTTGGTGATCTGGTAGTAGCGGTCGAAGCCCGCCACCATCAGCAGCTGCTTGAACAGCTGCGGCGACTGCGGCAGCGCGAAGAACATGCCGTCATGGACACGCGACGGGACCAGGTAGTCCCGCGCGCCTTCCGGCGTGCTCTTGGTCAGCATCGGGGTCTCGATGTCGACGAAGCCGTGCTCGTCCAGGAACTTGCGCGCTTCCATGGCCACGCGGTAGCGCAGCATCAGGTTGTTCTGCATGTACGGGCGGCGCAGGTCCAGCACGCGGTGCGTCAGGCGCGTGGTCTCGGAGATGTTCTCGTCGTCCAGCGGGAAGGCCGGCGTCACCGACGGGTTCAGCACTTCCAGCTCGTGGCACAGGACTTCGACCTTGCCGCTGGCGACGTTGCTGTTCTGCTTGTCGGCCGGGCGCGCGCGCACCTTGCCGACGACCTTGATGCAGAACTCGCTGCGCACGCTCTCGGCCACCTTGAACATCTCGGGGCGGTCGGGGTCGCAGACGACCTGCACGAGGCCTTCGCGGTCGCGCAGTTCGATGAAGATGACGCCGCCGTGGTCGCGGCTGCGATGGGCCCAGCCCATCAGGGTCACGGTCTGGTCCAGCAGCTTCTCGCTGACTTGGCCGGCATAGCAGGTACGCATGGGGTTCTCCGGAAATGCTTCAGTGTTCGGGGCGGGGCTGGCGGCGCGCCTTCGGTGCGTTGTCGGCACGGGGCTCGACGACGGGCGCGGCCAGCGATTCACAAGGGCGCTGGCGGGGTCCAACGGACCCTCAGGACTGAGCGCTTGCCGGGGCGCTCAGCCCGGTCAATTTCGGGTGGCTTCGGCCGGCAGGACGATCGCGGGAGGATCCCCTTGAGGCGCCACCACCCCCATCGAGATGATGTATTTGAGCGCTTCGTCGACGCTCATCGCCAAAGGCCGCAATTGCGCCCGGGGCATCATCAGGAAGAAGCCCGAGGTGGGGTTGGGCGTCGTGGGCACGTACAGCGCCACGTGCTCGTCGGCCTCGGCGCCGCTGAGCGTGCCCAGCTGCTGGGCGACCTCGCCGCGCGGCGTGCCGGTGACGAAGGCGATGGTCCAGGAGCCCTGGTGCGGGTACGGCACCAGCACCGCCTCGCGGAAGGCGTTGCCGCTGGACGAGAACAGCGTGTCCGAGACCTGCTTGACCGAGCTGTAGATGCTCTTGACGATGGGGATCTTGTAGAGCAGCCGGTCCCACTGGCGCAGCCACCACTGGCCGAAGATGTTCGCGACGAACATGCCGGTCAGCATCAGCAGCGCCACCATGACGACCACCCCCAGGCCGGGGATGTCGTGCAGCTGCTTGAGCGATTCCTGCGCGGCCAGCGGCAGCACGGCGCCGACGGCCGACAGCAGCCAGACGAAGACGCCGTCGATCATGCCGAGCACCCAGAGCAGCACCCAGACGGTGATCGCGAGCGGGAGCCAGACCAGCAGGCCGGTGATGATGTATTTGCGCATGCCTGGGTCCGGGCTCGAGGTCAGTGGCAGGCGCAGGAGCCGCCGCAGGCCCCGCCCGACGATGCCGAGGAGGAGGCCGACGAGCCGGAAGAAGATTCGGAAGTGGCTGAAGAAGCGGACGATGCGGCCGGCGTGCCGCCCGTGCTCGAGGCCCCTTCGGCACCGGCGGCCGGCGCGGCCGCGGATGTCGCCGCGGCCGCGGTCGAGCCGCCGCGGAAGTCGGTCGCGTACCAGCCCGAGCCCTTCAGTTGGAAGCCGGCGGCGGTGACCTGCTTCGAGAAGCTCTCCGCGCCACAGGCGGGGCAGACGGTCAGCGGGGCGTCGGACAGCTTCTGCAGCACGTCTTTGGCGTGACCGCAGCCGCCACAGCGGTAGGCATAGATCGGCATGAGGGGGACAACCGGGTCAAAACCCGAAATTATATAGAGCGGCCCGGGCTCTACGCCTCGACGCCTGCCGCACCGCTCGCCGCGCCTTCCGCCCGGACACCGGCCAGCCGGTGGTGCGACCCGTGCGCATCGGCGATGGCCTGCGGTCCCAGCGACCCGATCAGCATGCCGACGATGCCCGCCAGCAGGCCCGCCAGCTGGGCCGGGAACTGCTCGCCGGCCGGCGTCATGAGGAACAGCAGCCAGGCGACCACGCCCAGCACGATCGCGAAGATCGCGCCCTGGGTGGTCGCGCGCTTCCAGTACAGGCCGAAGACCAGCGGGACGAAGGCGCCAACCAGCGTGACCTGGTAGGCGCCGGAGACCATCTCGTAGATCGACGTGCCCTGCAGCGCGATCGCGTAGCCGCAGACGCAGACCGAGAACAGCAGCACCGCGATGCGCATGGTGCGCAGTTCCTGCTTGTCCGAGACACGCGGGAAGAACTGGCGCCAGATGTTCTCGACGAAGGTCACCGACGGCGCCAGCAGCGTGGCCGAGGCGGTCGACTTCAGCGCCGACAGCAGCGCGCCGAAGAAGATCACCTGCATCACGAAGGGCATGCGGTCCATCACCAGGCGCGGGATGACCTGCTGCGGATCCTCGGCGATCAACTGCTTGGCGGCCTCCGGCATGATGATCAGCGCGCTGACGACGATGAACATCGGCACGAAGGCGAACAGGATGTAGCAGAGGCCGCCGATGACCGGACCGCGGGTCGCGGCCTTGATGTCCTTGGCCGACATCACGCGCTGGAACACGTCCTGCTGCGGGATCGAGCCCAGCATCATCGTCACGGCCGCGCCGAGGAAGAACACGATGTCGTGGAAGCTCGGCTCGGGCAGGAAGCGGAACATGTCCTGGCTGCTGGCCAGCGTGATGACCTTGTCCGCGCCGCCGGCCATGTCGGCCGCGAACCAGGCAATGATGGACAGGCCGACCACCAGGATGATCATCTGGATGAAGTCGGTCACGGCCACCGACCACATGCCGCCGAACAGCGTGTAGGCCAGGATGGACGCGGTGCCGATCATCATGCCGACGGGGATGCTGATCGCGCCGCCCGACAGCAGCTTGAACACCAGGCCCAGCGCCGTGACCTGCGCCGCCACCCAGCCGAGGTAGGACAGGATGATGATGAAGCTGCAGACCACCTCGACCACGCGGCCGTAGCGCTCGCGGTAGTAGTCGCTGATCGTCAGCAGCGTCATCCGGTAGAGCTTCGCCGCGAAGAACAGGCCCACCAGGATCAGGCACGAGCCCGCGCCGAAGGGGTCCTCGACGACGCCGTTCAGCCCCGTCTGCACGAACTTGGCCGGGATGCCCAGCACGGTCTCCGAGCCGAACCACGTCGCGAACGTCGTCGTGACGATCATCACCAGGGGCAGGTGTCGCCCGGCAATGGCGAAGTCCGCCGTGTTCTTCACCCGCCGGGCGGCCCACAGGCCGATCGCGATGGTGACTAGCAGGTAGAGGATGACCAGGGTCAGGAGCATGGCAGCGGGCCTTGGGAATGCGGGGAAGGCAAAAGTGTGGGGGTCCACACACAAAAAGGCGCGCGGATTATCCCCGGAACCCCAGCCCTTGCTGCCCCGGGTTCCTCCCGCCCCGCGAACTCCGCTTTCCGTCGCTCCTACTGATCGTTTCAGCGCCCACGCGCGCCTTGAAAGGATCAACACATGTCTTACGGAATGGGCTTCGACCCCTCCTCGCAGTTCTTCGCGAACCAGCAGACCCAGGACCAGAGCGACGACGTCGGCCAGGCCGGCCAGCAGGTCACCCGAAACAAGCAGCTGGCCGTCCTGAACCAGAAGGTGACGGACACGCGCCTCGAGGTGGCCGGCGCAATGATGAACTCGATCGACAAGGTCAGCTTCCGCTGACCCCCCGTGAGCGCCAGAGGCGCTCGTTCTTCCCCCTTGAACATCAAGAAAGGACTCTCTCATGTCTGGAGAAGTCAATCGCCTGAAAGAACAACTCGCCTATCAAACGGGCCTCAACGACGGCATGCGCCAAGGTCCCATGAGCGGCATGGGCGGCCCGCGCGGCTACTTCGGCCGCGGCATGGATTTCGCATCGAGCTTCTGCGGCTCCTTCATGGGCAGTTGCGCCGCGAACATGGCGAACTGCTTCCGCGGCTTCGGTGGCATTGGCGGGTTCGGCGGCTTCGGCTTCAGCGGTGGCTTCGGCTTCGGCGGTGGCTTCGGCCGCGGCTTCGGCTGGTGACGGCCTAGGTCGCCGACCTCCCCGCAGGGCGGCGCCGCGCGGCGCCGCCCGCTCCTGCGGCGCACGGCGCCGCGCTTCACTCCGCTACCGCCATGATCGAACTTGCTCCCGCAGCCGAACAGGCCCCCGTACCGGCCCACGTCCTTGAGAAGCGAGCCTGCATCGCCGCCTTCATGGACAGCCATCCCGACATCTTTGCCGCGCCCACGAGCGCCGGCACCTGGACCGCCTTCGCCGACCAGTCGACGCCGCCCGATGAACGCGAGGAACGCATCCTCGACCAGGCCACCGGCCGCATCGTGCAGGCCATCCGCTCCGCGCAGGACCGCACCCCCTCGGACTTCGACATGCAGTCGGCGTTCGACCTCGCCAAGGAGGAGGGCTTCGGCGAGATCGAGCCCGATCCCGCCATGATGGCGATGGCGTCGCAGGGCACTTCCCGCGACGCGTCCGGCGACGCTCCCGGCGACGCTTCCGACGACGCGCCCGACGAAGGCCTCGCCACGATGGCCCGCGCCATGTCGCTGTACAAGACCGCGGTCCAGATGGGCCTGGCCGAAGGCAGCGAACTGCACCAGACCATCGAATCGAGCTTCAGCGCCCTGCCGGCGGAAACGCCGTTCATGCAGGACCTGCTGGAAACCGCCAAGCGCATCGTGCTGATCGACCTCGATCTGGCCATGCGCCAGGACTGAACGGGGAGACGCCATGGAGATCCCCTTCGGCCCCGGCCGCAGCGTCGACGCGGTCAGCAGCAGCCCCTCCGCGCGCTCCCCGGGCGGCACCCGGTTCGCCCAGGCCGTGGACCAGGTGGCCCGCATCCAGCGCCCCCTGTCGCTGGCACTCGCCCAGGCGCGGGATCCCCAGGCCATGGCGGGTCTGGCGGCCTCGGTGGAAGCGTCCAAGGCCCGCCTGGACCACCTGCAGGACCGCATGAGACGCACCGGCGACGCCAGCATCGCCCCGTTGATCGCGCAGCAGATGCAGGAACTCGACTACCGGTCCACGCTGGTCGCCAAGGCGCTCGGCAAGATCGGGTCGACGATCAAAGAAGTCGCGACGGCCGCCTGATGAGGCGCGCCGGACGGCTTCCCGCCGCATCGATGGCCCTGGCGGCGCTGCTCGCGGGCTGCTCCGGCTCGGTCGACCTCTACACCGGGTTGAACGAGAAGGACGCCAACGAGATCACCGCGGAACTCGACCGCCACGGCCTCGATGTCGCGAAGGCGCCCGCCGGCAAGCAGCTCTTCGCCGTGCGCGTGCCGCAGGACCGGTTCGCGTCGGCAGTCGCCATCCTGCAGGCGGCCGGGCTGCCGCGCAGCGCCTTCACGCGCATGGGCGACGTGTTCAAGAAGGACGGCATGATCTCCACGCCGACCGAGGAACGCGCCCGCTTCCTCTCGGCGCTGGCCCAGGAACTCGAGAGCACGCTGTCGCAGATCGACGGCGTGGTGCTCGCGCGGGTCCACCCCGTGCTGCCGGAGCGCATCGTCCCCGGCGAACCGGTGCTGCCGTCCTCCTGCTCGATCCTGATCAAGCACGTGCCGGGCTGGGACACGGCCGCCTACGAGCCCCGCATCCGCAAGCTGGTGGTGACCAGCAATGAACCACTCCACCGAAGCCAATGACGACAACACGGATCCCGGCCAGGCCGTCGAGCAGGTCGAACTGCTCGAGCTGACGGGGCCGGCCGAACCGATCGACAAGACCGGGCAGATCGAGCCGATCGAGCCCGTGGACCCGGAGCTCGTCCGGCAACGCCAGCAACTGGTGCTGACCCACATCGTCAAGATCGCGCGGGATTCGCGCAGCGATTCCAGCAAGCTCAAACGCTTCCTGCGGCGCTACGAGCGCTCGCCGGGCGAGCTCGACGACATCATCCAGGATGCGATGCTGGAGGCGACGCGCTGCGCCGACCGCTTCCAGGCGCGCTCGTCGGTGGAGACCTGGTTCTTCGGGATCGCCGCCAACGTCGCACGCAACCACGTGGCGCGCTGCTCCAAGCGCAGCGGGCAGATGGAGAGCCTGGATGAGTCGCCCCATATGATGGACTCGGAGTCGGCGCACCGGCCGCGCGATTCCTCGATGGACGTCAGCCAGCAGGTCGCCTACCGGCAGCTCGCCGGCATCGTCGACGTGACCTTGTCCGGGCTGTCGCCGGATCTTCGCGGCACCTTCGACCTGGCCTGCCTGCAGGAAGAGTCCTACCGCGATGTCGCCGAGATCCAGGCGATCCCGATCGGCACGGTGCGATCACGCGTGAACCGGGTCCGGACCCTGCTCCGTTCGCGGCTCAAGCAGGGCTTCGCCGACTACGCGACCTGAGAGGGGCGTCTTGCGTGGGCGCTCCGCGCCGACGCTCGCCCTCAGTCGATCCAGCGCATCGCCAACTGGGTCAGCACGAGGGCGAGCATGAAGCCGCCCACGCCCCACAGCAGTGCCTGCAGCAGATGATTGGTGCGGCGCTGCTCCACCAGCAGCTGGCGCGTGAGGTCGGCATGGCCGTCCTCGGCGCGCTGGCGCAGCACCTCGTGCATCAGCCGGGGGAACTCCGGCACCATCTGCGCAAAGCGCGGTGCCTCCTTCTTCAACTGGCGCAGGAAGGCGCGCCAGCCGATCTGCTCGTCCATCCAGCGCTCGAGGAAGGGCTTGGCCGTCGCCCAGAGGTCCAGTTCAGGATCGAGCTGCCTGCCCAATCCTTCAATGTTGAGCAGCGTTTTTTGCAGCAAAACCAGCTGCGGCTGAATCTCCACGTTAAATCTGCGGGAGATCTGAAACAGGCGCATCAACACCTGACCCAGCGAAATGTCCTTCAGCGGCTTGTCGAAGTGCGGCTCGCACACGGTGCGCACCGCGCCCTCGAGTTCATCGACGCGGGTCTCGGGCGGCACCCAGCCGGATTCGATGTGCAACTCGGCGACGCGCTTGTAGTCGCGGCGGAAGAAGGCGATGAAGTTCTGCGCCAGGTAGTCCTTGTCGACCTCGGTCAGCGTGCCGATGATCCCGAAGTCCAGCGCGATGTAGCGGCCGAAGGTGGGCGCATCCAGGCTGACCTGGATGTTCCCGGGATGCATGTCGGCATGGAAGAAGCCGTCGCGGAAGACCTGCGTGAAGAAGATCGTCACGCCGTCGCGGGCCAGCTTCCGGATGTCGACGCCGGCGTCGCGCAGCCGCTCGAGCTGCGAGATCGGCACGCCGCGCATGCGCTCCATCACGATGACCTCGCTGCGGCAGAGCTCCCAGATCATCTCCGGCACCATCACCAGCTGCAGGTCCTGCATGTTGCGGCGGAGCTGGGCCGCGTTGGCGGCCTCGCGCACCAGATCCAGTTCGTCGTGCAAATAGGTGTTGAACTCCGCGACGACCTCGCGCGGCTTCAAGCGCCGGCCGTCGGCCGAGAAACGTTCCACCCAGCCGGCCAGCGTGCGCATCAGGGCCAGGTCGTCCTCGATGATGTCGAGCATGCCCGGACGCAGCACCTTGACGGCGACTTCACGCCCGTCATGCAAGGTCGCGAAGTGGACCTGCGCGATCGAGGCGCTGGCCACCGGCTCGGCGTCGAAGGTGGCGAACAGCTCCTCGATGCGGCGGCCGAAGGCGCGCTCGATCAGTTCACGCGACAGCTCGGCCGGGAACGGCGGCACGTTGTCCTGCAGCCGGGACAGTTCCTCGATCATGTCGGGCGGCACCAGGTCGCGCCGCGTGGACAGCAGCTGGCCGAACTTGACGAAGATCGGCCCGAGCCGCTCCAGCGCGAGCCGCAGGCGCATGCCGCGGGGCTGGTCCCAGGCGCGGCCGACCGTGATCAGCCGGCGCAGGAAGCGGAACCGGCGGCGCTTGAGCGTGGACAGCGCCAGCTCGTCCAGCCCGTGCCGGTAGAGGGTCCAGACGATGACCAGCAGGCGGGACAGGTACCTCATGCCCCGTCCTCGTTCCGGGACGGGCTCATGCCCGGCCTTGGCCGTCGGGCATGAAGCGGCCCGCCGTGCGGGCCAGCGCCGCCATCGCCGCGGCGGCGGCGCGGCCGAAGCGGCCCAGCTGGTGCGCCACGGCCGGGCCGGTGATGGCCGCCAGGTCGTCCTCGACGTCCCAGCGCACGTGATCGATCAGCCAGTTGAAGTCGCCGGCGAGTTGCGCGTCGCCCTGCACCCGCACCTCCGGACGCGCGCCCGACAGCGCCGCGAAGGCGGCCGCGGCAGGGTTGGAGGCGTCCAGCTCGATGAGCAGGTCCGCTTCTTGCCTAGGGGCATCCTCGTCGCCCATCCGTTCCAGAAGACCGGCCGGGGTGACACGCAGGCGCAGATCCGGTGCGGCCGGCAGCATCGCCGGCCAGCCGGCCAGGCGCAGTCGCAATGTCTTGCCCGTGTGCGGGGCCAGGCGCGCGGTGGCGACGGGCTCGCGGGACATGACATGGTTGAGCAACAGCGTGATGCGATCCTGGACCGCGGGGGCGAGGAGCTTGGACCATTCTTGAAGCATGGGGCGGATTGTAGGCAGGCCGCGAGAGCGGTCCGGCCACGGGGGAACCGGTGACAAGCTAGGGGGTCCCGTTACGAGTCCGTGCAGGTTATTGAGCGAGAATTTCCGGCTCTGGCCGGGGAAGGACCACTGGGTGATGTTTGAGGACCGAAATTACAAGAGAACCTTCTACAGCGCGCCGCAGTCGGTCCAATCCTTCATCGCGGCCTTCCTGGAACCGACGCTGATCGTCCTGGTCTACCTGATGCTGCTGGCCTGGTTCGGCGAGCCGGTCATGCGCTCCACCTACACGCTGTGCATGCTGGTGTTCGCGCTGACCTTCCCGGGCCGCAACCGCTTCGCCGATCACCCCGCGAGCGCCGTCACCGACATCGTCGGCTCCTGGCTGATGCTGCTGCTGATCCTGGGCATGTTCGCCTACGCGACCAGCAGCTTCCATTACTTCGAGCGGCCGGTGCTGCTGTGGTGGGCGCTGCTGACGCCGCTGGCGCAGATCGTCGCGGTCGAGATCGGCCGGCGCGTGCTGCGCTGGCGCTCGCGCCAGCCGTGGATCCGGCGCACCGCGGTGATCATCGGCGCGGGACCGCTGGGCGCGAAGGTGGCGCGGGCGCTGCAGTTCGGCAGCGTCGGCGGCGCCGACTGCCTGGGCTTCTTCGAGGACCGCACCGACGACCGGCTGCACCCCGACTGCCTGGGCCGCGTGCTGGGCACGCTGCCGCAGCTGAGCGACTACGTCCGCGCGCACGGCGTGCGCGAGGTCTACATCACGCTGCCGCTGGGCTCGCAGCCGCGCATCCTGCGCCTGCTGGAGCAGTTGCAGGGCACGACCGCCTCGCTGTTCTTCGTGCCCGACGTCTTCGGCATCAGCATCATCCAGGGCCGGCTGCAGGACCTGAACGGCGTGCCCGTCGTCGGCATCCTGGAGACGCCCTTCACCGGCGTGAACGAGGTCGTCAAGCGGATCAGCGACATCGTGCTGGCCGCGCTGATCCTGGTGCTGATCTCGCCGATCCTGCTGATGCTGGCCGTCGGCGTGAAGCTCAGCTCGCCGGGACCGGTGATCTTCAAGCAGCGCCGCAACGGCCTGGACGGCGAGGAGATCATGGTCTACAAGTTCCGCTCGATGCGCTCGATGGACAACGGCGCCGTCGTGAAGCAGGCGACCAAGGGCGACCCGCGCATCACGCCGTTCGGCGCCTTCATCCGCAAGACCTCGCTGGACGAGCTGCCGCAGTTCATCAACGTGCTGCAGGGGCGCATGAGCATCGTCGGTCCGCGCCCGCACGCGGTCGCGCACAACGAGGAATACCGCCAGATCATCAAGGCCTACATGGTCCGCCACAAGGTCAAGCCGGGCATCACCGGCTGGGCGCAGGTCAACGGCCTGCGCGGCGAGACGGACACCGTGGACAAGATGAAGGCGCGCGTCGAATACGATCTCGAATACCTCCGCAACTGGTCGCTGGGACTGGATCTCCAGATCATCGTCCGGACCGTCCGGCTGATGCTGTTCGATCGCCATGCCTATTGACGACAAGAAGGGGACCCCATCGATGAAGCGACTCCACCGCCTGCCGTTGCCGTTCGTGCTGCTGGCCTCCGCGACCCTGGCCGCGCCCTGCTGGGCACAGAGCGACGCCGGCAGCCCCTGGTACGTCGGCGGCTCGCTGGGCCACTACTACACCAGCAACGTGTTCCGTTCCGCCTCCGGCGAGAACAGCGACCGGCTGACCTCGGTCAGCCTGCTGGGCGGCGTCGACCAGCGCCTGGGCCGCCAGCGCGTCTACGGCAACCTGCGGCTCAACGACACCCGCTACAACGACAACAGCCGGCTCAACAACAACGGCTACGACCTGGGCGGCGGCGTCAACTGGGAGACCGTGGGCAACCTGTCGGGCACGCTGGAGTACACCCGCAAGCGCACGCTGGCCGACTTCAACAGCACCACCGCCGTCGCGCCCACGACCGAGAAAAACCTGCAGACCGACCAGAGCGCCACCGCGACCGCGCGGCTGGGCCTGCCGACGCTGAGCTCGTACTCGATCGAGGCCTCCTGGATCCACCGCGCGCGGGACTATTCGCTGTCGGTCTTCGACACGCAGGAGTTCCGGCAGGACGCGCAGTCGCTGGGCCTGCTCTACAACGCCAGCAGCGCGTGGCGCTTCGGCATCGCGGGCCGCTACACGAAGGGCAAGGTGCCGTTCAACGGCTTCGAGTACGACCGCAAGGACATCGACCTCACCGCGCTGTGGCGCGCCACCGGCTCCAGCAACCTGAACGCGCGCATCAGCCGCAGCACCTCCGACAGCTTCAGCGGCGTCACCGGCGCGCTGAACTGGGAATGGCGCCCGGGCGGCCGCTGGTCGATGAGCACGCAGTTCTCGCGCGACACCGGCATCGAGACCTACTACCAGGGCATCACCAACGGCGTGTCCGACTTCAACCGCGTGCAGACGGCGGTGCAGACGCAGTTCAACTACCAGCTCACCGGCAAGCTCACCGCGCAGCTGGGCGCCGGCTACACGCGCCTGAACCGTCACGACGACCAGTTCGGCACCAGCTACAAGGACAACACCAAGCAGTACAGCCTGGGCCTGGCCTGGCAGGCGCTGCGCAACGTCACGGTGGGCTGCCAGTACAGCCACCAGAGCCGCGACACCACCAACGTGCTCTACGCCTACGACGCCAACACCGCCGGCTGCTACGTGCAGGGGATGATCCGTTGACCGGTCGACCCCTCGCCCCGCCGCCCGGCGCATACTGACCGCCCCGCCCTCCGATCCACCGCCACCTTCCCGCGCGCGACCCGCGCGAGCCCCGATTCCATGGCCAACGAGACCATCCTGCTGACCGGCGCGACCGGCTACATCGCCTCCCACACCTGGCTCGCGCTGCAGGCGGCGGGTTATCGCGTGGTCGGCGTGGACAACTTCAGCAACAGCTCGCCGAAGGTGCTGGAGCGCCTGACCGAGCTCAGCGGCCAGACGCCGCTGTTCGAGAAGCTCGACGTCTGCGACGGCGCGGCGCTGGACGCGGTCTTCAGCGAGTACCAGCCGGCGGCCGTGGTGCACTTCGCCGCCTACAAGGCGGTCGGCGAATCGACGACCAAGCCGCTGAGCTACTACCGCAACAACCTCGACGGCCTGCTGACCGTGTGCGAGACGATGCGCCGGCACGACTGCAAGCGCATCGTGTTCTCGTCGAGCGCGACCGTCTACGGTCAGCCGAAGACGCTGCCGCTGCGCGAGGACGCGGACCTGATGGCCGTGAACCCCTACGGCGCGACCAAGCTGATCGGCGAAGGCATCCTGCGCGACCTCGGCGCCGCCGACCCGCGCTGGCAGACCGCCTGCCTGCGCTACTTCAACCCGGTCGGCGCGCACGAGAGCGGCCGCATCGGCGAGGACCCGCGCGGCATCCCCAACAACCTGATGCCCTACGTGACGCAGGTGGCCGTGGGCCGGCGCGCGAAGCTGTCGGTCTTCGGCGACGACTACGACACCCCCGACGGCACCGGCGTGCGCGACTACATCCACGTCGTCGACCTGGCCGAGGGCCATGTCGCGGCGCTGGACTTCCTGCTGCGCGGCGACGAGTCGATCTGGGTCAATCTCGGCACCGGCCGCGGCTACAGCGTGCTGGAGCTGGTCGACGCCTTCGCCGCCGCCAGCGGCCGGGAGATCCCGTACGAGATCGTCGCCCGCCGTCCCGGCGACGTCGCTGCCTGCTACGCCGATCCGGCGCTGGCGCGCGAGAAGCTGGGCTGGACCGCCCGCCACGACCTGGCCCGCATGTGCGAGGACAGCTGGCGCTGGCAGTCGGCCAATCCCAACGGCTTCGAGGGCTGAGCGCCCCGCCCCGACGACAATCTTCTTTTCCCGTTCAACACAGGCCAGGCCCGACGCGGCCGGCGCAAGACCCAGAGGGAGCAGTACCTTGAGCAAGACCCCGAGCCAGATCGATGTGCAACCGGTGATCATGGCGGGCGGCAGCGGAACGCGGCTGTGGCCGCTGTCGCGCGCCGGCTACCCCAAGCAGTTCCTCGTGCTGAACGGCAATACCAGCCTGTTCCAGCAGGCGGCGGAACGCCTGGCCGCGCTCTCCGCGGAAGACATCGCGGTGAAGGCGCCGATCATCGTCGGCAACGAGGAGCACCGCTTCATGGTGCTGGACCAGCTGCGTGAACAGAAGCTCTCGCCCGGCGCCGTCGTGCTGGAGCCGGTGGGCCGCAACACCGCGCCGGCCATCACGCTGGCCGCGCTGCAGGCGATCGAGGGCGGCGCGGATCCGGTGCTGGTCGTGACCCCGGCGGACCAGACCGTCGTCGACGGCCCCGCCTTCACCGCCGCGCTGCAGGACGCCGTGCGTCAGGCCAGGGACGGCGCGATCGTGATCCTGGGCATCACCCCCGACCGTCCGGAAACCGGCTACGGCTACATCCGCGCCGGCGCCGAAGGCGCGGGCCTGCGCGTCGAGGCCTTCGTCGAGAAGCCCGACGCCGCGACCGCGCAGAAGTACGTGGACCAGGGCGGCTACTACTGGAACAGCGGCATGTTCGTGCTGCGCGCCAGCGTCTGGCTGCAGGCCCTGCAGCAGTTCCGTCCCGACATCGACCAGGCCACGCGCGTCGCCTTCGACGGCAAGGCGGTGGACGGTTCCTTCGTGCGTCCGGCCAAGGACGCCTTCGCCGCCGTGCCGTCGGAATCGATCGACTACGCCGTGATGGAGCGCTGCCCCGGCAGCCCGATCGCGCTGCGCATGGTGCCGCTGGACGCGGGCTGGAACGACCTGGGCGCGTGGGAAGCGGTCTGGCAGGTGGCGGACAAGGACGAGTCCGGCAACGCCAGCCGCGGCGACGCGATCATCGCGGACAGCCGCAACACGCTGGTCCATGCCACCAGCCGGCTGGTGTCGGCGGTGGGGCTGGACAACATCGTCGTCGTCGAGACGCCGGACGCGGTGCTGGTCGCCGACCGCAGCAAGAGCCAGGACGTCAAGAAGATCGTCAACCAGCTGACCGCCACCCAGCGCGGGGAGCAGAACCTGCACCGCAAGGTGCACCGTCCCTGGGGCTGGTACGACAGCATCGACATGGGCGAGCGCTTCCAGGTCAAGCGCATCATGGTCAAGCCCGGCGCCTCGCTGAGCCTGCAGATGCACCACCACCGCGCGGAGCACTGGATCGTCGTGCAGGGCACGGCCGAGATCGTCAACGGCGACAAGACCCTGCTGCTGACCGAGAACCAGTCCACCTACATCCCGCTGGGCCAGGTGCATCGCCTGTCCAACCCGGGCAAGGTGCCGCTGGAGATCATCGAGGTCCAGTCCGG
The DNA here is from genome assembly GCF_059416045.1 of Roseateles sp. GW821-FHT09G03. Lineage (NCBI taxonomy): Bacteria > Pseudomonadati > Pseudomonadota > Betaproteobacteria > Burkholderiales > Sphaerotilaceae > Roseateles > Roseateles sp. GW821-FHT09G03. The sequence goes on from NZ_JBWKOK010000007.1 coordinate 158,298, forward strand.
CTCCTACCTGGGCGAGGACGACATCGTGCGCTACCAGGACACCTACGGCCGGAACTGATGGATCCACTGACCCCCACCCCGGGGGGACGCGATGGGCGGCGACACGAAAGTCGGATGAAAGTCGGATACAAAGCCGTCCTCGGAAAGAACAGGAGAAGGCCGTGTCCGTGATCGCCGTCGTCGGGTTGGGATATGTGGGACTGCCGCTGGTGGTCGAATTCGGCAAGCACGGCCGCACGATCGGGTTCGACATCGCGGTGGACAAGGTCGAGAAATGCCGCGCCGGTACCGACCCCTCGCGTGAACTGAGCGACGAGGAGGTCCGGGCCGCCGTCCACGCCGAGTACCACAGCGACCCGGCCTGCCTGGCCGAGGCCGACGTGATCATCGTCGCCGTGCCGACGCCGGTCGACGAGGCCCACATCCCCGACTTCAGGCCGCTGATCGGTTCCTCGACCAGCGTCGGGCGCCACATGAAGCGCGGCGCGGTCGTCGTCTACGAATCGACCGTCTATCCCGGCGCGACCGAGGAGGTCTGCATCCCCGTGCTGGAACGCGAATCCGGCCTGAAGTGGAAGCAGGACTTCTTCGTCGGCTACAGCCCGGAGCGCATCAACCCGGGCGACAAGGACCACACGCTGACGAAGATCCTGAAGATCGTCTCCGGCGACTCGCCCGAGACGCTGGACATCGTCGCGAAGACCTACGAGAAGATCATCGTCCCCGGCGTGCACCGCGCGTCCAGCATCAAGACGGCGGAAGCCGCCAAGGTCATCGAGAACACCCAGCGCGACCTGAACATCGCGCTGATGAACGAACTGGCGATCATCTTCGAGCGCATCGGCCTGGACACCTCCGAGGTGCTGGAAGCGGCGGGCACGAAGTGGAACTTCCTGAAGTTCAAGCCGGGCCTGGTCGGCGGCCACTGCATCGGCGTGGACCCGTACTACCTGACCCACAAGGCCGACATGCTGGGCTACCACCCGCAGGTGATCCTGGCGGGGCGGCGCATCAACGACGGCATGGGCAAGTTCATCGCGGAGCAGACCATCAAGCAGATGATCGCCGCGGGCTCCCACGTCAAGGGCGCCAAGGTCAACGTGCTGGGCCTGACCTTCAAGGAGGACTGCGGCGACCTGCGCAACTCCAAGGTGATCGACATCATCCAGGAACTGCGCAGCTACGGCGTCGAGGTCTTCGTGACCGACCCCGCCGCCGAGGCCGACGAGGCGATGCACGAATACGGCGTGCAGCTGCACGCCTATGAGGACCTGCCGCGCGCCGATGCGATCGTGGCCGCGGTCGCCCATCGCGAGTACAAGGCGCTGGGCGCCGCCGACCTCGCCGGCAAGCTGGTCGAGGGCGGGGCCTTCATCGACGTGAAGGCGGCGTTTAGCAGCGACAATCTGCGCGCGGCCGGCCTGCGGGTCTGGCGGCTGTGACAGCGGACGGCGCTCCGGCGCCGGCGCTTCAAGTTCCATTTCAGACGATCCGCGCGGATCGCAGACATTCCAGGGAAGTTTCATGACGATCCTCGTCACCGGCGGCGCCGGTTTCATCGGCAGCAATTTCGTGCTCGACTGGTTCAAGACCTCCGACGAACCGGTGGTCAACCTCGACGCCCTCACCTACGCGGGCAACCTCGAGAACCTGGCCTCGCTGAAGGATGATGCGCGCCACGTCTTCGTGCAGGGCGACATCTGCGATCGCGCGCTCGTCGACCAGTTGCTCGCCACGCACCGGCCGCGCGCGATCGTGCACTTCGCGGCCGAGTCGCACGTCGACCGCTCCATCCACGGTCCCGGCGCCTTCATGCGCACCAACGTCGAGGGCACCTTCACGCTGCTCGAGGCGGCGCGGGCGTTCTGGTCCGCGCTCGAGGGCGACGCGAAAGCGGCCTTCCGCTTCCACCACGTCTCGACCGACGAGGTCTACGGCTCGCTGAAGGCCGAGGACCCGCCCTTCGCCGAGACGAACGCGTACGAGCCCAACAGCCCGTACTCCGCGTCCAAGGCCGCCAGCGACCACCTGGTGCGCGCCTGGCACCACACCTACGGCCTCCCGGTGGTCACGACCAACTGCAGCAACAACTACGGCCCGTACCATTTCCCCGAGAAGCTGATCCCGCTGATGATCGTCAACGCGCTGGCCGGCAAGCCGCTGCCCGTGTACGGCGACGGCCAGCAGATCCGCGACTGGCTCTACGTCACCGACCACTGCTCCGGCATCCGCGCGGTGCTGGCCGGCGGCACGCTGGGCGAGACCTACAACATCGGCGGCTGGAACGAGCAGGCCAACATCGACATCGTGAAGACGGTGTGCGCGCTGCTCGACGAGCTGCGCCCCGATCCCGCCGGCCCGTATGCCCGCCTGATCACCTACGTCAAGGACCGTCCCGGCCATGATCGCCGCTACGCGATCGACGCCCGCAAGATCGAGCGCGACCTGGGCTGGCGCCCCGCCGAGACCTTCGAGACCGGCATCCGCAAGACGGTGCAGTGGTACCTCGCCAACGAGGAATGGTCCTCGCGCGTGCTCTCGGGCGCGTACCGCGAGTGGGTGTCCAAGCAGTACGGTGGCTGAGTCATGAAAGTTCTGCTGCTCGGAAAGAACGGCCAGCTCGGTTGGGAACTTCAACGCGCCCTCGCCCCGCTGGGTGAACTGGTCGCGCTGGACCGCAGCGAAGGCGGCGACCTCGGCGACAGCGACACGCTGCGCGCCACGGTGCGCCGCGTCGCGCCGGACGTCATCGTCAATGCCGCGGCCTACACCGCCGTCGACAAGGCCGAGAGCGAGCCGGAAGCCGCCCGCCAGATCAACGCCCTCGCGACCGGCGTGCTGGCTGAAGAGGCCAAGGCGCTCGGCGCGCTGCTGGTCCATTACTCGACCGACTACGTCTTCGACGGCGCCGGCAACGACTGGCGTTTCGAGGACGCGCCCACCGGTCCGCTGAGCATTTACGGCAAGACCAAGCTCGAGGGCGAGCAGTCGATCGCCGCCGCCGGCGCGGACGCGCTGGTGCTGCGCACCAGCTGGGTCTACGCGGCGCGCGGCGGCAACTTCGCCAAGACGATGCTGCGCCTGGCTTCCGAGCGCGAGCAGCTGAAGGTCGTCGCCGACCAGATCGGCGCGCCGACCGGCGCGGATCTGCTGGCCGATGTCACCGCGCACCTGATCCGCGCCACGCTGAAGGACCGCGCGCTGTGCGGCACCTACCACGCGGTCGCCAGCGGCGAGACCAGCTGGCACCAGTACGCGCAGCACGTGCTGACGCGCGCGCGGGACAAGGGCGTGACGCTGAAGGTCCAGCCCGAGCAGGTCGAGGCCCTGGCCAGCAGCGCCTACCCGACGCCGGCCCCGCGCCCGCTGAATTCGCGCCTGGACAACCACAAGCTGCAGGACCGTTTCGGCCTGGTGCTGCCGCACTGGCAGACCGGCGTGGACCGGCTGCTCGACGAGATCCTGTGATCGGAGGTTCGACCATGAGCAACGACACCCGCAAGGGCATCATCCTGGCCGGCGGCTCCGGCACCCGGCTGCACCCGGCCACGCTGGCGATCAGCAAGCAGCTGCTGCCGGTCTACGACAAGCCGATGGTCTATTACCCGCTCAGCACGCTGATGCTGGCGGGCATGCGCGACATCCTGCTGATCAGCACGCCGCAGGACCTGCCCCGATTCGAGGCGCTGCTGGGCGACGGCGCGCGCTGGGGCATCAACCTCCAGTACTGCGTGCAACCCAGCCCGGACGGCCTGGCGCAGGCCTTCATCCTGGGCAAGGACTTCATCGGCGGCGCCCCCAGCGCGCTGGTGCTGGGCGACAACATCTTCTACGGCCACGACTTCGCGGGCCTGCTGGACAGCGCCGACGTGCAGACCGACGGCGCCACCGTCTTCGCGTACCACGTGCACGATCCCGAGCGTTACGGCGTGGTCGAGTTCGACGCCGACAAGCGCGCCGTCAGCATCGAGGAAAAGCCCAAGGCACCCAAGAGCAACTACGCGGTCACCGGCCTGTACTTCTACGACCGCCAGGTCTGCGACATCGCCGCCGACATCCAGCCCAGCCCGCGCGGCGAGCTCGAGATCACCGACGTCAACGCGCGTTACCTCGCGCAGCAGCAGCTGCGTGTCGAGATCATGGGCCGGGGGTATGCGTGGCTGGACACCGGCACGCACGACAGCCTGATGGAAGCCGGCCAGTTCATCGCGACGCTGGAGAAGCGCCAGGGCCTGAAGGTCGCCTGCCCGGAGGAGATCGCCTATCGCAAGGGCTGGATCACCGCCGAACAGCTCGAAAAGCTCGCGCAGCCGATGCTCAAGAACGGTTACGGGCAATACCTGAAGCAGGTGCTCAACGAGAAGGTGTTCTGATGAATGTGATTCCCACCGCGCTGCCCGAGGTGCTGATCATCGAGCCGAAGGTCTTCGGCGATGCGCGCGGCTTCTTCATGGAAAGCTGGACCGAGCCGAAGTTCAACGCGGCCTGCGGCTACGACGTGCGCTTCGTGCAGGACAACCACTCGCGCTCCAGCCAGGGCGTGCTGCGCGGCCTGCACTTCCAGCTGCCACCGCATGCGCAGGGCAAGCTGGTGCGCTGCACGGCAGGCGCGGTGTTCGACGTCGCCGTCGACATGCGCAAGTCCAGCGCCAACTTCGGCAAGTGGGTCGGTGTCGAACTGACCGGCGAGAACCATCGCCAGCTGTGGATCCCGCCGGGCTTCGCCCATGGTTTCCTGGTGCTGAGCGAGACAGCCGACTTCCTCTACAAGACCACCGACCTCTACGCGCCGCAGGCCGAGGGCTCGGTGCGCTGGGACGATCCGGCGATCGGCATCGACTGGCCGAAACTGCCCGTCGAATTCAAGCTCGCCGAGAAGGACGCGAAGGCGCCGCTGCTCGCGGACGCGAAGTTCTTCGATTGATTCGCCGATGGCCGCGCCGCTGCTGCACCTGATCGCCGGCGCGCGGCCCAACTTCATGAAGCTCGCACCGCTGGTGCGGGCGCTGCGGGCCGACGGCCGGCTCGCGTGGAAGCTGATCCACACCGGGCAGCACCACGACGCCGCGATGAGTGGCGTGTTCTTCGACGAACTCGGCCTGCCCCCGCCCGACGTCTCGCTGGACTGCCACGGCGGCGGTCATGCGCAGTTGACCGCGCGGATCATGCAGGCCTATGAGCCGCATGTGATCGCGGACCGTCCCGCCGCCTGCGTCGTCGTGGGCGATGTCGATTCCACGCTGGCCTGCGCGTTGACGGCGCGCAAGCTCGGCGTGCCGGTGGCGCACGTGGAGGCCGGCCTGCGCAGCGGCGACATGACGATGCCGGAAGAGATCAACCGCCGCGCGACCGACGCGATCACGGACTGGCTCTTCACGACCGAACCCAGCGCGGCCGCGCACCTGCGCCGCGAAGGGCATCCGGACCCGCGCATCGTCGAGGTCGGCCACGTCATGGTCGACAACCTGCTGTTCCAGCTGCGGCGGCTCGATGCCGGCGATGCCCACGCGCAGGCCGCCGAAGCGGCCGCGCAGGCGGCGCTCGATGCCGCTGGCGCCAGCGATGCGACCACGGGCCGCTTCGGTGCCGTCACGCTGCATCGCCCGGCCAACGTGGACGATCCCGTGCAGCTCGCCGCATTGATGCAGACGCTCGGCACGCTGTCGGCGCGCCTGCCGCTGCTGTTCCCGGTGCATCCGCGCACGCGGGCCCGCCTCGAGGCGCTGGGCCTGACGCCCGCGCCCGGGCTGCACCTGCTGCCGCCCCTGCCCTACCGCCCGTTCCTGGCCCTGTGGCGCCGCGCCGCGTTGGTCCTCACCGACAGCGGCGGCCTCCAGGAAGAAACGACGGCGCTGGGCATCCCCTGCCTCACGCTGCGCGACAACACCGAGCGGCCGGTCACGGTCGACCTGGGCACCAACCAGATCGCCGGCACCGACCCGGTGCGCATCCTGGCATTGGCGCTGCAGCGGCTCGATGCCATCGAAGACCGCCGGCCCCCACCCCCGCTCTGGGACGGCCAAGCCGCCGCGCGCATCGTCGCCCGGCTCGCGGACGACCTGCTTCGCTGAGTCCCCGCCCCCTCGTTCCGGGGGGTCTGAAAGAACTGGTTACAGGTGCGCGCGCCTGCAAGGGTGCGGCCCTCGTACAGTCCTCCGCTCAGGCGCACGGAGAGGCGCCCGCCTGGTGCAGAGGAGGTCAACCATGCACGTTCCCATCACCCCGCGAGGGGAGGTGGCCGGTTCCGCCGTCGGCGGGCCGTCCACCGTCGCGACCAACGCGATCACTTCGCCCACCGGCCCGGCCGGCATCGATTTCGACAGGATCCGCGCCACCCTGATGGTGCTGGGCATCGCCCTGCATGCCGCGGACGTCTTCGTCAGCGCCGGCGGCTGGCTGGTCGCCGATGCGCACCGCGGCGCCGCCTTCGACGCCCTGGTCGCGCTCATCCACAGCTTCCGGGTTCCCGGCTTCTTCCTGCTGTCGGGACTGCTCTTCGCCGGCAGCCTGACGCGTCACGCCGCGCCGGACCTGGCCTTGCGCCAGCTCGTGCGCCTGGGCGTGCCGCTGCTGACCTGCTGGGCCCTGCTCAACGCCGCGCAGACCGCCCTGCTGGCCTGGCACCACGGCGGCGATCCCTGGGCGGCGCTCGCGTCCTTGTCGACGCCGATGTCCCACCTCTGGTTCGTCCGCGACCTGCTGGTGATGAACCTGCTGGTGCTGGCGTGCGTGGCGATCCGCGGCGTCCTGCCGTCACAGCCCGCGCAGGGGAACGCGCCGGGACGGATGGCCCGGATCGTCCGGAAGCCGGCGCAAGGCCTGACCCCTTCCAGCGGTGCCGCGGCGACGCCGATCCATTGGCTGACCGTCGCACTGGTCGGCGCCCTGCTGAGCCACGCGCTGCTCATCGTCGTCCGCTTGAGCGGCCTGGCCTATGCGCCGGGACCGGGTGGCCTGACACTGTTCAACCTGGCGTTCTACGCCCCCATGTTCCTGGCCGGACTGACGATGCAACAGCGCCCGGCGTGGCTGAACGGCTGGCTGCGCACGCCGTGGTGGCTGCTGCCGATGGCGGCCTTCGCGGCCAATTGGGGGGACGCCAACAGCAGCACCTTGCCGCACGCGGTGGCGCGCGAGGCCGCGCTGGCGGTGGAACTGCTCGGCATCTGGCTGGCCACCGGCGCGGCCGTCGGCCTGCTCGCCCGGTGGCGGGGCCGCCCGCACGGCGGGCTGGGTGGCCGTCTGGGGCGCGCACTTGCCGAAGCGAGCTACACGATCTTCCTGGTCCACCACCTGATGGTGGTGGCGCTGGCGCTGCTGTTGCTCCCGCTGGACTGGCCCGCGGCGCTGAAGTTCGCGGTCATCGCCGCTGGCGCGCTGGCGCTCAGCCTGACCTTCCACCGCTGGGTGGTGCGTCCCTTCGCCGTGACCCGACTGCTGTTCAACGGCCGTCTGCCGGACGCTGTCCACGGGTCGCGCGCCACGGCCGCACCGGGCCGGGCCTGAGCCCGCTTCCTCACACAGGTCCGCCTCCCGGACGGCAGCCCCTTCACCTGAGGGGGACCGCACCGGAACGGTGAAGTTGTCGCAGTAAATCGCTTCAAGCTGCCCCAAAATCGCCGCTTCGTCCAAGAATCGCACCGGCCCAGTGCGACGGGCACGCGGACCGCACGGTCCGTCACCGCGACCATGCCTTGCCCGGGCGTGACCCGGAGAGCGAGAACGATGACCCTGTACAGCACCATCTGGTGCGACGAGAAGCCCGGCCTGCCGCTGGACATGAACGTGCTGCACCGCGAGCGGATCGGCCGACTAGGCGTCTTCCGCAAGGTCCGCCAACTGGTGGCCGGCGACGCCATCCTGCTCAACGGCGCCCTCGGCGCGCGCGACCTCTGGTTCGACATGCTGCTGGCGATCTACATCCGCTGGTTCCGCCGCGGCGTGGGCGTGTTGATCGCCGATGCGACCTGGCATGCGCGCGCACTGCCCGGCGACAGCCGCGCCGGATTCCTGTTCCCGGCCTATGCGCTGCTGCACCGCGTGCTGCTGCTGCTGAGCCGCGGCCGGCACACGCATTACGGATTCCTGTCGACGGCCGAGGTCGCGCTGGTCACGCGCGAAGCCTCGCTGCGGCCGGGCGTGGCCCACTTCACCGCGTTCTGCTCGCAGCTGCCGCTGGAGATCCTGGACGAACTGCGCACCCTGTGCGCGCAGACCGTGGCGAGCGCCGGCAGCCGTCGCCCGCGCATCTTCTCCGGCGGCAACGCGCTGCGCGACTACCCCTCGCTGGCGGAAGCCGCCACGGGCCTGGACGCGGACATCGAGATCGCCACGACCAAGGACCTCGGCCCGCTGCCGCCCAACGTGCGCGCGGCGGGACGCAGCCACCACGACTTCTTCCGCGACATGGCACGCAGCGACATCGTCGTGCTGCCGATGTGGCACACCGAAGGCCGCAGCGTCGGCCAGCAGACCTACCTGAACGCGCTGGCCCTGGGCAAGCCGCTGATCGTCACCGACGTCATCGGCGTGCGCGACCACCTGGTCGGCGACCTGCATGCGCTGATCGTGCCGCCGCACGATCCGGCCGCGCTGCGCGAGGCGATGGTGTGGATGCTGGCGCCCGAACACGGCGCCGCGCGCGCGACGATGGCGCAGAACGGCCTGGCGCTGGCGTCGGAGATGACCTTCGCGCACTACGCCGCGCGTCTGTCGACGCTGCTGCGCGAGATCCAGTCGCAGCTGCCGCTGCAGACCGGTCCGACGCCCTGGGTCTCGCCGCCGGTCTGACCCGCTTCGGCTGAGCCCGTCCCGGGAGGCGCCTCCTGGGCCCCTCGAGCGAGGGGTCGCGGCGAATCCACGGGCCGGACGACACGCGCGATGGCCTGGAAGTTGCGAGTCCTCCTTCGGAATTTTCGCGGAGGACGCCGGCGATGGCGCTGTACAGCACGATCTGGTGCGACGAGAAACCGGGGCTGCACCCGGACGTGACGGTGTTGCACCGGGAACGGGACGGCCGGCGCGGCGTGTTCCGCGCCGTTCGCCAGCTGAAGGCCGGCGATGCGATCCTGCTCAACGGGGCGCTCGGGGCGCGCGACCTGTGGTTCGACATGCTGCTGGCGATCTACCTGCGCCTGGCCAAGCCCGCCACCGGCGTGCTGATCTCCGACGCCACCTGGCATCCGCGCGCGGTGCCGCTCAACAGTCGCGCCAAGCTCGCCTTCCCGCTCTATGCCTGGTTCCTGCGCACGCTGCTGCGGATGACGAAGGGACCGCAGACGCACTACGGCTTCCTGTCCAGCGCCGAGGCCGAACTCGTCACCGCCGAGGCCGGCCTGCGCCCGGGCGCGGCGCGCTTCACCGCCTTCTGCTCGCAGTTGCCGCTGGCGATGATGCCGGGGCTGCACGAGCAGATCGCCCGGGAAGCGGCCGGGGCCGATGCGCACGCCATCGACGCGCCGACGCGTTTCTTCGCCGGCGGCAACTCGCTGCGGGACTACGGCACCTTGGCCGCCGCGGCCACGGGCGCGGACGGCCGCTTCACGGTCGCGACGTCCAACGTGGTCACCGGCATGCCGCCGCAGACGCGGGTGGGCCCGCTGAGCGAACGCGACTTCTTCCTGGCGATGATGCGCAGCGACGTGGCGATCGTGCCGCTGCTGCCGGTGGAAGGCCGCAGCGTCGGCCAGCAGACCTATCTGAACGCGTTGGCGCTGGGCAAGCCGCTGATCGTGACCGACACGCTCGGCGTGCGCGACCATCTGACGGCCGACGTGCATGCGCTGGTGGTGCCGCCCGGCGACGCGGCCGCGATGCGCGCGGCGATCGACTGGATGCAGGACCCGGCCCACCGCGCGGCACGCGACGCGATGGCGCGCGCAGGGCAGCAATTGGCCGCGGAGATGACCTTCGCGCACTACGCCGACCGGCTGTGCCGGTGGCTGCGGGAGATCCAGGCGGGCGCGGCGACCGCGGGGTCCGCGGCGGGCTCAGCGGCGACGGTCGGCGACCTGCCCGCCGCCGCGACGCTCAGTGCGTATCCAGCGCCGGGAAGCCCTTCACCAGATCATCCACCGCCTTGACCTGCTCCAGGAACGGCTTGAGCTGCGACAGCCGCAGCGCGCTGGGGCCGTCGCAGAGCGCCTTCTCCGGATCCGGGTGTGCTTCCAGGAACAGGCCGGCCAGGCCGATGGCCATGCCGGCGCGGGCCAGTTCGGTCACCTGACCGCGGCGGCCGCCCGACGCGGCGGCGCCGGACTCGCGCTGTTGCAGCGCATGGGTCACGTCGAAGATCACCGGCTTGCCGCCGCTGACCTGCTTCATCACGCCGAAGCCGAGCATGTCGACGACCAGGTTGTCGTAGCCGAACTGCGCGCCGCGGTCGCACAGCATCACGTTCGGGTTGCCGCCTTCCTGGAACTTCTCGACGATGTTCTTCATCTGCGGCGGGCTGACGAACTGCGGCTTCTTGATGTTGATGACGCGGCCGGTCTTGGCCAGCGCGATCACCAGGTCGGTCTGGCGTGCCAGGAAGGCGGGCAGCTGCAGCACCTCGCACACGGCGGCCACTTCGGCGGCCTGGTGCGGCTCATGCACGTCCGTCAGCACGGCCACGCCGTGGGCCTTCTTGACGGCCTCGAAGATCTTCAGGCCGGCATCCAGTCCGGGACCGCGGTAGCTCTTGATCGAGGAGCGGTTGGCCTTGTCGAACGAGGCCTTGAAGACATAGGGGATGCCCAGTTCCTTCGTCACGCGGACGTACTCGCCGCAGACGTCGACGGCGAACTGCTCCGACTCCAGCACGTTGACGCCGCCGAACAGCACGAAGGGCTTGGCGTTGTCGACTTCGATGTGGTTGATCTTGACCATGTGAATCGCTTCCTGGGGAAGCCGGGAGTATCCCATCGCGACCCCCGACGCGGAGGCGCGCACCCACCTTCCGGAGCTGCGCCGGCGTGCCGCCCGCCCACTTGAGGGGACAGCGTGATGACAGCGCTGGCAATCGGCGGAGGCATGCATATTCTTAACACCCGTGACCAGGTGTATCGGCGACAACGCATCGCCGTGGCCAGGCGCACGGTCAGGGAGCTCACCATGAACCAGACGACGACGGCGCCACGAGGCGTCATCGAGATGGACTTCGCCCCGGGCAACCTCGGGAACAAGATGCTGCAGTACCTCGCGGCCCTGTCGCTGCGCGAGCGTCTGCCGGGATTCGAGCTGTCCAACGTCCGGATCGGCGAATGGCAGATCGACCTGCCCCCGATCCCGCAGAAGACCTGGCACCACCGGCTGCGCTACACGTCCAACCGGTCGGCCGTGCTGGATTTCGATGCCATCGCTGCGCGCGTCGCGCGCCGCGGGACGGATCGGGTGGAGCTGAATCTCTATTCCTCCCAGGTCGGCAACCTCCCGCCGGTCGAGGCGGCCCGCGCCCATTTCCCCCTGCTGCCGCAGGCCGAGGGCTACGGGCCGGACGTGCTGCTGATCAATGTCCGCGCGGGAGAGGTCCTGCAGGCGGTGCATCCGGAGTACACGGTGCTGCCGGTGTCCTTCTATCGCGACCTCGTGGCGGAGAGCGGGCTGCGGCCCGTGTTCCTGGGTCAGCTCGACGACAGCCGCTACGTGCGCAGCCTGCGCGAGGCCTTCCCCGCGGCCGAATTCGTGGCGAGCCGCGGCGCGGTGCACGACTTCTCGGTGATCGCGAAGTCGCGCCACATCGTCATGGCGGTCAGCACCTTCTCGTGGCTCGCGGGCTGGCTGTCGCGCGCGGACCGCGTCGTCATGCCGCTGTCGGGCTTCATGAACCCGTTCCAGTACGCCAACGTCGACCTGATGCCCGCGGGCGACCCGCGCTTCGTCTACTACCTGTTCCCCGAGAACCGGGCCGTGGTCGATGCGGACATCGAGGTCGCCCATCGGGCGCTCGAGGGCCGATGGCGCGAGGTCCGCCACGCCGACATCCACGCGAACCGGCCGCGGCCGGCGCCGATACAGCCGCAGACCTTCGTGGACAAGCTGCGCTGGCGCGTCAGGGATGCGCTGCGACGGGCGCAGTGAGCGGTCCGCGCCCCGCCACCAGCCGCTTGCCCAGGCGGATGCCGGGCGTCTCGACGAAGCGGTAGATCGCCGCGCAGCACAGCAGCGTGGGCGGCAGGCTCAGCGCGATGCAGGCCAGGAAGCGCAGCACGCCCTTGAGCTCCAGGTACCAGGGCTGCAGCGTCAGCAGGCCGGCGACCGGGATCAGCCACAGCAGGTGGATCAGGTAGAGGCAGTACGCGTATTCGCCGGCCTGGCTGGCCAGCGGCGTGGACAGCGCGGCACGCACGCGCTGGAGCGGCCGCGACCGCGCCGGTCCGGCGACCAGCAGCCCGAAGCCGAGCACGAGCAGCGCGAAGCAGGCCCCATGGACGCCGCCCTGGCGCCAGGACTCGAAGAGGACGATGCCCGCGATCAAGGCCGCCGACACGCGCGTGAAGCCCCCACGGCGCCCGTAAGCCAGCAGCACGCCGATCAGGAAGACCTGCAGCTTGAGGCCGAGGAAGGCCGGCATCTCGAAACGCGCGCCGTAGCCGCGGAACAGCCACAGGGCGGCGAAGGCCAGCGCCACGGCGAGCGCCAGGCGGACCGCGCGGCCGCGCACGCCGATCAGCAGCATGAGGAAGGGGAAGACCGCGTAGAACTGCATCTCCAGCCCGATCGACCAGTCCGGCAGCGGCGTGCGGAACGCGTAGGCGGGCAAGGCGCCGAACACGAAGCCCACATGCGCGGCGATGTTGGCGAACGAGGCGTCGGTGTAGCGCTCGATCGGCGTCGCCGTGCCGGGGAAGGGGCCGGCGATCAGCGTGCGGCACTCGCCGAGCCACGGGCCGATCAGCAGCGCGACGACCAGCAGCAGGTAGTAGGCCGGCGCGATCCGGAAGAAGCGCCGCAGCCAGAAGGCGCGCCAGGTGGCCGGGGCCGCCCAGGGTTCGCGATCGCGGCGATGCAGGTAGTGGTGGGCCATCAGGAAGCCCGAGATCATCATGAACAGGTCCACCGCCATGTCGCCCCAGGACAGCACCGGCAGGATGCGCATCCCGGTCAGCAGCGCCACGTGCGACAGGTAGACCCAGAGCGCCGCGAGCGCGCGCAGGCCGTCCAGGGATCCGACATGGTGGTCGGCACCGCCGCCCGTTGTTGTGCTCATTACCGCTCCTCCGCCAAAGCGGACGAGGTCAGCAATGCACGCTCCCGGAGCCGTTACCGGATGGTTCGCGGGTAACGGCTCGTCAGCGCGTCCTCAACGGAACGTCAGCGGATCGTCAATGGCCGCCCATGGATCCGCCATGGATCCTCAATGCGTGGTGACCGACTCCAGCAGGCGCCGCAGCCGGCCCCTGGCACGGCTGAGCAAGGACCGCGGGGCCTCGGGCACCGGGACATGACGGGGCCCCGGCAGGCTCCCGTCGGCATTGCGGTCCAGGACCACCGGCCGCCGGTCGGCGAACCAGCCCAGCACCTCCTCGCGCGACACGTTCATGCCCTTCGCGTTCTTGAAGCCGCTGCCGCTCTTGCCGCCGAAGTGGTGGAGGTACTGCTCGTGCTCGGCGAAGCCGCGCACCGGGAAGCCGGCGCTCAACACCAGGGCCTGCATCTTGGTCACGGCCCACCACCACTGGTGACCCTCGTCCAGCTTGTAGCGCCGGTAGAGGTCGGCGTCGATCAGCAGGCAGTAGCCGTCGACGCGATCGGGGTCCGGCGCCACGCCGTAGGCCGTGATGCCGCGCTGGTGCTCGTCGAGCAGATGCCGCAGCCAATCGGGGTCGTGGGCCTCGATGTCGCTGTTCAGCAGCAGGTAGTGCGTGGCCGCGGGATCGGCCATCTCGGACGCCAGGTTGTTGCCCTCGGCGAACAAAGAGTTGCGATCGAGCAGCCGCAGCTTGTCGATCAGCCCCTCGTCATGCAGGCGCTGCACCAGCGCCTTGGTCTCGGGCTGGGAGTCGTTGTCGAGCACGACCAGCTCGTAGCGCACTCCCCGGGTGCGTTCGCGCACGCTGCGCACCGAGATCTCGACGTATTCCGGTGCGTTGTAGGTCAGCATCAGGATGCTGACGAATTCCTCGTTCGACTCCAGGCTCGCTGTACGACTCATCTCGCGGACTCCCAGGCGTTGGTGGATGCGCCTGGGCGACGCTCAGGCGTGCCGGGGAGTCAGCAATCTGCGCGCCAGGGACTAGCCCTGGACATCTTCAAACGTGGGGGTCGGCGTCCCTGCAGCATTTGCCGCAGGGATGCGTGGCTCAAACGGGCGGGGTGTCCGGCGGCGCGGTGGTGCCGCGGCCGATCGCGTGGTGCTCGATGCCCAGCGTCTTCATCAGCGCGGGCTCGTACAGGTTGCGTCCGTCGAAGACCACCGGCTGCTTGAGCTCGGCCTTGATGCGGTCGAAGTCCGGCGTGCGGAACTCCTTCCACTCGGTGATGATGATCAGCGCGTCGGAGTCCTGCAGCGCGTGGTCCGCGCGTTCGCAGAAGCTCACGCCCGGCACCTGGCTCAGCAGCTTGGCGGCCTCGCTCATCGCCACCGGGTCGTAGGCCGCCACCGCGGCGCCGCGGCGCGTCAGTTCCTCGATCACCACGAGCGCCGGCGCCTCGCGCATGTCGTCGGTGTTGGGCTTGAAGGCCAGGCCCCACAGCGCGAAGCGGCGGCCGCTCAGGTCCTCGCCGAAGCGGCGCACGACCTTGTCGACCAGCACGCGCTTCTGGTGCTCGTTGGCCTCCTCGACGGCGTTCAGCACCTTCAGGTCCTGGCCGAACTCGCGCCCGGTGCGCACCAGCGCCTTCACGTCTTTCGGGAAGCACGAGCCGCCGTAACCGGCGCCCGCGTACAGGAACTGATAGCCGATGCGCGGGTCGGAGCCGATGCCGCGGCGCACCAGCTCGATGTCGGCGCCGACCTTCTCGGCCAGCAGCGCCAGCTCGTTCATGAAGCTGATGCGCGTGGCCAGCATCGCGTTGGCGGCGTACTTGGTGAACTCGGCGCTGCGCACGTCCATCACGAACAGGCGGTCGTGGCTGCGCGTGAAGGGCGCGTACAGGGCGCGCATCATCAGCGTGGCCTGCTCGTCGTCCGAGCCGACGACGATGCGGTCGGGCTTCATGAAGTCCTCGATCGCCGCGCCTTCCTTGAGGAACTCGGGGTTGGACACGACCGAGAAGTTCACGTCGGTGCCGCGCGCCTGCAGGGCCGCGCGGATCTCGGCGCGGACCTTGTCGGCGGTGCCCACCGGCACGGTGCTCTTGTCGACGATGACCTTGTAGTCGGTCATGCGCTCGCCGATCGAGCGCGCCGCCGCCAGCACGTACTGCAGGTCGGCCGAGCCGTCCTCGCCGGGCGGCGTGCCGACCGCGATGAAGAGCACGGTGCCGTGGTTGACGGCCACGTCCACGTCGGTGGTGAACTGCAGCCGGCCCGCGGCCGCGTTGCGCGCGACGATCGCATCCAGGCCCGGTTCGTGGATGGGGATGCCGCCGTCGTTCAGGACCTTGATCTTCTCGGCGTTCACGTCCAGGCAGACCACGTGATTGCCCATCTCGGCCAGGCACGCGCCTGTCACCAGGCCCACGTAGCCGGTGCCGATCGTCGTCACTTTCATCTTGCGTCTCTCTTGAAGGTGTCCAGCTCAGCGCTGCCCGCCCGGATGGCGGTCAAGCCTTGTAGTAATCGCGGTACCACGCGACGAAGCGGCGGATGCCCTCCGGCACGGGCATCGCGGGACGGAAGCCCGTCCAGGCGGCGAGCTCCTCGACGTCCGCATGCGTGGCCGGCACGTCGCCGTCCTGCAGCGGGAGGAACTCCTTGACCGCCTCGCGGCCCACCGCCTGCTCGATCGCGCCGATGAAGTCCATCAGCGGGATCGGGGCGTGGTTGCCGATGTTGAAGACGCGGTACGGCGCGCTGGAGCGCGCCGGATCCGCCTGCACCGGGTCGTAGCCGGGGTCGGGCGTCGCGGTGCGGTCGAGCACGCGCACGACGCCTTCGGCGATGTCGTCGATGTAGGTGAAGTCGCGGATCATCTTCCCGTGGTTGAAGACCTTGATCGGCTCGCCCGCGAGGATCGCCTTGGTGAACAGGAACAGCGCCATGTCCGGCCGGCCCCAGGGCCCGTACACGGTGAAGAAGCGCAGCCCCGTCGTCGGCAGGTTGAACAGGTGGCTGTAGGTGTGGGCCATCAGCTCGTTGGCCTTCTTGGTCGCGGCGTACAGGCTGACCGGATGGTCCACGCCGTGGTGCTCGCTGAAGGGCATGTGCGTGTTGCCGCCGTAGACGCTGGAGCTCGACGCGTAGGCCAGGTGCTTCACCCCCGAATGGCGGCAGCCCTCGAGGATGTTGGTGAAGCCGACGATGTTGGATTCGATGTACGCATGCGGGTTGACCAGCGAGTAGCGCACGCCGGCCTGCGCGGCCAGGTGCACGACGCGGTCGAACTTCTGCTTGTCGAACAGCTCGGCGATGCCGGCCCGGTCGGCGACGTCCATCTGCACGAACTCGAAGCCGGGCTGGCCGCTCAGGCGCGCCAGGCGGGCGTGCTTGAGCGTCGGGTCGTAGTAGTCGTTGAGGTTGTCCAGGCCGACCACCTGATCGCCGCGCGCCAGCAGGATCTGGCTGACATGCATGCCGATGAAGCCGGCGGCTCCGGTCACGAGAACTTTCAAGCGCACTCCTGCAGTCTGGATCGGGCCGGCGCGCCACGCGGCGCCCGGTTCCCCTGAGTTCCGGGTGGAACGGCGCCGATTCTCCACCAGCCCGGCCCGTGCACCGCGCGGTCCCCCCCGCTCGTTCAGGGGCCGGTCCGCGTTCGGCACAGGGCGTTGTATACCTCGTGCGCATGACAGGGCCTTGGCGTCCCCCTCCGCCACATGCGGCCGCGCACGGCCGCGCGGCCCCGCCCGCCTCAGGAGAACAGGCTGCGCTTGAGCCTTGCCAGCCCGTCGTAGCAGGGGCGCGGCAGGTGGCTCAGCACCTGCAGCCGGCGCTTCTCGCCGCGGTGGACGGTGGTGCGGATCTCCGCCAGCAGGCGCCGGCCGGCTTCGGCGTCGCCCCAGCGGATCTGGTGGCGCGCATGCAGCAGGCGGAAGAAGTTCATGAACTCCTCGGCTTCGCGGCGCTCCTCGACGCGCTCCGGATGCGCGGCCAGCCAACCCTCGATCGTGTCGAAGAAGGCGTAGCGCGCCGGCGGCACATGCGTGTTCAGCGCGCGGTTGCCGGCGTCCACGAAGTACTGCGCGCCCGGCCGCGGGTCGAAGTAGACCCCGCCCCGGAACAGCAGCCGCAGCCAGGTGTCGATGTCCTCGCCCAGCCTGACGCCGACCGGGAATCCGCCAACCGTCAGCAGCGCCTCGCGGCGCACGACCACCGACGACGACGACAGTGGCGGCGCATGCCGTCCGATGCGGAAGTAGGCCAGCGGATCCAGGAGCTGCGCAGGCGCGAGGGCCGGGTCCACGCCCAGCGCGCGGGTGCCGCCGGGGGAGACGATCTCGTAGTTCAGCGCCACGCCGGCGGCTTCCGGATGCCGGGTCGCCAGCGCCATCGCGTCGGACAGAAAGGTGGGCGTCCAGGCATCGTCGGCGTCGAGGAACGCGACCCACCGTCCGCGGCCCAGCGCCACGCCGCGGTTGCGCGCGGCGGACACGCCGCCGTTGGGCTGGCGTTCCAGACGCAGGCGCGGATCGTCGTAACCCGCCACGACCGCTGCGCTGCCATCGCTGGAGCCGTCGTCCACGACCACCAGTTCGAAGTCGGACCAGCTCTGCCTCAGCACCGACTCGATCGCGCGACCGATGTGGTGCTGCTTGTTGAAGAGCGGGATCACCACGCTGACGGTCGGCGCCGTCACCGAGGGCCCCGGAACGGCGGCGGCGCGACGGTCGTGTCTCGCCCTGCCAGGGCCGGCGCGGGTGTCACTGCGTTCACGGGGAACCTCCGACAGCGCCTGGCCCGGGAGCGGCTGCGGCGCGCGATGCGCCGCCATCTTCATGGCGTCTTCACGCGTATCGTAGAGGGCACCGCACCACGTCAAGGCGCGAGACCCCTCAAGCGGGGGGATCCTGAACCGGCTTGAGGCGATCCGCCACGTGCTGGTGCGCCCGTTCGGAGGGCGTTCGTGGGGCCTCCAGCGTCCGGGCCACCTCGTCGGCGAAGTGCGCGAACGAGAACCGGTCCGCCGCGCCGCGCGCCGCCGCCTGACCGGCCTCGACGCAGTCGGCCGGCGCGGCCAGCAGCGCGATGCAGCGGGCGGCGAAGGCCTCGGCGTCGGCGCCCTCGTGGAGGCCGCCCAGGCCCTCGAAGCCCTTGAGCGCGTGCGGCGTGCCGACGCAGCAGCGGCCGTAGACCAGCGCCTCGATCACCTTGATGTTGGTGCCGCCGCCCTGGAACACCGGCGCCACCGCGAACAGCGCGGACGCGTAGTACGGCGGCAGCTCCGGCACGCGGCCGTGCAGCACGACGCCGGGCACCTGGCGCCAGCGCGCGGCGGCGTCCTCGTCCTTGAGCTTGCCCACGAGGTTCAGCCGCGCCTGCGGGAAGCGGTCGACCACGCGCGGCCAGACCTGCGTGACGAACCAGTCGAAGCCCAGCAGGTTGGGCCGGTAGTCGAAGGCGGCGACGCCGATGACGTTCAGCGTCCCGGCGCCGCCGTGGGTGCCGCCCTCGCTCTCGCCCTCGCCCTCGTACGGCAGCGGCTCGGCCGGGCGCGGGTAGTTCGCGAACGGGATGTTGGGCAGCACGCCGAGGTCGGCCCGGTCGAGCCGGCCGGCGTCGCGCGCCTTCGCGACCCAGCCGCCGGCCAGCCGGCGCGCCAGCTGGCGCTGCCGCGTCGCGTAGCTGCCGGCGATCTGCCGGTAATAGGCCTTCAGCAGGCGGCCGCCGGCCTCGTCGGCGCGGCTCTGCCAGACCTCGGACTCGAGGTCGTCGAAGTCCAGCCAGGTCGGCAGTTCGTCGATCACGCCGCTCTGCTCGACCGTCCACAGGTAGCGGCCCACCGCCAGGTCGTAGCCGCCGGCACGGACCAGCGCGCGCATCTCGCGGGCCAGCGAACCGCTGCGGTACAGCGTGTCGCGGCTGCCCAGCAGCCAGCGCGTCAGGCGCAGCACGTTGACGCCGATGCGCCCGTAGCCGAAGTGCAGCCGGCGCAAGGTCAGCAGGCCCGGATCCGGCCGCAGCACGGCCTTCAGTCCGAAGTCGTCGCGCAGCACGCGCAGCGTGTCGCCGGCGATCTCGTTCGCGGTGATCAGCACCAGGTCGACGTCGCCCAGCCGCTTCAGCGCCTGGTAGAGGAGGAAGCTGCGCTGCGCGCCGCCGGAGTCGGCCGGCCACGGCGGCACCGGCGCCACGAACAGGATCTTGCGGGTCATGACGCGGCGTTCCTCATTCGAAGCGGGTCTTCAGTCCGAGGAAGGTCTTCTCGGCCGCGCCGCCGTAGGAGCCCATGCCCAGGTAGTAGCCCAGGTCGGCCAGGTCGGAGATCCAGCGCAGGTCGCCGCGCCGGCGGGCCGTGCGGTAGGCCAGGAAGCGCCGCAGTCCGCGGCGGTAGCAGCGCCAGCGCGACAGGCCGAGGTCGGACGGCACGTCGCCGTCGACGATCAGGTAGTTGTCGTCCGGGCGGCGCGCCTTCAGGTGGGCGGTCGTCGCGCCGGCGAGGAAGTAGTACTCGTAGATGTAGGCCGCCGTCTGGCGCCCCGGCGGGATCAGGTGGTGCACCCGCGAGCCCGGCACCCACCAGCCGGTCGCGCCGGCCTTCATCATCCGGTAGAGCGCGTCGACCTCCTCGCCCAGGCGCTTGTGCGTCGGCGAGACACCCAGCTCCGGGTCGTACAGCGCCTGGCGCTGCTCGGCGGTCCGGACCGCGAAGTTGGCGCCGTAGGGCACGCGGTTGCCGGTGAAGCTCAGCGCCAGTTCCTCGTCGCCGAGGTCGCGGTAGGCCATCGGGCTGGCGATCGGGTACTTCAGGTGTTCGTCGATGAACCACTGCGGCGCCCCGCCGCCTTCGAGCCGCGGCAGCACGCGGCCGCCGAAGACGGAGGCCTCGGGATGCCGGCGGAAAGCCTCGACATAGGCCGCCAGCCAGCGACGGTCCATGCGCACGTCGTCGTCGGTCCAGCAGAGGTACTCGCCACGGGCCGAGCGCACGCCCTGGTTGCGCGCGTTGGACAGGCCCGGCGTGTCCTCGCGGGCATAACGCACCGGCAGCCGGCCGGCGAAGCCGCGGATCACCGCCTCGGTGTCGTCGCTGCTGCCGTTGTCGACGACGAGCAGCTCCCAGCGCAGTCCCTCGGGGACCTCGAGCTGCGTGGCCGAGTCGAGCACCTCCGCCAGTTGCCGCGCGCGGTTGCGGGTGCAGATGACGACGCTGACGTCGAGGTCGGTGGGCGTCATGCCGGAAAGCGTCGTGCCGGAGGCCGTCGTGCTCATCACAAACCCCATTCCTTGAGGTGGGCCAGCACGTCGTCGGAGGTCTTCGCGCGTCGCACCTTCGGATAGACGCCGGTCCAGGCGGCCATGTAGCCGGCGATCTTGCCGTAGCTGTTGTCCAGCACCACGTGCGGGATGTCCATCATCGTCGAGAGGATGTGCGCATGCAGCCGGTCCGTCACGACGACGCGGCCCGAGGCCAGCATCTTGAGCCCGCGCCGCACGCGGCCCTGCGCCAGGCGGTTGTAGAGGTCCAGCGTGCCCTGCGGCGACGACAGCCCGCCCTTGCCGGCCATCGCGATCCGGCTGCGCCAGGTGCACAGGCGGTGGAAGCGCTGCGGCTCGGTGACCCAGTCCGCGGCGACCGCGTCCGGGCGGCGCAGCAGCGGCTCGCGGTCGTAGGCGGCGCGCTCGGTGTCCTCGCGCAGCAGCATGAAGATCGCCGAGCTCGGCGACACCGGCTTCTCGATCGGGCCGATGCCGAAGGCCATGTCGGGCAGCAGCTCGACCGGGCAGACGAAATGCTCGCGGGCGAAGGTCAGGCTGGGCTGGTCTCGCACCAGCAGCGTGAAGCGGCCGTGTGCCGCGATCGCCTGCGCGGTGGCGGCCACCGCCTCCGGCGCGCTGAAGCTGATGGACTGCGGCAGCTGGACGATGTCGCGGTCCGGGAAGTCGGTCATCAGACGGATGCGGAAGTCCTGGTGCTTCGGATAGATGTCGCCGAAGTTGCCGCCGCCGTGGATGAAGATCGGACCGGTCGGCGCGGCGCGGCGCAGCGCCTCCTTCGAGTAGCTCTCGACGGTGCTGACGTAGCTCGGCGCGCCGCCGAGCAGGCGCTTGAACAGCGCGATCTCGCCCAGCCAGATGGCGCTGTCGCCGACGTTGTAGTGGTCGGGGAAATCCACCAGCGCGAAGTCCTGGCCGGTCCTGACGAAGCGCGACAGCGCCTGCGCGGAGCGCGCGGCCTGGTCCTCGATCAAACGCCTGTAGTCGGTCGTGTCCGTCACGTCGCTTCCCTTCCGATCGGAATCAATTTGCCCAGCTTGCCGGCAGCCTTGCCGGCGAGTTCGATGAAATCCTGCTCCGCGCCGGCGGGCTTGCCCGCCAGGCCCCAGAGCGCGAAATGCAGGGCGAGGTAGGTCGCCCCCCCCGCCAGTCCCAGTCCGGCCAGCCAGCCGGCGCGCTCGAGGGCGCCGCCGTTGACCGGCCAGTGGTGCACGGTCGCGGTCAGCGCGCTCCACATCACGGCCACGCTGAGCAGCGAGCGCCAGCTGTTGAACAGCTGCTGCCGGATCGTCAGGCCGATCAGGCGCCGCACCAGCGTCGCGTTGATGAACACGCCCAGCGTGCCCGACACCATGCGGCCGAAGACGATGCCGACCATGCCGGCCCACCACATGCCGACCAGGATGATGGGCACGCGCAGGCAGAAGCCGAAGACGTCGCGGCCGAACATCATGCGCGTCTTGCCCTTGGCCATCGCCAGCGGATGCACGGCGGAGCTGATGGTCTGCACCGCGAAGACGCAGGACAGCACCTGCACGATGAGCACCGCCTCCAGCCACTTCGGCCCGAGCACCAGCTCGACCAGCGGCCGCGCCAGCGCGCCGACGCCGAAGCCCACCGGCAGCGCGATCATCGTGATCAGCGCCTGCGCCCGCGCATAGGTGCGCCGCAGCCGCTCGGGGTCGTCGGTGACCTGGCGCAGGCCGGGGAACAGCGCCTGCTCCAGCGGGCCGATGGTCTCGCGCGTCGGCAGTCCGGCGAGGTTGTCGCCGACGGTGTAGATGCCCAGCGCCTTGGGGCTGATGAAGGTGCCGATCAGCAGGTGGTCCAGCTTCCAGTTGATCGTGTTGAGGATGTAGCTCAGCGTGACCCAGGCCGAGAACGACCACAGCTCGCGCACCTTGGAGAGCGAGGGCCGCGGGCGGAACGGCACGACGCAGTAGGACACGATCAGCCCCGCGATCTGCGTGGCCAGCGTGCCGGCCACCAGCGCCCAGTAGCTGCGGAAGACCAGCGCCATGCCCACGCCGACCAGGAAGCCGGCCAGCTTCTGCGTGACCAGCACGGCGAATTCCTGCCAGAACTCCAGCCGCCGCGTGAGCACCACCTGCTTGGGGTTGTTCAGGCCGGCCAGCGCCATCGAGCCCGACAGCAGCAGCAGCACCGGCAGCAGGCGCGGGTCCTTGTAGAAGTCGGCGACGAAGGGCGACGCGATGCCCAGCACGGAGGCCAGCAGCAGCGCGCGCAGCGCGTTCATCGTCCAGGCGCTGTTGAAGTGCTCGTCGGTCGGCGCCTGGTGGTGGATCAGCGCGGCGGACAGCGACATCTCCGTCACCGACTGCAGCAGCGCGATCAGCGTCATCGCGATGGCGACCAGGCCGAAGTCCTCGGGCGTGAGCAGCCGGGCCAGCACCAGCGTGCTGACCAGTCCCAGGACGTTGACGACGACCTTGGCTCCGCTGAGCCACAGCACGCCGCGGGCGAGCTTTTCCTTCATGGGCCGCCCGCTCAGGAGAACAGGGCCTGCCGCAGCCGCGACAGGCCCGTGTAGCAGGCGCGGGGCACGCGGCTCAGCAGTTGCAGCCGCAGCTTCTCGCGGCGGAAGGTCCGGGTCCGCGTCTGGCCGAGCAGCCGCCGGCCGGCGGCGGCGTCGCCCCAGCGGATCTGGTGGTGCGCGTGCAGCAGGCGGAAGAAGTTCTTGAACTCCTCGGCCTCGCGTCGCTCCTCGACCAGGGCGGGGTGCGCGGCCAGCCAGCGGTCGATGGTGTCGAAGAAGACGTAGCGCGCCGGCGGCGCGTGCGTGTTCAGGGCACGGTTCGTGGCGTCGTTGAAGTACATGCCGCCGGGCCGCGCGTCGAAGACCACCGGCCCCTGGAACAGCAGCCGGATCCAGGTGTCGATGTCCTCGCCCAGGCGCACGCCTTCCGGGAAACCACCGGCCGCGGCCAGCGCCTCGCGCCGCACCGCGACCGCCGACGAGAACACCGGCGAGCCATGCTTGCCGATGCGGAAATAAGCGAGCGGGTCCAGCAACTGCGACGGCGCACGCGCCGGATCCACGCCGAGCGATCGCGCGCCGTTGGGCGCGACGACCTCGTAGTTCATCGCCACGGCGACCGCCTGCGGATGCCGCGCCTGCAGCGTCATCACCTGCTCGAGGAAGTCCGGCTCCCAGGCGTCGTCGGCATCGAGGAACGCGACCAGCGGCGCCGACGTCAGCGCCACGCCTTGGTTGCGCGCCACCGACACGCCGGCGTTGGGCTGGCGATGCAGCCGCACGCGCGGGTCGGTGTAGGCCTCGACGACGGCAGCGCCGCCGTCGCGCGAGCCGTCGTCGACGACCACGAGCTCGAAGTCCCGCCACGTCTGCGCCAGCACCGAATCGACGGCACGCGCGATGTGGCTCTCCTTGTTGTAGAGCGGGATGACGACGCTGATTGCGGGCGCGCCCGGGGCGCGGTCCACGGAGTCGTTCACGGAGTCGTTGGTGGTGGCGTTCATCGTGCCGCTCCCGGACCCTGCGGCGCGCGTCCGCGGGCCAGGCGCGCGCGCCACAGCAGGCCGACGGCGAACGGGATCCCGTCCACCAGATAGCGCCGCGCCAGCCGGCCCGGTTCCTGCACCAGCCGGTGCACCCACTCCAGCCCGGAGCGCTGCATCCAGCCCGGCGCGCGCTTCACGTCGCCGGCGACGAAGCTGAAGCTCACACCCACGCCCAGGTACCAGGCGCGCGGCGCCAGCGGGCGCAGGCGGGCGATCAGCTTCTCCTGCTTCGGCGAGCCCAGGCCGATGAACACGATGTGCGGCTGCCAGTCGGTCAGCAACTGCTCCAGCCGGGCCATCTCGGCCGGCTGCTGCTCGAAGCCGAACGGCGGGCACAGGCAGCGTACGCGGTCCGCGCCGCCCTCGGGCAGCAGCGTCGCGGCGGCCGCCTCGGCGGCGCCTTCGTTGCCGCCGATCAGCGCGATGCGCAGGCCGGCCGCGTGGGCCTCGCCCACGAGCCGGATGAACAGGTCCGAGCCGGTCAGCCGCGCCGGCAGCGGCGTGCCCTGCAGCTGGCTGGCCCAGACGATGGGGCGGCCGTCGGCGGTGAAGATCGTCGCGGACTCGACCAGCGCGCGGAAGGCCGCGTCGACGCGCCAGCGGCGCAGGATGTCGATGTTGGGCGTGACCACCCAGCCGCCGCGGCCCGCGCCCGCCTCGGCGACGATGTGCGCCGACACCTGCGGCACGGTGCTGGCGACGAAGTCCAGCCCGTCGACGCGCACGGTGGGCAGCACGGAGGCGCCTCCAGGACGCGCGCCATCCCCGGCGGAGGCGCCGGAGGCGAAGGATGCGGTGTCAGACATCGGCACGGTCATCGGTGGTATCGGGTGGTTGCGTTCGGAGCCAGGAGGCGGGATTCAAAGAGGTTCAACGGGTGCCGTCAGGCTTCGGCGGCGCCGGTTCAGGTGTCGCGCTTGGTGCGCACCCAGTCGGTCTGGCGCTTGAACACGAAGCGCAGGTACAGCGGGATCTTGGCCAGCAGGATGAACGGGGCGCGGGCCAGCTCGCCCAGGCTCAGCACATCGGCGGCCCAGCGCTGCTGCGCGACGACGATCGCCGCGACGAGCAGGGCCAGCGTCCCCAGCGCCAGGACGAACGGTGCCACCCAACCGGCTGCGACGGCCACGACCAAGGTCACGAACGTCCATCCGACCAGCGACATCGCCAACAGCGCCAGCGGCGGCACCAGCATGTCCAGCACCTGCAGCAGTTGCGCGCCGCGGCCCGGCCGCAGCGAGCGCCAGAGCAGGCCCGGGCCCTCGCCGACCAGCATCGCGAGGTGGCCGTGCTCCCAGCGCGTGCGCTGGCTGGCCTCGCCCTCCTGGCTGTTGGCGAAGACGCTGGTCACCCGCGCGTCCTCGCACAGCAGCGGCGGCGCGCCGAGCTGGGCCAGGCGCACGCCGAGTTGCATGTCCTCGGCCAGATGACCGCTGGCCAGCGGCGCCTGCACGGCCACGTCCCACGGGAAGGCCATGCCGGTGCCGTAGAGGCCGCAGGGCAGGCCGAGCTGATGCATGCCGCGCGGCCGCACCAGGTTCTTGACGCGCATCGCGAACTCCGCGACCCGCGCCTTCAGGCCATCGTTGGCCGCCGTCATCAGGTAGGTCGCCTGCACCGGCCGGCCGGTGCCGTGCGCCACCGACGCGATGCGCGGCAGCAGCGTCGGGTCCAGCACGCAGTCGGCATCGAGGATGACGACGACATCGGGCGCCTGGCCCTCCTTCAGCGCCAGCGCCTCCAGCGCGCGCACGCCGAAGTCCAGCGCGTAGCCCTTGCCGCGCTCGGTCTCGTGGAAGCGCTCGACGACGGTCACGTCGAACTCGCGCGCCTGCGCCGCGGTGTCGTCGCTGCAGTTGTCGGCGACGACCAGCAGCCGGTCCTGGGGCCCGAGCTGCGCCAGCGCCTGCATCAGCGTGGGCCGCAGGCCGCGACCCTCGTTGTGCGCCGGCATGATCACGGCGATGCGGCGCGGACGCGGCATGTCGGGGATCGTCCGGTCCGGCAGCAGCGCGAGCAGCACCTGCGCCAGCACCAGCGCCACCGGCGCGAGCAGCAGCAGCCCGATCGCGACCATCACGACCCACAGCACGACGAAGACGACGTCAGGCATGCGCGCTCCCCTTCGCGCCGGAGGCGGCGCGCTGGCTCGAATAGGTCTTGGCCGGCGATGCGTATTCCTCGAACAGCGCCACCAGCTTGGCCGCCTCGCGGTCCACGTCGTGGCGCTCCAGCGCCGACGCCCTCGCCCGCTGACCGACGCGCGCGAGTTCGGCGTCGTCCAGCCGCAGGCAATCGAGCATCGCCCGCGCCAGCGCGTCCGGATCGCCGGCAGGCAGCAGCCAGCCGTTCTCGCCGTCGCGGATCAGCTCGGGGATGCCCGCGATGCAGGTGCTGACGCAGGGGCGGCCCAGCGCCATCGCTTCCATGATCACGACGGGCAGGCCTTCGGCGAAGCTCGCCAGCACCAGCGCCCGCGCCGCGAGCAGCTCGCTGCGCACGGTGTCGCTGGAGATCCAGCCGGTGATGCGGACGTTGCGCTGCAGGCCGAGCTGCGCGATGCGCTGCTCGATGGTCGCGCGCAGCTCGCCGTCGCCGGCCAGCACCAGCTCGAAGTCCGGCACCTGGCGCGCGACCTGGGCCGCGGCCTCGATCAGCAGCAGGTGGCCCTTCTGCTCGGTCATGCGGCCGATGCAGATCAGCCGCTTGCCTTGCGGCGGCGGCGCGTCGACCGCGTGGAACTCGGGGTCCAGCCCGCAATGCACGATGCGCAGCTTGGGCCACTCGGTGTAGGCGACCCAGCGCGACAGCTGGCTGCGGCAGAAGGACGTGATCGCGGCGACGAAACGCGCGCCGCGGATCTTCGCGCCCAGGTGCAGGAAGTCCGGCCGGTCGAATTCCTCCGGGCCATGGACGGTCATGCTGTAGCCGGGGCCGCCGAGCGCCTCGATCAGCATGCCGAGTTCGGCCGGGTTGGTGCCGAAATGGATGTGCAAGTGCTCGATGCGGGCGGCGCGCAGCACCGGCATCGCGGCGCAGGCTTCCATCAGGTAGGCAAGGTGGAAGGGCCAGGGCCGGTCGGCGCGCCGGCTCATCCGCAGCGCCAGTTTCAGCGCCGCGAAGAAGCGGCCCGGCGCGCGCACGGCCTGCGCGAGCGTCGCCTTCAGCAGGCCGGGAGCGCCGTCCTTCAGCAGGTAGTGCGTGCGCGCCTTCTCGGCCTGGTCGACGGGATCGGGCGCGTCGTCGTCCCAGCCGCGGATGGCCAGGCGCAGCACCTCCAGGCCCTGCTGTTCCACCGCCAGGATCTCGCGCCGGATGAAGGTGTGGCTGACCTTGGGATAGTGGTTGACGAGGTAGGCCAGACGCGGATGGCGGGGCGCGGCGTCGGACGGCAAGGCGCTGGGCAAGGGGGTGGGCAGGGGAGTGGACTCGGTCGTCGAGGTCATCGCGTTCATTCGTTCTGCGCGAGCAGGTCGCCGCCGGCCCAGACCTCGCCGCCGCCGGTGGCGCGCACCAGCAGCCGCGCGCCGCCGAAGCGCTCGGGCCAGCGGAAGCTCGAGGTCTTGCCGTCGACCAGGTCGCCGGTGTCGAAGGCGATGCCCTTCTCGCCGCGGATCTGCACACGCAGCGTCGCGTTGGAGGTGCGCGCGGTCAGCTTGCAGTCCTGACCCGCCTTGGGTTTGGCCCAGTTCACCGAAGTGATCGCGCGCCAGCCCTCGTTCACGACCACGTCGCCCGCGCTCGCGTCGCGCAGCACCACGGCCTGCTTCCAGCTGTCGAAACGCGCACGCGCGTCGCCGCGTTCGGCCTTCCATTCGCCGCGCATCGACAGCACGTTCAGCGGCGTCTGCAGATCGACCGGCCGGCCGTGGCCGTCCAGGAAGCCCGACGTGGACCGCACGGGGCGCAGGCTCCAGCGCAGCTTGTCGAGGTCGCTCGCGACCTGGTTGTTCCAGCCGCCCATCGGATGCAGGCGCACCGGCGTGCCGATCTCGGCGTAGATCACGAAGGGGGTGCCGACGTTGCGGTCCACGACGTAGCCACCGTAGACCTTCAGCGTCTCCGCGATCTTGCGCATCTTGGCGTCGTTCAGCGACTTGACGTCGAAGTCCGGCGCCAGCATCAGCAGCGCGCCCTCGGGGATCGCGCCCTTGTTGCGCTCGGGCTGGTTGTCGCCCGAGGTGGCCGGGAACACGTAGTTCGGCTTCGCCTGCAGCGCCGAGAAGGTCAGCGAGATCGCCAGCGCGTGCCGGTACATCGTGTCGCCGTCCTCGAACTCGTGCTTGCGGATCAGCCCGCCCATCGTCGGCACGCCGGCCGCGCGCGCGCCCTGGAAGTAGTGCGCCGGATCGCCCCAGCCGCGGCCGTCCAGCCGTGTCCAGGCGTACTGCTGCGCGCGCCAGTCGTCGCCGACGCGCTTGAGCATGAAGAAGGAATGGATGATCCCTGTCTGCGGATCGACCAGGTCCAGGTGGCCGTCCGAACCCTTGGACGGCATGGCCGCCTCGGGCCAGCGCGGGATCAGCACCTCGGGCTGGTGGGCCTCGGCGTCCGGGTCCCAGACGCCGGGCTGGCCGGGCAGGCCCAGCACGCGCTGGGGCCGGTCGTCGGGCCCGCACAGGAACACGCCGGTGGACCAGGTGCCGTTCTCGATCGTCGGGTAGTAGTCGTCCTTGGGGATGCGGGTGTCGCCCAGCACTGGATCGACCGGACGCGAATTCCAGGGCGACTGCGCCGAGAACGGACGTTCGAAGGTGCCGAAGCGCGGCCGGCGGCCGCCCTTCTCCGCCTCCTTGCCGGCCTTCTCCGACTTGTCGGCCTTGGCGTCCTTCGCGTCGCCGGCGTCGGCCGCCGCCGCGTCCAGCCACGGCGCCGCGGCGCCCGCGGTCAGCCCGAGGCCGGCACCGCACCAGCGGCGTCGATTCCACTGCATCGTCACGTCGGAACTCCTCCCATGGTCAGTCGTCCGCCAGCAGCGCCGGCACTTCGGACGCACCGGAAATTCCGGGCGAAACGATCCCGGCCGCGTCGGCCCGGGGCGCCACTAGGGGCAAGATGCGTGCCGGGTTGCCCACGGCGGTCGCGCCCGGCGGCACATCGGTCAGCACGACGGCCATCGCGCCGACCTTGCAGCCGGCGCCCAGCCGCACGCCGCCCAGCACCTGGGCATAGGCGCCGAGCTCGACGCCGTCCTCCAGCACCGGACACGGACCGTCCTCGACGCGGTTGCCCAGCGTCACGCCCTGGCGCAAGGTGCAATTCGCGCCGATGACGGTGGCCGGATTGACGAAGATGCCGCCGAAATGCCAGATCCGCAGCCCGGGACCGATGCGGCACTCCTTGGGCAGGCTGATGCCGGTCAGCGTCTCCACGAACCGGAACAGCAGCCAGTAGAGCCGGGTATGCCAGCGGCGCGAGAAGCCGGGCGGCATCGCGTCGACGCGCCGGCCGAAACGGTGCACCCGGATCGCCCACAGCGACTGGTCCCGGTGCAGCGCCGCACGCCCGCCGTAGCGGGCGAGGTCGGCGGCCCAGTCCGCGCGCGGATCGCTCCGCGCGTGGGTCGTCCCGGTGTCGCCGCCTCCGCTCATGGCATCAGCACCTTGCCGGACATCAGGGTCAGCGGCGAGTTCAGGACCAGCGTGCCGCCCACCGTCGAGACCGTGCCCGCCGCGCCGCTGTAGGCGAACAGCGCCGTGAGCAGCCCCGAGCCGTCGGGCCAGGGGAACTCGATGCTCTGGCCGTCGGCGAGTTCGCCGCTGTCGAAGAGCTTCACGCCCGCGCTGCTGAACAGCTGGAACTTCAGGCGGGCGCCGCCGGTCGCCCGCGCGGTGAGCTTGTAAGGCGCGCCGGCCACCGGCCTGGACCACGCCACCGTGCTGAGCACGCGGCTGCTGTAGTTCACCTGGATGACATCGACCGCTTCCGCCGGGAAGGCCACCGCCTGCTTCCAGGTGTCGAAGGCGCCGATCGCCGTGCCGCGCTGCAGCGACCACTGGCCGCGCATCGACAGCAGGTTCAGGCGCCGCTCCGGCACCACCGATTCGCCGTTGGCGTTGATCCACCACGCGACGCTCATCACCTGGCGCAGCGACGCGCGGATGCGGTCGAGCTGCACGGCCGTCGCATCGTCCCAGCCGGTGGGCATCAGGTTGAAGTTGCTGCCGTTCTCGACGTAGATCACGTAGGGCGTGCCGTAGTTGCGATCGACGACGTAGGCGCCGAATTTCTTCAGCGTCTCCGCGACCTTGCGCAGCTTCAGGTTCTGGATCGAGGCGGTGTCGAAGTCCGCGGGCAGCATCATCAGCGCGCCTTGCGGGATGGCGCCGGTGTTGGTCGTGGCGGCGTTGCCGTCGGCCGAGGTGGCCGGGAAGATGTAGGGCGTCGTGGCGCTCAGGCCGTTGAAGGTCAGCGACATCGCCAGCGCATGGCGGTAGAACGGCAGGCCGTCGTCCACCTCGCCCTTGCGGATGATGCCGCCGATGGCCGACACGCCGACGGCGCGCGCGCCCATGTAGTAGTGCGCCGGCTCGCCGAAGCCGCGGCCCGCCAACGGCGCCCAGGCGTACTGGCCGGCGCGCCACTGGCCGTTGCTCTCGCGCCGGAGCTGGAAGAACGAATGCACGATGCCCATCGTCTCGTCGACGATGTCGGCGTGGCCGTCCGAGCCCGAGGCCGGCGTGACGCCGGCGGGCCAGCGCGGGATCACCACGGTGGGCCGGTAGACCTCCATGTCCGGGTCCCAGACGCCGGACTGGCCGGCCAGCGGGTAGACCGTGACCGGCGCGTCGGTGCTCGCGGCCTTGAAGGCGCCGGTGGACCAGGTGCCCTCGGCCAGCGTCGGGTAGTACTCCGAGAGCGGGATGACGGCGGTGCCCAGCACCGGATTGACCGGGCGCAGGTTCCAGGGCGAGTACGACGCGAACGGCGACTCGAAGCTGCCGTAGCGCGGCGACGGCACGCCCAGCCCGTACTGGGCCGCGGCGGTGCCCGCGGCCAGCATCAGCAGCGTGCCGGCCGCGACGGCGGCCAGCAGCCGCGTCGCGGGGGGCCGTCGCCGGGTGGGAGCCTCGCGGCGAGAGGCGGTGCGTTCCTGGCCGGGCGCCGCGAGCGGGCCGGTCCGGGAACGGGAGCAGGAACGGTGGGGTGATGACAGCGACACTTTCATACCTCCTTCAGCTGCCGGCCGCGCCCTGCCCCAATGCGCTTGGCCAGCTCGTTGAAGCGCCGTTCCACCTGGAAGGTGGAGACGTGCGCGATGCCGAAGACCACCAGCAACAACAGCGGTCGTTTGAGGTATTTCGTCCAGTGCTCACCGCTGCCGAGCCAGGTGGCCGCCAGGGGCAGGTGCCACACATACAAGGCGTAGGAAACAGAAGCAATATAGGCAAGCGCGGCTCCCCCCAGCCAGCGCGACAGCCAATGCCCCGGCTGCACCAGCAGCGCGCAGACGAAGGCCGCCGCCGCGTACGGGCGCAGGAAGCTCAGCGGATAGACGCTGTGGTGGGAAATCAGGCTGCAGGCCAGCAGCAGCATCAGGGCCAGCGGGACCGCCGCGGGCCGGCCCAGCAGCATGCGCGCCGTGGGCGCATGGCGCGACTGCATCAGCAGCGCCAGGCAGGCGCCGGCCAGCAGGTCATCCGCGCGGAACCAGGTGATGCTGCCGGTCGTCGACAGATGCGTCACCCGCATCACCGTCACGGCCAGCAGCAGCGCCGGGAACAGCCACCCGATCGCGCGTACCCGCAGCCACAGCAGCACCGCCGCGAGCAGGTAGAACTGGACCTCGATGCACAGGCTCCAGAAGTGGTCGATCGGCCAGACCAGCCGCTGCGGCGGCAGGTTGGCATAGAAGAACAGGTAGCTCAGCGCCGTCTCGACGTCGACCGGCACGAACCACCACACCACCGCCATGCAGATCCAGGCGGCGGGCACGACGCGCAGCAGCCGGCGCGCGACGAAGTTGACCACCGGCGGCCGCCTCAGCAACTGCTGCGTGATCAGGTAGCCCGACAGGATGAAGAACAGGGCCATGCCGAACATGCCCAGCGAATCGTTCAGCGAGTGGCCGCCGACGCGCAGCGGGAACAGGTGGATATACAGCACCGACAGGATGCTGATGGCGCGCACGCCGTCCAGCACGGGCTGGCGTCCGCCCTCGGGATGCGCGGCGCCCACGGCGGCGGGGTTCGCAGTGTCGTGGCTCATCGGAAGCGCCCTCCGGTCAGCCGGGCCGGCCGCGCGTGCGAGGCCGGCAGCGGCGGCGGCAAGGTCGGGTGGAGCGGCTCCGTCGGCGGGAAGTCGGGCGGCGGCCGGTACTTGCTCGGCCGGATGCCCCAGGGCCGGGCCTTGCGGCGTTCGCCGGCGCCGGCGATACGGCAGGCCAGCGCGCAGATCGCGCCCATCGTCAGCCAGAAGTACCAGTTGTAGATCAGGTAGAACAGCATGTTGTCGGACAGGGAGACCAGGAAGTTGGCCCCCAGCAGCGACAAACCCACCAGCGCCAGCAGCGGCCGCGCGCCCCACAGCGTCGCGATCATCCGGCCGGTGCGCCAGTACACCCAGCAGAACGCGCCCAGCCCGATCGCGCCGAGTTCGAAGAACACCTGCACCGCCGCGCTGTGCGCGCCCCACTTCACCCGGCCGGCCATCGAGAAGAAGGTCGTCGACAGGTCCTGGAACGACTCCGCGCCGTAACCGGTCAGGTAGCGCGACGGCGACATCCACGTCAGCGCGTCGGTCCACAGCAGCTTGCGCCAGGCGAAGGAGTTCAGCTGCGCGTACTGCACGACCTCATTGCCCTGCGTCATGCCCATGACGCGCTCGCGCACCTCGGGGATCAGCATGGACAGCATCCCGCCGACGGCCAGGTAGACGATGTAGCGCCGCTCCCGGAACAGCCCGTAGACGACGAAGAGGAACACCACCGAGATCCACGCGCTGCGCGTCTTGGTCGCGAACAGGAGGCCGATCAGCAGCAGCATGTAGCCGGTCACCGCCATCAGCGTGACCGGCTGGCGGCCGATCTGGCCGCTCTTCCAGCGGTAAAGCAAGACACCCAGGCACAACACCAGATAGAACGCCAGGATGTTGGCGTGGGGGAAGGGACCGCCGTAACGGCCGGCTCCGGATTCGAAGCCATCCACGCTACCAGCCGTGCGGCCCAGCCCGATGTAAACCAGGGTAACCAGTGCGACAGGCACCGACGACCAGGTGACCAACCTGAGCAGCTTGTTGAGATCCGCTTCCGCGGTCACCAGATAGAAGCTCACCAGGAACAACGCCACCACCGACAGCTGACCCAGGTAGAGCCGGATCGCCTGCACCTTCTCCGGCGAATACACGATGCCCAGCGCCTGCATCGCGATGAAGGGCAGCCAGATCATCCACGCCGCGCGCGGCACGCGCTTGGGATCGCGCGCGATGATCAGCCCGGCCAGCAGGATCACCAGCGCGTTGAGCAGGCCGCCCAGGCCGCCGATGGCGGCCAGGCGCGTCTCCTCGAAGATCGGGTTGGCGCCGGCGCGCACCAGCAGCACGACCATCAGGAAGGCCTCGCGGCTGTAGACGAACAGGAAGCCCGTCAACAGCATCAGCGGCAGCACCGCCAGCATCGCGGGCTTGTCGGGCGCCATCGAGCTGACCATCACCGTCAGGTAGCCGATCGCGACGGCGCCCGCGGCCAGGCCCATCAGGCCCGTCCACGACGTGCCGTCCATGCCCCCGCGCACACCGCGCCAGGCTGTCATCAATCCTCGGAACACACGCGCCACGCCGCCCTCGCCTCTCGACCGTTCCGGCGTCATCGCACCAGCATCGTCCGCGCCGGCGCCGGCACCGCGGCCACCAGTTCGGACAGGAAGGACGCCATCAGCGCCTGCGACTGCGCCTCCGCGCCCGCCTGCGGCAGCCGCTGCGAGGCGCGCACCAGCATGCCGTCCGGGATTCGGCCGCGGAAGCCTTCATTCAGGATGTACCAGCGCGCGGCCAGGCCGTCGCCGCCGTACATCTCGCCGATGCGGATCCAGTAGCGCACCGCTTCGTAACCGCCGCCGCCTTCGGTGAGCAGTTCCGTCGTCGGCACCGGGGCGGCGCGCGCGCCGGTCGCGATCGCCGGGCCGGCCACGAGCTTGCGCACGGCATAACCCTGCGCCGGATAACAGACCTCGGGCCGGTGCACCTTGACGTCCTGCCGCTGGCGCTCGCCCCAGGCCAGCGCCAGCATGATCTGCTGCCCCTGGCTGTTGACGTAGGTGCGCATCACCGTCTGGTCGTAGGGCTGCTCCTGCACCGTCTCGACACCTTGGGAGACGTCGATCTGCGGCGTCGCGTCCTGCACCGCGCGCCAGTCGCCGAAGGCCTTGGGCACGACGGCGTCCAGGTTGGGCGCGCCCTGCATGGCCTGCAGGCGCGGCGTCGCCAGCCAGGCGCCGCCGGCCGCGGCCAGCATCAGGATGACGCCCGCGACGCAGACGCCCAGCGGCAGGCGCGGGAGGCGGTTCAGCGGCGCGCCGGGCGGCGTGGCGGGCATGGGCGCGGTGGCATTCGTGGTCATCGGCTTTTCCTTCCTTAGGCCTCAGGCGGGCCGGCCGCGCAGACGCGCCCAGCGCAGGGACAGCTGGCGCAGCAGCCCGTCCACGACCACGATCAGCATCAGCGCCGTCAGGAACAGCGCCATGCCGGAGAACTCGTGCATGAAGCCCTGCCCCACCTCGTCGCCCATGTGGTACGTCAGCAGCGCCAGGATCAGGATGCGCACGACGTTGGAGCAGTACGAGATCGGCACGATCAGGATCGCCAGCGTGATGTTGCGGAACACCGATTCGTGGCGCACGACGTTCATGTAGAGCAGCCCCAGCGCCTCGAGCGTGAACAGCGAGTTCAGGCCCGCGCAGGCGTCCGCGACCATCAGCTGGTACGCGCCGATCTGCAGGATCACGCCGGAGCGCGCGACCGGATAACCGAGCGCGAACATCAGATGCTCCGCGCCCCAGGACGCGGCGATCTTCATCGGCTGGGTGATGAGGTCGACGATGGACGCCGGCAGCGGCACCGCGAAGAGCAGCAGGAAGAAGGCGAACCAGTAGCGCCTGGCCAGACCGGGACCGAACAGCAGGAACGCCAGGCCCAGCAGCACAGGCAGCAGCGATCCCAGTTCCAGGATGGCCAGCTGCTGGGAGCGGCCCAGCACGTAGGCCGCGAGCCCGACCAGCATCACCGTCCAGCCGAGGACGGGCGCGGGACGCGCCTGGAAGGTCTCGCCCTGCCCGGCCAGGCGTTTCGTCTGGAAGTAGAAGTACCAGGCCGACAGCGCCAGCACGATCGGCCCATGGGAGTTGCGGTCGCCCCGCCACGGTCCATGGATGAAGTCGATGATCGTGGGCACGTACAGCGCCAGCAGGCCGGCCGCAAGCACCAGCAGCGCGACCCGGTTGGCGGCCCAGAAGCCCGGCCCGAGGCGGCCGGGGCTGCCGGAAGACTGGGCGAAGAGATTGCGCGACATCACTTTCACTGCGATCCCTGCTGAAGCGTCAAGACATGCGAAGACACGCCGGCCGGGACCGGACGTGTCTCCATCGAAGGCTCTGCGGCCCTGAATTCAATATTGATTCATGACGGTCCCGATCAGCGTCGTGGCGACGCCGTCGAGACTGTCGGTCAGTTCCTGCAGCGCGACGACGCGCGACTGGTTCTGACGGGCCAGCACCAGCGCGGCGCCGCAGCGCGCGGCGACGATCGCCGCGTCCGCGCCGTACTGGCCGGCCGAGGTGTCCACGATGACGTGGTCGAACTTGCCGGCCAGCTCGCGCATCAGCATGCCGAAGGCGGGCCGTTCCAGCAACTCCACCGGGTTCGGCGGCACCGCGCCGACCGGCAGGACGAACAGGCTGTTCATGCCCTCCACCTGCTGGATCACGCGCGGCTCGCTGCGTCCCGACAGGATGGAGGACAGCCCGGCCTGGTTCTGCACGTCGAAGATCTCGTGCTGGCGCGGGCGGCGCAGGTCCGCGTCCACCAGCAGCGTGCGGCCACCCAGTTGCGCCAGCGTGACCGCCAGGTTGGCCGTGAAGTAGCTCTTCCCGTCCAGCGTGTCGGGGCTGATGATGGCCAGCGCGCGGCGCGCCTCGCCCTCGCGGTAGAGCCGCATCATGATCTGGCTGCGGATGCCGCGGAAGACTTCCGCCTGCGACGAGAACGGCGTGTTCAGCGCCACCAGCTCGGGGCTGCGGACCTTGCGCTCGTTGGGCGCGTAGGGATAGTGGAACTGCTTGGACAGCGCCTCCAGCACGTCCTCGGCGTTGGCGTAGCCCAGCGCCACGGCGGCCTCGCCGAAGCGGATGCCGCGCTCGCGCTGGTACTGCAGCACGCGCTCGACCTGGTCGGCGCTGAGGTTGCGGGTCTCGGCGATGATCGCGCCGATCGAGCGGTCGTGCACGCCGCCAGGAGGTTTGTTGGGTGCGTCCACGGGTTTGCTGTAGGCCAGGGGTTCCTTGATGTCGGACATCACGCAGTCCCCCGAGGGGCCGCGTGTCCCAGAAGCCGGCGCTCGTTCGACGCCAGGCCGCTGGGCTGACGCCGGCCCGGCGCGGGCAGCACGCCCAGCATCGGCAGCGGCAGCACCGCCATCACGTCGTCGGCATCGCGCACCTTGCGGTCGCGCAGTTCCAGCAGCAGCGCCAGGCCGATCGCCAGGATCAGGCCGGCCACGAAGGCCAGCGCCGTGTTCAGCCCGACGCGCGGCGACGCCGGCGCCCGCGGCGGTGTCGCCTCGGTCAGCACGTTGACGTTGCTCTGCGTGGTCTGGCTTTCCAGGCTGGTCTGGTTCAGGCGCGTGGTGATGTTCTCGTAGGCGCGCTGGGCGCTCTCGACCTCGCGCATCAGGCCGCTGGCCTCGTCGCGCGCCAGCTTCAGCTTGGCGACTTTCTCGCGCTGCGACTCGAGCTGGGCGCGGGTCTCGGACTCGCGCTGCCGGTTGATGTTGTTGGTCGCCGTGACCGCGCCGGTCACGCGCGAGATCTCGGTGCGCAGCTTCGCGCGGGTATCGTTCAGGGAGGCCTTGGCCTCGACCACCTGCGGGTGGTTGTCGCCGTAGCGGGTGCTGAGCTGCTGCAGCTGCGCCTCGGCGCGGCTGACGTCGGACTTGAGCTGCGACACCACCGGGTTGGCCAGCACGTCCGGCAGCGTGTCGGCGCCGCGCGCGGCCTGGCCCTGGCGGCTGCCGGACTCGGACGACTGCGCCTGCAGGCCGACCAGTTGCGAGGACAGCTCCGACAGGCGGGCCGTCTCGACGTCCATGCGCTCGTCGCTGGCGAGGATGCCGTGCTCTCGCTCGTAGACGGAGAGCTTGGCGCGCGCGGACTCGAGCTTCTCCAGCGCCGTCTTGGCCTGCACGTCGAAGTAGCCGGCGTACTGGCGGGCGGGCTCCACGCGCAGGTCCAGCGTCGTGGCCAGGTAGGCCTTGACGAAGGCGTTGGCCATCGTCGCTGCGACCTGCGGCGACGGCGACTTGTAGGTCACCATCAGCACGTTGCTTTCCTTGGACGGCTTGACGTCCATGTTGCCGCGCAGGCCGTCGCCCAGCCACTGCTCCATCGTGCCGTCGAGCTGGGCCTCCTGCCACTGCTGGCGCAGCTCGGGCAGCTCGGTCAGGCGCAGGTCGCGCACCACGCGCAGCGCGACGCGGTCGCTGGAGATCACGTCGACCTGCGTGTTCATGTAGGCCGGCGAGGCCAGGCCCGGATAGATCAGCGCCGAGACCGGATCGGGCTTGGCGTCGACCAGCACCGAGGCGGTCGCGATGTAGCGCTTGGGCAGCGCGAGGCTCACGCCGAGCGCCGTCAGCGTGGTCAGCGCGACCACGAGCAGCACGAGCGACCAGCGCGCGCGGATGATGGACATCAATTTGCTGGGCGTCACCCTGCACTCCTTCGCCAGGCCCGGGGCCCGGCACTACACGTCGTCAAAGCCGGACCGTCAGAACAGGCTCTCGCGCACGAAGATCACGTCGCCGTTGCGCAGCGCCTCGTCCATCGCGGGCTTGATCTCCTGGACCTTGCCGCTGTCGTCCTTGCGGTGGACGCGGATGCCGCGGTCGGTGCCGCGCAGCGTCAGACCGCCGCCGGCGGCCAGGCCCTGCAGCAGCGTCATGCCGCGCTCGAGGCGGATCTGGCCGGGTTTCTGCACCTCGCCGTAGATGTAGACCATCGGGAAGCGGTCGACCCACAGCACGTCGCCGTTCTGCACGATGATGTCCTGCTCGCGGCCGTTGGGGCCGAACAGCGTGGGCAGGTCGATCTCGAGACGGAAGGGCTTGCCGCCGCGCGCGCCGCTGAGCACCAGCGTGTCGCTGCCGGAAGAGGCGACGCCGCGGGCGTTGGCCAGCAGGTCCGTCAGGCGCGTGTCGGAGACTTCCAGCGGGTAGCGGCCCGGCTGGTTGACCTGGCCCAGCACGCTGGCCTGGTTGCCCACGACCTTGATCACCAGGATGGTCACCTGCGGCTGCTTGACGAAGTTGCCCTTCTTCAGGCCGTCGGCGATCTTGGCCTCGGCCTCGCTGACGGTCAGGCCACCGATGCGCACGACGCCCAGCAGCGGAAAGCTGATCGTGCCGGCTTCGGAGACGCGGGTCTCGAGGGCCATGTCCGCGTTCTGGAACACGGTGATCTTCAGGGCGTCGCCCGATCCGAGCCGGTACTCCGCGGCGCCGCCGGTGGCCAGGGCGACCGGTGCGGGCGTGGCGGGACGCTGCGCGGTCTGCGCGAGCGTGCTGGTGGAGAGCACCGCGGCCAGCAGGGCCGGCGCGATGGCAAGGATCGGGAAGCGACGCAGATGTTTCATTTGATGCCTAGGCCCTTGGAAAGTGCGCTGTTGTCCACCGGGCCGCTGGCGCCGGTGGGGCTGTCGGAGGCGGCGGGCACGAGGGCCGGTGCCGCGGAAGCGGGGGTGGCGGCGGGCGCGGACGCGGCCATGTCGGAGAACTTGCCGACGTATTCGATCTTGGCGTTGTCGCGCATGGTCTTGATGTCCTTGGCGACCAGCTCGGCGCGACGCTGGTTCAGCAGGAACATCTCGATGGACGCGCGCGCCTGCGCCTCGGTCGCGGGCTGGCGCTGCGAGCCGGCGAGGAAGAGCACGGTGAGGCCGTTGGGCTGGCCGTTCATGATGAACTGGCCGTCCTTCAGGCGCGAGATCGCGTCGAGGTTGTTGAGCGGGATCTGCTCGGCCGAGCGCACGATCTGCGAGCCGACGAACTTGAAGTTGTCGCTCTTGAGCGATTCGAGGAACTCGGGGAGGGTCTTGGCACCCTGCAGCTTGGCGCGGATCGCTTCGAACTGATCCGGCTTCGCCTCGATGTTGATTTCCTGCAAGTTGTAGATGCGACGCTCGGCAAAAAGTGCCGGTTTGTCGTTGTAGTACTGCTTGATTTCCTGATCGGTGGGCTTGCTCGCCGTCTCGCCGATGCGTTCAGCATAGGCCCTGGCGATGATCTCCCGCTTTGCGGTTTCGATCTGTTGCACCACCCGCGGATCGCGATCCACCTTGAGGTCCTGGGCCTTCTGCACGGCCAGTTCCTGATCGATCAGGCGCTCGAGGATCTGGCGCGACGCGGCGTCCACCTGCTCCGGCTTCACGTTCGGCTGACGTTGCAGCACGAAGTTGATCTGGTGGACGGTGATCTCTTCCTTGTTCACCTTGGCCGCGGTCTGCGAGGCCTTGGCGCCGCTGCCGCCGCCGCACGCGGCGAGCAATGCCGCGGCCAGCAGGGTGGTGGCGATGGCGACGGCCGGCGTGGCCTGTCGCGCTTGAATTCCTTGATCCCGAGTCCTCATCGCAAGCATGGTGTCGACCTTGATGTTGTGTCTGTCCGGCGGCCCCTTGAGGGGTGCTCTACGCGTACGCGAGCGGCGAGTGTAGCCCTGCACCATGACCGGACTACCCCGTTCCGGAGGGCTTGAAAGCCACCATCCCGGGTTCGCAGGGGTCCATAGCAAGAATGGGTCCCGGGTCGGCCTCCCGGCCGTCCGGAGACCCCATGAACAAGGGGGATGCGCCCGGTAAAGACAACGTCGGAAACGCGCTCCGGACGCTCATTGCAACGGCTTGAAAAAGCCGTCAGCAGACGAGGCGGGAAGGCGGCGACGGGCACGCGGAAGTGGATGTGAGGTCGAGCCTTCAAGACGTCACGTCAGCACGATCACGGAGCGTCAAGGCGTGCCTGAGGCACATGGTGCACGTCGCCCAAGTTCATGCTTCTACTTGGCGGAAGGAGGTCTCAATGAGGGCGATCAAGTCATCCCGACTTGTGCGCCGCACCTCAAGGCTCTTGCACGCTATCAGCGGGGCTCCCGCGCCCTGCCCCCCATGGCTTGACGGGGTTGCAGCCCACCTCCAATCGGCCAAGTCGAAAGCCGTTTCTACTCGTCAGAAAAATAATTATCAATACTGAGAGGAACACCAAACCCTCCCAACTCGGCGAGCAGGGTCGACGAAAGCGTTGGCCCGCCATCAAAAGAATTTTGAAAGTGCCCACACCACCATACACCGTCGAATTGTTCTGACAACAAGAGAATCTCCGACTTCCTCGAATCTAGTGTATTGAGAAGAAAGGCAAGCCCCTCCTCCAGAGCAAACCATTCAGGCTGAAAGTCGATCTCACCTCGACCGTTGTATGCCCAGAATGGGCGTCGCCGCCTAACTTGGGATTCAACTTCATTCCGTGTAGAGAAGTGGCTTGGCTGCAAATGCAGTCGCGATGTAATTTCAAGCGGATCCAAATCATCACCGGAGAATCGAAGCTCTACGGTATATACGTGCGATGCAGTCAATTTATTTAAACTCATGGTATTGCCGCATTGGCTGGGATAGTGGGCCAAAGTGGTGGAAGCAGAGAGGGCACCATACGCAAGCACCGATAAACCACATATGCAGTTCCACCAATAAACACCGTCGTTGCAACCTTCTTGCAATCCTCTCCACAAGCAGGCCCGGACACCGGGGTTGAAGTAGGTGCTGCCGCCGCTGGCGCTGGCGGCGGCGGCGGCCCGCCACAACCATTCTTTCCATCTGGCTTGCCGTAAAGGATCCACTCCGCGTGAGCATCAGCAAGTTCAGTCCTCGTGGCGTCTGTTCTATCGTTAGGATCCTTTATACATTGATGAAACCAGCGTTGAAAGTTTCTATCTGTATATTCCCACCATTGGCCTGTCTTGCCGCCCTGCCTTACATTTCCCAACGGATCCACATAACTCAGCGGATCCGCTTCAACATATGCGTAAGTATTGATGCCGCCTCGCAATCCAATTGGGTCACTTTGGACATACCGCCCCATTGTCCCATCGTAGTCCCGGAAGTAGTTGTAGCTCAGCCCCGACTCCTTGTCGAAGTACTGGCCGGGGAAGCGCAGGTTAAGCGTCACCGGCGCGAGGCCGCCGGGCGCCTCTTCCGGCGCTGTCGTTCCGAACGGCTCGCTGATCCAGCGCCAGCGACCGCCGTTGTTCTTGTCGACCATCACGCGCGGTGCGCCGAGGTGGTCCGAGAACACGTAGAGCACCTCCGGATCCTGCGACGCGCCGTGAAGCACGGCGACCGGAATGCCGCCCAGCCACACGTACTCTTGTGAGGGTGTCGTGCCCGAGTACTGGCCGAGCAGCTGCCCGTTCTGGTCGTAGTTGAAGTGCGTGGTGGTCGAGCCCGACACCTTGCGCACTCGCTGCCCACCCGCGTCGTAGCTGTAGGTCGTCGTCACCCCGGACTTCGTGATCGTCCCCATCCGGCCATCGAGGCCGTAGGTCGTCGTGTACGCGAGCCCGGTGTCGCTCAGCGTGTTGCCCATCGCGTCGTAGCCGAAGCCGCGCGTGGGGTTGCTGATGCTCGTGAGGCGGTTGCTCGTCGCCTCGGTGGCGTAGGCCCGAGCCGTGCCGTTGAGCGTGACGCCGGTCCGGTTGCCGTTGGCGTCGTAGCCGATGCTCCAGCTTAAGGTGGGCGTGACGATGCCGGTCAGGCGGCCAAGCTCGTCGTAGCCGAAGCTCTGGTTGAGCGACTGGGCCTCTGCGGTGGCCTGTCCGGTCGTCGCGTCCAGGTGCGTGTAGCTGACGATGCGATCCGCCGCGTCGTAGGTGATGTCGCGCACTCGCGAGTTCAGCGAGTAACGGACGATCCGGCCGTATTGGTCGAAGACCCGTTCGATGGGCTTTGGGCCAGCAGTGAGCTGAATGTTCCAGCTGCGTGCCGGACCGAAGGGCTCCCACTGGATGCCGGTGATCAGCGGCTGTGCGGCGCTCGACACGTCCTTGGCCAGGCTCATGCTCACCGGCAGGCCGGCGTCGTACTGGATGGTCAGCACGCGGCCCGACGGGTAGGTGATGCTGGTGACGTGGTCGGCCAAGTCATAGCCGTAGCGCGTGGTGAAGACCGCCGTCCCCACCGTCTGGATCACCGTGATCACGCGGCCCTTGGCGTCGTAGCCGTACTTCGTGTTGCCCGCGGTACCCGTGGCCGTCGTGAGCCGGCCGATGCCGGCACCGAAGTCACCGCCGGTCTGGTCGTAGGTCCACGCGTAGCTCTGCGTCGTCTGGCCGCTCTGCGTGTACACCGCCGAAGTCATGCGGTCGAGGGCGTCATAGCCATAGGTCGCCAGGACGCCGCGGCTGTCCGTGCGGGTGAGCAGGATCCCTTCGGCGTCGTAGGTGCTGTTGGCAGTGCCCGTGTCCGGGCTCACCAGCTGAGTGAGGTCTCCCAGCCCGTTGCGCTGATACGAGGTCACCAGGCTGCGAGGATCGGTGACCTGCTTCAGCTGATCGATGCCGTCGTAACCCAGTTGCGTCACGCCGTTGCGCGCGTCCGTGCTGGTCTTGACGCGGTCCAACGGGTCGTACGCGTTGGTGGTCGCGAAGCCGAAGCCGCTCACCCCCTTGGCCTTGATGACCTTGGTCGGATTGCCCTTGGCGTCGTACTCGTAGTCGGTGACCGGTGCCGGAGAGACTGGCGGAGGCGGCAACGTCGCGGCATGGGCGATCGGTGCGAGAGCCCCGATCAGACCGATGAGCGCAGCCACGGCGGATGCGAGTGTGCTCCGGCACTTCGAGTGCCTGTCGATGCGGTTCATGGCTTACTCCCTCCCCGTCGTCTGTTGCGCCCGACCCAGCGCATCGAACGCGCGGCTCATCGTCCGCTTGAGCGCTCCATCCGGGTCCTTGGCCACTTCATTGGTTTTGTTGCCGCTCTGGTCGAGCGTGTACTCGATGCGATTGCCCCGCGTGTCCGACGCGGCGACGAGTCGATGCGCATCGTCGTACTCGTAGTTCACGGCGCTGCCATCCGGCTGGGACGACTTCTTGAGCAGGCCGGTGGGCCAGTACTCGTAGGTCGTCGTCGAGCCCGCAGTGGTCACCGACGTCAGCCGTTGACGGAGGTCATAGACGTAGGTCGTCGTTGTTGCGTTGGCATCCACCGTCTCGAGCGGCTTGCCGTAAGCGTCGTAGCGCAGGAAATTCGTGACGTGTCCGGCGGCGTTCTGCGATGACTTCAAGTCGCCCTTCGTGTGATCGGCCGTCGTGTCGGCGTAGTACTCATTCGTGAGCACGACCCGGTTGCGCGAGTCGGTCTCCGTCAAGACCTGACCCGTCGCGTTGTAGGTCCAGCTCGTCGCGCGAGCGGGCACGCCGGACTGAAGCGTGGCGTTAAAGCCGAGCGCTCCGGTCTCATCGGTCGTCGCCTGCTCGACGCGCTTGCACAGCACCACGATGGGTTTGCCGTCCGGCAGCTTTGCGTCGGTCGGCGCGCAGCTCGCCACCACATTGCCGTTGAACGGATCAGGCTGGCCGTTGTACACCAGCGTGGTGATGCGG
Organism: Roseateles sp. GW821-FHT09G03; assembly: GCF_059416045.1. Classification (NCBI taxonomy): domain Bacteria; kingdom Pseudomonadati; phylum Pseudomonadota; class Betaproteobacteria; order Burkholderiales; family Sphaerotilaceae; genus Roseateles; species Roseateles sp. GW821-FHT09G03. The sequence goes on from NZ_JBWKOK010000007.1 coordinate 202,146, forward strand.
CGAGGCTCCGCGGTTTTGGTCTTCAGGCGCCAGTCGGGATGCCATTGCGAAGTCACCAGGCGCGCCCCAACCGGCATGGACGACGCATTGACGCCAGTGCATGCTGTCGCGCTCGTGAGCCCTTCGAAACGCCTCAATTCGAGTCCGCGAGTCGCGTCGTAGGCCATGCAGCTGCGGCCGCCATTGAAGTCATCGCTTTGGACGACGTTGCCTGCCGCATCGAAGACGGCGTTCGACGTCGACGCCTCGCAACCGGCACCGGCGGGCTGGGAGCGCGACGTCACCATGGCGGAGCGTCCGACCACAGCTCCGCCCAGCACCGACTCGACACCGTCAGGCGAGGTCACCCGCGCTTGTGTTGCCGTCGGCATCGCCTGCGGCTGAATCCGGATGATGACGTCGAGCGCCGGATCGTAGTACTCCTGCGGCGCCGGATCGGGCGGTGCCGAATCCCAGCGGATCGTCCAGGGCGCCAGCGATCCGGTCTGCGTCTCCACCGCGCGGCCGGCGTTGTCATACCGGTACGTTCCGATGCGACCTCCGCCTTCATCGAGGCGCCCCGTCAAGAGAACCGGGAAGCTGGAGTTCTCATACAGATACTCGCGCGACTTCTGGTCCGCGTAGGTCACAGACGTCAGGTTGCCGATCGCGTCGTACGCGATCCGCAATGGCAGGCCTGCCGGATCAGTGACCTGCTCGATCGCCGAGTACTTCTTGTCCACCGACTTGTACTGGAATGAGACGGTCCTCCCCGACTCGTCCGTGACTCTGTCGATCAGGTAACGATCTTCGAGTTGACCGGTCGTCGCGGGGTGCACCGAACCGGTGAAGTCCAGCCGCCGCCCGTCGATGTAGGCGATGCTGACCAGCTTGTAGTCCTCGTAGCGGTAGACCTCGATGGCTCCAGTCTGAACGTCCCGATAGAGCCAGTAATACGACGATCCCACGGACTTGCCGACCGGCATCGGATCCCGCTGACTGGCGTCATCGCTTCCCACATCCTGCCGGAATCGCTTCCACACGCCGCCCTCGCGCTGATACAGATAGACGGCATACCCATGGTCGGACTCATACATGCCTTGCCGATGGAGATTGCTGAACCAGCGGCGGCCGAATGAATGCGCCCCACCCTCCTGGAGTGTCCAACCCTCCATCGGCTGCGTTCCCACGTAGGTCATCGAGAGCGAATGCCCTCGTCCCCACGTCAGCAACGGCTCCGTCTGGCGTTTGATGCCGGTCAGCACGTCAACCGGATTGCCGACGTTCGGTGAACCGATGCGGGCAGGACAACTCGACGGCGCTGCCGTCCCGAACTTGTCGAGGACCGGCTTGCAGGACGAGGTCGTACTGCCGATCGGCGCCTTCTTGTTGTACTCGCCGCAAAGCAGCAGCGCAGTGAGCGTGCCCGACATCTCGCTGCCCACCTTGACCACACCGTCGGGATAAAAGTAGGTGTACGAGCTGACGTAGTCGCACAGCATCGTGATGCCAGGCCGGGCCAAATTGCGCCAGAGCGCACACGACTTGCCAACGAATGAGGCCGTGGTCTTGTAGCTCCCGAGGTCGCGCGGAACCTGTCCGTTCTGGTTGGCGGAAGCAATGACGGCCGCCAGCGCGGCTTCCGCACTGTCGTAGCAATTGAACGTGAGCTCATTCGGGTAATAGGAGCCGATGTTGGCGGTCTGCCCATTGAGTGACCAGCAGTCCCTGGCTGCCATCGCCGGCAATACGAAAAAGCCTAAACCGATGGCGATCAATAGGCAGCGGAAGGCCTTGGCGGCCGAGAAGCGTCTTGTTGCATCGCTCACGCGATCTCTCCCGAAGTGACAGGTCTTGCCATCCAGGAAGTCGCAGACAGACGCGCGCGCCCATCCCTTGACCGCCCGGCGGACGTCTGTCGCGTCCGATGCCGTGCGGCCCCCTCCCTGCATTGGTCGGCGGCGATTCTGCCAGCGTGAATCCTGAGCCTCCGTGACACCCCCAACAGGGTGGATCCCGTGCGCTTGTCGCCGTCGGAGCCCTCGTCTTCGGCCCCCAAAAGAACAAGGCCGCCGACCTTTCGGACGGCGGCCTCGGCGGCCTTTACGCGTCCCGGACAGGACCGGGACGGCGGGCGGTGTCGATCAGGGCAGCTTGTTCAACGCATTCACCGCGTCGATCAGGCCGAAGCCGTCGTACAGGCTCCAGCCCTTGACCGCGGCACCGCCGGAGAACGGGATCACCCGCGCCGCCGGCGTCGTCTGCAGGATGCTCTTGATCTGCTTGGGCGTCAGCGAGCCAGGGCCGCCAGCCTTCTGCAGCATCAGTGCCGCGACGCCGGCCGCGTGCGGAGCCGCCGCGCTGGTGCCGAAGAAGTTGTTGAAGCCGTCGCCTTCGTAATCCGAGTTCGGGAAGAAGAAGGTCGTGTTGCCGCCGTCCGGCGCGGCGATGTCGGGCTTCTTGCGGGTCTCGGGCACCGCCAGGCGGTTGCCGGCGGCATCGAACGCGATCGTCACCGGGCCGGGGCTGCTGAAGCTCTCGAACGCGGGGATGAACGGGCTCTGCTGCGTCGCCGGGAAGCTGTAGCGGTAGGCCGCCACGCTGTTGGCGCCGGCCGCGGCGCTGTGGCCGAAGGTCGTCGGGCTGCTGCGCACCTGGAACGGCGTGCCGCCCCAGCCTTCCAGGCTGACGATCCGCACGCGCGACGCCAGCTTGGTGCCGGCGCTCGTGCGGCCGACCATGATGCGGTAGGTGCCGCTGGCGCCGCCCGACAGGCCGACGATCTCCTCGCCGAAGTCCGCCGCGATGTTGTTGGTCGCGAACGTGAACACGCAGTTGCCAGCCGAGTTGATCAGGTAGAAGTTCAGGTCGGTCGTGACCTTGCCCTGATAGAAGAGATCGTCCCACTGCAGCAGCAGCGTCGAGCCCGCGCCGTTGTAGTTCACCGGCAGCGCGTAGGTGCCGCCGCCGAAGTCCAGGAAGCCGCCGCCCTGGTTGGCCTTGGTGCTGCCGGAAGCCGGCGAGCTGGTGCAGGTGTTCAGCGACGCCAGGTTGACGTTGCCCAGGTTGGACGGCGTGGTCGAGAAGGTCGCGACCGGCACGTCGATCGCGCCGCCGCCGCCGGCCGAGCCCTGGTTGCCCGCCGACGAGAAGTACGAGACCGGACGGCCCGCCAGCGTCGTGCTGTTGACGACATCGTTGACCGCCTGCGCGACCTGGCCGTCGGAGAAGAAGGGCTCGTCGTAGTAGAAGACGTCGTCGACGATCACGTCGGCGCGGCAGGCGGGTTCCGTGCGCAGCCGGCGGATGTTGTCGGCGAAGGCGGCCTCGCCGGCGAAGGCGGTGGCGAAGCACTGGTCCGCGCCCGGGGCCACGTCCTGCACGATCTGCATCATCGCGCGGCCTTCATCGGTGTTGCTCGGATCGGCACCGATGTCGAGGACCCACTTCGGCGGACGCAGGTCGCCGGAAGCGATGTCGTTGGCGGCACGCACCGTGGTGAAGCTCAGCGGCGATCCGTCGTAGGAGTCCGACAGCACGCCGACCGTGATGCCCGCGCCGGTCCAGCCGGCGGCGTTGGCGACGTTGCTGCGCAGCACCGGCGCGCCTTGCGAGGTCGTCAGGCCCACGTTCTTGTGCGGACGGCGCGTCAGCTTGGCCAGGTGCAGACCGTCGGTAACGGACAGCGCGGCCAGCGCGGATGTCGGCACGTAGGCCGAGATCGCGCCGTTGTTGAAGGCACGGTTGACGCCGGTCACCTGCGCGCCGGACGCCTCGAGCTGGGCCTTGAAGTCGTCGATCGACGTGCCGGCCTCGAGGTAGATGTCGACCAGCACGCGGCCTTGCGAGTCGGTCAGCGACTTGACGTAGGGCTTGATCTCATCGGTGTCGACGGCCAGCGAGCGCAGTTGGCGGCGCGACTGCTGGTCGACGAGGTCGGACAGCGCGCCGTCGAGCTTGGCGTGCTGCGCATAGGCGCCGCCGCAGGCGGCCAGGGCCAGCAGCGCGCTCAGGACGCGCAGACGCGGGGCGGTGCGGGAAGCGGTACGGTTGGAAGTCGTCATGATGGGCGGCTCCTCAGGCTTGTGCGGTGGTGACGGGCTTGCGGCGGCGGATCAGGCCGGCCACGCCGAGGGCGGCGCCGGCCAGCAGCAGGCTGCCGGGCTCGGGCACGTCGGAGGCCGCGGCGGCGCTCGCGCCCACCAGCTGGATCTCGTACTCGCCGAACTCGCTGGTCAGGCTGCTCCAGCCGGTCAGCGGGCCGGCGCCGGGGTTGGCGGCGACGTTGCCGCCCGCGCCCAGCAGCGACGGGAAGATCGGCGAGCCGCCGCTCACCGGCGTGTAGCTCGCGCCGGTGATGGCCAGGTAGTACAGGCCGCTCACGGTCGGGATGTAGTTGCTCAGGGTCGACTGCGAGCCGCCCACGATGCCATCGTCGTCGTTGCCGATCAGGCCCTTGCCCGCGGCGTCGAACAGGTACAGCACCGTGTCGAAGAAATTGAAGTCCAGGCCCGTCGACGCGGTGGTCGTGGCGGAGAACGCCGTGCCCGCGGTCAGGTAGATCGCGAACAGGTCCGCGTCGCCGTCGATCGAGCCCTGGATCGCATCGATTGGGCCGCCGCCCAGGAAGGTCTTGGCCGTGATGATGGTCTCGCCGGCGTCGCCGCCTTCGATGAAGACTGCGGCGGCCTGCGCGGACGTCGCCGCGCCGAAGGCCAGGGCTGCGATCGGCAGCCAGGTGTTCTTGAAGCTCTTCAAGCTCTTGATTCGCGTGAACATCGGACGTTCCCCCTGAAAGGTGTGGACACCCCGCGCGGCACAACCACGCTCGGTGCGGTGCTGAACAGAGGGAACGATGCACAAGCTGTGCCAAGTGTCACGATATTTCGAGGTACGTTGCAGGAAACCCCGATGGCATCGGCACTTGCGAACGTCGTGCGGCGTACACCCCGATCCATGGGGGATCCCCGCGACACGGGGGTGTAAAGGCCGCCGACTCCGGGTTAGCCCGAGTCGTACGACGTCCTGCGCCGGCGTGCCCGGCCGTGCCGTGCGACGTCAGCCGGTGGGGCGCGCGGCGGAGCGCCGCAACGCGCCGGGCGGCTGGCCCACGATGCGCTTGAACGCGCGGCTGAACGAGGCCTCCGAGTCATAACCGAGCCGGTCCGCCGCGACGGCGACGCGCATGCCCTCGTGCGCGATCCACTGACGGGCCTGGAACATCTTGACCTTGGCGACGTATTTCGCCGGACTCTCGCCGACCGTCTTGGTGAAGGCCTCGGCGAAGCGCGAGCGCGAGGCGCCCATCAGGCCGGCCAGCTCCGGCACGCTCCAGTCGCGTTCGGGCTCGTTGTGGATCGCGGCGATCACCTTGCCGATGCCGGGGCACTGCACGGCCGCGATCCAGCCGCTGGCGTCGTTGCAGGCGCATTCCACCCAGGCGCGGATGATGGTGGCAGCCAGCACGTCGGCCAGCCGCGCGAGGATCCCGCAGGCGCCGATGCGGTCCAGCGCCACTTCGCGTTCCATCGCCTCGAGCAGCGTCGGCACCGTCGGGTCGCGGCGCGCCAGGTCGTTGGCGCGCATCGCATCCGGCATCATCGCCAGCAGCGGATGCAGCGGGTCCAGATTGAAGCGCATCGCGCCGCAGAACATGACGTCGGGCGGTTCCTCGCCCGACGCAGCCTCCGCATCGGCCTCCTGATCGGCCCCCGCAACGACTGTCGCATCGGCTCCGCTCCGGGTCGCGGTGCCGGCGCGTGCGCCGGCCAAGGCCACCGCCTCCGCGCCGACCAGGTAGATGTCCTCCGCGACCGCGCGGCGCGCGATCGAATCGATCTCCACCGCCGGCAGGTCCGGCGCGCTCGCCAGCACATGGGCGCTGCCGCGCGGCAGCAGCACGGCGTCGCCGGCATTCAGCTGCACCCAGTCGCTGCCCGGCGTCTTCAGCCACGCGATGCCGCGCGCGAGGAAATGGAAACGCGCCTCCTTGCGCGCCGGGAAGGCGATCGCCCATGGCGCGCGCAACAGGCAGCGGCCGTACTCGACGCCCTCCAGCCGCAGCCCCAGCAGGATCTGCGTCAGCAGGTCGGCGGGCTTCAGCGGGGTCGGCGGCAGCGGCTCCACGGGGACTCTGGAGGAATCGTCATGCATTTCGGCTCTTCCGGCATGGAAACGCCTGAATCCTACCCATAAGCTGAAGACCATTCCCACTGTCCCTCTACCCAGCCGTGTCTTCCACCTGCACCGACTGCCTCGACGCCCCTCACACCCCGGCGGCCTCCCCCGCCCCTGCCGCCCCCGCTGCCGAGGAACACGCCCACTGGGCCGCGATCGCCTCGTTGACCATCGGCGTCTTCGGTCTGGTGACGGCGGAGTTCCTCCCCGCCAGCCTGCTCACCGCGATGGCGGCCGACCTGAACATCAGCGCCGGCGCCGCCGGCCAGACCGTCACGGCGACCGCGCTGGTCGGCGCCGTGGCGGCGCCCTCGATCCCGCTGCTGACGAAGCGCTTCGACCGGCGCCTCGTCCTGATCGCGCTGACCTTGCTGCTGGTGCTGTCCAACGTCATGGCCGTCACCGCCTCCAGCCTGGGCGTGCTGCTCGCGGCGCGCGTGATCCTGGGTGTGGCGCTGGGCGGCTTCTGGTCAATGGCCGCGGCCCTGGCGATGCGGCTCGTGCCCATGCACCTGTTCGCGCGGGCCATGTCGGTCATCCTGGCCGGCGTCTCGGTCGCGACCGTCTGCGCCGCGCCCATCGGCGCGTGGATGGGCGAGATGTGGGGCTGGCGCAGCGCCTTCGTCGCGGCGGGCGCGCTCAGCCTCGTCACGCTGGCGGCGCAACTCCTGACCCTGCCCAAGCTGCCCCCGAAGGACAACCCCAACCTGCGCGTCCTCGGCGAACTGCTCACCCGCCCCGGCGTGCGCGTCGCGCTGCTGGCGGTGCTGCTCGTCATCTCCGGCCACTTCGCCGGCTTCACCTACATCCGGCCGCTGATGGAGAACATCACCCACCTGCCGGTCTCGATGATCTCGGCGGTGCTGCTCGGCTACGGCATCGGCGGCTTCTTCGGCAACCTCGTCGGCGGCTTCCTCGCCGAACGCAGCGAGCGGCGCGCCATCGTCGCCGGCGGCTCGCTGATCGTGGTCCTCGCGGCCGCCCTGCTGATGGCGGGCAGCTCGACCTGGGTCACCGCAGTGGCGGTCGTGCTCTGGGGCTTCGCCTTCGGCGCCTTCCCGGTCGGCTTCCAGACCTGGATCGTGCGCGCGGCGCCGGACCAGGCCGAAGGCGCGGGCGGCCTGCTCGTCGCCGCCTTCCAGATCGCCATCGCCAGCGGCGCCATCGGCGGCGGGATGCTGGTGGACCACATCGGCGCGCTCGGCGGCCCGACCTTCGCGGCGGCGGCCATCACCTTGGGCACGCTGCTCACGCTGCGCCACGGACCGCGCGTCGCGAAGGCCTGACGCGCAAGGCCTCGGCCGCCTCGATGTCCCTGGCGTCCCTGACGTCCTTCGATCACTGGAAAGGCTTTCGCATGACCGCCTCTTCGACTTCGACACCTGCTTCGGCGCCGACCCTCAACCGCCGCATCGTGCTGGCGGCCCGCCCTGCGGGACGGCCAGTGCCGGAGAACTTCCGCCTCGAGTCGCAGCCTATCCCCGCTCCCACTGAGGGTCAGGTATTGCTTCGAACGCTCTACCTGTCGCTGGACCCGTACATGCGCAACCTGATGGAGGAAGTCGGACCCGGCTACGCGCCGCCGATCGCCCTCGGCGACGTCATCGTCGGCGGCACGGTGAGCCGGGTGGTCGAGTCGCGGCACGCGGACTTTCGCGCCGGAGACCTCGTGCTGTCCAACGCGGGCTGGCAGGACTTCGCGTTGAGCGACGGCAGTGACCTGATCGCGTTGGGCGACATGACGCGGCCCTCGCTCGCGCTGGGCGCGGCAGGCATGCCCGGGTTCACCGCGCATGTCGGTCTCACCGAGATCGGACGCCCGCGCGCTGGCGAGACCGTGGTGGTCGGCGCCGCGACGGGCGCGGTCGGCGCAATGGTGGGGCAACTGGCGAAGCGGGCGGGCGCGCGCGTCGTCGGCATCGCCGGCGGCGCGGACAAGACCCGGCACCTGATCGACACCTTCGGTTTCGATGCGGCGGTCGACCGGCGCGATCCGCAGTTTTCCGAGCGCCTGCGCGAAGCAGCACCGGACGGCATCGACGTCTACTTCGAGAGCGTCGGTGGGGAGGTGCTCGACGCGGTGCTGCCGCTGCTGAACATCGGCGCGCGCGTTCCGGTGTGCGGCTTCATCGCGCACTACAACGAGGCCGGCATCGACAACGCGACCGACCCGGACCGTCTGCCGAAGCTGCTGGCGACGGTGCTCCAGAAGCGCGTCCGCATGGAAGGCTTCATCGTCCTGGACCACTACGGCGAAGACATGGCGCGCTTCAAGGCGTTCCAGCGCGAGATGACCGCGGCGATCGCCGCGGGCGAGGTCCGGGCGCTGGAGCATGTCGTCGACGGACTCGAACTCGCCCCGAAGGGTTTGATCGACCTGCTCGACGGTCGCAACATCGGCAAGGCCGTGGTGGCGATCGCTGCGCCGTGAGAGATGTCTGGCCCGCACGCTGCGCTGCCCGTGGGGCCGGAATGATGCTTGGGGTTCGCGGACGCGATGCCCCATGCATCGTGGAGTGCCCGCGCTTGGCCAAGCGGAGTCAGGCGGCCTCAGCCAAGCCGCTGGCGCACCGGGAGCGCCGCGTTGCCGGCCGATGACCCGAGCGTCTCCGCCCCATCGCGCCAAGCGGCCGGCGTCACACCGATCTCCCGTTTGAACGCGCGTTGGAACGCCGCTTCGGAGGCATAACCGACGGCTTCGCCGATGGCGGCTGGCGATTCGCGCCCGGCGCGCAGCCGGCGGGCGGCTTCGGTCATCCGGACCTGCGTCAGGAACTCGGCCGGCGACACGCCCGCCACAGCCTGGAAGCTGCGGATCAGCGACGAGCGCGACAAGGCCGCATGGTCGGCCATCCCGTCGAGGGTCCAGTCCTGCGCCAGGTTCCCGAGGAGGTCGACGACCAGCGCCGCCAGGCGCGGATGCGCGCCGAGCGCGAGGACGCCGGGCGCATCCACGGTCGGTGAGAGGTTCTCTCCCATCGCCGCGCGCAGCGCGACGGCGAAGAGCGCGCCGGACAGGTGTCGCAGCAGGGCCGCACCGCCCTCGCCCGGCGCATCGGCCTCCTCGCGCATCAAGCCCAGCAGCCGCGTCAGGCGCGAGCCGGGCCCCGGCGACCGGACCACCATCGCCGGCGGCAGCAGCGCGCGGATCAGCTTCGCCGACGCGGCGGGGACGATGAAGCGCCCGCACAGCAGCGTGCCCTCGCCGGGACGGTGCAGGCTGGCCGGATCGCGGTCGCGGAGCTGGTGCGCGCCGCCACCGGGGAGCATCAGCACATCGCCGGCGCGCATGGCCGCGGCGCGCAGGCCGTCGGCGTCGACGACGGCCTCGCCGTCGAGCAGCACGTGGAAGGGGATGTGATGGCCGGCCTCGGCCGCTTGCGCCAGTGCCCATCCCACGCCGAGATCGCAGCGGATGTCGAGCCGCCCGTCCACGTCCACCAACGCCAGCAGCCGGTCGAGCAAGCCCGCGCCGTCCTTCCCTTCCACCATCGGCTCTCCTCCCATTGACCGTCGATCGTGCCCGTCGTTCAGGCCCGTCATTCAGGCCCGTCTGAAACGAACGGGCATTAGACAGGCTCGGACGAGCATGGGCGCCGGCGGCGGCGATTTCTACAGTGGAGTCACTGCAGCGATGCAGCGCCGCCCTCCCGGGAAACGCCTTCAGAAGAGGCCTCGACGAACACCCCGGAAATGACGGCCCACCCACTTCGAAAGGAAATGCCATGTCCCGCCTCTCCGCTCCCGCCATCGCCGACGCGCCCGCCGCGGCCCAACCGCTGTTCGACGCCATCCGCAAGAGCGCCGGCAAGGTGCCCAACGCCTACGCGCTGATCGGTTCGCTGAGTCCCGCCGCGCTGAAGGTGGCGCTCGAAGGCGACGCCGCCCTGTCGCGCGGCGCGCTCTCCAAGGTCGACATCGAGGCCATCCGCGTTGCGGTCAGCGCGCAGAACGGCTGTGATTACTGCGTGGCCGCGCACTCGGCCATCGGCAAGATGGTCGGGTTGAAGGGCGATGAGTTGCGCCAGCTGCGCGGCGGCGACAGCGTCGAGGACATCAAGCGCCAGGCGCTGGTCGACTTCGCGCGGCATGTGAGCGCGACGACCGGCACGGTCGCCGCCGAACGTGTGCAGGCCGTGCTCGCTGCGGGCTGGACGTCGGCGCAGGTGGTCGAGGCGCTGCTGACGATCTCGCTGATCGGTTTCACGAATCTCGTGAACCGGGTCAACGACACGGAGGTCGACTTCCCGGTCCCGGTCTGAGCTTGGCGTCGGCTGCTGGCCCTCACCCCTGCCCTCTCCCGCAAGCGGGAGAGGGAGAAAGGTCAGCCGAGCCGGAACTTCGCCACCGACGCGACCAGGGCCTGCGCCTGCTGGCGCAGGCTTTCCGCGGCGGCGGCGGACTCCTCGACCAGCGCAGCGTTCTGCTGCGTCACCTGGTCCATCTGGTTGACCGCCTCGCCGACCTGATTCACGCCCTGCGACTGCTCGCGCGTCGCGCTGCTGATCTCGCCGACGACGTCGGTCACGCGCCCGATCGCCGCGACGATCTCCGTCATCGTGGCGCCGGCCTGCTCCACCAGGCCCGAGCCCTGCTCCACCCGTTCGACGCTGGCGGCGATCAGCGACTTGATCTCCTTGGCCGCCTCCGCGCTGCGTCCCGCCAGCGCGCGGACCTCGGACGCCACCACCGCGAAGCCCTTGCCGTGCTCGCCGGCCCGCGCCGCCTCCACCGCCGCGTTCAGCGCCAGGATGTTGGTCTGGAAGGCGATGCCGTCGATGGTGCCGATGATGTCGGCGATGCGGCGGCTGCTCTCGTCGATGCCGCGCATCGTCTCGACGAACTGCGTCACCACCGCGCCGCCGCGATGCGCCACCTCGCTGGCGGACCGCGCCAGCCGGTCGGCCTGCTGCGCGTTCTCGGAGGTCTGCAGCACCGTCTCGCCCAGCTCGGTCATCGTCGCCGCGGTTTCCTCCAGCGCGCTGGCCTGTTCCTCGGTGCGCTGACTCAGGTCGTGATTGCCCATCGCGATCTGGCCGCTGGCGCTGGCCACCGACTCGCTGCCCTCGCGCACACCGCCGACCACCTGCCGCAGGCCGGTCTGCATGGCCTTCAGCGCCGCGATCAGGCTCCGGTCGTCGCCGGGCCGCACGTGGATCTCGCCGCTGAGGTCGCCTTCCGCGACCTGCCGCACCAGGCGGGCCGCCTCGGCCGGATCACCGCCGAGCTGGCGCCGCACATGCCCCAGCAGCAGCAGCGCCAGCCCGATGGCCACGCCCACCGACACCAGCGTCAGCGACAGGCTCCAGCCGTGCCCGGCGGCATAGCTGCTGGCCGCATCCAGGCGCGACTGCTCACTGCCGGCGGCGTTGTAGTCCGCGCTGCGCTCGATCGCCTTGACCCAGTTGTTGAAGCTGTTGCGGGAATCGGCGCGGAAGAAGGCCTTCGCCTCCGCGTCCGTGCCGTCATTGCGCGAAAGATGCAGCAGCCGTTCCTGCGCCGCGAAGTAGGTGTCGCGCGCGGCGACGACCTCGGCGTAGAGCCGGCGTTCCTCGTCATTGGTGATGAACGGCAGGTAGGCCTTCTCCGCGTCGGCCAGCTCCTTGCGGGCGTGCGCGATGTTGCGTTCGATCTGCGCCATCTCCTGCGGGTCGTCGGACAGCAGATGGTCCGGCTCCATGCGCCGGATCTGGTTGGCCTTCACGCGGATCGCCGCCATGTTCTGGATGCTGGGCAACCAGTCCTCGGCGATCTCGTTCGTGCTGTCATGCACGCGGTTGAGTTGCAGCAGGCCCATGCCGCCGACCAGCGCGCACAGCGCCACCAGCATCACGAAGGACACGGTCAACTGCGTGGACAAACGCCAGGTGCCGATGTTCATTGGATCTCTCCTCCCATTGGACAGATTTGAATGACATCCCCGGCGCGGGGCGCGCTAGATCAGGATTCCTAGCCGACGTCCCGCCGGGGCGCTTCCCAAGACATCGGCGCATCCTGCACCGAAGTTGAATGAAGCGATACGGCAGTCGCCCGGGCCCCGGGCGCTGTCACCCGTTGCAGGGGCATCCGCGCTCCCGCACCGGCCGCCGCGACGTCAGGCCGCCACGGCCCATTCGGACTGCACATGCCCGGCGATCCGGATCTGGCCCTTGCCGGTGCGCTTGACCGCGTACATGGCCTCGTCGGCCGCGTGCAGCAGCTCGCGGCACACGTCGCCGCCGCCGCCGATCACCGCGCCGATGCTGGCGCCGACCGACACCTTCTCGCCGCTGTCCAGCGTGATGCGGCGCTGGATCGAGAACAGGCAGCGCTGCAGCGTCTGCTCGACGTCCTCCGGCCGGGTGACGCCGGAGAGCAGGATGGCGAACTCATCGCCGCCCAGGCGGGCGACGACGTCGTTGCTGCGCACCAGGTCCTGCAGGCGCCGCGAGATCTCGCTCAGCACCTCGTCGCCGGCCTCGTGACCGTGCTGGTCGTTGATGGCCTTGAAGCCGTCCAGGTCCAGGTAGCAGACCGAGAAACCGCGGCCGGTGCGGCGCGCGGCGTTGATCGCATCGCCGACCTTCTCCTGGAACAGGCGGCGGTTGGGCAAGCCCGTCAGCACGTCGCGCAGCGCCAGGTGCTGCGCCTGCTCCTCGCTGCGCTTGAGGCCATCGATGTCGACGAGCATCCACATCGATTCCGACTCCGACAGCACCGTGCCGTGCAGGTCGACCCAGAACTCGGCGCCGTCCAGCCGCCGCATGCGCAGCTGCGTATGGAAGCGGCCGCCCGAGCGCATCGTCGCCAGGCTGGCATCGCGCACGCGGGCGTGCTCCGCCGGGCTGAGGAAGAGCGCCTGCGCGGACTGGCCGACCATCCCGCCGGGCAGGTAGCCGAACATGCGTTCCATCGCGGGGTTGTTCCAGAGCGCGTGGCTGTCGCGGATGCGGACCATGCCGATCAGGTCGTTCTGCAGCATGGCTTCCTGCTCGCGCGCCAGTTGCTGCACGGCATCCTTGGCGCGGCGTTCGCGGCGGTGGATCCGGTGGATCAGCGCCGACGCGGCAGCCACCGCCAGCGCGACCAGCGCCGCCAGCAGCGACTGCTGCACGACCTGGCCCCGCCAGCCGGCCAGGAAGTAGCTGCTGCTCATGCCGGTGAACAGCGTCATCGGATAACCCGGCACCTTGCGGTAGGCGGTGACGCGCTCCACGCGGTCGAGCGCCGTCGGCGTGATGTAGACGCCGCGCTCCGGGTTCTGAGCCAGCGAACGCATCGCCTGCTCGGACAGCAGCTTCGCGCCGAAACCCTTGGTCGAGGCTGGCTCGCTGGCGGAATATCGCGCCACGAGGTTCAGCCCTTGCGAACGCAGCGACACGGCGCCCGACGGGCCCAGCGCGACGCCGCTGAAGCGGTCGACGAAGTGCTGCGCGGTGACCACGGCATACACGATGCCGTCGAAGTTGCCGTCATGGTCGATCAGGCGGCGCGCCAGGATGATGCACCAGTGGTTCTGCGCACGGCTGTTCAACGGCTCGGAGACGACCATCGTGTCGGTCAGCCGCGCCTGCGAGAAGTAGCTCCGGTCGCCGACGTTGAAGGGACGTTCGCCGGGCATCAGGCCGGTGGTGACGGTGCCGTGGATGTCGGTCACGCGCAGCGCGACGACCTGCGGCAGCAGGCCGCGCTGCTCGTCGATCAGCCGGGCGACCATCGCCGCCTGGTCCGGGGACTGGCGCGTGCTGCGGTAGCGCAGCGCGATGGTGGCCAGCGCGTTGTCGGTGTTGCGCAGCTCGGCGCCGACCTCGACGGCGATGTTCTGCGCCAGGTTCTCGACCACGTCGCGGGCACGGTCGGTCTCGGTCTCGCGGTGGTTCCAGAGACTGAGCGCGGTCATCGCGGCCAGCGCGACGATCATCAGCAGGTTGCCGACCAGCAGCCAGGAGGCCATCGGACCGCGCGGCGCCCAGGACAGCGTCGGCAGCGGGAACGGCAGCCGGGGCAGTGTCATCGTGAGCTTCATGGCGGGTCCTCCCAGGTCGGTGGATGCGGATGGTCCGGTCTTTGGGTGCCGGTTCGTGGATCGGTGACTCAGCCGTTGGCGACGGCACGCGGGCCGGCGCTCCACGGGACGTTGGCAGCGCCGCGCCGGCACAGGTCGTGCAGGTCGGCGAGCAGCTTTTCGAAGTCGAAGGCCTTGTCGTAGAAGGCGTCGGCGCCGCCGCGGCGGCACGGAGCGGCGTGGGTGGCGGCGTCCTCCGCGCTGAGCACGAAGACGCGGCCCGCGTAGTCGCGATCGCGCAGGCGGGACAGCACCGACAGGCCGGTGCCCTGCGACAGGTTCAGGTCGAGCAGCACGACGTCGGGCGTGGTGGCCATGACGGCGTCCACGGCCTCGTCCTCGCCGGAGGCCTGCGCGACGACGGTGATGCCGCCGAGCTTCTGGGCACGGCGGACCAGGAGCTGGCGGACGGGGACGTTGTCTTCGATGACGGCGATGTTCATGGATGTCATCGTCGTCGCTGGGCCTCATTGCCGCCATCCAGCGGCTGCCACTCGCGATGAGCGCCGCCTGCCGCAGCTGCTGTAGGGACTTGACCTACAGCGCCGCCGGGACGGCGGAACCCGACAGCGCCAGGCCCGGCGGGCGTGACATCGCGCACGGTCCTGGCATAGTCGGCGGCTCATGCCCCCACAGAGTCGCTCAGCGACCACCCGACCCTCGGGACCTGGAGACAAGACATGACCCTGGCCCTTCCGACGCAGCGCGGTACGGTCCGCCCCTGGCTCGCACGCCGCCGTGCGCGATGCCGCGCCCTGCTGGTGGCGCTGGCCGCCGGCACGGCGCTCGGCGCCGCCGCGCAGACCACGACGCTGGGCACGCGCGGCACGACCGCCGCGCCGAATCCCGCCGTCACCGCCAACGCCGGCGCGACCTGGCCGTCCGCGGCCTACGCGCGCGGTCCGGACCATCCCCGCGCGGTCACCCTGCCGCTGCAGTTCATCCGGCTCTCATCGGGCAAGCAGCTGGCGGTGCTGGTCTCCATGCCGGCGGACTTCCTGGGCTTCCCGAAGTCCGGGCGTTATCCGGTCGTGCTGACGCAGACCGCTTACCGGATCGATGTCGGCCAGTTCCTCGGCGTGTTCACGCCGGCCGGCGGCAACACGCTGCTGATCGGCGGCCTGGACCAGTTCATGGTGCGCCGCGGCTACGTGACGGTCGCGATCGACGCCCACGGCACCGGCATGAGCGGCGGTGTCACCCAGTTGATCGGCCCCGACGAGCAGCAGGCCTACCGCGAGGCGGTCGAGTGGGTGACGCGGCAGTCCTTCTTCAACGGCAGCATCGGCGTGGCGGGCACGTCCTACCTCGGCATCAGCTCGCTGCTGACGGCGGGGCAGCAGCACCCGGCGATCAAGGCTGCCTTCGCGACGGTGCCGATGGGCGACGCCTACCGCGGCGTCGCGGCGACCGGTGGTCTCTTCAACGCGCAGTTCCTGAGCACCTGGCTGCCGCTGACGCAGTCGCTGAGCGTGGCCAACGCGCCGGAGCTGCTGCTCAATCCCTGGTACGCGACGCAGATCAACGCCGCGACCGGCGATCACGTCGCGGCGATCGACACCTGGTATGCGCCGACCTTCGACGGCTTCGTCGGCAATACGAGCGGCATCGCGACCGACGACGGCTCGTTCTGGGCGGGCCGCTCGCCGGTGGAGAGTGCGGGTCGGATCCGCGTGCCGACCTTCATCGTCGGGGCCTCGCTGGACATCTTCCAACGCGACCAGCCGCTGCTCTACGAGCAGCTCAAGCGCAACGTGCCCGCGAAGCTGGCGATCCTGCCGGGCTCGCACCTGCAGTCGGTGCAAGGCGGGATCAGCGGCTTCGGCGGCGCGCCGTCGTACGGACCGCCGAGCACGACCTCGCTGCTGCTGCAGTGGTTCGACCAGTATCTGCAGGGCCGCCCGGCCGGCGCCGACACGTTGCCGACGGTGACGCAGTTCGTCGACGGCTACGGCAGCGGCGGCAAGCCGAGGTTCGCGACGGCGAGCGACTGGCCGCATCCGAAGATGGCGCCGCAGCGCTGGTACCTGCAGCCGGACGGCAGCCTGGCGTCGGGCATCCCGGCGGTCGCGGCCGGACGGACGGTCTCGGAGCCGCCCGCGCCGACGGCCACGCGCGGCACGGTGCTGGGCACGATCTTCACCGCGAGCGTGCAGATCCGCGATCACAGCGACTGCTCGGCGAGCCAGGTGCAATGGACGCTGGGGCTGGCGGGGCTGCTGCCCCGGCCGTGCTACTCGGACAGCGCGCAGGTCGAGTCGCTGCAGGGCGCGGCCGTCTACGAGACCGCGCCGCTGGCGCAGGACCTCTACCTGAACGGGCCGGTCCAGGCGGACCTGTGGATCTCGGCGTCGCGATCGCAGGCGGCGCTGTCGGTGCGCATCGACGATGTGGATCCGTCCACCGGCGCGGTGAAGCCGCTGACGCACGGCCTGATGTCGGCGGCGCACCGCGCGGTGGACACGAGCCGTTCGCGCTTCGTCAACGGCACGATGATCCAGCCGTGGCATCCGTTCACGGCGGGCGCGGCGTTGCCGGTGGTGGCCAACGAGCCGATGCTGGTGCCGGTGGAGGTTTTCCCGGTCGCGGCCCTGGTCCGCGCGGGGCACCGGCTTCGCATCGCGATCAGCGCGAGCAACCAGGCCCAGGGCATCTGGCCGACGCCGCTGCAGCAGCAGGCCAACGGCAACGTGACGACGATCCACGCCGGGTCGCTGCGGCCGTCGAGCATCGTGCTGCCGGTGGTGCCGGCCGGGGAGCTCAACTAAGCCCTGCGAACCCCAATCCCACCAATCTGCATTCGTCGGGGGAATGACCTACTCAGAGGTGTATCCCCCATCGAAGCGCTCTTGCGAGGGAGTGATTTCATCGCGCCGCCTGCCGAAACTGCTGGTCATTGACGATGACTTCGCAGCTTGAAAGGATGAGCGAGATGAGTGCAGTGTTGAAGGAATTGGAAACGCCGGGACAGGCGTCCGTCGAAGTGCCGACGGCGTTGCAGAAGGAGATACCGGCGCCCGCATGGACTGAAGGGCTGGATGCGCTGCTCCACCTGCTTCGATATCCGGAGAAGACCAACCCCTATGTGATTGGCCAGATCCCCGCCCCGGTTTTCAGGCACATCGACTGGGAGGAGGTCCGGGAAGTGCTCTGCCGGCTGTTCGAAGAGAACAAGGAGACATGCGTCGATGCCTACCTCGAGGTCAGGCTGGCGCTCGGCGTTCTGGCGAACAACTCGGTGCGCCTGTGCAGCGGGCCCGTGGACATCAGCCATTGTCTGGCGGAGGACGGTTTCCAATTTGCGCGCGTGACACTCAGTGTCGATACGGACGACGATCGCACTTACGAGCTCGAGGACGAACTACGGATGAACGCCGTGCATTGTCACCGTCGCAGCGGCGGATTCCTGGTGGGCTTCAGGTCCATCCACCCTTGTCAGCCCAAGGACTGGAGCGCTTGTCCGCATCCGGCTCTCGACGGGGACGACGACGATGGAGACGAGGAATAGCTCACCATGAAGTCCATCGCTCCCAAAGAACTCCTCAAGGACGCGGAGGCGCTTGCCAACGGATTCACATCGGAGGCTCGGCGCCGATCCGCAGTGTCCCGCGCGTACTACGCTGCCTATCACCGGTGCCTAGCGTGGGTCAGTCTTCTTCCGAATCGTCCAGAACCGCCGAAATCCGGGAGCGTTCATGTGTGGTTGATCAACTGTCTCAGGGATCCTGACCCCATGTGCGATGCAAGGATCGCGGAACGCTCTCGGGCGCTCGGCCTTCTGATGAGGGCGCAACGCGACCGGCGAGTTCGCGCCGATTACGAGTTGGAGAATCCGGTCGATCAAAGGATGTTGAGCGAACAGATCGAAGGCGCGCGCAAGACCTTTGCGACGTGTGCAGACACGGAAACCTGATCATGTCGTCGCATCCCCTATGCTTGCGCCGTCCGGCCGCTGTTCCGCGGCCGGACTGACCAGCCCATGGACGGTTTTATGCGCCACAGCTCTTCCCGTTTCTCCCTCGCTTCCGCCGCTGCGGCGACCATCGCCGCACTCGCCGGCTTCGCGACGCTGCCGGCGCATGCCGAGAGCATCGCCACCTCCGCCTCGAGCGCCGGCTCGGTGTCCTCGCGCCAGCTGTCCGACTCGATCGGCCAGTCCAGCGACAGCTCCAGCAAGGACCGCAAGGTCGCCGAGGGCGAGTACAAGGTCCTCGCCGTCGAGGACGCCGCCGGCCGCGCCGACACGCAGCGCCTGCGCCTGCAGCCGGTCCGCGCCGAAGGCGGCACCGAGTTCTTCCTCTACGTGCCCAAGCAGGCCATCGCCGGCCAGCCGCTGCGCGTCGGCGACCACGTGCTGGCGCAGAAGCGCGACTACGGCTACGAGTTCGCCCGTGCCGAGAACAAGCAGGCCTTCCTGCTCGCGCTGCACGACGACTGGCACCGCGAGCTTGAATCGCATCCGGTGACGCTGTGATCCCCGCCGGGCCCCGCACGCGGGCTCGGGCGGCAAGTCGACCCACCCTGAGCGGCACCGGCATCATCCCGGTGCTTCGCGGCCTCGCGCCAGCAGTCGTCGCGATGACCGCTTTCGCTGCGGCGTCGACCTCGCAAGCCGCCACCTTCTGCGATCGTGGCAACGAAGTCAGCGCCACCGAGCAGGACCGCCAGCTTCAGGTCGTTGCGATCGCGCGGCGGGCTCTGGAAGCAAGCGGCGCCTCCGCCGCGCTCGTCTCGCGCTCCGGCACGGACCTGAGCCGCTTCCACCTGCAGTACTCCCACAGCGGCATCGCGCTGAAGGACAGCCGCAACAGCCCGTGGTCGGTGCGGCAGCTCTACTACGCCTGCGACGAATCCCAGGCGAAGCTCTACGACCAGGGTCTCGCCGGCTTCCTGCTGAGCGCCGGCCGCACCGAGCCGATCCGGCTCTCGATCGTCACGCTGCCCGAGCGCGAAGGCGCCCGGCTCGCCGCCAGCGCGCTGGACAACCGGCGCGCGCTCGCGCTGCTGTCGCCGCGATACAGCGCCAGCGCCTACGCCTTCAGCACGCAATATCAGAATTGCAACCAATGGGTGGCGGAATTGATGGGCTTCGCCTGGGCACCGCGCGACGACAGTGCGGCTGTGGCTGCTGATGCGCGCCCCGACGGCGCTCCTCCACCGGATGGCCGCACGCCGACACGGTTGCAGGCGCAGCAGTGGCTGAAGGCGCTCGGCTACGACCCCGCGCCGGTCGTCGTGCCGTCTCACGCGGTCATGTTCGCAGCCCAGTTCGTGCCGCTGATCCACAGTGACGATCACCCGATCGACGATCTCTACGCGATGCGTCTGAAGGTCTCGACACCGACGGCGCTGGAGGCCTTCGCGCATCGGCTCGTGCCCGATGCGCAACGCGTCGAGTTCTGCGCCACCGGCTCGACGATCGTCGTCCGCCGCGGCTGGGAACCGCTGCCGGCGGACTGCCGCGCCAGCGAAGGCGACGAGGTCCTGCCGCTCGCGTCCTGACGCCCGGCGTCTCCTCAGCGAAGCGCGGCGCGGCGCATGGCCCCGGCGCTTTGTAAGACCTGTTTCAGGGGACCTGCCCTCATCAGGGTCATCATCAAACCTTCATCCGCCTGGCCCTACCCTTCGGTCGCCACTTGGCCTCACGTTTTTCCAACGCGGTCGTGATCCCGCGCGAACACTCGGGATCACGACGCGCCGACTGTCGCATCCACCCGAAGGAGACCTCCGCATGAAGCTGCTTCGCACTGCCGTCCTCTCGACCCTCACGGCCGTCTCGCTGGTGACCGCCGCCTGCGCCCATGGCGGCCAGCAACCGCCGCGCGCCAAGGAGCCGCTGCTGATCGCGCACCGCGGCGCCAGCGGCTACGTCCCGGAGCACACGCTCGCCGCCTACTGGCTGGCGATCGAGCAAGGCGCCGACTACGTCGAACCCGACCTCGTGCTGACGAAGGACGGCGTGCTGGTCGCGCGCCACGAGAACGCCATCGCGATCCTGAATCCCGACGGCTCGGTGCGCGAAGCCACGACCGACGTCGCCGAGCGGCCCGAGTTCGCGTCCCGCAAGGCGACCAAGTCCATCGACGGCGTCGCGATCACCGGCTGGTTCACCGAGGACTTCACGCTGGCCGAGCTCAAGACCCTGCGCGCCCGCGAGCGCATTCCGCAGATCCGCCCGGGCAACACGCGCTTCAACGACATGTTCGAGGTGCCCACTTTCGAGGAGGTGCTGCAACTGGTCCAGCAGGCCAACGAACGCCGCAGGGAAGAAGCGTCCAAGGACGGCAGGGACGGCCGCGGCCACGGTCACCATGGCCAGAAGGTCAAGCCGATCGGCGTGTACCCCGAGACCAAGCACCCGACCTACTTCGCCGGCATCGGCAAGCCGCTGGAGGAACCGCTGGTCCGCATGCTCAACAAGTACGGCTATCGCAGCCCGGACTCGGCGGTCTTCATCCAGTCCTTCGAGGTCGGCAACCTGCGCAAGCTGAACCGCATGACGCGGGTGCCGCTGGTGCAACTGATCAACGGATCGGGCCAACCCTACGACTTCACGGCGAGCGGCGACACGCGCACCTATGCGGACCTCGTCAAGCCGGCCGGCCTGGCCGAGATCTCCAGCTACGCGCAGGGCATCGGCGCGAACACCAATCTGATGATCCCGCTGGTCGCCGGCCGCCTGGGCACGCCGACGACGCTGGTGAAGGACGCGCACGCGGCCGGCCTCATCGTGCACGGCTGGACCTTCCGCGCGGAGAACGTCTTCCTGCCCGATGACTTCGACAGCAGCGCCGATCCGGCGGCGATCGGCAACCTCGCCGGCCAGATCGAGGCTTTCCTCAAGCTCGGCATGGACGGCCTGTTCAGCGACCAGTCGTTCCTGGCGCGCAAGGCGATCGATGCGTACGTGAAGCGCTGAATTCCGGCGACGACGCGCGCACCGACTCGGCCGTCCCGCGGCCCGTCTTCAGAAGAGATGGGCGCGCAGATCCTTGTCGCGTGCGGGGGCCGTCGACTGGAACAGATCGATCGCCGTCGGGCTCCCACGGGACGCGACGGCGACGTTGTACGTCGTCTCCGAATAATGCTGGCCCGAATAGCTGGTGTGCCGTGCGTTCACGGTGATCCTCGCCCAGCTTCCGGGCTCGACGACGACCAGTTCAGGGATCGGATGGCGCCGCGGCATGCCGCCACCGGTCGTGCCCGTCAGCCCGAGCGAGTAGGCGCCATCGCCGGACCGCGCGATGCGCAGTTCGTCGAGACAAGCGGGCGGTGTCGGCCGCGTCTCCCGCTTGATCAGCTTCGGCGCGAACGACGAACGGTCCTCGAGCCTCAGATGCTGCAGCAGGAATCCGTCCGTCGGATCCTCGATCGGGAACGCACGCGGCAGATCGCGGCGCACGACCGCGCCCTCCGCGCCCCGCAGGGCTTTGGTCCACCAGATCGTGACGATCTGGACAACAAGCATAGAGGTCAGTTAATCAAGCCTGTGGCGCCGGCACTGCGGCGTGGTCGCCTTGGCAAGCGGGAAGTCAACAGATCTCTTAGAGGAGACTCGTCGTTCATGCGGATGTAGAACTGCGGCGGATGGAAGCCCGGCACGCTGGCCCTGACCTCGTCGAGACCGACTGATTTCCGCAACCGTGTAGGCGCATCGAGAGGCATGACCGAGGCCTCCTTGCAGCCAACGAAGTAGTCCATGAACTCCTTCTTCTCGAGTCCGGACACCTGCCCGAACCTGTGCCAAACGGCCGTAGGTGCTGCGGCGATTCGCGTTCCCGCTATCGCAAAGCCGACAATGCAAGCGACGGGCTTCTTGACATAGAACCAGACCATCGTGCCCGGTTCAACGTGCATCGACCTGCGGCGAAGCTCGACGGTTTTCGTACCGGCGAGGATGTTGTTGGCGTGCCGCTCTTCAAGAGAAATCAGGACATGCTGCGTCATTGAAAACCCTTCTCCAAAATTCCCTGGACCTGTTGTGCCGACAAACGTTGAGTCGTCAGAAGCTGTTGTGGAGCCCCGCAGCCCAGGGCCTTGAGCTCCTCCAGAACCACCGGGCGAGTCAGCCTGAGGACGTTGTCAAAGACAGTGATTGTCTTCGTGGCCGAGGCGCCGATTTCCGACAATTGATCCTCCGTCAGGACCGATCCCGAAAGGTCCGCAGCGTCCGAATCCCCCTGGCCTCGATGGAAGGCCCTCAAGACACGACCGATCGCGATCACCGATCGAGATCCCTTGTCCTTGCTCGATTCATAAAAGAACATCAGGTCACCTCGCTGGAAGCTCTTCAGCGTGTTGGGACCGCTGACATAGAGACGCTGCGGACGCAGTTGAGCCTTGTTCATGGGCAACCACGAAGCCTGCGGTGACTGGGCGATCAAGGACTCTTCGAAGCGACGCTGTATCGGCACCATCACGCCACCTCGCCCCTGGAGGCACAGCAATGCAGGGGCCAAATGCGCCTCAAGCTGGAACAGCGGAACATGCATCTGTTGCCCGTCTCGCCGGATCACCGGCAACTGCTGGTCAACGTGACGGAACAGGGGTGGACTTTCTGGCAATTGCATGGCCGAGGCCGAAAGCAATGCCTGCCGCGCAGCGTCCCATGTCGAAGTGCGGACGTGCTGCTTCAAGGATATCTTCATCAGTTCCGTTGGCGCGCTTGGCGATGCGGTGTAACCGAACGACGCAGCCACCTCTCGCAGAACCACTTGGCGGGTCGGACAGCTGAGATGAGTGTTCGCAACACCGCCGACCGGAACGCTCTCGGCGAGGCGATGAAGAAAAGCTTGAGCCGCCGCTTCCGCGCCAGGCAAGTCCTCCCGGATCGCAACGTGCGCTCGCATGCCGGGTCGATTCAAACTGGCTGGCCAGGCCATGTATCCAGCCAGCGCGCCCCCGCATCGCGCAACCAGACGCACGCACGCTGAGGTCCTGTCATCGGTCGCTGCCCATTGCGCGGCCTGATCGGCCACTGCGACTCCCAGGGACGTCAACAAGGTCTGAATGACCGTGGAATCTTCGCGCTGCGCGCGCTCGATCGTGACCATTCCGTCGCTTGCAGCCGTATGAACAACAGGCAATTCGTGTTCGTCCAATGGAGCCTGGAAATGCGCCGGAGACAACACGTCCAGCCCGAACTCTTTCTGCAACAGAGGCGCCCCCGCCAATACAGTCTCATCATTGGTGATCAAGCCTGGAAGACCGTTGTGGATGGCCGTCGCGAGATGCTTGAGGTCGGAGAGATCATTTGGCCTGAGAGTACCGGCGCGCGAACGTTCGGAGAACACAATCTCGCCGAGCCTTGGCAGCAGACGATCCAGCACGTGCGCGTCTGGAACTGGAAAGCGCGACAACGTCCCGGCGAAGGCCAGCATGGGGTCAGTCTTGGCATCGCGCGCCGTGCGCTCCAGTTCGACCTCGATTTCTGAACTGATCGCCAGCGCACAGATCTGCATGCGTTCTGCGCGAAAAACATCCAAGGCGAGAGGATGACGTTCGCGCCTCGGTCCGAGATCAAACAATACGTTCAGGTCCAGCAAGTACAGCGGCCTCGTTCGCCGTTCACCAAAATCGAGTCCAAGTGGATCTGCAGCACTGATGCCGCTGGCGGCAAAGAGTTGGGGAGACGCCAACTCGTGAGCGCGCACGACGATGGTCCGGTTCCGACTCTTTCCTCCCTGAGCCACGCGCTGCGTATAGAAGGCCTGTGCATTCCAGAAGCCGTTGGCCTCCACAAGATCTTCTGCGACACGCGCAAAGATCGAGATGAACCCCAGATCCGTCAGGTGCTTCTTTAGATCGTTCAATAACGCGGCGCCGAGTCGATTTCCCCGAAATGGCCTTGCGATGTGAATCTGCAGGACATGTGCCTTTGGGAACTTCACGTCGAACAAGAGATGTCCGGCATAAGTCTCCGCAGCTCCTTGAACATCGATCAGAACGAAGAGCTGTTCCTTCCGACAGAAGTCCGCGTACATCGAATCTGCGAAGAAGCCGAGCGCCAGACGATCGCCATCCGCCGCTGCGACAACGGCGGGCAGATGTGCTTTGACCCGATCCGCCGACATCAACGTGTGCATTCGATTGGTCTCCATCTCTTACCCGTCCCTGAACTGGATGCACGATGCTAGCCATGCCTGGACCGACGTCCGATGAGTGGTGTTGCAGCCGTCATACATGGCCTGCATGGGGATGTGACTTTCCACTTCGCTAGACTCCCCCTATCCGACTGGAGTCCTCCCCCATGCCTGCCCCCGCGCCATTGCTGCTGCCCCCGCCCGAGTTGAAAGGCGTCGACCAGGTCGTCGCCGATCCCTTGCGCTTCAAGGCCAAGCTCGCCATCGGCGAGGCCGCCTACACCTCGCTGCGCATGATCAGCCGCGGCCGCGAGGTGTGGGACGTGCTCGGCGCCGCGGGCGCCGGCGCGGCCGTCGCGAAGACCGGCATGGTCGCATCGCTGCTCGGCGCGTCGGCCACGCCGATCGGCTGGGTCGCCTTCGCCGCGCTCGCGTCGGGCGGCGCCTGCTACGGCATGTACCGGCTGCTGAGCTCGACCAAGGGCGAGCGCGTCATCGAGATCCCCAAGTACCTCAACACGCCGCTGGACACGCTGGGCCTCGCGCTGTTCGACCTGATCGCGCCGCTCTCGCTGCGGCTGGCCGCGGTCGACGGCGCCGTCGAACCCGCGGAACGTCAGTACCTCATCGACCATCTGATCGCCGACTGGGGCTTGAACCGCGCCTTCGTCGAGCAGTCCGTCGCCGCCGTCGAAGCACGGCTGGCCGGCAGCGAGCTCGAAGCCATGGCGGTCGAGGGTGCGGGCTTCCTCCACCTCAATCCCGACTGCAACCACGCGGCGATCGCCAAGGACCTCGGCATCTTCATGCGCGGGATGCTCGAAGCCGGCGGGCCGCTGACGACGGAAGAGACCGCGTCGCTGGACACCGTGGTGCGCCTGCTCGCGACCGCGCCGCCGGGCGAGCTCTCCAAGCGCTGGACCCAGACCGTGACGCTCGCCGGTGCCGCTGCCGGGCAGGTGCGCACGGTGCTGGTCGACACCGCCGACTGGACGCAGCAGCGACTGCCGAGCGCGGACCAGGTGCTCGTCACCACGGCCACCGCCGCCACCCAGGCCTGGGACGCCGCGCGCAAGACGGCGGACTGGACGCAGCAGCAGCTGCCCTCCGCCGAGCAGGTCCGCAGCACCACGGCGGATGCGGCCAACCAGGCGGTGGATGCCGCGAGGAAGGGGCTCAACTGGGCCAAGGACCTGACCATCCGCGTGGTCGACACGACGGGCGTCGACAAGCTGCTGAAGCGCGAAGAACCGCCGACGAAGCACTGACGCGTCGCGCTCGCGGCCTCGCGATCGAGGACGCGCTCACGGCATCGCGTAGTCGCGCTGCGTGACCAGATCGATCCCGCAGCTGATCGTCCCCACCCAATCTATGAACTGGCGCACCGCGTCGCCGACCAGCGGCGCGCCGTGCTGCGGCACGATCATGCGGATGGGCAATGGCCGCACCATCTCCGCCCACAGCCTCAGCACCTTGCCGCTGACCATGTAGCGCCGATGGAAGGCCGCCATCGACGCGATGTGCGGCCCGAGCTCCGCGATCGGCTGCGTCGGGTCGACCCCGATCGACACGCCCAGATCGCCGGAGAACAGGATGCCGCTCGTCGCGTCCCAGAACTGGAAGTTGCCCTCCGAGTGCATGAAGTGCGCGGGCAGTGCGACCAGCTCGCTCGCGCCGACGGCGATGCGCGTGCCGCGGTCCGGGATGCCGATCACGCGGCCGGCCGTCTTGCCCGGCTTGCAGAAGTGCGGGACGAAGCGTTCCCAGATCGTCGAGATGTAGACCGGTGCCGCCGTCGCCGTCATCCACCGGTCCAGCGACGCGATGATGTCCGGGTCCGCGTGCGAGGCCAGGATCGCCGACAACCGGTGCGGCGGGAAGCAGCTCGTCATGCCGAGGTACAGGTCGTTGTAGGCCAGGTTGCCGCCCGGATCGATCACCGCGCCGGTGTTGCCGTCGACGATCAGGAACTGGTTGGCCTGCACGCCGTCCCCGTGCCCGAAGTCGCTGAACATCAGACAGCGATGGCCGCCGCCGTTGAAGAGTTCCATCGGCATGACCGCCTCCCTGATCACTGTGGATCGTTGTGAAAGGCGGCGACGATAGGCGGCGACTCCGCCGCGACGCGCGCTGCGTGCACAGGCGCCGCGACAACCTTGACCGATCGCAAGTCTTACTCCCTCTCCCGCTTGCGGGAGAGGGTTGGGGTGAGGGCCAGCGGCCGTCGCAGTACAGAGGCCCGAACGCCTCAGTCCAGGTCCGACAACTTCCGATGCTGGATCAGCGTCAGCCCGATCAACCGCGACACGACGGCCGCGAGGTACATGACGCCGACGAACATCTCGATCGTCGTGAGCGCGCGCGCCAGCGGCTTCACCGGGATCACGTCGCCGATGCCGGTGCTCGACAGCAGCGCGAAGCTGAGGAACATCAGCTCCGTCCACGTGCGCGGCAGCTGCGGATCCACCGCCGCCGCGAAACTGCCCGGATGCAGCGCCTGCACGACGACGAACACATGCGCGAAGCCCCAGGCCAGCAGCGTGAAGGTCGCCCCGGCGGCGTAGAGCTCATCGGTCGTCGCGTGCCAGTCGCTCATCATGTAGGAGATCAGGCTCCCGGCGGCGTAGAAGTAGAACAGCGCCTCCAGCGCCGAGGACCACGGCAGCAGCTGCTCCATGTGCCAGAACGCCTGCAGCAGCAGGAGCACGATCGCGGGCAGCGCGATCGTCACGCTCAGCCAGGTCAGCCCCGGCGTGCTGCGCACCATGCGCGTCGTGAAGATCAGGACGACGATGCCGAAGGCGCCCAGCGCCAGCGGCGCCGATCGGCTCCCTTCCAGCAGCGGGTACAGCACCAGCCCGAGCAGTTGCACGATCAGCAGGATCGCGGACGGATGACGCCGCGTGACGGCGAGGACTCGAAGGACACGCATCGGAGGATTCTCGCCGCCCGACACGCGGACGCGGCGCCGTCCTACGTGCGACGGCGTGCCGAGGCGCTTCAATGAGCCACCCCGACACCGTACGGCATGCGAGACGACGGCCGGGGCGCTTCATCTCAACATCACATCGCAAACACTGGAGGACGTCATGGGTGGCATTCGATTGATCGCCGCGATCCTGATCGTTGCGGGCGTGCTGGGCCTGGTCTACGGCGGGTTCTCGTACACGAAGGAAAACACCGCCGCCAAGCTCGGCCCGATCGAACTCAAGGTCGAGGAGACCAAGCGCGTCAACGTCCCGCTGTGGGCCGGCATCGCCGCCATCGCGGTCGGCGGTGTGATGCTGCTGGGCGGCGCCCGCAAGTAGGCCGGCCGACACGCGCGGTTGCGTTGCGCGACCCGCGTGGGCCGAGAGGGCCGCAGGGCCGCAGGGCCGTGGGGAGGATGTCTCCGCTGTCTCAGCGCCGGCCGAGGTTCATCAAGGCCGTGCCTGCGATCGCCATCGTGCCGCCCACCAGCAGCGACGCGTCGACGACCTCGCCGAGCCACATCGCCGAGAACACGACGCCGAACACCGGCACCAGCGTGATGTAGCCGGCCGCCGCGCCGGCGCCCAGCGCCTTCACGCCGTCGAAGTACCACGCATAGGCCAGGGCCGTCGAGCCGACGATGATCCCGGCCATGCACAGCCACGCGTTGCGCGGCGCCGCCAGCACGCCGGCCACGCCCGCCGTGCCGTCGACGGCGAGCGTCAGCACCAGCAGCATCAACGCGCCGATCGCCGCCGTGACGGCGGTGGTCGTCAGCGCGTCGACACCGACCATCACCTTGCGGCCGATCAGCGTGTAGGCGACCCAGCAGGCGACGCAGCCCAGCAGCAGCACTTCGCCGATGCCGACGCGGCCGTCGAAGACATGCCAGGGCTCGCCCTTCGTGATCACGACGGCGGCGCCGACCGCGGCCATCGCCATGCCGACGCCGATCCGCTTGTTCAGCCGTTCGTGGAAGATCCACGCCGCCAGCAGCAGCGTGATCACCGGATTCAGCGTGATCACCAGCGCGCCCTTGCCGGCCGGCACATGCTGCAGCCCGCTCATGAAGAAGGTCGCGTAGCCGAAGACGCCGAAGCTCGCGGCCAGCACCATGCCCGCCCAGCGCTTCGCGCCCCAGTCGCGCAAGGCGGCCAGCCGGCCGGTCTTCGCCAGCCACAGCATCAGGATCGCACCCGCGAAGAGGAAACGGCACGCCGCGGCGGCCAGCGGCGGCATCGCCTGCGCCAGCACCCGGCCCCAGGGCCAGGACGCGCCCCAGAGCACGGCCATGCCGACCAGTCGCAGATGAACGGAAAGGAGCGAGGGGGAAACGGCGACGGAGGGGGTCATCAGGGCGGGGGGCTTCAGTACGGGCGGGATCGGTTCAGTTGAACCGATGCGGCAGGATCAATACGACGGGATCCGTGCGACGGGATCAGTGAGGATAGGCCAGGCGCTTCTCCATCCACTTCTGCACCTGCTCGAAGGCGAAGCTCAGCACCCAGTAGATCAGCGCCGCGGCCACGTAGAGCGGGAACGGCTGGAAGGTCGTGGAGATGACCTCCTTCGTGGCCAGCATCAGTTCGGTCACGGCGATCACCGACACCAGCGAGGTGTCCTTGATCAGCGAGATCAGGCTGTTCGACAGGCTGGGCACGGCGGCGCGCAGCGCCTGCGGGCCGACCACGAACCGCAGCGTCTGCGGACGGCTCAGGCCCAGCGACGTGCCCGCCAGCCATTGGCCTTGCGCCACCGCGGCGATCGAGCCGCGCAAGGTCTCGCTCATGTAGGCGGCGACGTTGAGCGTCAGCGTCAGCACGCCCGCCACCAGCGGGGAGAACTCGATGCCGATGCTCGGCAGCCCGTAGTAGACGATGAACACCTGCACCAGCAGCGGCGTGCCGCGCATCGCGCTCACGTAGACCGCCATCACGTGGTCCAGCACCGGCAGCTTGAGCACCCGCACCAGCGTGATCACGGCCGCCAGCGGCAGGCCGAAGATCATCGCCATCACCGCGAACAGCAGCGTGTAGCCGGTGCCCTTCAACAGCACCGGCCAGGCAAGCTCCCCCAGGGAGAGCAGGGATTGGAAGTCCATGGAGTTCTTGGAATGGCTCGCTTCTCAGCGGAAGGCGGCATGTTGCCATCTCCTGGACTGCCATTGCCAAGCGCGGGCTCTCGGGCCTCACTGCGATCGCCAAGCGCGGGCTCTCCGCGACCCATGGGGCATCGCGTCCGCGAACCCCAAGGATCACTCCGGCCCCAGTGAGAGCCAGGCATTCGCTCAGTACGCCAGGGCGCGGACCTTGCCCTTGAACACGCGATAAGAGAACAGCGAGTACGCCAGGATCACCGGCATCGTCAGCGCCGCGCCGACGAGCAGGAAGCGCAGCGATTCATCCGCCGCCGCGGCGTCCCAGATCGTGATCCGGTCGATGACGACGAAGGGGTAGAGGCTGTAGGAGAGTCCGAAGAAGCTCAGCGTGAGGACGACCACCATCAGCGCGAACGGCGCCCAGCTCAGTTTGCCCAGCACCCGGTGCGAATTGAGCAATCCACGCAACGCGGCCAGCGCCAGAAGGGCCATCAGCGGCAGCGGCGCCAGCGCGATCACGCCCGGCATGTCGAACCAGCGCGCCCGCACGGTGTCGCTCAGCCATGGCGAGGCGATCGACACGAGCAGCAGTCCCGCCACGACCACCGGCCAGGCGCGCTTCGCCCAAGCGACCGCGCGACGTTGCAGGTCACCCTCGGTCTTGACCAGCAGCCACCCGGCGCCCAGCAGCGCATAACAGGCCGTCAGCGCCACCGCGATGCCCGCAGCGAAGACGCGCGCCGCGGTGCCGTCTTCGAAGCCGGTCACGTAGCGGCCGAGCATCCACCCCTGCGCCAGCGAGGCGAGCGCGGATCCGCCCGCGAAGGCCGCGTCCCACCACCGCTTGTGCGCCGGGTCGCCCTTGGCGCGGAAGTCGAAGGCCGCGCCGCGCAGGATCAGTCCGAGCAGCATCAGCACCACCGGCACGTAGAGCGCCGTCAGCACCACACCCTGCGCCTTCGGGAAGGCGATCAGCAGCAGCCCGACGGCCAGCACCAGCCAGGTCTCGTTGGCGTCCCAGAACGGGCCGATGGACGCGACCATGCGGTCGCGATCGCCCTCCTCCGCCGTCGCGGACAGCATCCCCACGCCGAGGTCGTAGCCATCCAGCACGACGTAGATCAGCAGCGAGAGCCCCATCAGGGCCATGAAGATCACCGGCAGCGCGCTCATGTGAAGCTCCTCGAGATCACCGGGGAAATAGGCGCGGTCGGCGCGGTCGGCGCGGTCGGTGTGGTGGCTACGGCGGGCGCGATGGGCGGCACCGGCGCGCCCTTCTCCGCCATCCGCTTGATCGCGGCGATGTAGGCGATCAGCAGCGCGAGGTAGACCGTCGCGTAGCCGGCCAGCGAGGCCGCGACCATCGTCCCCGGGTTGTGTGCCGCGACCTCCTGCGTCCGCAGCACGCCGTAGACGATGAAGGGCTGCCGGCCGATCTCGGTGACGTACCAGCCGGCCACGGTCGCGATCCAGCCGGAGAAGCTCATGAACGAGAGCCCCCACAGCCACGCACGCGGCAGCCGCTGCCAGCCCGAGCGCCGGAACAGCCACCATCCGCCCCACGCGAAGACGAGCATCAGCATCCCCACGCCGACCATCACGCGGAAGCCGAAGAACAGCGGCTTGACCGGCGGATGCGCACCCTCGAACTCATCGAGCCCACGGATCTCGCCGTCGGCGTCGTGGGTGAGGATCAAGCTCGCGAGCCTCGGAACCCCGATGGCGAAGCGGTTCTCCTTCGCCTGCTCGTCGGGCAGCGCGAACAGCAGCAGCGGCGCGCCGCGCTCGGTGGTCCACACGCCTTCCATCGCGGCGATCTTGGCCGGCTGATGCTTCAGCGTGTTGAGCCCATGCATGTCGCCCGCGATGATTTGCAGCGGGATCAGCACCGCGCCCAGGGTCAGGCCGAGCCGCAGCACGCGGCGCGTCTCCGGCCTTTCGCGGCCCTTGAGCATCTGCCACGCGCTGACGCCGGCCAGCAGGAAGGCGGCCGTGAGCCCGGACGCAAGCAGCTTGTGGGTCAGCCGGTACGGGAAGGACGGATTGAAGACGATCGCCCACCAGTCGACGGCATGCATGACGCCGTCGCGGATCTCGTAGCCCGTGGGCGTCTGCATCCACGAGTTGAGGCTGAGGATCCAGAACGCGCTGAGCGTCGTGCCGAAGGCCACTGTCGCCGTCGCGATGAAGTGGACGCGCGGGCTCACGCGCTCGCGCCCGAACAGCATGATCCCGAGGAAGCCGGCCTCGAGGAAGAAGGCCGTGAGCACCTCGTAGCCGAGCAGCGGTCCCGCGATGTTGCCGGCGCGTTCCATGAAGCCCGGCCAATTGGTGCCGAACTGGAAGCTCATCGTCACGCCGCTGACGACGCCGAGCGCGAAGCTCAGCGCGAAGACCTTGGTCCAGAACTGGTAGGCCGCGAGCCACGGCGACTCGCCGGTGCGCCGCCAGCGCCAGAGCATGAAGAGCACGACCCAGCCCAGCGCGATCGTGATCGTCGGGAAGAGGATGTGGAAGGTGATGTTGAGCGCGAACTGCAGGCGCGCGAGGATCAGGGTGTCCATGACCCCGAAGTGTTTCGAAGTCGGCGCCATCGCGGAAGGGACAGATCGTCCTAGGACAAGCTGTCCTAGGACGGATTGCCCTAGGACAAAACGTCCCGGGCCGGGCGATCGTTCCTCAGTCGCTCCTCAGTCGCTCGACAGCGCGCGGTACGCCGCGCCGCCGATCAGGCCACCGACGAGCGGCGCGACCCAGAAGGCCCAGAGCTGCTGCAGGGCCCAGGGCTCCGCGAAGAGCGCCACGCCGGTGCTGCGCGCCGGGTTCACCGAGGTGTTGGTGACGGGGATGCTGATCAGGTGGATCAGCGTCAGCGCCAGGCCGATCGCGATCGGCGCGAAGCCCTGCGGCGCGCGCTTGTGCGTGGCGCCCATGATGATGAACAGGAACATCGCCGTCATCACGACCTCGCACAACAGCGCCGCCCCCATCGCATAACCGCCGGGGGAATGCTCGCCGAAGCCGTTGGACGCGAAGCCGCCGACGGCGAAGCCCGGCTTGCCGCTCGCGATCAGGTAGAGCACGCCGCCCGCCAGTGCGCCGCCGATGACCTGCGCCACGATGTAGGGCAGCAGCCGTTTTGTCTCGAAGCGGCCGCCGGCCCACAGTCCGACGGACACGGCCGGGTTGAGGTGGCAGCCGCTGATGTGTCCGATGGCGAAGGCCATCGTCAGCACGGTCAGTCCGAACGCGAGCGACACGCCCAGCAGTCCGATGCCCAGTTGCGGGAATGCCGCGGCGAGCACGGCGCTGCCGCAGCCGCCGAGCACGAGCCAGAACGTGCCGATCAATTCGGCGATGTATGCCTTCATGGGGATCCTCCCTTGACGAGGCGATGCGGAACACCGCCTCGACTGCCACCACACGCGCCGGCCGCGCGTTTTGTTCCGCGCCTGTCTCCGGCATGCAAGCGACGATTCTGTCCGCGCGCCGAACGGCCAGGCATCCCTCGACGTAGGGGCTTGCACATGGATCGGAGGCGTCTGTACTTCCACCGCCGCTGGCCCTCACCCCTGCCCTCTCCCGCAAGCGGGAGAGGGAGAAAGAAGGGCGCCGATCGGGCTCCCTCTCCCGCTTGCGGGAGAGGGTGGGGGTGAGGGCCAGCGGCCGTTAATCACCACCCGCCGTCGTCCCCCTCGCGCTGAGGCTCGAAGCGCTCGAGCAGGAAGTCGACGAGCGCCCGCGTCTTCGCCGACAGCTGCGCGCGCGGCGGATAGATCAGGTGGATGTCGGCCGGCGGCAGCGCCCAGTCCGACAGCACCGGGCGCAAGCGGCCCGATCTCAGCATCGGCGCGGCCTCCCAGAAC
This sequence comes from Roseateles sp. GW821-FHT09G03, assembly GCF_059416045.1. Classification (NCBI taxonomy): domain Bacteria; kingdom Pseudomonadati; phylum Pseudomonadota; class Betaproteobacteria; order Burkholderiales; family Sphaerotilaceae; genus Roseateles; species Roseateles sp. GW821-FHT09G03. The sequence goes on from NZ_JBWKOK010000007.1 coordinate 235,362, forward strand.
GAGCGCATCAGCACACCGTGCCCGTCGAGTCCCCACGCGAGCACGCTCTCCCCGTCGTTGGCGGCGAGCGGACCACGCACCTTCACCGTCTCCTTGCGCGCGCCCTGCTGGAAATGCCAGGTGCCGAAGGTCTCGTCGCTCTCGCGGATGAAGAGGCAGGCGTGACGCGCGAGCTCGCGCGGCGTGGCGGGCTCGCCGGCTCGCTTCAGATACGCGGGCGACGCGCACAGCACGCGCCGGTTGCGCGCCAGCAGTCGCGCCGTGAGCCGCGCATCGGGCGGCTCGCCGACATGGACCTCGAGGTCCAGACCTTGCTCGATCAGGTTGACCGGGCGGTCGGTCAGCTCCAGCTGCACCTCGACGTCCGGAAACTGGCGCGCGAACTTCGACAGCGCCGGCGCCACGTGCTTGCGCCCGAAGCCGAAGCTCGCCGCCACGCGCAGCAGGCCCTTGGGCGCCGCGCGGCTGCCGGCGACCGTGCGCTCCAGCGCCTCCAGGTCCTCCAGCACCCGCGCGCCGTCGACGAGGTAGGTCTCGCCCTCCGGCGTCAGGCCGATGCGGCGCGTGGTCCGCTGCAGCAGCCGCACCCCGAGCCGGCGCTCGATCGCCGCGAGCCGTTTGCTCACCGCCGGCGGCGTCACGCCGAGCTGCTGCGCCGCGGCGGCCAGGCTGCCCTGCTTCACCAGCAGCGCGAAGAAGGCCAGGTCGGAGAAGCCGTCCATTGATGAACCTCCGGAACGAAAGAACTGCCGAAGTGGAAATTATGTGCCCTCCATTCACTTCCAGAATCGGGGCCAACGAGGAGTCGGCCATCGCCGACCCTGCCGCCGCCGCCGGTCCGTCCCGGATGGCCCGGCCGACCAGGAGACCCCATGCCTGCTTCCCACGGACTCGACGCGCTGTACCCCGGCTTCGAGCATCTGAGCCTGCCGACCGCCGACGGCGTCCGCATCCACCTGACGATGGGCGGCAGCGGCCCCGCGCTGCTGCTGCTTCACGGCCATCCGCAGACACGCGCGATCTGGCACAAGGTCGCGCCGACGCTGGCCGAGCACTTCACCGTCATCGCGGCCGACCTGCGCGGCTACGGCGACTCGTCGAAGCCGGAGGTGCCGGAGGCCTTGCAGGCCCTCCAATCGCCATCGGTGCCGCCGGTGCCATCGCTGGCGCCGGTGCCGAACGACCACGCCGCCTACAGCAAGCGCACGATGGCCGCCGACATGCTGAGCGTGATGCGCCAGCTCGGGCACGAGCGCTTCGACGTGCTGGCGCACGACCGGGGCGGGCGCGTCGCGCATCGCCTCGCGATGGACGCACCCGACGCGGTGCGGCGGCTCGCGCTGCTCGACATCGCGCCGACGCTGGACATGTACGAAGGCACCAACGTCGCCTTCGCGCGCGCCTACTGGCACTGGTTCTTCCTGATCCAGCCCGCGCCGCTGCCGGAGCGGCTCATCGAGTCGGACCCCGGCGCCTATGTCCGCGACGTGATGGGTCGACGCAGCGCGGGCCTCGCGCCCTTCGACCCGCGCGCGCTGGCCGAGTACAAGCGCTGCCTGGCACTGCCCGGCACCGCCCACGGCCTGTGCGAGGACTACCGCGCCAGCGCCGGCATCGACCTGGACCACGACCGCGAGGACCGCGCCGCCGGCCGCCGCCTGCGGATGCCGCTGCTCGCGCTGTGGGGCCGCGAAGGCGTCGTGCACCGTTGCTTCGAGCCGCTGACGCTGTGGCGCGGCGTCGCCGACGACGTGCGCGGCGAGGCCCTGCCTTGCGGCCACTACATCCCCGAGGAGGCGCCGGATCAGTTGCTCGATCGCGTGCTTCCGTTCTTCAAGGAGAGTCAGCCATGACCGCCACGCCCACGGCCACCGGGCCGCGTACCCTCTATCGCAAACTCGTCGACAGCCACACGGTGGCGGGACTCGATGAACAGAACGTGCTGCTGTTCTGCGACCTGCACCTGATGAACGAGTACACCAGCCCGCAGGCCTTCACCGGCCTGCACGAGCAGGGCCGCGGCGTGCCGATGCCGGGCCAGAACGTGGCGGTGGTGAGCCACATCATCCCGACGCACCCGGTGCTGCCGAAGCTGCGCGTGATCGCCGATCCGCCGTCCGCGCTGCAGGCGACCAACCTGAAGGCGAATTGCGATCGCCACGGCATCCGGCTGTTCGACACGACCGACGCGCTGCAGGGCATCGAGCACGTGGTGGCGCCGGAGCACGGGATGATCCGCCCCGGCATGGTCGTGATCTGCGGCGACAGCCACACGACGACGTACGGCGCGCTGGGCGCGCTGGGATTCGGCATCGGGACCACCGAGGTCGAGCACGTGCTGGCCACGCAGACGCTGGTCTATCGCGTCGCGAAGGACATGCGGATCCGCGTCGACGGCGCGCTGCCGATCGGCACGACGTCCAAGGACCTGATCCTCGCGATCATCGGCCGCATCGGCGCGCAGGGCGCGCGCGGCTACGTCGTCGAGTTCTGCGGGGAGGCGATCACCTCGCTGTCGGTCGAGGCCCGCTTCACGCTGTGCAACATGGCGGTCGAGGCCGGCGCGCGCGGCGCGCTGATCGCGCCGGACGCGACGGCGATCGACTACGTGCTGGCCCGTTGCCCCGACCTCGCCGGCGAATGGCGCGCGCCCGCCCTCGCCCACTGGGCGACGCTGCACAGCGACGAGGGCGCGGTGTTCGACATCGAGCACCGCTTCGATGCCGCCGAGGTCGCGCCGCAGGTGACCTGGGGCACGAGTCCCGACCAGGTCGCCGCGATCGATGCGGCGATACCGGATCCTTCGGAGATGGAGGCAGGTCCCACTCGCGCAAGCGCCGAGCGCGCGCTGCGTTACGCCCGTCTCAATGGCGGCGCCGCGCTGGAAGGTACGCCGATCCAGCACGTGTTCATCGGCTCCTGCACGAACGGCCGCATCGAGGACCTGCGTGCAGCGGCGTCCGTGCTGCGCGGCCGCCACGTGGCGCCGGGCGTGCGCGCGATGGTGGTGCCAGGGTCCGGCGCGGTGCGCGCGATGGCGGAGGCGGAAGGCCTGGACCGCGTATTCCTCGATGCGGGCCTCGAATGGCGCCAGCCGGGCTGCTCGATGTGCCTCGCGATGAACGACGACGTGCTCGCCGACGGCATCCGCTGCGCGTCGACCACGAACCGCAACTTCGAAGGCCGCCAGGGCCGCGGTGCGATCACGCACCTGATGAGCCCCGCGATGGCCGCCGCCGCCGCGGTGACGGGGCGCCTCACCGACGTGCGCCGGTTGGCGCCCGCGTCCACGTCCACGTCCACGTCGTCGACCCTCGCTGCCGCCGCGACCGCCCAGGAGATCCCGCGATGAGCCCCGTCCGCCAAGTCGAAGGCCGCACCGCGGCGCTGCGTCTCGAGAACCTCGACACCGACCAGATCATGCCCAAGCAGTTCCTGCGCGGCATCGACAAGGCCGGCCTGCGCGATGGCCTGCTCTACGACCTGCGCTTCGACGCCGACGGCCGCGAGCGCGAGGACTTCGTCCTCAACAAGCCCGAGTACGCCGGCGTGTCGGTGCTGCTCGGCGGCAACAACTTCGGCTGTGGCTCCAGCCGCGAGCACGCGGTGTGGGGCCTGCAGCAGGCGGGCATCCGCGCGGTGGTCGCGCCGGGTTTCGGCGAGATCTTCTATTCGAATGCGATGGGCAACGGGTTGCTGCTCGTCGCGCTGCCGGAGGCGGACGTGCTCCGGCTGATGGCCGAGGCGGACCGGGTGCCCGGCAACGCCGTCACCATCGACGTCGAGACGCTCACGCTGCGCAGCGCCGGCGGTGTCGAGGCGCGCTTCGACATGCTGCCGAGGCATCAGCGGATGCTGCTGGAAGGGCTCGATGCGATCGGGCTGTCGATGACCTACCGCGAGCAGATCGATGCCTTCGCCAAGGCGCACTGGGAAGCGCAGCCGTGGGTGAAGGATGTGGCGAGGCAAGGCCTGGCCCCGTGAGGTTCCTACTGAGATAGGTCATCGACGGGGGCGTTCGCCGCAACTAGCATTTGCCACATCGATTCCGGTTTCTCCAGAAAAGGAGTGAGCGAATGTCCAACATCACCAAGGTGACCGATCTTCCCAACTTCAAGCAACTTGAAGCGATGGCACTCGAAGTGGGAAGGATGCTGTCTGAATCGAAGGAGCTCTGCGAGACGATGGCGGCATGGCATCTGCAACGCCAGGCGCGATATCCCGGCAAACGCGAATCTGATCCGTCCTTCGAATTGATTGCCCGCCTGGTGAAGGATGACCCCTTTTACTTGTCGCACAAATTCACCGATATCTGAGCAGGGCGCCTGCGCCCCTCTTATCTCCATGGACCCCTCTGACTTTGAGCGCGGCATTGGACCGCACGCGGTAGCCGCTTCGGCAACGAACGACTTCTGCCGCTTGATGCACACGCTGGGATTCTCGTTTGCAGACCCCACACCGTTGGACCTCGATTTCCGGGCGCTGAACTCCCGCTCGTCCATCTTCAATGCCGAAGACGCGGGCGCGGCGGATGCGCACCGCTGCGTCGGTAGCGCGTCCCGACCAGGCGGCCCCTGCCAAGGTGATGGTTGAGAAGTTGCAGAAAATCTGGAAAGAGGAAGAGCACGAGCGTCTGACAGGACTGTTCGGCACCTACATGCTGTTCAAGACGTGGAGCTTGCCTGGCGAGGTCGGCGGCATCCCTGCGCGTGAGCAAGGCGACGAGGAGCCGGAAAGAGCGCCGCCGGGACGCGCGGTCTTCGGTGCAGGACCCCGAGAGGCAAGGCCTGCCCCCGTGATGACAATGTGACCAAAGGCTACATGTCCTTCGAACCGCTGGTCTTGCACCGGGCGGATTGGCAGAATCGCCGACGCTGATCAGGGAGAGAGGCGATCCGGCTCATGGCGCAAAGACGCTGGCCGGCTGCCCGCGAGCGCGGCCACGCAGGCCGCGGGGCTCCCTGTCGTCATTTCGATGATTCCGGGAGTTCCTCATCATGTTCAAGCACAGGAACGCGCTACTCGCGTCCATGGCGCTGGCCGGCGCCACGCCGGCATTCGCGCTCGATTGTCACAAGCTCAACGACGCGAACGACTTTGTCGGCCGGCTGACGGGTCGACCCGAGGCACAAGGGCTCAGTGCCTGCTTTTCGTCGCCTGAGGCGCTCAAATCCGAGTTGTGGGCGCGGCTTCAGCCGCTGATCGAGAAGCCGATCGATTACGGCGATTTCATCGAGACCAGCACCGTGGCGCCAGGCGGGTGTGCTCCCTACGGCTTGGACGGCAATGGCTATCCCATCCACCGTTGCACCTACTCGGTAACGACGGTGACCCGCGCGAAGCTCCGCGACTATCAGACCACTTCCACGACCAACAGCTATTTCGGCATGGTCATGAACTGCGGTGCCTGGCTGAATACGACATGGCGGCCGGATCTGGGCATGTGCATGGGGTATCGCGACAAGCGGCCTGTCGAGATGTGTCCCGCGAAGAAGCCGGTGGGCAACCCGATCGACGCGTTGACTGGACGCAAGTCGCAACAGGAGCAGGTGCTGAGCTGGGGGCGCGGTCATTCGCTGGTGCTCAGCTACGACCCGCTCGACGAGGCCCAGGGGCTCTCGCGTTATCGCGGCTCGACGCCGCGGTTCGGCGCGCTCTGGCACAGCAACCTTCACAAGCAAGCACTGCAGAACGGCGGTGGTCTGGGTTACATCACCTTCCTGCGCGGCGACGGATCGATGAAGATCTTCGACAGCTACGGCGACACCAGATCGCCGCTCGAGCGCGATCGACTGAAATGGCTCGGCTATCCCGCGTCCTGGAACTACTACGACACGGCGGCCTCCTCAGTTGAACGCTATGTCTCCAGCAACCTCTCGACCGACCTGAAACGCATTCACTACGCCGACGGCCGCAGCCTCGACTTCACCTATGGATCAGTCCGTGCGAAGGAGACCGGCACGATGATGGTCCCGGTGATAGCTAGCGTCACCGATGAGACGGGGCGGAAACTCAGCTTCGAGTACGAGCCCGATCCGTCTTATTTCTCGACCGTTCGGGTCAACGCGGTCGTTGATCCCGCGGGACGTCGGTTCACCTTCGCTTATTCCGGCGAGGGGCTGGCGATGATTGGATCACCCGACGGAACGACACGCGGCTATGTCTACGGCGATGCGCGCCTGCCTTGGGCCATCACCGCGCGCATCGACGAATCGGGCGCTCAGTACGGGACCTATGAGTACGACAGCGCTGGCCGCGCGATCTCGACCGCGACCGGCAGCCAGGGCGAACGATGGGGCATCTCCTGGACCCGCATGCCCAAGTGGGTCATCACGGAGACGGACGATCTGCCAAACCGCCGGATCGTCCGGGAGCGCACGCTGATCGAATCGATCCAGGCCGTGCTTATCGGTCCGGACGGACGGCGGGAAGTCGCGGACAGCGTGCCGCTGATGGGCTCCCCGATGCTCACGGGACAGTCGCAGCCGGCCGGCGCCGGATGCGAAGCGGCGAGTTCCTCCGTCGACTACGACAGCGAAGCCAATGCGATCCGTCGCGTGGATTTCAACGGCGGTCAGTCGTGTCATGCCTATGTGGCGGGCCGCCAGTTGGAGTCGGCTCGCGTCGAGGGCCTGGCCGCCGGCACGGCCTGCTCGCCTGTGCTGGCTGCCGGCGCGCAAGTGCCGACCGGTGCGCGAAAGGTGACTTCGCAATGGCACCCGGATTGGCGCATGGCGACGAAGACAGCCGAACCGCGTCGGATCACGACCCTTGTCTATAACGGACAGCCTGATCCCTTCAATAGCAACGCGGTGGCCAGTTGCGCGCCTTCCGAAGCGAAGCTGCCGGATGACAAGCCCATCGTCGTGCTGTGCAAGCGCGTCGAGCAGGCGACGACTGATGAGACGGGGGCGCTAGGCTTCAACGCGACGCTTCAGTCCGGCGTGGCCGCTCGCGCGACGAGCTGGACCTACAACGCGACGGGTCAGGTCTTGACGGAGACCGACTCGCGCAACCGGGTCGTGCTCACCAACGAGTACTACGCCGACACGACGGCCGATCACACGAAGGGCGATCTGAAGTCCTCGCAGAACGCCGCCGGGCACGTCACGAATTTCTTGCGCTACGACGCCTACGGCAATCCGCTCGAGGCGATCGACGCCAACCTGACTTCGACGATCTACACCTACGACGCGCGTCAGCGGCTGACCTCGGTGTCGACGTCTGGCTCAACGACGACCTACGAGTACTGGCCCACGGGCCTGCTCAAGAAGTCGTCCCAGCCGGACGGCAGCGCCGTGAACTACGAGTACGACGATGCGCATCGACTCGTCGCCGCGTCGGACACGCAAGGCAACCGCGTCGAGTACACGCTCGACCAAAGCGGCAACAAGACCAATGAAGTCGCCAAGGACCCGCAGGGCGCGCTCAAGCGGACGATGAGCCGTGCGTTCGACGCGCTGGGGCGGGCACAACAGACGACGGGGAGGGAGTAAGCCATGAACGGGATTAAGAGGCACTTGAAGTGCCGAAGCACAGTCGCGCCCATCGTGGCCGCGCTCATCGGAATGGTCGGTGCAGCCGTGCCGATCGCCCATGCGGCGACGCTGCCGCCTCCGCCGGTCTCTCCGGCACCGGTCACCGACTACGAATACGACGCCAAGGGCAATCCGACCAAGGTCATCAAGGCCAAGGGGGTGAGCGGCTTCGGCTTCGCGACCACCAACGCGTACGACCCGCTGGACCGGGTCAAGACCAGCACGGACGCACGCAGCGGCGTGACGGCGCTGGGCTACGACGGCATCGACCAGTTGAAGCAGGTCACCGATCCTCGCAGCCTGGTGACCTCGTATCAGCGCAACGGGCTTGGCGATCTCACGCAACTCGTGAGCCCGGACACAGGCACTGCCAACAGCACCTACGACGCCGAAGGGCTCCTGCTCACCCGCACGGACAGCCGCGGCGTGCTGGCGACCTATGGCTACGACGCCCTCGACCGCATGACCTCTGCGGTGTACACGCAGAGCGGCCAGACGACACAGAGCTACGCGTGGACCTACGACCAGACCGGCGGCGACTTCGGCGCCGGCATCGGCCGGCTCACGACGGCCACCGGAACTGCGGGCAACACGAAATACGGCTACGACGGCAAAGGCCGCGTGGTAACGGTGATCCAGACGGTGGGGACGGCGGTCTTCACCACGCGCTACGGGTATGACCTCGCCGACCACGTCATCAGCATCACCTACCCGTCGGGCCGCGTGCTGACGATCCAGTACGACGCAGGCCTGCCGGTGAGCATGAGCGTGGCCAAGGATGCGTCCAGCGCCGCGCAGCCGCTGATCACCGGCATCCAGTGGGAGCCCTTCGGTCCGGCGCGCAGCTGGAACATCCTGCTCACGGCAGGCCCGAAGCCCATCGAACGGGTCTTCGACCAGTACGGTCGGATCGTCCGCTACTCGCTGAACTCTCGGGTCCGCGACATCACCTATGACGCGGCGGATCGCATCGTCAGCTACACGCACCTGGACGCCACGACCGGACAGGCCACCGCCGAAGCCCAGTCGCTCAACCAGAGCTTCGGCTACGACGAACTCGGCCGACTGACCGGCATCGTCACGCCCACCTCAAGCTGGACCATCGGCTACGACGCCAACGGCAACCGGACCGGAGTGACGCTCAACGGCGTCGCGCGCGCCTACACGACGGAGACCACGAGCAACCGTCTCACGAGCATCAGCAATCCCACGCGCGACTTCGGCTACGACGCGATGGGCAACACGCTGAGCGACACCGGGCTCGCGTATTCGACGACGTATCGGCTGGACGGCCGGATGGGGACGATCACGAAGGCCGGTGCGACGACGACCTACAGCTACGACGCGGGTGGGCAGCGTGTGCGCAAGATGTCGGGCTCGACCACCACGCACTTCAACTACGACCAGAACGGGCAACTGCTCGGCCAGTACTCGGGCACGACACCTTCACAGGAGTACGTGTGGCTGGGCGGCATTCCGGTCGCTGTGCTTCACGGTGCGTCGCAGGATCCGGAGGTGCTCTATGTGTTCTCGGATCACCTCGGCGCACCGCGCGTGATGGTCGATAAGAACAACGGTGGCCGCTGGCGCTGGATCAGCGAGCCATTCGGAACGACAGCGCCCGAGGAAGCCCCGGGCGGCCTCGCGCCGGTGGCGCTGAACCTGCGCTTCCCCGGCCAGTACTTCGACAAGGAGTCGGGGCTGAGCTACAACTACTTCCGGGACTATGACCCAACGACAGGTCGATACGCTCAAAGCGATCCGATTGGACTGGAGGGTGGACTGAACACGTTTGCATACGCGGAAGCGGATCCGGTACAACTCGTAGACCCCTCTGGGGAGTTCGCCAATGTGGTGGTGGGCGGTGGAGTCAGCATACTTACCGGTTGGGCCATTTCTCAACTTACTGGTGAATGCTACTCATGGCAGAACGCCCTGGTTGACGGAGCGACAGGGGCCGTTGGCGTCGGGCTGTTTAACAAGTTCCGAACGCTCTACCGGGTTGCCAAGCTCAGGGGCATTGCAAAGGCAAATGGACTAACTCCTGCAAAGGCGCAGAAGGGCGTTGAAGCGCTATCCGGTTCTGGCATGAAGCTTGAGATCAAGACTGTCGGAAACATTCGAAACCCTCATACGGGCGCCATCAATCCGCAAGGCAGCTGGTTCCCACGAGCAAGACTTCAGGTCGCACCTGGCAATGCGAACAACACGCCCAAGCAATTCTGGGATCCCTTCTCAGGCAAATACGGCCCCTTGAAGAGCGATGCAGCGCATATCCCCCTTCAAGCAACGATCGGGGAATCGGCGTTCATCGGCGGGGCAACTGGAGCTAGTCATGGCGCCTGCGGCTGCCCGTAACTTGCTATTGACACTTCCTGCGATTGATTGGGACCGCCTGGAGGTCGTCGAATTGACTCGCGTCCAGTCAGTTGCCACGCACGTCTTCAATGTCGGACTCGTTTCGCCTCTCCTGTTCAGCAAGTTCAGGCACTCCCTCAGGGATGCGCTCTCGCGCCTGGGCTGCCACCATATGGCGGGGAAGATTCCGACACGCCTGAAGATCAACATCCGGATGACAGGCATGGAGTCATCGACGGGAAGTCTCCTGCGCGACGACGGCGACGTGTCAACGCAGGTGTTCATCAACGGCCGTCCTATCGTTTCCGCCCTCTCCTTCGAACAGACTCAGAACGGGGATGAGAGGTTGTACGCCCTCTCTCTCGATTCCGACGAGGGCAACCTTGAACTGAAGGCCGCCGAGGCATACATGAACTGGGCCAGCATCCATTTCGATCATGGCGAGAACGAGGCGTCCCGCCACTGAGTTCTGCAGGCAGGCGCCCGCTGAACGAGCGGGCGTGCTCTCAGCGCCGAAGAGGACGTAGCAACGCCTCACACCGGAAACGGCAGACTCCGAATCCTCTTCCCCGTCAGCACCGCCATCGCATTCGCCATCGCCGGCGCGATCGGCGGGACGCCGCACTCGCCCATGCCCGTCGGCGGATCCGCCGACGGCACGACGTGCAGGTCGACCTTGGGCGCATCCACATGGATGGGCACGCGGTAGTCGTTCCAGTTGCCCTGTTCGACCTCGCCGTTCTTCAGTGTGATCTGCGCGCCCGGCAGCGTCATGCCGACGCCCATCACCAGCGCGCCCTGCACCTGCGCCTCGATCGTGCGCGGGTTCACCGCGAGGTTGCAATGCACCCCCGCCGTCACCTTGTGCAGCACCGGCCGGCCGTCCTTGATCGACACCTCGACCACGTAGGCGACCACCGTGTTGAAGGACTCGTGCACCGCCACGCCCCAGGCGTGGCCCTTGGCCAGCTTGGTCTTGCCATAGCCGGATTTCTCCACCGCCAAGTCCAGCGCCAAGAGATGCCGCGCATGCTTGGCGAGCAGTTGCCGCCGGTAGGCCACGGGATCGATCTTCCCGGCGCGCGCCAGTTCATCGACCAGCGTCTCCATCACGAACGCCGTGTGCGTGTGGCCGACCGAGCGCCACCACAGCACGGGCACGTTGACCTTCGGGTGGTGGACGTCCAGCGCGATCGGGAACGGATAGGCGCTCTCGGCCACGCCCTCGGTCATCGTCGCGTCCGCGCCGTTCTTGACCATGAAGTCCGCGAACGGCGTGCCCATCGTGATCGACTGGCCGACGATCACATGCTTCCACGCGAGGACCTTGCCCTTGCCGTCATGCGCGATCTCGACGCGATGCAGGTGCGTCGGACGGTAGAAGCCGCCGCGCACGTCGTCCTCGCGGGTCCAGATCATCTTGATCGGACCGCGCTTGCCCGCGGCATGGCGCGCCTTGGCCACCTGCGCGGCTTCGACGAGGTAGTCCGAGGTCGGCGTCGCCCGGCGACCGAAACCGCCGCCCGCAGTCATCGTGTTCAGCGTGACCTGCTCGGGCTTCAGCCCCAGCACGCCCGCCACCTGCGCCTGATCCACCGTCTGGAACTGCGAGCCCACCCACACCGTGCAGCGGTCGCCACGGAAATCGATCGTGCAGTTCAGCGGCTCCATCGGCGTGTGCGCGAGGTACGGGAAGGTGTACTCCGCCGTGATGCGGGCCGGACTGCCCTTCCCTGCGGTCGTCGCGTCCAGCGCTGAGGTGTCGGCCTTCTGCACCGACGCGCCCGGCTGCTTCGCCAGCGCGCGGAACTGCTCCAGCTGCGCCGCGCTGTCGACGCGCTCCAGACCGCTGAGGTCCCAGTCGACCTTCACCAGCTCGCGCGCCTTGCGCGCGGGCCAGAAGCCGTTGGCGATGATCGCGAGACCGGTCGCGCCGCTGCTCAGCGGGACCTGGATCACCTCCTCGACGCCAGGCACCGCGAGGGCCGCCGCCGCGTCGAAGCTCGCCACCTTCCCGCCGAAGACCGGCGGATGGACCATCACCACGGTGCGCAGGTCCGGCAGCTTCACGTCGATGCCGAAGTCCTGACGCCCCGTCGACTTCGCGCGCGCGTCGAGCCGGTTCATCGGCTTGCCGATCAGCTTGAACTGCGACGGGTCCTTGAGCTTCACCGTCGACGGCACCGGCTCGGCGAACGCCGCCTTCGCCAGCACGCCGTAGCCGAGGCGCCGGCCATCCGGCGCGACGACGCTGCCCGATTCGGTCCGCAGTTGCGCGGCCCGCGTGTTCAGTTGCTTCGAGGCGGCCGCGACGAGCATCGCGCGCAGGCGGGCGCCGATCTCGCGGTACTGCTGCCACGACGCCTTCATGCTGGTCGAGCCGCCCACCATCTGGATGTGGAAGAAGGGATCCTTGTAGGCCTCGCCCGCCGGCGCGAGCTCGCAACGGACCTTGCTCCAATCCGCGTCCAGTTCCTCGGCCACCAGCATCGGCAGCGCCGTCTGCACGCCCTGGCCGAAATCGATCTTGCCGATCGTCACCGTGACGATGCCGTCGCCATCGATCGCGACGAAGGCCGAAGGCTGCTGGAAGGGCTTGAGTCCTTCCGGTGCCCCGGCAGCGCCTGGTGCGCTCGCCGCGGAAGCGCCGTTCCCCGCGGCCTCCTGCGCGCCGGCGCCGGCCGCGTACAACGCGAAGCCGGACGCCAGGCTCATCTTCAGGAACACACGTCGGCCGAGGCCGCCGGTATCACCCGTGGCGTCCGACGTCGACGTCGACGCCGAAGACGCAGAGCCGAAGGTGGCGGGATCCTCGATGCCCTCAGGCAACTCGCCGCTCAGGTACTGGAACATGGGTCGCATGTCGTGCTCCTTCAGGCCAGCGCGAGCGCGGCGTCCTTGACGGCGGCATGGATCCGCACGTAGGTGCCGCAGCGGCAGAGGTTGGCGCTCATGGCGGCGTCGATGTCGGCGTCGCTGGGCTTGGGATTGGTCTTGAGCAGCGCCACCGCGGCCATGATCTGGCCGCTCTGGCAGTAGCCGCATTGCACGACGTCGTGCTTCACCCAGGCGTCCTGCACGGCCAGGCCGATGCGATCACTGCCGATGGCCTCGATGGTCGTGATCTGCTGGCCGGCCACCGAGTCGATCGGGGTGACGCAGGCGCGGCGCTGCTCGCCGTCGATGTGCACGGTGCAGGCGCCGCAGACCGCGATGCCGCAGCCGAACTTCGTGCCCGTCATGCCCAGCGTGTCCCGCAGGACCCACAGCACCGGCGTGTCGCCCGGGACGTCGACCTGCTGCGCTTGCCCGTTGAGGCGGAACGAAATCATGGCTGGCTCCTCGAAACCTGTTGATCGTTGGTGGCGAGCGCGCGCAGGTGATCGACGACATCGCGCGTCGCGTCGGCCTTCGTCGTGCCGATCGACTTGCGCAGCGGCTCGGTGGCGTCGCAGGGCGCGCCGTTGCGGATCCAGGCCCGCACCTGGTCATCGAAGGTGGCCTTGTCCAGCGGCGGCAGCGCGCGTCCCGGGCCGGGCTTCCAGCCCCAGGCGACGAGGTGATCCGTGAGCATGTGCTGCTCGAGCATCGCCAGCGAGCGGTTGCCGTTGGTCTTCGGCTCGCGGAAGACCTTGCATAGCGCCGCGCCCTGCAGGCCGACCCAGTTCATCTTCATGTGGGCCGGCGGCATGTGCCAGCCGGGCTTGCCGTCGGTCTCGAGCCCCGGCGGCGCGTGCTGCAGCGGACTGTTCTGCGTCGAGTGGCAGGTCGCGCACTGCAGCGGCGCGACGCCCTTGCCGTCGGCACCGCGTTGCACCGGCGGGTAGTGCAGGCGGCTGAAGTCCCCCTGCAACGGCGAGTCCGGCACGTGACAGTTCAGACATCGTGGATGTTTCAGCACGCGCTCCAGCTGCGCGAACGCGGCGAGCCCTTCCTGCCGGTTCGGCGTGGCCGAGATCGGCGTCGGCTGGAAGGTGGCGGCGCCCTCGGCGGCGTGGACGAGCGGCGTCGCCGCCGCCAACCCCAGCACCGCCGTGCACGCCATCGCGCAGGGCGACGGCAACGGCCAGGACCGCGAGGATTCCCACCAGGATCCCCACGAGGAATCCCAAGCGAAGCGAGCACCCATGACCACCTCCTGATTGCTGCGTCGTGACCCCGAGCAGTCTAGGAAGGTGCGAGGGGTCATGGCTTGCCTGATGCGACGGGAAACTTGCCCGATCCGCCGGCCGCGGGGGCGGGCAAGGGAGACTCCCGTACACCCCGGGGCACGCCTTCGGAGAGACCGCAGTCAGTCTGCGGCCGCTCAGCGGGCGCGCGAGAAGTGCCGCGCCCCGGCGACGCACCCGATGACGGCGACGGTGACCGCGAGCATCGCCGGGCTCACCGATTCCCGCAACAACCCTGCCGCGAGTGCGAGCCCGAACAGCGGCTGCAGCAGCTGCAACTGCCCGACGGCCGCGATGCCGCCCTGCGCCAGACCGCGATACCAGAACACGAAGCCGATCAGCATGCTGAACAGCGACACGTAGCCGAGGCCCACCCAGGCCGCGGCGCCGACGCCGTCGACGCTGGCGGGCAGGCGCCACAGCGCGAGCGCCAGCATCGCCGGCAGCGACAACGCCAGCGCCCAGCAGATCACCTGCCAACCGCCGAGCGCGCGGGAGAGCTTGGCGCCTTCCGCGTAGCCCAGTCCGCAGACGAGGATGGCCGCGAGCATCAGCAGATCCCCGGCCGGCGAGGCGGTCAGGCCCTGTCCCACCGCGAAGCCGATGACGAGCAGGCTGCCGAGGATCGAGAAGATCCAGAACACCGGCCGCGGCCGCTCTCCACCGCGCAGCACGCCGAACGCGGCCGTCGACAGCGGCAGCAGCGCGATGAACACCACCGAATGGGCCGAGGTCACGTGCTGCAGCGCCAGCGCCGTCAGCAGCGGGAAGCCGATGACGACGCCGACCGCGACGATGACGAGCGGCACGGCCTGCGCGCGCGTCGGACGCGGCGCACGCAGCAGCCACAGCGCCAGCAGCGCGAGCGCGCCGGCAATGGTGGCGCGGGCCGCCGTGAGGAAGACCGGATCGAAGTCCGCCACCGCGACGCGCGTCGCCGGCAGCGAGCCGCTGAAGATCAGCATGCCGATGAATCCGTTCAGCCAGCCTCGCGATGCGGTGTCCATGTTTCTCAGTGCCTCGATGGGAGCGAAGGCACAGCGTAGGCGAGCGCATCATTACAATCAAAAAATTGTCATGGATACAGGCGAGGACGGCATGGCGCAGCCCAGGTACAAGGCGGTGGTGGACCGGCTGGCGGCGGAGGTCCGGACCGGCGTGCTGCCCGCGGGCGCGCGGCTGCCGACGCACCGGGAGCTCGCCGGGCGCGAGGGCTTCGCGCTGGTGACGGCGACGCGGGTGTACGCGGAGCTGCAGGCGATGGGGCTCATCAGCGGCGAGACCGGCCGCGGCACCTTCGTCAAGGAGACGGCGCTCGCGACGGGCCAGGGTGTCGATCTGGACGCGGTGGCGGCGGACATGGTCGATCTGAGTTTCAACTACCCGTCGCTGCCGGGGCAGGCGGAGCTGCTGCGTGGCGCCTTGCGCCAACTGGCCGGCGCGGGCGACCTGGAGGCACTGCTGCGCTACCAGCCGCATGGCGGTCGTCCGGCGGACCGCGCCGCGATTGCGCGCCATCTCGTGCGGCGCGGCCTGACGGTCGACGGCGACCGGGTGCTGATCGTCGACGGCGCGCAGCACGGCCTGGCGGTGACGCTGATGGCGCTGTTGAAGCCGGGCGACGTCGTCGCCGTGGACGCGCTGACCTACCCCGGCTTCCGCCTGCTGGCCGGGATGCAGCGGCTGGAACTGGCGCCGGTGCCGGCGGCCGGCGCAGGACCCGACCTCGACGCGCTGGAGGCGCTGTGCCGCCGCCGTCGCGTGAAGGCGATCTACACGATGCCGACGCTGAACAACCCGCTGGGCTGGGTCATGGCCGCGACGCGACGGCGCGAGCTCGTGGCGCTCGCACGGCGGCACGACCTGTTGATCATCGAGGACGGCGCCTACGCCTACCTCGCCGAGGATCCGCCGCCGCCGCTGGCCACGCTCGCGCCGGAGCGGACCGTCTACGTCTCAGGTTTTTCGAAGAGCGTCGCGGCGGGCCTGCGGGTGGGCTTCGCGGTGGCGCCGGCGGATCGCGTCCATGCGCTGGAGCGCGCCATCCGCGCGACGACCTGGAACACGCCCGGCGTGATGACCGCGATCACCACGGGCTGGCTCGAGGACGGCACGGTCTCGCGGCTCGAGACGCAGAAGCGCGAGGACGCGAAGCGGCGGCAGCGGCTCGTGGCCGAACGGCTGGGCGCGATGAAGCGGATCGGGCATGCGTCGTCCTACTTCGTCTGGCTGCCCTTGGGCGAGGAGGTCCGCGCAGACCAGGTCGCGATGGCGCTGCAGCACGAGCGCGTGTCGGTCTCGACGGCCGAGCCCTTCGCCACGACGAAGCAGGTGCCGCACGCGATCCGGCTCGCGCTCGGGTCGGTGGACATCGCGCGGCTGCGCGTCGCGCTCGACCGCGTCAGGGAAGCGATCGAGGCGAGGAGCTTCTGAAGGGCGACGGGCTGCGCCCAGATGCCGCATTCAGCCCTTGTCGGGATCGACCCGCGCGCGGGCCGGCACCGACCAGCCCTTGCTGCGCAGGTGCGGACCGACCTTGTTCTTCAGCAGCGTGATGAGTTCGGGCTGCATGTACTCGTAGTCGTCGGGGATGTCGAGGCAGATGATCCGCTTGCCGCCGAGGTGCCGTTTCCAGCGCTGGTTGAGCTTGTTGCGATGCGCCTTCTCCATCACGAAGATCAGTTCGGCCCAGTCGAGCTGCTCGACGCTCAGCGGCACGTCGGCGGACTCGTGCACGCCAGCGGAGTCGCACTCGATGCCGTCCCACGAGGAGAACACCGACTCGGCCGTCGGGCTGCGCAGGCGGTTCTGCGAGCAGATGAAGAGGACGTTCATGCGGCGGGACTCCTGTAGACCAGCACCTTGAGCGAGCGCTCGTCCGACACTTCGGCGAAGGCCGCGGGATTGGCGACGCGTTCGATGAATTCGAGTTCGGGCGCTTCCGTGGCGATCGTGTCGCGCAGGAAGTCGGGGCCGAGCTTGGGCGTGTTCAGGCACACGAGCGCATGACCGCCGGGCGCAAGCAGTTCAGGCAGTTTGCGGGCGAGCCGCGCGTAGTCCTTGGTCGCGACGAAGCTGCCCTTCTGGAAGCTCGGCGGATCGAGCACGACGAGGTCGTACGGCGCGCCGCGCCGGATCTTTCCCCACGAATTGAAGATGTCGTGCGCGTGGAACGCGGCGTGGTCCTGCACACCGTTGAGCTGGTGGTTGCGCCGGCCGGTCGAGAGCGGTCCGCGGGCCATGTCGTAGTTCTCCACGGCGCCGGCCCCCGCGTGCCGTGCGACGACGGAGAAGGCGCAGGTATAGGCGAAGAGGTTGAGCACCGTGGCGCCCGGATGCGCCTGCGCCCAGCGCCGCACCCAGCGGCGGCCTTCGGCCATGTCGAGGAAGAAGCCGTGGTTCTGTCCGTGCGGCAGGTTGACATGGAAGCGCACGCCGTCTTCCTCCACGACGTGCTCGTCGGGCAGCGTGCCGGCCATCAGCCGGTTGGTGGGCCGGTTCTCGTCGCGATGCTGGAAGAGCCAGTTCAGCGGCTCGCCCGGGGCGATCTCGGCCCAGCGCGCGGCGAGCGCCTCGCCGATGCGGGCGAGTTCCTCGTCCGTGACCGGCGCGAAGCTGGTCAGCAGGAAGACGGGCGGATAGACGTCGAGCGCCCACTGCTCGCAGCCGGGAAACCGGCCGCCGCGGCCGTGGAAGACGCGGCAGGCGTCGGTGGGCCGCTGGAGCGTGGCGATGGCGTCGAGGAGCGGTTGCATGAAGGGGCTCGGGGAAGGGGCGTCAGTGTAGACAGGACAAGCTGGCTTGAACGGGCCAACCTGATTTCGCTATTTTCGAGTTCATGGTGACAGCGCTAGGATGAGCCGCATGAGCACCTCCAAGCCTTCCGCCTCCGCCCGTTCGTCACGCAGCCGTCGGGCGACCCCGCCGCCGTCGCCGCCGACGGAGATCGAGAAGCCGCGACGCAGATCAAAGCCGATGCGCCTCACGCCTGGGGCGAGCAACAGCGCGCCGGAGTCGGTCAGCGCCGCCATCCAGCGCGCGCTCGCGATCTGCGCGCATCTGAGCGAAAACGATCCCTACCCGGCACCGGAGGCCCTGGCCGACGTGCATCGCACCCTGGAGCAGGTGCTGACCGATCTGGAGGTGCTGGCCAGTTCGGTGATGCGGGTGAGAGATCAGACCTTTGGGGATAGACGGGTGAAAGTCGAATACCTCATGGACCCGACGCAGCAGGGATCAGTGCTGCTGCGGCTCGTGCCGTCAACGGCACCAGGCGTGGTCGAGCCCACGCCGGACCTGATCCGGACCTCGGAGGCGGCGAAGCTGCTCGGCTTGAGCCGGCCGCATGTGGCGATGCTGTGCGACCGGGGCGAGTTCGGTCCGTCTGAGAACACGCAGGGGGGTCACCGCCGGGTGTCACGCGCCGGCGTGATGGCCTTCAAGGAAAAGCACTTGCGTGAGCGCGCCGCGCTCGACGAGATCGAAATGCTGACGCAGGAACTGCGCGCACGTGAGCACAAGGAACTGCTGGCGGCGGCGGCGGCCTCCGGCATCCGGTGGACAAAGATCTCCGGACCGGGCCAGAAGAAGTCAGGTCGCACAGATCCTTCGAAGGCGATCGCGCCGTCGAAGCGAGGGAAGGTCGCTCGATGAAACGTCAGATGGAATGCACCAGCGCCTCGCCGTAAAGCAGCATCGTCTGGATGTGGTGCGATCCCCTCACAGAGGGATGCGGTTCTCGCACCCTCTTCGCTACAGTCCTGCCTTTCACAAGAACAAGCGGTTCCAGGGAGGGCGCCATGGCATATCAGGCGCAGAAGAACATGGGGATGGCGGCAATCGCCATCGCATTGACATGGCCGGCCATCGCGGCGCACGCGCAGCAGGTCTACAAATGGGTCGACGCCAACGGCCGCGTGCAGTACTCGGAGCGCAAACCGACCGACGCCGCCACCCCTCACACCGAGGTCAAGCCGCCACCGCCGCCCCAGCCGGTGCCGGCTCCGCCGCCCGTGGATCCGGCGAGATTGGAAACCCCGAAGAAGCCGCCCGTGGCGCCGCCACCACGGCAGACCCCCTATGTGCCGCCATCGCTGTCTCACGGTCTGAACCGCGAGACCGACGCCTACCAGTGCGCGCTCGCGAGGGACGTCCTGTCCGGTGCCGTCCGGCACAGCAACGGGAAGCCGACCGACGACTACGACCGCCAGGTCGCGCAAAACGATATCCGCAAGTTCTGCAAGTGAACGTGGGCCGTGGGAATGGCTTCATGTCGCCAAAACTCGATTTCTGCGACACGTTCTTCTGACGTGTCGTCCGCGGCGACATGAGGTCGGTCTCATGTCGTCAAAACTCGATTCTTGCGACACGTTCGGCGGACGTGTCGCTGGCAACGACATGTCGCGCTGTGAGAGCTGGCGACGCCAACGACACGCCCGGCTACGCCCGTTGACGAAGCTTTACCGACGCCGCATCAACGGCAGCACAGGCTGCGGCGATGCTTCAGGCTCCACTTCAGCGGAGTTCACATGAAAGCAGTCCTGACCGCCATGGCCGGCGCCGTGATCGCGACCCTGGCCCTCACCGCCCTGCCCGCGCATGCGCAGAACGGCAAGGCCGCCCAGAAGCTCGAGGACCGGTTCGCCGCCGCGGACAAGGACCACGACGGCAAGCTGACCAAGGCCGAAGCCCAGGCCGGCATGCCCCGCCTCGCCAAGCACTTCGACGAGGTCGACACGCAGAAGACCGGCTCGGTCACCCTCGACCAGGTCAAGCAGTACGCCGCCGCCCAGATGAAGGACCGCAAGAAGTGAGGTCGTCGGCCCGGCGCGCCACCCGGTGGCGGCCAGCGCGGGCAGACGATGGCAACGACTGGCCCCCTCGCGGCGCCCCGCCCTCACCGGCGTGGGCGCCGCGCCACATCCGGATCGGAAATCCGTGCGCTGGCATCGACCCGTCCTCCCCGATCGGGGCCAGCCGGCTTGTGTGATCCGCCACGGCCTCGCCCTCTGGCGGGTGTCTTCAGGCTGTCGATGACCACCCATCCAGGGGCAGCGACAACAACAACGTGTGGTCCCTCCACACATGCACGTCATTCCCAGGCACCGACGCCTCGGCGCGAGCATGTCTGTCGAGGGAAATCAATCCTCTTTCGGAGCCCCCTCCCCGCCGACCCTCGTCTCGTCTGAATCGGCCGAAGAATCCGATCCATTGCCGCACCCGCGGCGTCACGGACGAGCGCACTTCTCATGTTTCGGGCAGCGGTCAGGGAGGCCCAACAAGCCTCATGGATGGGGAGCATCCGCGTCGCACAGCGGCCGGAAGCCGCGCTCGTCGCGGCGATCGCGGTGGTGCTGGCGCTGGCGTTGATCGGCTTCGCGCTGGTCGGCCAGGTCAGGCGCAAGGCGCGGGTGCCCGGGCTGCTGATGCCGGTCGGCGGCCTGCTGCAGGTGGCCGCGCCGCTGGCGGGACAAGTCGAGGAACTGCTCATCGTCGAAGGCGACGAGGTGCGGCGTGGACAAGCCCTGGTGCGCGTGCGCAGCGAACGCGTCGTCGACGGCGGCGACATGACGGCGCTCAACCTGCGCGCGGTCGAGGCGCGCCGCGAGAGCCTGGCCACCGAACGTCGACTGCAACGACGGCAGGCGGACGAGCATCGCGAGACGATCGCCGCACGGCTGCGCAGCCTGCGCGTCGAGACGGCCCAGGCGACCGAGGAACTGGACATGGCCCGCCAGCGCGTCGAACTCGCGCAGCGGAGCCTGAAGCGCTACGCCGCGCTGGCAGCGAGCGGCTACGTGTCCGAGATCCAGGCCCAGCAGAAGGACGAGGAACTGCTCGACCTCCGCGCGCGGGAGCGTGGCGCGCAACGGGCCATCGAGATGCTGACGCGCGACTCCCGGGCGCTGGAGGCGGAACTCGCCTCGATCCCGACCGGGCTGGCCACCTCGCTCACGCAACTTGATCGCGTCGTCGCGCAACTGGAGCAGGAGCGCGCCGAGCTGCAGGCCCGGGCCGGCGTCACCGTGAACGCGCCGCGCGACGGGCGCGTGAGCGCGTTGCCGCTCCACGCCGGACAAGCGGTCCAGACCGGGCAGACCCTGGTCACGCTCGTTCCGACGTCAGGCCTGTCGACCATCGGTCCACCGCCGCGCCTGCTCGCCCAGCTCTACGCGCCGAGCCGCACCGTCGGCTTCGTTCAACCCGGCCAGCCGGTGTGGCTGCGCTACGCGGCCTATCCGTACCAGAAGTTCGGCATGGCCAGGGGCGAGGTCGCCCACGTGAGCCCGACCCCGATCGCGCCGCAGGACCTGCCCGTGGGACAGGCGCAGGCACTCGTCAGCGCGGCGCAGGCCAACGAGCCGCTCTACCGCATCGACGTGCGGCTGGATCGCGAGGACATCGCCGCCTACGGCCACGCGCTGCCCCTGCGCGCGGGCATGGCGCTGGACGCCGACGTGACCCTCGAGCACCGGCGCATCTGGGAATGGCTGATGGAGCCGCTGCTCGCGACGGCCAGGCGGGTCCAGCCTTGACGGCCCGTCTCACGCCGCTGCTCCAGTCCGAGATCGCCGAATGCGGCCTCGCCTGCCTGGCCATGATCGCGACGGCGCACGGCACCGCCGTGACGCTGCCCGAACTGCGCCGCCGCTTCCCCGCCGCGCTGAAGGGCATGACGCTGCGCGACCTGCTCGAGGTCGCCGCCGGGCTGGGCTTCTCGGGCCGGCCGCTCAAGCTCGACCTGTCGCAGCTCGGCAAGCTGTCGCTGCCCTGCGTCCTGCATTGGGACCTCCGTCACTTCGTCGTGCTGACGAAGGTGCGCGGCGCCGTGGTCACCGTGCTCGATCCCGCCGTCGGCGAGCGGCGGCTGACGCTCGCCGAGGTCTCCGCGCATTTCACCGGCGTCGCGCTCGAACTGACCCCGAACTCGGCCTTCAAGCCCGCCACGCCCGCCCCGCGCGTGTCGCTGGGCGCGCTGACCGGCAAGGTGCTCGGCCTGCGCCGTTCGCTGACGCAGATCCTGCTGGTCGCGCTGGTGCTGGAGCTCTTCGCGATCGTCGCGCCGCTGTGCAACCAGCTCATCGTCGACGACGTGCTCAGTTCCGGCGACCGCGACCTGCTGAAGGTACTCGTCATCGGCTTCGGCCTGCTGCTCGTCACGCAGACGGCGCTCGGCCTGGCGCGCTCGTGGATGCTGATCCTGCTCACGCAGACGCTCTCGCTGCAGTGGCGCGGCAACACCTTCGCACACCTGCTGCGGCTGCCGGTGGGCTTCTTCGAGCGTCGCCACCTCGGCGACATCACCTCGCGTTTCGGCGCCGTCGAGGCGATCCAGAAGACGCTGACCACCTCCGCGATCGAGGCCGTCCTCGACGGTCTGATGGCCATGGCCGCGCTGGTCATGATGGCGCTCTATGCGTGGCAACTCGCGCTCGTCGTGCTCGGCGCCGTCGCGCTCTACGGGCTGCTGCGCTGGGCCGCCTACCGGCCGTTGAAGGAAGCCTCCGCCGAGCGCCTGGTCGTCGCCGCGCGCGAAAGCACGCACTTCCTCGAGACGCTGCGCGCGATGACGCCGCTGAAGCTCTTCGGCCGCGAGCAGGAGCGCCGCGCGCAATGGCAGAACCTGATCGTCGAGGTCCAGAACCGCGATGTCCGCACCGCCAGACTGTCGATGGCGATGAGCGCGGCCAACACCTTCCTGTCCGGCGTGGAGAACCTGCTGGTGCTGTTCCTCGGCGCCGGGCTGATCCTCGACGGGCAGCAGGTCGCACAACCAGCCGCACAACTGGCTCAACAGGCCGGGACGGTGAACATGACGGTGGGCATGCTCTTCGCGTTCCTCAGCTACCGGAGCCAGTTCACCGGTCGCGTGTCGGCGCTGATCGACTTCGCGGTCGAGTTCCGCATGCTCGGCTTGCACGCCGAGCGCCTGGCCGACATCGCCCTGGAAGCGCCCGAGCCGGACGAGGCGCCGCTCAGCGACCTCGCGCACCTGGATGCAAGTCTGGAACTGCGCGACGTCAGCTTCCGCTACGGCGAGCGCGAGCCGTGGATCCTGCGCCAGGTGACCCTGACGGTGCCGGCGGGCCAGAGCGTCGCGATCACGGGACCGAGCGGCGCGGGCAAGACGACGCTGCTGAAGGTGCTGCTGGGCCTGCTGGAGCCGGTCGAGGGCGAGGTGCGCTACGGCGGCGTTCCGATGCGGCAGCTGGGCCTGAAGAACGTGCGCGCACGGATCGGCACGGTGATGCAGGAGGACGTGCTGCTGACGGGATCGCTGGCGGACAACATCGCGTTCTTCGACGCGCAGCCGGACCTCGAGCGCGTCACGGCCTGCGCAATGCTGGCGCAGATCCACGACGACATCCGCGGCATGCCGATGGGCTACCAGACGCTGGTCGGCGACCTCGGCAGCGGGCTGTCCGGTGGCCAGAAGCAGCGGCTGCTGCTGGCGCGGGCGCTGTATCGCGGGCCGAAGATCCTGGCGCTGGACGAGGCGACGAGCCACCTGGACGTCGAGCGCGAGCGCGCGGTCTCGGCGAACCTCGCCGGGCTGCCGCTGACGCGGCTGATGATCGCGCACCGGCCGGACACGATCGCCGGCGCGGAGCGCGTGGTCGTGCTGGAGGGCGGCGCATTGCGCGATGCGGATCGTCTCCCCCTTCCGGTGGCCCCCATCGCAGCCCTCTCGCGGGGGAGTTTCTTCCCGGGCCCATCGACCTAGAGTTGATCTCACATCGGCGGCGTAACGGGTCTTCCAGGACCCGCTCCACAACACGCTCCAGGGCACTTTCCAAGGTGCTTTCCGGGCCACGTCGCCGATGCGTGTTCACCCGCGGCATGGGGCTGCGGAGGAACGGATCCTCATGACTGACAGGACTTGAAAGGTCGATGATGTTTGAAGAGCTGACGACGCAGGAGATCGCGCTGGTGAGCGGCGGCGATCGCTGGGCGGGGACGCCGGAGGGCCGTGCGCTGTGCGAGGCGACGGTGGCCTTCCTGACCGGGACGGCGAGCGGCACGCAGGGCCAGACGGACGTGACGGCCGCCTACGCGCCGGTGAAGGCACAGAACAAGAGCCGCTGAGGTGGCCCTGCGGCCAGGACGTCTGCGAGAGGCTTGCAGACGTCCAAGAGAAAAGGGCCGGCGCGAGGATTCGCGCCGGCCCGTTCGGAGATGGTTCGCGGATGGTTCGGAGAACGTTCGGCGATCGTCCGATCACCGCGCATTCAGCGAAGGATCACTTGTTGTCGATCGGCTTGCTGACGTCGCGCTCGAACCACTTGGTGGAGATCTTCGCGTAGGTGCCGTCGGCCTGGAGGTCGGTGATGGCCTTGTCGATGGCGGCCTGGAACTTGGGGCTGCCCTTGCGGAACGGGATCGCGTTGGTGGCGGGTTTGCCGATGGCGGCACCGGCCTTGACGGGCAGCTTGGTCTTGTCCTTGAGGTAGGGGATCAGCAGGCTGTCGTTGAGGGCGGCGTCGATGCGGCCGGTGGCGAGGTCCTGGAGGTACTCGGTGGCGCCGGGATAGGTGCGCACGTCGGTGCCTTCCCAGGACTTGGCGAGTTCGGCGAAGTTGCTGCCCTGGCCGACGCCGATCTTCTTGCCCTTGAGGTCCGCGGCGGTGTTGAGCGGGCGGGTCTCGTTGGCGCGGATGATCAGTTGGGGATACGAGGTGACGTAGGGGGCGCTGAAGTCGAAGGTCTTGCGGCGCTCGTCGGTGGCGGCGACCTGGTTGACGATCACGTCGTACTTGCCGGCCTGCAGGCCGGCGAGGATGCCGCTCCACTCGGTGGTGGTGAATTCGGGCTTGACGCCGAGCTTGGCGGCGATGGCCTTGGCGATGTCGACGTCGAAGCCGTCGAGCTGGCCCTTGGCGTCCTTGAAGTTGAACGGCGGGTAGGTGCCTTCGACGGCGACGCGCAGCGTGCCGCGCGACTTCACGTCGTCGAGCAGGTCGGCGGCGTGGGCCGCGAGGGAAGCGCCGGCGAGCAGCGCGGCTGCGATCAGGGAAGTGCGGAGTGCTTTCATGGGGCCCCTCGTTGTTCGTAGGAAGGGCCCATGTTGCCACCAGTCGCCCCCGTCATCGGGCATATGGATATGCCGCGCACGACATGAGGGACAGCCGGCGGCCCGGAGCCGCGACGGCTCGTGGCTCGCAGAACGAGCACCGGGCCGAGCGGCCGTGCGGGCGCGGGGGCGATGGCGTCAAGTGCCGAGGTGCTCGCGGAAGAACGCGATCGTGCGGTCGTTGGCGAGGGTGGCGGCCTCGGCCTCGTAGTGCTGGCCGCCGCGGCGGGCGAAGGCGTGCGAGCGGCCGGGGTAGGTGTGGATGGTGATGTTCGGGTTGCCGGCGAGGGTGTCTCGGATCTGCTGCTGAGCGTCGGCGGACATGTACTCGTCGCTGCCGGCGAGGTGCATCAGCAGGGGCGTGGCGATGGTGCGCCCTTCCTCGACGTAGCGCTCGGTGGCGCCGCCGTAGTAGGCGACGGACGCGTCGGAGCGCTGGCGGGCGGTGGTGAGGAAGGTCAGCAGCCCGCCGAGGCAGAACCCGGTGATGCCGACCTTGCCGTTGCAGCCGGGCAGATCGCGCAGGTGCTGCATCGTGGCGGCGGAATCCTCGACGCCGGTGTCGACGTTGAAGGCCTGGTAGAGCGCGAAGCCCTTCTTCCATTCCGCCTCGGAGCCGTCGGACATCTCGACGCCGGGTTCGAGGCGCCAGAACAGGTCGGGGCAGGCGGCGATGAAGCCCTGGTCCGCGAGCCAGTCGCAGGTCTCGCGCATGTCCTTGTTGATGCCGAAGATCTCCTGCATCACGGCGATGGCCGGTGCGGAAGACGCCTTCGGCCGGGCGAGGTAGGCGCCGAACGAGCCGGCGGGCGTCGTGATGGTGATGCGTTCTCCCATGGCGGGTCTCCTTGAGCGGTTGGCGAGCGGTTGGCGACGAGAAAGTGGGCGACGGGAAATCAGAAGGCGTGCCGCATCCCCACCGCGACCACCGTGGGCTTCTCGCCCACGCCGACGCCCAGCGGGTTGATCGCGAAGTCGTAGGCGGCGCGGGCCTGGTTGTCGATGCGCGAGACATAAGCGTAGAGGCCGGTGCGTTTGGACATCGTGTAGTCCACGCCGAGCGTCCATTGCCGCGAGCCGGTGTCGTCGCCCGCCGAGATGAAGCCGACGCGGGTGCCGGCGGGGCCCTTGCCCTCGCCGGCGTGGGTGAAGCTGGCGCGCAAGCTGGTCGGGCCGATCTGCCAGGTGGCGGCGATGAAGGCGCTGTCGCGCGTCAGGGCGCCGAGCGGCGTCTCGTAGCGCAGGCGCTCGATGGCGGTGGCGAGTCGCGCCGGGCCGACGCGGTAGGCGGCGCCGAGCTTGGTGGCGGAGTCGACGAGATGCGGGCCTTGGTAGTCGCGGTGCTGCTCGTGGGCGAGCGCGAGGTTCCAGGGGCCGTCGTCCCAGGTGATGGAGGCGGAGAGCAGTTGCGGGCGGGCGCCGTTGGGGCCGACCTCGCCGTCGTTGAAGCCGTAGGCGACGCGGCCGGTGAGGCCGGGAAGGCCGCTCCACGCCGGGGTCCAGTACTGGACGATGTTCTGCTGCCGCCGGTCGAAGGACGCGGTGTTGCCCAGGTGGTTGGTGGTGGGCGCGGAGCCGTTGGCCATCAGGGCCATGTAGCCGGCGGTGGTCGGGTACCAGGGATCGAAGGTGCTGGTGGACAGCAGGTACGGCGTGCCCCAGTGCCCGGCGAACAGCAGTCCGTACGGAGTCTGCAGCCCGACGCGGGTGTCGCGGTTGGCGAGCGACGGCCCGACGCCGGTATCGAGCGCGAGCGAGCCCTCGATCTGGAACAGCGCCTGGACGCCGTCGCCCAGGTCCTCGACGCCGCGGAAGCCGATCACGGAGCGGTTGTTGGACTCGCGGTTGATCGCACGGTCACGCGGGGAATGGCTGGCGTCCGCGTGCTCGAGGGACACGTTGAGGCGCCCGTAGATCGTGACGGTGGATTGGGCGTGGGCGGCGGTCGCGACGAGCGCGAGACCGCCGAGCATGAGCGATGGGAAGGAGCGGTACTGCATCGGTGCGGGCGAGGTGAAGTCACACCGATGTTGGCGCGAGCCGGCCAATTGCGGCTCTCTCCTTTGGAGGATGCCCTTCGTGCGCAAGACTCGGCGCGGAAGCGCTCGCATCGCTCCCGTCCGGGGAAGCGGCTTATGGAAAGACGTGGCC
Source organism: Roseateles sp. GW821-FHT09G03 (assembly GCF_059416045.1). Lineage (NCBI taxonomy): Bacteria > Pseudomonadati > Pseudomonadota > Betaproteobacteria > Burkholderiales > Sphaerotilaceae > Roseateles > Roseateles sp. GW821-FHT09G03. The sequence continues at coordinate 262,649 of NZ_JBWKOK010000007.1, forward strand.
CCATCGTCCATTTCGAAATTCGCACATCGGAATACCGAACACGCTCACAAGTCCAGGAGCCATGCCGAAAAAGCGAGACCGAAACAATACACAAGCAGGAATCTGATGCAGGACATGGTCTCGTGGGTGCTCATTGCGTTCTTGAGCGGTCTGACCCTCGTTGGCTTCTTCTTCGCGGGGCTATGGGCGCTGCGAACGTTCAGGGACCGTCGCAAGCGTCTTCAGAAGCGTGTGCAGGCCGAGGTCGAAGCCCTGAGCCAGACACGGCTCTGGCTGACGATCGTCGGCCACGTCCTGGCTGGAATCTGGCTGGTCTATAGCCTCTTCCAGCCGCTTGAAATCATCACCCTCACCATGACGCTGCTCGCTCACGCGCTGGTCGTCGTCGGGCTCACACTCTCGCTGCTTTTTGCCATCCCGACGATCCGTCGGCTGTGGGAGGAACCGCTCGTCAAGATTGGCGTTCTCGCTGTGCCGATCGCCGTGGCGTACATGGCCAAAGGCTACGCCCAGATGTGGGTGAGCGAGCTGCTGGACACGGCGGCAGTGAACGTGCCGATGACGCTCCTGACCGCCACATGCTTTATGGCCTGCCTGGGCGTTGGCCTGCTGCTGACGGGAGCCTCGTCCATCATTCAGGTGCTCTTCATGATCTCTGCCGCGGTCGAGCCGTCCATTCCCAAGCCCGCCAACGGTCGATCGATGCTGAATCTCCTGCTTCGCACCGAGCCACTGTCCCCGAACGACCTGGACCAGGCGCGCATGCGCCGCTTTTCAAAGTCCTTGGCCATGATGCTCGGTGCGTTCTTCACCATCGTGTCCTGCGGGCTTGCCACGCAAGGTCTGTTTTCGCCAACGGCCACGCCTTTCGGCAACGTCGCCTTGAGTGCCATTGCCTTCGAGTTCGATGCGGCGTCCGCGAAACGCTGTGAATTGAAGACCGGGAAGGACGACATCGAGATCGCCGCGGCAAAGGGCGGCGAGCCCTTCCTGAAAGCGATTCCTCTTGCCAGTTCGCAAGAAAAAGCCCTGTTGGTCTGGCGGCAGCCCGCGCTTTTCCGACAAGTGCGGCTGAAGGATCTTGCTTCAGAGGACCAGAAGATGCGGCGCATGGCGCAGCTGCGCGTGGAGAAGTGTTACCTGACCGAGGCTGAGAAGGCGGAAGCAGCGGAAAAGGCCGCCAGTAATTAGCCACGGATGCCCAACCCTGCAACTGATCCTCGACCTCATCACCCGTTGGGGCGCTTCGGCCCCTTTTTCATGCCGCGCTCAAACCCCAACGCTTCCTTCACCAAGCCTTCAACCATCGCGGGTAGCCTTCCCTGCAAAGCCGGACGCACCGGCGGGGAAAAGAGCGATCGTGGTCATGAAGCGCGTCGAGGGAGTGAGCGTCGGGGAGGACCAGCAGGAAGCGCGCACTGAGCGCGCGCTCGTGCGCGGGCCAGGCGTGCGCCGTCGCGCCGTGGCGCTGGCGCCGCTGGTCGCGCTGCTCGCGGGCACGAGGGCCTCGGCGGCGCCCGCCTTGCCCACGACGCAGGTGATCCCGCTCGCGCTCCCGGAAGGGATCAACATCGCGCGGATCAAGCCGGTGCTCGAGCTCATCGGCCGGAACGCGGATCTCACCTGGGACTACCAGCTGGTGCCGGTGCCGCGCATGCTTGCGATGGTGGAGAACGGCTGGACTCTGGGGTTCGGGGCCGGGCGGGCGTCGAGCCGGTCGTCGCGGCTGCTGTTCTCGGAGGACGTCTTCGTCAGCGGGGTGTGGCCGATCGCGCGCAGCGACGTGGATCGGGAGCTGCGCGCGGTGGAGGACCTCAAGGACCTGCGGGTGTGCGTGGTGCGGGGGCTCGACTACGGCCGCGCGCTGGAGGCGGCCAAGGGCTCGATCTACGCGGTGGAGTACGTGTCCGGGGATTTCCGGACGCGGGTCCGGCAGCTCATGGCCGGCCGGTGCGACGTGCTGCTGGCGAATCACTTCAACACCGATGTGCGCGTGCTGAGGCAGCGCGTCGCGGACTCGGGCGGCAACCTGGACAGGCTGAAGGTCGGCCCGTCGCCGCTGGGCAGCCTGACCGAGCGCTTCGTGACGGCGCGGGGCAGCAGCCTGGCGGCGCTGGTGCCGGTGCTGGATCAGGCGGTGAAAAGCACGCGCCGCGAGATCGGGCAGTTGCTGGCGGCGGAGGACTGAGCGCCCGGCCCGCCGCGCTTGAACAAGCTCGCGTACAGCGACATGCGTCCCCATGGATGGGGATGCGGACGCATCGGTCCGGTGGCACATTCTTCCGCGTCGTAAACACCTGGAGGACACGATGTCAACCGCAACTCGCGCATTGGCCTGGATGCTCCAGAAGAAGGCGGCTGCGGAAGCTGCGGGACGGCTCGTACTGTTTCGTGGGCAGAGCAAGGTGTGGCCGACGGTTCAACCTTCCATCACCCGCTTGGACGACTCGGAGAAGGAAGCGATGTGGAGGCTCTGTGTATGCGTGATGGCCGACCGCGCCCGTCAGAGTCAAGGAATTGCCGGATACGTTCGAGTTGGAGAAGCGCATCGGCTCGCGCTGCTTCAACACTATCTGATGTGTTCTCCGTTGTTGGACCTTTCCGCGACACCAGAGGTCGCCCTCTACTTCGCGATCGGCTCGGCCCCCGTCGGATCCACCTGCATCGTCTACTCAATCGATTTTGATCGGGCAGTGGAGTTCGGCTGCGAAGTGGTCGAGCATGACCAACTTTTGCTACCGCTGGGCGAGGGTGGAGCGAAGCACCGATGGATGAGGCAGGACGCCTTCTCCATTGGTCGAAAGCCCTGGCACGACAGACCAACCACGGAAGCATTCGACCTTTTGGACGTCCCGGGCATCGAAGCGTTCCCGATACACAGATTGCCAGACGACGATGAACTGATTGAGGGACTCGGAGAGCTTGAGAGTGTGGCGAATGACCCACTTGCGACCTCGGTCCGTTCGTTCATCGACATGACGATTCAGCACTACAACATTCAAGGGCTGGAGCGCGTACTTTCCAAGTCCAAAACCATCGATCGTCATGGGGCACAGGCTCGTCAGATCGCGGCTTGGATCGAAGCTCTTGAAGGTCGCTGTGACGCTGATGCTGCGACCCTCGAAGCGCTCCGGAAGCTGCATCGCGAATGGGATGGCTTCGGTCGCGGGACGGATTTCCAGGCAGCTTTCGAATATTGGCAGGCGAAGTTCCCCGGCGGTTTGAGCGATGGCGGCCTTTAGTTCGCGAGATTCCCTCTAGAAGGAAGCGCAGGTATGCGAGGCACTAAACCCGTCGCCGAGAAATGCGCGGTGGGGTCGCGCTGTCCTGCGTAGATCTCGGACAACTTTGGAGCGAGCAACCGACCGAGAAAGCCCCGAAGAGGCTCTCCCAGAGGCCGGTGTCTTGAGGGCGCTGTGACCGCGATACTCCACGGACGTCTTCAGGGAGAGTGCCGCCATGGCCGGAAGAAACAAGGGAACCTCGGGAGAGGGTCCGCGGGGTCTGTTCGCTTCAATGGGCGCGGCGGTGATGGCTGTCCTCCGGCCGCGCGCGACGAGGCCGTTGCAGGAGCCGTCCGGCCCGGGCGAGGACGCTGCCGCGATGGCGGGCATGACCTGGCACCAGTTCGAGCTCCAGATCGGCGAGGCGTTCCGGCTGAAGGGCTTCACCGTGGTCGAGATCGGCGGCAGCGGCCCCGAGGGCGGCGTCGACCTCGTGCTGCGCAAGCCGTCGCCGACGGGGAACGAGACCTTCCTCGTCCAGTGCCAGCACTGGAAGGCCGACAAGGTGGGCGTGAGCGTGCTGAGGGAGCTCTACGGGGTGATGGCGGCGCGCGGCGCCGCGGGTGGGTTCGTGGTGACGTCGGGGCGGTTCACCAAGGAGGCTGTCGCGTTCGCGGAGGGGCGGAACATGCGGCTCATCGATGGGCCGAAGTTGACGGCGCTGCTGGCGGCGACGGCAGCGCCGCAACCCACACCGCAACAGGCGGCGGCGGACGTCACGATGGTGGTCTGCCCGGCTTGCTCGAATCCGATGGTGCTGCGCACGGTCAAGCGCGGGCCGGATGCGGGGAAGCCGATTTATGCGTGTTCGACGTGGCCGGTGTGTAAGGGGACGAGGGCGGTTTGATCAACTGATTCGGTCAGCGGGTCCGGGAACGCCTCGCTTCGGTGCAACGTAGGTGAGCTGAGCTTGCCGCCGAACGGGCTCAGCGGTTCAGATATTCGAGACACTGCTGCCGACGACCCTGATGATGGCGACCACCTTGCTGTCGACACTCAATGATCGAGCCGAGTCGCCGCTCGGATCAAGTAAGACACAACTCTGATCGCGGTACAAAGAACCCTTCAGGTGGAAACGAATTACAGCTTGTCGATCGGGTCAAGCGCAACCAGTGCCTTTCAAGGATGACGCTAGGCGGTCTGCCGTAGCGCATGCCCTAATGGCGGATGCCAACTCGCATTCCCAGACGACGAAGACACGCCATCCAAGGTCCTCCAGCGCCTGAATGCTGCGCTCGTCGCGCGCAACGTTCCTCCGAAACTTCTCGACCCAGAACTCTGTGTTGCTCTTCGGCGTAGTAGCGATGTTGCAGCCGCGATGTCGATGCCAGAAGCAACCATGGACAAAGACAACAGCTCGATGACGCGCCAAGACCAGATCCGGTTTGCCTGGCAGGCCCGCACCCCGCAATCGATAGCGAAGCCCCCTAGCGTGCAGCAGCTTTCGCAGCACCATCTCGGGCTTAGTATCTCGGCTGCGAATTCGGGACATCCGCTCGGACCGCTGGGCCTTCGTCAGGAAGTCCGTCATACCAGGCAACCACTCTGCCTACGGCTTGGAACCTAAGTCCCGCATCAGCTCATAAAAAGGCAGGCCGCGAATCACTTCGCCTGGTGCATCGAACGACTTGTATAGGCAATGATGGTTGGGCAACGACTTGACTCGCTCCGAAAGCTCGCCGAGATCCGAAACGAGTCCCAGCGCACCAAGCTCCGCAGGCGTAGCGTTGGGCACCTTGTGGATGCACCAGGTCAACAGTGGTTCGCGATAGTCGGTCGCACCGACCTTGAAGTGCCGGAGGTATTGCGATGCAAGAATCACCCCGACCCCGAATTCACGTCCCTGCAGCAGAAGTTTGCGTAAGACGTCGAACTCATAACGCATGATGTTGTCGGCTTCGTCCACCAGCAAGTACGAGTCGACAACTCGGAGCTGAGGATCCGTACCAAGGAAAGGTCGCTTCTGCGTCTTCAGCATGTTCTCGTAGAACATGTTGAGCATCACAGCCACAAGCATGTTCTTGCTACGGTCATCCTGTCCAAGGGCGTCGAGTGACACGACGACAACACCGTCGAGAAACTTGTCGAACGGTAGCGTGTCCTTTGGATCGCGAGCGAAGACTTCCATGTCAACCAAGTCGTCGATGATGGCCATCGGCGTGTCCGACTTGCCTCCGAGCAGATCCCGATACTCGGCATGGATATCGTAGATGGTTGGAGCCCGCCCCTGCGCGGAAGCTGTCTCGTAGGCGCTGCGCACCGCGCCCTTTAACTTGTCCCGTTGTACCGGCCCAATGCCGCTGTACACCTTGTCGAGCACATCGGTAAAGAAGCGGAACCGGTCGAGCCACGGCGCCGCCGACTCCCCCATCGCGGACGTATCGAACAGGTTCAGGGGCAGTCGAGTCGGTTTCACAACCCTGGCGCCTGTAGCCGTAACGAAATCTGGGCTGCTGTAGTCCCTTTTGTAGTCGAATATTAGGAACCTCGGCTTCACGCCTTGGTTCTGCTCGGTAGACGTCGCGATCTGATAGATCAATGACTTGAGCAGTTGGGTCTTGCCCGTCCCAAGATCGCCAACGACGCCAAGGTTCAACTGGTTCAGCCGGGTATCAGAGACGTTTAGAGCGACGGCCCTTGGCTCGAATCCGTCCGCCGAACGCCCAACTGACAATTTGATGCCAGTAGACGTAGACGCCTCTTCATTGTTGCAACACGCAGCCTGCTCTAGCGAATATGGGCCAATCCCCGCGGAAGCCGATTGCTCGTCTGCTGGGAGGGCCACGGCCGTAGCACCGTCAGTGCCTCCGTCGCGCTCGGTCTGGGCTGGCACTCCGGGCGACGATGCCGCAAGAGGCCGCGTTTCGGCGGAGGTAGGCAACAACCCCCACTCGCCGACCTTCGCACGTACCGCGTCGTAGAAGGGCTGGGCATCCCCAGCAACGATGCGACCTGCGTCTTTCGCCGCAACCACAACCGATTCGTGCAGGCCATCGCCATCCCAATCGTGCGCATCACTCTTTCCCGACCCGTCGATGACGATGAGACGACCTGCTGCGTCAACGGCGATCGGGGGCACGGGGCCAAGGATCGCCGACGCAATGCTTTCGTGATACTCGGCCCATCGGCCGGCCTGATCACCAACGATGCTGTGCTGGCTGTACACACGCAATCCGAAGCCAATCATCGAGAGCAGTAGATGTTGGTACGCGACTCTCCAAACCGCCGACTGCTTCGCTCGCCCGGCAATGCCTTCGAAGAGTGCAGCGAGTGCTCGTGCCTGGGACAGCGCATCGGCCGCCTCTGCCCTGCTCAACTCGCCCCCCTGCCGGCACTTGACCTCCACGGGGGTTAGTCGGATCTTGACACCGCCCTCTTCGACTCGGATGCCGATGACGAGAAGATCAGGGCGCGACAGCGACGCGTCTTTCCCGAACGATCTCGCCATATCGGCCAGATAGCCCCGGAAGGGATCCACAGGGACGATGATCGCAATAGAAGCGTTGCCCGGGCTCCCGGCGACAACGGGAAGGATGCTCGACAAATTCCCAGCGGTCCGGAATTCATCTTGGAGCAATCTGACAGCCACAAATAGGCCAAGGTCCCCGGTCGACCCCGTGTTGTCCCCAGAAAGGCCGCGCACAGTCGGAATGCCGCGACGCGCGACTTCAAGCAGGATTTGCTCGACGGCATCATTGCCTAGTTCAGCGCACCCGGGAAGGGCCGCTAATACACGCGTCAGCCCATCGCGGTCAGCGTCTTTGACCCTTGAAAGCAAGTAGTAGCCGCTCGTATCCCCTGCCCGGCTCGAATAGGCGGGCAAGTCGTAGTCCCATAGGTAAGCGCCGTCGATCCAACCTGCAAGGAAGCAGGCCGGATCAATCGCCGACGACGACACGGCGACGAAGTCGGCCTCCTTTTCCTCAAGCATGCCTTTCACGGCATGGACATTGGGAGCAAACCGAAGTCCGGTACGGCCTTCGTGGCGGCACTCAATTGCCAACATGCAGGCCGCCACCTTGTCCATGAGCACATCGCCACTGGGAGGCATCGCTCTGCCCTGCCGGGATTCGCTTAGGAACGAGCCGGGTAGTTGGCGACGAACCCGGTGGCGGATAAGTCCTCCGGGGCCAAGAGGCGAACGCATGCCGACGCTCGTGGTCGCTGGCTCGGCCGAATCGAGCTGCGCGATGATCCCCAAGTCAGGCTTCGCGTCGACCGGCTGCTTGTTGAACCAACGCACCAATCCCTTCGTGTCTTCCGCGAGGTTTGAGATGGTTGCCTCGTCGGGCATCGAACTCGCCGGACGCACATCGAAGACTTCGAGCATGCGCCGCCCCACACTAGTCCCAGTGTTGCCGCCACTTCCAAACCTTCTGGCGCACCAAGCCATTAGCCCGTCATTGCAAGCGTCCGTTGCGCCTCCCGCGCTCGAGACGATCAAATTGACGACCGGCTTGGCCGACAAAAGATCCGAGACGTCCTCCAACGCGCGCGCCACCTGAGCGGAACTGAAACCACTAGAGATGCCACCTACTGTGATCCCAAAAACGTCGTCGAATGGTGGCCTGCGGCACCTCTCCGCAAGTTGTCGCAATCGAGCTCCGTTCCATAACACCGACCAATAGTCAGAGCTGCACTCAACCGAGACAAAGTCCTCTCGATCAAGCCCGCCTGGAGCTTGCAGCGACAACGTCAGCAAATCGGGGACGCAATCAGGATCGAGGACGCTGGCGGCCGGACAAGGCATGGGAATGCTGCCCTCTGCCGCCTCGTGTAGAACTTTTTGGGCAACGCAATGCCATGCTAGTCGCAACGGATGGAGCGGAGAAAGGAGTATTGCGTCTGGCACACGGGCGAGTGTTCTACCGTCAGGCTCGATGGACCCGACGGCCACTACGTCGACCCAACAGGCCACGTCTGGCTCCGACAGAAGCCATACGGCGTATGAGTCCAGGTAGGTCTCGATCAACTGCTTGAACTCGGCATCGCGCGCGAGCCACGCTCCAAGTTTTGCCGATTCAAGCAGGCCAGATTGGTCGTCAGTCTCCCGTATGCGCCGAGCGATCTCTTGCCTTGATTCAATGAAGTTCCGGGGCGGGACAAACAGGGCCGGATCCGGGCGTGGGTCGTGGAGGAACTTTCCCCGCGACAGGATTGTCCCGCCATCCCGGCCCCAGTCAGGGGGTGCCCATGCCTCGGCGTAATCGTCTGCAATGACTAACGGTCGGAATGATTGGGCAATGTTGTTCTCATCCAGCAGCCATGACTGCAGGCTGGCGATGCGGGCATGCCGATCGACCTGAACGACGGACTTGGCGTCGAAACGCTCGAGGTGATTTCGGTTGAGCTTAATTAACCGCTCGAACTCGCTACGGCATCCTTCCTCGGACGTCTCCGCACAAGTTACGTAGACGCGACAGGTCTCGAACACACCTTGGCTGGCCCTGAGATATCGGATGTCCACCTGATACTTGGCATCCGCATCAATCTCGATCTGGTACTCACCCTCCTTGACCTGAACGGCATGGAGATCAACTAAGCCCTCATCGACCTCCGTAGCGTCGTCCGCGATCCCCGTCACACCTTCGACAGTGATATCAGGCGAAACAAATACGACCAGCTCGTATCGCCCGGAGCCAGGGAGCAGCATCGTTGTCTCGAGTTCGGGGCCGCTGGCCACCTTGCGCGCCGGTCTTTTGGGCGGAGTCAGCTTGCTCGCCACACGACAGCAGACGAGGATGCCAGGCGCCCAATGCGCAAGCGATACCACCTTGATCGAAGCTGCCTTGAAATCCTGGGCCGTAGCCTTGTAGACGATGGGGGCCTTGTGGGCGGGAGGAGCTTCGTCGGAATGCGCAAACGTGCCGTCAGGCTTGGCGACAAGCTCTACGAATTGCTTGGTGCGAACGCTTCCTGAATTGCGCTCCAGTACAACGCCAGCGAGGGTGGCTTTCGCAGAGGCTCCAGCAGAGATCGCCAGCACAGCTTCGCCGCGGACAATCGCGGGCATGCCTCGTCCAACTGGGAAGACGGAGTTCACGCACTCGACATGCAAGTCCCCAACCTCCGCCGGCTCTTCCGCCATCAGCTCAAGCCACTTTTCCGCCGTGAGCGTCTTCCACCAGGACGGTGGAGCATCTAGGTATGACCCGCTGCCAGGCAAGTAGAACGCCGAAGTCGCTCGCTCAAACGCCGTTGGCACATTGCATCGGTCACGTAGATGCGCCAGGAACTGTCCCAGGGCATCGGCGACCTCACGAGGCGCCCCCTGTCCAAGAAGCGCGATAGCGGTCCCGAATCCGTCCGCCAGCGTTGCCGCCAATTTCGCAAGGACATCATGCAAGCCTTTCGCCGATAGAACGGAAGCGCTCGATGGCATGCCGCAAGCCAGCGCAACTGCCTGCCACGGATGTAAATCTAGACCCGACGTTGGGACAGAGAACAAGCGAGACAACAGCAGCCACGCCGCATTCCGAGTTCCGTCGCTACCCTCCACATCGTCAACGGCCTCGGTGGATTGTCTCGTGACGTCGCGTGCCTCCTTAGTTGCCTCGTCGTCGAGCCCAATACCGGCTAGTGCTTTGCTGACCAAAAGCTGAATGAACTCGTCGCCCCACCAGTCGTCGAATGGCGCATGGCTGCTGTTGTTCTGCATGCCGACACCAAACTCGTCGGTGGTCGAGGCCACGGACTTGTTCTGATGCTGGCCCGGCGGCACCAACGCTACGAAGCTAGGGTTGTGCGGGTCATTGCGCAAATGCAGCAGGTGGTTCTCGTCACAGAGTCCAGACTGCCCCACTTCCGGGTTCTGCACCCTTTCCGCACTCGAAGAAATTTGTAGCAGGACCGGCAAGGTCATAGAAACGCCGTCTGCATTTTCAACGCGAATTCCGCCCTCAAGTACGAGGGATTCATAGATCGGACGAAGCAGCGTCAGTGGCGGCCCATGGAAGATAAATCGGGTCTCCAGCCGCGTACCGCCGCGCCCCGAGGTCGCATCCACCACCTTGCCGCGGATGTACTCTGCGAGTGTCTCGGAAAGGTTCTTCATTCTTGGTTTACTTCGTGATTTGCTGCACTGCTTGCCGGGAACGGTGGCAACAGCAACATCCCGCTCTCAGCATCGGGGCTATCCAGCACAAGACCGAGCATCCGCAATTGATGGCCCAGGTCACTGCCGACGATGTCATTGCGGTCCACGACAACGCCGTAGGCCGCGAGGTGTTGCACTAACCGCTGTATCGACCTAGGGCCGCCCATTCCGGCCAGCGCGCAATGCGCGAGTGCTAGGACCGAAGCGGGGCCCAGCGAGACGATCCATGGACTTGAAGCACTACTTCCCTTCTTCCGCAGCACGTAGCCTTGGTCGTAGCCTCGCAGCAAGGGACTAGATGTTTGACGCTGACCTAGGCAGTGGCGAGCGAACTCCATCAAATTCGAGCCGATACCCTTCTTGCACAGCAGAGCTCGTGCCTCGTTCTCCAAGACGTCGGAGATGCTCTTCGCCACTCCCGCACGAGCGAGGGCCTCGCGGTTCGCTCGCAAGTGACGGCACAACTGCTGTATGTCGTCACTGGTCGACAAGGGAGACGAATAGGGTAGCCCGATTTCGCCTAGGGACCAGAGCACTGCATTGATGCCGAGCCGAGCCTGCAAGTAACCCGACGCCAAGTCCTTGAAGACCAATAGGGCCTTTCCACCGTACGACATGTACTGCGGGGACTCAGGGAAAATCGAGTGTGCCGGAGCCTCGCCACCTGATAGCTGCTCGCCAATTGATTCCCTGACATTCCGCCAGATACGCGCCTGGACATCGCAGAGCCAAGCAACATGGGCCACTGCACCCAGGCGAATGATTGCCTCCAGAAGCGTGATCCATTGGCGCCGCGTCATCGAGTCCTTGGCCGCGATGATGGCTCTCAGATCTTTCGAAAACTGCCTCGCGGGGAAGTTCACGCCCTTGAAATCCGCCCTTGCCAGAATCTCGGCCTCCTCTGCAGGCAGGGGAACGATGTCCCAAGACGGCGAAGGCGCCGTCCACGCATCAGCTTCCTGTTGAAGCCAGCGAGCAAACACGTCGTCGCCGTCACCCACGCTCAACGCTTCGAACAAGTCGATCCAAAGTGTTTTCGCAGAAGCATGGTCATTGGCCCCTAGCCAAACCATTCGCCTGACCAAGCTTCCAGCAGGCCAAGAGTTACTGCTCAGCCGTGCGGAACCAGAAAAGGCCGCAATGCCAGGCACCAATGGCGACACCTGAAGGAATCGCTTGGACGACTGGTTCGGGAGCTTCGGGCTTTCAAGCACACCATGGATGACGGTGTTCCAGGTGTCTGCCGACACCAGCGCGCCCTCAGGAGTGCGTTGCTTGTCGCGGAGCTTCTTCACCAACTTGTCATGAGCCTTACCCGCCTGAGGCACGGCACCTTCTTTCAGCGCCGCGAAACCGACAGTCCGGTACAAGGAAGATACGAGTACCTCCGAACTGGCGTACTCGGGTGCAGGGCTGATCGCCAGTGCAGACTTTTCGTAGCTGCGATGCGATGCCTTCCACGGAGTGTTCTTAAAGTCCGCGAGCGTCATTGGCGGGCCTTTTCAATTCGGGATACGAAACCGTCCCAGGATTTCACGATCACCGTGCCATCTGCACCAATACGGATCTTCGAGCGTCGAAGAATTTCTAGATCGCGAACTATCGGCCCCGCCAACCTTGCACGGGTAGTGTCCAGAAGCGCTACCACCGTCCTCGGCAGGGACGCCGGAGACAATCCGCGCTCCAGTTCCTTGACCGCCTTGAACAGGTCATAGGTAAGCGCGATCGACTGCGCCGATGCACCACTACCAACCTCCAGGAAGCAAATCGGCGACAGCGGCCTGCCAAAATTCTTACGGGACGACACGCCAACATGCTGGCTCGGCACAACCAACGTGGCCTGGCGCTGCGAAGGCGGAAGCGGCTGGCCAAAAGTAGTCGTCAGCGATACCTCAAAGTCGGCCCCCTTGTTCAAGAGTTGCTCAACCTGATCGGCTACTTCATAGATGCGGTGCTGCTTCTCGTCATCGACAACCTCCTGAAACGACGCAAGGATGCTGGCATCAGGAACAACAGAGGAACGTACGCAGATGCTCCGACGCACAAGGCGCCCCGCAAAGTCGCGCAGGAGTTGTTGCACCCGGCTAGCAGCGGCTGGACGCCTGCGCCGCACTTCCGGCCGCGAGAGTCGCTCGTCCGCTTGCGCAAGCTTTTTGAGGAGATCCAGCTCCATTGGAGAAAGGACTTGGTACTTCCGAATGAACTCAATCCCTTCTTGTATGGACCTGCTAAACCGAATGTCAATGTCGCGCAGCATGACCGTCGTTTTCGCGCTGACCGCCACCTGACTATCCGGACTCGCAAGCGCAGGATCGAGAAGGTCCACGAGGCCTTCGAGCAGAGGGGCGATCGTGGCAGGAAGGTAAGGGGCGCGACGCTCGTGCAAGAAGAGTTGCAGGCCCATCAGCGTGCCGTCGTCGTCCAGGCCCAATTCCTTAATATCCTTTCGGAGAGTCGACGAGACATCTCGGTCCCAGCGGTGGAAGAGCGCGTGCTGATAACTCGACGTGGCAAGCCGGAATGCGGCTGTCATAGCCTGTTTGGTTGGACGTCGTACGCCCGAGAGGCCGGCATCCAGTTCGATTAGTTTTGCAGCCCAAGCGCACGGATCGCCGTGTTGCTCATCGCGAGCTGGAAGGTGCCCCGAAAACAAGTAGGACATTAGCGAGAAGAGATCTCGAAAGCTCCAGCGCTTTCCGCTTCCCAACTCATTCCACCTAAGGACTTGCAGCAGTGCGTCCCGCGCTCCATCTCTCGAAAGCAACGATTGGCTGTAGCAGAAGGGACATTTATCGCCGGCAGCACAGGCTCCGTAAACGGGCCAGGCCGTCGACTCAGTGGCCTGCCGAATGAGCGTTTCCGCCGGCGAAGTCTGCTCGCCAGCCGGAGGCACGAGCAATGACTCGGCGTCCATCGGCCAGACAGCGATGCCGGGAAAGCCGGCGAGCGGCCAGCATGACGGCGCGTCGGCAGCAAGACTTACTGCGCGGGTGATGGCCTCTAGCACTATGCGAGGGCTGTCGAGCTTTTTGTCGATCGCATAGATCAACGCGTCGTCCAAGACGCCGCGATTGACGCAGCAAAGATAGACGTCAGGGCGATCACTGCCCACGAGGCCACCAAGCTCCTCAATAAGCAGGTTTGCCGCCGACATGCCTTCCCGACCAATAGTGGCAGTTGCATCCTGCACGATATGCAGCCGCAAGTCTCGTGAGGTCCGAGAAAGCATTCCCGCGTTGGTCGTGACTACGCGCGGGATGCCACCAATGCGATGGAACGATCGAGCCAGTTCATCGACTAGGCGGCCATCGCATTGCAAACTTGTATCGAGCCAGCGAACGGTGGACTCGATGGCCTCGGTCTTGCCATTGCCAGGTCCGCCCACCAGAAGGACAACCTTTGGGCACACCGGATCGCCGGCCGCAAGAGAGCTTGCCCAGTTCTCCAGACGCACCAACAAGTTAGTCTTCAGCAGATCCTTTGCCGGCCGACCACTATGACTATCGAAGAGCCGCTTGACGCCGCCGGCATGATTCCCTGCCCAATCCACCAACGCACGGGGAAACGGAGGCTGAACGCCGTGCTGTTCATTCATTTCTTCTCCCTTGGGATGCCGCTCTTAAGCGACGGCTACTTCCTCGAAATCAGCGCTCTCACAATTGGCTGTAGTGGGTCTTGATGCGCCTGCTTCCTTGGAAGCATCGAGGACCGCCCTGATTGTGAGCCCGATAGCCCTCGCTAGGAGCGGTGGCACTGCATTGCCGACCTGTGTATAGCGAGGACATTCTTTCGTCCTTCGGTCCCCACCCGTCGTGAACTTACCGCGAAATTGGAACCAATCAGGGAATGACTGCAGTCGAGCACTCTCACGGACGGTGAGGATGCGAGGCTCGGAGTAATGCAGGACATCATCTGGCAGTGTGGTAATCGTTGGAGCGGGCTCCCACGGATCCAGCGGGTAGATGCGGTGCTTCTTGGTGCTGTACTGCTCTCGGTTTGCCTCATTCATGCGAACACCTCGCGGACACTCCTTGAGGATCCTCGCGAACCGCTCACGGACCTCATCTCCATGGCGCGCCAATCGCATGCTGTCCATTGCATCCTTGCGGCAGCCCTTGTGCATCAGCTTCTGGTACTTTGACGAGGGCTCGTTGTACACAATCTCCTCAAAGCCTTTTGGGGAGCGAGGATCGACGCATGGCGTCTTTAAATGCCACCTGATAGTCAAGTCCGATAATGCGTCACAAACAGAGACCGATTCCGGCAGCCCAAGATCATTCAATTGAGCAAGCCGCATAGCTTCAAGCAACTTAAACGCCTGCATTACGCCACCGTCAAGCGCAGCCGCAATGCCCTTGCGCAATCCGATGACGATTAGCCGGTTCCGCTTTTGGGGAACACCAAACCGCACTGCATTCACCAGTTCGCCATGTACTTCGTAGCCGATGTCCTCCAGGCTCCTTTTCAACTTCTCGTAGTAGGACTCCGAAGGGGCGTCCCTTCCGCTGCCTGAAGCGTTTTTCTTCGAATACGCGACTTTCATGCCTGGCACGTTCTCCAGCACCAGCGCAGACGGCTTGATGGCCCTGACCACTTCGACATATTTTTCGAAGAGCTGATTCCTGGGGTCGTCTTCGTTGCGTCGGCCGGCAAAGCTGAAGCCTTGGCAAGGCGGGCCACCGGCTAGCACCTCAACACACCCCTCCAAGTTCTTCAGTTGGTCCAAATGCTGGGCCAACAATTCATCAATCGGCCAGGCCCGTTTCTCAAGCCAACCAGGCCAAGCGAACTTGCCGATTGGCAGCGTTCGCTCGCTCAGGAAATTCGCAGAGAAGGTCTCGAAGGCCATTGCATCGCGCTCCACGACGAACTGCCCCTCTAGTCCCGCCATGGCAAGTCCCAGGGAAAGCCCCCCGCATCCTGAAAATAAATCTACAAATTTGTAGGCGGACATTTGATCTATTGCCTATCTTGCTGAGCCGGCCGTATTCAGGCCATGTCTATGGTTTGAGTGAATGGGACCTTGGCGGGTCCAACCGCGTCCGCGTTCGGCGCATCAGAGCCGCACGTCACGGCCACCACTCTTCGGCCGCGCGACTGTCGCCCGGGATCCCGGACTACTGACGCGCCTATAACACGAGCCATCCAAGAAGGAAGGGCAGCGCGGCAGGCCACGAGCGTTAGCCATTCGGAACTGGAAAGTGAAAGTCGGATCTTGACCAGCGCCCTATCAGCCGCGCCCGGCCCCACCCAGGCCATCGCCCTCACGGCCGCGCCCGCTGGTCCATTTCCCAGCGCCAACATCCAAGCCGGCGCGTGTTGCAGGACCATCTCGACATCTCCGAGCAGCAAAGTCCTTGACCGGCCCGAAGTCACGTAGCCTCGCGTTAGCCGACTTTGCTCCGCAAGCCCAAAGGCAATCGCCGATGTCACGCCATCAGGCGCGATGAGTTCGCCTGAAAGTGCCGCCAACGACTCGACCACCTTCTCAGCCGAAGGCGGTCTACAGCCGCCTCGCCCCTGCACGGGCGCGACGTACGCGCCGCGGTCCACTCGGATAAGGTAGCCCTCCCTCGATAGCCTGGACAGGGCTTGATCGACTGCAGTCCGGTTTCCCATATGCAGGAACTCCTTCGGCGACAGAACCTGTCCCTCGGCTGAACCATGGGCGTACGCGAGGATTGCTTCGGGTATGGTTTTCATGGCGCGAGATGTCAGAATCATAGAGGAGTTTCTGACATGGAGAGGATTGCCACTTTAGCTGGGGGATGCATGCAAACTGCCATTGCATGAGCAGATGGGCGATCATGGCGCCGCACTAGCTCACCAAGCGAGCTAGTGCTTGGTCGGGACGACATACGCAGCTGATATGCAGGCTTCCGACCGTTCGGCTGAACTTGATCGACCGCGAGATGTGGGGAATGATCTCCGCGGCCGCTTCCCTGAGGGTCACGTCGTCGAAGGCGGCTGGATGCGTCTGGCATCGTCCCATTTGGCCGCCGGTTCGTGCACGCGTGCTTCTGGCATCGGCGTCTTGAGCATCGCGGTGCCCGCCGCGCCATCCAACTGACCGTATTTCTGGGCGAACAAGTTCGGAGCAAACCCGCGCGCAGTGCTCGCACTCTTCGAACGCTGCGGTGGAGCACGTTCGTGGGGTACGACCGGCGCTGAAGGAACTTGGCCGGGCCCTTGCTCGCACTGCTTGAAAAAGCTGCAAGCGGACCTTCCAAATGAATATTGGTAGGCCGTACAGGACTTGAACCTGTGACCAAAGGATTATGAGGCGATGGGAGGGGGTGGGCTTGAGGCCCATCAAGGGATTCAATGGCACCGGACACGTCGTGTCACCGCATCTCAGCGACCTGCGATCAAAGTCAACTCGCCTCTGAAAATATTATAAGCCGGACATGAAACTTGGCCTGCCAGAGGAGGTGCCACTTACGAAGAAGTGGTCACGGCGTGGTCACGAGACCCACACGGCAGTCCCAAGCCCACTGGCTAATGTTGACGGTCTCCGAAGGCGCCCCTGCAGCGCGCGGTCGCTGTCTTCGGCTCGCTCCCACCCATCAAGCCTGCGTGTTCGCGTACCTTGGCGTCGCAGTGTGGGTGAAGGTCATGCCACCGCAGGCAACGCAGCTAGATAGACAAGCTTAGTCGGCACTTGCCGTTCCGAGTTCGCTGGACGCTTACGCTTCGGGTGCCTCGCCAGGCGTCCACTGGTTGGCAACTACCTCCGCCAGAAGGCAGACAGCCTTGCCTCAGTTCCCACCTTCGAAGTCCGCGAGCACATCGTCAGGCAGGGGGGCGTTCAAGTCGTCGGGAACGATCAACCTGCCCTTAAGAAAGCCTAAACGGCGTTGCGGCGCGTAGAGTGCGCGTCTGCGCGGGTGAGTTTGGCCACGGCATGACCGGGCCGGCCGACCAGCACGGTCTCGTCCGTGGCCGCGCGTCGCACCAACTGCAGGAGCGTACGCTTCGATCGGCGCCTCTAAATCACTTTGGTTGCGCGCATGGGCCAATACTAGCTAATGCCTTCAGAGTGGGGTCGCCGGACGGGTGCCGCCTATCCACACTTTGTGAATGTTCGTCGCCGTCATGGATCGGCAAAGCTGAAACCACAGGACGCCGCGCATCCAGTTTACGCAAACAATCGCAGGACCATGGCGCCATCACGCCGAATGAATATCACGATCAGGCGCCTCAACTGGCACTATCAGCATGGCCGTCTTTCCAAGGTCCGACCGGGACTGGGCTAGGAAGGGCAAAGTAGAGCGCGACTGCATCAACTCGATCGCCTTCGCTCCTGCGAGCATCGGGAAGTAGCGATGGTTCGAGAACACCTCGGGCTCTTGTCCAACCGCGATGGACCCGAGTAGCTCCGCGTACTCACCGCCCTTCAAAACAGCCAAGGTGCTTGCGAAGGTCGGATCGATGATTTCGCCGGTCTCAAGTGTGAGCCAAGCGTGCAGGTTCATGCCGGCAGCTCCCCTTCGGGCGAGATGCTCAGGATGAATGCCGCCCTCGACCATGCCCTGCATCTCGTCCCACGTGGGGCCCCACACCTTCGTGTTGCCCATCCACAGTTGACCAATCGTTGGCCAGCACTCAAGTCCCAGCGCATTTGCAAAGTGAGGAGCGAGATAGTGAACCCACTTCACGCACTGCCCGGCGCTGGCGCGAAAGTCGTCTTCGGTGATCCGGTTGCTCAGGACGACTCCCTCCATCGAGGCGAGCAGTCGATCCGTGCTTGCTTGCGTGGGCCTAAGTGGTGGCAGATCGAGATCGGGACAGGCGGAACTACTGAACTTCGCACACACTGCAAAGGCGTCTAGGTAGAGGGGGATTTCCGATGCTCGCGCAGGATCTCGCGGAAGGTTACGCGAAGAGGCTGTCCGGGGCATCACGAAGCCCTTCAAGAGTTGTTTGAGCATGTTCTGTCGTTGAGTGACAAGGGGTAGTGCGCCAAAGGTGCATCTCATTAGACGTTATCGACCAGTTGAGGCGGCCTCAGGTTCAACTAGAGCTGTTCTCGGGCGATCTGCGGCCGAGGTAGGTGAGCGCCACGATCGGAGTGAAGCATCAATGCAGTTTCTGCATGCCCCCCGGCATCCAACACAATGAGACCGCCACCTTCCGGAGATGGCGGCCTGTCGGCCACGATCGATCTGTAGGTGACTCAACGCGCTGTTCAGTCTTCTAGACCTCGTGGCGTGACGCGACTCCCTCTGCATGGGGGGCCCCGCCAGCGACTTCCTGATGAAATGGCCAACCTTCAAGTTAACCAGCGGCTTAGTTCGAGTCACCGCAGGAGCAGGCTCCGCACGAGGCGCGATGCTCTCGGCATAACAGATACGTACGCGTATGCAGAGTTGATATTCCAAGCCATCTCTCCGAGCATCCAAGTGATTGGATCCTTGGCCAATTTTTGACCCAAGGAACCCGCCTATCGAAGGAGGCAGTGTTGACAACACCACATGAGCGCTTTCGCGCATTGGCACATCTTCCGCAGATGCTCAATCTCGCTGCCAACGATGAACTGTTGCCAGAGTCCATTCGTATCAAGGCCTCGGCGATCCTTAGCGTCGTTCCAGACGAGTCGAGACTACGAGAGCTAGTCCGCTCCGATCGCCAAGGGTTGCCTGAGGACACCGCAGATGCACTAGATCAAGCCATCAACTGGCTGCGTGAAGTGGGCGCGTCTGCCTCAATGACAGCCGAGCTCTTCAGATGGCTGATCTGGACGAACCGGCATTTCCCCCAAACGATCGACATCGAAATTCAGCGTGCCGCGGCTGGTCAGCCGCGGAGCCTTCTTTGGCCTCCCATCAGCGCATGGCTAGAACCATCGGACGGAAGCACAGCTTCGCCGACCGTCGGAATTCGGCCCTCTGCCGGAGCGCCCCAAGTACTCATTGGCCTGAAGATCAAGGGGGGAAGGCAGCCTTGACGCGCTGATCTGTGAGCAGCCATTCCAATAACGAATTCGAGCAGATGAAGGGCTTCTGCAGCCCAAAAGACCACCGGCCGCCGTGCAGCGGAGTGGATGCGGTCATCGACCCAGCCTAGCGACTGCCCTGGAACGTGCTGGAAGTCTGTAGCACGATCACCGCGATCGTGGCCGCGGCCATCGCCGCGGTGGCCAGCCAGCCCATCACGCGCCACAGCGGTGGCAGGCGCAGCTCGCCGACGATCTTGCGATGCGACGCCGCCACCATCACCGCGATCATGATGGGCACGGAGATCACGGCGTTCACGACCGCCGACCACACCAGCGCCTTGATCGGATTGAATCCCGACAGGCTGATCGCCAGACCGATCAGCATGGCAGCGCTGAGGATCAGGTAGAACGCCTTGGCGGAATGCGCCGGACGGTCGAGCCCGCGCCGCACGCCGGCGAGCGTGGCGACAGCATAGGCCGCCGATCCCGCGAGCACCGGCAGCGCGAGGAAGCCCGTGCCCACGATGCCGGCGGCGAACAGCACGAACGCGAAGTTCCCCGCGATCGGCTTGAGCGCCTGAGCGGCCTGCGCGGTGGTCTCGATGTCGCGCACGCCGTGGGCGTGCAGCGCCGCGGCGGTGGCGACGATCATGAAGAACGCGATCGTGTTGGAGAAGCCCATCCCGACCAGCGTGTCCGTGCGCAGCCGGCGGAACTGTTCAGTCGCCTGCTCCGGCGCGACGGCGAGCGGACGGTCCGCATCGATGCGGCGGATCTCCTCGGCTTCCTGGCTGGCCTGCCAGAAGAAGAGGTAGGGGCTGATCGTCGTTCCGAGGATGGCGACGACGGTGGTCGTGTACTCGCGGTCCCAGTGCATGGTCGGCATCACCAGCGACTTCAGCGCGAGCACCCAGTCCGCCTGCGCCGCGAAGCCGACGCCGACGTAGGCCAGCAGCGTGAGTGTCAGCCACTTCAGCAGCATCACGTAGCGCGCGTAGGGTAGCCAGATCTGCAGCAGCAGCGAGAGCAGCGCCATGGCCACGACGAACGCGCCCGGTGGTCCGCCCACGGCCAGGTGCATCGCGTCGCCCATCGCGCTGAGGTCGGCGCCGAGGTTGATGACGTTGGCGACCACCAGCAACGAGACGAGCGCGACGACCAGCCAACGCGGGCAGAGCTTGGAGAAGTTCTCGGTCAGTCCCTTGCCGGTGATGCGGCCGATGCGCGCGCTGGCGAGCTGGATGCCGACCATCAGCGGGAAGGTCACCAGGATCGTCCAGCCGACCGCGTAGCCGTACTGCGCGCCGGCCTGCGAGTAGGTGGCGATGCCGCTCGGATCGTCGTCGGCGGCGCCGGTGATCAGGCCGGGGCCGAGCTTGGTCCACCAGGGAGCGCTGACGGGAGCCGTGTCGGAGGGGTCCTCGTCGGACGGCGGTACCGCGTCGGGCACGGCAGCCATCACATCTTCGGTTGGCCGTTGGAAGCCATCACGCCGCCGTCGACAGGAAGGTTCACGCCGTTGACGAAGCGCGCATCGTCGCTGGCGAGGAACGCCACGACCGCGGCGATGTCGGCGGGCTCCGCCGGCCGGCCCAGCGGCACGCGTTCCATGAAGCGCGCAACGAGGTCCTTGTCCTCCAGCATCTCCTCGGTCATGCCGGTACGCGTGAGAGACGGTGCGACCGCATTGACCCGGACGCCCTGGCCCCCGAAGTCCAGCGCGAGCGAACGCGTGAGATTCACGACGCCGCCTTTGGCCGCGTTGTAGGCGCACATCCCCCAGTCGCCGGAGAGGCCGGAGACCGACGCGGTGTTGACGATGCAGCCCTTGCGCTTGAGCAACTCGGGCATCGCCGCGCGGCAGCCGTGGAAGACGCCGCTGAGATTGATGGCGAGGGTCTCGTTCCAGTCGTCCAGGGACACGGTGAGGGCGTCGCCTTCCGTCCCGATTCCCGCGTTGTTGACGATTACGTCCAGCCCGCCGAAGCGCTTCACCGCTGCGGCGACCAGCGACTCGACGTCCGCGTACTTCGAGACGTCCGCCGCCTGCGCCAGCGTGCGCTCCTCTGGCAGTTGCTTCGCGACCTGCTGGAGCTTGTCCTCATGCCGGGCGCAGATCACCACGTTGGCGCCTTCCTGCGAGAAGCGCTCGGCGACGCCGCGCCCGATACCCGACGACGCGCCGGTGACGATGACAGTCTTGTCCTTGAATCGTTCCATGCTGATCTCCTATGAATTGGTCAAGGAGAGGCAAGGTGAATGCCCGCCGCCAGAGCAGCGTCAAGACCCGGGCCGACGGCGTGACGTCAACCACCTAGGCCTCGAGGACGAGGCCAACCTGCTCACGCGTCACTGGGCAGGATGGCGCGATCGTCCAGCGCCATTCCATTTCGCTCAAATCGGCAGGCCCATCAAAGAGGTGGGCTCCTCCACAGGACGACCATTTCGAGCCGCACGGAACTCCGCCGATTTCTCGTACACGCTCTTGCGCGAGCGCATCACCCCGCCAACCGGTTGGTGTGCCACGAGCCCGCGCCAGGGACTGAAAAGCATGCCGTCGTCGACGGCGGTTGCGCGCGTCTCGGTCCACGCCGGCTGAGCTTGCACGGTGATCGTCGCCACGGTCACATACGGACTGTCCTCTTCGGACCACTCCGCCGAAGCGTCCTCGATCGGCATGGCCTCCAGGTCGCGACACAGCTGCACCTTGACCGCCCACTGACCGCCGTTCGCTTCGAAGAAGTCGACCACCGCCTGCCGGAGGCCGTCCGGCTTGTCCTTGAGGTCGACCTTCGCGTCGGTCAGCGCAGTCAGCCCGCTGGAGACCGGCACCACGGAGAGCTTCGCGATGTAGTCGCCGAAGCGCAGCGGCACCTGGCTGAAGTAGCTTTCGCCAAGCACGTTTGTCTCAGCATGACCGCCCAGCGACACGAGCGTGCCGCTCTTGCCACCGAAGGCCTCGACCACCTTCTCAACCGCCTGCAACGTGGCCGACAGCGCGATCTTCGCGCCTTCACCCTTGTCTGTGGTCTTAGCCAAGAGCTTCAGGTTCTGCAGAAACTTCTTCGGCGTTGGGACGGTGAACGCCGGTCCGTTGGCCAGCACGAAATTCTGGGTCGTACCCTGCCCGGACAACTGTGGACCGTCCACGTCCAGCACCTTGATCGCCAAGCCACGCGGCACCGACACCTTGTCGTCGAGGATGTCGCCGGGGTTGGTCGAGAAGCGCATCAGCACCGGATGACTTCCGGTGCCGGAAAACAGACCCTGCGCAAACTCGGGCGCCAGCCCCGGCTCGATCGTCATTTCTCCCACAAGGTAGCCATGGCTCTTGGCGTGGACGCTGCGCATCGCGTGACCACTGTTCTCGAACGTGGTCTGGCGAATCTTTCCCATTGTCTCGTTGAGTTCGGCGATGGTCTCGGCCTCGTCGTCGGGAATGGTTTCGACGTCGGGACTGAACGGGACAGGCGGCTTCAGGTGTTGGCTCAAGGTCATGCTCCTGGGTCGGTGTTCAAAGCAGCTTGTCGATCGTCACGGGAAGCGATCGCATGCGCTTGCCGGTCGCATGGAAGATCGCGTTCGCCACCGCGGCGGCCGTGCCGACGATGCCGATCTCGCCAAGGCCCTTCACGCCCAGCGGTGTCACCTCTGGATCCGGCTCGTCGACGAAGATCACTTCGATCGAGCCGATGTCCGCATTCACAGGCACGTGGTACTCGGCGAAGCTGTGGTTCATGAACCGGCCGAAGCGGTGGTCGGTCAGCGTCTCCTCATGCAGGGCCATGCCGATGCCCATCACCACGCCACCCAGGATCTGGCTGCGCGCAGTCTTGGGGTTGATGACGCGGCCCGCCGCCACGGCGCACACCACTCGCGTGATGCGTACGACGCCCAGTTCTTCGTCGACCTTGACCTCCGCAAACACCGCGCTGTGCGTGTTGCGCGATTTGCGCATCGTGCTGATCAGGTCCATCGGGCCTGGCTTGGCGGTCTCTTCGACTTCGAGGCGATCCTTGCCGGTGGCCGCAAGCGCCTCGGTCAGACTGACCTGCTTTGATGGGTCAGCCTTGAGTCGAATGACGCCGTCGCGGAACTCGACGTCATCGAATCCGGCGCCGTGAAGCACGCTGCCGTCCATCTTCGCTGCGGCCTTCAGCAGCTGCTTGGCCATCGATTCGCAAGCCAACTGCACTGCGGCGCCGGTAGACGCGGCGCCCCAGGATCCGCCTTCGACGGGCGCGGCCGACAGCTCGCTGTCGCCCAGCGTCGCCTTGATCTTCGACACCGGCACCCCGAGCGTCTCCGCGGCCACCTGGGTCATTACCGTGTAGGTGCCGGTACCGATGTCCGCGCCGGCATTGGCCACCTGCAGCGTGCCATCGGCCAGCAGCGTCACGGTGGCCGCCGTCTTCATGAACATCGCATCCCACATGCCGGTCGCCATGCCCCAGCCGACCAGCTCGTGGCCTTCTTTCGTGGCGCGCGGTGCGAGGGGTCTATCCTTCCAGCCGATCGCCGCCGAGCCGCGGTTGTACGCCTCCCGCAACGCCTTCGAGGTGTAGGGGGTGTCGTTCATCGCGTTCTTCTCGGCGTAGTTCAGCCGTCGGAATTCCAGCGGATCGATGCCGGCCTCGAAGGCCATCTCGTCCATCGCGATCTCGAACAAGGTCATGCCTGTGGCGGCGCCGGGCGCGCGCATGTCGCCGGGCGTGTAGGTATCGACCTCGGCCAGCGTGTACTCGCCGCTGGCGTTGTCACAGGCGTAGGCCATCAGTCCCCAATTGCACACGACCTCCATGTAGTGCTCGAAGCGCGAAGTCGGTGTGGTCGCGTCGTTGATGATGGCCTGCAAGCGGCCGTCATGATCCGTCGCGAGCGCCACGGTCTGCACCGCTTCCGGACGATGCACGTGGCTGAACATCTGCTGGCGAGTCAGTACCACGCGCACTGAGCGTTCAAGCTTCTTGGCCGCCAGCGTGGCGAGAAACACTTGGTACTGCGGCCGCAACCCCGAGCCGAACGCGCCGCCCACGTACGGGTTGAGCACGCGCACGTCCTTCTTCGAGAAGCCGAAGACCGATGCGAGGTAGCCCTGCACGTTTTGCGCGCCCTGGGTCTTGTCGTGGACCGTGATCTTGCCGTCGCCATGCCAGAACACGGTGGTGGCATGCATCTCCATCGGATTGTGATGATGGGTGCCCAGGTGGTACTCGGCCCGATGCTTGAGCGCCGCCTGCTCGTAGGCCACCGGCGCGTCGCCGCGCGACTTGGGGGCCTCGAAAGTGCTGCGCTTCTTCTTCGGCTCGAACTTGTCCTTCATCGCCACGCGCAGATCGGTGTTGTGCGGTTCTGCCTCGCAGTCGATGCGGACAAGGGCCGCAGCGTCCCGCGCCGCTTCGAGCGACTCAGCCACCACCAGGGCGAGTGGCTGCGCGCTGAACATGATCTTGTCGTCGTACAGCGCGCGAAAAGGCGAGCCGGGCACGGACACCATGTCGGCGTAGCTGTGGTCCAGCCACGCCAGGTGGGGACGGTTCTCATGCGTGATGACGTCGACCACGCCGGGAATGGCGCGGGCGGCGGCATCATCGATTGCGGTCACGCGCCCCTTGGCGATGGGACTGGAGACCACCCAGCCGTAAAGCAGGCCGGGCGTCGTGTACTCGGCGGCGTAACGCGCGGCCCCGCTGACTTTGACGTGTCCGTCGACGCGGCTGAGCGGATCGCCGATGTGACCTTTGTTGGTCTGGTTCGGAAGGAGGATGTCGGTGGTCATGGCGGCTCCTCAGCGAACACGCTTGTCGGTCTGCGATTGCGGCGTACCGTCGGCCGCCTGCTTCAACGCCCTCATGATGGCTCGCCGGGCGAGTTCGATCTTGAAGTCGTTGCCGCCCTGGCCCACCGCGCCTTTCAGCAAGGTCTCGGCGGCGGCGCGGAATATCCCTTCGGAAGGCGCGGCGCCCTGAAGCAGCGTCTCCGCTTCGGCGCTTCGCCACGGCTTGTGCGCCACCCCTCCCAGCGCCACCCGCGCGTCTCCGATGGTCCCGTCGTCTTCCAGTGTCAGACCCACGGCCACCGATACGAGCGCGAACGCGTACGACAGCCGGTCGCGCAGCTTCAGATACGTGTAGTGATCCGCGAACCCTTCGGCAGGCAGGTCGATCGCGGTGACGAGCTCCCCGGGTGCCAGCGTGTTGTCGCGCTCCGGTGCGTCGCCTGGCAGGCGGTGGTAGTCGCTCAACGGGATGGTTCGTTCCCCGGCCGGGCCGGTAACCTGAACTTCGGCCTCAAGAGCCGCGAGCGCAACGCACAAGTCGGAAGGATGCGTGGCGATGCAGTGATTGCTCGCGCCCAGGATCGCATGGATGCGTGTGACGCCGCCGATGGCGCTGCAGCCGCTGCCCGGCTCGCGCTTGTTGCAGGGCGTCGCCGTGTCGTAGAAGTAGTAGCAGCGCGTGCGCTGGTTGAGGTTGCCGCCGTTGGTGGCGACGTTGCGCAGCTGCGGGCTGGCACCGGCCAGGATGGCCGAGGCGAGCAACGGGTAGCGCGACTGCACCCGCGCGTCGTACGCCGTATCGGCGTTCGTGGCGAGAGCGCCCAACCGCAGACCGCCGTCGTCACGGTCCTCGATGTCCTTGAGCGCGAGCCGATTGATGTC
The DNA here is from genome assembly GCF_059416045.1 of Roseateles sp. GW821-FHT09G03. Taxonomy (NCBI): domain Bacteria; kingdom Pseudomonadati; phylum Pseudomonadota; class Betaproteobacteria; order Burkholderiales; family Sphaerotilaceae; genus Roseateles; species Roseateles sp. GW821-FHT09G03. The sequence goes on from NZ_JBWKOK010000007.1 coordinate 288,628, forward strand.
GACGACGTGCAGCGGCCGCTCCACGTTCTCCTTCATCAGGTCGACCAGGTTCGTGCCGCCGGCGAGGAATCGGGTGCGCTCGGCAGCCCCGGCGCGAACGGCTTCGGCCACGTCCGTTGCGCGCGCGTAGTCGAAGCGGATCATGGCGCGGCCTTCCGTGGCTGTGACTGTGGCTGCGGCCGCAGCTGCATCACATCGACGATGGCGTCTGTGATGTTGGAGTAGGCGCCGCAGCGGCACAGATTGCCGCTCATCAGCTCCCGTACGTCGTCGCGACACTGCGCGCGGCCTTCGCTGATCAGCGCACGTGCGGAGCAGATCTGGCCCGGCGTGCAGTAGCCGCATTGGAAGGCGTCATGGTCGATGAAAGCCTGCTGCAAGGGGTCGAGCGTGCCGTCCGCCGCCGCCAGGCCCTCGATCGTGGTGATCTTTGCGCCGTCCGCGACCACCGCCAGCATCAGGCAGCTGTTCACGCGCTTGCCTTCGAGCAGCACGGTGCAGGCGCCGCATTGGCCGTGGTCGCAGCCCTTCTTGACGCCGGTCAGGTCCGCATGCTCGCGCAGCAGGTCCAGCAGCGTGACCCAGGGATCGATCTCGATGTCGAACGGGCGGCCGTTCAGCTCAAGCCGGATCGGGATGCGTGCGCCGGTGGATGCCGGTCCTGCCTGGCTGACCACGGGGTCGGCTTGGGTTTGCATACGTGCTCTCCAAATGGACGTCGGACCCTGTTGGCAAGACCGCCTCCCGCCTTCCAATGTGCCGCTGGCGTTCTGGGCATGTGCTCTGCCAAGCCGTGAGCATGCAGAACGAACACCGCACCTCGGCACACCCCACCGACATCGACGAACCACCACCCAGCAGCGGCGGTTGGGGCTCTCTGAAGGCCGTCACGAAAATCCTGGCGCAGGAGGGAGTTCCGGTTACCGGTGCCGCGGCGTTGCTGAAGCAGAACAAGGCCGACGGCTTCATGTGCGTCAGTTGTGCGTGGGCCAAGCCGAGGTCCCCGCACGCCGCCGAATTCTGCGAGAACGGCGCCAAGGCCACGGCGTGGGAGATGACGAACAAACGCCGGCCGCCGGCCTTCTTCGCCCAGCACACCCTGACTGAGCTCGAAGGCTGGTCCGATCACGAGCTGGAAGCCGGGGGGCGGCTCACCGCGCCCCTGCGCTACGACGCCGCGTCGGATCGCTATGTAGAGGTCGGATGGGACGAAGCGTTTGCGGAAATCGGCTCGGAACTGAGGCGGCTGTCTCCGGAGTCGGCGGTGTTCTATGCCTCCGGCCGAGCTTCGCTGGAAGCGTCCTACCTGTACCAGCTGTTCGCGAGGGTCTACGGCCACAACAACCTGCCCGACAGCTCGAACATGTGCCATGAGAGCACCTCCGTCGGCCTGCCGAAGACCATCGGTTCGCCTGTGGGCACGGTCTACCTCGAAGACTTCGCGCAGACGGAGGCGATCTTCTTCTTCGGACAGAACGTCGGCGTGAACAGCCCGCGGATGCTGCACGACCTGCAAGACGCCCGCCGCCGCGACGTGCCCATCGTCACCTTCAATCCGCTGCGCGAAAGCGGCCTGGTCGCCTTCGATAACCCGCAGTCTCCGCGCGACATGCTGCTGCCGGGTCACACGCAGATCAGCACGCAGTACCTGCAGCTGCGCCCGGGCGGAGACCTGGCGGCGATCTCCGGGCTGTGCAAGGTGCTGATCGAGTCGGACGACGAGGCCGTTGCCGGGGGTCATCCACGCGTGCTCGACGCCGGGTTTATTGCCGAGCACACGCACAACTTCGACGACTTCGCCGCCAGCATGAGGGCGATGACGTGGGAAGACATCGAGCTCGAGTCAGGCCTGGCTCGTGCGGATCTGGAGCAGGCGGCCGGCACGTACGCCAATGTCAAGGCTGTCATCGCCGTCTACGGCATGGGACTGACGCAGCACCGCGAGGGCGTGCTCAATGTGCAGATGGTGTCCAACCTGTTGCTCCTACGCGGCAACATCGGCAAGCCCGGCGCAGGCATCTGCCCGGTCCGCGGGCATTCAAATGTGCAGGGCCAGCGTACCGTCGGCATGGTGCTGCTAGACCTGGACATGCCAGAGGTGAGCGGCTTCGAGATCGCGGCATGCATTCGCGCGTTAGCGCAGCCTGAGAACCCCAAACTCGTCGCGCTCACCGGGCGTGGAAGCGATGCAGATCGCGTGCTGACTTCGGCCGCAGGCTTCGACCTTCACGTGCGCAAGCCCATCGCCTGCGAGCAATTGAGGCAGCTTGGCGAGTGGGCTTACCGAAAGTCGGCATGACGATGCATGCGCTAGGGCGCCGTGCATCTCCAGCGTCTTGCCTTCGCAGGAACGCAGCCTGCCGTTTTGTTGCCTCCCTTCGCCACACCTCTGCCACCTACTTCAGACGGATGCCAATATGACTTCGAATTCACGCGCACTCCTGCTTCTGGTCGGCGCCGTCATGTCCCTGAGTGCCAGGGCACAGCAGGGAGATGGGACCGACGTCCCCATCCGAACTCATGTCTTCAAACCCGACAAGGTGGAAGCCACGGAGGCTCGTGTAGCGAGCCTCAAGGCGCCACGCGGCTTCAAGGTTTCCGTCTTTGCACGCAACCTCAAGAACGCGCGGATCATCGCGGTCGCACCGGACGGGCGTATCTACGTCAGCCGGCGCGACACCGGCGACGTCGTCATGCTGGAGGATAGAGACGGCGATGGCGTGGCAGACGGTCCGGCGGTCAAGGTGCTCGATCGCGCGGGCGCGCATGGCTTGGCCATCCATGAAGGGAGGCTGTACGTGGCGACGGTCAAGGAGATCTTCATGGCCCCCCTGCTAGCGGACGGCCGAGTCGGCGATCTCAAGTTGATCGTCGGAGACCTCCCGGACTCAGGGCAGCATCCGAACCGGACCATCGGGTTCGGGCCGGACGGCATGCTCTACATCACCGCGGGCTCGACCTGCAATGCGTGCAATGAGAGTAACCCCGAGAATGCGACGATCCTGCGGGCCTCGCCGGATGGCCAGAGCCGCGTGATCGTGGCCAGCGGCCTGCGCAACACGATCGGTTTCGACTGGCATCCCGCTACCGGCGAGCTATGGGGCATGGACCACGGCATCGACTTCCTGGGCGACGAGGTGCAGCCCGAGGAACTCAACCGCATCGAACAGGGCAAGCGCTACGGTTGGCCGCATGTCTGGGGCGACGGCGGCATCAATCCGCAGAGCACTCCAGCAGGCGAAGTCACCAAGGCCCAGTGGAAGGCGGACAGCGTTCCGATGGTGTTGGGCTACAAGGCTCACGCGGCGCCGATGCAGATGATCTTCGCCAAAGGCGGCGGCCGTTTCCCCGCCGAATTCGCGGGCGACGCCTTCGTGACCATGCGCGGCTCGTGGAACCGCAAGGAAGCTTCAGGCTATGAGATCGTTCGTGTCCGATTCGCGGATGGCAAGCCCCAGCGCTTTGAGCCCTTCGTCACGGGGTTCCTGACCGACCGGGGCCGCACCCACATTGCGCGTCCGGTCGGACTGGCATGGGCCAAGGACGGAGCGATGCTGATGGCCGATGATGCAAACGGCGTCATCTACCGCGTGGCTTACGAGGGAAGCGCCGCGCCTGCGCCGGCGATGAAAACTCCTGCGGACGAGATGAAGCGTCAGGCGCAGCGCGGAATCGGCGTTCCTCTCGCAAGGGATCGCGCCGAAACGGCGTCGAGGGGTTCATCCTCCATCGAACTCACATCGTCCTCATTCGCTCCGAACGCAGCCATTCCTTCGAAGCACAGTGAGTACGCGGACGGCGTGTCGCCGGCGCTGACCTGGAAAGCCGTGCCGGGCGCGAGGAGCTACGTCCTGATCGTCGAAGACCCCGACGCCAAGCCGATCACGCCGTTCGTCCATTGGGTCGCCTGGAACATCCCAGCCGACGTGACCGCGTTGCCCGAGGGTCTGCAGGAGCAGGAACGGCTCACCGAGCCCCCGGGTTTGATGCAAGGGGCCACCAGCCGTGGCTCCGTCGGCTACTACGGCCCTCGGCCTCCCGTTGGGGATCCTCCGCATCACTACCACTTCCAGCTCCTTGCGCTTGACACGCTGCTCCAGCTTCCCTTGGGAGCAAGTCGCGACGACGTGCTGGCCGCCGCGAAGGGGCATGTCCTCGGAAAGGGCGAGCTGATCGGTACGTATCGCCAGGAGATCAAGCCTCCCAAGTAACCGCTGACTCCCGCCCAGCACCGGGGATGGAACACTGGAGCCGACGATGTTTGAACTGCACATTGCATGGTGGGAACTGTTGACTCGCGCCGCGCTCATCTACCTGGCCCTGCTGGTGATGGTCAGGCTGTCGGGCAAGCGGACCATCGGGCAGTTCACCCCGTTCGATCTGCTAGTGGTGATGCTCCTCAGCGAAGCTGTCAGCAACGGACTGAGCGGCGGGGAGGACTCCGTCGCGGGCGCCTGGATCCTGGCTGCCACCCTGATTGCGATGAACGCCTTCATCGGTTTCTTGGGATCACGAAGCAAGCGCTTGGAAGGGTGGCTTGAAGGCTCCCCGGTACTCATCGGTCGCGACGGGACTTGGTTCGACAGAGAGCTTCGGCGTCACCGAATCGGCACCGCGGATGTCGAGAAGGCACTCCGCGAAGCGGACTGCGATCTGGAAGAGATGCACATGGGCGTGCTTGAAAGCGACGGCAGCATCAGCATCCTCAAGCGCAAGTAGATCAAGCCCGCGAAGGCCTCACGCGCGCCTTGAGCACGTCTTTCATCCAGGCAAGCGCGCCCTCTTTGCGCGCTGCCGACTCTGCCGCGGTGCAGTCGCTGGGCACCGCGACGCGATAGCCTCGCACGTAGGCGTCCATCGCCGTGCACTTCACGCAGTAGTCCGTCGCCAGGCCGGTGATGATCAGGTCCTTCGCGCCAAGCTGATCCAGGAGGAGATCCAGTGGCGTGGCGTAAAAGCCGGAATGTCGGGGCTTGAGGATCATCAGGTCCACCCCGGATGGCGCAAGCAGACGGGCAAGCTCCGCCGCAGCGCCGCCCATCCTCTTGCACTCCGTCAACAAGGTGCTGACGTCCGAACGCCATTGCCCGAAGTTGTCGTTGACGTAGATGACGCAGGCGCCGTCGTGGTGAAACTGCTTCTTCAGACGCGCCGTGGCCCTCGCGGCTTCCACGGCGGCCTCAGCAATGTCTTCCGCCCCGTCGAAGGCCAATGGGTTTATGAAATCGACCAGCAAGAGCACCTTGCGGGAGCGGGGCATCCCCGTGCCGCTGGCGACCTGGTGGTCGATCTCGCGATTCGCCGCCGGCGCCATGGCCAGACTCCCCACCGGTACCGCGACGTGTCTCAGTGCGACGTCGGATATTGAGCCAGCAACTCGTCCTTGCGGCTCTGGAGGCGTTGCCCCAATTCCACCAGATCAAGTTTCGACTCCTTCGCCTTGGGGAACATCTCGTTCTGCTCTTCCTTCACGTGATGCTTCACCCATTCGCTCATGACCTTGACCTTGGCGTCATAGTCCTCGCCATAGGGCTCGACGCCTTCGACGGCGGCGATCAAGTCCTTGACGCTCTGATGCTCGACCTTGGCCTCCGGAACGAGTTCCTTGTCGCGCAGTGCAGCTTGCACCTCGGGATAGAAGATCTCCTCCTCCACCTGGGCGTGGACGGTAAGTTCCTGGCAGATTTGCGCAACCAGCTGGCGCTTCTTGGCGGTCGATCGCGCCTTCTCGAACTGGTCGAAGAGTTCGCTGACCTTCTTGTGGTCGGCACGAAGCAACGACACGGCGTCCGGCGTGCGCGGCGAAGCCTTCGTCGAGGATTTGCGGACGGCGGTGCTTCGGGCAGTGGTGGTAGAAGGCATCTTGACTCCTGGCGATGGCTGGAAGGGAACACGAGATGAAGCGAGATGCTCAGACGTGCCTTGAGCGATCAGGCCGAAAGCCAACTGGCAATATCCGAGCCTGAGGAGTTTGAGGCGTATCGGAACGGCATGCGCAATCGCTCTGCCATCTGCCATCGCAACCGCCATGTCCATCTCGTCTTAAGCTCCGCAGCACCCCACGTCACAGGTTGCTATGAGTTCGACACGACCCCGCCTCCGCTGTGCCGACCTCGTCAACTTTTCGGCGCCACCGGTCGCTGTGGCGCAGGCCTTGATTGGGTGCACACTTTTGGTCGACGGTATTGGCGGGCGCATCGTCGAAACTGAAGCGTACGACGTTGATGACGAGGCGTCACATAGCTTTCGCGGGATGACACCGCGCAACGGAGCCATGTTCGGGCCGCCGGGCACCACGTACGTGTACCGGTCGTATGGGCTGCACTGGTGCTTCAATATCGTGTGCCGAAAAGCTGGGCATGGCGCGGCCGTACTCCTCCGGGCCATTGAACCGACGCACGGTATCGAGGTCATGCGAGCCAGACGCCGTGTTGAGAGTCTGCGCAACCTTTGCTCGGGTCCTGGAAAGCTGGCACAGGCCTTGGGCATCACTGGCGCGTTGGACCATCGGCGGATTGACGAGCCGCCGTTCGTCCTCGTGCCTCCAGACGTTGCGTCAGTTGTCAACTGCGGCGCGCGCATCGGCATCTCAAAAGCGCAGCACCTCCCGTGGCGTTTCACGCTCTCGGAGTCGGACTTCCTCAGTAAGAAGCTCTGAACTGCATCCCGCCAAAGGCATGATTTTCGGCTTCGAGATTTCGCCTAACGTCGAAGCCAAGTCCAGTCCGGCGATGGCCGCTATCGCCCCAGGACTGAATCCGTTCAGGACAGATGCGTACCCGCTGCACTGTCGGGATCGCAGCAATCGCACGGCAGCTGAAAGTTGCTTCAGGCCAACTGACCCGGCTCGATGAGCGCGTCGCCTTCGTCACTCGTTCCGAGTGAAGAGTACGGCTCTGGGGGACGTTTGCGGATGGCCTCGGACTCTCCTGAACCTGGGCCGTGTCCGCGCGCTGCTCGTCCAAGTGGCTAGGCGATGTGAGCGTCGCAAGAAGTCGACCCTGCCGGTTGATCTCAGCTTCGTGTTGCGAAGAGATGCGGCGGCGAGGCGCTGGACGCGCCGGCAGCGCGAACAAGTTGAGGAACGTGGGCAATGTCGCCAAGACTCGGCGCTGCCAGAGACTCCCCTCGCTGCGCTTGGTCGCTCAGATTCGCCCCGCTAGCGAGCGGGTCTCACCGCGCGGCGCTCGACATCCGTTTAATCAGAACTTCATAATACCTACCGATTAGTCGGTTTGTCGACTGACAGAGCATGAGGCTGCGGCCTTCATTTATTTTTTCACGTATACCTACAAACTAGTAGGTTTGGAGTCTGATGATGAGCAAGACGTTCGAAGGCAAGAAGGTTCTGGTGGTCGGCGGCACGAGCGGCATGGGCCTCGAATCGGCACGCGTGGTCCTTGAACAAGGAGGCAGCGCAGTAATCGTTGGTCACCACCAAGACAAGAGCGAACAGGCTCGCCGGGAGCTGGCAATCCTGGGCCAAGTCGCCGCGATCACGGCCGATCTGACGACGGACGCCGGCGTGCAAGCCCTGTTGGCGGAGATCGACGCCGGTCACAAGGACATCGACTTGATCGTGAACGCCGCGGGCGTGTTCTTCCCGAAGCCGTTCTTGGAGCACACAGGCAGCGACTACGACATGTACCAAAACTTCAACCGCGCGTTCTTCTTCGTGACGCAGCGTGTCGTGAAGCACATGGTGGCGGCCGGCCGCAAGGGTGCCATCGTCAACATCGGCTCGATGTGGGCCAAGCAATCCATCCAGGCGACGCCTTCGTCGGCCTACTCCATGGCGAAGGCCGGCCTGCACTCGTTGACCCAGCATCTGGCGATGGAGCTGTCGCAGTACGGCATCCGAGTCAACGCGGTGTCGCCTGCAGTCGTGCAGACGCCGATCTACGAAGGCTTCATCCCGAAGGAGCAGGTCCACGGCGCGCTGCAGGGTTTCAATAGCTTCCACCCGATCGGGCGGGTGGGCACGCCGCGCGACGTCGCCGAGACAATCTCCTTCCTTCTCTCGGACAAGGCGGACTGGGTCACCGGCGCCGTGTGGGATGTGGATGGCGGTGTGATGGCGGGCCGCAACCAGGCTTGAGGCAGCCAAGTGTCCCACGCGCTCCGGCACAATGCCAACTCGAAAATTGTCCTACGGATCTCTCGCCACCATGAAGCACTTCGCTGACCTGACCCCTGCAGCTGAACGCATCGTCGATGCCGCGCAGGATCTCGTGCAGCACCTCGGCTTCAACGGCGTCTCTTTCGAGCACATTTCGCAGCGCGTGGACCTGCGCAAACCGAGCATTCATCATCATTTCAAGACCAAGCTCGAGCTGGTGATGGTGATGACGCAACGCTACATCCACCGCTACAACGAGCAGCTGGTGCAGATCGAGCGCAGCCATCGAAGTGCTGTCGAGCGGCTAAAGGCACATGCCGAGATATTCGGCAGAACGTTCGCGGAGGACCGGCGGCTTTGCATCTGCGGCATGTTGGGCGCGGAGGCCGACTCCCTCCCCGATGAGCTCAGGGCCGAGGTACGTCGATTCTTCGATATCAATCGGGAATGGCTTGAGCGCGTCATCGCTGGCGGGCACGACAAGGACCAACTTCGCAAGGGGCAGTCAGCCAAGAGCCTCGCGGCGCTGTGGATCAGCGCCATGGAAGGATCGATGCTGGTGGGTCGGGGGGCGATGGGAGGCGTTCAGCCGAGTGGGGTGGCAGCTGCTTTGCTGGAGACCTTAAAGGTCTGACGCCACCCACTTCGCCGTCACTTTCTCTTCCGTGCGCCTTTCGCTTCAGACAGAAGCCAATCCCGGAAGGCCTGCAAGCGAGGTGAGGCTGCGCATTCAGGCCGATAGACGACAAAGTACGCCAAAGCCGAACTGCAGGTGACGTCGGGGAACAGGCGCACCAAGCGGCCCGCGACCAGATCGTCTTGGGCCATGACGCTGCGGGCCAACGCTACGCCGTGCCCTTCGCTGGCCGCCTGTATTACCGCGGCGGAGTTGTTGATGCGCAAGCCTCGTTTTCGCGAGGTCGCAGACACGCCTGTCAGCCTGAGCCAATCGTCCCAAGACAGGGCACCGTCGATGCCTTCGAGCGACAGATCGTGAATCAACGCCGAACCTGACAAGTCGTGAGGGCCCTCCAAGGGATGCTGGCGCAAGTACTCAGGCGAGCACACCGGATACATCTCCTCGCCCATGAGCTTCTCCGAGGTCAGGCCTGACCAAGCGCCTGCCCCGTAGCGCACCCCGATATCGATGCCTTGCGCCAGGAAGTCGACGGACTTGTGACTGGTCTCGAGACGGACATCGGTGTCTGGCCACGCCGCTTGGAACCTCTCTATGCGAGGCAGCAGCCACTTGGCGGCAAAGGCGGGGCTGACCGTCACCGTCAGCACGCCCGAATGCGATGCATCCCGCAGCACCTCCATGCCCAGAGCAAGCTTGTCAAAGCCGGCCTGAATGTCCGGAAGCGCGCGGCGAGCCGCATCCGTCAGCACAAGCCTTGCGCGCCCGCTCGTCGCGCGCAGGAACAGCGGAGTTCCCAACAAGTCTTCAAGACCTCGCACCAGTTGACCGACGGCCGCTGGGGTCACGTTCAGCTCCGCGCTTGCAGCGGCGAAGCTCCCATGCCGCGCGGCCGCCTCGAAGGCCTTCAGAGCGTTCAGGAAGATTGGGGACTTCATCTCTTGCAGATAGTTTTTCTTTTGAATTAGCAAAGATTAACAGCTTTGCGGCTTTCGCTCATCGCAATGAAGATGACGTACATCGCAGGAGGCAGGCCAACGGGCTGCTACAGCCTCTCCGAATCCCACAGCCTGCCGTGTAGTTTTTCTATGCACGAATCCAGGCACTCTACTGACCGGCGCGACGCGGATATGCGCGCGAAGACTTGAAAGCGAACACCACCATGATGCAAGACTGGAACTCCTACCGGACCGATCTCCTGAGCAAGGTTGGCGACTACGCCAAGCTGAGCCCCGACGTGATGAAGGGCCTGCAGACCATGGACGGCGGCGCCCAAAAGACCGGGCATCTGGAGCCGAAGATGCATGAATTGATCGCGCTGGCCGTGGCCGTGACGACACGCTGCGACGGGTGTATCGCGGTCCACACCAAGGCCGCCGTGTCCCACGGTGCCACGCGCGAAGAAATTGCGGAAGCCCTGGGCGTGGCGATTGCGCTCAACGCCGGCGCGGCCCTGACCTACACCGCGCGCGTGCTGGAAGCGCATGACGCGCTGGCGTATCGCTGAGACGCCACCGTCGACACATCAGCCATCGCTTGAGCACCGCGTTCCACCGCCGACGTCGTCGGCTGTGGTCGGTGCGCCCTGCCGACATCGGAGCAACGCATGCTCGTGAATCCTGACTTCGATCAACCAGCGCTCGTCACGCCGGACAAGCACCGTTGGACACCATCTCCGCAACGAGGCGTATCGCGGGTGATGCTGGACCGGGTAGGTGCGGAACGCGCGCGCGCAACCAGTCTCGTGCGGTACGCCAAGGCTTCGGACTTTCCGAAGCACCAGCATCCGGGTGGCGAAGAGATCCTCGTGCTGGAGGGCACCTTCTCGGATGAGACCGGTGACTACCCCGCGGGTTGGTATCTTCGCAACCCGCCAGGTTCGGCCCATCAGCCGCGCAGCGTGGATGGTGCCCTGATCCTGGTCAAGCTCTGGCAGATGGCATCGGCCGATGACGAGACCGTCCGTATCGACACGCGCGATCCCAGCCGCTGGACTCACGCAGTAGACCGCTCCGCCTGTGCGCTGTATCGGCGCGGCGAGGAGTGCGTGAACCTCATCGAGCTTGCCACTCAGAGCGCCTTGCTTCCAGAGCCGGTCCCAGGCGCGGAGATCTTCGTCCTCAAGGGCACGCTACTGATGGGGAGCCAGCCTCTTCCTCCCCAGACTTGGCTTCGCTTGCCAGCCGGCGTGTACGCCGACCTTCGTGCGGGCCAGGACGGCCTCCTTGCCTATCTCAAGACCGGGCCTATCCCCAATACGGATGGCTCGATTGACGAGCTGCCTTCTAGAGGCACGGAGGTCAAGCCATGACGCACACACCAGTCGCTATCGTCGGCGGCGGCCTGGCGGGCCTGTTCGCGGCCCGACAACTCGAACGTCTGGGCATCGACTACTTGCTCCTTGAGGCTCGGGACACTGTCGGCGGGCGGATCCTGTCCCGGACAGCGCCGGCGCTGCCCTTGCGATCACCTCACAGCCTAGAAAGCGGACCCGGCGCCAAGGATCGCTTCGACCTTGGAGCGACCTGGTACTGGCCCACGCTTCAGCCACAGCTCCATCAGCTGATTCAGGAACTGGGCCTCGGCTCGTTCGCTCAACCCGATCGGGGCGTCTGGCTCCTTGAGCGCTCGCGCCAGGTCCCGCCCGTTCGCGTGGGCGGCTACCCGTCGTCGCCCGCCTCGATGCGACTGCTGGGCGGCATGGCGTCTTTGACGGATGCTCTGGCCTCGCAACTAGACCCGGACCGGGTGTTGACTGGTCATTCGGTGTCGCGACTGAAGTCCCAGCAAGACGGCGTGCAGCTGCAGATTTCCGCGCGTGGCCAGGCGATGGACGTGATCGCTGATCGGGTCATCCTGGCCGTGCCGCCGCGGATGGCGGCCGCATCGATTGACTTCTTTCCCCCGCTACCTACGCAACTGGAGCAAGCGTGGCTGAACACGCCAACGTGGATGGCACCTCACGCGAAGTACATGGCCGTATTCGACACACCGTTCTGGCAGGAAGACGGTTTGGCGGGATCGGCGCAGAGCATGGTGGGGCCGATGGGGGAGATCCATGATGCATCCATGCCGGGGGGAAGTGCGGCGCTCTTCGGCTTCGTCGGACTGCCCGCCCAGGTGCGTAACAAGGTCGGCCAGCATTACGTTGTCGAGGCCTGCCGGGCTCAGTTGGTTCGCCTCTTCGGCTCGCGCGCAGCTCAGCCACGCGTCGAGTGGCTGCAGGACTGGACGCGGGAGAAGTTCACAGCGACTGCTGACGACGATACGGCGCAGGGTCACTCCGGGGCTCCCGCTTCAGTCGCCGACGCAGGTGTCTGGCACCGAAAGATCGTTGGCGCGGCGAGCGAATGGTCGCCGGAGTTCTCCGGCTACATCGCCGGCGCCGTCGACGCGGCCGACCGGGCCGTGCGCTTGATCCTGAGTTCAGAAGACTCCGTCTTGTCATCCCTCCTCGCTTCGAGGGAGCAGCAGGCGTGAGCGAATACGACTTCGACGCGCAGTCGCTTCCCGAAGTTCCTCATCGACGTTCCGACCGATCGCGCGGTCGCAGTTCCTGGAGAAAACGGACATGAAAGAATCTAAGACCTATCGCGCGATGCAGGTCAGCCAGCCTGGCCGGCTGGAGCTCGTGGAACGTCTTACTCCCGTCCCCGGCCCTGGGGAAGTCTTGCTTCGCGTGGAAGCCTGCGGTTTATGCGGCGCCGACGTGGGCGACATCGAGCAGGTCCGTCCCGGCGAGCAACAGCCCCGCATCCCAGGACACGAAGTCGTCGGGCGGATCGTGGGCATGGGCGTCGACGTCCCGGAGCCCTGGCAGATGGGGCAACGGGTCGGCGTGGGTCGACTCGGCGGTCACTGCAACGCTTGCAGGCAATGTCGTCGTGGGCAGTTCCAGCTCTGCGAACGGCAGGTCTTCGTGGGCGCCAGCAGCGACGGCGGATACGCGGAAATGATGGTGGCACGGGCCACCGGCCTCGTTTCCATCCCTGAGGAGCTGGGGTCTGAAGAGGCTGCGCCCCTCCTGTGCGCTGGCATCGCCACCTTCAACGCGCTCAAAAAGTCAGGCGCGCAGGCTGGCGATACGGTGGTGATCCTCGGCATCGGCGGCCTGGGCCACATGGCGCTGCAGTACGCGCGCCGCATGGGCTTTCGCGTGGTTGCGGTCGGCCGCGGCCTCGACATCGGGCAAGAAGCGCTATCGCTAGGCGCGCATCACTACCTGGACGTCGACGCCGATGACGCAATCAATGAACTTCACAAGCTGGGCGGCGTGCAAGCGATCGTTGCCACGATCGCAAACGCCCGCATGGTGGCGTCGTTGATGGGCACCCTCCTTCCTCAGGGCCGTCTGGTTGTCCTCGGCGCAGGCAAGGATCCTCTGCCAGTCTCTTTAGGCCAACTGGTTGTCGGAGAGAGAAGTCTGGTGGGCTCGATCACCGGCACGCCATACGAGACGGAGAAGGCCTTGGACTTCAGCGTCTTGGTTGGCGCTCGTCCCATGATCGAGGTGATGCCGCTCGAACAAGCTCAGCAGGCTTACGACCGATTGAAGTCGGGCAATGCCAAATTCAGGATTGTGCTGACGATGACAACGGACTGACGAGTCCCGATCCAGAGGCAGCGAGCCGCACTCAGGGCAGCAAGCCGACGTAGGTCGCGCTGGGGCGCACCAAGGAGTGGCGGAGGTATTGCTCGATAGCGTGAGCGATCCAGCCCACGGTCCGCCCGATCGCCGAGATCGCGAGTTCATCGCCTATCAGACCTAGCCTCCGTCCCACGAAAAGCGCGGGGAGGATGAACTCCATCTCAAGCCCACGAGCCTCCTGCGCCGTGCGTCGCGCTTCCAAGAGCCGGTCAAGCATGTCGTCGCCAGCGCCGACCACGCCGAGCACTTGAAGCAAGGCGGCGGTTCGAGGATCGCCGCGCTCCGCATTTCCGGAAAAGCCCGGCAGAGATTGCCCATGTCGCAGCCGGCGAGCGACCGCGGCGCTTGCGCTCTTTTCGGTCAGGATCTCGGTGAGGAATTGCGCACATGAGCCGTACCGTTCAGCCTGGAAGCGCTGCCCTTGCGATGCGATGAGGCCGACGATGACGGCTTGATAGGGCGTGACGCCGACATTCGCCACGGCCCGCACGGCCAAGGTGATCGGGTCGAACTCGTGGTCGGCCGAGAGCATCAGCAAGGTCCGGATCACCTCCGCGTAACCGGGCGGCGCCTTGAGCACACGTGCCAGGAACTCATGGATCGGCCCTCGTGCGAGTTCGGGCGAGTTCACCGCAAGCGTGGCGGTCCAGCGCAGCACATCCGCGCCGGTGCGCGCGATTCCAACGGCCGAGAGGTCGTACGAGCGCGGATCGGCCCGCTCCAGGAGCGGAAAGAGCCCGATCAGCCGCTCGGCCGCCCCCACCTCGGCGAACTTGTCGCGCAGCGCTGGCCAGGTGCCGTCGACGTCCAGCAGAGGCTGCGAGAACAAAGCGTCCTCGTCGATCTGCCAAAGCAAAGCGGCGAGCGATTCGATGGTGGCCTGTCGCGACAGCGCGATGGCGTCCTGTCCTCGGTAGTACAGGCCGCCTTGAGTGATCAGCGTGATTGAAGACTCGGAAAAAATCTGCGGCGCCGCGGGTTCCGTGCGTACCAGGGTCGGAGCGATGCCGCACAGCTTCTCGACATCCGCTCGCCAGTACTTGCGGCTGCGCGATCCGGCCACGCGCTCGGAGCGCACCTGCTTGCGGCTCACGTAGGCGTACAGAGTGGGCATCGTCACACCAAGCGCGCCGGCAGCCTCCTCCGCGGTCATGTAGAGCTTCTCAGTTTCGCTCATGGGTCGCCACGTTGATTGTTTTCACGCATGTTAAGCGAGGACTTCCCTTTCAGCGAACGCCCACTGGCGAGCGAATGACGCCCGCCCAGATTGATGCCAGAAATCAAGATTGACTACTCCCAGGCAGCGTCCTCAAAATCCGTTCCGCTAGTACACATTGATCATCTTTAGTCAATGTAAACAAAGATCCGGACGAAGACGGGTCACCAAACTGAGGAAGACAGATGGCGCAGATCAGGATGATGGCCGGCAACGGTTGTCTGGGCACGGGATTCAAGGTGGAGTCGCTGAGACGCGGTGTCGAACTCAGGCCGCACTTCATCGCATGCGACGCAGGATCAACGGACTCCGGTCCTTCGGCGTTGGGCTCAGGCAAACCGAAGCTGTCGCGGGAAGCCTGCAAGCGGGACCTTCGCCTGCTGATGAACGCGCGTGACGCGCTGGACGTGCCGCTGATCATCGGGTCCTGCGGCACAAGCGGGCGGGACGTCGGTGTCGACTGGATGGTTGAGATTGCGCAAGAGATCGCACGGGAAGAAAAGCTCAAGTTCCGCTTGGCGACCATCAAGTCCGACCAGGACGCGAAGTATCTGAAGCTACGTCAGGCGCAAGGTCGTATCCGTGCGCTGAGCCCCGCGCCGTCGCTCCCTGCGGATGTCTGGGACGCAAGTCATGTTGTGGGGATGATGGGGGTGGAGCCCATTCAGGAAGCGCTGCGTGAGGGCGCGGACATTGTGCTCGCCGGGCGAGCCAGCGACTCGGCCCTCTTCGCCGCCTGGCCGACGATGCACGGAGCGGACGAGGGGCTCGTGTGGCACGCGGCCAAGACGCTGGAATGCGGCGCGGCCTGCGCCGTAGTGCCTGCGGCCGACGGCATGTTCGCCACGCTGGAGGACAAGTACTTCGACATCGAGCCCTTGGACCTTCAAGCGCGCTGCACGCCGCGCGGCATCGCCGCACATACCCTCTACGAGAACGCCAATCCGTATGTGCTAACCGAGCCTTCGGGGGCAATCAACACGCAGTTCGCGACCTACGCGGCCATCGACGACCGCTCGGTGCGCGTCGCAGGCTCGCGCTTCGACAAAGCGACGGAATACACGGTCAAGCTCGAGGGCGCGTACCTGGCGGGGTACCAGACGGTCATCGTCGGTGGCATCCGGGATCCGCTCATCGTGCGGGCACTGGACCAACTGCTGCCGCGAGCACGCGCATATTTCGACGAGCGCATCAAGGATCTCTTCGGCGACAGCGTGCCAGCCGGCTCCTACGACATCAACTACCGCTTGTATGGCCGCGACACGGTGCTGGGCGTCGCGGAGCCCCGCCGCGGCGAGCTGCCCTGGGAAGTGGGCGTGCTGATCACCGTCACGGCGCCCAGCCAAGTCCTGGCCACCAAGATCGCCTCGATGGTCGCGCACGTGAGTTCGCACCTGCCCATCCCTCAGTACGAAGGAATCGTCAGCACCATTGCCTATCCCTTCTCCCCGCCGGAGATGGAGCGTGGGCCGAGCTATCGGTTCAGCCTCAACCATGTGGCGGTGCCTGATTCACCGCTGGAGATGTTCCGCACAGAACTGATGGAGGTGGCGGCATGACGACCCTTTTGGACTTGTGCTCGCTCGTGCGTTCGAAGAATGCCGGTCCGTTCTCGCTGACCTTCGACGCGATGTTCAGGACTTCTGCGGACTTCGCTCGCGCCAAAGCCGCCGACGTGTTCAAGCCGGAGATGCTCGCGAAGATCTACGGGGTGCGCGAAGAGGACATCGTGATCGTCTATCACGAGAGCGCATTGGCGCTGAAGATCTCGATGCCGCGCCCCGTCTTCCAATGCGAGCCGGGCGACAGCGACTGCTACGGCGGACAGCAGTACGTGCCGCTGCTGAGCATCCAGATCCCATGAGCGGCGCCGCGCTCGGCCGCGCGAGCGCCGACGCGATCTCGGCCAGACTGGACCGCCTTCCGCGCACACCACTCCTGTGGAACTGGGTGGCGCGTCTGTCGCTCGGCGGCTTCTTCGAAGTCTACGACCTGGCCTTCACGGCGCTCATGAGCCCGTTGCTGGTCAAGGCCGGCGTCTTCAGGAATGGAACGGGCGGACTCTTCGGATTGCCCGACCAAGCCACCTTCGCCTTCGTGACGATGCTGGGGCTCTACGTCGGCGCGCTCGGGTACTCGGCAGTCGGGGATCGCATCAGTCGCAAGCGCGCCTTCATGGGCTCGATGGCGGCGTATGCAGTCGCCACCGTCATGATGGGTCTGCAGGAGTCCAGTCTCGGTGTGTGCCTCTGGCGCGGGCTGGCCGGCATCGCTCTCGGCGTCGAGCTCGTCGTGCTCGATTGCTTCCTTGCCGAGGTCACGCCGAAGGCCGGGCGTGGACGCGTGTTCGCGATGAGCAAGTCCCTGCAGATGCTGGCGATCCCCATCGGTGGCGCACTCGCGCATTTCTTCGGTCCCCACCAATGGCTTGGAATGGACGGCTGGCGCTGGTTGGCCATGTCACCGGGCGTGGGCGCGGTCGCGGTAATGCTGATGCGTCGAGGCCTGCCCGAATCGCCTCGGTGGCTGGCGGCCCAGGGTCACACGAAGGCTGCGGAAAAGATCGTTGAACAGCTCGAGCAAGATGCGCTCGCGCGAGGGCATGTGCTCATGCCGCCACACGCCCGCGATGAACCCGCTGACGGCGCAGCCAGATCCGGCGACAACGCAATATCGGCCGACGCCCCATCGACGAACAGACCAGGTGGCTATGGCGCCTTGCTACGGCGGCCGCATCGCGCCCGGTTCCTGTACCTCCTAATCGCGGCACCGGCTTCGTCGATCGCCTTCTACGGATTCGCTCACTGGGCCCCCACGCTCCTTGAGCACGAAGGAGCAACGCTGACCAAGTCGCTGCTTTACGCAGCGGCGATCAGTCTGGCATACCCGCTCGGCCCACTGCTGTCGGCCCTCTTCGCCGACCGCGTCGAGCGTAAGTGGCAGATCTCGCTCACTGGCCCCCTTGTTGCCTTGATCGCAATCGCGTTCTCCACGCAGACGACGCCGGCGGCCTGGATCGTGCTGGGCTTCTTCCTCACCTTGTTTGCAGAGATCAACTCGACCGCTACGCACACCTATCGCAGCGAGCTCTTCCCCACCGAGATGCGAGCGCGGGCTGTCGCCTTCATCTACTCGTTCGATCGCCTCGCGACGGCGCTGAGCAGCTACCTCATCGCCTCGGTGCTGGTGAGCGACGGCTCCAAGGGCGTATTCCTGGTGCTGGCCGCGTCCATGACCGTCTGCACAGTCGTCACGGTGCTGTTCGGCCCCAAGACGCTGGGGCGCGCTTATGAGGAGATCGAAGACGCCCCTCTCACACGGTCACTGTCCGCAGGCAGCCGGCCTTCCGTCCATTCCAGTTCTTCTCGTCCAAGTCATTGACATGCGTTCCCCCATCAAGAGCCCCGTTCACTCCGCCACGTTCGCCGCCTCGTTGGTCGCCATGCTCGCCGCAAACCATCAGGCGCTGGCGCAATCCCAGCCCTCTGATCCTGCCGGCCGATGGGGTGTTGCAGGATCCGCGACGGTAGAACAGTCGCCCTATCGCGGCGCAGGCAGCCGCACATCGATCGCCCCTCTGCCTTTGTACGAAGGATCGACAGTGCAGCTGCGCGGCAACTCCCTGTCTTTACGCCTGGCGGGACAGAAGGACTTCTCGATTTCCGTTCGACTTGGCGTTGACTTGCGCGATCCGCTGAAGCCCAGCGACTCCCAGTACCTCGCCGGCGTCGAAACGCGCAAAGGAGCTGTCTGGGCAGGCTTGGGTGCTAGCTATGAGGCCTCTTGGGGGCGCCTGGAAAGCGAGTGGTTGAGTGACTCGCGCACGCACGGTCAGCGTTTGCGCCTGGCCGTGTCGACGCCGTTCGACCTGACGCGCCGACTTCAGCTCACGCCTTGGATCGCAGCGAATTGGTACAGCGACAAGTACGTCGACTACTACTACGGCGTTCGTGCGCAGGAAGCGCGAGCCGACCGGCCAGAGTACCTCGGACGGGCATCGACCGGCGTCGAAATCGGGCTCCGGACTCGCTACGCCTTCAGCGCCAACGACCAGATCCTCGTTGGCATCAGCGCGCTTCATGACGGATCCGGGATCAGCGACAGCCCGCTGGTGGAACGGTCTTCCCGCGCCAAGTTCAACCTCACCTACATGCACTGGTTCTGATTCCGGCGGGTTCTTCTCGCCAGTCAATCGTCGTCCACATCCCAATTGAGGAGCACTGCCCCACGCACCAAAACACCTCGGATTTCGTAGAAAGCAAAAGAAGCAGAGAAAAAGATCGAATAGACAGGAGACAACGATGAACCATCAACTCAAAAGCATCGCGCTGGCCATTGGTGTGCTTGCAGCCACGCAAGGCGTTCACGCGCAGGATCAGGCTACCCAGGAACTCACGCGGCCGGGAGAGCTGGCACAACCACCCCAAGGTCCCGGACGCGAACGAGACGGTAAGGACTGGACCCTCAGCTGGACCAACATCGCTACGATCGGCACGGGCATTCGGACGAGCAAGCAGCGCTCAACACTGACACCTGGCGGGTCCAGCAACAGCGATGATTCGGATTTGAACTACGCAAGTGGCGATGCGTTCAGCCGCGTCGCCAAGTTCAATACCGAGTTCAAGGCGAAACATCGATCCGGCTGGGGCGTAGGTCTGGAAGCCTACGCTTGGTACGACGACGCTCAACTGCATAGCGATGTCCTGCACGGCAACAACGCAAACGGCTATGTGCCCAACACGCCGCTGTCCGACAAGGGCTTCGAACCGGGAGCGCGCTTCAAAGGCGCACAGATTCTGAACGCCTACGTCTCCGATTCGACGGAGATCGCCGGCGGAAAAGCCGAGCTCCGCTTGGGCAAGATGTCGTTGGAGCGCGAGCGTGGCTTCAGCTTCAACGGCGGACTACGTGATCTGGAGACGCGCAACTCTGCCGCGGCCGCGCGCCCCGGTTCCCTGTCAAATGAAGGCGTGGTTCCAGTCTGGGCAGCCACTGCGCGCTGGAATGTGACACAGGAGCTGCGAGTGGACGCGTTCTGGCAGCTCAAACCAGAAAACGCCGTCCAGGCCGGATGCGGCACCTTCACCTCGACCAACGACTACTCTGCGCCGGGTTGCGACCGGGTTTTCTACAGCAACGTGCTGAGCGAACAGCAAAATGTTGCAAGGCGAATCTTCACGCCCCGAAGTGCAGATATCGATGCCAAGGATCGCCCTGACCAGTTCGGCCTGGGCGCAAGCTACCTCGTCCGCGACATCGGCACGCGCTTCGGCGTTTTCGCCGCAAAGTATCACTCTCGCAACTCCTTTACGGACGTCCTCAAGGGCAGCGGGCTCGGCCCGACTGCAGGGTCGACCTACGTGATGGAGCGCCCCGAGGACAAGAAGCTGCTGGCATTCACAACTGCCACGCGAGTGCCTTCGATGAACCTTGCCTGGCTCAATGAGTTCACCATCACCTATGACCAGCCGCTCCAGCTCAACACGACAGACATCCTGAATGCATTCCTGGCGGGTCAGGGGCCGCTGGGCGCGGACGCACGGTCAACCCCGAACGGCACGCTCTTTCATGGCTATGACCGCTTTAAGGTCATGCAGCTGCAGTCCGGCATGCTCAAGGAGTTTCCGGGCCTGTGGGGCAGCAAGAAGGCTCAGGTGGGCTTCGAGGCGTCAGTCAAGTACGTGATGGATCTGCCGGACGTGAGCGTTCGCCGCTACATGCGTCCGGAAAGCGCAGGCGTGTGTCCGACGCCGGCGGCATGCGCGACGAACGATGGCTACGTCACCTCGACCGCATGGGCTTATCGCCTTCACGTGGGGATGGAGTACGAGGATGTCGGCGGTAGCGGCATCAAGCTCCGCCCCGCGTTGATCTTCGGGCAGGACGTAAAGGGCTGGTCTTATGACTACGCCTTCATCGAAGGGCGAAAGTCCGTGCGTCTGTCGCTCGATGCGGACTTCGGTCGCAACGTCTACGCGAACCTCACCTACGCGATCAGCCGCGGTGGCCAGTTCAACATCCGCAAGGACATGGACTTCGCGACGGCCAGCTTGGGCTACAAGTTCTGATGCCGTCGAGCTCGACAGAGAAGCCTAGGGTGATGATGGGTCACGCGGAACCGGAACCACGCTTCCGGAAAATGCCGGCGCTCCTGATCGCCCTGGCGGTCTTCTCCCAGGAAGCCGCCTGGAACTTCTATGACGCGCAGGTTCCCGCCGCGCTGCGCGCCTACACGACTAGCGCAATGCTGATCGGTGTACTCATGGGCATGGACAACCTGATGGGTTTGTTCCTGCAGCCATGGGTCGCGCACCTCTCCGACCGGACCAACACGCGTTGGGGACGGAGAGTGCCCTACCTCCTGGTGGGAGCACCCATCGCGGCACTGTTCTTCGCGCTGATTCCGTGGGCTGGTTCCTTCCCAACACTTGTCGCCTGCATGGTGTCGTTCGCGCTGGTGGCGAACTGCTTCAAGGCGGTGACGGAGTCGTTGATCCCGGACTTCCAGCCACCCCGCCATCGAGGGAAGGCCACCGCGATCGCGAAGATGGCCACGGCCATCACCGTCGCGGTCAGCGCCAGCCTGAGCTATCTGCTCGTGGACTCGCGTGTCCAACTGGCGTTTGCGGTACCCGCCGTGATTCTCGTCGTCGGCATCTATGTGGCCTGCTTCGGACTCGACGAACGCGGCGCCTACGCTCGAACCGCAGCGGCGGAGCCGGCGATAGAGGGAACCGTCGATCGCGAGCCTGCCTCATTCAGGGCATTGATCGGCGACATATTGCGGGATCCGGATCGCAGTCGAGTGGCCTTGATCGTCGGCGTCTTCGCTGTGGCGGGCACGTGGTCGGCAATGCGATCTCAGATGACGCCCTATGCGATGGAGGTGCTCGGGCTTACGCGGGGCCAGGCGGGCTCGGTATCGTTCCCAGGTGGCATCGCCTTCATGCTCGTAGCGTTCCCCCTCGCATTGATCTCGGACAGAGGCAACCGACTATTGATCTGCCGCCTGGGCGTCGCCGTGTTCGTGCTCGGCAGCCTCGTCGCGTACTTCGAAAAGACCTATCTAGGCACGGCCGTCGGCGTCGCAGTATCAGCAGTGGGCTATGCAGCCTTTGCGGTTAACGGGATCGTGATCATGTGGAACCTCGCACCATCGGCGCGTGTGCTCGGCGCGTACACCGGCATCTACGGGATCGCGGCGGCCCTGGGATCCACAGCGATGCCCGCCATTCTCGGCGCTTTGGTCGACATGACGTCCTGGTCATTTGTGATGCTTCACGCCGCAGGTCTCGGTGCCATGGCGTTCGTCCTCATGTTGCGAGTCAAACGCGAGTCCTAAAAACATGGCGCCTGTTGCGATGCTTCGAACTCCCGATTAGGGAAGAGCTTGCTCGGATTCGCGCACTCTCAATGCTGCTGGCAAACCGCTTCAAAAGATCCGGCGCTTCAACCTCTAGTAGCCTGCGGCGGGGGCTATCCGTCGCCACTGTAGAAGGACTATTCGGAAGCAGGTCGGTCTGACTTGCATTTTGCGCACCGCCCACTCGCGAACCACGATGCTCAGAACCTATCTGTACCTTTCGTTTCTCACACTGATGGCCGGGTGCACTACGCCGGGGACCTCAACGCATGTCTTGGCTCATCCCATCTTCAAGCAGCGCTACTTCTGCGCAGAACATGCCGCAGGAGAGTTGCGAGGGCGTGGCGACGCTCTAGGGACCGACTGCGTCATTTATCAGCTCGAATCCGTTGATGGCCGGACGTGGGCACGCACGCACACAGCGAACGGCGACCGGAATGAAGACTGGTACGGTTGGGACAAGGAGGTCATGTCCCCGTGTGATTGCCAGGTGGTCAAGCTCAGAATCAACCGGGAGACCAATGAACCGGGCCGTCTAGGAAAACCACCGGCGTCGAGCATCGAGCTCGCGCGCGACGATGGGGTGCATTTCATTTTGGGTCACATCCAGGCGCCTCAGGTCGCTGAGGGTCAACGGGTACTTGCAGGGCAGACGATCGCGCGGGTCGGAAACAATGGGTACTCGCGGCACCCGCACATTCATCTGGGCGCCTGGAAGGGGATGACCGCCCTTCAGATCAGGTTTGATCTGGAAGCCCTCGGCGCTCTTAGGCAGGGCGAATAGGGGTTGACGCCAGGTCCTTCATCGAGAGTTCGATCGAGCAGGAGGGTACAACGAGCGGCGCTGGACGCGCTTGGTCCGCGCGCACGCCCATCGTCAATTCGTAAAGCAAGTCAAGCTGCGATGGCGCAAGTTGGTTTGCGCAAGCTTGACCAGGGCCACTGGGGCTATCAATCCGATGTGGATGCTGTCGCGCAGGCATCCGCTTCGTCGTGGCGAAAGCTCCATCTCAGCTAGCCCGCCGGTGGAGAACTCGGCCGGTCTGCCGGCCAGGTGCGCTACCGTTGTTCCATGCGATCAGCCAGCCTAGCCAGAATCCACGAACGGTAGGGCGCGGGCATCTCGATGTTTCTGGCCAGGTCGACCTTGAATTGATCCAGCATCTTTTCTGTCGTCAAAGCCGCGTACTTGGGCTTGAGCGCCTTCTCGCGAAGGAAGCCCGCGGCCAAGTCCACCAACTCTGGCGGATTAGGGGCGCGATTTTCTTCTAAAGATCCCTCCAGGGAAGAATTCCAGCGCCATGGAGTTCCCTTCTTCGATATTCCAGATGCCGGACCGACCGTGAAGCGCGTCAGTCATCTGGTACCTGAGGGTCTATCTGCTCGCAGGGCGTTTCTCGCAATTTCGGCATGCCCAAAGGACTTGGCAGTGGCACGCGCATCAGCCCGCGCAGGTCTCCCGTTTGCTCAGTCTTGGCATCACTAATCTTAGGAGTGTCTCGTGGCCCTGAACCGTTACTCTTTCCGCCCCGCCATGTCCGCCATCACTGCAGTGTCCGTCGCAATTGGCGGGCTTCTGGCCGGCGGCCTCGCGTCAGCACAGACCACGGCGCCAACCGCAGCGTCCGCGCCGCGCGCCGCACATGCCGACAGCAGCTTCTTGAAGGATGCCGCTGAGGCCGGTCACGCTGAAATCGACGCGGGTAACCTCGCCCTGCAAAAGGGCAACGCTGCGGACGTCAAATCGTTCGCGCAGAAGATGGTCGACGATCACAAAAAGGCACACGTCGAGCTCGAGGCTCTGGCCGGCTCCAAGGGCGTGAAGTTGCCGGCAGAGGCCACTATGGTCGCCAAGGGCAAGGCCAAGATCTTGGAAAAGCGTGATGGCACGGGTTTCGACCATGCCTACGCCGAGAACCAGGTGTCGGCGCACAAGGACGCGGTCAAGCTGTTCGAGAAGGCGGCCAAGGGCGCCAAGGATGCGGACGTCAAAGCCTGGGCCGCCAAGACGCTGCCGACCTTGCAGCATCACCTTCAAGAGGCGCAAGCCTTGGAGGCCAGCACCAAGGCCGCCGACAAAAAGAAGTGATCGAGATGAGCTGAGCTACGAGCGCCGCCGCGTTCCTCACTGGTAGTGGCGGTGTTCGAGCGAAATGCTATTTCGAAGCGCAGAGCCGCGGGAGCGGCTCACCTCAAGGCAACATTCACGTTCTTGCGATGAGGTCGATCAGCCCGCGCTCCAGCTGCTTGAAGTCGAACGGCTTGAGCCAGTAGGCAGTGGCGCCAGCACGCAACGATGCTTCAACGTCCTCCCGCTCGTTGCTCGCCGACAGTACGACGACTGGAATATCTGCGAATAGCGGGACGGCGCGGAATCTTCTCAATACCTCCAAGCCGTCCAAGTCCGGCAGGTGCATGTCCAGCAATACAGCATCCGGGGGCTCCAGCTGGCAGGTCGCGAGCCCCGTCGCGCCAGTCATGGCGACTTCTAGCCTCAGGCTCGGATACTGCGCAGCCCAGTGCTGCATGAGCAACCCATTGATCGGATCGTCTTCGATGTAGACGATCCTTCCCGAGAGATCTGCGATTCGCAAAGCGGTGGCGTGCATCCATCCTCCTCGACCACATGTCCCGCCCAAGGATTTGAGAGTAGCCATGAAGCGCGCAAGCAAGACCCATGTCGCGCCATCCGATGAGAAAAGCTAGGCAATCTTCAAACCTTTAGCGCCGCAAGTTAGTGAGCACCAAGTCTTACGACAAGCCGCGATCTTCAGATCACTTCCCGGCACGTCGACGGCAGCTACGACGCATGGCGTGCGCGTCATCCGCTGCGCAGGTCTGCAGACGTAGCCCGAAGAAGAAAGCCCCGGCAGCTTGCGTTGCCGGGTCTCAAGAGTCGACCGATGGTGGTCTGCCAACGGTCTCCCTGCTCATGAGAGGAGAACAGAGGGGCCAGCGAGAGCTAGGACTCAGCGCTGACAAGTGCGATTCTGAGAATCGCCAACTTTCTGAGGAAGAGGCTGTCGCCGCAAGCGTGCGTCCGCGAAGTCACCACGCGTGTCCGCGCGGCGCCGACATCTCGAAGCCGGTTCCCCTACATCCCGCCAATGCGGCGCCGTCCTACAGAGGGACGAGCTGTCAGGCCAATGCGATCTATGGCGCGACGAAGTAACTTCGCCCAAAGCTTGGAGCCATCATGGTCACTTCTGCCCGTTCGATCGCATCGCTGACGTTGAGTTTCGGTCTGGTCAACGTCCCGGTCCGGCTGTTCTCTGCTACCGAGTCAGGCTCGGAAATCCGCTTCAACCTGCTCGACAAGGACGGGTCGCGGCTCAAGCAGCAGTACGTCAACGAACGCACCAAGAAGGTCGTCGATCGCAAAGACATGATGAAGGGCTACGAGGTGGAGAAGGACCACTTTGTGTTGTTCACCGCCGATGAGTTGAAGGCCCTTGAGGAGGGCAGCAGTCACGTCATCGAAATCGTGAGCTTCGTCCCGCTGACATCCATCGATCCGCTGTTCTATGACAAGAGCTACCTGCTCGCACCGGACAAACGGGGGGCGAAGCCATATGCGCTGCTGGCCGAAGCGATGCGGCGCTCCGACCGCTGTGCGCTGGCGAAATGGGCATTCAAGGCCAAGCAGTACATCGTCCAGGTGCGTGCAAATGAGGACGGGCTCATTCTGCAGCAGCTGCGCTACGCCGAGGAAGTGCGGTCGCTCGCGGACCTCAACATTGAGCAGGCCCCTGTATCCAACTCTGAGCTGCAGCTTGCGCTCAAGCTCGTGGACACGATCGCCGAGGACGACTTCAACCCGGAGGAGTTCCAAGACGAGGAGAAAGCGCGCGTGCTCGCTGCGATCGACGAGAAGGTCGCCGGCAAGCAGATCGTAGCGTCTAGCCACTCCGAGGACGAGGTCGTCGCCGGTGGCCAGGTGATCGATCTGATGGAAGCGTTGAGGTCGAGTCTCGCTAAGAAGCCTGCCGCGAAGGCAGCGAAGCCCTCGGCCAGCGTGACCAAGCTCAAGCCGGCAAGCGCAGCCACGCCCACGCCGACTCGCAAGCCTGCCAAGCGCGCGGTCGTCGAGCCTGAACCCGCCGCTGCGCCAGCTCCGAGAAGTCGGGCTCGCAAGTGACCATGGCGCCGGAGGAGGCCTTCTACAGCTCGCGCCAGGTAGAGAAGCTGGTCGGGCTTACGAAGGCGTTCGTCCAAAGCCTGGCTGATGCAGGCATCGTCGTTCCTCAAGACGGTGGAAGATTCACCCTGCAAGACCTCGTGGTGCTCCGAACGGCGAAGGGCCTTCGAGATGCTCGTGTGCCGCATCGCAAGATCATCCAGGCACTGAAGAACGTAAGAGCGGGCCTGCCGGGGCCTGCGCACCTGGCCAGCGTTCGCGTGCGGGCAAATGGAAAAAGCGTAGAAGCTGCTGATGAAGCCGGCAAACGCGATGCGGTATCCGGCCAATTGTTGTTGCCGCTTGATGGTAGCGAGATCCGGGACGAGCAGGCGCCGGCTTCGACCCCTCCCGTTGCGCGCGATGCGCGGTACTGGTTCCAGCAAGCCGTGCGGCTGGAGGCCACTGACACCACCGCGGCGGAACGTGCCTACCGGCGAGCGATTGCCCTGGATCCGTGCCACGGCGTCGCCTACGTGAACCTGGGCGCCATGCTGTGCGAGGCCAAGCGCTGCCTGGAAGCGGTGGCGTTGTATGACGATGCGATCTCCCATTGTGGCGACACGCCGCTGGTGCACTTCAACCGCGGCGCGGCGTTAGAGGACTCTGGACGTCCGGCCCTCGCCGTCGATGCCTATCGACGCGCGCTGGAGCTTGACTCGCAACTGGCTGACGCCCACTACAACCTCGGCGTCCTCATGGAGCGTCTGGGCGACACCCAGTCTTCTCTTCGCCACTTCAGCGCCTACCGTCGCCTGCATCGAGAAGAAAGTGTCTAGGCGAAGCGCTTGCCAAAGCCGTTCACCACCCAAAAGGAGTTCCACATGTCTGATGACAAGAGCAAGTCCGGCGGCCAGGACCGCACCCGTATCAACGTCAACGAGGATTACGAGCTGCGTGACTGGTCCAAGAAGTTCGGTGTAACTCCCGAAGAGCTGAAGCGCGCGGTGAACGCGGTCGGTACCAGCGCTGCAGATGTCGAGGCTCATCTGAAGCGCGGTCAGGCCGGCGACAAGACGCGGTGATGCCGTGCTGGTCGCGACCTGGAACGTCAACAACGTTCTCAAGCGGCTCGACCAGCTCCTGGCTTGGTTGGATCACCGCAAGCCGGAAGTCGTGGCCCTTCAGGAACTGAAAGGGACGACGGACAGCTTCCCCGTCGAGGCTCTACGCGCGGCGGGATACGAGGCGCTTGTCGTCGGACAGCGCACCTGGAACGGCGTGGCGCTGCTGGCTCGCGGACAACACCCGCTTTCGGTCGCCACCCAGCTGCCCGGGGATCCCAAGGACAGGGAAGCCCGCTACCTTGAAGCGGCGATCAACGGCGTGTTGTTCGCTTGCTTGTATCTGCCAAATGGCAACCCCCAGCCGGGCCCGAAGTTTCAATACAAGCTGCGGTGGATGGAGCGACTCCGCCAGCGTGCTGAAGCCCTGTGGGCCACGGGACAGCCGGTGGTGATGCTGGGTGACTGGAACGTTGTGCCCACGGACCATGACATCTACAAGCCCGACACCTGGCGAGACAACGCCCTGCTGCAACCGCAAGCTCGTGACGCGTTCGCCGCCATCCTCGATCAGGGGTGGGTCGACGCGCTGAAGAGGGTTCATCCGGACCACAAGCTGTTCACGTTCTGGGACTATCGCCGCCAGCGGTGGGCGCGCAACGCAGGGCTACGCATTGATCACATCCTGGTCGGTGGCGCACTGAAGGTCGTCGACGCTGGCGTGGATCGCGACGAGCGTGGCCATGAGGGCCCCAGCGACCATGCACCGGTGTGGGCCGAACTCGCGCCAGCGAAATCTGGGAAGACGGCGAAGGCGGGGGGGACGAAGGCCAAGACCGCCTTGGTGGGCAAAAAGCCGAACGCTGCGCCACCGGTCGCGGTGGTTGCGCCACTGGCACGCTACAACCAGAAGCGGGACTTCAAGAAGACGTCGGAACCTCCTGGCGCGCTGCCGGTGTCGGCCACCCCCATCTCACGGAGCAAGGCGCAGCCGCTGGGCTTCGTCATCCAGAAGCATTGGGCGAGCCGCCTTCACTACGACTTCCGACTGGAGCTTGACGGTGTGATGCTGTCGTGGGCTGTGCCCAAGGGCCCATCCTTCGACCCTGCGCGCAAACAGATGGCCATCCACGTCGAGGACCATCCGGTCAGCTACAACGAATTCGAGGGCGACATTCCGAAGGGCGAGTACGGCGGCGGAACGGTCATCGTCTGGGATCGGGGCTCCTGGGAACCGATCGGGGACCCACGCGAAGGCATGAAGGTGGGCAAGCTGCTCTTCAAACTCCATGGGCAGAAGCTCGCTGGTCTCTGGGAGCTCGTGCGCATCTCCAAGCCAGGCGAGAAGAAGCAGGACCAATGGATCCTGTTCAAGAAGCGTGGTGACGCCTGGGTCAGAGCTGCGGCGGACTACGACGTCATCACAGCGCTACCGGATAGTGTCGTGGCCAAGCCGCTAGGTCTGCTGGAAGAACGCGAGCCGCGGGAGGTTGCGCCACTTCCGGCCACGCGGTCTGCGGACGAAGACATGCGGGCAGCGAAGCAGGCCCCGCTGCCGTTAAAACTGGCGCCGCAGTTGGCCACCTTGGCCTCCTCGGTGCCAGACGGCGACTGGATCGTCGAGTCCAAGTTCGACGGCTACCGACTCCTCGCTCGCGTCGAAGCCGGCGAGGTGCGGCTGTTCACGCGCAACGGAAACGACTGGACTGCCAAGTTCAAACCGCTTGCGGCGGCTATTGCGGATATCGGTGTGGACAGTGCTTGGCTGGATGGCGAAATCGTCGTCATGGGCGATGCAGGAGTGCCGGACTTCAACGCGCTGCAGAACGCTATCGACAACGCGCGGAATGAGGACATCGAGATTTTCCTGTTCGACGTGCCGTTCCTGGGCGGGATGGACCTGCGCGATGTGCCGTTGGCCACGCGCAGGCACCTGCTCCGGGAGCTTCTTCAAGATCGCTCATCCGACATGATTCGCTTCAGCGAATCCTTCGAAGCGCAGCCGCATCAGATGCTCAACGCGGCGTGCCGGATGGGGCTGGAGGGCGTCATGGTGAAGCGCGCCGACTCGCCGTACGCATCGGCCCGCACAGAGACCTGGTTGAAGCTCAAGTGCCAGCAGCGGCAGGAGTTCGTCGTCATCGGCTTCACCGATCGCGCCGGATCCACGGCGGAAGTGGGGAGTCTGCTTCTCGGCTACTACGACGAGGGGCAGCTGCGAAGCGCAGGGTCGGTCGGCACGGGTTGGAGCGCGTCCACCGGCAAGGAGCTCCACGCGATGCTCAAGAAGCTGGAGTCATCCACGCCGACGCTGGATCGCGCCGAGATCAAACCGGGTCGCTGGTCGAAGCGCTCACCGGGAGCCGAGCGATGGGTCAAACCGAAAGCCGTTGTAGAGGTGGCGTTCTCCGAATGGACGCCCGACGGGCAGATTCGTCATGCCTCATTCCGCGGCGTGCGAACCGACAAGCCGGCCAGTGCGATCGTACGAGAGCGTCCGAAGGAACTCGCTGGCAGCTCCAACGCAACTGCTGCGCGCAGCAAAAAAAGGATTGCCCCGGCCATCAAGGTCACCAATCCGGAGCGGGTAATCGATCCTTCAACCGATTTCAAGAAGGTCGACCTGGTACGGTATTACGAATCGGTGGCCGACTGGATCCTGCCTCACCTCAAAGGTCGGCCGATCTCGTTGGTTCGAGCGCCCCAGGGCATCACGGGCCAGCTGTTCTTCCAGAAGCACCCGGAGACCAAGATGCCGGGTCTCACCGAGCTTGCCGTCGAGCTGTGGCCAGGCCACGCCGCGCTCATGAGCGTGGATACACCGGAGGCATTGCTTAGCGCGGCCCAGATGAACACCGTTGAGTTCCACACCTGGAACTCTGTGGCGAAGAACATCGACCATCCGGATCGCGTCATCTTCGACCTCGACCCTGGCGAAGGCGTGAACTGGGCGATGCTTCAGGAGGCCGCGGTGTTGATGCGCACGCTGCTTGGCGAACTGCAGTTGGAGAGCTGGCTCAAGACCAGCGGCGGCAAGGGTCTTCACGTTGTTGTGCCACTGACGCCCAAGCTCCCGTATGACAAGGTAAAGCGCTTCTCCCAGATCGCCGTGCAGCACATGGCCAAGACAATCCCCTCGCGGTTCGTGGCGAAGTCAGGCGGCGGTAACCGCGTCGGACGCATCTTCATCGACTACCTGCGGAATGGACACGGTCAAACCACCGCCGCAGCGTTTTCTGCCCGCGCTCGTCCCGGCATGGGCGTATCGATGCCTGTGGCGTGGGAGCAGCTCAAGGATCTGAAAGGCGGCGCCCAGTGGACCATCGCCACCGCACGCGAGTACCTGTCATTCCAGCGAACCGATCCCTGGGCAGCCTATTGGAAGAAGCGTCAAACCTTGAGCAAGGCGATGAAGGCGCTCTCGCCATGAGCGCTCGGGAAACTGTCGGTGCCGGGTATCTGGTGACGCCAGATGGCCGCTACTTCGTCGTCCGTGGAAGGCTGTGGCGCGCGGCAAATCCCGCACTTCGCGAGGATCAACGGAGCATGCTGGTCAGCGCCTTGATGTCGGCGCGCAGCAGGCTTCGAACGAGCGCCGCAGGCTCAGATGCGCGCGCGTCTGCCCGGACGGCGATCCACTCCGCAAAGGTTCATCTCGGTGAACGCGGACCCGTGTGGTGGACGGACGGCGCACCCGACTACGACAGGCGCATGGTGAAAAGTACACCTTATGCCAACTGGTACGAAGGCCTTCCCATCGAAGCTCGGCGATAGTCCCCGTCGGCTGCACTGCTCCGGCGGTAGTGACTACTCCCGACTGCGGAACGAGTCCTGTGCTGATCGGCGGCACATGGTTGCGTGGATTCCCCCCAAAGGCAAGCACCGGCGGCTTGCGCCGCCGGCGTTGCACGCGACTGACCAACGTCCAGTTGAACGCTTTGCTCCCCATGCCGCCGTGGTGGCGGGGTGGTAAAGCGGCAGTGGTAGAGCGGTCAGGCGGTGGCAATCGCCGTACCTGAATGAGTGGTCGACAGGACGGAGACGAGCCGGTGTCGCGCCCGAAGTGAATGTGCGGTATCGAAGCAGTCAGATGAAGCGAGCTGCCGCAGCCTCTCCTACACCTAGCTTCGCGGCGGCCTTCTTCGGCTCACCCCGTGAGGCACCACCCCGCTTGCTCCAGTCACGCTGTTCAAACGCCTCCCGCCGCGCGTCGTCGCGCCGCCTCTCAACAGGCGTTGCCCACTCCAATCGATCCTTGCCCTGATTGCCGTACATATCCACTCCTCACGATTGCTGGACAGTGCAAGGCAAAAGCGCCTCCTTAACTCCCTCGGACCGGAAGCTGCTACTCATGTTGTAGATGGCACCAGCACGAAACTTGCCAATGTTTAGACGCGGAGTTCCAGTCCAGCCTCGATCGATGCCTCGGTCTCGAACGAGTGACGCAAACAAAGGGGGTATCCATGAAGGTCGAGAAAGACGTGCGAGCGTTGCGGCGGGAAAAGCGTAGGCCGTTGAGCCAGCAGGTGTCGCCTCAGGAGCGTCATGTTGAGAGAGCGGCCGCGTTCTCCGAACGTGATCGCGAGCTCGCTGAGCGCACGCGACGAAGTGCTTGGACCTGAGCGTCGATCAGGCGGATCGCAGGCGGCCCATGTGCGCGGAGAATCCATCCGGTGCCCGGCCGTCCTGCCGAGCACTCGTCACCACGCGTACGGTGTTCGTCCAGGCGATACGCATGCCTAGCGCGCAGAGACGGTCTACGAAGGCCACGTCCTCGCGCGTGCACAGGTTGGGGAAGCCGCCAGCCTGCTGGTAGGCGAACGCACTCACGCCGAGGTTGGCACCATGGATGTGCCGGTGATTCTCAGAGTCCGTGTAGCCATCCTCGTAGACGGCGCGTTCTTCGCGTGTGAACCCTGTCCAATCGTCCACCACGACCACACCGCATACGGCCTCGCTACGCAGCGCGAGTTGTCGTGCGAACCAGCATGGCGACACCACTGAATCTGCATCTGTGAACGCGAGCCAGCGTGCGCCTTGCTCGATCAGGGACTGGGCTCCAGCAGCGCGTGCGAACCCGACATTGCGTGCGTCGACGGTGAGACATCTGACGCCGAAGGCGCGGGCGGCTTCACCGGTCTGATCACTGCACGCGTCCAGCATCACCAGGATGCGGACTTCTTCACCGTTTAAGTCCGGATGCTCGGCAGCGACCAGCAATGCCTGCAAGGCTCGAGCGATGAGGTATTCCTCATCGTGGGCGGGAACTATTGCTCCGATCACGGCCGTAGGCTCCCCGCTTCCAGCGGGCAGGTGGTTCTCCGGACTACGCGTCTCGACGAGTCTTTCGTTCTCCTCGTAGGTTCAATGCCGCCCGCCTGCTGCATCCTAGAGCTTTCGGCGGAGCTGTCTGAACTGATTGAGGTTCTATGGTTCCTTTCAAGCTCCAAGGGACGAGAGCATCGCTGGATTGAATCGTTGCCCACTGTTCCAGAGG
>NZ_JBWKOK010000008.1:0-133080 GCF_059416045.1 Roseateles sp. GW821-FHT09G03
CGTACTCGGAGCGAGTCTCTCCGCCCCAGCAACCCCACCATTGAAGCCCCGTTGGGCCGGCGCTTCAACCATACAAGACGGAGAAGGTCACCTTCAGCGCCGGCGTGCCCACCGTGTGGCTGGGGCTGCTGAACTACGTCGGCGCCAACGGCCTGAAGTTCTCGACCTTCAAGCGCACGGTGATCGGCGGCTCGGCCTGCCCGCCGGCGATGCTGCGCACGCTGATGGACGACTACGGCGTCGACGTGATCCACGCCTGGGGCATGACCGAGATGTCGCCGCTGGGCACGCTGTCGCGGCTCAGCAGCCGCCAGCTGGAACTGCCCAAGGAACAGCAGCGCCATCTGCTCGAGAAGCAGGGCAAGGCGATCTACGGCGTGGACATGGCCGTCGTCGACGACGGCGGCCAGGCGCTGCCGTGGGACGGCAAGAGCTCGGGCAACCTGGTCGTGCGCGGTCCCTGGGTGATCGACAGCTACTTCGGGCATGACGGCTCGCCGCTGATCCGCGTCACCGGCGAGGACGGCCGCGACGCCGGCCTGTGGTTCCCCACCGGCGACGTCGCCGCGATCGATGCCGACGGCTTCATGCAGATCACCGACCGCAGCAAGGACGTGATCAAGTCCGGCGGCGAATGGATCAGCTCGATCGACGTCGAGAACATCGCGATGGCGCATCCCGCGGTGCACGAGGCCGCCGTCATCGCGGTCGCGCATCCGAAGTGGGACGAGCGCCCGCTGCTCGTCGTCGTGCGCAAGCCCACCGACGCGGGCGCGGCGCTGACGCGCGAGGCGGTGCTCGGGTTCTACGAGGGCAAGATCGCCAAGTGGCAGGTGCCCGACGACGTCGTCTTCGTCGACGAGATCCCGCACACCGCCACCGGCAAGATGCTCAAGCTCAAGTTGCGCGAGCAGTTCAAGGGCCACAAGCTGCCGGGCTGCTGAGCCCGCCGGTCCCGTCCGCAGGAGCAACGCCACCGTTTTCTTCTCCGCAGTTCACCGCAGTCCCCTGCGGTCCGTCGTACCCGCCGCTTCACACGCCTTGCAAACACACAAAGCACATCAGGAGACAAGCATGAGCAAGCACAGCACGCGTTCGATTCCCTCGCTGGTCCGGCCCGTGGCGCGCGCCATCGCCGTGGCCGCCTTTGCCGTGACGGCCGCCTCGGGCGCCCATGCGCAGAAGGGCGAGACGGTGAAGATCGCCTGGATCGATCCGCTGTCGGGCCTGATGGCGCCGGTGGGTCAGAACCAGGTGAAGTCCTTCCAGTTCTTCGCCGAGAAGTTCAACGCCACCAACCCGGCCGGCGTGAAGTTCGAGATCATCCCGATCGACAACAAGCTCAGCCCCGCCGAGTCGCTCAACGCGCTGAAGTCCGCGATCGACCAGGGCGTGCGCTACGTGACGCAGGGCAACGGCTCGGGCGCCGCGCTGGCGATCATCGACGCCGTCAACAAGCACAACGAGCGCAATCCCGGCAAGGAGGTCGTGTACCTCAACCACTCGGCCGTGGACCCGGACCTGACCAACAGCAAGTGCAGCTACTGGCACTTCCGCTTCGACGCCGACACGTCGATGAAGATGGAAGCGATCACCACCTTCCTGAAGGACCAGACCGACGTCAAGAAGGTCTACCTGCTCAACCAGAACTACGCGCACGGCCATCAGGTCGCGAAGTACGCCAAGGAAGGGCTGGCCCGCAAGCGGCCCGACGTGCAGATCGTCGGCGAGGACCTGCACCCGCTGGCCCAGGTGCGCGACTTCGCGCCCTACGTCGCCAAGATCAAGGCCAGCGGCGCGGACACGGTGATCACCGGCAACTGGGGCTCGGACCTGGCGCTGCTGGTGAAGGCGGCCTCGGAGGCCGGCTACAACGGCAAGTTCTACACCTACTACGCCGGCGTCACCGGCACGCCGACGGCCATCGGCGCCGCGGGCGCGGGGCGCGTCTACCAGGCGGCCTACAACTACAACAACATGGGCGGCCAGATGGACACCTGGGCCAATGAGTTCAAGGCCAAGTTCAACGACGACTTCTACACCGGCAGCATCATCCACATTTACTCGGCGCTGGGCGCGGCGATGGCCAAGGCCAAGAGCACCGATCCGGTGAAGGTGGCGGCGGCGCTCGAAGGCCTGAAGTTCAAGAGCTTCAACGGCGACGTCGAGATCCGCAAGGGCGACCACCAGCTGCAGCAGCCGATCTTCATCTCGCGCTGGGAGAAGGTCGACGCCAAGCATCCGTACAACGTGGAGAACACCGGCTTCAACTTCGCGCCGGTGAAGACCTACGACGCGTATGTGAGCTCCACGCCCACGAGCTGCCAGATGAAGCGTCCCAGCTGACGCGCATCCGCGTACTGCGAGCCGGTCCGTCGGACCGCTCGCGGTGGTGCCGCGCGATGCGGCGCCATTGAGAGGATGTTGAGAGGATGAACTCTTGGAACAGATCCTGATCAACCTGCTGAACGGCCTGTCCTCCGGACTGCTGCTGTTCATGCTGAGCTCCGGCCTCACGCTGATCTTCAGCATGATGGGTGTGCTGAACTTCGCGCATGCGAGCTTCTACATGCTGGGCGCGTACGTCGCGTATTCCATCGCCGGGTGGATCGGGTTCTGGCCCGCGTTGTTCCTCGCGCCGCTGGTGGTGGGCGGGCTCGGGGCCGTGTTCGAACGGGGTGCGCTGCGGCGCGTCCACAAGTTCGGCCACGTCCCGGAGCTGCTGATCACCTTCGGCCTGTCGTATGTCGTGCTGGAGCTGGTCCAACTGGTGTGGGGCCGCACGGCGGTGCCGTTCCCGCCGCCGCCCTCGCTGCAGGGCGCGGCCTTCACGCTGATCCACGCGCCGGGCCAGGCGCTGCAGATGGCCTGGGGCGACGCGCCCGCCGCCGTCTGCGCCGCAGCCAGCTGCTCCAAGTTCCCGTTGACGCGCGCCTTCATGATGCTGGTCGCGCTGTTCATGCTGCTGTCGCTGTGGCTGCTGCTGACGCGCACCCGCATCGGCCTGGTCATCCAGGCCGCGCTGACGCATCCGGAGATGGTCGAGTCCCTCGGCCACAACGTGCCGCGCGTGTTCATGCTGGTGTTCGGCAGCGGCTGCGCGCTGGCGGCGCTGGCCGGCGTGATCGGCGGTGTCACCTTCGTCACCGAGCCCTCGATGGCGGTGCTCGTCGGCTCCATCATCTTCGTGGTGGTCGTCGTCGGCGGCATCGGCTCGCTGGCCGGGGCCTTCGTCGCTTCCATCGTCATCGGCCTGCTGCAGACCCTGCCGCTGACCATCGACGCGTCCCTGGCCCAGGTCTTCAAGCTCGGCCCCGACACCTTCGGCTACCCGCTGCTCAAGCTCTCGCTGGCGCAGGTCGCGCCCATCCTGCCCTACCTGCTGATGGTGCTCATCCTGATCTTCCGGCCCAAGGGCCTGCTCGGCACGCGGGAGGGCTGACCGATGGCCGTCGTCATGCCTTCTTCGTCCGCGCCCGCCGCTTCTGCGGGCTCAGCGCCGGGCTCGCTGTCCGCCGCGTCCGCCAACGGCGGGACGCAACGCGTCCACGCCCGCGCCAAACGCGGCGAGACCTATCACTTCAAGCCGCACAACGTCGGCCGCTGGCTGATCTGGGGTGTCTATGCACTGGCGCTGTTCGTGGCGCCGCTGATGTGGACCAGCAGCCTGGCGCAGACCATGCTGTCGCAGATGGGCATCGCGATCATCGCGTGCCTGTCCTACAACCTGCTGCTGGGGCAGGGCGGCATGCTGAGCTTCGGCCACGCCGTCTACACCGGGCTGGGCGCCTATCTCGCGATCCATACGCTCAACGTCGTCGGCGCGGGCCAGCTCGCGCTGCCGGTCGGGCTGGTGCCCATCGTCGGCGGCTTCGCGGGCCTGTTCTTCGCGGCGCTGTTCGGCTACGTGTCGACGAAGAAGTCCGGCACGCCCTTCGCGATGATCACGCTGGGCCTGGGCGAGCTGATCTGGTCGATGTCGCTGATGCTGCCGGAGTTCTTCGGCGGCGAGGGCGGCGTCTCCTCCAACCGCGTCGTCGGCAAGGCGGTCTGGGGCATCACCTTCGGGCCGCAGATCCAGGTGTACTACCTGATCGCGATCTACGCCTTCGTCTGCACGGCGCTGCTGTTCGCGTTCACGCGCACGCCGCTGGGCCGCATGCTCAACGCGGTGCGCGACAACCCCGAGCGCGTCGAGTTCATCGGCTACGACACGCAGTGGGTGCGCTTCCTCGCGTTCCTGATCGCGGGCTTCTTCGCCGGCGTGTCGGGCGGGCTGTCGGCGCTGAACTTCGAGATCGTCAACGCCGAGGTCGTCGGCGCCGCCCGCTCCGGCGCCTACCTGCTGTTCACCTTCCTCGGCGGCGCGACCTTCTTCTTCGGGCCCATCATCGGCGCCGTGCTGATGGTGGTGGCGACCGTGCTGCTGTCGGAGCTGACCAAGGCCTGGCTGCTCTACCTCGGCCTGGTGTTCCTGTTCATGGTGATGTACGCGCCGGGCGGCATCGCGTCGCTGATCATGATGAACCTGCGGCTGGCGGCCTTCGGCAAGCTGCGCTCGCTGTGGCCGTCGTATCTCGGTCTGGCCGGCGCGGCGCTGACGATGCTGGTCGGCGGCTCGGCGATGGTGGAGATGCTCTACCACCTGCAGCTCAACGAGGCGCTCGGACCGAAGATGAGCTACCTCGGCGTGGCGCTCGACGCCAAGAGCGTCGAGTCCTGGTTCGGCGCCGGCTTCGTGCTGGTGACCGGCCTGGGTCTGTTCGAGCTCGTGCGCCGGGAGTTCCGCGCTGAGTGGGACCGGGCGCAGGAGGAGATCGAGAAAGAGATCAAGCGGAGGGAGAGCCTGTGAGCGCGCACCACGCCCCTTATGCGTTGGAACTGAGATCCGTCCGCAAGAGCTTCGGCAAGAGCGAGATCATCCGCGGCGCGGAACTGGCGGTGAAGCCGGGCGAGCGCGTCGCGATCATCGGCCCGAACGGCGCCGGCAAGTCCACGCTGTTCAACCTCATCAGCGGCCGCTTCGCGCCCACCAGCGGCGAGATCCGGCTCTTCGGCGAGCGCGTCGACCAGCTCGCGCCCTACCAGATCAACCGCCGCGGCCTGTCGCGCAGCTTCCAGGTCTCCAACCTGTTCACGCGGCTCTCGGTGTTCGAGAACATCCGCTGCGCGCTGCTCTGGTCCATGGGCCACAAGTACGCGTTCTGGAAGTTCCTCGCCGGCATGGACGACGTCAACGACCGAGTCGAGGAACTGCTGGAGATGCTGCACCTCGACAAGAAGCGCGATGTGCCGGCGGTGAACCTGACCTACGCCGAGGCGCGCGTGCTGGAGATCGGCATCACCATCGCCGGCGGCGCGCAGGTGATCCTGCTCGACGAGCCGACGGCGGGCATGAGCAAGAGCGAGACGAAACGCTTCATCCAGCTGATCCGCCAGGTCACCGAGGGCCGCACGCTGCTGACGGTGGAGCACGACATGGGCGTGGTCTTCGGCCTGGCCGACAAGATCGCGGTGCTGGTCTACGGCGAGGTGATCGCCTTCGACACACCGGATGCGGTGCGCGCGAACCCGCGCGTGCAGGAGGCGTATCTGGGCTCGGTGCTGGCCGAATCGCAGTCCGCGGGAGCGCATGCATGAGCGTCGCGATGAACGACAGCAACATCGGCGCGATGCGCGCCGCGTCGACGGGATCCGCGGCCGTCGCGGGCTCCCGCGCGCTGCAGCTCGACAACGTGCACGCCTTCTACGGCAAGAGCCACGTGCTGCACGGCGTGTCGATGGAAGTCCGGCCCGGCGAGATCGTCAGCCTGCTGGGCCGCAACGGTTCGGGCCGCTCGACGACGGTGAAGACGATCATGGGCCAGGTCGACGGCACGGGATCGATCGCGTGGGGCGGCCAGGAACTGCTGGGACGCAAGGCCTACGAGATCGCGCACCGCGGCATCGGCTACGTGCCGGAGAACCGCGACATCTTCCCCAAGCTCACGGTGCACCAGAACCTGCTGCTGGGCGAGAAGGGCGGTCGCCGGGGCGCTGCCAAGCCGCGATGGAGCTTCGACGACATGTACGCAATGTTCCCGCGCCTGAAGGAGCGCCAGCACACCGAGGCCGGCGTGCTGTCCG
The DNA here is from genome assembly GCF_059416045.1 of Roseateles sp. GW821-FHT09G03. Taxonomy (NCBI): domain Bacteria; kingdom Pseudomonadati; phylum Pseudomonadota; class Betaproteobacteria; order Burkholderiales; family Sphaerotilaceae; genus Roseateles; species Roseateles sp. GW821-FHT09G03. Next base: position 6,127 of record NZ_JBWKOK010000008.1, read on the forward strand.
GCGGCGAGCAGCAGATGCTGACGCTGTGCCGCACGCTGATGGGCGACCCCGACCTGATCATGATCGACGAGCCCACCGAGGGCCTGGCGCCCAAGATCGTCGAGCTGGTCGCGGAGTACCTCAAGGAGCTCAAGCGGCGCGGCGTGTCGGTGCTGCTGGTCGAGCAGAAGCTGGCGATCGCGCTGGAGATCTCCGAGCGCTGCTACGTGATGGGCCACGGGCGCATCGTCTTCGAAGGCACGCCCGCGGACCTGCGCGCGAACGCCTACGTGCGCAAGGAGTGGCTGGAGGTCTGAGGCGCTGCGGCCGTAGCCGTCGCGGTCGCAGCCTGTCAGGGGCTCGCCCTGCGCAGGGTCCATGTGGATCCCGACGGATGGAAGCGCCACCCGAGGGGCGCTTGAGGAAGGTCTTCCTTCGAAGCGGTGTCGGGAAGATGGATGTGCACTCGGTCGAGATGGGGTCTCGGCTGGCTCGCGAGTGCCACGGCCAGGCGGCCACAGCGATCGACGTCGCCCCGCAGTCCGATGCACAAGGCGCAATCCGGGATCAAGGCGGGGTCCACACCCGGATCTCCATCCAGCCGCAGGTCCCAGTACTCCGGCCCGATGTCGGCCAGGAAGTCGCGATAGGTGTCGAGATCCAAGGGCCTCGACGGGCCCAGGTCTGCCAGGAATCGACGTGATCCCAGATCGAGCGCCTGGAGCAGTGCGCGGGGTGGCAACGAGAACTCCCGCGCGATGGTGCTGAGGCCATCGCCCTCGAAACGAAGGGTGGTATTGCCGCTGTCCTTGACGACCTGGCGCAGCGCGCGCCCGCCACTCGCCCTGGCCTGCGCCTCCCGCTCCGAGGGCGCCTCCGTCTCCCATCGCCCCAGCCGCGCCAGCGCCTGGGTCCAGGGAACCTTCGACGGGCGCCGGGCGGCATTCAAGGCTTGCATGCTGGCGACAACCAGGTCCATCCGAAAGGCCTGACCACTGAAGTCCGGGGCGGGCGCATCCGATGCACCCTGTCCGTGTCGGCGCGACGCCAGGGCCTGCGACCGCTCGCGACCGTTCAGCAGGCACAAGGGCGCCTCGGCGATCAGCGCCGCCTGTTCTTCATCACTGGGCTCGAGTGGGCTGTCCTTACGGAAAACCAGGCGGAAGCTGCGGCAGTCTCCGCCACCGTCGGGTCCCGCGACGCGGTTCAGGTAGCGTTCGACCGTCGGGGAGAGGCGCAGCGGCTCTCCGCGTTCGAGTCTTTCCATCTTCGCCAACTCGTCCGCCGGCAGCGACCAGGCGAACGACGGTGAAGGGGGGGTTGCCCGCGCGCGGTCCTCGAAGTCGATGTCCGTGTCGCGGTCGGCAGTGCCGGAAGCCGCGGTGGCGAAAAGGGACGGGATCATCGCCTTGCTCCCACCCTGTCGCCGATGCCGGCGGCGCGCAGCTTCGCCAGCGCCGGCCGCAGGTGATGCGCGAGGCGATCGACCCGTGCGCGGATCAGGTCGGCTTCCTTCGTGAGGTAGGCCTCGAAACCCGCCTCGTCGTCCTCAGGAGCGAGCGCAGCCGCCGCTTCGTGAGCACGCCCGAAATCCTTCTCGATCGTCGAACTCATCGCCTGGAAGACCTCGTCTTCTTTCAGTGCATCGGCCAGCCCTTCGCTGAACGCATGGGCGCCGGACGCGAAGAAGGCGAGCGTCGGGAATCCTTCGGCTATCTCCGCGGCAATCACGGCGTCGGCGGCGTGCACGTCGTTGACCGGCGCTCCCTCGTCGACCGCGCCGGGCAGCCGCGCATGCTGGCGGTAGAGAGGTTCGCTCGCGGCGGGGCGCAGGCCGAGCAGGTGGGCCAGCCGCTGATCCACCGCCCAGGCCAGCCCGTGGGCGATCTCGAGGTTCTCGTCGTCCTCCTGTTCGCGATGGGCGGCACTCTGGCGCGCGCGGAACCCGAGGGCTTGGCGGAAGTAGAACAAGGCACGGTCCGCAGGTTGGGGCGTGACGGCGCCAGCGTCCACGAGGGCTTCGATCTCGTCGAGCCGCATCACGTTCGCATCGAAGCAGTGGCCGGTCTCGCGTTGCAGGACGGCCCGGATGCCATCGGACAGCTCGGGGCGTTCGCGCGCGGCGACGATGACACGTTCCAGGCGCTGGGCGTGTTCCCGTTGCAACCGATCCCTGTTGTCGCGGCTCGCGCCGTCGATCTGGTCAAGCAGCAGTGTCTTGAGGGCCTCGATCGTGGCAGGCGCAGTCTCTCGAAACTGTCCCGCCATGTGTGTGGCGTATTGCAGATCAGGCAGGTCGCGGATCAGCGGCAGGAGCGCCGACCGGTAGATCGGGTGCGGCAGTTGCCTGATGTCGAGCTCCGTGATGCCGCGAGGCAGACGCATGGAAGACTCTGGGGAGGGGATCCGCATGGGCTCCAGGGTGATGTCATCGAAGGCGGCGATCGACTCCGCGAAGCCCTGCGGATCGTCGATCCGGAAGGAATGTGTCCGCCAACGGAGGCTGGCCGGATCCTGCCTGGTCAGCGCCGCCAACAGGTGACGCGGTGGCAACTCCAGCGGGCCAAGCTGCGCCTCGTCGACCACCGGTTCGTGCCAACGCACGATGGGAAGGCCGTCGCGCCACTCGGGGGCACGACATGCCGTGACGAAGGCCGCTCGCTGTCTGGAGTCACCGCCGCCCCGGGCCCAACGGACCAGGCCGCGCAACGCTGCCAGTTCAGCGCTGGAGCGCGGTCGCCGTTGCGTTGCCGGGCCGACGGACATGCAGGCTTCGCCGAGACGGACAGCGTCCTTCAGCACCCGGTCCTGCCCGTCCGTGAGCCGCCAGCGCCACTGCCAGCCCGGTGCGGTCCGCAGCAGCAACAGTGCGAGATCGCGCGTCGCGATCTCGTCGGGAAGCAGCAGGTCCGTCGGCAGCCGGGCCAGTGCCCGGGCCATATCCCGCGCCAGTTCCGTGTCCAGTCCGTTCCGCGGGCTCGTGAAGATGCCATGGTGACGCGTCATCGCGTGTCGGATCGCCTGGAGCCATTCACGGCTGCTGGCCCAGGCCGTGGCATCGGCCGTCGATGCATCGAAGGGGAGGTCTGGATCCCCGGTCGCAGGGGAGACAAGCGCCGTCTCGGAACAGGTTGAGCGACGCAGCTCGCTGGCCGAAAAAGGACAGCACATCGAAAAGAGGGGAGACAAAGGCATGGGGCTTCTGACTGGATCGAGGGTCCTTGAGTTGGTTGGATGCGATCCCGGTTCATTGACCGACCCGGAAGCGCGCGCCCCGTGGCACCTTCCGTGCGCCTCCCGACATCCCCACCCCCCACGTTCATGGTCCCCCGACCCCGTTGTGCCGTCCCCTGATCGGGGTGGCTCGCGGCGCCACTTGAGGCGGACGCCGGACTACATTGGCCGGCAGGCAACAAGAACAGGGAGCCCCCCATGAATTCGGTGCAGCCATGGATGGTGGCCGTCGGGACGTTGGCCGGACTGGCAGTCGGCGCCGCCGCCGTGAGCGGCTGGTGGTGGCCCAAGCTCAAGCGCGCGCGCCGGCTGATCGACCGGATCGAGTCGTCGCGGCTGCTGCTCAACGAGCAGACCACGCAGGCGCGCCGTCAGATCGAACGCCAGCAGATGGAGCTCGGCGAGCTCCGTCTCATCGTCGAGCGGCTGCGCCGCAAGGCGGCGATCGCCGCCGCGCCGCATGAAGCGGTCGACGGGCCCGAGTCCATCCTGCCGCTGGACTCCGTGTCGCCGATCAGCGCGCCCACGCCGCTGCCGGCCTTCCGTCCGATCGAGAAGCCTCGCGCGCCGGCGCCCACGGTCGCCAGCGTCGACGCCGCGCTGGAGCGCCATGACCGCGCCCGTGAGCGCACCGCCGAGGGCGGCTTCGCCCGCACCGAGATCCAGGACGAGGACGGCCCCAACTCGCGCGGCTTCATGCCGACGCAGCTGGACAAGCCGTTCTGAGTCGATCGCCCTGACGGCACGGCCCGGGAGGGCCGACGCCACCGCCGTCGATGACCCCATCGACGACCTCCATCGCTGACCTTCCGACCCGCGCGTCGCCCGCGCGACGCAGCCTCCGCACTTCCCCCCGTAGCGCCCTGTCACAGCAGAGACAAGCGCCACGCCTCGGCGCTGCCTAGAATCGAACGATCGTTCTTTTCGCCGGCGGCCTTCGGGGGACACTCGGCCGCGGCGAGTCGACTCTTCAGCATCGGAAGGAACAAGCATGGGTGCCAGCTACGAAGTCCGCGGTCAGGTCGCGGTGATCACGCTCAACAATCCGCCGGTCAACGGCCTGGGCCACGCCACGCGGCTGGCCGTCGCCGAGGGCGTCGAGAAGGCGGAGAACGATCCCGCCATCAAGGCCATCGTGATCACCGGCGCCGGCAAGGCGTTTTCCGGCGGCGCCGACATCCGCGAGTTCGGCTCGCCCAAGGCGCTGGCCGAGCCCAACCTGGGCTCGCTGATCAACCGCGTCGAGTCCTGCACCAAGCCGGTCGTCGCCGCGATCCACAGCGTCGCCATGGGCGGCGGCCTGGAACTGGCGCTGGGCTGCCACTACCGCGTCACCGCGCCCGGCGCCAAGATCGCGCTGCCGGAAGTGAAGCTGGGTCTGCTGCCCGGCGCCGGCGGCACGCAGCGCCTGCCGCGCGCGCTGGGCGTCGAGCCCGCGCTCAACATGATCGTCAGCGGCGAGCCGGTCCTCAGCGAGCAGCTCGCGCAGGTCCCCGGCCAGGTGCTGTTCCAGAAGGTCGTCGACGGCGACCTGATCGACAGCGCCGTCCAGTTCGCGATGAGCATCGCCGACAAGCGCCCGCTGCCGCGCGTGCGCGACATCAAGGCCCAGCATCCCGAGGCGCAGGCCTACTTCCAGTTCGCGCGCAACACCGTCGGCGCGATGGCCAAGAACTTCCCCGCGCCGCTGCAGTGCGTGGAGACGGTCGCCAACTCGGTGGCCCTGAAGTTCGAGGACGGCATGCGCGCCGAGCGCGACGCCTTCCAGCAGCTGATGTTCACGCCCGAGTCGAAGGCGCTGCGCCATGCGTTCTTCGCCGAGCGCGCCGCCTCCAAGATCCCCGACGTGCCCGAGGACACGCCGCTGCGCAAGGTCGAGCAGGTCGCCATCATCGGCGCCGGCACGATGGGCGGCGGCATCGCGATGAACTTCCTGAACGCCGGCATCCCGGTGACCCTCCTCGAGATGAAGCAGGAGGCGCTGGACCGCGGCGTCGCCACCATCCGTAAGAACTACGAGGCGCAGGTCAAGAAGGGCAAGCTCAAGGAAGACCGCTACGCCCAGCGCATGAGCCTGCTGGGCACCACGCTGAGCTACGCCGAGATCGGCAACGCGGACCTGGTCATCGAGGCCGTGTTCGAGGACATCGGCGTCAAGGAGCAGGTCTTCAAGCAGCTCGACGCGGTGATGAAGCCCGGCGCGATCCTGGCCAGCAACACCTCGACGCTGGATGTCGACAAGATCGCCGCCTTCACCAAGCGCCCGCAGGACGTCATCGGCACCCACTTCTTCAGCCCGGCCAACGTGATGAAGCTGCTGGAGGTGGTGCGCGGCGCGGCCACCGCCAAGGACGTGCTCGCCACGGTGATGGCGCTGGGCAAGAAGATCCGCAAGACCTGCGTCGTCTCCGGTGTGTGCGACGGCTTCATCGGCAACCGCATGATCGAGCAGTACAGCCGCCAGGCCGGCTTCCTGCTGGAAGAGGGCTGCACGCCGCAGCAGGTGGACAAGGCGGTCGAGCGCTTCGGCTTCGCGATGGGCCCGTTCCGCATGGGCGACCTGGCCGGCAACGACGTGGGCTGGTACATCCGCAAGCGCCGCTACCTGGAGAAGCCGGACCTGCGCTACTCCAAGACCGCCGACCTGCTGTGCGAGATGGGCCGCTTCGGCCAGAAGACCGGCGCCGGCTGGTACGACTACCTGCCCGGCAAGCGCGACGCGATCCCGTCGAAGACGGTGCTGGAGATGATCGACATGCACCGCTCGGCGCTGGGCATCACGCCGCGCAAGATCAGCGACGAGGAGATCGTGCAGCGCCTGGTCTTCGCCCTGGTCAACGAGGGCGCCAAGATCCTGGAGGAGGGCATCGCCCTGCGCGCCTCCGACATCGACATGGTCTACCTGACCGGCTACGGCTTCCCGCTGCACCGCGGCGGCCCGATGTGCTACGCCGACACGGTCGGCCTCTACAACGTGGTGCAGGCGATGAAGCGCTTCGCCAAGAACCCGCTGGACGACGGGAAGTTCTGGGAGCCCGCGCCGCTGCTGCAGCGCCTGGCCGACCAGGGCAAGGGCTTCAACGACTGACCCCCGCGGACCGCATCAGGAGAAAAGAATGAGCAAGGCATTGATCGTTTCCACGGCCCGCACCCCGCTCGCGAAGAGCTGGAAGGGTTCGTTCAACATGACCCACGGCGCGACGCTGGGCGGCCACGTGGTGCGCGCGGCGCTGGAGCGCGCCGGCATCGAGGGCGGCGAGGTCGAGGACGTCCTCATGGGCTGCGCCACGCCCGAGGGCGCCACCGGCGGCAACATCGCGCGCCAGATCGCGCTGCGCGCCGGCCTGCCGGTGAGCGTCTCCGGACAGACCGTCAACCGGTTCTGCTCCAGCGGCCTGCAGACCATCGCGACCGCGGCGCAGCGCATCATCGCGGGCGAGGCGGACGTCTTCGTCGCGGGCGGCGTGGAGAGCATCTCCTGCGTCCAGAACGAGGCCAACCGCCACATGGGCCACGAGAGCTGGCTGTCCGCGCACAAGCCCGAGATCTACTGGTCCATGCTGCAGACGGCCGAGAACGTGGCCCAGCGCTACAAGATCCCGAAAGAGCGCATGGACCGCTACGGCGCGGCCAGCCAGCAGCGCGCCTGCGCCGCGCAGGCCGAAGGCCTGTTCAACGCCGAGATCGTGCCCATCACCGTGATGGCCGGCATCGCCGACAAGGTGCGCGGCATGATGACGAAGGAGGTCACCGTCAGCGTCGACGAAGGCCTGCGCGTGGGCACCACCTACGAGAGCATCAAGGACATCCGCACGGCCGTCCCCGGCGGCGTGGTCACCGCCGGCAATGCCAGCCAGTTCAGCGACGGCGCCGGCGCCTGCGCGATCGTGAGCGAGGCCTATGCCGAGAAGAAGGGCCTGAAGCCGCTGGGCCGCTTCCTCGGCTTCGCCGTGGCCGGCTGCGAGCCCGACGAGATGGGCATCGGCCCGGTCTTCGCCGTGCCCAAGGTGCTCAAGCGCCTGGGCCTGAAGGTGTCGGACATCGACCTGTGGGAACTGAACGAGGCCTTCGCGGTGCAGGTGCTGTACTGCGCGGACACGCTGGGCATCCCGATGGACAGGTTGAACGTCAACGGCGGCGCGATCGCGATCGGTCACCCGTACGGCGTGTCGGGCCAGCGCCTGACCGGCCACGCGCTGATCGAAGGCAAGCGCCGCGGCGCCAAGCGCGTCTGCGTGACGATGTGCATCGGCGGCGGCATGGGCGCCGCCGGCGTGTTCGAGGTCCTGTGAGCCAGCGCTTGTCGAAGGTCGCCGCCTCGTGTGCGGCGACTGATGCATGGACGGCGCCTGCGGCATCCAGGGCGTCCGCGGCGGCTGCCGCGATGGGCGTGCTGCTGGCGCTGCTGGCGGCGCCCGCCGGTGCCGCGGGGCGCAAGGAGCCACCAGGCAAGGTCGAGGAGCAGGCCGTCGCCGGCATCCACGACGCGCTCCGCGCCAGCGACTGCGCGCTGGTGGCCAGCCGGCTCAATGACGGGCTCAAGCGCAAGTACCCCTCGGTCTACCTGCTGGCCGGGACCCTGTACGAGCAGGGCCTCTGCCTGAAGCAGGACTGGGACCGCGCCGCGCGCCTGTTCGAGCAGGCCAACGACGCGGGCGAGCCGCAAGGCCGGCATCGCATGATCGCGGGTCTGGCCGAAGGCGGCCGGGACCGCGCGGCGGCGATGTACTGGGCGCTCGAGGATCCGTCGGGCTTGCCCGAGGAGTGCTTGGCCGGCCGCGACCTGCGCCACGAACCCGAGGCCTACGTGGCGCAACTGCGCCGCTGGCCCGCGGGACGCCTCGATGCCTGCGTGTACGTGGTGGGGGTCGCGAACGCGATCTCCGGCGAGATCGAGTACCCCAGCGTCGGCGCCGCCTACGCGGTCTACGGCCGCTACCGGATGGACTTCAATCCCGCGACGGCCACCGTCGAGTGGGAGGAACTGGACCTGCGCCTGGGCACCATGACGGGCGCGATGAGCGGCGACGACGTGCGCGACCGGGACAGCGGCCGCGTCCAGCAGACGCTGCGCAGCGCGCTCCAGGAGACCAGCCACCGCGCGCTTCGTCGGTTCACGAAGCCGGCGAGCGTGCCGGCGACGTGGCGCTTCCAGCGCGAGTTCGCGTTCAACATCCACGGCTGAGCGCGCCGCGCGCCCGGCCTGACGCCAACCAGGAGGGCGCGATGCGCCAGACCCTCGACTTCCTGCTCTACGACTGGCTGAAGGTGCAGGACCTCGGCCGGCGCGAGCGCTTCTCGGAGCACTCGCGGGAGACCTTCGACGCGGTGCTCGACACCTGCGAGAAGATCGCCCGCGAGAAGTTCGCGCCGTTCAACCGCCTGGCCGACACCGAGGAGCCGCGCTTCGACGGCGAGCGCGTGCACCTGCCCAAGGCGACGCACGAGGCGCTCGCCGCCTATGTCGGCTCCGGCATGCTGGCCGCAGCGCAGGACTACGAACACGGCGGCATGCAGCTGCCCTGCGTGGTCGAGATGGCCGCCAACTGCTTCTTCAGCAAGGCCAGCGTGTCCCTGGGCGGCTACGCGATGCTGACCAATGGCAACGCCAACCTGCTGATGGCGCACGGCACGGACACGCAGCGCGAGGTCTTCGCGATGAACGAGCTGTCCGGGCGCTGGTTCGGGACGATGTGCCTGTCGGAGCCGCAGGCGGGTTCGTCGCTGTCCGATGTGGCCACGCGCGCCGAGGCCGACGGCGCCGACTTCGAGGCCGATCCGCTCGGCCCGCGCTACCGGCTCACCGGGAACAAGATGTGGATCTCGGGCGGCGAGCACGAGATCACCGAGAACATCGTCCACCTCGTGCTGGCGAAGATCCCCGGCCCGGATGGCAAGCCGCTGCCGGGCACGAAGGGCATCTCGCTGTTCATCGTGCCCAAGCACCTGGTCGACACGGACGGGCAGCTCACCGGCGAGCGCAACGACGTGGCGCTCGCGGGTCTGAACCACAAGCTCGGTTATCGCGGCACGACCAACTGCCTGCTCAACTTCGGCGAAGGGCGCCAGACGCCGCGCGGGAAGAAGGGCGCGATCGGCTACCTCGTCGGCAAGCCCGGTGAGGGGCTGCGGCAGATGTTCCACATGATGAACGAGGCCCGCATCGGCGTCGGCCTCGGCGCGGTGATGCTCGGATACGCGGGCTACGAAGCGAGCCTCGAGTATGCGCGGCAACGTCCGCAAGGCCGGCCGGTCACGACCTCCGGCGTCAAGGACGCGGCGCGGCCGCAGGCCCTCATCATCGAGCACGCCGACGTGAAGCGCATGCTGCTGGCGCAGAAGAGTTTCGTGGAGGGCGGGCTCGCGCTCGAGCTGTTCTGCGCGCGGCTGGTCGACGAGCAGCACACGGGCTCGGAGGACGAGGTGGCCGCGGCGAAGCGGCTGCTGGAAGTCCTGATCCCGATCGCCAAGAGCTGGCCCAGCGAGTGGTGCCTGGAGGCGAACTCGCTCGCGATCCAGGTGCTGGGCGGCTACGGCTACACGCGCGATTTCCCGGTCGAGCAGTACTGGCGCGACAACCGCCTGAACATGATCCACGAGGGCACGCACGGCATCCAGGCGCTGGACCTGCTGGGGCGCAAGGTCGTGATGGACGGCGGACAGGCGCTGATGGCGCTGGCCGCGCGCATCAGCGACACCGCCCAGCGCGCCGGCCAGGTGCCAGGTCTTGCCGAGGCGGCGAACGAACTCGGCGCTGCGCTGGTCGCGGTCGGTGGCGCCACGAAGAAGGCCTGGTCCACCGGCGAGCCGGAAGCGGCGCTCGCCAATGCGACACCGTATCTGCAGGCCTTCGGGCACACGGTGCTGGCGTGGATCTGGCTGGACGTGGCGCTCGCGCTCGACGGCCGGGACGACGACTTCGCTCGCGGCAAGCGCGCCGCGCAGCGCTACTTCTTCGCCTACGAGCTGCCCAAGATCCACGCCTGGCTGGGCGTGGTCGCGCGGCGCGAGGCGCTCACCCGCGAGATGCGGGACGAGTGGTTCTGAATCGACCCACCCCCTACCGGCTTCGCCGGCCCCCTCAAGGGGGCGACCCCGATGGCCCGGCAGAGCCGGTTCCATGGGCTCCGCTTGATGAAGGCGAAGTCACCGAGACAAGACACTGAAGGAGACGACGATGAGCAGCAAGGTACAAGACCTCTTCGACCTGACCGGCCAGGTGGCGCTGGTGACCGGCGGATCGCGCGGCCTGGGGCTGCAGATCGCGGAGGCGCTCGGCGAGGCCGGCGCGACGCTGATGCTGAGCTCGCGCAAGGCGGCTGACCTGGAGGAGGCTGTCGCGCACCTGAAGGCGCGCGGCATCGCGGCGCAGTTCATCGCCGCGGACGCGTCCGACGAGGCGCAGGCGCGCGGCATCGTCGAGCAGACGATCGCGAAGCTCGGCCAGATCGACATCCTCGTCAACAACGCCGGCGCGACCTGGGGCGCGCCCGCCGAGGACCATCCGGTCGAGGCCTGGGACAAGGTGATGGACCTCAACATCCGCAGCCTGTTCGTGATGAGCCAGGAAGTCGCGAAGCGCAGCATGATCCCGCGCAAGTCGGGCCGCATCATCAACGTGGCGTCGATCGCCGGCCTGGGCGGCAACAGCGGCATGATGAAGACCATCGCCTACAACACCAGCAAGGGCGCGGCGGTGAACTTCACCCGCGCGCTGGCGGGCGAATGGGGCGTCCACGGCATCACCGTCAACGCGCTGGCGCCGGGCTTCTTCCCCAGCAAGATGACCAAGGGCCTGATGGCGGCGATCGGCGAGGAGAAGCTCGCCGAGCACGCCCCGCTCAAGCGCATCGGCGATGATGAGGACCTCAAGGGCGCCGCCCTGCTGTTCGCGAGCCGCGCCGGGAAACACATCACCGGACAGATCCTCGCGGTCGACGGCGGCGTGTCCGCAGTTCACGGCAGCTGATCCCGCCGCACCAACTCCCCGTCCCATGTCCGAGCCGTTGAAGTTCCCCGTCCACATCCCCTTCGTCCAGCAACTGGGCTTCGAGCTGGTCCGCATCGACGAAGGCGAGGCCGAGCTGCGGGTCGACATCCGCGAGCTGCACCTGAACTCCTGGGAAGTGGCGCACGGCGGCGTGCTGATGACGCTGCTGGACGTGGCGATGGCGCACGCGGCGCGCAGCGTGCACCGCGACCAGCCGGGCTTCGGCCCCGGCGTGGTGACGGTGGAGATGAAGACCAGCTTCATGCGCCCCGGCGAGGGCGCGCTGCGCGCGGTCGGCCGGCTGTTGCACCGCTCGACGACGATGGCCTTCTGCGACGGCGCGGTCTACGGCGAGGACGGCAAGCTCTGCGCCCATTCGACCGGCACCTTCAAGTACCTGAAGGCGCTGCCCGGGAAGGGCCGCAGCCTCAAGGCGCTGCAGCGCACCGGAGACTGAACCCGCCGCCTGCGCTCATCCCTCCGTCGCGCGCGGGGCCGACAGCAGGCGCGCGGACGAGGGCTGGCGTCCCGGGAGTTCCGGCGGCGCGTGTTCCGTGTGCATGACCAGGCGCGTCACAGCGTCCAGCGCGTCACCCAGATGACCGACGGCATCGGGGTCGAGCTGCAGCATCGTGTAGGGCTGTTGCGAGGCGAGCACCTTCCTCGCCTCGACCATCGATGCGCGCTCCCGCGACGGGAGATGGTGCATCGGCACACCGAGCAGTGCGCGGGCGATGGCGCCCGCATCCCGTGAAGGCAAGGCGCAGCGCGGATACCGGCCCTCGTCGAGAGCATGCGTCTGATGCCAGGCCCTGGGTGCGCGCATGGCCATCTCAGCCTCACGGATGTCCTGCACCGTCACGCCGAGCCGCGATTGCGGCGGTGGCAGTGTCACCTTGTCGAGCAGCACGCCCTGACGACGGAGGGCCTTCAAGTTCGTCGCCTGAATGGCCCTCGCCTGATTGACCGCCGTCCGGTTGACATAGATCGGATCGGCCGGGTCGACAGGGGCGCGGCGAACCTCGATGAACACGTAGTCCGATCCCTCGACGTAGTCCGTGTCCGCGACAGGACCGCTGTCATCGCGGCGTTGCGGGGATCCCGCGTCCGACGAGACGAAAAGGGACTCCGGACGCTCGTAGCCTTCGATGCCGCGACGGGGAGGAACGTCGTAGTCGCCGCCCGCCCGGCGCGGAGGAATGTCGTAGTCGCCGCCGGCCCGCTGGGGAGGCGCGTCGTAGACCGGCTCGTCGGCGTTGCCCTTCGCCGGCATGGTGGCCGTCGGCGGCGTCGGCGGCGTCTGCGGCGGCGTCTGCGGCCGTCGCCGGACCGGCCTCATGGGCCGCGGCGACAGCGCGTTCTCGACCGCCGCCATCACCGACTTGGGCTCGAGTCGACGCACGTCGATCTCGTGCATCAGTCGCATCGCGACGTCCACGGGGCAATCCGGCGGCAGCACCAGCGTCTGCGTCGCCGCGCTCAAACGCCGCAGCAGGTTGACCGGCAATTGCCTCAGGAGGTGAGGCGGCGTCGACGACAGGTCCAGGACCTCCGGCTTGCGGGCCAGCGCCTTCTCGATCTGGCGGGCGGCAGGAAGGGCTTCCTTCGCGGACGTCCCCTGGCTCATCCACTTCCGCACTTCCGGATCGTGCGGCGCTTGTGCCGGACCGGCATTGCCGCCGAGCCAGGTGGGGAGATTCGAACGACGGAAGATCTGCGACATGGTGAAGTGGCGGAGGGCTGTGGTGATGAAGTCAGTCGACACCCGCCGGCCGCGGTTCTTGACACGAATCTGCAGCGCCTTCCTGGAAAAGCACGCTCGTTCTTTTCTGTCACCCGAGGGACGTGAAGGGGGAGGAGGCCGTGGTTCAATCGTCGGCATTCCGTCACGGATCGCGAGCGGGTGGCCGCTCGCGAATCCCTCCCATGAGCCATGCGCTGGCATGGATAGACAACGACCGAGGAGTCTCCGATGAGCCAAGTGAACCGCCAGATCCATCTGGCCTCCCGCCCGACCGGTGAGCCCGGCACTGACAACTTCAAGCTGGTCGAACAAGCGATTCCCGAACTCGCGGACGGCCAGGTCCTGGTCCGCAACCATTACCTGAGCCTCGATCCCTACATGCGCGGCCGCATGAACGAGAGCAAGAGCTACGCCGCGCCGCAGCCGCTGAACGCGGTCATGATCGGCGGCACCGTGGGCGAGGTGGTCGCGTCGAAGAACCCGCACTTCGCCGTCGGCGACAAGGTCGTCGGCATGGGCGGCTGGCAGGAGTACCAGCTCGTCGACGCGAACCAGCGCGGCGTGCTGCAGAAGGTCGACACGACGCACGTGCCGCTGTCCGCCTACCTCGGCGCGGTGGGCATGCCCGGCGTGACGGCGTGGTACGGCCTGGTGAAGATCATCGACCCGAAGCCGGGCCAGACGGTGGTCGTCAGCGCCGCCAGCGGCGCGGTGGGCGGCGCGGTCGGCCAACTGGCCAAGGTGCGCGGCGCGCGCGCGGTGGGCATCGCCGGCGGCGCGGACAAGTGCCGCTACGTGGTCGAGGAACTCGGCTTCGACGCCTGCATCGACTACAAGCAGCACACCGACCTGAAGTCGCTGTCCGCCGCGCTGAAGGCCGAATGCCCGGACGGCATCGACGGCCACTTCGAGAACGTCGGCGGCATGATCCTCGACGCCGTGCTGCTGCGCGCGAACGCGTTCAGCCGCGTGGCCATGTGCGGCATGATCGCCGGCTACAACGGCGAGCCGATCCCGCTGAGCTTCCCGCAGCTGATCCTCACGAACCGCATGAAGGTCGAGGGCTTCATCGTCTCCGAGCACATGGAGGTCTGGCCCGAGGCGCTGAAGGAACTGGGCACGCTGGTCGCGACCGGCAAGCTGAAGTTCCGCGAGAGCGTCGCGCAGGGCCTGGAGAACGCGCCGGAGGCTTTCCTCGGGCTGCTCAAGGGCCGCAACTTCGGCAAGCAGCTGGTGAAGCTGGTCTGATGGCCGGCCCGCGCTGGATCAGCCAGCCCTTCGACGAGCTCGGCGTGCGCGGCCTGTACCGCGCGCTGCGCCTGCGCGCCGAGGTCTTCGTCATCGAGCAGCGCTGCATCTACCTCGATCCGGACGGGCTCGACGAGCACGCGTGGCATCTGCAGGGGATGGGGCAGGGCGTCGATGGCCGCGAGGAACTCTTCGCCTACGCGCGTCTGCTGCCGCCCTCGATCGGCGACGGCGCGGCCCGCATCGGCCGCGTGATCACGGCGTCGACGGCCCGCGGCGGCGGACTCGGCCGCGCGCTGATGAGCCAGGCGCTGCGCGAATGCCAGAAGCTCTGGCCGGGCCAGCCGATCGAACTCGGCGCGCAGGCCCACCTGCGCGAGTTCTACGGCAGCTTCGGCTTCACGCCGATCTCGGAGGTCTACGACGAGGACGGCATCCCCCACATCGACATGCGCAAGGAGGCGACGCCATGAGCGAGTCCCCCCATTCCTCCGGCCTGCCTTCCGCCGACGACCTCGTCCTGCATCACTACAGCAGCTCGCCGTTCGCGGAGAAGGCGCGGCTGATGCTGGGCCTCAAGGGCCTGGCCTGGCACTCGGTGACGGTGCCGATGGTGCTGCCCAAGCCCGACGTCGTCGCGCTGACCGGCGGCTACCGCCGCACGCCCTTCCTGCAACTCGGCGCCGACATTTACTGCGACACCGCGCTGATCGCCGAGGTGCTGGAAGCACGCCGGCCGACGCCCAGCCTGTTCCCCGCGGCCGTCGCCGGTCACGCGCGCACGCTGGCGCAATGGGCCGACACGGACCTGTTCTGGACCGCGCTGCCCTACGCGATGCAACCGGCGGGCGCGACCGCGCTGTTCGCCGGAGCGCCGCCGGACATGCTGAAGATCTTCGTCGCCGACCGCAAGGCGATGAGCGAGGGCATGCCGCAGGTGCGCGGCGTCGACGCCGGCGCGGCGCTGACGCAGTACCTCGAGTGGCTCTCGGCCATGCTGGCCGATGGCCGGCCGTGGCTGCTCGGCGGGGAGACCAGCATCGCCGACCTCAGCGTCTATCACCCGCTGTGGTTCGTGACCCGGACCGGGCCGCTGGCCGAGATCTTCCAGCCGCATGAGGCGCTGCGGGCCTGGATGGGCCGGGTCGCCGCGATCGGTCATGGCGAGCGTGCCGGCAAGCTCGACGGTGCCGCGGCGATCGCGCTGGCGAAGGCGTCGACGCCGCGTCCGGCGCTCGTCGAGGACGGCCTCGGCTTCGCCGCCGGCGACGCCGTCACGGTCACGCCGTACGACTACGCCCGCGACGCCGTCGCCGGCACGCTCGTGGGCCTGAGCTGCCGCACGGTGACGCTGGCGCGCGAGGACGACCGCGCCGGCCGCGTGCACGTGCACTTCCCGCGCATCCGCTACACGCTGAAGCAGGCATAAGCACCGCATCAAGGAGACAAGCGCATGAAGGACTATCAAGGCAAGACCGCGGTGATCACCGGCGCGGGCTCGGGCTTCGGACTCGAGGTGGCGCGCATCGCCACCTCGCGCGGCATGAACCTCGTGCTGTGCGACGTGCAGCAGGACGCGCTCGACAAGGCCGCGTCGGAATTCGCGGCGCACCCGGTGCTGGCGCGCCGCGTGGACGTGTCCAAGGCCGACCAGATGGAAGCGCTGGCCGCCGCGGTGAAGGAGCGTTTCGGCGCGCCCAACTTCGTGTTCAACAACGCCGGGGTCGGCTCCGGCGGACTGATCTGGGAGAACGCGCTCTCCGACTGGGACTGGGTCCTGGGCGTCAACCTGATGGGCGTGGTGCACGGCGTCCGGCTGTTCACGCCGATGATGCTGGAGGCCGCCGGCAAGGACCCCGCGTGGCAGGGCCACATCGTCAACACCGCCTCGATGGCCGGCATGCTGAACCCGCCCAACATGGGCGTCTACAACGTGTCCAAGCACGCGGTGGTGTCGCTCAGCGAGACGCTGTACCAGGACCTCGCGCTGGTGACGGACCAGGTGCGCGCGTCGGTGCTGTGCCCGTTCTTCGTGCCGACCGGCATCACGCAGAGCCATCGCAACCGGCCGGGCGAACTGGGCGCGGACAAGCCGACGAAGAGCCAGCTCATCTCGCAGGCGATGACCGACAAGGCGGTCAGCTCCGGCAAGCTGACGGCGGCGGACGTCGCCCGCATGGTGTTCGAGGCGATGGACGAGGAGCGCTTCTACATCTTCAGCCACCCGCAGGCGCTCAAGGGCGTGCAGACGCGGCTGGAGGACGTGATGCAGCTGCGCAACCCGACCGATCCGTTCGAGGACAAGCCGGAGATCGGCCAGAAGTTGAAGGCGTCGCTGCGCGGCTGACGCCGGGCGGACGGCGCACGGCAGGTGTCGGAGACACCTGACACTTCTGACAGGGACCTCCCCTGGATGCGGGAGAGCCCTTGCTCTTGCCGGGGATAGGCGGGCTCACAATCGTCACGTGGTCCTGTTCGCACTCCCCCGACTTCTGCGCGTGCTGCCGCGTCTGCTGCCGATCCTGGCGGCCGCCGTGCTGGCGTGGCTGGCATTGGCGGGGCAGGGGCACGCCGATCCGCGCGACTGGCTGACGGCCGAGGAGCGCGCCTGGGTGGCGCAGCATCCCGTGCTGCGCGTCGGCGGCTCGGCCAGCTACGGCCCGTTCACCTACATCGACGAGGAAGGCCGGCTCACCGGCCTGTCGGTGGACTATGCGCGGCGCTTGATGGAACTCACCGGACTGCGCTTCGAGTTCCAGCCGCCCCGACCCTTCGCTGACAACCTGGACGCGCTGGCCGTCGGTGCGCTCGACGTGCAGATGTCGATGCGCGAGACGCCCGAGCGCGCGCAGCGCTTCGGCTTCACCCGGCCCTACATCACGGTGCCCGCGGTGCTGCTGCGCCGCGCCGGCGCGGGCGACGACCCGCTGCGGCCGGGCGAGGCGGTGGCGGTGGCGCGCGGCTACGCGGTGGCGGAGTTCCTGCGCGACCGCTATGCCACGAACCCGCTGCAGGTGGAGGTCGACGACCGCACCGTGCTGCGCCGGCTGGCCGGCGGCGAGGTCGGCGCGGCGGTGATGGACCTGGCCGGCGCGACCTACCTGATGCGGCGCGACGGCATCGGCAACCTGCGGGTGGTGGACGACCTCGGCTACGCCTACGGCCTGGGCATCGGCTACCGGCGCGACTGGCCGATGCTGGGCCGCATCCTGGACAAGGCGCTCACGCGCATCGGCGAGAGCGAGCGCCAGGCCATCGCCGACCGCTGGATCACGCAGGACACGGCGGCGATGCGCTGGCAGCGCCGCGCGTTGTGGGGCGTGGGCATCGCGCTGGCGCTGGTCGTCGCCGGGCTCGGCGTGACGCTGCTCTGGAACCGCGCCTTGCAGCGCCAGGTGCGGCTGCGCGGCGAGCTGCTGCAGCGCGAGCTCGGCGAGCGCATGCGCCTGCAGGACGTGGACCGGGCGCGCGAGCTGGCCGAGGTCACGAGCAAGACCAAGAGCGAGTTCCTGTCACAGGCCAGTCACGAACTGCGCACGCCGCTGAACGCGGTGCTGGGCTTCAGCCAGCTGCTGGCCCACGATCCGAAGCGTCCGCTGGACGATGTGCAGCACTCGCGGCTCCGTCACATCGACGAGGCGGCCAAGCACCTGCTGGTGCTGATCGAGGACATGATGACGCTCTCGCGCGTCGAGGCGAACACGCTGACCGTGCAGTCGCTGCCGCTGCAGGCGGGGCCGCTGCTGCGCCGCGTGGTGGAGCTCGCGCAGCCGGCGGCGGCGGAGGCCGGCGTCGACCTGCAGGTCGGCATGACGCCCGAGGAGGACAGCACGCTCCCGCTTGTCCAGGCCGATCCCATCCGGCTGGAGCAGGTGCTGCACAACCTCATCTCCAACGCCATCAAGTACAACCGGCGCGGCGGCTGGGTGAAGGTGCGGGCCTGCGCGGAGCCGCGCGGCTTCCGCATCGAGGTGGCCGACAACGGCATCGGCCTGAGCCCCGAGCAGCGTTCCCAGCTGTTCCAGCCGTTCAACCGGCTCGGGCGCGTGGAGCAGCCCGGGCACGGCATCGGCCTGGTGATCTGCAAGCAGCTCATGGAGCGCATGGGCGGCCGCATCCTCGTCGACAGCGAAAGCGGGCAGGGCTCGCGCTTCACGCTCGAGTTGCCGGCCGTGCCGGCGGCGGCGTAGGCGTCGTCAGTCCCGCCGCATCCGTCCCGCTCGCCTCACTCGCGCCTCACTCGCGCCACATCCGCCCGCTCCAGTCGGAGAAGGTCTTCAGGCGCTGCGCCTCGGCGCCATGGTTGCGCGCGGAGATCACGCTCCAGGTGATGTACTGCTCGCTCGTCCAGTCGACCCATCCGCCCACGAGGTGCGGCTGGCCCTTGCTGTTCAGCGGGAGCGGCGTGCGCTTCGCGTCGAGGCAGAAGCGGAAGCCGGACTTGATCTCCGGCTCGCTGCCGAACAGCGCGTTCGGGTCGCAGCGCCGCCACTGCTCGTAGGTCGTGGTCGCGTACATCGCGTTGTAGAGCGAGATCGAGCTGTTGATGAACATCACGTGCAGCCCCGGCGTCACGTCGTCCAGCAGCCGGAATCGCGACTTCTCCCAACTCTCAGGACCGCGGTCGACCACCTCGCCCACGCCCAGCTTGTGGATCGCCAGCGAGGCCCGGCTGCGGTGCCCCTCGTTGCGGAACAGGTCCGTCGGCGCGGCGGGATCCGGCTTGTTGAAGGAGAGGTTGGTGTTGGCCAGTTGCGCGAGCTTGGTCCGCACCTGGAAGTAGCGCGCCAGGTGAGAAGCGGAGACTTGCGACGGTGCCTTCGCCGTCATCAGGTCGTCCACCACCGCGGTCGTGAAGCCCATGTGGTACGGCCAGTCCATCGGCCCTTCCGACGCGCCGGTCCAGCCCGGGTTCACCGTCATCTGCAGCTGGTACCACTGGTTGGTGCGGTAGTAGGAGGTCAGCCGCGGCTCCCACGAGAAGTAGAACTCGCGCTTGCCCTGCGGCGTCTGCTCGTCGGCGTAGAGCATGTGCGGGGCCATGTAGAACACGCTGGGCCAGCTGAACGGCCAGCCGCGCTTCTCGCCTTCGCCGACCCACTTGCCGCTCGCGTCCTTCCTGCCGCGGAAGGAGGAGGTCGAGCTCTCCAGCCCGTACTCGTGCGCCAGCTCCCATTGCTTGACGCCCATCCAGTGGAGCATGCCGAACATGGCGCGCTCGATGAAGGCTTCCTTGCTGTAGCCGGCCTTCGCGTTCGGATAGAGCGCGATCGCCGACGACTGCGTCGACGGCGACAGCAGGGCCTGCAGCTTGCGGCCGCCGATCTCCGCGCCGTAAGGCTGCGAGGGATTAGGAGACACACGGCTGCCTCGACCACCGCCCACGAAGTCCAGCGTCTTTGCGCCTGGATCGCCGAGCCAGTACATCGCGCGCTCGCGCTGATCAGCCGTCAGGTGGCTCCAGTCGCCATACACGCCGTTCGGATTCTTGTTGGCCGCCAGCCAGTCGGCGATGCGCTTGACCACCTTGACCGGGTTGGAGCCGGTGTCGCCCTGGGTCTCGAACAAGCCCTGACCCTGGCCCGCGTCCGGCGTCCAGATGTCCAGCGGATGCGTGATCGGCAGCCAGGCGTTCCAGTCGGGCAGTTGCAGCGGGATGGGCATCTCGCGCGTGTTCAACACCTTGCCCGGGCTCGGGTCCATCGCGGCGTCGAGCTCGGCCTGCGTCACCGCGGCCGTGCTGTTGGCCGCCTTGCCGGCGAAGACGTTGACGAAGGACTTCGCGTCCGGCAGCACCGCGTCGATGCCGGCGCCGGCCGCCCATTCGACGGCGGGCCGGCTGTCCAGTCCGGGGCCGGGCTGGTACGGCGGATTCCACGGCGTGGCCTGCGGCACGTGCGGGACCTGGGTCAGCGCCGCGCGCAGGTAGGCGGAGATCTGCCGGCCCTGCGTCTCGCTCAGGCCATGGAAGCGGGCGCGCTGGACGATCGAGTTGTCGGAGTAGTTGAAGTACTGCAGGTCACGGCCCGTCGCGGCATGGCAGGACGCGCAGGCGGCGCGCATCTTGGTGTTGACCACCGAGGACTTGAGCAGCAGGCCGGAGGCGTTCCACAGCGCCTTGCCGGCGTCCGCATCGGCGGTCCAGGTGCGGCCGGCCTGCTTCTCGACGGCGATGTCGGCCCAGCGGCGCGGGTTGGTCGCGAGGTTGCGTCCGCTCGCGTCCTGCAGCTGCAGGTCGAGGATGCGGAAGCCGTTGGAGTTGCCGTCGGTGCCGTTGAAGCGGAACTCGATGCGGTTGGTCGCGGGACTCGCGACCAGACGCGCCCGCGCGGTGCTGTCCAGCGGCACGCGGAAGCGGATGGTCAGCAGCCCGCCGTTCACGCCGCCGTGCGCGCGTTCGATGTCGTCGAGCTGGACGCCGGTGTCGCTGATCGGGATCCACGCCGCCGCGCTGGTGTTGTTGGCGGTGGCGGCGCCGACCACGCGCAGGCTGCCGGCGATGGCCGTCAGGGGCTTGCTGAGCGCTTCGAACTCCGGTGAGTTGTAGAAGCCGCAGCGATGGCAGCGCACGACCAGCTGCGTGGCGGTGGCGAGGGAGGCGGCATCGAGCGACAGCTCCGCGCCGACGACCGTCGGCGCGTCGGGGGCCCCGGCGCCCAGTACTTCGATCGGGAGGGTGAGCGTCGGAGGCGGTGCCGGCGACGGTGCAGGCGCAGGGCCCGAAGCGGGCGCCGGGCTCGGCGCAGGGGAAGGGGCCGGTGAAGGGGCCGGTGAAGGCGCCGGAGATGGCGCTGGTGCGGGCGAGGGCGCCGGAGAGGGGGCTGGCGATGGCGCGGGTTCCGGCGCCGGGCTGGGGGCAGGCGCGGGTCCCGGCGCGGGAGCCGGTGCGGGCGCGGCCCCCTGCGTATCGGTGGGATCCTTCGACGGGCCTGCCGCGTCCCCGCCGCCGCAGGCGCTCAGCAGCACGCTGAAGGCCAGGGCGATCGTGGTCGACGCGGCCGGGAGCTTGCCGAAGCTCGGACGGTGGGGCTGCTGCATGCGCTGCTCTCTTTGCGTGATGAGGGAACCGGCGCGACCGACAGCGGTGCGACGCGAATCGATTCATTTTTTCCGCGAGCTGAAAGCGGTTCCAACGGGTAGGCGCAAGAGCTGCAATCAACGGTAAACGCGGCGGTTCGCCCTACCTCTTCCGGGTGGTCCGGCCACGAAACGGCCTGCGCGCCGGGATGCCCGGTCCTCCGGATCCGAGAGATCGCGACCGTCTGGCACACTGCGCGGCCTTGCGCAGTACCCTCCATCCCATGCCTACCTCCGAATCCCCCCGCCGCGCCGTCGTCATCGGCGGCGGCCCCGCCGGCCTCATGGCCGCCGAGCGCCTGGCTCAAGCCGGTCTCTCCGTCGACCTCCACGACGCCATGGCCTCGGTCGGCCGCAAGTTCCTGCTGGCGGGCAAGGGCGGTCTGAACCTGACGCACTCGGAGCCCCGTCCCGACTTCGACTCGCGCTTCTTCGAGCGCCAAGCCCAGGTCACCCCTTGGCTCGACCGCTTCGATGGCGGCGCACTGCGCGCCTGGGCGCAAGGGCTGGGCGTCGAGACCTTCGTCGGCACCTCCGGGCGTGTCTTTCCCAAGGACCTCAAGGCCGCGCCGATGCTGCGCGCGTGGCTGTCGCGCCTGCGCGCGCAGGGCGTGCGCTTCCACATGCGGCATCGCTGGCTCGGCTGGGACGCGGACGGCGCGCTGCGGTTCAGCACGCCTGAAGGCGAAACGGCCGTGACCGCGGATGCCGTCGTGCTCGCGCTGGGCGGCGCCTCGTGGCCGCAACTGGGCTCGGACGGGGCGTGGGTGCCGCTGCTCGCCGAGGTCGGCGCGACCGTGTCGCCGCTGCGCGCCGCCAACTGCGGTTTCGATCTCGGTGTGTTGCGCGATGGCGTGGCGCCGGGCTGGTCGCCGTTCTTCGCCGAAAAATTCGCGGGCCAGCCGCTCAAGCCTGTGGCGTTGACCGCCGAAGGCATTGATGGACGGAGCTTCTCCCGCCAGGGCGAGTTCGTCGTGACCGCGACCGGCATCGAAGGCTCATTGGTCTACGCCGCTTCCGCGCTGCTGCGCGAGAAGCTCGAGCGCGACGGCGAGGCGCTCGTGCACCTGGACCTGCTGCCCGGTCGTGATGCAGCGTGGGTGCTGGAGCAGGTCGCGCATCCGCGCGGCTCGCGCTCCGTGTCCTCGCACCTGAAGAGCCGCCTGAACATCGAGGGCCTGAAGGCCGGCCTGCTGCACGAGGTGCTCACGAAGGACGAGTACGCCGACACGGCGACGCTGGCCCGCACGCTGAAGGCGCTGCCGCTGCGCCTGCGCGCCGCGCGCCCCGTCGCGGAAGCCATCAGCACCGCGGGCGGCGTGACGATCGAGTCGCTCGACGAGCGGCTGATGCTGAAGACCCGCCCCGGCGTGTTCGTCGCCGGTGAGATGCTGGACTGGGAGGCGCCGACGGGCGGTTATCTGCTGACGGCCTCGATGGCCAGCGGCCTGGTCGCCGGGGAAGGTGCCGCCGCGTACTTGGGCTGAAACCGGAGCGTGAGCCGCATTTGACGAAATACGGCTCAAAATATGAGCCGAAAATGCCAGAATGCGGCTCATGACCCGCAAGACCGCTCCGCCCACCTGGATCTGGCAGCGCGCCGACTGGCCGGCCTTCCACTACGACGCCCAGGCGGTGGCGCCCGATCTGTTCGAGGCCTACGTCATGCACGGCAATGTCGAGGGCAAGGCGATGGCCATCGGGCTCGGCGTCACGAGTCCCGTCGTGCTGGACGTTTTCGCTGACGAGGTCATCGCGACGGCGGCGATCGAAGGGGAACGGCTGTCGGCCGATGCCGTGCGCTCGTCGGTGCTCCGGCGGATGGGCCTGAGCGAGGAGGGACCGGTCGACCGTCACGTCGACGGACTCGTCGCGATGATCGCGGATGCGACGAGCCACATCGATCAGCCGTTGGACGAGGACCGTCTCTGCCGTTGGCAGGCGGCGCTGTTCCCGAACGGACTCTCCGGACTTCAGCGCATCGCCGTGGGTCGCTATCGCGACCACGCGGACCCGATGCAGATCGTCAGCGGACGTCCGGGTCGGGAGGTCGTGCACTACCAGGCTCCCGCGTCGCGCGACGTGCCGGCGGAGATGGCGCGTTTCATTGCCTGGTTCGCCGCCACCACGCCGCGCAAGGGCGTACCGCAGGCGCTGGACGGCCCGAGGCTGGACGGTCTTGCGCGCGCGGCGATCGCGCATTTCTGGTTCGAGAGCATCCACCCGTTCGAGGACGGCAACGGCCGTGTCGGCCGGGCCATCATCGACATGGCGATTGCCCAGCATCTCAGGCCGCCCATGCGCTTGCACAGCATGTCCAAGCAGATGCTGGCCGCGCGTGCCGAGTACTACGACGCACTCAGTCTGACGCAACGGGGCGGCGCGGACCTGACCACGTGGGTCCAGTGGTTCGTGCGCCAGTACACCGGCGCCTGCGATGCCGCCAACCACGTCATGGACACCGCCGTCCAGAAGCGCCGCTTCTGGGACACGCACGCCGCCGGCGATCTTGCGGAGCGCCAGCGCAAGGTGCTGCAGCGCCTGCTGGACGACGGCGACGGCGGGTTCCTCGGCGGGCTCAACGCCGAGAAGTACATGAAGATGACCGGCGTGTCGAAGGCGACGGCGACCCGTGACCTGTCGGACATGACCGCGGCCGGTCAACTGCGCGCGCACGGCGTGGGCAAGGCGGTGCGCTACTACGTCGACATGCCCGGCTGGACGCACGGCATCGCGTAGCGCCCGCGGTTGGCGGGAACAGGAGGGCAGGGCGAGCCTACGGCTGCTTCGGTTTGATCCCCATCTTCTCGAGCGTCAGCGTCTCGTCCGCGCGGCCCCAGCCGCCGTCGGCGACCTCGTCGACCAGGACCATCGTGTAGGGGCGTGCGCGCTCGCCGAAGTACTCGACGAACATCGCCGTGACGCGGTGGATGATTTCCTCCTTGCGGGCGGCGTCGGCGACGCCTTCGGGGAGTTTGATGTTGGCGAAGGGCATGGTGGCCTCGTTGAAATGAAGTGATGACGGGCTTGATTCTTCGGAATCGGCGCCTGTCGAAAAAGGGGCCCTGGCCGCCATGACATGCCAACGGGCGCCAACAATGCGGGCCCGGCCTCCGGTCCCGGGGGGGCGACCCGGGAATCCGGGACGCCCCGGGTGCCCCGGACCTCCGGTCATGCGCCTGACATGAAGCTCGGCGACGCTGCGTCGCGATGCGCCCAGCGACCGGATCCTTCGCCCGCACGCTCGCCGGCTGGCTCCGCCAGACGCGGGCCGTGCTGCTGTTGCTGCTGTGCGCCGCGGTCCCGCTGTATGGCGCCGCGGGCGCGAGGCTGACCACGCTCGGCCCGGCGCATCACCATCGCGCCGCCCCGGTCGTCGATCACGATCACGACTCGCCATCGTTCGCGCAGACATGGCGCGACCTGGTTCATCGGGGCCTGCAGGCGCTGGCGGGCAAGGAGGCCTCGCAGGTCCTCGACACCGCGAGGGCGCGGCAGCAGCAGATCGAACTCCAGCGTGGCGGGAAGCCCGCGCATGTCCATGCCCATGGGCTGTTCGAGCGCCACCATCACCTCGCCGACGATCCCACCGTCGTGCTGGACGACCATGACGGGCCGTCCTTGAGCGACGCGGCGGCGCTGGGCGGCTATGTCCTGCCCATGGCGAATGTCGTCGTGCCGCGCGTGCCCGCGCCCGCAAGCGCCAATGGCCATTGGCCGCGTGCCGAACCGCCGACCTGGCGGAGCATCGGCAACACGCCCCTGGAGCGACCGCCCCGCCGCTGAACGGCCATGATGGCGCGCGGACACGGCCACGCCCCCCGGGCGCGGACGTCGCGCGCTCCGCCGTTTCGCATCGCCCAAGGCGCGGTCAAAGCGCTCGTCCGATGCGGTCACGCCGCCAAGCCTCCGGGCGAATGCGGCGCCCTCGGCTGTCCGCCCTCGCGGCAGCAGGATCTCTCGTCATGGAAACTCTTGGATCCCTCTTTCCGGGCGCCTTCGCGGGCGCCCGCGATGTCGGCGTGTCGATGCCGGCTTCGACATCGACCTGGCAGGGCGCCGTCGACCGCGCCGTGGGCCTGTGCGGCAGCCAGGCCGCGCTCGCGCGTCATCTGAAAGTCCCTCGGCAGCACGTCAGCGAGGCCCGCACCGGCGGCCGCACGATCCCCACGGACCGGCTGCCTGCGCTGGGGCAACTCGTCCACATGACACCCGCCGAACTGTGGACGCTGCAGGAGATCGCCAACATGCCCCGGCGCAACCCGTTCTCCCGGGTGTGCGACGGGCTGTAGCGCTTGTTCGCAAACCTGTAGGACCGCTCCGACGGGAGGAAGCGTTGCCCGCCGTCACGCGGCGCGAGCGGGGCCGCCTAGGATGACTCCAGTGCCATCGCACCCTGCGGGATTCGCAGTAACTTCCGGAGTTGATGATGAACAAGGACCAAGTGAAGGGCGCCGCCAAGGACATCGCTGGCAAGGTGCAGCAGAAGACCGGTGAAGTGGTCGGCAGCACCGAACAACAGGCCAAGGGCCTGGCCAAGCAGGTCGACGGCAAGGCCCAGAAGGCCTACGGCGACGTGAAGGAAGCGGCAAAGGACGCCGGCAAGCACTGATGCCGTGATGCGCTGAGGCCCCTGCGCCAATGAAAAACGCCGGCGGGACGCGAGTCCCGCCGGCGTTCCTCCTTGCACGGCCCGGATCGAGCGATCCGGGCGGGCCGGCGCTCAGCCCGGCTTGTTCTTCAGCTTGCCCTTGGGCATCACGGCCGTCATCGGCGCGACCGGCCGCGTGGAGACGGAGGACGACTCCTTGGGCGTGCTGGTGTCCTTCTTGGGCTTCTTGTTGGCCTTGTCGTTGCGTTGCTCGCCTTTTGGCATGGCTCGATTTCCTTCTG
The DNA here is from genome assembly GCF_059416045.1 of Roseateles sp. GW821-FHT09G03. NCBI lineage: Bacteria > Pseudomonadati > Pseudomonadota > Betaproteobacteria > Burkholderiales > Sphaerotilaceae > Roseateles > Roseateles sp. GW821-FHT09G03. The sequence goes on from NZ_JBWKOK010000008.1 coordinate 32,292, forward strand.
GTGGTTCAGGGTCGGGATGGCGGCACTCTACTACTGCCGCGAGCCGGGGTCACTTCACCGGCAAGGGGCGGGTGATGAGGGCCTTCCCGTACCGGTCGTCGACCGCGCCGATCCGGCCGTCCCGGATGAAATCCCGCATCAGCGCGAAGTAGCCCTCGGCGTAGCGCGTGGAGATCCGCTTGCCGTCCGGCGTGAGCTCGAATTCGGTCATGCCGTGGTCGGCACCCGGGTACACGGCCAGCGTGTAGCGCTTGCCCGCCGCGATCAGGGAACGGAGGTCCGCCTCGGTACCGGCGCTCGGCGCGACGCGGTCGTCGGCGCCGAGGACCCACAGCTGCGGCGTGCGCGAGGCCCGCAGCGTCGGCATCGGGTCGTAGCGGAAGGACACGTCGAACTTGTAGGTCGTGTTCAGTCCCTCGACGATCTGCCTCTTGTCGAGCGGCAGCACCAGATGCAGGAAGTTGCCGCGCACGTCCTTGAACCAGGCCCGCGACCTGAATTGCTCGCGCAAGGCGTCGAACGCCTCGTAGCCCTCCTTGCCGCGCGTCTCGATGACCTTCTGCGCGGCGCGCGTCAGCGCCAGCGCGTCTTCGGTGTCCCGCGCGGAATGCCGGTGGGCGCGCATCTCGAGCGCGACGCTCTGCAGATCCTGCTCCAGCATGGACACCGTCAAGCCGAAGCTCACGATGGCGAAGTCCACCGGCGCGCGCTCCGCCGCCAGCGGCGCGACCCATCCTCCCTGGCTGCCGCCCTGGTAGCCGATGCGGCCGGCACGCGGTCCCGCGAGACGGCGGGCCTCCTTCATGGCCCGCACCGCATCGTCGGCCAGCAGGCTGAGGTCCTGCGTGTAGGCGCCCGCGGAGGCGCCGGTGCCCCGTTTGTCGTAGACGAACGCGCCGATGCCCTCCGCGGGGAGCAGGCGTTGAAGTGCATCGCCTTCGCGTGCGGAGTCTGATTCGGATCCATGGAGAAGCACCACCACCGGCACGGGGCCCTCGCCCCTGGGCATGACGAGACGTCCGGCCAGCGGGACACCGCCCGCATCGAAGGTGGTCTCCGTCACATCGAAGTCGATGCGCTGGCCGCGTTGTCCGCCGAACGTGATCTCCCCCTGGTTGCAATCGGCCGATGACAGCGTGTCCGCCGTCGGCCTGCCGGTCCATCCGGCGGTGCTGGTCCATGCGCCGTCGGGCTGCGGCCGCAGCAGGCCCGTCTCGCCGCTGAAGGCGATCCAGCGCAGGGTGTTGCCCCTGGCTGGCGCGATGTCCAGCGTCTGGCCGTTTTCCATGCGATAGGCGCCGACCAGGCAACTCGTCGTGACCGGGGCGGGCGCGGCCGTTCCTTCCGCCGGGGCTGTCAGCGCTGTTGCAGGAGCGGGTGTCGCAGCCAGTAGCGCGCAGAGCGGCAGCACGGCAAGTGATTTCATTCTTGTCCTCGCAGGTCCATCATCGGAGCCCGGAGTCTCGATGTCCGCCCCGGGCTAGGCGACCGCGAGATGACGCGCTGCCGACGAGCCGTGACGAACTGCCATCCGGGCCGACGAGCGTCGTCCGCGGATCGATCCGTCATCGATCCGTCATGCCGCGTCCGGTCGATCCCCGCGTAACGACGCGGCTTTCGTCAAGCTGTTCACGGCGCTGCCGGGCGCGCGCCCGGGGCGGGTCTGTTCGTCGATGAAACAAACGCATAGGCTCGCGCCCAACCCGGCGGGAGCGCTCCCCTGCACCCGCCGGCCGCTGCAACCCCCACTGTCCTGGATGAGGTCCTCATGACTCTGAACAACATGCGTGTCGGTACCCGGCTTGGTGCCGGCTTTGCCCTCATCCTGCTGCTGCTCGCGCTGATGCTGGTCGTCAGCGTGCTGCGCCTGAACAGCGCGTCGGTCGCCGTCCAGGCCATGATGGCCTCGCCGCTGGCCAAGGAGCGTCTGCTGGAGGAGCAGCTGCGCAACGTCGTGGCTGGCGTGACCCGCGGCAAGGCGATCGCGAAGAACGCGGACGGCGGCCTGGAGGCGCTCTTCCGCGACGAGGCCAAGGCCTCGACCGCGCGCGGCAACGAGATCGTCAAGGCCCTCGCGGACCTGCCGACGGACGAGCGCGAGAAGCCGTTGCTGGAGAAGTTCAACGGCGCCCGCAAGGCCTACCTCGACGCGCGGGACCGCATGATGGCGGCCAAGCGCGCCGACAAGGCCGACGAGGCCAACCGCATCTACGACAGCGAGTTCAGCGTCGTCGCGCCCGCCTACGTGGCCGCCCTGACGGCCGTGTTGGACTACCAGCGCCAGGTCATCGACGACCTGAACCAGACGATCGCCGCCGACACCGCGCGCGCCCAGTTCCAGCTGGAGGTGCTGGGCGTGATCGCGATCACGCTCGGCATCGTGCTGGCGATCACCTTGACCCGCTCGATCACGCGGCCGATGGCGAAGGCCATCGAACTCGTCGACGCGGTCGCCCAGGGCGACCTGTCGCGGCGCCTGCAAGTCGAAGGCCGTGACGAGATCGCCTACCTGGTCGGCTCGCTCGGCAAGATGAGCAGCGGCCTCACCGACCTCGTGCGCCAGGTGCGCCAGGCGTCGGAGGGCATCCAGACCGCCAGCGACGAGATGGCCGTGGGGAACATGGACCTGAGCGCGCGCACCGAGCAGCAGGCCAGCTCGCTGGAGGAAACGGCGTCCTCGATGGAACAGCTGAGCGCCGCCGTGCGGCACAACGCCGACAGCGCCCACCAGGCCAACCAGCTGGCGCAGAACGCGTCGGACGTGGCGGTGCAGGGCGGCGAGGTGGTCGGCCGCGTGGTCGAGACCATGAAGGGCATCAACGACTCGTCGCGTCAGATCGGCGACATCATCGGCGTCATCGACGGCATCGCCTTCCAGACCAACATCCTGGCGCTGAACGCCGCCGTGGAAGCGGCCCGCGCGGGCGAGCAGGGCCGCGGCTTCGCGGTCGTGGCCTCTGAAGTGCGCTCGCTGGCGGGCCGTTCCGCCGAGGCGGCCAAGGAGATCAAGCGCCTGATCACCGCCAGCGTCGAGCGGGTGGAGCAGGGCACGAAGATGGTGGACCGCGCCGGCGAGACGATGACCGAAGTCGTCGGCAGCATCCGCCGCGTCAACGACATCATCGGCGAGATCAGCTCGGCCAGCAGCGAGCAGTCCAGCGGTGTCGCCCAGGTCGGCGAGGCCGTCACCCACATCGACCAGGCGACGCAGCAGAACGCCGCGCTGGTCGAGCAGATGGCCGCCGCCGCCAGCGGCCTGAAGTCCCAGGCCGAGCAGCTCGTCAAGGTCGTGGCGACCTTCAAGCTGGCCTGATTGCTCCGCTGCGCATCGGCGCCGACTCGTAGATCACCCGATCCGCTTCGTCGGCGTTGTCCGTCACCAGCATCCTGAATCGCTCGCCGCCGGCCTCGACGCGCACGATCACGTGGCCGCGCGTGCTGCGCAGCTTCTGCATCAGGCGACGGTGCATCAACGCGTTCTCGTGCATCACCTCGGTGGCGAAGACTTCGCGCGGCCCCGCGTAGAGGCGATCGTTGAACATGTGCTCGAGCTGCTGCAGGCTCGGGTGCGAGATGTGCCAGGTCGGGATGACCCAGGCACGCGGACGCAGGGTGCGCGCCACGTCGGCGCTGACACCGTCGTACAAGCCGTGATGGTCCGCCGTGGCGACGTCCACCGGTCCCGCCGCCCGCGCGGCGGCGCCGAGGATGTCCCGCCAGGGCAGGTCGCCGTTGAAGGTGTCGCTGGTCAGGTCCGCGCCGGTGAAGTAGCGGAACGGCCCCGATTCGATGCGGATCGCGGCGCAGCACATGTTCTCGCTGGGACGGTCGCGATCGGGCAGCGTGGCGGGATCGGGGAAGGTCGAACGTCGTTCGTCGCCGCGTCCGGTCCAGACCTCGCCGTTGACCGCGATGTTGCGCACGGCGAAGCGCCCCTCCGAGGAGCGATGCGCTCGCGGCAGGAACTGCCGATCGGAGCCCGCCTCGAAGCGTTGCACCGCGCTGCCGCCGGCCTGCCGCGCGGCCACGTACGCGCGGTAGTTCGCCGCGAACGGCGCCTGCTCGATGCCGGCGCCCGGATACCGGTAGTCCGGAAAACCGCGATCGACGAGCGTGCCGATCTCGAGCTGCTCGGCGACGTCCATCACGCCGGTCAGACGGTAGTCGCCGCGCCGCGACTGGGGCAGCCCCGGAGCGACATCGCCGAGGTGATCGGGATGCAGATGGCTGACGAGCAGATAGTCCAACCCGCGTCCGCCGGTCGGCGCCAGGTGCCGCTGCGCGTAGCGCGCGATCCATTCGCCGGCGCGGCGTTGCGGGCCGGGGCGCGTCGCTACGCTGACGTCGGTGGCGTTGGCCGAGGCACCCGCGTCGATCAGCAGGCTGGTGCCGTCGGGCAGGATCACCAGCGTGGCGCTGCCGCGTCCGATCGCGAGGTGATGGATGTCGAGCTGGCCCGGTTGCCAGGGATCGAGTGGGCGGCCGTCCGCCGCGCTCGCTGTGGAGGTAGCGGAGGTGTCGGGGCCTGCCGAAGCGGATGACCGCGGCGTGCCGCCGGTGGCGCAACCCGACAGGGTCGATCCGGAGAGCCCGAGCAGTCCCATGGCGCCCACCAGGCGCCGGCGCTTGTCGCTGAAGTTCATGACGGACTCCGTCTCAGAAGCGGAGCGCCGCCGTGACGCCGACGGTGCGCGGGTCACCGAGGTACTCCGCCCGCACCACCTGCGTGGAGCGCGTCAGGATGTAGGCCCGGTTGGTCGCGTTCTTGACCCAGGCCACGACGCGCCAGCGCCGATCCGAGGCCTCGAAGCCGGCGTTCAGGTTCAGCAGGCCGTATCCGGGGATCTGAAGGTTCGGATCGTTGGCGGCGCCGGTGTTGTAGTCGGACTGCCAGCCGTAGTTGACCGCGCCGACGGCGAAGCCGCCGCGTGCGGGGATGCGCCAGTCCGCCGCCAGCGAGGCCTTGTTCTTCGGCGACGAGGCCAGCGGGTTGCCCGTGTAGTTGATGTTCCCGATCTCGAAGCGGTCGTAGCTGCCGTCGAGGTAGCCGTAGGTCGCTGTCAGGCCCAGCCACTTCGCGGGCTTCCACGCCACCTCCACCTCTGCGCCGCGCACGGTGGCCCGGCTCGCGTTGATGATGCTCAGGATGCCGGTCACCGTGTTGTTCACGAACTCCTGCTTGTCGCGATACGCCATGTCGAACACGGAGACGTTCACGCGGAGCCGGTTGTCCAGCCATTGGGACTTGAGCCCGACCTCGCGGTTGGTGACCGTCTCCGGATTGAAGGGCGTCGACAACGCGGCCAGCGAGCTCGCGTCCGTGTTGAAGCCGCCAGCGGTGAAGCCGCGGGTGACGCTGGCGTAGAGCAGCATCTGCTGCGACGGCTGCCAGTTCAGCGCGATGCGCGGCGTCCATTCGCTCCACGAGGCGCGCAGGCCCTGCGCGGAGAAGCTGGCCGCCGGACGCACGAGGTCCGCGCGGTCCAGCGAGGCCGTCTTGCGGTCGTAGGTGTAGCGCGCGCCGGCCGTGAGATCCACGGTCGACGTCCAGTGCCAGGTGCCGTCGGCGAAGACCGAGGCGCTGCGCGTGCGCACCTGCTGGTCGGCCAAGGTCGACGCGGTGAGCGCGCCGGTCTTCGCGGCCAGCGACTGCAGACCGAGCCGGCGCGAGCCGTCCTCGTCGAGGAAGAACACGCCGGCCTGCAGATGGCCGGAGGTCCAGCGCGGGCTGGCGTAGCGCAACTCCTGCGACCAGGTGCCCACGCGTTCCGAATCGTTCGTCAAGGCTTGCGCGCCCGTGGTCAGCAGCGCGTAGTTGGCGCCAACGCCCGAGTAGTCCTCGCGCGACCTCGAATGACGGAAGGCGGTGATGGAGGTGATCTCGCCCCAGGGTCGCATCCATTCGAACTTGGCGGACGCGCCCCACAGCGTGCGGTCGAAGCCCTGCGGGACACCGACCTCGGACGTCCGGCGATCGCCGTCGTCGCCGAGCGTCACGGACGAGAGCGTCCGGCCGCCGCTGCTGTCCTCGCCGTAGTCCACGCTGACGAGCGCGTCGACGTCGGCACCGAGGGCAGCGCGCCATTGCCCGCGGACGTTGCGGCTCTGCAGGTCATCCTGGTCCCGCCTGGTGAGCCGGTCGCGTCCGGTGCCGTCGCGGTCGCGCGTGGCGACGGACAGCTTGATCGCCTGGTCCTCGCCCACCGGCAGGTTGGCCAGCGCGTCCACGTTGACCGCGCCGAAGTTGCCGAGCGTCAGCTGCGTCTCCGCGCTGCGTTCGTTGAACACCGGCTTGCGCGTGTTCATCACGATCGCGCCGCCGGTGACGTTGCGGCCGAACAGCGTGCCCTGCGGGCCCTTGAGCACGGTGAGGCTGTCCAGATCGAAGAGCTCGAAACTGGCGGCGCCGTTGCGGGGGACGAAGACGTCGTCGACGACGACCGCCACCGGCTTGCTCACGCCCATCTGCGAGAAGGTGTTGTTGGCGCCGCGGATCGCGATCGTCGGGTTGGACACGCTGAACGCGGACACGAGCAGCCCGGGCGTCAAACGCGACACGTCCTGCAGGCTGGAGACGCGGTAGGTGTCCAGGGTCGCGCCGGAGAAGCTGGTCAACGCGATGGGCACGCTCTGCGCGGCCTCGGGCCGGCGCTGCGCGGTGACGGTCACGGTGTCGAGGGCGCTGACCGTGTCGTCGGTGGCGCCGGTGCCGATGCCGGTGACGGCCGCGGCGGTGCCGGTGTCGGACGCGGGGCGAAAGATGACCAGGGCCCGCGTGCCATCGCGCTTGAAGGTCAGCGGCGATCCGTCGAGCAGCTCGCGCAGCGCCTCGTCTTCCGCCCGGCGACCGCGCACCCCTTTCGTCGCGACCCCCGTCACGTCATCTGCCTTGTAGAAGATCTGCGCACCGGTCTCGCGGGCGAATCGATCGATGGCGGGCTTGAGATCGCCGGCCGGGATGTCGAAGTCGAACGCGCGAGTCTGGGCCTGCGCGCCGCCGGCGCACAGCACCGCGACGGCCAGCACGGCAGGGCGGAAGGGGATGGGGCTGAACATGACGGAAATCCTTGACGGAAGGGGAGGGAGGGCTCTCCCTTCCTTAGACGCGCCAGCGCCAGGGATCCGGCATTCATTTTCCGGACTATTTTTCTGCTGCCGGCGTACCGGATTTGCGTTGCCCGTTCGTCCTAGTAGATGACGGGGATGGATGAATGACGGAATGATGACAAGCACGATGAACGCTGCGCTGTGCGGCGATGTCGAACGCGGGGAGCCGGCGTGTCGCTCGATGAGCTGAAACGGTGGTTCGTGGAGGAAGTGCTTCCCCACGAGCCGCAGCTGATGCGCTTCCTGCGCAGGAACTGGCGCGACGTCGATGAGATCGATGATCTCCGGCAGGAGGTCTATGCACGCGTGTTCGATGCCGCGGCGCAGCGCCGGCCCGATTCCGCGCCGGCCTTCGTGCTGTCGGTGGCGCGGCACCTGCTGATCGACCGGGCGCGCCGGACGCAGGTGGTGTCCATCGAGGCCTACGCGGATATGGAGGCCGTGATGCCGACGGCGGACGAACTCAGCCCGGAGCGGCATCTCGCCGGCAGGAGCGAGCTGCGGCAGCTCGAAGCGGCGCTGGCGGCGCTGCCCGCGCGCTGCGGCGAGGTCGTGCGCCTGCGCAAGGTGGAAGGCCTCTCGCAGCGGGAGGTGGCCGAGCGGCTCGGCATCACCGAGGACACGGTGGAGCGGCAGGTGTCCAAGGGCATCCGGGCGCTGGCGCAGGCGCTGGGGCGCGACGACCGCGGTGCAAGGACGCAGACGCGCGACCGGCGCGCGCAGGACGATCACGAGGCGGCGCAGGGCCAGGACCTGCCGACGCGGAAGCATTGACGATGAACAGCAATCACAGGACCCCTGCGGAGGGCGAAACGAACGCCGCCACCGGAGCCAGGGCAGTGGACGCGATGGCGGCGGACTGGCTTGCGGCGCGCGACGGCGAGGGATGGAGCCCGGACCGCCAACGCGCGCTCGACGACTGGCTGGCCCAGTCGACGACGCACCTGGTCGCTTTCCTGCGCCTGGAGGCCGCGTGGACGCGTGCAGATCGACTGCAGGCCTTGCAGGGTTCGCAAAGCTCGCACGGCGTGCCACATGAACCCGACGTCCCGGCACCGTCCCGCAGGTTCGCGCGACCGGCATTCTGGACGCACCGTGTGACACGTTGGGGCGCGGGTGCCGCGGCGGCGCTGGGCCTCGCGCTGAGCATCGGCCTGAGCGAGCCCGGCGGCGTGTGGCCGTGGCGGGCCGGCGAATCGCACGTCACTGCCGTCGGAGAGCGCGCGGTGGTGGCGCTGACCGACGGCTCGTCGTTGACGCTGAACACGGCCACGAGCCTGCGCACGGAAGTCGATGCACGCGAGCGCCGCGTCTGGCTGGACAGCGGCGAGGCCTACTTCGACATCGCCCACGATGCGAAGCGGCCGTTCGTGATCCATGCGGGCACGCAGCGCGTGACGGTGATCGGCACGAAGTTCTCGCTGCGTCGGGACGGTGACCGGCTCCGCGTGCGTGTGGTCGAGGGGCGCGTGCAGGTGGACGGACAGTCCGGTGCGTCGGCGGTCCTGGCAGCGGCCGACACCGGCGAGGCGACACGCGCCTCGCTCAAGCTCGCGCATGAATCGCCGCAGGCGATCGCGGGCGGGCTGGCGTGGATGCAGGGCCAGCTGCAGCTGGATGGCATGACGCTCGCGCAGGCCGCGGCGGAATTCAACCGCTACAACAGGCGCTCACTGCGCATCGAGAACGAGCGCGCGGCGCAGACCCGCATCGACGGCACCTTCGACGTGAACAACGTGGACGGCTTCGCGCGCCTTCTGCGGGCCGGGTTCGGGCTCAAGGTCGAGGAGCGGGGGGATGAGATCGTGATCCGGTGAGTGCTGGCAGGGATGGCACTCATCGCCGCGGCGCTTGGCGAGTCGGGTGCAAAGAGCCCTGTGACAAGCCGAGACCAGGAGTCGGCTACGCTCATTGGCATGACACACGAGGCGGTTTACGACGAAGGCGGGCTGATTGCAGGGGCCGAGATCGATGGGTGGCGTCTCGGATACGTCGGCGCGCCCTGGCCGGGCCCGTGGCCCAAACGGAATGGGGACCTGTTCATCCAGGATCCCAGTGGCGGGCAGGTGGGCATCGCTTGGGAAAGCGGGGGCCCCGACATCGTAAGAATCCTTGGGGCATCTCCAGGACGTCGGGGCGTGTACCAGGTTCGCTTTCCACATCCGGTGAAGTCCGAGCAAGACCTGACCCTGAACTTCCACGCGGTGCTTCCCCTTCTCAAGCGGGCGCTCGCCGCGGCTGACGAACAACAGTAGCGCAAGCGTGGGATCAGAAGTCCAGTTTCGCTTCCCGCGACAGCGGCTCATCCGGCTTCGGCCAGTCGCGACTGTTGAACAGCAGGTAGGCGCCGATGAGGGTGCCGATGGGGAATCCGAGCAGCATCAGGATGGCGATGGCCCTCCGGGCAACCCCGGCCTGATCCCATACAACGCCAGCATCCCGAACACATGCCCGATCGCGACGCCGGGTTCGCCGGACTCGATGCGTGCGATGGTCTGGACGTGGACGCCCAGCCGGGCGCCTGCCGCGCCCTGACTCTCGCCGGCCGCCATGCGCGCGGCCTTCGCCGCGGCGCCCAGCGCCTTGATCGCCTCGAGTGCGCCGTCGTCGATGTCCACGGAGATGCGTTTGCCTTGTGCCATGGGACGGCATTCTCGCCGCAGGAGGCGAGGCGTGCCGGCGGCCCGCGAGGAGCCTGTAGAGTGGCGCCCATGAACCTCCGTCTCCTGTCAGCCGTCGCGGTGACGCTGCTCGCCGTCCAGCTCCCTTCGCCTGCGTTCGCCGCTCCGGGCGTGCCGGCGCGTGTCGACTTCAAGACCATGCCCGACTGCGCCAGGCTGCCCGCGCCCGAAGCGCCTGACGCGCCCGATTGGCACGGGCGTCTGGTCGTCGGCGTGAAGGCCGGTGTGCAGGGCGGTCGGGTGAATGAGCTGGACACCGCCTGCTTGAACAACCCGCCGACCTGTCGAGGCAGGTGCAGCGCGCCGTGAAGAACAACGTCATGGCCGCCATGTCCGATTGGCGATGCGCCATGGAGCTGCGATCGCTGGAAGTCACCTTCACGTTCGACCGGCCCTGATGCGGGACGGCGCCGGGTTCAAGGCCGCTTCGGCCTTGTCCGGCGACTCGACTGCCGCGCCGCCGCGATGGCGGCCTCGAGCTGCGGCAGGGCGTCGTCGAGGGACTGCTCACCCAGTGCGCTGTCACCCAGCAGCACGCCCGGCGCGACCTGCACGCGCTGGCAGAAGTCGGCCACGAGCTCGAGGCGCAATCCACGCTCGGCCGCCTGCTTCACCAGGGCATCCGCCGGCAGATCGTCGGGCAGCCACCAGGTGAAGTGGAACCCGCCGTGCTCGCCGCCGGTCCGCAGCCGCGCCGGCGCGACCGCCCGACGCAAGGTCTCGAGCACGCGTTCCCGCCGCCGCGCGTACACGGCGCGCGTGCGCCGGATGTGACGCGCCAGCCCGCCGTCGGCGATGAACGCCGCGAGCGCACGTTGCTCGATCAATCCGACCGAAGGCCCCATCGCGCGGCAGGCCGCGGCGAACGCCGAGGTGAGCGCCTGCGGCACCACGGCGTAGCCGACGCGCAGGTCGGCGAACATCGTCTTGTTGAAGCTCCCGCAGTGGATGACGCGGTCGTCCTGGTCCAGGCTCTTGAGCGCGGGCAGCGGGGCGCTGCGGTAGTTGAACTCGCTGTCGTAGTCGTCCTCCAGCAGCCACACCGACTGCTCCCGCGCCCACGCCAGCAATTCGAGGCGACGGGCGACCGGCATCGTCACGCCGGTGGGCGACTGGTGCGCCGGCGTCACATGGACCAGCCGCACGCCCGCGTGGCGGCGTGCGCGGGCGACGGAGAAGCCCGCCTCGTCGATGGCCACGGGCGCCAGGCGGCGCGCGAAGGGCGCGAAGATATCCGCGGCCAGCGCATAACCTGGGTCCTCGATCAGCACCTTGTCCGTCGCGCGCAGCAGCACGCGCGCCGCCAGGTTCAGGCCTTGACGGATGCCCGCGACGACGATGACCTGCGCCGGATCGCAGGAGATCCCTCGCGCCGCGCCCAGGTACCGGGCCACCTCCGTCCGCAATTCCCAGGCGCCGAAGGCGTCGTCCTCGACAGAGGCCTGCAGCCGCGTTCCGCGCGCCGCGGCCTGAAGATGACCGCGCCATTCGGCGAGCGGGAACAGCGCGGCATCGGCCACCCGCGCGACGAAGGTCGCATCGTGGCGGGAGGGGCGGGCGGTGGCGGTGCGGGGTAAGACAGGCGGCGCTGGCGGCGGCGTCGACACCGGAGCCCGCATCGCCTTCGTCGTTCGCGCCGGGCGCTCCGGTCTCAGGAAACGGTCGGGCAGCGCGGCGCTCACGTAGGTCCCCGAGCCGACCACGCCGGCCACATACCCTTCCGCACGCAACTGGTCGAAGGCGACTTCGACCGTCGATCGCGCCACGGACAGCCGTTGCGCCAGCGCGCGCGACGACGGCACGCGCATGCCCGCCTTGAGCGTCCCCTGCAGGATGGCCTCGCGCAACAACCGATAGACCCACGCCTGACGCGTCTCGCCGTCAACGAGGGGCAACGCGGGAAGGTCGAAGGGCGCGCCGCCGGCACCAGCGTCGGCCGCCGGTCCGCGAGTCGAAAGTGGCTTGCTCAAAAGGATAAAAGTGGCTGTTCCGAGGAGGCCACAGTGTAGGCAGGATCACTGCCCATGCAAGTCCACCACACCTCCGCCGACGCGCCTCCAGGCGTTCAGCCCGACGACTCATCCGGCAATGCGTTCACCCTCATGCCTCATGGTGTGCGCGTGCCCATGGCCGGACATTCGAGCGTGCTCGATGCCGCGTTGGCCGCCGGCCTCTCGGTGCCGTTCTCCTGCCAGCGCGGCGCCTGCGGTTCCTGCGCCGCGGACTGTGCCGCAGGTGAGGTCGAAGCCGCCGCGGCAGCCGTGGCGAACCCGATCGACCCGGGTCCGGGGCGTGTGCTCATGTGCCAGGTGCGCGCTCGTGGCGAACTCGTCCTGCGGGTGCCGGACTGGGTGCCTCAGGCACCGCCGCAGCAGTTCACCATGCGCGTGCTGGCGCGCCGTCCGCTGGGTCCGGATGTTGTCGGACTCGTCCTCGATCCTGGTCGCGGCCTGGCGACACGGGCCGGCCAGCACGTCCGTGTGCAGCTGCCCGATGGCGACCACCGCTGCTTCTCCATCGCCAACCGCCGCGAGGACGATCGCGATCCCATCGAGTTGCAGATCCGGCGCGTGCCGGGCGGCCGCTTCTCCGATGCGCTGCTGGGTGAGCTGAGGCCCGGCGACGCGCTGGATGTCGAGGCGCCGTTCGGTGCCCCCGCCACGCCTGCATCGGACATGCCGCTGGTCCTGCTGGCCACCGGCACGGGCTACGCCGGCGTGCGGGCCTTGCTCCAGGCCATGCTGGCCGATCCGGCCTTGCCCGGCGTCACCCTGTACTGGGCCGGACGCCATGAGACCGACCACTACGCCCGCGCGGAGCTGGATGCGTGGGCGGCAGCCGACGGCCGCCTGCGCTGGCATGCGGTGTCGCCGCAGGCGACCAAGGGACATGCCGGACAGGACGGCGCCCTGCAAGGCCATGTGCAGGACCATGCGCTGGCGGACGGACACGATTGGTCGGCGGTCCGCGTGCACGCCTGCGGCCATCCGGCGATGCTGCGCGACGCACGCCTGGCGCTGCAGGCCGCCGGCCTGCCCGCCACGCATTGGCATGCCGATGCGTTCGTCGCCAGCGGGCGCGAAGACGCGGCGCACGACTGGGAACGCAGCGGGCCGCACTTCGACCTGGCCGGCATCGTGGCGGCGCGGGAGCGTTCGATCGCCGCCGTCAAGGACATCGCGACGCTGCTGCGCCCAGGGATGTCAGGCGCCGAGGCTCGTGCCCTGGCCGATGAGCGCCTGCGCGCGATGGGATCTCAGCGCAACTGGCATCCGACGATCGTCCGCTTCGGCGAAGACACGACCTGTACCTCGCGCGAGCCGGGAGATCCCTCGCGACGCCTGCGTCCGGACGACATCGTCTTCATCGACATCGGACCGGTCTGGGACGGCTACGAGGGCGACTACGGCGACACCTTCGTCTTCGGCGCCGACGAGACGCACAGGCGTTGCGCGGAAGCGGCCCGCGCGGTGTTCGCGGAGGCCCGCGCGGCGTGGCTGGAAGGCGCGAGCGGCGTGGCGCTCTATGACCTGGCCGAGGCGGCGGCGCAGCGCCGGGGATGTGCGCTGGTCCGCGAAATGGCGGGGCATCGCGTGTCCGACTTCCCCCATGCGCTCTACGGCCGGCACAAGCTGGCGCAGGCCGGCTTCGCGCCGGGGGAGGGACTCTGGGTGCTGGAGATCCAGGTCCGCGACCGGATCCGGCCCGTGGGCGCGTTCTTCGAGGACGTGCTGATGCGTCAACCGAAACCGTGCGGATCCGCCACCCTCGGCCAGTAGTCCAGCGACCTCAGCCGGTACGGCGTGCTCGCGAAGTCGCAGTTCATCGCCCCGGGCGAGGTGACGTAGAGCACCGCCTTGGCGATCGGCGCGAATTCCGCGTGGAAGTGCTGCGTCGACTTCACCACGATCAGCGCCGTGTTCTCGAGCGTCAGGCCCAGGCCGGTGAAGGCGTCCGTGCCGTAGGTCTGCGTGCGGATCGAGCAGAGCACGATGTGCACGCCGTTCGCCGCCTCGACCCGCACGCAGGTGCCGAGCCGCTCGCGCGTGCCGAGCGCGGTCTGCGTGTGGTCCTCGACCACCGCGCGCACCACCACCCGCAGGTCCAGCGGGTCGCCCGAGGCCGGTCCGCACTTGCCGCCGATCCGCAGGTCGAGCTCCGCGCCCACGCCCGCGTCGCGGCAGATGTGTACGGCGCCCAGGTCCCACAGCGCGCCGACGATCGCGTTGCCGATGCCGCGCTGGACGATGCGGCGCAGGATGAAGGTGCTGTCGCAGGGCGCGCCGCCGCCGGGGTTGTCGGCGATGTCGGCCAGCACGACCGGACCTTCGCCCAGCGCCAGCGCGCGATCGAGCGCGCCGTCGATGTCGATCAGCTCGGGGCCGATCTCGTCGCGCAGATCCCAGAACTCGCGGCCCAGTTGCTCCGCGAGCGAGCGGGCGAGCGCCGGCTCGTTGTCGGTCACGACCCAGAGCTTCGCGCCCGCTTCGGGCACGTCGCCCCATGGGAAGCCGTGTCCGAGCGAGATCGACAGGACGCCGGGCTCGCGTTCCAGCGCCTGCATGCGCGCGACGAAGGATTGCATCGGCTCCCGCGTCGTGTGCCAGAGCCCGACCATCTTGCAGTCGAAGGTCGCCGTGACCGGTCGAACGCGGCCCGAGGCCGTGTCGACGAGGATCCGGTAGAGCTCGCGCCCGCGTGGTTCCGCGTCGACGTGCGGGTACTCCTTGAACGCGACGATCGCCGTCGCCGAACGTTGCATCAACGCCGTGAGATGGCAATGGAGGTCGAGCTCCAGTCCGACCGGGACGTCCGGACCGACCACCTTGCGGATGTGCGCCGCGAGGTCGCCCTCGCAGTCGTCGTAGCCCTCGGCCGCCATCGCGCCGTGCAGCAGCAACTGCACCGCGTCGACCGGCATCGCCGCGCGCAGGTCGGCGAGGATCTCGTCGCGCAGCGCCTCGTAGACATGCCGCACCGTGCGGCCCGACGGTTGGGCGATCGCATTCAGGCTTTCGACGACCTCATGGCCGTCCGCCTCGATCAGGTCGCGCAGGAAACGCAGGAAAGCGCCAGTGCCCTCGGGGTCCCGCCGGCTCGCGTCGCCATGGAAGATCCCGTATTCCTCGAAGCCGCCGAGGCCCGTCGGCGCGGGCGCGAAGGTGTTGGTCTCGGTGGCGAGGTGCGCGATGAAGAACTTCATGGGGCTCAGTAGTTGAGGTTGAGGCTCATCAGCTGGCCGACCACACCGATCCAGACGATGCCCGCCAGCGCGAGCGCGACCAGCACGCCCCACACGCGCGTCAGGCGAGTCGACTCGACGCGGAACAACCGCCACGCGACCCACACGCCGACGATCGCCGCCGCGAGCGCGAACACGCCGCTCAGCTGCATCAGGCCGAAGAGCCAGTCGTTGCCGCCGTTGTAGATCGCCAGGTCGGTGCTGAGCACCGGCATGATCAGGACGATCCAGGCGCCCAGGTAGACGAGGTCCACGACGACCGCGATGCGCTGCCAGCGGCGCAGCCGATGCAGCGCGGGCGAGGCGCCGCTGGTGCCGCGGTCCGCGCGGCGCAGCAGCGCGCCCAGCGGCCACGCCACGAGCGCGCTGACCAGCACCAGCAGCGACAGCCCGAGGATGCTCAGCGTCAACGGCGCGGAGCGCAGGAAGGGCGCTTCCTGCAGCACGGAGACGGGGTTCTCGCTGTCGATCACGGTCTTCACGCCGTCGACGTCGACGAGCACGAGTTCCTCCATGCCTCCCTGCTTGCGCCACAACTGCGGCGCGATCTCGCGGAAGGTGGCCATCTCGCCGGTCGGACCGGAGGGGGCCAGGATCGTTCCGTCCGGATTCGCCGCGATCACCGTCTGGTTCATCAGGTAGAGCGCGCTGAGGAAACCGTGCTCGACACGGCGCGAGGTCTGGTAACGGCCCGCGATCAGCTGCGCGTCCTTGGGCGCGGACGCCAGCGCCGGCGCATCGACGACCGGCTTGCCCGGGAAGTAGCGGTCGAGGAATCCCTCCATCAGCGCCTTGCGCGCGAGGTAGACCGCCGAGTCCTTTCCGCGGCTGTTGAAGGACACGAAGATCCCGACGCCTTCGTCCGGCAGCAGGCTCAGGTCGGAATGGAACACGATGGTGTCGCCGCCGTGGCCGAGCAGCGTGCGGCCGTTGCGGAACTCGCGGAAGAAGCCATGCGCCATCACGTTGAAGCCGGGCCGCGCCGGCGCGGACGGGCTGTGCATCAGCGCGGTGGTGGCGGGGCTCAGGATCTCGGCGCCGTCGAGCTTGCCTTGCTGCAGATGCGCGAGCATGAAACGCGCCATGTCCGCCGCCGTCGCGCTGCCGCTGCCCGCGGGCGCCGTGACGACGAGCTCGAACGGGGAGGGGGCCGGGTCGCTGGCCTGCCGGTAGCCCTTCGCGATGAAGGGCTCGAACTTCGCGGGCAGCGGCTGCGCCGTCGTCGAGTGCAGCATGCCCAGCGGCTGGAAGATGTGGCGGTCGACGTAGGTGTCGAAGGGCTCGCCCGACACGCGCTGCACGATGTAGCCCGCCAGCGCGACGCCGTAGTTGGAGTAACCCGGCGCCTGACCCGGAGCGAACAGCATCGGCCGCGGATGCTGCTTCAGGTAGTCCTCGTTGGACGGCGCGAGCTTCGGGTCGTAGGCGAGCAGGTCCTTCAGCCCCTCCTCGAAACCGGCCGTGTGGTTCATCAGATGCCGCAGCGTGACCGGCTTGCCGAAGGTCTGCGGGATCTTGAAATCGAGGTAGTCGTTGACGTCCTGATCGAGATTGAGTTTGCCCGCCTGGACCTGCTGCATCACCGCCGTCCACGTGAACAGCTTGGACGTCGAGCCGGGCCGCACCATCGAGGTCTCGGCGCTCATCGGCACCTTGGCCTTGACGTCGGCGTAGCCGTAGCCCTTCTGGAACAGGACCTTGCCGTCCTTCACCACGGACACCACGGCGCCGGCGATGTCCCCGGCCTCGAGCGAATAGGCGACGCGGCCGTCCAGCCAGGCTTCGAGGTCGGTCGCGGTCAGCGCGACGGCGGAGCGAGCCGCTGATGCGGATGGTGCTGGCGGCTCCGGCGTGGCGGCGACCTTGGGTGCGAGCGGCTTCTCGGGCGGCACGGCGGCCGGCTGCCCGGTCGGCTGCGCGGAGGTCGTCGTGGTGGCGAACGCCAGCGCCAGGGCGCCGGCCAGACCGATCTGCCTGGCGACCCGTGTCGAGGCCCGCATGGCGGCCCGCATCGCGGTGATCTTCATCGGATTCATCGAGCATCCTTCAAGCGAAACAGGCGCGCCTTGTGGGCGCGCCCCGACTCCATCCCGGGAGCCTCGGGTTCAGAAGTTCTGGTTGAAGCTCATCAGGTGGTGGGCGCCACCGATCACGATCAGGACCGCGAAGGCCAGCACCCAGACCACGGCGAGCGCCTTCGCCGCCTTGCTGCTGCTCTTGAGCGCCAGCCGCGCGTGCCACAGGGACACGAGCAGCCCGCCGATGAAGGCCAGCAGGGTCAGTCCTTGCGCGAGGGGCAGGACGACGCTCAGGTCGCCGTCGCCTTCCAGCCGCGTGAACACCAGCGTCCACATCGCGACCGTGAGCAGCACCAGGACGCTGGCGACCCGCACCGCCAGCAGCGGCCGGCCCGGCGCCGCGACACCATGCTTGCGACGCAGCACCGCAGCCACCGGCCACAGCAGTGCCGTGAGCAGCATCGTCACCAGCGACAGGCCGACCAGCAGCAGGGCCAGTCCGCCCGACAAGGCCGGCACCGGCTCGAACACGAAGGCGAAGACGTAGGGCTCCAGGCCCCATCGAACGACGCGGCCGTTCTCGACGATGGCTTGCAGTCGGCGCTTGCCGTGCTCCTCTTCCCACAGGTAGGGCTTCACTTCGCGGAACACGCTGCGCGAGCCGGCCAGCTCCAGCGCGACGCGGCCGTCATCCAGCGCCTGCACCTTCAGCGGGCTGAGCAGCGGCAGCAGCGAGAAGAAGGTCGAGTCTTCGCGACGCGTGCTCTGGTACGAACCGGCGAGCTGCTGCGCATGCTGCTTCGCGGTGGCGTCGTCGACCTGACGGGGCGTCGCGGCGCGCGCGTCCGGCAGGTAGCGATCCGCGAAGGACTCCAGCACCGTGTCCCGCAGCCACTTGCCCTGGCCGTCCTTGCCCGGCGAGTTGACCGAGATGTACAGCCCGATGCCGTCGTCGACGAACAGCAGCAGGTCGGTGTGGAAGAGGATGGTGTCGCCGCCGTGGCCGACAACGCGGTGACCGTTGATGTCGTGCTGGTAGAAGCCCAGCCCGATGCCGAGCAGGTCCGGCATCGGCTTCGTCAGCTGGCCGTGCATCTGCTTCACCGTCTCGGGCTTGAGGAGGCGCGACTCGCCGAGCTGCCCCTGCTGCAGGAAGGCCTGCATGAAGCGCCCCATGTCCGCGCCCGTCGCCGAGAGGCTGCCGGCGGGCGCCAGGCTGACGATCTCGAAGCCCTTGCCGGGTTCGCCCTGTTTCTCGTAGCCCTGCGACATCAGCGGTGCCAGCGCCGGCGGCAGCGGCTGGCGGAAGCTCGCATGCCGCATGCCCAGCGGCGTGAAGATCTTCTGCTCGACGTAGTCGTCGAAGGGCAGGCCGCTGACGCGCTGCACGATGTAGCCGGCCAGCGCCGTCGCGTAGTTCGAGTAACCCGGCCGCGCGCCCGGCTCATAGAGGGCGGGCGGGATGTAGTCCTTCAGCACCTTCGCCAGGTCGGGCGACTTGCCCGAGTAGGTGATCAGGTCGCGCGCCGTCTCCTCGAACCCGGTCGTGTGCGTGAGCACGTGGCGCAGCGTCATCGGCTTGCCGTTGAAGGCCGGGATCTTGAAGTCGAGGTACTGGTTGAGGTCGGCGTCGAGGTCGAGCTTGCCCTGCTCGACCTGCTGCATCACCGCCGTCCACGTGAACAGCTTGGACACGGAGCCGGGACGGAACAGCGTGCGCTCCGCGTCGACGGGCACGCGCCGGTCCCAGTCGGCGTAGCCGTAGCCCTTCTGGACCAGCGGCTGGCCGTCCTTCACGACGACGACGACGGCGCCCGGCACCTGCGCCATCTTCAGCGCGGCGGGCATCAGGCCGTCGAGCCAGGCCTGCGTGTCGGCCAGCGTCATCGGCTGGGCGGCGGCCTTCGCGGGGGCGGCCGATGTCGCGGCCGATGTTGCGGAGGACGCTGCCGAAGCCGGCGCGGCCGCGGTGATCGGCGCGATCGGCGCCGACTTGGGCGTGGTCGTCGGCGTCTGTGCCGATGCCGTCGGCAGCGTCGCGCAGGCGGCCAGCATCAGGGCGCAGAGGCGCAAGGTCAGTGGCTTCATGAGGCGTCGTTCAGAAGTTGTAGGTGACCGAGGCGCCGATCGTGCGCGGCTGCGCCGGCGTCGCGCGCAGCGGGCCGCCGAAGGCGGTGAGCGCCGTGTCGGCGCCGAGGATGGCGCGCTTGTCGGTCAGGTTGCGGACGAAGGCCGACAGCTGCCACGCGCCGAAGTCCATGCCCCACTGCGCGTCGACCAGCGTGTAGGCCGGCATCACGAAGTTGGGGATGGAGGTGGTGTCGCTGTCGTAGCCCGCGTTGCGCTTGCCGACGTGGCGCACCTGCAGGCTGGCGTAGGACGGCTTGCCGGCCAGCGCGAAGTTGTAGCGCGCGCCCAGCGACACGGACAGCTTCGCCGAGTTCGGCAGCCTCGCGCCCGAGGGGCCGAGGGCCGGCGCGTCTTCCTTCAGCTTGCCGTCGGTCCAGGCCAGGCTGCCTTCCAGGCGCCAGTCGTCGTTGATCGCATACCGCGACGCCAGTTCCAGGCCCTTGACCTCGGCCTTGCCGGCGTTGCCCATCACCGTCGTCGCGCCGAAGGCGAGCGGCTGCTGCAGCTTGCTCCAGCGGATGTCGAAGAGCGCGACTTCCAGCGACAGGCGCCGGTCCAGCAGGTCGGCCTTGTAGCCGGCCTCGTAGCTCCAGAGCGTGTCGGCCTCGAACGAGGTCGGCGCGCCGGGGATGACCTGGCCGTTCTCGTCGATGGCCTGCGGGTTGGGACCGCCCGGGCGGTAGCCGCTGGCGGCGCGGACGTACACGCTGCTCTGCTTGTCGAGCGAGTAACGCGCCGTCGCGAGGTAGGTGTTCGACCGGTCCTTGGACGTGGCCGGCTCCGGGAAGTCCGGGACGTCGTTGGTGAGCGTCTCGTACGCCTGCTTGTTGCGCGCCACGCGGGCCCCCAGCGTGAAGGACAGCGCCGAGCTCGGATTCCAGGTCACGTCGCCGTAGACGGCGTTCTCCTCGTAGCTCGCGGGCTGGCCCACGCGCACGAGCTCCATGTCCGCGTCGGCGCCGGTGGGCCGGCCCCACAGGCGCTGGTTGTAGTTGTTGCGTTCCTTGTTGTGATACAGGCCGATCAGCCATTCGACGGTGCCCCGCGCCGACGTCAGGCGCAGCTCCTGCGTTTCCTTGCGCAGCTTCGTGCGGTTGTCCAGCTGCACGAAGTCGAAGGCGCCGCCGCCGAGGATCTCGGTGGCGTCCAGCAGCGTGTCGCCGTTGAAGCGCTGGCTCGACACGATGGCGTTCAGGCGCGCCCAGCCGAAGTCGTAGTCGACGTCCGCCGAGAGCAGGCGCGTGCGGATGCTGTAGGGCTCGGAGATCGACAGGTCGTGCGTCAGGTCGCCGTGCAGCGGCTTGCCGGTCGCGACGTCGTACTGAACCACGCCGGTGCCGTCGCGTTCGATCTTCTGGTCGACCGCGGAGAGACGGACCTTCATCTTCGACATCGGCTCCAGCAGCAGCGCGACCCGTCCGCCGCGCGTGTCGCCGTCGTTGACATGCTTGCCCGGGGCCAGGCCGGAGGCCTTGATGTAGCCGCCGTCATGGTCGTTGAAGGCGGCCACGCGCAGGGCGGCGACGCCAGCGCTCAGCGGCACGTTCACCACCGCGTTCTCCGTGTGGCCGAGCGCACCGCCCTTGATGCCGCGCAGGCCGAAGCCGACCTTGCCGGAGAACTCCCCGGTGTCGGGTTCGTTGGTGACGTACTTGAGCAGGCCGCCCATCGCGCCCGCGCCGTAGAGCGTGCCCTGCGGGCCGCGCAGCAGCTCGATGTGATGCAGGTCCAGCAGCGACATGTCGAGCGCGGCCACCGCCGCGCCGCCGAAGGCGGTGCTGGAGCCGTAGGCCACCTCGTCGACATAGGTGCCGACCGTCGCCGTGCCCGCGCTGCCCACGTTGATGCCGCGGATGCTGACCTGGCCGCGGCCGGGACCGCCGTCGCTGCTCACGTCCACGCCGGGCAGGTTGCCGACGTAGTCGACCAGCGAGCCGGCGCCGGAGCGCTCCAGGCCTTCGGTGCTGATCGTCTCGACGCGCAGCGGCACGTCGCGCAGGGGCTCGCGGCGGCGCGTCGCGGTGACGGTCACGACCTCCAGCTTCTCCGCCTTGACCGCGGCGCGGTCGCCGTCCTTCTCTGCGGGAGCGGACGCGGCGGACGAGGCCGGCGCGGCGGCCTGGCTCCAGGCGGGCAGGGCCTGCATCGCGGCGAGGCAGGGCAGCAGCAGGGGAGCGAAGGCGAAATGCCGCGTGGGCCGCGTGGGCCGCGTGGTCCCTGCGGAAGGCGCTGGTCGGCGGGAACGGGGGGAGGCGTTCATTCGGTGGACTCCTGGCGAGGCGGGCGAAGTTGAGCCGCAAGTTTCCAATTTGGAAAAAGCTTTCACATTGGTGGAAACCTTAGCTGCTATTGAACGAAGCTTCAACCCAGGGTGTTCGCGGTAGTCCGTGGAGGCGGCCTTGCTAAGATCGCCGCACTGTTTGCTTCTCCCGACCATGGCCATCGATTCGAACCTTCCTGGTGACCACATCCGCAGCGTGCGCCGACGGCTCGGCCTCACGCTCAGCGACGTGAGCGGGCGGACCGGCCTGGCGGTGTCGACGCTTTCCAAACTGGAAAAGGGCAACATGTCCCTGTCCTACGACAAGCTGATGCTGCTGAGCAAGGGGCTGGGGGTGGACATGGCGGAACTGCTCGCCGACGCGCCGGGCGCGCGTGCCGCGCCGGGTGGCGGCGGTCGTCGCATCGTGGAGCGCGCGGGGGAAGGGCAGCAGGTCGTGACCGAGAGCTACCAGCAGCTCTACCTGGCGACGGAGCTGCTCAACAAGCGCGTCACGCCGCTGATCGCCGAGGTCAACGCGCGCACGCTGGACGAGTTCAAGGCGGAGTTCGGCGACCTCATCCGGCATCCCGGAGAAGAGTTCGCGTACGTGCTCGAGGGCGAGATCGCCTTCCACTGCGAGCTGTATGCGCCGGTGGTGCTGAAGGCGGGCGACTCGATCTACTTCGACAGCGAGATGGGGCACGCCTACCTGAAGGCGTCCGACGAACGCTGCCGCGTGCTGGCGACCTGCGCGCCGCGCAGCGGCACGCCGGACGGCTTCAGCCAGCATTTCATCGATGTCTCGAAACGTCTGCAGGAGCCGGCGCCCGCGCTAGCACCCTCGGGCAAGGGCGCGAAAGCCACGGCTGCAAAGTCGCGCGGTTCGAAGCGCTGAAGCTTTCTTACTCCCTCTCCCGCTTGCGGGAGAGGGGAGGGGCGAGGGCCAGCGGCCCCTCCAACCGCCTCAACATGGGTCCCAGCGCGAGCAGCGCCAGCGAGGCCGTGGCGGCGAGCGCTGCGAGCAGCACGAAGAATCCGGCCGGCCCGAGCCATTCCCACGCGCGTCCGACGACGCCCGACAGCAGGTTGCCCGCGAAGGCCGCGAGGAACCACGCGGCGATGACCGTCGCGCCCATGCCTGAGGGCGCGAGCCGCGCGAACAGCCCCAATCCGACGGGCAGGATGTACAGCTCCCCGATCGTGTAGACCGCGAAGAACACCAGCAGCCATAGCCCGCTCACCGGCTTGCCATCGGACATCGCGGCCATCGCCGCCAGCAGCAGGTAGGCCGCGGCGACACCGGCCGCGCCGATCGCCATTTTCCTGACCGGCGCCGGTTCGCGCCCCTTCACGGCGGCACGCCGCCAGGCGCGGATCAGCAGCGGCGTGAACAGGAAGACGAACAACGGATTGAGCGACTGCACCCAGGTCACCGGGATCGCGATGCCGAATGCATGCAGGTCGACGCTGGTGTCCGCCCACAACGCCAGCGTGTTGCCGCTGTGCGCATAGGCGCTGCGGAAGACCATCACCGACAGGGCCACCAGCAGCAGCGGCACGACGATCGCGGCGGCGCCGGGCTTGCGCCTCACAGTCCCGTCCCCGGAACCCGCGGCGTCCGCGGATCCCGACGATCCAGCGGACCCGGCCGCATCGGGGCTCGTGGCGTTGGCCGCCCGGGCCGACGTGTCGCGCGGCCGATCCTGCGGCAGATGCCGTCCGCCGAGCAGGTAGATCGCGAGGCCCACGCACATGCCGACGCCCGCGGCGCCGAAACCCCAATGCCAGCCGTACACCTCGCCCAGCGTGCCGCAGGCCAGCGGCGCGAGCAGGCCGCCGAGGTTCACGCCGACGTAGTAGACGTTGTAGGCGCCGCCGCGGCGCGGGTCGTCCTCCGCGTACAGGTCCCCGACCTGGCTCGGCAGGTTGGGCAGGAACAGGCCGTTGCCTAGCGCGATCAGCACGAGGCTCGGATAGAACATCGCCTCCCAACTGAGCGCGAAGTGTCCGACCGCCATCAGGCTGCCGCCCATCACGATCGCGAAGCGCCGGCCCAGCCAGCGGTCGGCGAGGTAGCCGCCGGCGATCGGCGTCAGGAACACGCCGCCGGTGTACAGCCCGTAGATCAGCGAGGCGTCGGCCTGCGTGAAGTGCAGCTGCTTGGTCATGTAATAGACCAGCAGCGCGCTCATCCCGTAGAAGGAGAAGCGCTCCCACATCTCGGTCAGGAACAGCACGGTGAGCCCGCGCGGCTGGCCGAACCAGGTGGCGCGCGAGCTCGTGGTCACGGCGTCGGGAACAGTGCTGGGAGGGGTCATGGTGGCGCTCATCGTCGCGGGGCCTCCGGGGAAATCTCTGCGGGTCTTCCCGTGACAAACAAGGTTGTGCATCGAGTTGTCCGGATGGTAGAGTTATTTTCCAATTTGGAAAGTAGCTAAAAACCATGAGTGAGACGACCGCCCGCAGCGTGGATTGCCTGGTGATCGGGGCCGGCATCGCCGGGGCGTCGGTCGCGGCGCACCTCGCGCCGCACATGACGGTGGCCGTGCTCGAAGCGGAAGCGCACGCCGGGTACCACACGACCGGGCGCTCCGCGGCGCTCTACTCGGCGCTCTACGGCAACGCGCCGGTCCGGGCGCTGACGCGGGCCAGCCGGCCGTTCTTCGATCGACCGACGGCGGGCTTCGCCGAGGTCCCGCTGTTGCGGGTGCGGGACACCCTCTACCTGATCGGCACCGGGCAGCAGGCGATCGCGGATCGCTTTGCCGCCGACGAGGACGTGCGCACGCAGACGCGCCGCCTGGATGCGGAGGAGGTGATCCGGCGCCTCGCGATCCTCCAGCGCGACCGCATCGAGGGTGCCCTGCTCGACGACACGTCGGCGGACATCGATGTCGACGCGCTGCACCAAGGCTTCTTGCGCCAGGCGCGCGCCGGTGGCGTCCGCCTGCATCTGGGGGCACCGCTGCGCGAGCTGGTGCGCGAGAAGAAGGGTTGGCTCGCCCGCACCGACAGCTTCAGCGTGCGCGCGCCGCTGGTGATCAACGCCGCAGGCGCGTGGGCGGATGCGGTGGCCCAGTTGGCCGGCGTCGCGCCCTTGTCGCTGCAGCCGCTGCGGCGGACGGCCGCGTTGATCGACGTGCCGGCGGGCGTCGCCGCCGCCGAGGCGGCCGACTGGCCGGCGGTCATCGCCATCGACGAGAGCCACTACTTCAAGCCCGACGCCGGCCTGCTGCTGATCTCCCCGGCGGACGAAACGCCCAGCCCGCCCTGCGATGCGCAGCCCGAGGAACTGGACGTGGCGATCGCGGTGGATCGCTTCGAGACCTTGAGCGGGCAGCGCGTGGCGCGCGTGCGCCATCGCTGGGCGGGCCTGCGCGTGTTCAGTCCCGACCGCACGCCGGTGGTGGGTTTCGATCCGACGGCACCCGGCTTCTTCTGGTGCGCGGGGCAGGGCGGCTACGGCATCCAGACCGCGCCGGCATTGAGCCGCGCGGCCGCGGCGCTCGCGCTCGGTCATGACCTGCCCGCGGACATCGCCGCCGCGGGCGTCCACGCCCGAGAGCTCTCTCCTCAGCGCTTCCGCAACGCCTGACCCTTCATCGCCATCGCCATCGCCATCGCCATCGCCATCGCCATCGCCACCTGACGCCTCCGTTCACGTCCATGTTCGCTTCAAGCATCGACGTCCAGGATCTCTGGCCTGGTGTCGACGCCGGCCCTCCACGTCCAGTCCTGATGTCATGACCCGCCTTCATCTGTCCAGCCACGTCGAGCAGCTCGTGCTGCGCGAGCCCTTCGTCATCTCCGGCTATCGCTTCACCGAGATGCCCGCGATGCGCGTCACCTTGCGGGACGGCCCGTACGAGGGGCGGGGCGAAGCGGCCGGCGTCTACTACCTGAACGACCGTCCGGCGGACATGCCGGCGCAACTGGAGGCGGTGCGCGAGGCCATCGAGGGCGGCATCGGCCGCCAGGCGCTGCGGCGCCTGCTGCCGCCGGGCGGCGCGCGCAACGCGGTCGACTGCGCGCTGTGGGAGCTCGAGGCCCGCCGGTCGGACCGGTCCGTCTGGCAGCTGGCGGGACTCACCGAGCCGCGGCCGCTGACGACGACGATCACGCTGGGCGCCGATGAACCCGGCGCGATGGCGACGAGGGCGCTGGCGCTGCGCGACATGCGGGCGCTGAAGCTCAAGCTCACCGGTGACACGGACGCCGACATCGCGCGGGTGCGCGCGGTGCGTGGCGCGCGGCCGGACGTGTGGCTCAGCGTCGACGCCAACCAGGGCTTCACGCCCACGACGATCGAGGCGCTGCTGCCGGTGCTGGTCGCGTGCGATGTCAGCCTGGTCGAGCAGCCGTTCGCGCGCGGCCGAGAGGCCGACATGGCGCTCGTCGATTTCCCGATGCCGACGGCGGCGGACGAGAGTTGCCTGAATCTCGACGAACTCGAGTCGCTGCCCGGGCGCTTCGACGTGCTCAACATCAAGCTCGATAAATGCGGCGGGCTGACCGAAGGGCTGCTGATGGCGCATCGCGCGCGGGTGCTCAAGCTCGGCGTGATGGTCGGCAACATGGGCGGCACCAGCCTGGCGATGGCGCCGGCGATGCTGGTCGGCCAGCTGTGTGACATCGTCGACCTCGACGGGCCGACGATCCTGGTGCAGGACGTCGTGCCCGGCGTGCGCTACGGCGATGGGAAGGTGGACTGCCCGGTGACGGTGTGGGGTTAGCCCACCCGCGTGAACCGCATCACCCAGTTGGTTTCCCAGGTGGTCCCGCCATCGGCGGAGAACGCCTGTTCCCACCGGGGCTCGTCGAGGTCGCGCTTGTCCCAGGTGAAACGGACCTTGATGTCGCGGCCGTCGAGCACGTCGTCGGCGTAGAACAAGCCGATCGGGCCGTCGAAGCGGCCCTTGACCGGCACGTCCAGCGCATGCGGCGCGCGGCCGTCCAGCCACCAGATCGCCCACTGGCCGCTCGCCGCATCGAAGGACCGGAGCGCCACCGCGCGATAGCGGCCCTCGGGAAGATCCAGCTCGTTGTCCTCGAGGTTGCCGAGGCCGCCCAGGATGGGCCGCGTCGTGCAGCGGCCCTCGAAGGAGGTCCAGTCGTCGCAGCCGCTCAGGCGTCGATTCAACCGGCGGTGCTGGACGGTCCAGGCGCCGAATTCGAAGTCGAAGTCATCGGCGACTGGGGAGGAGGGCGTGTGCATGGGGGCCTCGGGTCGGGTGGTCGACCGGGCCAGTGTCCGCGCGAGGCCGCCCAGTTCTGGCAGCAGTCCCCGCGCCACCTCGCGACGCGGGGGGCGCCGCTTTCAGGGTCGGTGCGCGATGGCGAAATCAAGCGCGGAACGCACCGCCGCCACCTGGGCCTCGACGCATTCCTCGGGGTTGGTCCGCGGACTGTCCGGATACACCTCGGTGGTCGTCGTGAACGGGGCCCGCGTCACGCACGCGCACAGCCCCGAGTTGCGGACGGGGAACTCGATGACGCCTCGCGCGCTCAACGGGGCGCCGATGATGTGGCCGTCCGCATCGGGTGGCGCGATGTGGGTGACCTGCTCCACCGCCTCGATGATCGCCTGCTGGAAGTCGAGGCGGGTCGTCTCGCTGTCGCCGACGAGGTAGAAGCCGTCGGGCACTTCCTCGGCTTCGAGCGGCTTGCCGTCGCGGGCCGCCAGGGCCAGACGGAACTCGGTGATGTCGGTGTCTGTCGTCTCGTGCAGGTCGATGTGCAGCAGGAATTGGCCGGCGTAAGGCGCCAGCAGTTCGATCAGCGCGGAGGACTCCGCGGCCTCGCGGCGCGCGCCGAAGTTCCGGTTGGGATCGACCGCGTGGTAGTTCCAGCGGCACACCCGCTCGTAGGCCCACGGGCTGACGCACGGCACGACGAGGACATTCACGCGATCGCTGAACGCCTGCGCGTGTTCCTCCGCGAAACGCAGCGCGCCCAGCACACCGCTGGTCTCGTAGCCGTGCACACCGCCGGTGACCAGCGCCACGGGACGCGCCGGGTCCCACGTGCGGCTCTTCAACGCCAGCAGCGGGTAGGTGTCGGCGCCGTAGGTCAGCTGCCCGTAGCGCACGATCTCGAAGCGGTCGGCCAAGGCCTCGACGCGCGTGACCACGTCGTCCTGATGGCGCCGGGACACGACCTGGCGCTCGCGCCAGGCGGTGCGTTCCGCGTCGCCCCACGGGACGCCGGGAGTGCCGATGGGATAGAAGCGCGCTGTGCTCATGAATGCTCCGAATCCAGGGAGGGACATCAAGACGGCGAGTGTCTCCCATTCACGATGCTCGACTATCCTGCGCCGGCATTTCCGGCCGCGAGGGATCGCATCTACGCTTTCTCCACGCGGCATTGACCTGATTTCAACCAGGAGCTGCAAGCATGAAGTACACGAAGCTGGGCAACACGGGACTGGACGTCTCGCGGCTGTGCCTGGGATGCATGACCTTCGGGGCCGCCGACGTCGGCAATCACAGCTGGACGCTGGACCTCGACGCCTCCCGCCCGATCTTCCGCAAGGCGGTCGACAGCGGCATCACCTTCTTCGACACCGCCAACAGCTACTCCGGCGGGACGTCCGAGCAGATGGTCGGTGTGCTGCTCAAGGAGATGACGCGCCGCGAGGAAGTCGTGCTCGCGACCAAGATGTATTTCCCGTACGAGACGCCCGAGGGCGTCAAGCATCGCCGCGGGCTGTCGCGCAAGCAGGTGCTCGCCGAGATCGACGCGAGCCTGGCGCGCCTGGGCACCGACTACGTCGACCTGCTGCAGATCCACCGCTGGGACCACGACACGCCGATCGAGGAGACGATGTGCGCGCTGCATGACGTGGTGCGCTCGGGCCGGGCGCGTTACCTCGGCGCGTCCTCGATGTACGCGTGGCAGTTCGCGAAGGCGCAGGAGGCGGCCCGCCGCAACGGCTGGACGCCGTTCGTGAGCATGCAGAACCACGTCAACCTGCTGTATCGCGAAGAGGAGCGGGAGATGATCCCGCTGTGCGCCGATCAAGGCGTCGGCCTGATCCCGTGGAGCCCGATGGCACGCGGCCGCCTGACCCGGCCCGCCGACGAGGCCACCCCGCGCCTGCAGACCGACGACGTCGGCAAGCGGCTCTACGACAAGACGGGGGATCAGGACCGTCCCGTCATCCAGGCGGTGCAGGACCTCGCGGCCAAACGCGGCGCGAAGATGGCGCAGATCGCTCTGGCGTGGGTGCTCGCGAAGCCGCAGGTGACGGCGCCGATCATCGGCGCGTCGAAGATCGCGCAGTTGGAGGACGCCGTGGGCGCGCTGGAGCTCGCGCTCGATGCCGGCGAGATCGCCGCGCTGGAGGCGCCCTACGTGCCGCACGTGATCAGCGGGCACGAGTAAATCCGGGCCGCGCGGTTCACGAGGTTGCGCTACCCTCTGCGCTCGGAATCGGGCATCCGCCTCCGGTGGCGGTGTCATGGAATCGGTCAAGGAAAACAGGGATGGATGCAGCACATCAGGCGCGCGGGAGGCGCACGATCCTGCTCGTCGACGACGAGGCGGTGCATCGTTACGCGCTCCGGCGCCGGCTTGAACTCGCCGGCTTCGCGGTCATCGAGGCCCAGGACGGCGCGGAGGCGCTGCGGCAGGCCGTGGCCGGTGTCGGCGTCGATGCGATCATCCTCGACGTCATGCTGCCCGACATCAGCGGCTTCGAAGTCTGCCGCCAGTTGCGCGCGTCGAAGTCGGCCTCGTCGGTCCCGATCATCCATGTCTCCGGCATCCACGTCGCGGACCGGGACCTGGTCCATGGCCTCGAAAGCGGGGCTGACGCCTATCTCACGCGGCCGGTCGACGAGGACGTGCTGATCGCCAACCTGCATGCGCTGCTGCGGCGACGCGACGTGCTGCGGTCGCTCTCCGACGAACTCGACCAGAAGCGCCTCGACGAGGAGCGTGCGCGCGACCTGTTCCTGGCGATCCTCGGACACGATCTGCGCAATCCGCTGGACACGATCTCGATGAGCAGCCAGTTGCTGGCGAAGGCGCCGCCCTCGGCCGACCTGACGCAGAAGATGGCGTCCCGCATCACGGCGGCGTCGCGGCGCATGACGCACATGCTCGACGACATCCAGGACTACGCCCGCAGCCGGCTCGGCGCCGACCTGATCCTGCGGCGCGCGCCGCAGCGGCTGGGCGCGCTGGCGTCCGCGGCGATCGACGAGGTCCGCGGGGCCAACCCCGGTCTCGTCATCGACCTGGTGCAGGAGTCGCCGGACGACGGCGTGTGGGACGGCGACCGGCTGTCGCGGGTCATCGCCAACCTCCTGCGCAACGCCGTGGAGCACGGGGCCGTGGGCCGGCCGATCGTCGTGCGGACCGGCGGCGACGCGGGCCTCCGGCAGTTGTCGGTGCGCAATGAAGGCAGGCCGATCCCGGACGAGGTGCGGGGCAGGCTCTTCGAGCCAATGGTCCATCGGGCCGCGGACGCGCCGGCGGCCAGCAACATGGGCCTGGGGCTCTTCGTGTGCCGCACGATCGTGGAGGCGCACGGTGGACGCATCAGCGTCGAGACCGGCGAAGCGGGCACCGAGTTCCGGTTCGAGCTCCCCGCCGGCCCCCCGGATGCGCCGGCAGGGTCGGAAGGCCGCTGAGCTACTATCGGCCCATAGACCGTGAGGTTGTCATCCCGAAGTCCTTGCTTCGTTCGAAGGTCTCGAACGCACCGCAAGTCCTCGCCTTGATCGCTTGGCGCTTCTGTTCGGGCCGCATGTCGCGGCGCGAAACGCGAGGAGTAGGGCAATGGCTTCACCGCAAGACCTGGAGACCCTCCGGGCCTCGTTGCGCACGTGCGTGGACGCGCTTCATCGACGTCGCGCGAGCGAGATCCCCGAACTGCTGATCGACCGGCTCGTGAGCCAGCGATGGCTCGAATGGCGGGGCGGGGCCCTGTGTCTCACCGCGGACGGCGAGAGCATCTACTGGCAGGAGCTCGTGTGAGCGCCGCGAGGGGGCGGTCGTGCTGATCCGGACACGGCTGGCCAACATCATCGGCCTGCGGATCGATTCGTTTGATCTGGTGTTTGTCACGGCACCCGCGACGGACGTCGGGGCGGTGATCTATCAGCGGCCGGGGCTGCCGACGCGGAGGGTGCTCCACGTGGAGGGCGTCGCCGATGATCGCGAGGCGGCTGCGCAGGCGATCAGGAGAGAGCTCGACCCGTCGCTGCAAAGCGACGGGTGGAAGCTGTGAGCGGGGCAGGCGCGCCTCGGTAGAGGCTGGGCCTGACGCCCGCTCGGCTCGTACTTAGATGGTACGGATGCCGGAAGCTTGCGGACCCTTCGGGCCGTCCTTGGTCTCGAACTCGACCTTGGCGCCTTCGGCCAGCGTGCGGAAGCCGCCGGTGCTCTGGATTTCGCTGTGGTGAGCGAACAGGTCCTTGGAGCCGTCGTCCGGGGTGATGAAGCCGAAGCCCTTGTCGTCGCTGAACCACTTCACAGTGCCGGTCTTCTTGGTCGTCATGGTGTTTCCTTTTGGAATGAATGAACAGAGATACCCGGCGCGCCATGCGGGCCGGGACAGAAACACTCAAGAACTTGCAGCGGGGGGGTGTTGCTGAAGCAGTCCACTCACACGAAGGGCCCGGGGAGGGCCGGCGGCGGCTGCAGAAGAAGACCTCGTTAGAAAGGTCTTGTGCGAATCTATCCAGCTAATGTAGCACGGATGGGCCACCGGTGGTCCCTTGCATTCACTTCATCTCGCGATGGTCGAAGTGGTCGTTGATGTAGGGCATCGGGATCCAGCGATAGCCCTTGCCGTCCGCCTGCAGGTGACCGACGCCGGGGAAGCTGACGTGGTCGCCGGCGACCCAGTAGCGGCCCTTGAGCGCGTCGGCGAAGGCGGCCTTGCGCGTTGCCGCCGCGGCCTTGGGGTCGACGTCGAAGGCGACGGTCACGTCGGGCCTGGGCAACTGCACGTCGGCCACGTGGAGCAGGTCGCCCCAGAACACCAGCTTCTCGCCCTGGCTCTCCAGCACGTAGAAGCTGTGGCCCGGCGTGTGCCCCGGCGCGGGCAGCGAGCGGATGCCGGGGAAGAGCGCGGTCTCGCCGCTGAAGGGCTTCACGCGGCCCGCGTCGACGTAAGGCTGGACCTTGGCCGAGGCCTGGTCGAAGTAGACCTTCAGCGCCTCCGGGGCGCGGGCACGCTGCGCCGCATTCAGCCAGTAGTCGAGCTCCTTGCGTTCGAGGTGCAAGGTCGCGTTCGGGAAGACCAGGCGCGTGCCATCCATCAGGCCGCCGGTGTGGTCCGTGTGGATGTGGGTGATGAGGATGTCGGTGATCTGCTCCGGCGCGTAGCCGGCGGCCTTGAGGCTCGCGCCGATCTTGTTGAGCTTGGGGCCGTAGAGCTCGCCGGTGCCGGCGTCGATCATCACCAGGCGGTCGCCGGCCTTGATCAGGAAGGCGTTGATCGAGGCCTCCACGTCGATGCCTTGGTAGGTCCGCGCGAGGCGCGTCGCGACCTCCTCGGCGCTGATGCCCTTCAGCACCTGCTGCGCGGGAATGGGCAGGGTCCCGTCCGACAGCGCGATCACCTCGAACGCGCCGATCTTGAAGTGCTGGTAGCCGGCCTGGATGTGGCTGAGCTTGGGTGCTGCGGCGTCCTCCGCATGGACGGCGGGCGCCACGGTCGCGAAGGCCGCGGCGAGTGCGAGGGTCAGGGTGAGGAAGGAGCGATTCATCATGGTCCTGTTGAAGTCGGAGGCTCGAAGCGAGCCGGGTGATGGGTCAGTGTGGTCATCGATTGAGGCGATACCATCTCGACGGTTTTCGCGGGCTTGAGGCCCATTCCAGAGGGACGGTGCGAAGCGTAGGCCGGACCCGGCCGGGAGCGTGAGTCGTCAGATTCGATGGGAGGTATCGGAATCGTGGATATGAGACGTTCGGATCTGCACCTGCTGATCTCGCTGGACACGCTGCTCGACGAACTCAACGTCACGCGCGCCGCGCAGCGGATGCACATCAGCCAGCCCACGCTGTCGGGACATCTGGCCAAGCTCCGCGAGCTGTTCCAGGACCCGTTGCTGGTGCCGTCGGAGACGGGGCGCGGCATGGTGGCCACGGAGCGCGCGCTGGCGCTGCGGCCGGCGCTGGCGCAGGCGCTCTCTCAGTTGCGCGAGGCGGTCGCGCAGCCGCACGACTTCGATCCGGCGACGTCGGCGCGGACCTTCACCGTCGCGGCCAACGACAGCGTGTTCACCATCCTGGCGCTGGACGTGTTGGCCGAGGTGATGAGCCACGGCAATCCCGCGCTGCGGATGGCCGTCGTGCCGGCCTACGACACCGGGCTGGTCGAGCGCATGGCGCGCGGCGAGGTCGACCTGTTCCTCGGCGACATCGACAAGGTGCCGGAAGCACTGAAGGCGCGCTTCCTGTTGAGCGCCGACTTCGCGCTGGCGCAGCGCCGCAGCCATCCGCGCGGAACCAAGCCGCCGAAGCTCGATGAATACTGCGATCTCGGCCACGTCATCGTGTCATCGAAGGGCGAGTTCTCGTCGTCGGTCGACGACGCCCTGGCCAAGCTGGGCCGGCACCGCCGCGTGACGGCGGCGGTGCCGAGCTACAACCAGGTCGCGCTGGTGCTCTCGCAGACGGACCTCGTCACGACGCTGCCGCGACAGCTGCTGCAGCGCTACGAGTCCTTCGTCGACCTGCTCGAACTCCCGTTCGAGCTGGCGCCGTTCCGGCTCGCGATGGCGTGGCATCCGCGAGCGCAGAACGACGCGGCCGGGAAGTGGCTGAGGGACCGCTTCACTGCGGCCGGTACGTGACCTTCAGCTGGTAGTTCCCCGCCGAGTACCCGTAGACCAGCACGTACACGTCGCCGTTGGCCGTCATGTTGACGCTGCAGCCTTCGGTCGCCGTGGAACCGTCCGACTTGCAGGTGTAGGTGCTCGTCGTCGGCACCGCGCTCTTGCGCACGTAGAGGTCCATGTCGCCGGTGCCCGTCGTGCTCGCCGCGAGGCTGCCGCCGTTGGCGACCTTGAACGGACCGAAGCTCTTGCTGGCGCCGCGCGCCAGGCTGCCGCTGAAGTTCTCGGTCTTGTCCGTCGGTGGCGGCGTGCCGGGGCCGTCGCTGCCCAGTTCCACCGCATACGCCGCGGCCATGCGCGCGAACTTGAGCGCGTGGTCGGCCTGACTGCCCATGTTGGCGTAGGTGTCGTTGGCCGTGTGGATGTACGGGTTGTCCGCGCTGAAGCTCGACTCGAAGGGCATGCTCGCGAAGAAGCCCTTGGCGTTCCACGACGCATGGTCCGAGCACGCGTAGCCGCAGCGGTCCGTGCCCACGCGCAGCGTCGGCAGGTAGGTCGCGATCACGTTCGTGAGGAAGGTGTTCTGCGCGCTGTCCGTGTAGTCGGTGAAGATGTAGATGTCGTTGGCCGCGCCCTTGTAGTTGGTCATGTCGAGCTGCAGCACCCCGACCACGTTCGTGTTGGCCGCGGCGAAGCTGTTGGCGATCTCCTGCGAGCCGCGCAGGCCGACTTCCTCCGCCGCGTAGGCCATCAGCTTGATGGTGCGGCGCGGCTTGTAGTTCGCCTGCACCAGCGCGCGCAGCACCTCGGTCAGGCTGGCGACGCCGGAGGCGTCGTCATCGGCGCCCGGCGCGCGCATCGTCTCGCCCGAGCCGCCGGACTGGTTGATCGAGTCCAGGTGCGCGCCCATCACGATCACTTCGCTGCCGTTGTCGCTGCCCTGGATCGTGGCGATCACCGACTTCTGCGCCCAGCCTGAATGGGTGAACTGCTCGACCGTGATGTCGCCGCGGCCGGCGCCCAGCGTCGTCCACTTCTGCTTGAGCCAGTTGGACGCCGCCACGCCGCTGCTGCTCGTGTAGTAGCGGTTGATGTTGGCCGACAGGTCGACGATGGTCTGGCCGATGTTGCTGGCCTGCATCTGCGACAGGATGGGCGTCACGACGGCCTGCTGGTCGATCGTGTAGCTCGGCCGCGTCGCGAGCAGCGCGGCCGCCAGCTGTTGCGAGGCGGCGGGCGTGCTGTGGCGCTTCAGCGAGGCCAGGCCGGCCTCCTGGGTGGCGTGGTACATGTAGCCGCCGCAGCGGCGCAGCTCTTCGTGGATCGAGTGGCTGAGCGACGCGAGCGCGTCCTCGTCCACCTCGACCAGATGGATGCTCTCGGGCTTGGCGGCGAAGGACAGCGCCGACGCATCCTGCGCGGCATCGGCCTTGACGCTGGCCACGGCGCGCGCGGCCGGACGGTGCTTCTGCAACTGGGCCAGCGCGGCGTCGCCGAGGCTGATCCAGACCTTGTCGCCCGCATACGCGGGCGTGAGCGCGGCCAGGCCGACGCACACCGCGGTGATGGTGAGGAATGAACGCATGGGTGTTCTCTCCGGAGTCGTTCCAGGAATGGCGAAGCCGGCGCGCCGCGCGGGGCGGCGCGCCGGAGTCCGAGGCGTCGCGCAAGGCGACGCGTCGGGATCGATCGCTCGATCAGGCGGGGGTCAGCCGCGGATCAGTACGTCCCGACCAGGGTCGCGCTGGTCACCTTCGCGTACGCGCTGACCAGCACGTAGTACACGCCGGCCGTCGGCGCGGAGAAGGTGATCGTCTCGGCGTTTGTCGAGCCGATCGAGCGCTTGTCGTAGCTCGTGGTCGTCGCCGCGGAGCCGCGCTTGACGTAGACGTCGCCGTCGCCCGTGCCGCCGGACAGCTTGATCGTCAGCGTGGAGCGGCCCGCCGGGACGGTGATGCTGTACAGCTTGGTCGCACCCGTGGCCAGTGAGATGCCGCTCACCGGCACGCCCGAGGTCAGCGGGGTCGCGGTCGGCGGCGGCGTGGTGCCCGAGCAGCTCACACCGACGCTGGCGAAGGCGGCGGTCACATCGGCCTTGGCGTAGCCGCGGTTGGTCGCCGCCGT
Source organism: Roseateles sp. GW821-FHT09G03 (assembly GCF_059416045.1). Lineage (NCBI taxonomy): Bacteria > Pseudomonadati > Pseudomonadota > Betaproteobacteria > Burkholderiales > Sphaerotilaceae > Roseateles > Roseateles sp. GW821-FHT09G03. The sequence goes on from NZ_JBWKOK010000008.1 coordinate 67,649, forward strand.
CTCCACGCCGCAGGCGCCCTGGTTGAAGGTGCTGTTGGCGGTCCAGTAGAGGCGGTTGGCGTCGACCATCACTTCGAAGGCCTTGCGCGTGTTCCAGCCCGGCTTGGTCGCGAGCAGGTAGAAGGCCTTGTTGTAGACGCCGCTCGAGTAGTGCACGTCCATGCCGCTGCGGTAGTCGGCCGCATTGCCGATGGAGCTGCCGTCGCGGGTCGGATCGTCGAAGTAGCGCAGCGCGCCCGAGCCCTTGAAGATCTGCGCGCCGACCAGCCAGTCGTTGCTGCCGTTGTTGCGGTAGTACTCGGCGGCTTCGCCGGCCATGTCGGAGAAGGCTTCGTTCATGCCGCCCGACTGGCCGGAGTAGGTCAGGCCCGAGTTCTGCTCGGTGAAGCCGTGGCTCACCTCGTGCGCGGAGACGTCCAGCGACACCAGCGGATAGAAGGTGGTGCGGCCGTCGCCGAAGCTCATCGCCGTGCCGTCCCAGAAGGCGTTCTCGTAGTTGCTGCCGTAGTGGACGCGCATGTACAGCGTGCCGGTCAGCGGACGGATGTTGAACCAGTCCCCGTACATCTTGAAGATGATTTCGCCGAAGTAGTGCGCGTCGTTCAGCGGCGAGTAGGCGCCGTTGATCTGCTTGTACTCGTTGCGCGAGCAGGTGAACTGGAAGGGCGTGTTGCTGGCGCCGGTGCTGCCGTTGAGGTTGACGGTGACGACGTTGCCGGAGTTCATCTGGCAGGTGTCGGTCACCTTCAGCGGCGGGTAGTCGGTACCGTATTCATAGCGGCCGGTCTTGGCGTTGCCGCCGGGCCCGGTCGCGTCCTTGTGGGCCAGGCCTTCCCAGCGCTCCAGCACCGCGCCGGTGGTGGCGTCGATCATGAAGTGCGGGCGGCTCGGCTGCTTCGCGTCGTGGCGCACGAAGGACACCAGGTAGAACAGCTGCGCCTTGTTGTTCTGGTTCAGCCGGACGTACAGCTTGACCTGCTCGTTCTCGGTGATCGCGGCGTTGATGGATCCCTTGGCCTGCGCCAGCGCGCCTTGCGCGGTCAGGCTGGCCTGCGTGGAGGGCAGATCCTGCTGGATGTTGGACAGCATGCTGCCGGAGAAGCGCGAGGCGCCGGCCTCGCTGCTCTCGACCACCCCTTCGCCCCACACCGGGACGCCCTGGTAGTACTGCTGGTGACGCGTGACGACCTTGCCGCCGGCGTAGGTCTGGCTGCGCACGGCCTGCAGGTCGCTGGCGCCGAGTCCCAGCGCCGTGGCGGCGGACTGCGGCGCGGCGCTCGAGGCGCGCATCTGCGTGTTCACGGGGGAGGAGTCGTCGAGCAGGACGCGGTCCGCGGCGATCGCCTGGCAGGCGGCGGTGGCCGCGGCGGCGAGGATGCTGGCGCGAATGGCGCGCCGGATGAATGCCTGTGTGGAAACGTTAGACATAAGCCTCTTTCTTTCGTGATGGATCGATCAGATCTCCCGAAGAAATGGCCGTGCGCGCTCAGGTAGGAACGGGACGGCCCCCTCTGTTCGCGACCCGTGGTGGGGCCGTGTCAGATGTTCTTGGAGGTACGGCTGGCGCCGCGTCCCGAGGTGTCGCCGGGTGCCCCGGAGGTCCCGAGGTCAGGTCTTGTGTGGTCCGGACGACTGGGCGAATGTAGGGGCTTCGCAGGCCGCGTCGGACTGTCAGGCCTTACAGCCGGTGTAACCCTTGCAACGAAGTTTTCGGGCACGTCCGTGGCTGGCGTGCGCGCGATAGGCGAGGATCCGGATTGCCGCGACCCCGATCCAGAGGACATGCTGGAAACGAGGGACGCATCAGGAGCCGCACACCATGACGACCATGGAGGAAACCCCATGAATGCCGATGTCGACGACGCCCATTCGGCCTCCGGATGGCGCACCCACGAGATCACCAACCAGGTCGACGAGCTCAACGACTACTCGCTGCTCGCCACCGATCCGGCGCTGAAGGAGGCGCTCACGCGCGCCGGCGCCGAGGCCTTCGTGCCAGGCTTGAGTGCGTACGCGACCGAGCTGGGCCGCGCCGGGACCTTTGCGATCGCCGAGCGCATCAACCGCGTCACGCCGACGCTCGACAACTTCGACAAGCGCGGCCGCCGCATCGACCGTGTCGAGTTCGACGCCGGCTGGCACGAACTGCTGGCGATGTACCGCCGGGCGGATCTGGTCGCGATGCCATTCCGCGACGAGCGCCCCGGCCGCTGGGCCGCGTGGGCCGCGGGCTTCTACCTGCACGGGCAGGTCGAGGCCGGCACGCTCTGTCCCGCGACGATGACGCAGGCCAGCATCCCGGTGCTGCGCCGCGAGCCGCCGTTGTGGGACGCGCTGCGCGACCAGCTCTTCAGTACCGAATACGACGGGCAAGACCTGCCCCTCACTCAGAAGCGCTCGATCTGGCTGGGCATGGGCATGACGGAGAAGCAGGGTGGGTCCGACGTGCGCGCCAACACGACGCGCGCCGAGCCTGTGGGGCCGGGTGGCCGCGGCGGCGAGTACCGCCTCACGGGGCACAAGTGGTTCTTCTCCGCGCCGATGTGCGACGCGCACCTGGTCGTCGCCAAGACGCCGGACGGCGCGCCGGGCTGCTTCTTCGTGCCGCGCTGGCGGCCCGACGGGACGAAGAACGCGGTCAACCTGCAACGTCTGAAGGACAAGGTCGGCAACCGCAGCAACAGCAGCTCGGAAGTCGAGTTCCAGGACGCCTACGGCGTGCTGATGGGCGAGGAGGGCCGCGGCATCCCGACCATCATCGAGATGGCCACCTACACACGGCTGAACTGCGTCGTCGGCAGTGCGGCGATGCTGCGGCAGGCGCTGGTGCAGGCGCTGCACTACACGCGGCACCGCAGCGCCTTCGGCAAGCGGCTCGCGGAGCAGCCGCTGATGCGCGCGGTGCTCGCGGACCTCGCGCTCGAGAGCGAGGCCGCGATGCAGCTGAGCCTGCGTCTGGCGCATGCCTTCGAGCACCAGGACGATCCGCGCGAACGCACCTGGATGCGCCTGGTCACGCCGGCGGCGAAGTTCTGGGTCTGCAAGCGCGCGGTCGAACTCACCGGCGAGGCGATGGAAGTGCTCGGCGGCAACGGCTACATCGACGACGGCATCATGGGCCGGCTCTACCGCGAGGCGCCCGTCAACTCGATCTGGGAAGGCTCCGGCAACGTGATGTGCCTGGACGTGATGCGCGCCGTCGCGCGCGATCCGCAGGCCTTCCTGGCGCTGCTGGAGGACTTCGAGGAAGACCTTGGCGACGACCGCGCGCTGCGCGCCGAACTCGATGCGCTGCGCAGCTTGCTGGCGACGCCGCCGGAGCAACTGGAAGCACTGGGCCGCCGCTTCGCCACGCGGCTGGTGCTGCTGGCACAGGCGGCGCTGCTGCGCCGGCACTCCCCCGGCTTCGTCGCCGACGCGTTCATCGCCAGCCGTCTCGATCCGCAATGGGGCGCGGTCGCCGGGGTGCTCGATACGCGTACCGTTGACGTCGACGCGTTGTTGCGGAGAGCCTTCCCGGCGTGACCTAAACTCGTCCGCTTTCGTTGCTCTCTGGGCCGCTGGCCCGTCGCTGTTTTGGACAAGATCCTGCTTCAGATTGCCGCCGAACTGAAAGTCCGGCCGGCGCAAGTCAACGCGGCCGTGGAACTGCTCGACGGCGGGGCCACCGTCCCGTTCATCGCCCGCTACCGCAAGGAGGCCACCGACGGCCTCGATGACATCCAGCTGCGCGAACTCGAGGCCCGCCTGGGCTACCTGCGCGAGCTCGAGGACCGCCGCGAGGCCGTGCTCAAGAGCATCGAGGAGCAGGGCAAGCTCACGCCCGAACTCGCCGCCGCCATCGCCGCCGCGCCGACCAAGCAGGAGCTGGAAGACCTCTACCTGCCGTACAAGCAGAAGCGCCGCACCAAGGGCCTGATCGCCCGCGAGGCCGGCCTGGAGCCGCTCGCCGACAAGCTGTTCGCCGATCCGTCGCTCGATCCGATGACGGAGGCCGGCGCCTTCCTCAACCCCGACGCCGGCTTCGCCGATGCCTTCGCGGTGCTGGACGGCGTGCGCGACCTGCTGTCCGAGCGCTGGGCCGAGGACGCCCTGCTGATCGGCAAGCTGCGCGAGTGGCTGTGGGAGGAGGGCCTCTTCAAGTCCAAGCTGATGGACGGCAAGGACGAGAACCACCCCGACATCTCGAAGTTCCGCGACTACTTCGACTACGCCGAACCGATCCGCACCGTGCCGTCGCACCGCGCGCTGGCCGTCTTCCGCGGTCGCACGCAGGAGTTCCTCGACGCCAAGCTGGCGCTCGACGAGGAAGTGGTCCTCGGTCAGCCCTCGCTCGCCGAAGGCCGCATCGCCCGGCACCTCGGCTGGAGCCATGGCAAGCGCGCCGGCGACGAACTGATCCGCAAGACCGTCGCGTGGACCTGGAAGGTCAAGCTCTCGCTGAGCCTGGAGCGCGACCTCTTCGCACGGCTGCGCGAAGAGGCCGAGAAGGTCGCCACCAAGGTCTTCGCCGAGAACCTGCGCGACCTGCTGCTGGCCGCACCGGCCGGCAAGCGCGTCGTCATGGGCCTGGACCCGGGCATCCGCACCGGCGTGAAGGTCGCGGTCGTCAGCGACACCGGGCGCGTGCTGGACACGTCGACCGTCTACCCGCATGAGCCCAAGCGCGACTGGGAAGGCTCGATCCACACCTTGGGCCGCTTGTGCGCGACGCACGGCGTCAACCTCATCGCGATCGGCAACGGCACCGCCTCGCGCGAGACCGACAAGCTCGCCGCCGACCTCATCAAGCGCATTCAATCGATGGCGCCTGAGACCGTCATCGAGAAGGTCGTCGTCAGCGAAGCCGGCGCGTCGGTGTACTCGGCCTCGGAATTCGCCTCGAAGGAACTGCCCGATCTGGACGTGTCGCTGCGCGGCGCCGTGTCCATCGCGCGTCGCCTGCAGGATCCGTTGGCGGAGCTGGTGAAGATCGATCCCAAGTCGATCGGCGTCGGCCAGTACCAGCACGACGTCAATCAGAGCGAACTCGCGCGCACGCTGGACACGGTCGTCGAGGACTGCGTGAACTCGGTCGGTGTCGACCTGAACACCGCGTCCGCGCCGCTGCTGTCGCGCGTGTCGGGCCTGTCGGCCAGCGTCGCCAATTCGATCGTGCGCTGGCGCGACGCCAATGGCGCCTTCCGCAATCGCCAGCAGTTGCTGGACGTCACCGGCCTCGGTCCGAAGACCTTCGAGCAGGCGGCCGGTTTCCTGCGCATCCGCGACGGCGACAACCCACTCGACGTGAGCGGCGTGCACCCGGAAACCTATCCGGTCATCGAGCGCATCCTGGCGAAGGTCGATCGTCCGATCGCCGATGTGATGGGCAAGTCCGACGTGATCCGCACGCTGAAGCCCGAGGCGTTCGCCGATGAGCGCTTCGGCGCGATCACGGTCAAGGACATCCTGGTCGAGCTGGAGAAGCCGGGCCGCGATCCACGTCCGGACTTCAAGGTCGCGCGCTTCAACGAGGGTGTCGAGGACCTCAAGGACTTGAAGGAAGGCATGGTGCTGGAAGGCACGGTGTCCAACGTCGCGCAGTTCGGCGCCTTCGTCGACCTGGGCGTGCATCAGGACGGCCTGATCCACGTCAGCCAACTGGCCAACAAGTTTGTCAACGATGCGCGTGAGGTGGTCAAGACCGGCGACATCGTCAAGGTGAAGGTGCTGGAGGTCGACCTGGCCCGCAAGCGCATTTCGTTGACGATGAAGCTCGATGCGCAGGCGCCGCGCGGTGGCTCGAAGCCGGACAACAGCTTCCGTCCTGCCGGTCGCAATGAGCGTTCGGGCGGTGCTCGCCCGTCTGGCGCGCGTGACGCCCAGCCGACCGGCGGCAACGCGATGGCCGCGGCTTTCGCCAAGCTCAAGCGCTGAATCGGCGAGCGCCTCGGTACTTCGGATCGGGGCGACCGCTGCCCCTTTTCGGAAGTATTAGGAGGAATTCGTTACCCGGAAGGGTAACGAAGGGGGACATGGAGAAAAGGGGCTGCGGTCGTCCCGATCGTGCTCGGTCGAAGCAGTAGCCGCCGTCCACGACGCCCGATCGCGTTTGGTCCCACATTTTTCGCGGTCGGTCGCACCTGAGGTGTCGAAGCGCGCGCTGTACGGCTACGCTGCGCGCCGTTCACCGTCAAAGACAAAAGTCGACACGGCACACACCGTGTCGACACCAAATCCTCGGGAGTCCCCTTGAAGACCCACGCCATCGCCAGGGCCTGTGCCCTTGTCTGCCTGTCCGCGCTTGCGCCGGCGACTGCCGTCCTTGCGCAGGACGCGCCTCCGGGACTGGGCAACGAGCCGACGTCGGGCAAGCGCCTGGACCGGGTGGAGATCACCGGCCGGAACACCGATTCGGAGCTGCGCCGCCGTGCGCCGGTGGCCAAGCAGATCTATGGCCGGGATGAGCTCGACAAGTACGGCGACACGAGCGTCGCCGACGTGCTCAAACGTCTGCCGGGCGTCAACGTGTCCGACGGCGCGCCGCGCATGCGCGGCTTGGGTTCGGGCTACACGCTGATCCTGATCAACGGCGATCCGGCGCCTCCGGGCTTCAAGCTGGACCAACTGGATCCCGCCCAGGTCGAGCGCATCGAACTCACCAAGGGCCCCAGCGCTGACCAGAGCGCGCAGGCCGTCGCCGGCGCGATCAACATCATCCTCAAGGAAGCGCCGAAGCTGTCGCAGCGAGACCTGCGCGTCGGGGCCGGCTACAACATCAACCACCCGGTGCCGTCGGCCACCTTCACCTACGGCGAGCGCTTCGGGCCGGTGTCCGTGTCGGTGCCGCTGTCGGCGTTCCAGTGGTTGCAGGAGTTGAAGTCCACGACCGAGCGCAACGGCACCGACCTCGACGGCCAGCCGGTGATCGCGTCGCAGCACGGGAAGATGCGCAACTGGGGCCACGGCTTCAATTCGGCGCCGCGCGCCACCTGGAAGATCAGCGACGACGAGAGCGTCTCGCTGATCGGCTTCGCGCAGAAGGGCTTCTGGAACAACTCGGTGCGGCTGACACCGGACGCGGCCTACAGCGAGAGCACGCGCCTGGACGACAACGCCGACAACCAGGGCACCTGGCAGATGTTGCGCGCCAATCTGACGTGGAACAACCGGTTCAGCGAGACCCAGAAGTGGGAGCTGAAGGCCGGCGTGCAGGACGCGAAAAACCACATCGAGAACCGCACGCGTCCGGTCGAGGATCCGGTGGATGCGTTGCTCGACAGCCGCGACCGGAGCCTGACGCAGGCCGGCAAGTACAGCCACATCCTCGGCGAGGAGCACACGGTGACGGTCGGCTGGGATTTCGAGTTCCGCAAGCGCGACGAGGTCCGCAACACCCTGGTCGGCGGCGAGGAGCAGCTCCCCGGATTGAACGGCGAGAACTTCGGTGCGCGCATCCGCCGTCAGGCCTTCTTCATCCAGGACGAATGGGAGATCAACCCGCAGTGGTCGACCTACTTCGGCCTGCGCCATGAGCAGATCGTGACGACGAGCCGCGGTGTCGGCACCGACGCGCGCAACAGCTCCAGCGTGCTGTCGCCGCTGTGGCACCTGACCTACAAGCTGGATCCGAAGGGGCGCGACATGATCCGCGCCAGCATCACCCGCAGCTACAAGGCGCCGGAGCTGACCCAGATGCTGGGTCGCTACACGCTCAACAGCAAGTTCCAGCGGCCGGATGGCACCAACGATGAGTTCAACCCGGACCGCGTCGGCAATCCGTCGCTGAAGCCGGAGCTGGCCACGGGGCTGGATGTCTCCTACGAGAAGTACCTCACCGGCGGCAGCCTCTTCAGCCTCGGCGTGTTCCACCGCAACATCAGCCAGTTGATCCGCAACGTCGTCACGCTGGACGCGCCGACCGCGCTGGTGCCGTTCCCGCGCTACGTGATCCGGCCGATGAACTTCTCCAGCGCCACCACCAGCGGCATCGAGATGGAGCTGAAGGGCCGCGCCGGCGAGCTGTTCCCGTCGCTGTTCGATCCGAAGCTGCCGTTGAACCTGCGCAGCTCGGTGAGCGTGTACCGCTCGCGGGTCAAGGCCGTGGACGGGCCGGACAACCGGCTCGATCAGCAGCAGCCCTGGACCGCCAACCTCGGCTTCGATTACCGCTTCAGCAGCGTGCCGGTCACCACCGGCGCCAACTTGAACTACACGCCGGTCTACACGGTGCGTCAGACCGATCGCCAGAGCGTCGAGTACTCGCGCAATCGCGGGCTGGACGTTTTCGCCCAGTGGATGATCAGTCCGAAGACCTCGGTCCGCTTCTCGGCCAATAATCTGTTCCCGCTCGACGCCCGGGCCGAGACCCAACTGCCCGGCGATCAGTTCTACGCTACGGGTCGCGGCCTGAAGCCGTGGTTCCAGCTGAATCTGGAAATGAAGCTCTGATCCCTCCAGAGGGAATCGACTGATCGGCCGCGTCGGGCGTCTCCGTTTTTGAAAGGACGATCCGCCCGATGCAGGCCTTGCAGATCCTCGCCGGACCCCGTGCGCGCCAACGGCTGCGCGATCATGGACTGCGCGCTGCCGACGTGCGCGTCGTGCCCGGCGCCGCCGGCGGCCCGAAGGGGCTGGTGCTCAGCGCGCTCGATGCGCATCTCTTCGGCGAGTTCCTGCCGTCGGGCGGCCAGGAGGTCCATCTGCTCGGTGCCTCCATCGGCGCCTGGCGCATGGCCACCGCCTGTCTGACCCGCGACGCCGCGCAGGCGAATGCGGAGTTCGAGCGGCTCGCCCACGACTATGCCCATCAGGACTACGAGTCCGCGCCCGGCAAGCGGCCGACCGCCGCGACGGTGTCGCGGGCGTTCTCGGAGAAGCTCGGCGAGATCTTCGGCGGCCGCGAGGCCGAGGTGCTGTCGCATCCGCAGTTCCGGCTGCATGTCTTCACCTCGCGCGGTCGGCATGTGCTCGGGCGGGAAGGGCGGCTGCGCACGCCGCTCGGGTACCTGGGCGCGTTCGCGGCCAATGCGATGTCGCGGCGCGCGATGGGCGCCTGGCTCGAGCGGGTGGTGTTCTCGGACAAGCGCTCGCCGCTGCCGATGCCACTGGCCGACTACCGCAGCCGGCAGGTGGCGCTCGACGCGGGCAACCTCAAGCCCAGCATCCTGGCGAGCTGCTCCATCCCGTTCTGGCTGCAGGCCGTCCACGATATCGAAGGCGCCCCCGCCGGCGCCTACTGGGACGGCGGCATCACCGACTACCACCTGCACCTGAATTACGCGGCGATGGTGGGCGACGGCATCGCGCTGTATCCGCACTTCCAGGCCAGCGTCGTGCCGGGCTGGCTCGACAAGGCGCTGAAGCACCGGCACCGGACCAGCGCCTTCCTGGACAACGTCGTGCTGCTGACGCCCAACCCCGAGTGGGTGAAGACGCTGCCCAACGGCAAGCTGCCCGATCGCAACGATTTCCAGCGCTACCTGAACGACGTCCCCGGCCGCGCCCGCGACTGGCTGCGGGCCGTGCGCGAAGGCGAGCGGCTCCGGGACGAGTTCCGCGAGGCCTGCGCCCGTCCGACCCTCGACATCCGGGCGCTCTGAGCTACACTGGGCGCCTCCTTTTTTCTTTTTCCAACAAGGACCGGGAAAGGCGACATGGTTATGACACCGCGGACTACCACCTCCACTGCGAAGGTTTGAGCGACCGCGGCTCGTCACGTCTTTCATCAGCTGTCCGGAAAAAGTCAGCACCCCAGAAAAAGCGCGGCACGTGGTCGCGCTTTTTTGTTTTCTGGAGTTCCCCCTCATGTCCAACATCTCCATCCAACTGCCCGACGGCTCCAAGCGCGAGTTCTCGCAGCCGGTGACGGTTGCCGAAGTCGCGGCCTCCATCGGCACGGGCCTGGCGAAGGCGGCGCTCGCCGGCCGCGTCGGCTCGGGCGACGCCGCCAAGGTCGTCGACACCAGCTTCCTCATCGACAAGGACACGCAGCTGGCCATCGTCACGGACAAGGATCCGGACGGGCTGGACGTGATCCGGCATTCGACGGCCCACTTGCTGGCCTACGCCGTCAAGGAGCTGTTCCCCGACGCGCAGGTCACGATCGGCCCGGTCATCGAGAACGGCTTCTATTACGACTTCTCGTACAAGCGCCCGTTCACGCCGGAGGACCTGGCGGCGATCGAGGCCAAGATGGGCGAGCTCGCGAAGAAGGACGAGAAGGTCACGCGCTCGGTGCTGCCGCGCGATGAGGCCGTCGAGTACTTCAAGGGCATCGGCGAGGCCTACAAGGCCGAGATCATCGCCAGCATCCCGGCCGACCAGGACGTCTCGCTGTACGCCGAGGGCGGCTTCACCGACCTGTGCCGCGGCCCGCACGTGCCGTCGACGGGCAAGCTGAAGTTCTTCAAGCTGATGAAGGTGGCTGGCGCCTACTGGCGCGGCGACCACCGCAACGAGCAGCTGCAGCGCATCTACGGCACGGCCTGGGCGACCAAGGACGACCTGGCGAACTACCTGCGCATGCTGGAGGAAGCGGAGAAGCGCGACCACCGCAAGCTGGGCAAGGACCTGGAGCTGTTCCACATCGACGAGCACGCGCCCGGCGTCGTGTTCTGGCATCCCAAGGGCTGGACGATCTGGCAGGAGGTCGAGCAGTACATGCGCCGCGTGTACCGCGACAACGGCTACCAGGAAGTGAAGGGCCCGCAGCTGCTGGACAAGACGCTGTGGGAGGCGACCGGCCACTGGGACAAGTACCGCGACAACATGTTCACGACGGAATCGGAGAAGCGCGACTACGCGCTCAAGCCGATGAACTGTCCCGGCCACATCCTGATCTTCAAGCACGGCATCAAGAGCTACCGCGACCTGCCGCTGCGTTTCGGCGAGTTCGGCCAGTGCCATCGCAACGAGCCGACCGGCGGTCTGCACGGGATCATGCGCGTGCGCGGCTTCACGCAGGACGACGGCCACATCTTCTGCACGGAAGACCAGATCCTGGCCGAGTGCGTGGCCTACACGGCCCTGTTGCAGAAGGTCTACAAGGACTTCGGCTTCGACAACATCATCTACAAGGTCGCGACGCGCCCTGAAGCGCGGATCGGCTCCGACGAGGTGTGGGACAAGGCCGAGTTCGCGCTGATGGAGTCGTTGCGCGCCTCGGGCGTCGAATTCATCATCGCCCCGGGCGACGGCGCCTTCTACGGTCCGAAGATCGAATACACCCTCAAGGACGCGATCGGCCGCCAGTGGCAGTGCGGCACGATGCAGGTCGACTTCTCGATGCCCGCGCGCCTGGGCGCCGAGTATGTCGGCGAGGACGGCGAGCGCCACACGCCCGTGATGCTGCACCGCGCGATCGTCGGCAGCCTGGAGCGTTTCATCGGCATCCTGATCGAGCAGCACGCCGGCGCGCTGCCGGTCTGGCTGGCCCCGAAGCAGGTGGTTGTCGCCAATATCACCGACGCCCAATCGGACTACGTTTCCAGCATTGTGAAAACGCTGCAAAAACAAGGGGTTAGGGTTCAGGCAGATTTGCGCAACGAGAAAATCACGTATAAAATCCGCGAGCATTCACTGCAAAAGGTGCCGTTCATCCTCGTCGTCGGCGACAAGGAAAAGGCGAACGGCGCAGTCGCAGTGCGCGCCCGAGGCAACCAGGATCTGGGCGTGATGTCGCTGGAGGACTTCGTTTCGAAGCTCTCGACCGCCATCGCGGACAAGGCCTGAGTCGGGCGCTTTTTGCGTTGTACTGATCATTAACGGACCCTTGCCAAGGCCCGCCTAAAGGTAACCACCATCGCTACTTTTGCTGACCGTCGTGCGATTCCGGAGCGCAAGCACCGCCTGAATCGCGAAATCATCGCTTCTGAAGTCCGTCTCAATGGCCCCGAGAACGAGCCGATCGGCATCGTCTCGATCCAGGAAGCGCTCCGGATGGCCGGTGACCTGGACGTCGATCTGGTCGAAATTGCCGCCACTGCAGTCCCGCCGGTCTGCCGGTTGATGGACTACGGCAAGTTCAAGTACCAGGAGCAGAAGCGCGCTGCGGAAGCCAAGTCCAAGCAGAAGGTCATCGAGGTCAAGGAAGTCAAGTTCCGTCCGGGCACGGACGAAGGCGACTACCAGATCAAGATGCGCAACCTGCGCCGCTTCATCGCGGAGGACGGCGACAAGGGCAAGGTCACGCTGCGCTACCGCGGCCGCGAGATCACCCACCAGGACATCGGCATGCGCATGCTGGAACGCATCCGCGACGAGCTGTCCGACGTGGCCGTGGTCGAGCACATGCCCAAGCTCGAAGGCCGCCAGATGATCATGGTGCTGGCGCCGAAGAAGCGCTGAGCATCTGAGAGAATCCCGGCGGGGCCGATGAGGCCCCGTCTCAGTTTCAGCCCGCCGATCTGGTCGTCGGCGGGCTTATTAGTCTCCTGCAGGCCGGTCAAGTACCGCGGTCACCCGCGGTCGCCTGGAGGGACGCACATAGAAGGAGCAGTCATGCCCAAGATGAAGACCAAGAGCAGCGCGAAAAAGCGTTTTCGCGTTCGTCCGGGTGGCACCGTCAAGCGCGGTCAAGCGTTCAAGCGCCACATCCTGACCAAGAAGACCACGAAGAACAAGCGCCACCTGCGTGGCGTGACGACCGTGCATGAGACCAACATGGGCCACATCGCTTCGATGCTGCCCTTCGCTGGTCTGTAATCCAGCAGTAGACAAGGAGATACAACATGCCTCGCGTCAAACGTGGTGTAACCGCACGTGCTCGTCACAAGAAGGTCCTGGCTCTGGCCAAGGGCTTCCGTGGTCGTCGCAAGAACGTCTTCCGCATCGCCAAGCAGGCGGTGATGAAGGCGGGCCAGTACGCCTACCGTGACCGCCGTGCCAAGAAGCGCGTGTTCCGCCAGCTGTGGATTGCCCGTATCAACGCGGCGAGCCGTGGCCTGGGTCTGAGCTACAGCAAGTTCGTGGCCGGTCTGAAGAAGGCTGAGATCGACATCGACCGCAAGGTCCTGGCCGACCTCGCCGTCAACGACCCTGCTGGTTTCGCCAGCATCTTCGCCAAGGTGAAGGCCGCTCTGGCTTGATAGCCATGGTCCACCCGCCGGTGCTCGCCGGCGGGCGGACTGGCCGCTCCGGTCCCGCCGGGGCTGCCTTTTTCAAAGGCCGACACCGTGGTGTTCGGCCTTTTTTCATTCCGGCCCGATGGTGCGTGATGGTGCGATGTTCGCCATTCCACCACCGTGCCATCCGACTTCCGCCAACGCCGCCGACGCCCCGTCGACGCCCCGCGATGAACGACCTCGATCAATTGCTGCACCAGGCGACCGGCGAATTCGCCGCCGCCACGACTCCCGCCGACCTGGAGAACGCCAAGGCGCGTTTCCTGGGCAAGACCGGCCAGGTCACCGAGCTGATGAAGGGCATGGCCAGCCTGCCCGTCGAGGAGAAGAAGACCCGCGGCGCGCAGATCAACCAGCTCAAGCAGGGCATCGAGGCGGCGCTGACCGCGCGCCGCCAGGCGCTGGCGGACGCGGAGCTCGACAAGCAGCTCAAGGCTGAGGCGCTCGATGTGACGCTGCCCGGCCGCCAGCGCGGCACCGGCGGTCTGCACCCGATCACGCGCGCGATGGAGCGCATCGAGGCGATCTTCGGCTCGATGGGCTTCGACGTCGCCGACGGTCCGGAGATCGAGAACGACTGGTTCAACTTCTCCGCGCTGAACACGCCGAAGGACCATCCGGCGCGCTCGATGCAGGACACCTTCTACATCGAAGGGGGTCATGTCTTGCGCACGCACACCAGCCCGATGCAGATCCGCTACGCGGTGCAGCACGTCAAGAAGCACCGCGCGCTGATCGATGCCGGCCAGCCGATGCCCGAGATCCGCGTGATCGCGCCGGGCCGCACCTACCGCGTGGACAGCGATGCGACGCATTCGCCGATGTTCCACCAGGTCGAAGGCCTGTGGGTGGGCGAGAACATCAGCTTCAAGGACCTGAAGTCCGTCTACGTGAACTTCATGCAGCAGTTCTTCGAGACGACGGACATGGACATCCGTTTCCGTCCGAGCTACTTCCCGTTCACCGAGCCCAGCGCCGAGATCGACATGATGTTCGGCTCCGGTCCGCTGAAGGGCCGGTGGCTGGAGGTCTCCGGCTCGGGCCAGGTGCATCCGCAGGTGATCCGCAACATGGGCCTCGATCCCGAGCGCTACATCGGCTTCGCCTTCGGCTCGGGCATCGACCGCCTGGCCATGCTGCGCTACGGCGTCGGCGACCTGCGCCTGTTCTTCGACGGCGACCTGCGCTTCCTGTCGCAGTTCAAGTAATTCGTGCCCCCGGTCGCCTAGAGAGCAAGAGAGAACTTCATGCAATTCCCTGAGTCCTGGCTGCGGGCCTTCTGCAACCCCGCGCTGAACACGAAAGAACTGGCCGAGCTGCTGACGATGTCCGGCCTCGAAGTGGAAGAGCTGCGCCCGGTGGCGCCGCCGTTCCACGGCATCGTCGTGGCCGAGATCGTCGAGGCCGTCCAACATCCGGACGCCGACCGTCTGCGTGTCTGCAAGGTCAATGCCGGAGGTCCGGAGCTGCTGCAGATCGTCTGCGGCGCGCCGAACGCGCGCGTCGGCATCCGTGTGCCGCTGGCGACCATCGGGGCCGAACTGCCGCCGGGCGAGGACGGCAAGCCGTTCAAGATCGGCAAGGGCAAGCTGCGCGGCGTCGAGAGCTTCGGCATGCTGTGCTCGGCCCGTGAGCTGAAGCTGGCGGAAGACCACGGCGGTCTGCTGGAGCTGGCCGCGGACGCGCCTATCGGCGAGGACATCCGCAAGCACCTGAACCTCGACGACACGCTGTTCACGCTGAAGCTGACCCCGAACCTGGCGCACGCGCTGAGCGTCTATGGCGTCGCGCGCGAAGTCGCCGCGCTGACCGGCGCGCCGCTGCTCGCGCCCGAGATCAAGCCCGCCACCGTCGCCACCGATGCGACGCTGCCGGTGCGCGTCGAGGCCGCCGACCTGTGCGGTCGTTTCTCCGGCCGCGTGATCCGCAACGTGGACACGACCGCAAAGACGCCGCAATGGATGGTCGACCGCCTGGCCCGTTGCGGCCAGCGTTCCGTGTCGCCGCTCGTGGACATCTCGAATTACGTGATGTTCGAACTGGGCCGTCCGTCGCACATCTTCGACCTCGACAAGATCCACGGCGAACTCATCGTCCGCTGGGGCAAGCCGGGTGAACAGCTCAAGCTCCTGAACGGCAACACGATCGAGGTCGACGCGACCGTCGGCGTGATCGCCGATCGCGAGCAGGTCGAGTCCCTCGCCGGCATCATGGGTGGCGACGCCACCGCCGTGTCCGACGATACGAAGAACATCTACGTCGAGGCCGCGTTCTGGTGGCCCAAGGCGGTCATGGGACGCTCGCGGCGCTTCAACTTCTCGACCGATGCCGGCCACCGCTTCGAGCGTGGTGTCGATCCGGCCGGCACCGTCGAGCACATCGAGCGCATCACGCAGCTGATCCAGTCGATCTGCGGCGGCGTGGCCGGCCCGATGGACGACCAGACGACGCAATTGCCCGAGCGCAAGCCGGTGGCGCTGCGCGTCGATCGCGCCGCCAAGGTCATCGGCATGCCGGTGACACAGGCGGAGTGCGAAGGCGTGTTCAAGCGCCTGGGCCTTGAGTTCAGCGCGGCGCCCGGCGTGATCACGGTGACGCCGCCGTCGTTCCGCTTCGACCTCCAGATCGAGGAAGACCTCATCGAGGAAGTCATCCGCGTGCTGGGCTACGCCCGGCTGCCGTCGACGCCGCCGCTGGCGCCGGTGGTCGGCAAGGTGCGCTCGGAATCGCGCCGCGCGACGCACGCGCTGCGTCACGCGATGGCGGGCCTGGGCTACTTCGAGACGATCAACTTCAGCTTTGTCGAAGCGCGCTGGGAGCAGGAACTCGCCGGCAACGCGAATCCGATCCAGTTGCTGAACCCGATCGCCGCGCCGCTGGCGGTGATGCGCACCTCGCTGATGGGCTCGCTGGTCCAGGCGCTGCGCAACAACCTGGCGCGCAAGTCGCCGCGCGTGCGCGTCTTCGAGATCGGGCGCGTGTTCCTGCGCGACGCGTCGGTGCAGGAAAGCGACACGACCATCGCCGGCGTCGCGCAGCCGATGCGGCTGTCCGGCCTGGCGTGGGGTCCCGCGGACCAGCAGCAGTGGGCGCAGAAGGACCGTGCCGTCGACTTCTTCGACGTCAAGGGTGACCTCGAGGCCCTGTTCGCGCCGCGCGTGCTGAGCTTCGAAGCCGCCGAGCATCCGGCGCTGCATCCGGGCCGCAGCGCCCGCGTGCTGCTGGAGGGCCAGGAGATCGGCGTCGTCGGCGAACTGCACCCGAAGTGGCGCCAGGGCTACGAGCTGCCGAGCGCGCCGGTCCTGTTCGAGCTGTCGCTGGACGCGGTGCTGGCGCGCACGCTGCCGCAGGGTCAGGGCGTGCCCCGTCTGCAGGCGGTGCAACGCGATCTGGCGCTGATCGTCAATGAGCAAGTGACCTATGCCTCCCTCATCCGGGCGATCGAAGCCAGCGGCGAAGCCCTGGTACGCTCTGCGCGTTTGTTCGACGTCTTCAAGCCCGCCCAACCGACGGCGGAGCTGAAGGCGAACGAACGCAGCCTGGCCGTGCGCCTGGAGCTGCTCGATGACGAGAACACGCTGACCGACGAGCGCATCGAGCAGGCGGTGGCGAAGGTGGTGGCGCAACTGGGCGAACGCCTCGGTGCGCGCCTGCGAGGCTGAGGGAGGGGAGGACACCCATGAGTGATGACGATCTGAAGGATCAGGCGCGCGTGCTGCTCGGCAGCCTGGAGACGCCCACGCTGACCAAGGCCGAGCTGGCGGAACTGCTGTTCGACAAGCTCGGCCTGAACAAGCGCGAGTCCAAGGACATGGTCGAGGCCTTCTTCGACATCATTCATCAGAGCCTCTCCAGCGGCCGCGAAGTGAAGCTCTCGGGCTTCGGCAACTTCAACATCCGGCGCAAGGCGCCGAGACCCGGCCGCAACCCGCGCACCGGCGAAGCGATCCCGATCAAGGCCCGCAACGTCGTGACGTTTCATGCGAGTCACAAATTGAAAGAAGCTGTCCAAGGCAACACGCCTTCGGGTGGTGACTTCGAGTAGAGTCTGACCCTTCCCGCCGCTGCCGGAGCCGCTGATTCCCATGGACGTCCAGCTTCCCGCCATTCCTGCCAAGCGCTACTTCACCATCGGTGAGGTGAGCGAGCTGTGCGGCGTGAAGCCCTACGTGCTCCGCTATTGGGAACAGGAGTTCACGCAGCTCAAGCCGATGAAGCGGCGGGGCAACCGGCGCTATTACCAGCACCATGAAGTGCTGCTGATCCGCCGCATCCGCGATCTGCTCTATGACCAGGGCTTCACGATCAGCGGCGCACGCAATCAGTTGATCGACGTCAGCCACAACGGGGTCAGTGCGCAGGAGTTCCGTGCCGAAGCCTTGGCGGCCGCGCAGCTCGATGCTTATCGTCAGCACGGCCATCACGGCGACCATCGCGAAGCCTCGCGCGCGCTGGCGGCGGACGTCGCGGACAGTGCGGCGCACACGACCGTGTCGCTCGAGAAACTCACGCTGGAGCAGGTCAGGGACGAGTTGCTGGCGATTCGAGAGAGTTTGCTTGCATGAGCCTCTCGAATACGTATAGAATCTAAGGCTTAGTCGGGGCGTAGCGCAGCCTGGTAGCGCACTTGCATGGGGTGCAAGGGGTCGCGAGTTCGAATCCCGCCGCCCCGACCATTTATAAGAAGAATCAGGAAGCCCGGTATCGCAAGATGCCGGGCTTTTTGCTTTCCGGAGTCAGCCCCATCCAACGGCGCAGCGCGTTGACGCGCATCGCCAGCGAGGCGGCGAGCAGGCAACCCACCGCGGTGATCGCGACAAGGGCGACGGCCTCCATCGCGAGGGGCCACTGCAGCGGCGCCAGCAGATGCCCCGCGATCACCGTCACCGTCTGGTGAACGAGATAGAACGGGAACACGGCCAGTGTCAGCCAACGCAGTCGCGGCGAATCGCGATCGGCCAGCCACTGTCTGCCGAATCCGAGCACCGCCACGATCGGCAGCCATTGCTTGCCGGCGTTCAGCGCGCGCAGCGCCATCAGCAGCCACTCCGGGAAGTCATCGCCATGGTCGAGGCGCCATCCATCCGTGAGCGTCTGCGAGAGCAACTGCGCCGCGACGAAGCCGATCAGCGCGACCCAGCGCAGCCGCCGGGCGGCTTCCCAGGCGCCATGGCTGTCGTCGCGGCTGCCGTAGAGCGCGAAGCCCAGCAGGAACACCGCGAAGTAGACCCCGTGCTGGTACCAGTCATGGACGAGGTCGTGCGTGCTGGGGAAGCGTTCCAGCAGGTGCTGACGCAGCAGCGCGAACGCCAGCCACGGCACCCACAGCAAGCGGCCTCCGGCAACGATCTGCCGCCAGCCCGGATGCGCAAGGAAGGCGCGCACGGCACGCAGGCGCAACGCCAGCAGGACGATCACGGTGTAGGCCCAGAGATAGGGCAGGAACCACAGGTGATTCCACGTCGGCAGCTTCAGGCAGTCGTCGCCGCGGCAGAAGCCGTGATAGGCCTGGAAGTAGAGCGTCAGGAAGTCGCCGTAGCTGCCGGCGTAATGGAGCTTCTCGACGACCTCCAGATAGGCCTGCGGCGGCACGATCACCGTCATGCCGAACAGCAGCGGCAGCAGCAACCGCTTGCTGCGGGTGGCGATCAGACCCGCGCCGCCCTCGGCCCGTCCCGTCATCAACGCCGTCGCCGCGCCGGAGATCAGGAACAGCAGCGACATGCGCCAGGGGTTCAGCCACAGCATCCAGGACTCGAGCGCGGGGATGAGCCGTGGCGACTTTACGTGCCAGTCCCAGCTCACGTAGAACATGCCCGAGTGGTAGAGGATCAGCAGGCCGAAGGCGATGACGCGGAGCCAGTCGAGCTCCGTCAATCGGGACGCCGAGGCCGTGCCGTGCGTGGAAGCGATGGTGGTGTTCATGGAAGCGCAGCTTCGTCGCGGCGGGCGCGTTCACGGACGGAATGTGACGAGCCGCCCCCGCGCGGTGACGACCCGCCCCGTCCCAGGGGCGGCCCGAATGACTCCGTGGCGCCGGTCGCCCCTACACTGCGCCGCCATGACCGAGGACAAGTGGCTGGGGATCTATCTGAAGCGGCGTCGCTGGGTCGAACGCGCGACCTGGAGCGCGCTGCTGCTCGGCTCGGCAGTCGCGAACGCGATCACCACCAACCTCGACATCCGTCGCGCGGGTCTTCCGTTCGAGTCCTGGGAGCCTGCGGTCTGGGAGTTCTCCAGCGCCCTCGTCTGGATGGTGCTGATCCCGTGGATCGTCCGCGCGGCCGACACCAAGCCCTTGCGCTGGGGTCAACTGCGGCGGCATCTGCCGTGGCACGTCCTCTTTGCGCTGGCGACCAGCCTCGCGCATGTGCTGGGCATGGTGGCGCTGCGCAAGCTGGCGTACAGGACGCAGGACGTCGTCTACGACTTCGGCAACTGGCCGCTCGAGCTGTTCTATGAAGCGTTGAAGGACGTCCGCAGCTACGCCTTCGTCCTGGTCGTCGTCGGGGCGTACCGGCTGTTCGTGTGGCGCTGGCAGGGCGAGGCGAGTCTGCTGGCCGAACCGCCGGCGCCGGTTCCCGTGCCCCCTCCGGCGGTGCAGACTCCTTCCGAGCCCTCGTCCGAACCGCCACCCGAGGCCCCGCCGGCGTCAGTGCCCGTGGCGCCGGTGTTGCCCGAGCGACTGCTGGTGAAGAAGCTCGGCAAGGAGTTCCTGTTGCCGATGGACGAGATCGAGTGGGTGCAGGCCTGCGGCAACTACGTCAACCTGCGCCGCCAGCAGCACGACTATCCGTTGCGCAGCAGCCTGGGGGCCTTCGAGCAACGCCTGGACCCGACCGCGTTCGTGCGCGTGCACCGCGGCTACCTGGTGCGACTGAGCCTGATCGAGGCCATCGAGCCGACCGAGGCCGGCGATGCCCATCTGCGCCTGCGCGACGGCAGCCGCGTGCCTTGCAGCCGCACCTATCTGGAGCGCCTGCGGCAGCGTCTTGTCTGACTGGGCGAACTCCTGTCCGCCGGGTTCACCGGAGGGCCTTCACGCGGCTATGCTCTGACCCCAATGGACGCCCCTCTGGAAACCCACGACGTCGCCGATCCGTCACCGCGCCTGCTGCGCGAGTCCGGCGAGGGCGGGCGCCTTCGGGCGCGCCTGGAGGGCGACTGGACGCTGCTGGCGCTGCGCGAGCGCGTCGAGGCGCTGCGCGGCGAACTCGGCGAGGTGCCCACCGCCAACGTGTCCTGGGACCTGAGCGCGGTGCGCCGGCTCGACCCGACGGGCGCGCTGCTGCTGTGGCAGGCCTGGAGCCGCCGCCAACCGGAGGATCTGCGCTGGCCGCCGGACCCGATGGCGGACATGTTCAAGGCCTTGTTCGCCCGTCTGGGCAGCAAGCAGGGCAAGCCGACGAGGCCGCCACGCGCGCAGAACGTGCGCCAGTTCGGCCAGGGGCTGCTCAACCTCGCCAGCCATCTGCTCGACGCGACCGCGCTGCTGGGCCAGGTCACGCGCGACCTCGGAACGCTGGCCCGTCATCCCAACCTGATCGCGTGGAAGGACATCTCCGCGCACATCTACCGCAGCGGTGCGCAGGCGCTGGGCATCACGGCGCTGGTGGGCGTGCTGGTCGGCATCACGCTGTCCTACCTGACCGCCAAGCAACTGCAGAGTTACGGCGCCGACATCTACGTCATCAACATTCTCGGCATCAGCGTCTGGCGCGAGCTCGGACCGCTGCTCGCCGCGATCCTGGTGGCGGGACGCAGCGGCTCGGCGATGACGGCACAGCTGGGCGTGATGCGGGTGACGCAGGAGCTGGACGCGCTGTCGGTGATGGGCATCTCGCACACGATCCGGCTGGTGGTGCCCAAGATGGTGGCCCTGGCACTGTCGTTGCCCCTGGTCATGACCTGGACCAGCAGCATGGTGCTGCTCGGCGGCATGATCGCCGCGCGGGCGACGCTGGGCCTGGACTACGTGCAGTTCCTGCAAGGCCTGCCGGCGGCGGTGCCGGTGGCCAACCTGTGGCTGGGACTGGCCAAATCGGCGGTGTTCGGGCTCATGATCGCGTTCGTGGCCTGCCATTTCGGGCTGCGGATCAAGCCGAACAGCGAAAGCCTCGGGACCGGCACCACCGACTCGGTGGTGAGCGCGATCACCGTGGTCATCATCGTGGATGCGATCTTCGCGGTGATGTTCTCCGACGTGGGGTTGAAAGCATGAACGGATGTATCGAACCGACCTCGGCCGAAGCCGTCGAGGAACTGAACGTCCAGCCGGGCGATCCGGTGATCGAGGTGCGTCACGTCGGCACCGTGCTCGGCGGCGTGCGCATCCACAAGGACCTGAGCCTGGAGGTCACGGCCGGCGAGGTGCTGGGCCTCATCGGCGGCTCGGGCAGCGGCAAGACGACGCTGCTGCGGCTGATGCTGGGCCTGGAGCGCCCCAGCGAGGGCGAGGTGCTGGTCTTCGGCCACAAGCTCGGCAAGTGCGAGGCGACGGATCTTGCGCAGGTGCGGCATCGCTGGGGCGTGCTGTTCCAGCAGGGCGCGCTGTTCTCCGCGCTGTCCGTGTTCGACAACGTCGCACTGCCGCTGCGTGAACTCAAGAGCCTGCCCAAGGACCTGATCGCCGAGCTGGTCATGACCAAGCTGCAGCAGGTCGGCCTCAAGCCGGAAGACGGCATCAAGATGCCGGCGGAACTCTCGGGCGGCATGATCAAGCGGGTGTCGCTGGCGCGTTCGCTGATCATGGATCCGCAACTGCTGTTCCTCGATGAGCCGACGGCGGGCCTGGATCCGGCGAGCTCGAAGAATTTCGTGCAGCTCATCGAAAGCCTCCGGCGCGAAATGGCGCTGACAGTGGTGATGGTCACGCACGACGTCGACACGCTGTTCGCGATCGCCGATCGCGTGGCGGTGCTCGCGGACCAGCACCTGATCGCGCACGGGCCCTTGGAGCTGGTGGTCAAGCAGAAGCATCCGTTCATCCGCAACTTCTTCCTCGGCCATGCGGAGCGCTGCGCCGGGGACAACCTGCGCACCTACCGGGACGCGCTGCAGCACCGTGACGAGATGCCCGCCTGAGCGCGGCGAAGGATCGGCGCACCGTTCCGGCAACAACGAACAACGACCAACCACAAGGACTCGGACGAGCACATGGAAAACAAGGCACATGCATTGGCCACGGGCCTCTTCGTGCTGCTGCTCGGGGCGGCGCTGGTGGCGGTCATCCTGTGGTTCCGCGATGACCGCGGCGACACGCAGACCTTCACCGTGGTGACCGCCTCCGGCGTGCCGGGGCTGAACGTGAAGGCGCCGGTGAAGCTGCGCGGCGTGCAGGTCGGCAAGGTCGACACCATCCGCTTCGATCCGGCGCAGCCGCGGCAGATCCTCGTCGACATCGAGGTCGACTCCGACGCGCCGATCGCGGCGGGCACGCAGGCCAAGCTCGGATACCAAGGCATCACCGGGCTGTCGTTCATCGACCTGTACGACGGACAGGAACCGGCGGACCCGAAGCAGAGCGTGCTGGAGACGCGGCGGATTCCGCTGGCGCCGGGTTTCCTCGACCAGTTGCAGGATGCAGGTCCCAAGCTCGCGGCCAGCGCGCTCGCGACGATGGACCGCATCCAGAAGGTGCTCAGCGACAGCAACCAGCAGCAAGTGAGCCAGACGCTGGCGCAATTGAACGAGGCTTCGGCGGGGCTCAATCAACTGGTCAAGGAGCTGCGGCCGACGGCGCAGGCGCTGCCGGGCCTGGTGAAGAACACCGACGGACTCGTGGTCGCGGGGAAGCACACGCTGGGCAACGTCGACACGCTCGCGAAGCAGGGCGGCGAACTCGCCGACGAATACAAGGGCAAGGCCGCGGCGATCGACCAACTGGGCGATGCGGCGGCGCAGCTGCAGCGCACGCTGCGTCGGGTGGAGCTGGCGCTGGTGGGGTCGGCGGACAAGCCGCGCCAGCGCGCGGTGCTGGAAGACCTGTCCCAGGCCGCGCGTGCGCTGGAACGCGCCGCGCAGAGCATCGGCGATCAACCGCAGAGCCTGATCCTCGGCCCGACGCCCGGCGCGCCCGGACCCGGTGAAACGGGCTTCGAGGCGGGAGCGAAGAAATGAACGACCCCATCGAACTTCCACGGATCGGCGGCGTGCGCCGCGCGCTGCTGCTCGGCGGGCTGGCGTTTGCAGCGACGCTGAGTGCCTGCGGCAGCCGGCCGCCCGCGCCGACGCAGATGGACCTCGGTCCCGCGCCTGCGTGGCCCCAACAGGCCGCGCTGCCCAAGCGCGTCGAACTCCAGGCGGTCACCGCGCCGGAGACGCTGCAGGGCACGGGGATCACCTACCGGCTCGCCGACTCTGACCCGTATGCGCGGCGCGTGTACCGCGACTCGCGCTGGGCCGCGCCGTTGCCGGTGCTCGTCGCTTCGCGGATGCGACAGCAGATCGCCCGGGCACCCGTTGCCGCGGGCGCCGATCCCCAGGTGATCATCAGCGTGACGCTGGAGCTCGAGGAGAGCCTGCAGAACTTTTCCAGCGCCTCGCGCAGCGAGGTACAGGTGCGGGTGATGGCGACCGCCGAGGACGGTACGCAGCGCGCGTTCGATCGCACCGAGCCGTCGGGCGCGAGCGCCGAAGGCGCCGTCAAGGCGACGGCAGCGGCGGTCGATGCGCTCGGGCCGGAGATCGCGGCCTGGGCGGCGACCTTGTCGCCCCGAGTGCCTCAGGCGCGCGTCCGGCGCTGATCGGCGGTCTGCCCACCTTCATCCGGCGGCGCGTTGGCCGCCTGTGCTTGGGGCCCCGGAGTCGAGCTCCGAAACCCCAAGCACAGCCGTCCCCGACCGTCACCGTACTTCTGCGGTTTTGCTACCGAGGACTTTGAAGGTGGAAGGCTGAGGCATGCCTCAGTCCGGCGCGCTCAGTGCGACGCCGCGATCCCGCCACCCATGCGCTGCTGGCGCTGGCGCAGGAAGGCCTCGGCCATGCTCGAGGCGGGCTGTAGGCGCTGCCCGATGTAGAGCTCCTGACGGCGCTCCGTGATCTGGGCGCGCAGACGGTTGGCCATGATTCCGAGCGGATCCAGGCCGCGCTTCTCGGCGCGCTCGATCGACTCGCCAAGCTCATGCATCGTGTGGCTCTTCAGCAGCGCCAGGTGAGCCTGGACGACGCGCAATCGCCCCTGCACCGAACGCTCGGCACTGCGCAGCCATTCCATGACGGCGTCCGCATCGCCGCCGCGGACCTTCACGAGGCTCTCGCCCGCGGCCAGCAGCAGCGCTTCCAGGCGGTCCCGGTCGCAGGCCTCGTAGGCTTCGTTGACCTCGGCCATCTTGCGTTCGCGGTGCACGCGCTCGGCATCATCCGGCGCGAGGTCCGGATGCAGGCGCTTCGCGGCGCGGCGGTAGAGGGTCTTCAACGGCGGCGGGCCGACCTGCACCAGGCCGCCTTCCGGCTCGGCGGGGAGCGGCGCGCCGGCCGGCAGCACCGGCAGTTGAGGCATCGCCGTGGCGCGGGGCGAATCGAGCGCGCGGGCATCGAGCCCGTTGCGGGCCAGCGCCTCGTGCAGGTAGCGCATCGCGCAGTAGAGCTGCGATTCGAGCGCGTCCAGCTCCATGTACAGCGGACCCAGCGCGGCGACGTAGCGGTCGACGAAACGCTGCATGCGCTGACGGCATTCCGCGTACTCGGTTTCCTGCGACGCCAGGTAGCGCTGGAGCTCGGCCAACTGCTCGCGGCGGCGTTCGAATTCGCGCGGCGTGATGGCCTGGCTGAGCATGTTGAGCGGAGTCCCTGGACGTTTTGATAGTGCTGTCGATTCTGCCGTGAGCGCATGACCCTTCAAAGCGCAAACAGCCCCTGGCGGGGCTGTTTTTCTCAGCGTTTTCACCGAGGCCCGGGCGAGCCTCGCCCAGTCGGACGATCCGCTGGGGGAGGGTCAGGGCGTGGAGGCCGCGCTGGCCGCCTCCATCGGCCCGCTGGCCACCGCATCCGGCACGCCCGCTGGCGCGGAGGCTTCGGGGGCTGGCGCAGTCAAGGCGGGGGGCGTATGCGCGCCCGCCGCAGGGCCGCTGACCCCGACAGCAGGCAGCAGCGGCACGATCAGCAGCGCGACGATGTTGATGATCTTGATCAGCGGATTGACCGCCGGACCTGCCGTGTCCTTGTAGGGATCGCCGACGGTGTCGCCGGTGACCGCGGCTTTGTGCGCCTCGGAGCCCTTGCCGCCGTGGTGGCCGTCCTCGATGTACTTCTTGGCGTTGTCCCAGGCGCCGCCGCCCGTGCACATCGAGATGGCGACGAACAGGCCGGTGACGATGGTGCCCATCAGAAGCCCGCCCAGCGCGGCCGGTCCGAGCACGAGGCCCACGACGATCGGCACGATCACCGGCAGCAGCGACGGCACGATCATTTCCTTGATCGCCGCGGCGGTGAGCATGTCCACGGCACGGCCGTACTCGGGCTTCGCGGTGCCTTCCATGATCCCCTTGATCTCGCGGAACTGGCGCCGGACTTCCTCGACGACCGAGCCCGCCGCGCGTCCCACCGCCTCCATGGCCATCGCGCCGAAGAGGTAGGGGATCAGCCCGCCGATGAACAGGCCGACGATGACCATGTGGTTGCTCAGATCGAAGCTGACCGTCAGCCCCTGCTGCTCGAGCGCGTGGGTGTAGTCGGCGAAGAGCACCAGCGCCGCCAGGCCCGCGGAACCGATCGCGTAACCCTTGGTCACGGCCTTGGTGGTGTTGCCGACGGCATCCAGCGGATCGGTGACGTCGCGCACGCTGGCGGGCAGGTCGGCCATCTCGGCGATGCCGCCGGCGTTGTCGGTGATCGGTCCGTAGGCGTCGAGCGCCACGACGATGCCCGCCATGCTGAGCATCGCCGTCGCCGCGATCGCGATGCCGTAGAGCCCCGCAAGCTTGAACGCCACCAGGATCGCGATGCAAACGAACAGCACCGGCCAGGCCGTCGATCGCATCGAGACGCCCAGCCCCGCGATGATGTTGGTGCCGTGGCCGGTGGTCGACGCCTGCGCCACGTGCTGCACCGGCTTGTAGTTGGTGCCGGTGTAGTACTCGGTGATCCACACCATCGCCGCAGTCAGCAGCAGGCCGACCAGGCAGGAGAGGAAGAGGGCGTTGGCGCCTATCGTCTGTCCGCCGGGCAGCGTCAGGTCTTGCGGGAACAGCGCGCGGGTGATGAACCAGAAGGCGATCGCCGACAGCACGCCCGCGACGATCAGGCCCTTGTAGAGCGCCGGCATCACGTTCTTCATGCCCGGGCTGGCCTTCACGAAGCTGCAGCCGATGATGGACGCGATGATCGACGCCCCGCCCAGCACCAGCGGGTACACGATCGCCGCGATCGACATGCCGCCGAAGGTCAGCGCCGCCAGCGCCATCGTGGCGATCAGCGTGACGGCGTAGGTCTCGAAGAGGTCCGCCGCCATGCCGGCGCAGTCGCCGACGTTGTCGCCGACGTTGTCCGCGATCACCGCCGGGTTGCGCGGGTCATCCTCGGGGATGCCGGCCTCGACCTTGCCGACGAGGTCGGCGCCGACGTCGGCGCCCTTGGTGAAGATGCCGCCGCCCAGCCGCGCGAAGATCGAGATCAGCGACGAGCCGAAGGCCAGTCCCAGCAGCGGCTTGAGCGTCTGGCTGTCCGCGCGGGTGCCGCTGTCGCTGACCCACATGAAGAACAGGCCCACGCCGAGCAGGCCCAGACCCACCACCAGCATGCCGGTGATCGCGCCGCCCTTGAACGCGACGTTGAGCGCCGGTCCGATGCCGTGCGTCGCCGCCTGCGCGGTGCGCACGTTGGCGCGCACCGAGACGTTCATGCCGATGAAGCCGCAGGCGCCGGACAGCAACGCGCCGATGAAGAAGCCGATGGCCGTCTTCCAGTCGAGCGCGACGCCGATCAGGATGCCGAGCACGACGCCGACGATCGCGATGGTGCGGTACTGCCGGGCCAGGTAGGCCGCGGCGCCTTGCTGGATCGCGCCCGCGATCTCCTGCATGCGGGGGTTGCCGGGGTCCTGGCTCAGGATCCAGCTGCGTTGGATAAAGCCGTAAAGCACCGCCGCCAGCCCGCAGGCCAGCGCGAAGTACAGCGCCAAACTCGTCGACATAAGGTTGTCTCCTCTCGCTGATTCTTTGATCCGTGAGACGGTTCCATCCAGCGGGCGCCGGGCCTGCGCGCACGCAACAGCAACAGTCCGTCGATCGATGCTAAGGCCGTGAATAGTGCATGGCATGAGCGTTTACCAGCGGATTCACGGGCTTTGCAAGGCGGGTGTCAGGCTTTGCAGGGGCGAGCGACAGGCGCGGGGCAACAACTGGCCCCGGGCATGTCATGTGCCTCGTCACGTAGCCTTTACACGCGCTTGCGATGGGCCTTTCGCGGATCAGGTGTCCGGGCGGCGCTCGGGCCGATGTAGCGGCCGCGAGGACGGATCACCGAATCGATGGCGAGCTGTTCCATGCTGTGGGCCAGGAGTCCGACGCTGCGCGCGATCGCGAAGATCGCGAACCCGGCGTCAGGCGGCAGCTTGTAACGCGCGACGAGCGTGGCCAGCGCCACGTCCATCGACGGCGGCAGGCCGGTCAGCGCGACGACGCGCTCGATGAGGCGGGCGATCGCGGCGGGCGGCTTGAAGTCCGCCATCAGCGATGCCGCACGCGGATCGCCGTCGGGATAGATGTGATGGCCGAAGCCGGGCAGCGGCATCGCCGAGGCCAGATAGCGGTCGACCACGGCATCGGCGCCGTCGCGTTCGACCTCGTCGAACAGCGTGCGCACGCGTCCCGAGGCGTCACCGTGCAAGGGACCGGAGAAGGTCGTCAGCCCTGCCAGCAGACAGGCCGGCAGCGACGCGCCGGTGGACGCGGTGATGCGCGCGGAGAACGCGGAGCTGGTGATCTCGTGATCGGCCGCGAGCACCAGCGTCTTGCGCAACAGCGCCGCCACCGCGCGCGGTTGGCCCCAGCCCCGCGCGAGGCGCTCATGCAGCGGCAGCGACTCGTCGTCCGACGCGCCGAAGGCGACGGCCAGCCGGCCGACCAGCGCGGCCGCTTCCTCGATCAGCACGCGGGCGACGCGACCGCGCGTCGAGTGGCCGGTGGCGGTGAGCGCCGCCAGTTCGGCGAACGCGCGGGCACGACCGGTCGGCAACGCGGCGACGACCTCGAGTGCCGCGCGCGACGGTGAGCCGGGCTGGACTGCGGGGCGCGGGAACACCGGCGGCGTGTCGACGTTCCACAGCAATCGCGCCGCTTCTTCGAGCGTCGCTGTCGCGGCCAGATCGACGACGTCGACGCCGCGGTAGAAGGGGCGTCCGCCCGAGAACGTCGAGATCGCCGTCGGGATGCTGGGTTCAGCGCCGAACAGCGTGGTCGCCGCCAGCGTTTCGCGCGTGCGTCCCGTTTCCTTGCGCCGCACCAGCGCCTTCACGTCGTCGGTGCGATAGAGGCTGCGCCGCGAGTCCTGTGGGTCGGGCTCGACGCCGATGCGCCCGCGGCTCACGTAGGCATAGATCGTCTGCGCACGGACGCCGAGCGCGTCGCGTGCTTCGTCCAGGGTCATCCAGGCGGCCATCGGGGTCGTCATCTCGGGTCGAAGAGTGGATCAATGTATTCGTCAACATGATGCGCGTCCAGAGCTCAAAAGCCTGGGCTCCACCTCCGATGGCATCGGCAAGAGTGCTTCAGATTGATCTTGATGATCAATATTGACCCGACAAAACGTCGCTGCCAGCATGAGTTCACGCGACATCGACGGGGGCCCACCAGAAGCCTCCGCGATGCCGACCCTCATGCCCTTCATTGGAGACAACCGCATGAACCGCATCCATCCCCTCCAGCCTGCCCGACGCCGGGCGGCGCTCATCCTCGCCGGGGCCGCCTGTCTCGCCTCCTTCAGCGCTGTCGCGCAGGGTGAGGCCTTCCCGTCCCGGGCGATCACGATCGTGGTCGGCTCCAGCCCCGGCAGCACGACCGATGGCCTCGCCCGCGCCCTCGGCGCGGAAATCACCGCCGCCACCAAGGTGCCGGTGATCGTCGAGAACAAGGCCGGCGCCAGCGGCGGCATCGCCGCGCAGGCGGTGGCCCGCTCGGCCGCAGACGGCTACACGCTGTTCATCACGACCAACACGACGCAGGCCGCCAATCCGCACCTGTTCCGCAAGCTCGCGTACGACCCGGTGAAGGACTTCGCCCCGGTTGGCGCGCTGGTCAAGGGCTACCTGCTGCTGGTGACGAATCCGCGCATCCCGGCGCGCAACGTCACCGAGCTCAGCGCGATCGCGAAGAAGCAGCAGCTCACCTTCGGCGCGGGCAGTTCGTCGGCGCGCGTGGCGGCGGAGCTGTTCCAGCAGATGACGCAGACGCAGCTGACCTATGTCCCCTACAAGGCCAATCCGCAGGCGATGGTCGATCTGGTCGGTGGTCAGGTCGATCTGATGATCGTGGACCTGACCACCAGTCTGCCGCAGGTGAAGGCCGGCAAGCTCAAGGCGCTGGGCGTCAGCAGTCCCAGGCGCTCACCGCTGGTGCCGGACCTGCCGACGATCGCCGAAGCCGGCCTGCCTGGCTACGAGATCAGCTACTGGAACGCCGTCTATGCGCCCGCGGGCACGCCCACGCCGGTCGTGGAGCGCATCAACGCGCTGATGCAGAAGGCCATGACCGCGGAGCCGGTGAAGCGCTTCGTCGAGCAGAACGGCATGGAGCCGTTCACATCGACGCCGGCAGAACTGGCCGCCTTCCAGGCCGCCGAATACAAGCGCTGGGGCGCCGTCATCAAGACGGCCGGCATCCAGCCTGAATGATTCCTTCCGATCCTCCCGACGTAGAGAACGCCATGAAGCCGAACATCCTGCAACTCAATCCCATCCTCGTGCCCGCGATCAATGCGGAGCTGGACGCGCTGTACACGATGCACCGGCTGTTCGAGCAGGCGGATCCGGAGGCCTATCTCGCCACGCACGGCGCGGCGATGCGCGGCGTCATCACCGGCGGGCACACCGGCATCTCGCGATCGATGATGGAGCGGCTGCCGGCGCTGGAGGTCGTGGCGGTGAACGGCGTCGGCACGGACGCCGTGGACATCGAGTACGCCCGCTCGCGCCAGCTGCCGGTGACCGGCACCTTCGGCGCGTTGACCGAGGACGTCGCCGACATGGCGCTGGCGCTGCTGCTGGCGACCGCCCGCAACGTGGCGTCTGTGGACCGCTTCGTGCGCGGCGGCCTGTGGCCGAAGTTCCCTCAACCGAATGCGATCCCGCTGGCACGCCGCGTGAGCGGGATGCGCGTGGGCATCGTGGGTCTGGGGCGTGTCGGCCGCGCGGTGGCGGAGCGCGTCGGCGCCTTCGGCTGTCCGGTGCGTTACACCGACCTGAAGGAGATCGCGGGCGCGCCATGGGCGTTCGAGGCGGACCTGGTGCAGCTTGCCCGCGACAGCGACGCGCTGATCGTGTGCGCTGCGGCGGACAAGGCCCGCGACCTGATCGACGCGACGGTGCTCGACGCGATCGGGCCGCGCGGGTTCCTGATCAACGTCGCCCGCGGCCGGCTGGTGAAGGAGTTCGATCTCGTGAAGGCGCTGCAGGAGAAGCGCATCGCCGGCGCGGGCCTGGACGTCTTCGCCGACGAACCCAACGTGCCCCCGGCCCTGCTGGACCTGGACAACGTCGTGCTGCAGGCGCATCGCGCCAGCGCGACCGAGGAAACGCGCGCCGCGATGGGGCGCATGGTGCTGGAGAGCCTGGCCCAGGCGCTGGCCGGCGAACGGCCCGCGCACAGCCTCACGACCTGACCCCGACGACGGGTGGCGGCGAGAGACTGGTGGGATGAAGGATGGCGGCGGGATGACGAATCCCCGCGACGGGGGAGGGCGTCAGGGCCGGTTCAGGCGACCCTCTAGAATTGCGGCTTTTCCGGATGCCTCCGGATTCCCCCGCTTTCACCGCTGTCCACCACCATGAGCCTGCACAAAGTCACCCCCGGCGCGAAGGCGCCCGAGCAGTTCAACGTCGTCATCGAGATCCCGATGAACGCCGACCCGATCAAGTACGAGGTCGACAAGGAAAGCGGCGCGCTGTTCGTCGACCGCTTCATGACGACGGCGATGCATTACCCGTGCAACTACGGCTACGTGCCGCAGACGCTGGCCGACGACGGCGATCCGGTCGACGTGCTGGTGATCACGCCCTTCCCGCTGACCCCGGGCGTGGTGGTGACCTGCCGCGCCATCGGCGTGCTGCAGATGGACGACGAAGCCGGCGGCGACGCCAAGCTGCTGGCCGTGCCGACCACCAAGATCCTGCCGATCTACGAGCACTGGACCAAGCCCGAGGACATCAACCAGATGCGCCTGAAGGCGATCCAGCATTTCTTCGAGCACTACAAGGACCTCGAAGCCGGCAAGTGGGTGAAGGTCAAGGGCTGGGAGGGCCCGGAAGCCGCCAAGAAGGAAATCACCGACGGCATGGCCAACTACGCGAAGGCCCAGCAGGCCTGATCTCCGGCCCCCGGCACGGGCCGACACATCGGCCTGGCAAAGGCCTGTTGTCAGGCTCTTCGCGGTACGACAAGCGCCCCATGTGGGCGCTTTTTCTTTTCTGACCGCAAGAATGTCCGAGTGGCAAACACGATGCCATGACGGTGCGTTACAACTGAGATGTCCCCGCTTTGGGGATTGACGTTGTGTGGTGGTGCGTGCGGCACCAAAATGGGCGACCTCACCACACGGAAGTCTCGTCACGTGAAAGTCGCCTACCTGCTCAATCACTATCCCAAGGTCAGCCACACCTTCATCCGCCGGGAGATCCTGGCGCTGGAGGCGCAAGGCGTCCCCGTGATGCGGCTGGCGGTCCGTGGCTGGGACGACGCGGCCCCCGATCCGACCGATCAGGACGAGAAGTCCCGCACCCACTACCTGCTGCGCGACGGCGTCGCACCGCTGCTGAAGGCGATGGCGCGCCAGGCGCTGACCTCGCCGGCGAAGTTCCTCTCCGCGCTGGCCTTGACGTTCAAGCTGGGCCGGCGCGCCGATCGGCCGCTGCCGGTGCACTTCATCTATCTGGCGGAAGCCTGCCTGGCCGTGCCGCTGCTGCGCGCCGAGGGTGTGAACCATGTGCACGCGCACTTCGGGACGAACGCCACCGAAGTCGCCGCGCTGATCGAGGCGCTGGGCGGTCCCGGGTACAGCTTCACTTGCCACGGCTCCGAGGAGTTCGACCGGCCCGAGATGCTGCATCTCGGCGAGAAGATCCGCCGCTCGCGATTCGTCGTGGCGATTTCGTCGTTCTGCCGCAGCCAGATCTACCGCTGGGTGGATCACTCGCACTGGTCGAAGGTGCCGATCGTGCCTTGCGGTGTCGAGCCCGCGTTCCATGAGGCGCCGGCCGCGCCCGCGAGCGGTCGCCGCCTGCTGGCCGTCGGCCGGCTGTGCGAGCAGAAGGGTCACCTGTTGATGCTGGAGGCAGCCGCGCTGGTGGCCGCGAAGGGCATCGATTTCGAACTGGTGCTGGCTGGCGACGGCGAACTGCGCGAGCCGGTCGAGGCGCGCATCGACGCGCTGCGTCTGCGCGACCGCGTGCGCATCACCGGCTGGATCAGCAGCGACCAGGTGCGCGAGGAGATGCTCGCGTCGCGGGCGCTTGTCGTGTCGAGCTTCGCGGAAGGTCTGCCGGTTGTCGTGATGGAGTCGATGGCGCTGAGCCGCCCGGTGATCAGCACCGCGATCGCGGCGATCCCGGAACTGGTCCGGCCGGAGAACGGCTGGCTGGTGCCGGCCGGTGACCCGCAGCCGCTGGCGCAGGCCATGATCGATTGCCTGCAGCTCGACGATGCCGAACTCCAGCGCATGGGCGAAGCGGCGCGCGTGCGCGTGCTCGCGCGACACGACATCGACGACGCGGCGACGAAGCTGGCCAAGCTCTTCCGCGAACATGCGGGCGAAACCGTGCGTACGCAGCCGCGCCTGGTGACGTCGACGACGACGGGCTGATCGGCCTGGCCGTTCCCGGCCTTTCCTGATCGCTGCCGGCCGCGTTCGGCCATTGCTGCCGGCCTCGGGCGGTGTGTCAGGCAGCGTCGTCCGGCGCCGCGGCCTTGAACGGTTGATGCCGTTCCAGTTCGTCGATGTATTCGTTCATCGCCTGACCTTCCTGGGTCAGGAAATCCGCGACCGCCTCGCGGAATTGGGGATGCGCCAGCCAATGCGCCGAGTAGGTCGCCACCGGCATCAGGCCTCGCGCCATCTTGTGTTCCCCCTGAGCGCCGCCTTCAAAGCGGCGCCAGCCGTTCTCCAGGCACCACGCCAGCGGCTGGTAGTAGCACGCGTCGAAGTGCAGGTTGGGGATGTAACGCGTCGAGCCCCAGTAACGCCCATAGGCCGCGCGCTGCGATTCGTCGATGGCCACCAGCGACGCGGCGACGCGCTCGCCTTCGGCGTCCCTCGCAACGAACATCAGCCAGTGCCCGGGCATCTCAGTCGCCATCCGCGCGAAGAAGTCGCGCGTCAGGTAAGGCTTGTTGCGATGCGCGAGGTAGGTCAGCGTGTAGCACTCGTAGAAGAAGTCCCAGTCCTCGGCCGTGATCGCCGCCCCGCGCAAGGCTTCGAAACGGATGCCCGCGTCCGCGACCTTGCGCTGCTCCTGCTGGATCTTCTTGCGCTTCTCGCGTTGCAGCGTCGCGAGGTACTCGACGAACGGTCGCGGCACGCCGTCGCCAGTCCAGTGGAACTGGACCTGCTGCCGCGCGAGCCAATCGTCACCGGTGAGCGCACGCTGGTCCTGGTCGTCGCCGAACAGCACGTGCACCGAAGAGAGTTCCGAACGCGCCGTCAGCGCGCGCAGCGCTTTCACGAGCCATTCGCGCGCGGCGTCGTCTTTGGCGAGCAACCGGCTGCCCGGCACCGGCGTGAACGGCACCGCGACCAGCAGCTTGGGGTAGTAGGCGAGCCCGTGCCGCTCATAGGCATCGGCCCAGGCCCAGTCGAACACGTACTCGCCGTAGGAGTGGCCCTTCAGATACGCCGGGCAGGCGGCGATCAGTTCGTCACCCTCCCACACGCTGAGGAACTGCGCCTGCCAGCCCTTCTTCGGCACCGCGGAGCCGGACGCGTGCATCGCGATCAGGTACTCGAGCTTCATGAACGGCGACGGCAGCGGCGATGCGGCCAGCAGCGCGTTCCATTGATCACGGGGCAGCGAAGCGGGGTCGTCGTCGACGCGGATCAGTGGTTGGGCGACGTCGCGTTCAGGCGCGTCGGCGGTGGGGGCAGGCGAGGGCGGGGCAGTCATGCGCGGCAAATCTTAGGCGCAAGCTCAAACCCTTCGCTTTGATGGCAGGATGCTTCCCATGCAAGCGACGACGACTTCCTCCCAGACCGGCGCGACGACATCCGCTCCCGCCGCGCAGTCCTTCGACAACCTCTACGCCCACGACTTCGCCCGCATCGGTGTCGGCATCCCGTTGTGCCGTGTCGCCGATCCGGTCTTCAACGGCGAGCAGACGGCGCAACTGCTGCGCGAGGCCGCTGCGGACGGCGCCGCGGTCGCGGCCTTCCCCGAGCTCGGCCTGGCCGCGTACACGAGCGACGACCTCTTCCATCAGCGTCCGCTGCTCGACGGCTGCGAGGCGGC
Organism: Roseateles sp. GW821-FHT09G03; assembly: GCF_059416045.1. NCBI lineage: Bacteria > Pseudomonadati > Pseudomonadota > Betaproteobacteria > Burkholderiales > Sphaerotilaceae > Roseateles > Roseateles sp. GW821-FHT09G03. The sequence continues at coordinate 102,401 of NZ_JBWKOK010000008.1, forward strand.
GCTGGCGCATCTGCTGGCGGTGTCCCGCGACCTGCCCACAGTCGCGATCGTCGGCCTGCCGCTGCGCATCGAGCATCGGCTGTTCAACTGCGCCGTCGTGTTCCAGCGCGGCCGGTTGCTCGCCGTCCTTCCCAAGACGTACCTGCCGAACTACGGCGAGTTCTACGAGGCCCGCCAGTTCAATGCCGCCGACGAGGCGATCTCCGAGGAGATCACGCTGCTCGGCCAGCGTGTGGCCTTCGGGACAAGGCTCGTCGTCGCGGCGACCGACCAGCCGCTGCTGCGCATCCACGTCGAGATCTGCGAGGACGTCTGGACGCCCATTCCCCCGTCGTCGTATGCCGCGCTCGCTGGCGCGACGGTGCTCGTGAACCTGTCGGCCTCCAACATCACGGTCGGCAAGTCGGGCTACCGTCATCAGCTGGTCGGCCAGCAGTCGGCGCGATGCCTGGCCGCCTATGTCTACACCTCGGCCGGTGCCGGCGAGTCCAGCACCGACCTCGCCTGGGACGGGCAGGCGCTGGTCTATGAGAACGGCAGGTTCCTTGTCGAGAGCGAGCGCTTCCAGCGCCGCTCGCAGCTCGTGTCGGCCGATGTCGATCTCGAGCGGCTGTCGCGCGAGCGGATGCGGCAGACGAGCTTCGGTGACTCGGTGCGGCATCACGCGCCGCTGCTGAAGACCTTCCGTACGGTGGAGTTCGAGCTGGGCGTCGATCGCGCGCAGCCGATGCCGCTGCGACGCCGCATCGAGCGCTTCCCCTACGTGCCGTCAGACCGCCAGCGCCGCGACGAGCGCTGCAACGAGGTCTTCCAGATCCAGGTCCAGGCGCTCGTGCAGCGGCTGGTGTCCAGTGGCATCCACAAGCTGGTGCTGGGCATCTCGGGCGGGCTGGACTCGACCCATGCGTTGCTGGTGGCCGCGCGGGCGATGGACCAGATGGGGTGGCCGCGGACGAACATCCTGGGCGTGACGATGCCGGGCTTCGCCACGGGCACGCGCACCCGCGACCAGGCCTTGCGCCTGATGCGCGAGATCGGCTGCGAGGCGCGTGAGATCGACATCCGACCGAGCTGCGAGCAGATGCTCAAGGATCTCGGACATCCGTACGCGGCGGGCGAGCCGGTCTATGACGTGACCTTCGAGAACGTCCAGGCCGGCGAACGCACCAGTCACCTGTTCCGACTGGCCAATCACACCGGGGCGCTGGTGCTCGGTACGGGCGATCTGAGCGAACTCGCGCTGGGCTGGTGCACCTACGGCGTCGGCGACCACATGTCGCACTACAACGTGAACGCGTCGGTGCCCAAGACGCTGATCCAGTACCTGGTGCGCTGGGTCGCGGAAACGAAGCAGCTCGGGTCTTCGGGACAGGAGGTGCTGCTCGACATCCTGAACACGGAGATCAGTCCCGAGCTGGTGCCGCAGGATGCGCGCGTGGAAGGCTCCGGGCTCCAGAGCACCGAGGACAAGATCGGCCGCTACGAGCTGCAGGACTTCAACCTGTTCTACACGATCCGCCATGGCTACTCGCCGGCCAAGATCGCGTTCCTGGCGCGCCACGCCTGGGGCGACAAGGCGCGCGGCGACTGGCCCGACGGCGAGCACGTCCAGCGCAACGAGTACCCGCTCGCCGAGATCAAGCGCGTGCTGCGGATCTTCGTGAGCCGCTTCTTCCGGGGCAGCCAGTTCAAGCGCAGCTGCGTGCCGAACGGGCCCAAGGTGGGCAGCGGCGGGTCGCTCTCGCCGCGCGGCGACTGGCGCGCACCGAGCGATTCCGAGCCCACGGCGTGGCTCGCCGAACTCGACCGCATTCCGGATTGACAGGACGGGCGACCGCGATGACTCCCTTCTCCAATGGAAGGCGTCCGCCCGAAACGATCCGTGCTTAAATCAGTGTCAGTCTTGCCCGCCAATCCCCCTTTCGGAGCCCCGTGATGAAACAGATCACCGCCATCATCAAACCGTTCAAGCTCGACGAAGTGCGCGAAGCGCTTGCCGAGGTCGGCGCATCCGGCCTGACGGTCACGGAAGTGAAGGGCTTCGGCCGCCAGAAGGGACACACCGAGCTGTATCGCGGCGCCGAGTACGTCGTCGACTTCCTGCCCAAGGTCAAGGTCGAGGTCGTCGTGAAGGACGACGAGGTCGAGCGCTCGATCGACGCCATCCTGAAGGCCGCCAAGACCGGCAAGATCGGCGACGGCAAGATCTTCGTCACTGCCGTGGAGCAGGTCATCCGCATCCGCACCGGCGAACAGGACGAAGCCGCGGTCTGACCGCTGGGGCCCGATGGGTCCGTCAGAAACAGGAAAGGGCGGACGCCGGTTGGCGTCCGCCCTTTGTCTTTCATGCGCTCAGCGCGCTCCGAGGCCTTCTGGCTGTCGGCGGTCTCAGCGAAGGTGCTGCCAGATGGCCGCGGCCCAGATACCGCCGGCCAGGACCAGCGACAGCAGCACGGCGGCGCTGGCGATGTCCTTGGCGCGCTTGCTGAGGTCGTGCAGCTCGAACGACACGCGGTCGACGACTGCTTCCACCGCCGAGTTCAGCAGCTCGACGATCAGCACGAGGATCAGCGAACCGGCGAGCAGCGCCACCTGTACCCAGTCCCGCCCGACCCAGAACGCGAGCGGCACGCCGATGATCGTCAACCAGGTCTCCTGGCGGAAGGCGCTCTCGCCGCGGTAAGCGGCGCGCAGGCCGGCCCAGGAATAACCGGCGGCGTGCAGGATGCGATCCAGGCCGGTACGGCCCTTGTGGGGGTTGCTCATCGTCGGGGAGGGGTAGATCGAGAGGGTCAGGAGTCGGCCGGCAGCGCGGCAGACTTCTTCGGGCGGGGCGGTGGCAATTGCGTGATCAGGCGGGTGCCGCAGATCACGTCGTGCAGGAACTGCCGTTGCGGATGCAGGCGGGCCAGCAGCAGATAACCGGCGATGCCGGCGAACATGGCGCCGAAGATGGCCCCTGTGCTCCGGTCCAGACCCAGCAGATGCACGCTGGCCAGCGCGGGCAGGAACCAGAGCCAGGCGGCGAGGTAGCGCGCGGTCGCGCGGGCCTGCGTGATCGGACGGCCTTTCGCGTCGACGACGCGCAGGTGCCAGGCCCGCATGGCCACGGTCTGGCCGCCGCGCGACCAGAACCAGATGAAGTAGATGCCCAGTACCAGGAAGAGGAACGCCTGCAGGCCATGCTGTCCGACCAGGGCGTTGCGCTGCTGGGTGAGTGTCGAATACAGCCAGCCGGCGATGAACACGACGCCGAACAAGACGACGCCTTCATAAATGAAGGCGGCGAGGCGGCGCATCAAGCCTGGCGGTTGGACGTCGCCGGCAATGGGTGCGGAGGTCATCCGGCCAGTTTAGCGGCTGGGCGCGTCGCGTCGGGGGAGCAGCGTGTCCGGGTCGAGCTTCGCCTCGCGGGGCGAGCGGATCGGCCGGCCGGGCGCGGCGCTGGCACCCGGCAGCGGCGGTTCGGCGCGCTGCGTCATCAGCACCGTGGTGGCGCCGGGCAGGGCCTGGACGATGGTCGGGCCCGTCGCGGCGGTCAGCGGCGTGCGCTGGATGGGAGCCTTCGCTCTCGTGGGGGCTGGAGGGGCGTCGCGGCCGGCGGCCGAGGCTTTCTCCGCGGCGCGTTCCACCAGACGCTGGCGCTTCTCCGGCGGCAATGCCTGATAGGCGTCCCATTTCTCGCGCAGTCTGGTTTCCTGTTCCGGCGCGCGGAGTTCGTTCGCGTGCTGGTAGCCGATGCGGGCGCGCTGGCGTTCCACTGGCGACATCCGTGTCCACTCGACCATGCGCTCGCGCAGTCGTTGCTGGTGCTCGACAGGCAGGGTCGGATAACGGGCGGCGATTTCCAGCCACTTGCCCTTGCGGGCGCCGTCGAGCTGATCCCACTCCTTGGACAGCGGGGCCAGTGCCTCCTTCTGCGAGGTGCTCAGCGAGGCCCAGTTCTGGCTGCTGGTCAGCGCGCCGGGCGTGACTGTCGGCGAGATGGGTCTTGCGGGCGACGAGGCGCGGGCAGCGGGCGAGGCGATCGCGGGGTTGCCGTCGCCCGGTGCGGAAGCAGCGCTGTCCTGGGCTGAGGCTGCTGAGGCGCCGAACGCCAGCACGCCGCAGGCGATCGCCGAGCTCAGGCGGCGCGTCCAGCGGCGCGGTGCGGAAGGATCAGGGAAAACGCTCAGATCACCCCTTGCGAACGGAAGAAGACGGAAGGAACTGACCACGCACCGCCTCACTGCGACGATTTGGCTTCGTCCGACTTCTCGCCGTCGGCGGCGCCGTTCGGGTTGTTGGGATCCGTCTGATCCTCGTTCAGGTACTCGCGGAAGCCAGGGTCGCTGTACGCCGCCGGGGGCAGCGGCCTGGAGAGCATCTCCGTGTCGAGTTCGGCCGCGCTGCGGATCTGCTCATACCACTGGCTGTGCTGGATCAGCAGCAGGCCGCCCAGCAGCAGCGCCAGCGGCAGCAGGGTCGCGGCCTTTCTCCAGCGCGGGGTCTTGTCGCCGCCACCCAGCGCGAGCGTGCCGCCGCCCACATGGCGGGCGTCGGAGGCGGTCTGCGCGGGCGCCGCGGCGCGAGCGGCCATCGCCTTGGCGAGCGCCTGCTCACGCGCGAAGCGCAGCCGTTCCTGGATGTCGCCGGACAGGGTCTCGCTCTGCTCGGTCAGACCGGCGGCCACCCGAAGGCCGAAACGGGCCACGCGCGCGTCCGCCTCGAGCGGCAGCGGCGTTCCTGGCGTGTTCTTCTTCATAGCGAGATTCCCTTGGCTTTCAGCGTTTTGGCCAGTGCATGCACGGCGCGGGAGCAGTGTGTCTTCACGCTGCCCTCCGAGCAACCCATGACTGCTGCCGTTTCGGCGACGTCGAGTTCCTCCCAGTAACGCAGCAGGAAGGCTTCCCGTTGACGTGCCGGCAAAGCTGCAACTTCCTGTTCGATCGCGGCCAGCACCTGAACGCGCGACACCTCGTCCGCGGCGGACAGCGCGCCCATCGATCCTTCCCGCGTCTCCAGCGATTCCAGCAGGTCGAAGTCGTCGCCGGGATCGGCGCCCTCGAAATCCGACAGGTTGCTGAACAGCGCGTTGCGCACCTTCTGGCGTCGGAACCAGTCCATCGTCGCGTTGGACAGGATGCGCTGGAACAGCAGCGGCAGCTCCGCCGCCGGCCGGTCGAAGTATTTCTCGGCCAACCGGATCATGGCGTCCTGGACGATGTCCAGTGCGGCGTCCTCGTCTCGAACCATGTAGACCGTGCGCTTGAAGGCGCGGCGATCGGCGGTCTTGAGAAAGTCGTTGAGTTCTTTGTCTGTGGCCAAGGGCTGGCGCCGTCAGTGGGCGAATCGTCGAGGTCGGGTCGAGGGAGGGTCGAAGGCAGGTCTAGCGGGCAAAACGGCGCGGATTATCTCATCAGCGCTACAAACCGCTATCGATTCCGGACGCCTGCGGGTTTGCGTGCATAATCGATGACTCGCACACCGCATTTTCTGTCTCAAGTAGGCCGCCCAACCGGGGCGCCCCTGTTTTTGACGCGACGTTTCAAGTCCGCTTCACAAGAGCGCGAGGAGAAGCACCGATGGTTTTTCGTCAGAGAAAAAACTCAGAGGTTCGACATATGGACATGTCTGCCGCGGACATCAAACGTGCAGCGATCACGGAAGCTCGCTCACAACCGCACCCCCATTCCGTCAGTTCCGGTCAGGAACTGAATGGCTCCGAAATCCTGGTTCAGAGTCTTCAGGCCGAAGGCGTGAAGTTCCTCTGGGGCTATCCAGGCGGTGCCGTCCTCTACATCTACGACGCGCTCTACAAGCAGGACGCCATCCAGCACGTGCTGGTACGTCATGAGCAGGCCGCCGTCCATGCCGCCGACGGCTACGCCCGGGCGACCGGCGAGGTCGGCGTCGCGCTGGTGACCTCGGGTCCCGGCGTCACGAACGCGGTCACCGGCATCGCGACGGCGTACATGGACTCGATCCCGATGGTGATCATCACCGGTCAGGTCCCGACGCCCGCCATCGGCCTCGATGCCTTCCAGGAATGCGACACCGTCGGCATCACACGCCCGATCGTCAAGCACAACTTCCTGGTCAAGGACGTGCGCGACCTCGCGACGACGCTGAAGAAGGCGTTCCACATCGCGCGCACCGGCCGCCCCGGCCCGGTCGTGGTGGACATCCCGAAGGACGTCTCGCTCAATCGCACCGCGTTCCACTACCCGGAGCGCGTCGAGATGCGCTCCTACAACCCTGTGAAGAAGGGCCACAGCGGCCAGATCCGCAAGGCGGTCCAGCTGTTGATGGGCGCCAAGCGGCCCTACATCTACACCGGTGGCGGCGTGATCCTGGGCGAAGCCACGGCGGAACTGCGCCAGTTGGTCGAGCTGCTGGGCTATCCCTGCACGAACACGCTGATGGGTCTGGGCGCGATGCCTGGCAGCGATCCGCGTTTCCTGGGCATGCTGGGCATGCACGGGACCTACGAAGCCAACATGACGATGCAGCACTGCGATGTGCTGCTGGCCGTCGGTGCGCGCTTCGACGACCGCGTGATCGGCAACCCGAAGCACTTCTCGTCGGTCGATCGCAAGATCATCCACGTCGACATCGACCCGTCGTCAATCTCCAAGCGCGTGCGCGTGGACATCCCGATCGTCGGCGACGTCAAGGACGTGCTGCAGGAACTGATCGCGCAGATCAAGGAAGCGCAGGCAAGACCTGACGCCGACGCGATCAACGCCTGGTGGAGCCAGATCAACGACTGGCGCAAGCGTGACTGCCTGGCCTACAAGCAGTCCAACGAGGTCATCAAGCCGCAGTACGTCCTCGAGACGCTGTGGAACCTGACCCGCGACCGCGACGCCTACTTCACGTCGGACGTCGGCCAGCACCAGATGTGGGCGGCCCAGTTCCTGCGCTTCAACGAGCCGCGTCGCTGGATCAACTCCGGCGGCCTGGGCACGATGGGCGTGGGCCTGCCGTACGCGATGGGCATCAAGCTGGCGAAGCCCGAGTCGGATGTGTTCTGCATCACCGGCGAAGGCAGCATCCAGATGAACATCCAGGAGCTGTCCACCTGCCAGCAGTACAAGACCCCTGTGAAGGTGGTCTCGCTGAACAACCGCTACCTGGGCATGGTGCGGCAGTGGCAGGAACTGGACTACGGCAAGCGCTACTCGCACAGCTACATGGATGCGCTGCCGGACTTCGTCAAGCTGGCCGAGGCCTACGGGCACGTCGGCCTGCTGGTGGAGAAGCCCTCGGACGTCGAGCCCGCGCTGCGGGAGGCGATGCGCTTGAAGGACCGCACCGTCTTCATCGATGTGCGCACCGATCCGACCGAGAACGTCTGGCCGATGGTGCAGGCGGGCAAGGGCATCTCCGAGATGCTGCTGGGGTCCGAGGACCTTTGAGACCGTTGACGGCCTGAAGCCGTCCGGCGTGACGCGCGTTACCGCGCGCCTCGCGACCGGCGGCGGACGGCCCGAAGCGCTCAGGGCGATCCGGCCTGATTCCTAGATCGAAGAGCGTGGCCAAGGGCCGACCGGTTACCGCCGGCGGTCTGAAGAGCGCGAAGGACGAGATTCCATGAAACACATCATTGCTTTGCTCATCGAGAACGAGCCGGGGGCGCTGTCGCGCGTCGTCGCGCTGTTCTCCGCCCGGGGCTACAACATCGAGAGCCTGACCGTGGCGCCGACGGAAGATCCGTCGCTGTCCCGGATGACCATCGTCACCAGCGGCAGCGACGACGTGATCGAGCAGATCACCAAGCACCTGAACCGGCTGATCGAGGTCGTCAAGGTCGTCGACCTGACCGAGGGGCGCTACATCGAGCGCGAGCTCATGCTGATCAAGGTGCGCGCCGTCGGCAAGGAGCGCGAGGAGCTCAAGCGCACCTCCGACATCTTCCGCGGCCACGTCATCGACGTTACCGAGAAGACCTACACGATCGAGCTGACCGGCGACGCCGGCAAGCTCGACGCCTTCATCGACGCGATCGACCGCAGCGCGATCCTCGAGACGGTGCGCACCGGCACCAGCGGCATCGGCCGCGGCGAACGCATCCTGCGCGTCTGAACGCCGCGACCCCTGAACATCCTTCACTGAACAACCCCCGACCTGTTTTCCCCGGAGAGACCACCATGAACGTGTATTACGACAAGGACGCCGACCTCAGCCTGATCAAGGGCAAGAACGTCACCATCATCGGCTACGGCTCACAAGGCCACGCCCATGCCCAGAACCTGAACGAGAGCGGCGTGAAGGTCACCGTGGGCCTGCGCCGCGGCGGCGCGTCCTGGGCCAAGGCCGAAGGTGCCGGCCTGAAGGTCGCCGAGATCGCCGACGCGGTGAAGGTCGCCGACGTGGTCATGATCCTGCTGCCCGACGAGCAGATCGCCGACGTCTACAAGAAGGAAGTCGAGCCCAACATCAAGCAGGGCGCGTCGTTGGCTTTCGCCCACGGCTTCAACGTCCACTACGGCCAAGTGCAGCCGCGCGAGGATCTGGACGTCTGGATGGTCGCCCCGAAGGCCCCGGGCCACACGGTGCGCAACACCTACAAGCAGGGCGGCGGCGTGCCGCACCTGATCGCTGTCTACGCCGACAAGACCGGCAAGGCGCGTGACCTGGCGCTGAGCTATGCGGCCGCGAACGGTGGCGGCAAGGCCGGCATCATCCAGACCTCCTTCCGCGAAGAGACCGAGACCGACCTGTTCGGCGAACAGGCCGTGCTGTGCGGCGGCGCCGTCGAGCTGATCAAGGCGGGCTTCGAGACGCTGACCGAAGCCGGTTACGCGCCCGAGATGGCCTACTTCGAGTGCCTGCACGAGCTGAAGCTGATCGTCGACCTGATCTATGAAGGCGGCATCGCCAACATGAACTACTCGATCTCCAACAACGCGGAGTACGGCGAGTACGTGACCGGCCCGCGTGTGGTGACCGCCGCGACCAAGGACGCGATGCGCCAGTGCCTGAAGGACATCCAGACCGGCGAGTACGCCAAGTCCTTCATCCTGGAAAACAAGGCCGGCGCCCCGACGCTGATCAGCCGCCGCCGCCTGACCGCCGAGCACCCGATCGAGCAGGTCGGCGAGCAGCTGCGCGCGATGATGCCGTGGATCAAGGCCAACAAGCTGGTCGACAAGTCGAAGAACTGATCCACGCAGATCGCGTCAGATCAGTCCAGAAGGCCGCGCGGGTCGCACCGCGCGGCCTTTTCCGTTGATGCGCTGGGTTATCCTCCGCCCCCATGAATCCGACTGAAAACAAGAGCGTGGACCTGCTGGACGAGGACGAGGCCGATGCCCTCGACGCCCCGCAGCGCCCGCGCCACAAGGGCATCTACCTGCTGCCCAACCTCTTCACGCTGGCGGCGCTGTTCAGCGGCTTCTATGCGATCGTGATGGGCATCGGCGGCCGTTTCGAGCAGTCCGTCTACGGCATCTTCGCGGCGATGGTGCTCGACAGCCTGGACGGTCGCGTCGCGCGCATGACCAACACGCAGAGCACCTTCGGTGAGCAGATGGATTCGCTGTCCGACATGGTGTCCTTCGGCGCCGCGCCGGCACTGATCATGTATTCCTGGGCGCTGCAGGGCTTGGGCAAGTGGGGCTGGTTCGCAGCGTTTGTCTATATCGCGGGCGCTGCGTTGCGCCTGGCGCGCTTCAACACCAACATCGCGGTCGTGGACCGTCGCTTCTTCCAGGGAGTGCCCAGCCCGGCCGCCGCGGCGCTGGTGATGAGCCTGATCTGGGCGCTCGACAGTGCGGGCTACAAGGACATCCACCGCGATCCGGCGCTGGCGTGGCTGGCCTTCGGCTTCACGCTCTACGCCGGCCTGACGATGGTGACCAACGCGCCGTTCTACAGCTTCAAGGACATCACCTTCAAGCGCTCGGTGCCGTTCATCGTGCTGGTGGTGATCATGCTGGCGATCGCGGCAATCAATATCGATCCGCCGCGGGTGCTGTTCGGTGTCTTCTGCGCGTATGGCATTTCGGGCTACATCGTCTACGCGGTCCGGCGTGCCAAGGGCAAGCCGGCGAGCGTGATCGCGATGTCGACCGACGAGCCCGATGAAGCGGGCCTTCACCGATAGCGAACGCTCGCGGCGCGGCCATTCGCCCACTGACATTGACGCTGCACGCGCCGCGCCCCTATATTCAACAGCTATGACGTCCCCGGCCCGAATTGCGCTGCTACTACTAGGTGACCTTCGGGTTCGCTAGATCGCGCACGTCCGTCCATCCAGACGCTCTTCCCAGATCAACGGCCCGAATGCAACTCGCAACGGGCCGTTCCTGTTTCTGGAGAGTCTGCGAGTTGCGCCCCTGAACCCACAGGAACGCTCTCATGCTCAAGCAACCGCAGACCAAGTACCGCGCCTTCGCCCCCATCGCCCTTCCGGACCGCCGCTGGCCCGACGTGCAGATCACGAAGGCGCCGCTGTGGCTGAGCACCGACCTGCGCGACGGCAACCAGGCGCTGATCGAGCCGATGGATCCGGAACGCAAGCTGCGCATGTTCCAGATGCTCGTGAAGATCGGATTCAAGGAGATCGAGGTCGGGTTCCCGTCCGCGTCGCAGACCGACTTCGACTTCGTGCGGCTGCTGATCGAGCAGGGCCACATCCCCGACGACGTGACGATCCAGGTCTTGACGCAGGCGCGTCAGCCACTGATCGAGCGCACGTTCGAATCGCTGGTTGGCGCCAAGCGGGCGGTCGTGCACCTTTACAACGCCGTTGCGCCGGTGATGCGACGCGTCGTGCTGGGCATGAGCGAGGACGAGATCGTCGATCTGGCCGTCACCCACACGCGGATGATCCGCGAGTTCGCGGCGAAGCAGCCGGAGACGGACTTCCGCTTCGAGTACTCGCCGGAGATGTTCTCCAGCGCTGAATTGAGCTTTTCCAAGCGCGTCGTCGATGCGGTGACTGAAGCCTGGGGGGCGACCCCGGAACGCAAGATCATCATCAACCTGCCGTCGACGGTGGAGCATTCCACGCCGAACCTGTTCGCCGACATGATCGAGTGGATGGGGCGCAACGTCGAGCGCCGCGACTGCATCGTGCTGTCGGTCCACCCGCACAACGACCGCGGTACCGGGACGGCGGCGGCAGAACTGTCGATCATGGCCGGTGCCGACCGCCTCGAAGGCTGCCTCTTCGGCAACGGCGAGCGCACCGGCAACCTCGATCTGGTGAACGTCGCGCTCAACCTGTACACGCAGGGTGTGCATCCGGAGCTGGACTTCTCCGACATCGACGAGATCCGCCGCTGTGTCGAGCACTGCAACCAGTTGCCGGTGCACCCGCGCCATCCGTACGTCGGCGAACTGGTCTACACCTCGTTCTCCGGCTCGCACCAGGACGCGATCAAGAAGGCCTTCGCCGCCCGCAAGGAAGGTGACGTCTGGGAGATTCCATACCTGCCGATCGACCCGAAGGACCTCGGTCGCAGCTACGAGGCCGTGATCCGCGTCAACAGCCAGTCGGGCAAGGGCGGCATCTCGTATCTGCTCGAGGCTGAGTACGGTATCGAACTGCCGCGCCGCCTGCAGATCGAGTTCAGTCAGATCGTTCAAGGCGTGATGGACACGAACGGCAAGGAGCTGGGCGCCGCCGACCTGTGGCGCATCTTCGACCGGGAGTACGGCGTGAAGCAGGCGCCGTCGCTGCACCCTCAGATCGACACCGCCGAGGACGGCCAGACCCGCGTCCAGGCGCAGGCCGACCTGTGCGTGCGCATGGTCAAGATCGACGGGCAGGGCAAGGGACCCATCGACGCCTTCGTCGAGGGTCTGAACAAGCTGCTGAAGACCCAGGTCCGGGTGTTGGACTATCACGAGCACGCGATGGGCAGCGGCGCCGACGCGCAGGCGGTGGCCTACCTGGAGCTTCGCGTGGGCGAGGCGACGCTGTTTGGCGTCGGCATGGACGGCAACATCGCGTCGGCCTCGCTGAAGGCGATCGTCTCCGGCCTGCGCCGTGCGTCGCAACGCGGCGTGCTGAAGCTCGCCGATCGCGTTGCCGTGTGAGGCGCCGGGCGGCCTCCGGGCCGCCCTTGTGAGCGCTCTCGCCGCCTAAACTCGCTGATCGGGCCGTTCCGGCCCGCGGCCCGCCACCGCAAGGAAGCCCCGACATGTCCGACCACCTGATCATCTTCGACACCACGCTGCGCGACGGCGAGCAATCGCCCGGCGCGTCCATGACCAGGGACGAGAAGCTGCGCATCGCGCGGCAACTGGAGCGGCTGAAGGTGGACGTGATCGAGGCGGGCTTCGCGGCGGCGAGTCAAGGCGATTTCGAAGCGGTGAAGGCGATCGCCGATGCGATCCGCGACAGCACGATCTGCTCGCTGGCCCGCGCGAACGATCGCGACATCGCCCGCGCGGCCGAGGCGCTCAAGGGCGCGGCGCGCGCCCGCATCCACACCTTCATCGCGACCAGCGAGCTCCACATGGAGAAGAAGCTGCGCATGACCCGCGAGCAAGTGCTGGAGCAGGCGACCCAGGCCGTCCGCTTTGCCCGCAACCTGACCGGCGATATCGAGTTCTCGCCTGAAGACGGCTACCGCTCGGATCCGGAATTCCTCGCCCGTGTCGTCGAGGCGGTGATCCGCGAGGGCGCGCGCACGATCAACATCCCCGACACGGTCGGCTACGCGATCCCGGAGCTCTACGGCCAGTTCATCAAGACGCTGCGCGAGCGCGTCCCGAACTCCGACCAGGCGATCTGGAGCGTCCACTGCCACAACGACCTGGGCATGGCGGTGGCCAACTCGCTGGCCGGCGTGAAGATCGGCGGCGCGCGGCAGGTGGAGTGCACCATCAACGGGCTGGGCGAGCGTGCAGGCAACTGCTCGCTCGAGGAGATCGTGATGGCGGTAAAGACCCGTCGCGACTACTTTGGCCTGGACGTGCGCGTCGATGCGTCGCAGATCGTGCCTGCGTCGAAGCTGGTCTCGCAGACCACTGGTTTCGTGATCCAGCCCAACAAGGCCGTTGTCGGTGCCAATGCGTTCGCGCATGCCTCGGGCATCCATCAGGACGGTGTCCTGAAGGCTCGCGATACCTACGAAATCATGCGGGCCGAGGACGTCGGCTGGAGCGCGAACAAGATCGTGCTGGGCAAATTGTCGGGCCGCAACGCGTTCAAGCAGCGGTTGCAGGAACTGGGCGTGGTGCTGGAATCGGAGGCCGAGATCAACGCCGCCTTCGTCCGGTTCAAGGACCTGGCCGACCGAAAGTCCGAAATCTTCGACGAGGACATCATCGCGCTCGTGATGGACGAGTCGGTCACCCAGGTCCAGGAGCACTACCGGCTGGTGGCGCTGGCGCAGCGCTCGGAAACCGGCGAACGGCCACAGGCGCAGGTGGTCTTCGCCGAGGGTGAAACCGAGCATCGCACCGAAAGCGACGGCAACGGTCCGGTGGACGCGGTGCTCAAGGCGATCGAGAGCAAGGTCCAAAGTGGGGCGGAAATGCTGCTGTATTCGGTCAGTGCGATCACCAGCGGCAGCACAGAATCGCAAGGCGAAGTCACGGTGCGTCTGCAACATGCGGGGCGCGTGGTGAACGGCGTGGGGGCAGATCCCGATATCGTGGTCGCCTCGGCCAAAGCATATTTGAGCGCTCTCAACAAGTTGCAGAGCAAGACGGAGCGGGTCGCCGCCCAAGGTTGACAGGACAGCGCACGCGGAGTTCACGGCCGCGTCGGATGGCACGGATTCGGGCACTTTAAGAGCCTGCGTTAAGTCATTGATCTTGCCGGTCTTTCAGCGATCCCCTAAACTCGCGCCCACTGACCTGGGGACTGGATTGAAGACCATTGCGACATTGCTGTCTGGTGCCGCGCTCAGCGGCGTCATGTTGCTGACGGGTTTGACCGCCAGTCTCGCGCCGATCCAATCGGCGCAGGCGGCCACCTCGTCGTCCTCCAAAGCCAAGGTGAAGAGCGTGCGGCAGGCCAAGCCGGCCCCGCGCTCTCCGCGCAAGGTGGCTGCCCGCGCGGCGGCCCCGGTCCGGGAGGTCGTCCCGTCCAAACCGTCCTTCGGGACGATGTACGGGCTGCACGACACCGAAGATCCGCTCGATCTGAAATCCAGCGTCGCCTACGTCGTCGACCAGGACACCAACGAGGTCCTGTTCTCGAAGAACCCGTCGGCGGTGCTGCCGATCGCGTCCATCACCAAGCTGATGACCGCGCTGCTGGTCGTCGAGGCGAACCAGTCGCTCGACGACAAGATCGAGATCACCGACGAGGACAAGGACACCGAGAAGTTCACCGGCTCGCGCCTGACCGTCGGCACGACGCTGACGCGCGGCGAGCTGCTGCATCTGGCGCTGATGTCCTCGGAGAACCGCGCGGCGCATGCGCTCGGCCGCAACTACCCGGGCGGCTTGGAAACCTTCGTGGCGGCAATGAACGCCAAGGCCCAGATGCTGGGCATGATGGACACGCATTACGTCGAGCCGACCGGCTTGTCCAGCCGCAATCAGTCGAGCGCTGCCGACCTGGCCAAGCTGGTCAAGGTCGCGCACTCGTTCCCGCTGATGCGCGAGCTGTCGACTTCGTCCGAATACACGGTCGCGCTGGGCCGCAAGCAGGTCCGCTTCGGCACGACCAACGGCCTGGTTCGCAAGGGCGACTGGGACATCGGCTTGCAGAAGACCGGTTTCATCAACGAAGCCGGCCAGTGCCTGGTGATGCAGGCGCAACTCGCCGGCCGCAAGCTGATCATGGTGTTCCTGGATTCCGCCGGGAAGTACTCGCGCATCGGCGACGCCGAGCGGGTGCGCAAGTGGCTGACCGGTGCCGCGTCGCCGCTGGCGTCTGTTGCGACCCCGCCGACCGCCGGTGCGACGGCGCTGACGCCGGTGATCTCGGCGAAGTAAGCCGGATGACTCTGGAATGAAAGAAGCGGGCCCTGCGCCCGCTTCGTCGTTTCTCCGGCCCGTCTTTTCGTGCGTGCTCGCGGACGGACCTTCGGGAGCACTCAGCCCCGGAAACCGAGCGACGCTGAAATCCGGGTCGCCGTCTCCTTCAGACGCGGCAACCAGCCTTCCTCCAGCCGATCCGCGGGTGCCGAGATGGACAGTCCCGCCACCAGCTTGCCCTGGTCGTCATAGATGCCGGCGGCCATGCAGCGCACGCCGAGTTCGAGCTCTTCATCATCGCGCGCGACGCCGCGCTGGCGCACCAGCGCCATCTCGCGTTCAAGCAGGTTGATCTCGGTCAGGCTGTTGCGTGTGTGGCCGGAGAGTCCCGTGCGGGTCGCGTACGCCCGCACGCGCTGAGGATCGTCGCTGGCAAGGAAAAGCTTGCCGACCGAGGTCAGGTGCAACGGTGCGCGGCCGCCGACCGCGCGCACGACCTGCATGCCGCTGCGCTCGGAGTAGGTGCGCTCGATGTAGACGATCTCGTCACCCTGCCGCACCGACAGGTTGACCGGCTGGTGGGTCAGCTTGTGGAGCTCGCGCATCGGGCCGATCGCAGCCTCGCGGACGTCCAGGCGAGCCTTGACCAGGTTGCCCAGTTCCAGCAGGCGCATGCCCAGCCGGTAGCTGCCGGCCTCGGGACGATCCACGAAACGTCCTAGGGTCAGGTCGTTCAGGATGCGGTGGGCGGTCGACGGATGCAGTCCCGTGGTCTCGCTGATGAGCTTCAGGGACACGGGGTCCTGGTGCTGGGCCAGGACGTCCAACAGCGCAAACGTGCGCTCGAGGACCTGGATGGCGGGGGTCTGGAGCTCCTTGGACTTCATGCGGACGATTGTGAAGGATTTCTCCAGGGTTTTGCATGGCGAAACCGAGAGAGGCCGCCGGTGGGCGCGTTCCGTCGCTTTTGCCCATCAGCGGTGCGAGAACCGGGTGAGGGAAGGCATCAAACGGACGCTTCGCCGATGGAGTGCCGCATTGCGGAACGGGCCGCGAACAAGCCGCTTCGAACGGCGCCTTCGAGTGTTGCTGGATAGGGGCCGGCGAGGTAATCCCCCGCCGCCCAGATCCCTGGCGCGATCGGCGCTTCCGGGCGGAGCAGCCCGGGCGTGCAAGCGAAGGTCGCCCGTTTTTCGCTCAGCACCCGGACGATCCGCGGTGGCGTCGCCCACTGGAAGTGCCGCTGGGCCTGCGCCAGCGCCGCGGCGCCGGTGGCATCGAGTCCCCGGACAATCCATGGTGCCGCGCCGCTGACGACGAGGCTGAACAGCCCTGGATGCTGGCCGAGTTGGCCGAGATCGAAGGCGAACTGTGCCGGCTCAGTGGCCGATTCGCGCAGCGCCACCATCGGGGCCGGGAGCTCCGAGCCGGCGCTTTCCAGATAGATGGTGACGATCGGCTGGAACTCGAACGCGCCGGCGACGGCGCTCCAATGCGGCGCCAGTTCGCGCGTGAGTCGGGAGGCTTCGTTGGAACTGCAGGCGACGATGGTGGCGTCGAACAGATCGCCGTCGATGATCCAACGCTTGCCCTCCGCTTCGAGGTGCTGGACGCGTCGAGTTCGGATCTCCGTCCCACGCGATTGCAGCCAGGCGCGCGCCGGGGTGGGCAACAGTGCGCCCAGCCCGCGTCGCGGCAGCAGCAGATCCGCGCTGCCCGGACCGCTGAACAAGGCATCCTTGAGCACCCGCAGGAAGACCTGCGCGCTCGCCTGGGTGGACGGCGTGTTCAACGCGGCGACGCACAGCGGATCGATCAGGTCGTCGCGCACTGCGCGCGGCAGCCCGTCGCAGAGCTCGGCGACGGTCAGCCCCGGATCGCAACGGAAACCGCGCATCGTCCATAAGCTGCTGGTTATCAGGAAGCGCAGTCGATCCGGCCAAGACCACGCCGCGCAGCTCAGCACCCCGCGCAGGAAGGCGAGGGTAGGGGGGCCGGCAGGCAATTGCAGTGTCTCGCGATCGGGATAACGCAGCCGCAGCGGCATGCGGAGCAGGTCCGCGTCCGGATCGCCGCCCACGCGCCGCATCAGTGCCAGCGTGTCCGTGTAGGCGCCGATCAGGATGTGCTGGCCGTTGTCGAGCACCGGCTCGACGCCTTCGAGGGTGCGTGCCCGCCCGCCGAGCGTCGGCGCCATCTCGAAAAGCGTGACGGCGGCGCCCAGCGACACCGCCTCGACGGCCGCGGCGAGCCCCGCCCAGCCGCCGCCGATGACGGCCAATCGCGTCACGTCAGCGCCCGCGCCAGTTCGTCTTCATCGCGATCCACAGCTTGCGCAGCGGCGTCAGCGCAATGCGCTGGTGCAGGACCTGGAAGTTCTCGGCCTCGATCTCGCGCAGCAGCGTGCGGTAGATTTTGGCCATCATGAGGCCCGGCTTCTGCGCCTTGCGGTCCGTATCGGACAGCAGGGCGACGGCTTCGTCGTACAGCGCGTGCGCGCGGTCCGCCTGGAACTTCATCAGCGCGGTGAACCGGTCGCTGTAGCCCCAGGGGGCGTCGCGCTTGAGGATCTCGTGCGCCTTCACGTCGAACTGCTGCAATTCGCTGACCGGCAGATAGATGCGGCCGCGTCGCGCGTCGTCGCCGACATCCCGGATGATGTTGGTGAGCTGCATCGCCTGGCCCAGCTTGTGGGCGTAGGCGATGGTGCGGGGATCCGCGCGGCCGAAGATGCCCGAGGCCACCTCGCCCACCACGCCCGCCACCAGGTGGCAATAGCGCTGCAGGCCGGGATAGTCGAGGTAGCGCGTCTGCTCCAGATCCATCTGGCAGCCGTCGATGACGGCCAGCAGATGCTCGACGCGGATGTCGTAATCCTGGACGTGCGGCATCAGCGCCTTCATCGCAGGATGCGAGGGCTGGCCGCTGAAGGCACTCATCGCTTCCTTGCGCCACCAGGCTAGCTTGGTCGCGGCCACGCCCGGATCGGACACCTCGTCCACCACGTCGTCGACCTCCCGGCAGAATGCGTAGAAGGCAGTGATCGCCGCGCGGCGAGGCGGTGGCAGGAAAAGGAACGCGTAGTAGAAGCTCGAGCCGCTCGCGGCGGCTTTCTGCTGGACGTACTGCTCCGGTGAGGAGGCGCCGGAGGCGGTCGTCGTGTCTGAAGTCTTGTCGGTCTTGGTGTTCATCGCGCCGTCCCTTCGCGGCGTGGGTTCATCCGGTCCGCCGGCATCGTCATCGCGCGCCACAGCAGGAGCGGTGCGTCGGACGCACCGATCGTCGGCCGTCGGAGCAAGGCGTCGAAACGGTTCGATGCCAGCTTGTCGAGGATGCGGAGGCCGCCTTGTACCACCAAGCGCAGCTCCCAGCCGGCCCGGCCCGGAATCCGGCGAGCCAGCGGCGCCCCTTCTGCCATCAAGGCGCGGGCCCAGTCGCAGAGTGACGCGATCAGCGCGCGCGCCGCCGGGCCGTCGCGCAGCGACAGCAGGTCCTGTCCCTCGACGCCGTGACGACGGCGATCTTCCAGCGGCGCGTAGATCCGGCCGCGCGGGCCGTCGACGGTGAAGTCCTGCCAGAAGTTGATCAGCTGCAGCGACGAGCAGATCGCGTCCGAGCGCCGCAGCGACTCGGGGTCGTCGATGCCGTACAGGTGCAGCAGCAGGCGCCCGACCGGGTTGGCCGAGCGGCTGCAGTAGTCGAGCAATTCGGCGCGGGTCGCGTAATCGGTCTTCACGAGGTCCTGCTCGAAGGCATCGAGGAGGTCCTCCAGCAGCGGCACCGGCAGGCGGTACTCGACCAGGACGCGTCCCAGCGGTGCGAACACACGGGTCTCCCACCGCGGCGAGGGCGCCTGGCCGGAGGCCACGGCGCGCAGATCGGCGCGATAGTCCGCCAGGTCGCGCAATCGCTGCGCGGGCGTCGCATCGCCTTCGTCGGCCAAGTCGTCGGCCGTCCGCGCGAATCTGTAGATCGCCATGATCGCGGGACGCAACGCCGGCGGGCTCAGCCAGGAAGCGACAGGAAAGTTTTCGTAGTGCTCTATGCTCACGGGCGGCATTCTCCGCTGAGCGGGCGGTGCCGTTTGCGTCAACCTGACGTCCCGGACCCTCGGCGGTTTGCCACGGGCGTCACTCTCCGCAGACCACGAGCAGTACCCCGGTGAACCGTACGCCGTCGGTTTGACACGTCCGGACACGCTGAATACATTACTGACCGGTCAGTCAGTTACTCCGATGCCCAAGGCCGGGCGTCGTGGCTTTGTCGAGGTGTTCATGCCCCAACGGTCTCTTGTGTCCCTGCCCGCCGGTACGTCCGGCGCCGTATCCGAACCTGCGTTCGCCGGCTCCGGGGGGCGTGCATCGACGTGGCTGGCGGCGACCGCCGCCGTGGCCGCCATGGCCGTGTTGGCCGCCTGCGGCAAGCAGGCTCCGCCGCCCGAGCCGGAGCGCTATGTGCGCACCGTGGTACTGACGCCGCAATCGGCCGGCCTGCAACGCGAGTTCGCCGCCGAGGTGCGGGCCCGTCTTGAGTCGAGGCTGTCCTTCCGTGTCGCCGGGAAGATCCTGGAACGCAAGGTGGACCTCGGGTCGGTGGTCAAGCCCGGGCAGGTGCTGGCGCGGATCGACAGCTCGGATCTGGTGCTCGCCCAGGAGGCCGCCAAGTCCACCGTGCTGGCGGCGCGTGTCAATCGCGACCAGCTCGGTGCCGACTACCGGCGCTACATCGATCTGCACCGCCAGGGCTTCATCAGCGCGGCGGAACTCGATCGCCGCGACGCCGCCTTCAAGGCCGCGCAGGCGCAGTTCGAATCGGCTCGTGCCCAGTCGGACGTGCAGCGCAACCAGGCGCAGTACTCGAGCCTGATCGCCGACGCGGCCGGCGTCGTGACCGGCATCGACGCGGAGCCCGGCATGGTCGTGGCCGCCGGCACGCCGGTCGTGCGCGTGGCCAATGACGGGCCGCGGGACATCGTGTTCTCCGTCTCCGAAGACCAGATCGCGCTGGTGCGCGCCGCCGCTGCGCGTCCGGACGGCCTGAAGGTCCGCCTCTGGACCGATACCAAGGCCGACGCACAGCCGATCAAACTGCGTGAACTGGCTGCCGCCGCCGATCCGGTGACGCGGACCTTCCTGGTGAAGGCCGAGTTGAACAGCCAGAACGTGCACCTGGGCCAGACCGCGACGGTCGTGTTGACCGGCACGCCGTCGGACAACGCGATCAAGCTGCCGCTGAGCGCCGTGATGGAAGTGCAGGGCAAGAGTTCCGTGCTGCTGCTCGACCCGAAAACGATGGCCGTGAGCCCGAAGGTGGTGACCGTCGCGGGCGCCGAAGGCAACGAACTGGTCGTGCAGGGCTTGTCGCCCGGGATGGAAGTCGTGACCGCCGGCGGCCATGTGCTCACGCCAGGGCAGAAGGTCAAGCGCTTCGTTCCGCCGGGCACGCCGACCGAGGGCGCAGCGCCCGCGCCGGCTCCGACCGCTTCGCGCTGATCCTTGGGAGCCCTGAATGAGCAACCCGAGCCGCGCCGGTTTCAACCTCTCGCGCTGGGCGCTGGAGCACGCCCCGCTGACGCGCTACCTGATGGTGGTGCTGATGGTGCTGGGCTTCGCCGCCTACTTCCAGCTGGGCCAGGACGAAGACCCGCCGTTCACCTTCCGCGCGATGGTCGTGCAGGCCTACTGGCCAGGCGCGACGCCGCAGCAGATGGCCGAACAGGTCACCGACAAGATCGAGCGCACCCTGCAGGAGGTGCCGCACGCCGACAAGATCCGCAGCTACACCAAGCCGGGGGAGTCGCTCACCATCTTCCAGGTGAAGGACAACACCGCGCCGACCGAGGTGCCGCAGCTCTGGTACACGGTCCGCAAGAAGATCGGCGACCTGCGGGCCACGCTGCCGCAGGGCGTGCTGGGCCCGTTCTTCAACGATGAATTCGGCGACGTCTACGGTTCTATCTTCGCGTTGTCGTCCGACGGCGGCTTCTCGATCGAGGAACTGCGCCAACAGGCCGAAGCCGTGCGCTCCGAGCTGCTGCGCGTGCAGGACGTGGCCAAGGTCGACCTCTTCGGTGTCCAGGCCGAGAAGCTGTTCATCGAGATCTCGCAGAAGCGGCTCGCCGAGCTGGGCCTGGACTTCAACCAGGTGGTGTCGCAGCTCAACGCGCAGAACGCGGTCGAGAGCGCCGGCACGATGAACGCCGGCAGCGCCAACGTGCAGATCCGCATCGAGGGTCAGCTCAACTCGGTCCAGGCGCTGAGCGAATTCCCGATCCGCGGCACCAACACGCAGACCGGCGCGGCCAGCAGCATCCGCCTGGGCGACATCGCCAAGGTCCGCCGCGGCTACGTCGACCCGGCCACCACGATGGTCCGCTTCAACGGCAAGCAGGTCGTGGCGCTGGGCGTGTCGATGGGCAAGGGCGGCGACATCATCGCGCTGGGCAAGGCGCTGCAGACCAGCGTCAAGCGGCTGCAGCAGCAACTGCCGGCCGGCATCTCGCTGCAGCAGATCCAGGACCAGCCCACGGCCGTGAAGAGCTCGGTGGGCGAGTTCGTGCACGTGCTGATCGAGGCGGTCGTCGTCGTGCTGGGCGTGAGCTTCATCGCGCTGGGCCTGCACACCAAGCCGCTGCGCATCGACGTGTGGCCGGGCCTGGTCGTGGGCATCACGATCCCGCTGGTGCTGGCGATCACCTTCGTCGTGATGCTCTATGCCGGCGTGGGCCTGCACAAGATCTCGCTGGGGTCGCTGATCATCGCGCTGGGGCTGCTCGTCGACGACGCCATCATTGCGGTCGAGATGATGGTGCGCAAGCTCGAAGAGGGCTACGACAAGATGCACGCGGCGACGTATGCCTACGACGCCACCGCCAAGCCGATGCTGACCGGCACCCTGATCACCGCGGTCGGGTTCCTGCCGATCGGTCTGGCGAAATCCACCGTCGGCGAGTACACCTACGCCATCTTCGCGGTGACCGCGGCGGCGCTGGTGATCTCGTGGCTGGTGTCCGTGTACTTCGTGCCCTACCTGGGCGCGCTGCTGCTGAAGACACGCGCCGGCCACGAGGGCGAGGCTCACGAGGTCTTCGACACGCCGTTCTACAACCGCTTCCGCCGCTGGGTCGCCTGGTGCGTGTTCCACCGCTGGAAGACGATCGGCATCACGATCCTGGTGTTCGTGCTCGGTCTGGCCGGCATGGGCAAGGTGCAGCAGCAGTTCTTCCCGGACTCGAGCCGGCCGGAGATCCTCGTCGACCTCTGGCTGCCCGAGGGGGCCACGATCGAGGAGAGCAACGTCGTCGCCAAGCGCTTCGAGGCCCGCATGGCCAAGGAGCCGCTGGTGGGCAGCATCGCGACCTGGGTGGGTTCGGGCGTGCCGCGCTTCTACCTGCCGCTGGACCAGATCCTGCCCAACACCAACGTGAGCCAGGCCATCATCCAGCCCAGGACGCCAGCCGACCGAGAGACGCTGCGCCACAAGTTGCCGCAGATCCTGGCGCAGGAGTTCTCCGAGGTGCGCGGCCGCGTGAAGCTGCTGCCCAACGGCCCGCCAGTGCCATACCCGGTGCAGTTCCGCATCGCCGGCGACGATCCCGCGCAACTGCGGATGTACGCCGACCGCGCCAAGGAGCAGATGCGCGCCAACCCCAACATGGTCGGCGTCAACGATGACTGGAACGAGTCCATCAAGGTCCTGCGCCTTCAGGTCGACCAGGACAAGGCGCGCGCGCTGGGCGTGACCAGCCAGAGCATCGCGCAGGCGGCGCGCATCCTTGTCTCCGGCACGACGGTGGCGCAGTACCGGGAGGCCGATCGGCTCATCGACATCGTCCTGCGCCAGCCGGTGCAGGAGCGCGACACGCTGTCCGAACTCGCCAACGCCTATGTCCCGACCGCCTCCGGTCGCTCGGTGCCGCTGACCCAGATCGCCAAGCCCCAGTTCACCTGGGAGCCCGGTGTGATGCACCGCGAAAGCCGCCAGTTCGCGATCACCGTGCAAGGCGATGTCATCGAGGGCCTGCAGGGCGCGACCGTGACGAACCAGCTCTGGCCCGCGCTCGACGCGATGCGCAAGGACATGCCGCCCGGCTACTCGATCTCGATCGCCGGCGCGGTGGAGGAGAGCAGCAAGGGCACCGGCTCGATCGCGGCCGGCGTGCCCATCATGCTGTTCATCACCTTCACGCTGCTGATGCTGCAGCTGCACAGCTTCTCGCGCGCCATGCTGGCCTTCCTGACCGGCTTCCTCGGCATCGCCGGCGTGTCGGCGGCGCTGCTGCTCCTGAACCGGCCGTTCGGCTTCGTCGCGCTGCTGGGTGTCATCGCGCTGATGGGCATGATCCAGCGGAACTCCGTGATCCTGATCGACCAGATCGAGCAGGACCGCAGCCGCGGCGTGCCGCCGGCGCAGGCGATCGTCGAGTCCGCCGTGCGTCGTCTGCGCCCGATCGCGCTGACCGCCGCGGCCGCCGTGCTGGCGATGGTGCCGCTGTCTCGCAGCGTGTTCTGGGGCCCGATGGCGGTGGCCATCATGGGCGGCCTGATCGTGGCCACCGTGCTGACGCTGCTGGCGCTGCCGGCGATGTATGCCGCCTGGTTCCGCGTCGAACGCGACAAGGACGCGGGCATCGCGCCAACCACGCACTGACTGCGCACAAGCCCCGCAGGGGTTTCCCCCGCCCGGGACGGGCGGGGGTGCGTCGGAAAGCATCGATTCCTTGATTACAATCGCCGGTTTTCCGGATCGCGGAGGGCAGGGCCCTGGGTTCATCCTTCGCGTCATGAATTACCAAGGGGCCGTTGCGCAGACTGCGCGCAGACAGCGCGCGGCGATCGCGACGACCTCAGTTCACCCGGCGCGGGTGGCGAAATTGGTAGACGCACCAGGTTTAGGTCCTGACGCCTTCACGGGCGTGCCGGTTCGAGTCCGGCCCCGCGCACCACCCTCTCAACTGATTCCGAGTCCACTATGGCTGTCACCGTCGAAACTCTCGAAAAGCTCGAACGCCGCATCACGCTCACGCTGGCGGCCACTGTCATCAACTCCGAAGTCGAGTCCCGCCTGAAGAAGCTGGCCCGCACGGTCAAGGCCGACGGCTTCCGTCCCGGCAAGGTGCCGATGTCGTTCGTGGCGCAGCGCTACGGCGCGCAGGTCCAGTACGAAGTCGTCAACGACAAGCTGGGTGAGGCCTTCAGCGTCGCCGCCAACGAGGCCAAGCTGCGAGTCGCCGGCATGCCCAGCATCGCCCAGAAGGACGAAGCCGCCGAAGGCGAGCTGGCCTTCGACGCGACCTTCGAGGTCTATCCGGAAGTGAAGATCGCCGACCTGGCCGAGGCCGAGATCGAGCGCGTCTCCGCCGACGTGACCGATGAAGCCATCGACAAGACTGTCGAGATCCTGCGCAAGCAGCGCCGTTCGTTCGCCCAACGCGGCGCGGCGGATGTGGCCGCCGACGGCGACCGCGTCACCATCGACTTCGAAGGCAAGATCGACGGCGAACCCTTCGCCGGCGGCAAGGCCGACGCGTTCCAGTTCCTGCTGGGCGAAGGCCAGATGCTCGAAGCCTTCGAGAAGGCGGTCCGCGGCATGAAGGCCGGCGAATCGAAGACTTTCCCGCTCGCTTTCCCCGAGGACTATCACGGCAAGGACGTTGCCGGCAAGGAAGCCGACTTCCTGGTCACGGTCAAGAAGATCGAGGCCCAGCACCTGCCCGAAGTGAACGAATCGTTCGCCAAGGCCCTGGGCATCAAGGAAGGCACGGTCGAGGCCCTGCGCGCCGACATCAAGAAGAACCTCGAGCGCGAAGTGAAGTTCCGCGTGCTGGCCAAGAACAAGGGTGCTGCGATGGACGCGCTGGTCGGCAAGGCCGAACTGGACGTGCCCAAGTCGCTGATCGCCGGTGAAGCCGAGCGCATGGTCGCCAACGCCCGCGAAGACCTGAAGAAGCGCGGCATCAAGGACGCCGACAAGGCGCCGATCCCCGCCGAACTGTTCAACGACCAAGCCGAGAAGCGCGTGCGCCTGGGTCTGGTGGTCGCCGAGCTGGTTCGTTCGCAGAACCTGCAGGCCAAGCCCGAGCAGCTGCAGGCCCACATCGAAGAGATCTCGCAAAGCTACGAGAAGCCGGCGGAAGTCGTGCGCTGGTACCTGTCGGACCGCGAGCGCATGGCCGAGGTCGAAGCCGTCGTGATCGAAAACAACGTCACCGACTTCATCCTAGGCAAGGCCAAGATCACCGACAAGCAGCTGCCGTTCGACGAGCTGATGGCCACAGCCTGATCGTCGGACACGCGGTCCTGGCGCAGGGTTTTTCGGCGTTGCTCTTGATTCGCCGCAATCCCATCGCCAAGTAAGGCGCCAGGCCGCGAGGCCGGCGCCTTTTTCTTTCCCCGGCGCTACCGTCGCGAAGGCTCCCCCGAAGGGGGCCACCCTCGGACGGTCAGGGGATGGAGCGCACGACATAATGGTTTGTCGTGATCTCGAAACACATCAGAGGATTTCATGAGCGCGCTTGAAACCAGCAACCTGGGCATGGTGCCCATCGTCATCGAACAGTCGGGCCGCGGCGAGCGCGCCTACGACATCTACAGCCGCCTGCTGCGCGAGCGCATCGTCTTCCTGGTCGGCCCGGTGAACGATGCCGTCGCCAACCTGGTGGTCGCGCAGCTGCTGTTCCTGGAGAGCGAGAACCCCGAGAAGGAGATCTCGCTGTACATCAACTCGCCGGGCGGCAGCGTCTCGGCCGGCATGTCGATCTACGACACGATGCAGTTCATCAAGCCGTCGGTCTCGACGCTGTGCATGGGCATGGCGGCGTCGATGGGCGCCTTCCTGCTGGCCGCGGGCGAGAAGGGCAAGCGCTTCGCGCTGCCGAACTCCAAGATCATGATCCACCAGCCGCTGGGCGGCGCCCAGGGTCAGGCCACGGACATCGAGATCCACGCCCGCGAGATCCTCAAGACCCGCGAGCAGCTCAACCGCATCCTGGCCGAACGCACCGGGCAGAGCCTGGAGAAGATCCAGGCCGACACCGAGCGCGACTACTTCATGTCGGCCGCCGAGTCGGCGACGTACGGCCTGATCGACAAGGTGATCGAGAAGCGCTGATCGCGCATCGAGGTCCGGTCCTCGTCCTGTGTGCGGCGGCGTCCCTGTGGGGACGCCGCTTGCCTTCTCCCCGACCCTTGCCGTCGCTTCCGAGCGGGAGATTTCTCAAGAACAGGAAATCTTCTGATCGGTGCAGATCGAACTGCCGGCGCCGCGCGTCAACTGACCGCCAGTTGACCGCACCAACTGACCACCCTTAGGGGCTTTTATCCCTCCAAGGGTGGTGCCGGCAATTGAACTATCATCAATGCAGGCACTTGCCTGTATTCCCCGCAGCCCTTCAGCAGCCCCAGCAGCACTCCCATGGCCGAGAAAAAAGGCAACTCCAGCGAAAAAGTCTTGTATTGCTCCTTCTGCGGCAAGAGCCAGCATGAGGTCAAGAAGCTGATCGCGGGTCCGTCGGTGTTCATCTGCGACGAGTGCATCGAGCTGTGCAACGACATCATCCGCGACGAGGTCCCCGCCGAGGCGGCGACCGGCGGACGTGCCAGCAAGTCGGACCTGCCCGTCCCCAGCGAGATCAAGACGACGCTCGACCAGTACGTGATCGGCCAGGACGTGGCCAAGCGCACCCTGTCCGTCGCGGTCTACAACCATTACAAGCGGCTGCGCCACGCGGCCGACACGAAGGACGGCGTCGAGCTGTCCAAGAGCAACATCCTGCTGATCGGACCGACCGGGTCGGGCAAGACGCTGCTCGCTCAGACGCTGGCGCGTGTCCTGAACGTCCCGTTCGTGATCGCCGATGCCACGACGCTGACCGAAGCCGGCTATGTCGGCGAGGACGTCGAGAACATCATCCAGAAGCTGCTGCAGAACTGCAATTACGACGTCGAACGCGCGCAGCGCGGCATCGTCTACATCGACGAGATCGACAAGATCAGCCGCAAGGCGGACAACCCGTCGATCACGCGCGACGTGTCGGGCGAGGGCGTCCAGCAGGCGCTGTTGAAGCTGGTCGAAGGCACGATGGCGTCGGTCCCCCCTCAGGGTGGTCGCAAGCATCCGAACCAGGACTTCCTGCAGATCGACACGACCAACATCCTGTTCATCTGCGGCGGCGCCTTCGACGGGCTGGAGAAGCTCATCCAGAACCGCTCCGAGCGCTCCGGCATCGGCTTCGGTGCCGACGTCAAGAGCAAGAGCGACAAGAAGATCGGCGAGCTGTTCCGCGAAGTCGAACCCGGCGATCTGATCAAGTTCGGGCTGATCCCGGAGCTGGTCGGCCGCCTGCCGGTGATCGCCACGCTCGGCGAGCTGACTGAAGACGCGCTGGTGCAGATCCTGACCGAGCCGCGCAACGCGCTGGTCAAGCAGTACCAGCAGCTGTTCTCGATGGACGGGGTCGAACTGGAAGTCCGCCCGTCGGCGCTGAGCGCCGTCGCGCGCAAGGCGCTGGCCCGCAAGACGGGGGCCCGCGGTCTGCGCTCGATCGTCGAGCACGCGCTGATCGACACCATGTTCGAGCTGCCGTCGCTGGAGAGCGTCGCCAAGGTCGTGCTGGACGAACACAACATCGACGAGGACACCAAGCCGTTGCTGGTCTATCGCGAAACCAAGGCCAGCGCCTGAGGTCGCGAGGGCACCCCGGGCGATTCGCTTGCCATCACTTCACGTGGAAAGCAATCGCTCAAAGGCTATTGAACGGCACCTTGTAATTGGTAGCTCGGGCCCTAGATGGGCTTGAGAAAGAGAGGTTTTCATGTCCGGTCATCCGATCCTCCCCGCGGAACCCATCACGCTGCCGCTGCTCCCGTTGCGCGACGTGGTCGTGTTCCCGCACATGGTGATCCCGCTCTTCGTGGGTCGTCCCAAGTCCATCAAGGCCTTGGAAGCGGCGATGGAAGCAGGGCGCCAGATCATGCTGGTCGCGCAGAAGGCGGCTGGCAAGGACGAACCCAAGCCCGACGACATGTTCGAGATGGGTTGCGTCTCCAGCATCCTGCAGATGCTGAAGCTGCCCGACGGCACGGTGAAGGTGCTCGTCGAGGGCCTGCAACGCGCGACGACGAGCAAGATCGAGGACGGTGAAGAGCACTTCACCGCCGAGGTCGTGCCCATTCCGCCCGAAGCCGACGACCAGCCCGAAGTCGAAGCCCTGCGCCGCGCCGTGACGCAGCAGTTCGACCAGTACGTCAAGCTGAACAAGAAGATCCCGCCGGAGATCCTGACGTCCATCGCCGGCATCGACGATGCCGGCCGCCTGGCCGACACGATCGCCGCGCACCTGCCGCTGAAGCTCGATGCGAAGCAGTCCGTGCTGGACCTGTCCGAAGTGGGCAAGCGGCTGGAGAAGCTGCTGGACCTGCTCGAGCACGAGGTCGACATCCTCCAGGTGGAAAAGCGCATCCGTGGCCGCGTGAAGCGCCAGATGGAGAAGTCCCAGCGCGAGTACTACCTGAACGAACAGGTCAAGGCCATCCAGAAGGAGCTGGGCGACGGCGAGGAAGGCGCCGACATGGAGGAGCTGGAGAAGAAGATCCAGGCGGCTCGCATGCCGAAGGAAGCGCGCAAGAAGGCCGAGTCCGAGCTCAAGAAGCTCAAGCTGATGTCGCCGATGTCCGCGGAAGCGACCGTCGTGCGCAACTACATCGACACGCTGGTCAACCTGCCGTGGGCGAAGAAGACCAAGATCAAGCACGACCTGGCGAACGCCGAGGCAGTGCTCAACGAGGACCACTACGGCCTCGACAAGGTCAAGGAACGCATCCTCGAGTACCTCGCGGTGCAACAGCGCGTCGACAAGGTCAAGGCGCCGATCCTGTGCCTGGTCGGACCTCCGGGCGTGGGCAAGACCTCGCTGGGGCAGTCGGTGGCGCGCGCCACGGGCCGCAAGTTCGTGCGCATGGCGCTGGGCGGCGTGCGGGACGAGGCCGAGATCCGCGGTCATCGCCGCACCTACATCGGCTCGATGCCGGGCAAGGTGCTGCAGAGCCTGAGCAAGGTCGGCACGCGCAATCCGCTGTTCCTGCTCGACGAGATCGACAAGCTGGGCATGGACTTCCGCGGCGACCCGTCGTCGGCGCTGCTGGAGGTGCTGGACCCCGAGCAGAACCACACCTTCGCCGACCATTACATCGAGGTCGACTACGACCTGAGCGATGTCATGTTCGTGGCGACGTCGAACTCGCTGAACATCCCGCCGGCGCTGCTGGACCGGATGGAGGTCATCCGTCTGTCGGGTTACACCGAGGACGAGAAGGTCAACATCGCCCAGCGCTACTTGCTGCCGAAGCAACGCGGCAACAACGGCGTGAAGGACGAGGAGCTCGAGGTCACCGAAGACGCGATCCGCGGCGTGATCCGCTACTACACCCGGGAAGCCGGCGTGCGGTCGCTGGAGCGTGAGATCTCCAAGATCTGCCGCAAGGTCGTCAAGGGCCTGCAGCTGAAGGCCTATGACGGCAAGGTGGTCGTCAACGAGGACAACCTCAACGAATTCCTGGGCGTTCGCAAGTACGACTTCGGCCGTGCGGAGAAGAAGAACCAGGTCGGTCAGGTGGTCGGTCTGGCGTGGACGGAAGTGGGCGGCGATCTGCTGACCATTGAAGCCACCGCGATGCCGGGCAAGGGCAACATCATCCGCACCGGCTCGCTGGGCGACGTGATGAAGGAATCGGTCGAGGCGGCGCGTACGGTGGTGCGGTCGCGGGCTCGCCGCCTGGGCATCAAGGATGAGCTCTTCGAGAAGCGCGACATCCACGTGCACGTGCCTGACGGCGCGACGCCCAAGGATGGTCCGAGCGCGGGCATCGCGATGACGACGGCCTTCGTGTCGGCGCTGACCGGGATCGCGGTGCGGGCCGACGTGGCGATGACCGGCGAGATCACGCTGCGCGGCGAGGTCACGGCGATCGGCGGCCTGAAGGAGAAGCTCCTGGCGGCGCATCGCGGCGGCATCAAGACGGTCATGATTCCGGAAGAGAACGTCAAGGATCTGCAGGACATTCCGGAGAACGTGAAGAACCAGCTCGAGATCGTGCCGGTCCGCTGGATCGATCGCGTGCTGGAAGTGGCCCTCGAAACCTATCCGCAGGCCCTGCCTGAGGAAGAGGTCGCTGCGACGACGACGCCGGCCGAGAAGGTCGCGGAGCCGAAGCCCGATGCAGGCGATTCGCTGAAGCATTGATCGCGATCCGTTCGCGACTCCCATGACGACGGCGCCTTCGGGCGCCGTCGTTCATTTCAGCGTGATGAGCGCTCGCGCGTGAAGCGCGGCGTTTGGGCGATCTTCATAAAGAAGTCGCCGAACTCTTGCGAGAGCGTCAAAAACCGTTCTATACTCTCGGCTTCAGCGCAAACGGTGCAGCAGCAACAAAGCAATTCGCAAGAATTGCACGGCAGTTGATGCAGGCAGTGTGTTGAAGACCTGCGGGAATAGCTCAGTTGGTAGAGCGCAACCTTGCCAAGGTTGAGGTCGCGAGTTCGAGCCTCGTTTCCCGCTCCAGGTTCAAAAAAATGGAAGCCCAGGCTTCCATTTTTTATCGAAGTCGGACAACCAAATCCGGCTTCTACAGAATCCCGTCCAGGGTTCTGGGGCGCGATAGCAAAGCGGTTATGCCCCGGATTGCAAATCCGGTCAGTCCGGTTCGACTCCGGATCGCGCCTCCAAAGAATGGACATTGCGGGAATAGCTCAGTTGGTAGAGCGCAACCTTGCCAAGGTTGAGGTCGCGAGTTCGAGCCTCGTTTCCCGCTCCA
>NZ_JBWKOK010000008.1:133179-310775 GCF_059416045.1 Roseateles sp. GW821-FHT09G03
TGCGGGAATAGCTCAGTTGGTAGAGCGCAACCTTGCCAAGGTTGAGGTCGCGAGTTCGAGCCTCGTTTCCCGCTCCAACGACACCAAAGGTCGGTGGGGTGATTCATCATTCCGCTGTCCTGCGATGCGGGAATAGCTCAGTTGGTAGAGCGCAACCTTGCCAAGGTTGAGGTCGCGAGTTCGAGCCTCGTTTCCCGCTCCAAACACTCCAAAGGGAAGCCCATCCGGCTTCCCTTTTTTCTTTGTCGGTGGCCGTGATAATGCGCGCTCACTCCGACATGGAATCGATGCGGAGTCGTCGCGCCTCGATGGTGAAATTGGTAGACACAGCGGACTTAAAATCCGCCGCCCTCAACCGGCGTACGGGTTCGAGTCCCGTTCGAGGCACCAAGCGACCGGCTTCCAGAGACCGCAGCGCATGGGCATGTTTGTGCAGGAACTGTTGAACCCGGGCGTTCGCAAACGCGAAGTCTTCGGCTGGTCGATGTATGACTTCGCCAACTCGGGCTACACGACCGTCGTCCTGACCGCCGTCTACAACGCCTACTTCGTCGGCGTGATCGCCAAGGGCCAGCCGTCGGCGACGCTGCTCTGGACCGTGCTGATCGCCGTCTCCAGCTTCCTCGTGATGGTGACGATGCCGGGCCTCGGGGCGTGGGCTGACGCCCATGGGGCGAAGAAGAAACTGCTGGGGCTCTGCACGCTCGGCTGCGTACTGTCGACCGCCGCGCTGGCGGTGTTCGGCGCTGGGCAGTTGTGGTGGGCCGCGACGGCGGTCGTGATCTCCAACGTGTTCTTCTCCTATGGCGAATCGCTGATCGCGGCCTTCCTTCCGGAACTCGCGCGGCGCGATGCGCTCGGCCGCGTGTCGGGTTGGGGCTGGGCTTTCGGTTATCTCGGCGGGATGCTCGCGCTCGGCCTGTGTCTGGGCTATGTGCTGAGCGCGCAGGCGCGTGGAGACACGGCCGATCACTTCGTGCCGGTCACGATGCTGATCACCGCCGGCTTGTATCTCCTCGCCGCGCTGCCGACCTTCCTGCTGCTGCGCGAGCGCGCCGACCCCTGCGCCACGCGCCGCGCGGCGCGCATGGGGTCAGGTCTTTCCCAACTGTGGGCGTCCTGGCAGCGTGCGCGTGCGTATCCCGACTTTCTGCGGCTGCTGGCCTGCGGGACGAGCTACCAGGCCGGGATCGCTGTCGTCATCGCACTTGCCGCCGTTTATGCGGAGCAGGCGCTCGGCTTCACACAGGCACAGACGATGACCTTGGTGTTCCTCGTGAACATCGCTTCTGCCGTCGGTGCCTTCCTGTTCGGCTACTACGAGGACCGCATCGGTCACCAGCCCGCGCTCGCGGTGACGCTGGTCGGTTGGATGGTGATGACGCTGCTGGCCTTCCTGGCGACGAGCGCCTGGCTCTTCTGGATCGCCGCGGTGATCGCGGGCCTGTGCATGGGTTCCAGCCAGTCCTGCGGACGCGCGCTTGCCGGCGCACTCGCGCCGCACGACCGCCTCGCCGAGTTCTTCGGCCTGTGGACCTTCGCCACGCGCCTCGCCGCGATCATCGGCCCGCTGACCTACGGCGCGGTCACGGTGCTGACAGCGGGCAACCACCGGCTCGCGATCCTCGCGACCGGCGTCTTCTTCGTGCTGGGATACTGGTTGCTGAGGCGCGTCGACATGACGCGTGGACTCGCGCGGGCGCTGATCTGAGTCCGATCCGACGCGAGTCTCGCCGAGAGGTTCAGGCCGCGATGCGCGTCGCCGTCGCGTCGCGCCACCCGAGCGCCTCGCGCGCCAGATGCTGCAGTGACGCGGGATCGCCAGTGCTTTCGAGCACGATCGCCGCAGGGCCCGACGCGCTGAGGCCGAGGCCCTCCCACACACGCCTCGCCTGACGCGCCACGGCGTCCTCGATGTTGAGCAACTGCACGCCGTCACCGAGCGCGGCCTGGATGCGCGCTTGCACCAGCGGATAGTGGGTGCAGCCGAGCAGCACCGTGTCGACGCCGCGTGCCCGCAGCGGCACGCAGAAGCGCTCGATCAGATCGCCGAGTTCGGCGCTGCGCAGATCGCCTTGCTCGATCAGCGTGACCAGTCCCGGGCAAGGCTGGCTGATCAACTCGACATCGCCAGCGTGTGCCGCGACGAGCTGCTCGAAGCGTTGGCTCGCGATCGTCGCCGTCGTGGCCATCACGCCGATGCGACCGTTGCGCGTCGCGGCCACGGCCGGCTTCACGCCCGGCTCGATGCCCACGACCGGCCAGTCCGGCCAACGCTCGCGCATGGCTTGCACCGCGTGCGCTGTCGCCGTGTTGCAGGCCACGACCGCCATTCGGGCGCCGACCTCGCGCAGGCGCTCGGCCACGCGCACGCTGCGCTCGACGATGTACGCGCTGCTGCGATCCCCATAGGGCGCGTGCGCGGTGTCCGCGACGTAGTGCAGCGGCACCTCGGGCAGTTGCTCGCGCAGCGCCTTCAGCACGGTCAGTCCGCCGACGCCGGAATCGAAGACCCCGATGCAGGGGACGCGCGGGTCGGGCTGGGGGGCGTCCGCGGGGGAGGTCGATGGAGCGGTCAGGGGCGGCACGGAACTCGTCGTCGTCATCGTGGGGGTGGCGTGTCGGGAGCGGAGTCTAGAGGAATCCCTCATTCCTGCCGCGAACCGCTTGGCAGCCGCCAATCGATGGCTAGAATAGAACGATCGTTCGTTTTATTTTCGAGCCAGCGCCGAGGAGACGCTCGCGGTTTTCCGGGATGCCCGGGACGGGAGCAGGGGTGCATGACGGCTGGGAGACACGGGAGCGCCCCGGGGCTCCCATAGAATCTGATTAACGTTAACGTCAATCCGCTTGGAGTGCTTCGATGAAGGTATTGGTCCCCGTCAAACGAGTCGTCGATTACAACGTCAAGGTGCGCGTCAAGAGTGACGGGACCGGCGTGGACATCGCCAACGTGAAGATGTCCATGAACCCCTTCGACGAGATCGCCGTCGAGGAGGCCGTCCGCCTGAAGGAGAAGGGTGTGGTCACCGAGGTGATCGCCGTCTCCTGCGGCGTCACGCAGTGCCAGGAAACGCTGCGCACGGCGATGGCCATCGGCGCCGACCGCGCGATCCTGGTCGAGACCCCCGCCGACCTCGAGCTGCAGCCGCTGGCCGTGGCCAAGCTGCTGAAGGCGCTGGTCGACAAGGAACAGCCGCAGCTGGTGATCCTGGGCAAGCAGGCCATCGACGACGATTGCAACCAGACCGGCCAGATGCTGGCCGCGCTGACCGGCCTGCCGCAAGGCACGTTCGCGTCGAAGGTGGAAGTCGCCGACGGCAAGGTCAACGTGACGCGTGAAGTCGACGGCGGCCTGGAGACGGTCAGCCTGACGCTGCCCGCGGTCGTGACGACCGACCTGCGCCTGAACGAGCCGCGTTACGTGACGCTGCCCAACATCATGAAGGCGAAGAAGAAGCAGCTCGACGTGGTCAAGCCCGCCGACCTGGGCGTGGACGTGTCGCCGCGCATCAAGACGCTGTCGGTCGCAGAGCCGCCCAAGCGCAGCGCCGGCATCAAGGTGCCGGACGTGGCCACGCTGGTCACGAAGCTGAAGACCGAGGCCAAGGTCATCTGAGCCGCAGAACAAGATCCGGAGATAAGACATGACCATCCTCGTCATCGCTGAACACGACAACGCTTCGCTCAAGGGCGCCACGCACCACGTCGTCACCGCCGCCGCCGCCATCGGGGGCGACGTGCACGTGCTGGTCGTCGGCTCGAACGCCGGCGCCGCCGCGCAGGCCGCCGCGAAGATCTCGGGCGTCGCCAAGGTGCTGCACGCCGACGGCGCGCAGTTCGCCGACGGCCTGGCCGAGAACGTCGCCGCCCAGGTGATCGCCATCGCCAAGGACTACTCGCATCTGCTGTTCCCGGCGACCGCCGCCGGCAAGAACGTCGCGCCGCGCGTCGCCGCGCTGCTGGACGTCGGCCAGGTGAGCGACATCACCAAGGTCGTCAGCCCCGACACCTTCGAGCGCCCGATCTACGCCGGCAACGCGATCGCGACCGTGCAGTCGACGGACGCCGTCAAGGTGATCACCGTGCGCACGACCGGTTTCGACTCCGCGGCCGAAGGCGGCAGCGCCGCCGTTGAATCGCTGTCCGGCGTGGCCGACAGCGGCAAGAGCAGCTTCGTCGGCCGTGAGGTGACGAAGAGCGATCGCCCCGAGCTGACCGCCGCGAAGATCATCGTGTCGGGCGGCCGCGCGCTGGGCAGCAGCGACAAGTTCAACGAAGTGCTGACCCCGCTGGCCGACAAGCTGAACGCCGCGCTGGGCGCCTCGCGCGCCGCGGTGGACGCGGGTTACGCGCCCAACGACTGGCAGGTCGGACAGACCGGCAAGATCGTCGCGCCGCAGCTGTACATCGCCGCCGGCATCTCCGGCGCGATCCAGCATCTGGCCGGCATGAAGGACTCCAAGGTGATCGTCGCGATCAACAAGGATCCGGAAGCGCCGATCTTCTCGGTGGCCGACTACGGTCTGGAAGCTGACCTGTTCGTGGCCGTCCCCGAACTCGTCAAGGCGCTGTAATCGATCGCTGAGAAACGCGACGGCGAAGACCGTCGCCGACAAGACCAAGGGCGCCCGCCGACGACGCGCGGCGCCCTTTTTTCATCCGGAGACAACCCCCATGACCTACCGCGCCCCGATCAAGGACATGCTGTTCGACATGCAGGCCCTGGCCGGCCTGCAGACGCTGGCCGAGCAGATCCCCGCGTTCGCCGACCACGGCCTGGACACCGCGCAGGCGGTGCTCGAGGAATCGGCCAAGCTGAACGAGGACGTGATCGCGCCGCTGAACGTCGAAGGCGACAGGAACCCGTCGTACTGGAAGAACGGCGAGGTCTTCGCGACGCCGGGCTTCAAGGCCGCGTTCAAGCAGTACGCCGAGGGCGGCTGGCAGGGGCTGCAGCATCCGGAGGCCTACGGGGGTCAGGCCTTGCCCAAGACCATCGGCGCGGCTTGCGGCGAGATCGTGCAGGCGGCCAACGTCAGCTTCGCGCTGTGCCCGCTGCTGACCGACGGCGCGATCGAGGCGCTGCTGGTCGCGGGCTCGGAGGAGCAGAAGCAGACCTTCATCCCCAAGCTCATCTCCGGCGAGTGGACCGGCACGATGAACCTGACCGAGCCGCAGGCCGGCTCGGACCTGGCGATGGTGCGCACCCGCGCCGAGCCGCAGGGCGACGGCACCTACAAGGTCTTCGGCACGAAGATCTTCATCACCTGGGGCGAGCACGACATGGCGGACAACATCGTCCACCTGGTGCTCGCGCGCGTGCCCGGCGCGCCGGAAGGCGTGAAGGGCATTAGCCTGTTCCTGGTGTCGAAGTTCCTGGTGAACGCCGACGGCTCGCTGGGCGCCCGCAACGACGCGCACTGCGTGTCGATCGAGCACAAGCTCGGCATCAAGGCGAGCCCGACGGCCGTCCTTCAGTTCGGCGACCACGGCGGCGCCATCGGCACGCTGATCGGCGAAGAGAATCGTGGCCTCGAATACATGTTCATCATGATGAACGCGGCCCGCTTCGGCGTCGGCGTGCAGGGCATCGCGGTGGCGGATCGCGCATACCAGAAGGCGGTCGAGTACGCGAAGGACCGCGTGCAGTCGCGTCCGGTCGACGGCTCCTCGAAGGAGGCCGCGGCGATCATCCATCACCCCGACGTGCGACGCATGCTCATGACGCAGCGCGCGCTGGTCGAAGGCTGCCGCGCGATGGCGATCGACGCCGCCGCCGCCTACGACATGGCCCATCACCACGAGGATGCCGAGACGCGCCAGCAGGCGCAGGCCTTCTACGAGTTCATGGTGCCGCTGGTGAAGGGCTACAGCACCGAGATGAGCCTGGAGGTCACCTCGCTGGGCGTGCAGGTGCACGGCGGCATGGGCTTCATCGAGGAGACCGGCGCGGCGCAGTACTACCGCGACGCGCGCATCCTGCCGATCTATGAAGGCACGACGGCGATCCAGGCCAACGACCTGGTCGGGCGCAAGACGGTGCGCGACGGCGGCGCCTTCGCGCGCAGCGTGGCGGCGCAGGTCGAGGAGACCGAAGGCGCGCTGGCCGCCAACGGCAGCGCCGACGCGCAGGCGGTGCGCACGCAGCTGGCGGCGGCACGCGCGGCTTTCGTCGAGGTCGTCGATTTCATCGCGGCCAACGGCAAGGCCAAGCCGAACGCGGCTTTCGCGGGCTCGGTGCCTTACCTCATGGTCGGCGGCAACCTGATGGCGGGCTGGCAGCTGGCGCGTTCGCTGCTCGCCGCGCAGGAGCTGAAGGCAGCCGGCGAGGACGTCGCCTTCATGGACGCCAAGATCGCCACCGCGCGTTTCTACGCCGAGCACATCCTGCCCCGCTGCGCCGCGCAGCGCGACGCGGTCGTCAATGGCGCGGACAGCGTGATGGCGTTGCCCATCGACGCGTTCTGACCAGATTCATCGAAGAGGAGACACGAGGTGGCACTTCCCCCGCTGTTCAACAAGCTGCGTCTGCCGGTCATCGGCTCGCCGCTGTTCATCATCAGCAACCCCAAGCTGGTGATCGCGCAATGCAAGGCCGGCATCGTCGGCTCGATGCCGTCGCTGAACGCGCGTCCGGCCGAGCTGCTCGACGACTGGCTCGCCGAGATCACCGAGACGCTGGCCGCGCATGACCGCGCGCATCCGGAGTCGCCGGCCGCGCCCTTCGCGATCAACCAGATCGTGCACAAGAGCAACGACCGGCTCGATCACGACATGGCCCTGTGCGCCAAGTACAAGGTGCCTATCGTGATCACCTCGCTGGGCGCGCGCGAGGACGTCAACGCCGCGGTGCACGGCTGGGGCGGCATCGTGCTGCACGACATCATCAACAACAAGTTCGCGAAGAAGGCGATCGAGAAGGGCGCCGACGGCCTGATCGCCGTGGCGGCGGGCGCGGGCGGCCATGCCGGCGTGAAGAGCCCGTTCGCGCTGATCCAGGAGATCCGCGAGTGGTTCGACGGCCCGCTGGCGCTGTCAGGCTCCATGGCCAGCGGCGACGCGATCCTCGCGGCGCAGGCGATGGGCGCGGACCTCGCGTACATCGGCTCGGCCTTCATCGCGACGCAGGAAGCGCGCGCGTCGGACGACTACAAGCAGATGATCGTCGAGAGCAACAGCGACGACATCGTCTACAGCAACCTCTTCACCGGCGTGCACGGCAACTACCTGAAGGGCTCGATCGTGAAGGCCGGCCTGGATCCGGAGAACCTCCCCGAAAGCGATCCGACGAAGATGAACTTCGGCGGCACCGGCGCGAAGGCCTGGAAGGACGTCTGGGGCAGCGGCCAGGGCATCGGCGCGATCCGCGAGGTGCTGCCGGCCGGCGACCTGGTGGCCCGCTTCGGTCGCGAATACCAGGCGGCGCGTGAGCGCCTCGCGCTGGCCTGACGACCGTACCCGCACCCCGCTTCACCCCTCGACGCCCCGCCTAGCGGGGCGTCGTCGTTTCTGCCTCTTCCGGTTGTCCGTTTCCTTCTTCCATTTCGCATATCCCCCGCCGTACTCCGTCCGGTTGTGCGTCCGTTCACGATCTGACGGTGAAT
This sequence comes from Roseateles sp. GW821-FHT09G03, assembly GCF_059416045.1. NCBI lineage: Bacteria > Pseudomonadati > Pseudomonadota > Betaproteobacteria > Burkholderiales > Sphaerotilaceae > Roseateles > Roseateles sp. GW821-FHT09G03. The sequence goes on from NZ_JBWKOK010000008.1 coordinate 140,787, forward strand.
GCCCCCTCGTCAGGGGGTGGACAAGTGCCGTACATCGCCCGCTTTGCGCGATTGACGGACTCGCTGAGCTGCCAATCGACCACCTCTGAGGCCGATTCCCGCCTGGTTCCGTTGAAAACTTCACGGCTCATGGATTTCACAACGTGATTGCTACTTTCGCATTGCTGAACTCGATAGACCTGAAATGTAAGCGGTGGTTTCATGAGCGGACATTTCGTCGTCAGGGAGAGCAAACAAATGAAATTGGCCGACGTCCGGATCGGGTCACGTCTTGCCGCGGCATTCGCGGTCGTCTTCGTCCTGCTGCTGGTCATCCTCGGCGTGGGGATCCGCGTGATCGACGGGGTCAACGCGACGATGGGGCGCGTGGTGGAGGACCGCTACGCGCTGATCGCGCTGACCACGCAGGTCAAGAGCGTGGGGGACCGCGGCGCGATCACCATCGGCCGGCTGCTGCTGGCGGGGACGCCCGAGGCGACCAAGAAGTACATGGACGAGTACGCCGGCATTCGCCAGACCAACTCGGACAACCTGGCCCGGCTCGAGAAGATGCTCGCGGACGACGAGAGCAAGCAGCTCTTCGCCGAGCAATCCGCCGCGCGCAAGGACTACGGCGCGGTGGTGCGCAAGATCTTCGACCTGCTGGCCGCGGGCGACCGCGACGGCGCGATGACGGTCTACCAGGACCAGATGGTGGGGCCCCAGGCGCGCTACTACGCGCTGATCGACAAGATGGTGGACTTCCAGGCCGCCCGCATGGCGGCGGACGTGGCCGAGGCCAACGAGCGCTCGCAGGGCGCCAAGCTCGACATGATCGTCGCGTCGGCGCTGGCGCTGCTGATGGGCGTGGCGACCGCGTTCTTCATCACACGCTCGATCACGCAGCCGATCGAGGGCGCCATCGAGCTGGCCGAGCGCGTCGCCGCCGGTGACCTGACCTATCGCATCCGCGCCAGCGGCAAGGACGAGGTGGCGCGCTTGATGTCCGCGCTGCAGAACATGGTCGAGAACCTGCACCGCATCGTCACCGAGGTCCGCACCGGCGCCGACACCATCGCCAACGCGGCGCAGGAAGTCGCGCAAGGCAACCAGGATCTGGCAGCACGCACCGAGCAGCAGGCCGCTGCGCTGGAAGAGACGGCGTCGGCGATGGAGCAACTGACGGCGTCGGTGCGCATGAGCGCCGACAACGCCGGCGAGGCCGATCGCTCGGCTTCGTCCGCGTCCGGCATCGCGACGCAGGGCGGCGAGGTGGTGGGCCAAGTCGTGCAGACGATGAGCTCGATCTCCGCGGCGTCGCGCCGCATCGTCGAGATCATCGGTGTCATCGAAGGCATCGCGTTCCAGACCAACATCCTGGCGCTCAATGCGGCGGTCGAGGCGGCGCGCGCGGGCGAGCAGGGCCGCGGCTTCGCGGTCGTGGCGTCGGAAGTGCGCAGCCTGGCGCAGCGCAGCGCGACGGCGGCCAAGGAGATCAAGCGGCTCATCGACGACTCGGTGTCGCAGGTCGAGGCCGGCGGCCGCATGGTCGAGCAGGCTGGGCAGACGATGCAGCAGGTCGTGGGCAGCATCCGGCACGTGAGCCACATCGTGACCGAGATCAGCGCGTCCAGCCGCGAGCAGAGTGCCGGCATCGAACAGGTCAATGCGGCGGTGGTGCAGATGGACGACTCCACGCAGAAGAACGCGTCGATGGTCGAGCAGAGCACGGCCGCCGCGCGCGCGCTGCAGGAGCAGGCACATCAGCTCAACGACGCCGTGCGTGCCTTCGCGCTATGAGGACGCCATGCGTGCGCGTCGCTTGAGCGCGCCGTGATCGAGATTTGAATCCGCGAGCGACGGCCACGCGCCGTCGCTCCAGGTTGGAGGGGACTGGAGACAGGATCGGCCGCAGAGCCGGGAGGTCACGCAGGCCCGGGAGGATCCGACCGCCGTTCCATCGCAGGCCCGCGCGGGCCGCGAGGGACAGGCACAGGTGCCGCAGAGCGCCGGGGGTCGCCCGGAGGCGTGACGAGCAGGGCTCATCCGAGCCGCGTCAGTCAACGTCAAGGGAGTCGACATGTCCGTGAACACCTCGTTCGGGCGCCACGCCTGGGCGCTCCGCTGCCGTTTCGATCGCGACACCGATCCGTCGGACGCGAGCGCATCGCCGGCCGCATCACCGTCTTCTTCACCGCGTCTGCGGCCCGGCATCGCCGCGCTGATCGACGCCTTCCGTCAACACGGACATCGCCGCGCGCGGCTCGATCCGTTGGCCGGGCCTCCGACCGGAGCGGATGCGGGCGCCGAACCCGATCCGGGCGGCGACGCTTCGACCGGCATGGGCGCCGGCATCGGCAACCAGACAGAGACCGACGCAGGTGTCGCGATCGACGCGAACGGCGATGTCTTCGATCTGTCGCGATTCGGCCTCGCGGACGATGACGCTGTCGCGGAGGCAGGCGCCTCGGTGCTCGGCGTCACCGACGCGCGGGCGCTTCGCCAGCGCCTGAGCGCGCTGTACTGCGGCGCCTTGGCGCTCGACCTGAGCGCGGTGCGCGACGAGTCGCGCCGCGCTTGGTGGAGCGCGCGTTTCGAGGCGGACGATGACCTGCTGTCCGCCGATGCGGCACGCACGTTGCTGCGCCGGCTCGCGCGCGTCGAAGGCTGGGAGCGGCATCTGGCCGATCGCTTTCCGCATGGCAAGCGTTTCTCGCTGGAGGGCAATGAGGCGCTGCTGCCGCTGCTCGACGCGGTGCTGGAAGCCGGCGCGGCGCAGGGGGTGGACCAGGTGCTGATGGGCATGCCGCATCGCGGCCGCGTGAACGTGCTGGCCAATCTGATGGGTCATCCGATCGACGCGTTGATCGACTACTTCGAGCCCGCGCCCCAGCATCCGGAACGACAGCGCGACCTCGTCTACCACCTCGGCGGCACCTCGCGCGTGCAGACCGTGCACGGCGCGGTGCGCCTGCGCCTGGCGAGCAATCCCTCGCACCTGCAGAGCGTCTATCCGGTCGTCGTCGGCATGGCGCGCGCGGCGCGCTCGGCGGCGGGCGACCGGCCAGAACGCTGCATGGCCGTGGTGATGCACGGCGACGCGGCCTTCGCCGGGCAGGGCGTGGTCATGGAGACGCTGGCGCTCGGCCTGAAGCCAGGCTACGAGGTGGGCGGCGTGATCCACGTCGTCATCAACAACCAGCTCGGTTTCACCGAGCCGAACCCGATGGATGTAGCGTCGGCGCGCTACTGCACCGATCCGACGCGTGGCGTGGATGCGCCGGTGCTGCGTGTGCATGCCGACGATCCCGAGGCAGTGCTGCGCGCCGCGCGGATGGCGGTCGACTACCGGGCACGCTTCGGTACCGACGTCGTCATCGACCTCGTCGGTTATCGCCGCCTCGGTCATTCGGAACACGACGTGCCGCTGCTGACCAGTCCGGCGCTGTATCGGAGGATGCCGGCAAAGGCGGGCGTGACCGCGCTCTATGCGGAGCGCCTGAGCACGGCGGGGCGGCTCCCCTCGGCGGAGGCGGCGGCCCTTGCCGCGGCGGTCGATGCGTTCGATCCCTCGCGGCCACTGGAGAGCGGTGCGCCGATCGTCGATGACGCGGCGCCGCCGCCTGAGAAGCACGCGCCCGTCGGTGATCTGCACGATGTGCTGGAAGCGCTGGCGCAACTGCCGGAGGGCTTCGAGCCGCACCCGCTGCTGCGCGATCAGGCCAGCCGCTGGCGCGGGATGGCCGATGACGCCCGCCGTCCCGCCGACTGGTGCACGGCGGAGACGCTCGCCTGGGCGCAGGTCCTGCGCGCGGGCATGAGCGTGCGGATCTCCGGCCTGGACGTGCAGCGCGGCACGTTCCTCCATCGGCATGCGGTGTGGCACCACCAGGGACGGGAGGTCGATGGCGGGAGTGTCCCGGCGTCGAGTGCCTTGTCGACGTGGACGCCGCTGTCGCGCTTCGTCTCCGAGGGGGCGCGGCTGGAGGTGGTGAACTCGCTGCTGGCCGAAGAGGCGGTGCTCGGGTTCGAGTACGGGCACAGCGTGCAGGCCCGCGATGTGATGACGGTGTGGGAGGCGCAGTTCGGCGACTTCGTCAATGGCGCGCAGGTCTACCTCGACCAGTACCTCAGTTCCGGCGAAGAGAAGTGGGGCGACACCTCTGCGCTGACCGTGCTGCTGCCGCATGGCTATGAGGGCGTGGGGCCGGAGCACTCGAACGGTTTCCTCGCGCGCATCCTGCAGCTGTGCGGCGCGGACAACCTGCGGGTGGCGATGCCGTCGACGTCGGGCCAATACGCGGCGCTGCTGCAGCGGCAGGCGCTCGATCCGGTGCGCAAGCCGCTGATCGTGATGACGCCCAAGGCGGTGCTGCTGTCGGAGCCGCGCAGCCACACGCCCGTCGGCGTGCTCGCGGCCGGCCGCTTCGAGCCGGTGCTCGATGACGACACCGTCGACGACGCGCAGGCGGGCCGCGTACGCCGGGTGGTGCTGAGCAGTGGCAAGGTGCACTACGACCTGCTTAGCGCGCGCCAGGCGATGGCCGGCTCACTCGCCGATCCGATGGCGGGCGCCACCGCGCTGGTGCGGATCGAGCAGCTCTATCCGTTCCCCAGCGAGTCGCTGTCGGCGGTCCTGCGGCGTTACCCGCTCCTCGAGGAACTGGTCTGGACGCAGGAGGAAACGCGCAACCAGGGCGCATGGCACTTCGTCCGTGACGAACTGGAGGCGCTCCTGCCCGACGGCGCGTGGCTGTGCGAGGTCTCCCGCGCCGTGACCGCGGCGGGCGCCACAGCGTCTCCGGTGATCCACCGGTGGCAGCAGGCGGAGCTGGTCCGTCAGGCGCTGCGATTCAGCGGCCAGGACTGAACAGACATCGATTCAACACGAACGCCCCGCAGCGCGGGGCGTTTCTGTTCCACCACTGGGGATGACTTGGATAGGTCATCTCCCGATGACTGCGATGTATCAATTCGTGGTGTTCCGATCGGAATTTTGCGATCGCTCAAAGTACGGATCTGTTCTTCGGTCGATTCTTCGCCGTCACGAGCTGCCGGGTCGGTCCTCGGCGCGCGTTGATCGAGGACTTATCACGGTGATAAAATCAAGTTCAGTTCTGAGGAATGCCCGCTTCAAGCATCTTCCGGATTTCGACGGTACGGACAGTCAATGCAGGAACATCCAGCGAGGCCCGCTGTTCCGCCTGAAGCCACTGCAAGAAATTCTGCGAAGCGGTGAGTTCGATACCGATCGACTGTTGCCTGCCAATCGCGATGTACTGAAGGACATGCGTCGAGAGCGATGGACGACGCACGACGTGCTTCAGATGATCGTGAATCTGCTGGTCGGGGACTACGCGAAGTCGGAATGGGCTCGGATCGACAGCGGCAGGCGATGGGTGCCGTGCGACGTCTATCAGACGTTCTACGACAGTCTGACGCGACGACGCCATCGGCATGCGCAACCTGTCTATCTGAAGTTCTCGATCGATGAGGCTGGTGACATGACGATCCTGGTCGCTTCGTGTCACGATTCAAATTGAGGAAGCGCATGGCTGAACGCAGCAAACCTGTCTGCCCGAACTGCGGTTCGACGCGACTGAAGTCCGTGACGTTTGAGGAGACCTACCGCCCCCGCGGGACAGAGGTCGTGGTGAAGCTCCTGGGCACGAAGTGCCTCGCTTGCGGCCACGAAGCCGGCACTTGGTCGCAGCATGATGAGAACCTGAAGCGCCTCGCCGCACGGAAGACCCGCTATGACGGCTTGCTCATGGGGGAGGAGATCGTTGCACTGCGCAAGCGCTACGGCCTGACACAGCAGGCTGCCGCGAAGATCTTCGGCAAGGGGAAGATCGCGTTCTCTCGTTATGAGAACGAGGCCAGCTATCCCGACGACAGCACCACGCTGATGCTGCAGGCGGCCATCGAGATGCCCAGGTTCATCAAGTGGCTGGCCGATCGCGCCGGAGTCGAGTTGCCCATGTGGCGGCAGCGCGTGCGTGATGACGCAGCCGCACGGCGCGCGTTGCGCTTGGCGGCCGAGGCTGTGGAGCCGGCAGCGACAGCCGCAAAACCGAAGAGCCCTCGACGACGGTCCGCGCGCGCTTCCGCGCACGCGTGAGGGGACGGCGGCGTGGCCGCCGTCCGGACCAGATCACTTGATCGTCGTGAACCGCGCCTCCGGCCGGTCGTCGGAGCGGTGCGGCGTCGTGACGCTCTTCTTCATCGCCCACGGGCGCACCTGGTGGTGTAGCGGGATGAAGAACACCTCGTCGCGGATGCGCACCAGGCCTTCCTTCAGCAGCGCGTTGCGCTTGGCCACGTCGCCCTCGACCTTCGCGGCGTCGATGATCTGGTCGAGCTTCGCGTCGCTCAGCCGGAAGTAGTTGCCGCTGCCGTCCGCACCGCCCGCACGCGTGCGCGCCAGCGACTGCATCGTGTACAGCGCGTCATAGGTCGGCACGCCCCAGCCGTACAGGAACAGCGGGTACTCGAAGGCTTGGAGCTTCGGGCTGAAAGTGCTGAACGACTCGGTCTGCAGCCGCGCCTTGATGCCGACCTTGCTCCACATCGACACCACCGCGAGGCAGATCTCCTCGTCGTTGACGTAGCGGTTGTTGGGGCAGTTCATCGGCACCTCGAAACCGTTCGGGTACCCGGCGTCGGCGAGCAGCTTCTTCGCGCGCTCGGCGTCGACCTTGGTCGGCACGTCGATGTCCGGCGCGTTGCCGTTGACCCCCGGCGCGACCATGATGCCGGCCGGCACCGAGAGGCCGCGCATCGTCGCGCGCTTGATCGCCTCGCGGTCGATGGCCAGCGACATCGCCTCGCGCACGCGCTTGTCCTTGAACGGGTTCTTGCCCGTCACGCTGCTGCCCTTGAGCTGCTCGCTGCCCTGGTCCATGCCGATGAAGATCGTGCGCGTCTCGCTGCCTTCCGCGACGCTGAGCTTCGGATCGGCCTTCAGCCGGCCGACGTCCTGCGTCGGGATGTCGGACAGCAGGTCCACGTCGCCCGACAGCAGCGCCGCGACGCGCGTCGGATCGGACTTGATCGGCGTGTAGATGACCTCGTCGACATTGGTCGCGTTCTTCGCGTCCCACCAGTCCTTGTTCTGGACCATCGTGATGCGCTGGTCCGGCTGCCAGCCGGTGATGCGGTACGGGCCGGTGCCGTTGGCGTTGCGCGTCGCGAAGGTCTCTTCCTTGGCCTTGAAGTCCGGCAGGTTGGTTGCCTTGTTCTTGTCCGCCCAGGTCTTGCTCATGATGCGGAAGTCGACGAACTGGCGCAGCAGGATCGGATTGGGCGCGGCCAGGATCACGTCGATGGTGTGGCTGTCGACCTTCTTGATCTCGGTCACGCCGGCCACGAAGGGGTGCATCGTGCCCACGGGCTGCTTGATGCGCTGGAACGAGAACACCACGTCGTCCGCGGTGAACGGCGAACCGTCATGGAACTTCACGCCCTTGCGCAGCTCGAAGCGGACCTGCGTCGGGCTGACCTGCGTCCATTTCGTGGCCAGCGAGGGCTCGACCTGGTACTGGCGGTCGTAGCGCGTCAGGCCTTCATAGGCGTGCTGCGCGATGGCGTTCGTGGTGCTGTGGTTCTGCGAGTGCGGATCCAGCGTCAGCACATCGTTCTGCGCGGCCCAGCGCAGCGGGGCGGCCTGGGCGATCCCCACCATCGCCGCGAGGGCGGCGACGCAGAGGGCGGTCAGAGCGGTACGAGCGGATCGGATCGATCCGGAGTGATTCCTCGACATGAGCGGTAGCTCCCTTGGCAACGTCGTTAAGCAAACGTGAAGTCGCCTGGATGCTAGCCGCCGGGACCCTCGTCGGGAGGCCGGTCCACCCTGGGGATTGCCCCAAGGGCGGACCGGAAAATTCAGCCGCCGAGGAAGGACATCCGGGTTCCGCGCATCAATCGTCCAAGGGACCGGTCACTTGATGGTCGTGAACCGCGCTTCCGGCCGGTCGTTCGAGCGATGCAGCGTCTGCACGTTGGCGCGCATCGCCCACGGGCGCACCTGGTGGTGCAGCGGGATGAACAGGTACTGGTCGCGCGTGCGCACCAGCGCATCGCGCAGGATCGCGTCGCGCTTGGCGGTGTCGATCTCGCTCTTGGCGGCGTCGATCAGCTTGTCCAGGGCCGGGTCGCTGACCTTGGAGAAGTTGAAGCTGCCATCCGCGCCGCCGCTGCGCGTGCGCGCCAGCGCCTGCAGCGAGTAGAGCGCGTCGCGCGTGGACACGCCCCAGCCCAACATGTAGAGCGGGGCCTCGAAGCGCTGGAACAGCTGGCTGTGCTGCGACATCGGCTGCGCGGTCAGCCGCGCCGTGATGCCGATCTTGCTCCACATCGACACGACGGCCAGGCAGATCTTCTCGTCGTTGACGTAGCGGTTGTTGGGGCAGTTCAGCGGCAGCTCGAAGCCGTTCGGATACCCGGCCTCGGCGAGCAGCTTCTTCGCGCGGGCCAGGTCGGGCTTGGCGGGCTTGTCCAGCGCGGCGTCGTAGCCGTTGACGCCCGGCGGCACCATCAGCGATGCCGGCACCGACAGGCCGCGCATGATGCTGCGCTTGATGGCCTCGCGGTCGATCGCGATGGACAGCGCCTCCCGCACGCGCAGGTCCTTGAACGGGTTCTTGCCCTTCACCGAGGCCCCGCGCAATTCGTCGCTGCCCAGGTCCATCGCGAAGAAGATGGTGCGGGTCTCCGGGCCTTCGATCGACTTGAGCTTCGCATCAGCCTTCACCGCGCCGACGTCCTGGGTCGGCACTTCGGTCAGCAGGTCCACGTCGCCCGAGGTGAGCGCCGCGACGCGCGTGGGATCGGACCTGATCGGGATGTAGCTGACCTCGGTGATGTTGCCCTTGTTCTTGTCCCACCAGGCCTTGTTGATCGTCATCGAGATCTTCTGGTCGGGCTGCCACGAGATGATCTCGTACGGGCCGGTGCCGTCGGTGTGACGGCTGGCGTAGTTCTCGTCCTTGGCCTTGTAGTCGGCCATCTGCGTCGCCTTGTTCTTCTCCGCCCAGACCTTGCTCATGATCCGGAAGTCGACCAGGTTGCGCAGCAGGATCGGCTGCGGCGAGTCGAGGATCAGGTCGACGGTGAAGTCGTCGACCTTCTTGATCTCCTTGATGCCGGTGACGTAGATCTGCATCGTGCCCTGCGGCTGGCGGACGCGGTCGAAGCTGAAGATCACGTCGTCCGCGGTGAACGGCGAGCCGTCATGGAACTTCACGCCCTTGCGCAGCTCGAAGCGGACCTGCGTCGGGCTGATCTGCGTCCACTTCGTGGCCAGGCAGGGCTCGATCTCCCACTGCTCGTTGTAGCGGGTCAGGCCTTCGTAGGCGTGCTGCAGGATGGCGCTGGTGGTGGTGTGGTCCTGCGAGTGCGGGTCCAGCGTCAGCACGTCGTTCTGCGCGGCCCAGCGCAGCGGCACGGCGTGCGCACCGGGCGCGGCGGCGATCGCGCCGACCGCGATGGCCAATGACAGCGCCGTGCGGGCGCGGACGGATCGGGAAGCTCTCGGAAAGCAGAAGGTCTGGAAGCAGGACATGGGTGGACTCCGATGAAGCCTGGTCAGGCGATGCTCGGCCCATGCTATGCCCGGCGGGGGCAGGCGTTGCTTAGCGCTTCTCCGGAGATGGCGCGGATGAAGCGCCGGAAGTCGGCGAGGTCGGCAAGGTCGGTGAGGTCGGTGAGGCGGGCGCGGTCGTCGGCTCGATGTCCGCGTCGCAGCCGATGCCGGCGGCGATCATGCGCCGCGCATAGCGGCGGATCAGGCGGTTGACGAGCCCCTCCGGCTTGAACGTTCGCAACCCGACATAGCGCGTCGGATGCACCAGCATGCCGCATCGGTACTGCCGGTCGTCCTCGGACCACTGCAGCGCACGGCACGCGCCTTGGCGCTTCAGGCTGACCAGCATGCCGAGCGGGCAGGGCTCGGCGAGGCAGCACACGCCGCAGCCGTTGCACGGCGCGCCGACGGCGGGTTTGGGTGGCGCTTCCGGATGGATCCAGATGACGCTGCCTGATCGGGCGGACATGCCCCACTGTAGACGGACGCGCGTCGCCTCTTTCACGGGCGCGCTTGCCCGTCGCGCCGCAGCCGCTTCACGGCTGCATTACGTAGACTCGACCTCTCCCTTACCGGGGAAGCCCTTACCGAGGAAGACATATGAAGAAGTTCTCTCTGAAACTGCTGGTGCTCGCCGCCGGCTTCGCCGCGCTGGGCGCCCACGCGCAGGAACGCGTCCGCATCGGCTTCATGAGCCCGGTCACCGGTCCGCAGGCCGGCTACGGCATCGACAACCGCGACGGCGCCGCGCTCGCCATCAAGGAGCTGAACGCGAAGGGCGTGAAGGTCGGCGGCAAGCCGGTCGTGTTCGAGCTCGACGTCAACGACGACGTGGCCGATCCGCGCCAGGGCGTGCAGGTGGCGCAGGCGCTGGTCGACAAGAAGATCAAGTTCGTGCTCGGCCCCTACAACTCGGGCGTGACCATGCCGGCCTCGCGCGTGTTCTCCGACGGCGGCGTGATCGTGCTGACCGTGGCGTCCAACCCGCGCATCACGCAGCAGCCGAACCAGTCCAACCTGTTCCGCATCGGCGCGACCGACAACCAGCTCGGCGCGAAGATGGCCGTGTACGCGGCGCAGGACCTGAAGGTGAAGACGGTCGCCGTCATCGACGACCGCACCGCCTACGGTCAGGGCGTCGCGCAGGAGTTCACCGCGCAGGCGACCAAGCTCGGCATCAAGGTCGTGTCCAAGGAATTCACCAACGACAAGGCCACCGACTTCAGCAGCATCCTGACCGCCGTGAAGGCCGCCAAGCCCGACGCCGTGTTCTACGGCGGCTATTCGGCGCAGGGCGGTCCGATGCTGCGCCAGATGCGCGGCCTCGGCATCACCGTGCCGCTGCTGGGCGGCGACGGCATCTGCTCGTCGGAGACCGCGACGCTGTCGCAGATCGCGAATGATCTGAACGCCTACTGCACGCAGGGTGGCGCGCTGATCGACCGCAGCGCCAAGGGCAAGCAGTTCCTGGACAAGTACAAGGCCGAGTTCAAGCGCGATCCGCTGACCTATGCCGCGTCCTTCTACGACGGCGCCTACCTGCTGGCAGGGGCCATGGAAGCGGCGCAGTCCACCGATCCGAAGAAGGTCGGCGAGCAGATCGCGAAGTCGACCTACACCGGCGTGGCCGGCGAGTACGCCTATGACGACAAGCACGACCTCAAGTCGTCCGCCGTCACGGTGTTCACGCTCAAGGGCAAGGACGTCGTGCCGCTGAAGAGCCTCTAAAGGAACAAGGCCCGTTCCCGGGAGGGAAGGGGCCTTGCTTCAGCGATCCCGGGGCGGGGTCAGGTCTTGACGCCCAGCTCCCGCAGCCGCTCTTCCAGGTACTCATGCGCGGTGTAGCGGTCCGACAGGACCACGTCCTCGCGCGGATGCAGGAACAGCGGCAGCGACACGCGGCTCTTCTTCGCGCCGTCGCCGGTCGGGTTGACCACGCGGTGCTGCGTCGACGGGTAGTAGCCCTGCGAGGCCTCCTGCAGCATGTCGCCGATGTTGATGATCAGCATGCCGAAATCGCCCGGCACGTCGACCCATTCGCCGTCCTTGCCCTGCACCTGCAGGCCGGGCTCATTGGCGGCCGGCAGGATGGTCAGCAGGTTGATGTCGCCGTGCGCGGCGGCACGCAGCGAGCCGGCCGGCTCGTTGCCGGTCTGCGGCGGGTAGCGCAGCACGCGCAGCAGGGTGTGCCGGCTGTCCTTGATCATGTGGGACAGCGGCTCGCGATAGTTCTTCGCGATGTCGGCCGGGGTGTGCTTCTCCACCCACGACAGCAGCTCCGCCGCCAGGTCGTTGGCGATGCGGTAGTAGCGCATCGCGTCGTCCTTCAGCGACGCCGGGATCCTTCCCCACGGGTAGATGTGGAAGTACTCCTTGATGTCCTTCTGCGTGTGGCCCTTGGCGGTCTCCGAGATCTCGGTGGAGAAGTAGCCGTCCTGCGTCTCCTTGGAGAACGCCAGTTCGTGCTTCTCGCTGCCGTTGAAGTAGCCGAGCCAGTCGGCATAGATCTTCTCGACCAGCTCCTGGGGGAGGGGGTGATTCACCAGGACGCCGAAGCCTGTCTCGTGCAGGGAGCGGGTGAATTGCTCGGCCGCATCCGCGGCGCGGTAGTCGACGACTCGAACTTGCATGTGGGATCTCCTGTGTCCCGGGCAGTCCGCCATTCAATGTCGGGGCGGTACGCCAACCCGCAGTCTACTGCTTGGAGTTGTCGCCTCGCAAACGTTTGTGAGGTGTGAGGAGGATGTGAGCATCCGTTCGCCTGATTCCTGTCATGGACAGGGCGCACAAGAAGTGGGCGAACCAGCAACAGCACGGGTTCCAGCGTGGTGCTACAGTCCTGCGCTTGTGACTTCAGGTCCTTCCCGTACCCCTTTTCTGGCAACAGCAAAGGCGGGTCGCAATCCGCCAACCGGTCAAGCCGTGTCGCGGAAGGTTCATAACCAGCCGATAGCCCTGGAAGCCGGGGCAGAGGTGAGCGAAAGATGATGCAGCAATACAGCTCGAACTCCTACCTGTTCGGGGGCAATGCTCCCTACGTCGAGGAGATGTACGAGCAGTACCTCGACAACCCGGGCGCCGTGCCCGACAACTGGCGCGCCTACTTCGACGCGCTGCAGCACGTCCCCGCGGTGGACGGCAGCGACAAGCGGGACGTGGCCCACGCCCCCGTCGTCGAGTCCTTCGCGCAACGCGCCAAGGCCAACGCCTTCAACAACCAGGTGTCCTCCGCCGAGCTCGAAGTGGCCGGCAAGCAGGTGCACGTCCAGTCGCTGATCGCCGCGTACCGCACGCTGGGCTCGCGCTGGGCCGACCTGGACCCCTTGAAGCGCACCGAACGCGCCAAGATCGCGGAACTGGAACCCTCGTCCTACGGCCTCACCGAAGCCGATATGGACCGGACCTTCAGCGCGACCAACACCTATTTCACCAAGGCCGAGCGCATGACCCTGCGCGAGATCGTGCAGGCCCTGCGTGACACCTACTGCGGCTCCGTCGGCGCCGAGTTCATGCACGTCACCGAGCCGACCGAGAAGCGCTGGTGGCAGGAGCGCCTCGAGGCGATCCGCAGCAAGCCGACCTACACGGCCGAGAAGAAGCAGCAGATCCTGGAGCGCCTGACGGCCGCCGAAGGCCTGGAGCGCTACCTGCACACGAAGTACGTCGGCCAGAAGCGCTTCTCGCTGGAAGGCGGCGAGAGCTTCATCGTCTCGATGGACGAGCTGGTGAAGTGCGCCGGCGTCCGTGGCGTGCAGGAGATCGTGATCGGCATGGCCCACCGCGGCCGCCTGAACGTGCTGGTGAACACCCTGGGCAAGATGCCCAAGGACCTGTTCGCCGAGTTCGACCACACCGCCCCTGAAGACCTGCCGTCCGGCGACGTGAAGTACCACCAGGGCTTCTCCAGCGACGTGACCACCCCCGGCGGCCCCGTCCACCTGAGCCTGGCCTTCAATCCGTCGCACCTGGAGATCGTGAACCCGGTCGTCGAGGGCTCGGTCAAGGCGCGCATGGACCGCCGCGGCGACAAGACCGGCGAGCAGGTGCTGCCCGTGCTGGTGCACGGCGACGCGGCCTTCGCCGGCCAGGGCGTCGTGATGGAGACGCTGGCGCTGGCGCAGACGCGCGGCTACTACACCGGCGGCACCGTCCACATCGTCATCAACAACCAGATCGGCTTCACCACCAGCGACCCGCGCGACACGCGCTCGACGCTGTACTGCTCCGACGTCGTCAAGATGATCGAGGCCCCGGTGCTGCACGTGAACGGCGACGATCCGGAAGCGGTTGTCCTGTGCACGCAGCTGGCGCTGGACTACCGCCAGCAGTTCAAGAAGGACGTCGTCGTCGACATCGTCTGCTTCCGCAAGCTGGGCCACAACGAGCAGGACACGCCCGCGCTGACGCAGCCGCTGATGTACAAGACCATCGCCAAGCACCCCGGCACCCGCCGCCTGTACGGCGACAAGCTGGTGGCCCAGGGCGTGCTGGACGCCGAAGGTCCGGACGGCATGGTCAAGGCCTTCCGCGCCGCGATGGACGAAGGCCGTCACACCGTCGACCCGGTGCTGACCAACTTCAAGAGCAAGTACGCGACCGACTGGACCCCGTTCCTCGGCAAGAAGTGGACCGACAGCTGCGACACCGCGCTGCCGGTGGCCGAGTGGAAGCGCCTGGCCGAGAAGGTCACGACGCTGCCGGGCGGCTTCAAGGCCCACACGCTGGTGGAGAAGGTCATCGGCGACCGCGCCGCCATGGGCCGCGGCGACATCAACGTCGACTGGGGCATGGGCGAGCACATGGCCTTCGCCTCGCTGGTGGCGTCGGGTTACCCGATCCGCCTGTCCGGTGAAGACTGCGGCCGCGGCACGTTCACGCACCGCCACGCGGTGCTGCACGACCAGAACCGCGAACGCTTCGACGAAGGCATCTACATCCCGCTGCAGAACGTCGCGGAAGGCCAGGCCCCGTTCGTCGTGATCGACTCGATCCTGTCGGAAGAGGCGGTGCTGGGCTTCGAGTACGGCTACGCGGCCGCCGACCCGCACACGCTGACCATCTGGGAAGCGCAGTTCGGCGACTTCGTGAACGGTGCGCAGGTCGTGATCGACCAGTTCATCGCCTCGGGCGAAGTGAAGTGGGGCCGCTCCAACGGCCTGACGCTGATGCTGCCGCACGGCTACGAAGGCCAGGGCCCCGAGCACAGCTCGGCCCGCCTGGAGCGCTTCATGCAGCTGGCCGCCGACAACAACATGCAGATCGTCCAGCCGACGAGCGCGTCGCAGATCTTCCATCTGCTGCGTCGCCAGATGCTGCGCATGTTCCGCAAGCCGCTGGTCATCCTGACGCCCAAGTCGCTGCTGCGCGCCAAGGACGCCACGTCCCCGGTCAGCGAATTCACCAAGGGTGAATTCCGCACCGTCATCGGCGAGACGAGCGCCGAGATCGACGCGAGCAAGGTCAAGCGCGTGATCGCCTGCTCCGGCAAGGTGGCCTACGACCTGATCAAGGCCCGCGGCGACAAGAAGGACGTCGCGATCATCCGCGTCGAACAGCTGTACCCCTTCCCGCACAAGGCGTTCGCGGCCGAGCTGAAGAAGTACCCCAACCTGGCCGAGATCGTGTGGTGCCAGGACGAGCCGCAGAACCAGGGCGCCTGGTTCTTCGTGCAGCATTACATCCACGAGAACATGGCCGACGGCCAGAAGCTCGGCTACGCGGGCCGCCCCGCCTCGGCCTCGCCGGCCGTCGGCTACGCCCACCTGCACCAGGAACAGCAGAAGGCGCTGCTGGAGCAGGCCTTCGGGAAACTGAAGGGTTTCGTGCTGACCAAGTGAGTCATTGCGGACGCCGCGCGCCGCAATGACACCGGCGCCGGGGACGGGCACACGCTCCCCGGCGACCGGCAGGCGCAAGGCTCCGGTTTACTGAAAAACCGAGAGAAAAAACATCATGGCAATCGTTGAAGTCAAAGTCCCCCAGCTGTCCGAATCGGTCGCCGAAGCGACCCTGCTCCAGTGGAAGAAGAAGCCCGGCGACGCCGTGGCCATCGATGAGATCCTGATCGAGATCGAGACCGACAAGGTCGTGCTCGAAGTGCCGGCGCCGTCCGCCGGCGTGCTGTCCGAACTGGTCGTCGCCGACGGCGGCACCGTCACGTCGGACCAGGTCATCGCCAAGATCGACTCCGAAGGCAAGGCCGGCGCCGCCGCGCCTGCCGCCGCCGCTCCGGCACCTGCCGCCGCTGCGCCCGCCCCGGCCGCCGCTGCCGCCTCGTCGGACAGCAAGGCCGGCGTCGCGATGCCCGCCGCCGCGAAGATCATGGCCGACAACAACCTGGCCGCCGGCTCCGTTCCGGGCACCGGCAAGGATGGCCGCGTGACCAAGGGCGACGTGCTGGGCGCGATCGAAGGCGGCGCCAAGCCGGCGGTGATCCCCGCACCGGTGCAGGCCCCGGCCGCTCCCGCCAAGGCGCCGCTGCAGGCCGTTGCCGCGCCCGTGGCCGCCAACCTGGGCGACCGTCCGGAACAGCGCGTGCCGATGAGCCGCCTGCGCGCCCGCATCGCCGAGCGCCTGCTGCAATCGCAATCGACCAACGCCATCCTGACCACGTTCAACGAAGTGAACATGGCCCCGGTGATGGAGCTGCGCAAGAAGTTCCAGGACAGCTTCACCAAGGAGCACGGCACGAAGCTGGGCTTCATGAGCTTCTTCGTGAAGGCCGCCGTGCACGCGCTGAAGAAGTACCCGGTGCTGAACGCCTCGGTCGACGGCAACGACATCGTCTACCACGGCTACTTCGACATCGGCATCGCCGTCGGCTCGCCGCGCGGCCTGGTCGTGCCCATCCTGCGCAACGCGGACCAGATGAGCTTCGCCGACATCGAGAAGAAGATCGCCGAGTTCGGCAAGAAGGCCCAGGAAGGCAAGCTCGGCATCGAAGAGATGACCGGCGGCACCTTCTCGATCTCCAACGGCGGCACCTTCGGTTCGATGCTGTCGACGCCGATCATCAACCCGCCGCAGTCGGCCATCCTGGGCGTGCACGCGACCAAGGACCGCGCCGTCGTCGAGAACGGCCAGATCGTGATCCGTCCGATCAACTACCTGGCGATGTCCTACGACCACCGCATCATCGACGGCCGTGAAGCCGTGCTGGGCCTGGTCGCGATGAAGGATGCGCTGGAAGATCCGTCGCGCCTCCTGTTCGACATCTAAGCCAAGGACGATCACGACATGAGCAAGCAATTCGACGTCGTCGTCATCGGCGGCGGCCCCGGCGGCTACATCGCGGCGATCCGCGCGGCACAGCTGGGCTTCAACACGGCCTGCATCGACGAGTGGAAGAACGACAAGGGCGGTCCCGCCCTCGGCGGCACCTGCACCAACGTCGGCTGCATCCCGTCCAAGGCCCTGCTGCAGTCCAGCGAGCACTTCGAGCACGCCGGCCACGGCTTCGCCGACCACGGCATCTCGATGAACGACCTGAAGATCGACATCGCCAAGATGATCGGCCGCAAGGACACCGTCGTGAAGCAGAACAACGACGGCGTGCAGTACCTGTTCAAGAAGAACAAGGTCACCTTCTTCCACGGCCGCGGTTCGTTCGTGGCGGCCAAGGACGGCACGTACGAGCTGAAGGTCGCCGGCGCCGCCGAGGAGACCATCACGGCCAAACACGTGATCGTCGCCACCGGCTCCAACGCCCGCCAGCTGCCGGGTGCCCCGTTCGACGAGACCAACATCCTGTCCAACGACGGCGCGCTGCGCATCCCGGCCGTGCCGAAGAAGCTGGGCGTGGTCGGCTCCGGCGTCATCGGCCTGGAAATGGGCTCGGTGTGGCGCCGTCTGGGCGCGGAAGTGACGATCCTGGAAGCGCTGCCCGCCTTCCTGGGCGCCGCCGACGAGTCCGTCGCGAAGGAAGCCGCCAAGGTCTTCAAGAAGCAGGGCCTGAACATCGAGCTGGGCGTGAAGATCACCAGCGTCGAGAACGGCAAGGACGGCGTCACGGTGAAGTACACCGACGCCAAGGGCGGCGAGCAGACGCTGGCGGTCGACAAGCTGATCGTCTCGATCGGCCGTACCGCCAACACCATCGGCCTGAACCCCGAAGCCGTCGGCCTGAAGCTCGATGAGCGCGGCGCCGTGATCGTGGACGACGAGTGCAAGACCAACCTGCCGGGCGTCTGGGCGATCGGCGACGTCGTGCGCGGCCCGATGCTGGCGCACAAGGCCGAGGAAGAAGGCGTTGCCGTGGCCGAGCGCATCGCCGGCCAGCACGGTCACGTCAACTTCAACACGATCCCGTGGGTCATCTACACGAGCCCCGAGATCGCGTGGGTCGGCAAGACCGAGCAGCAGCTGAAGGCGGACGGCGTGGCCTACAAGGCGGGCCAGTTCCCGTTCTTGGCCAACGGCCGCGCCCGCGCGCTGGGCGACACGACCGGCTTCGTCAAGTTCCTGGCCGATGCCAAGACCGACGAGATCCTGGGCGTGCACATCATCGGCCCGATGGCCTCGGAGCTGATCGCCGAGTCCGTGGTCGCGATGGAGTTCAAGGCCTCGGCCGAGGACATCGCCCGCATCTGCCACGCGCACCCGTCGCTGAGCGAAGCGACCAAGGAAGCGGCCCTGGCCATCGACAAGCGCACGCTGAACTTCTGAGCTCCGGCTCGAAGCGCATCGGACGCGTGAACGGAAGGGGCGGCGAGAGTCGCCCCTTTTTCCTTCCTGTCCGCGCTGCGCAGCTTCCCTGATTCGAACGTCTCGAACGCCGCCGCATGACTACCGTTACCGAGCTCTACCACCAGACCCTGGCCGAACGCGGCTACACCGCCGACGCGGCGCAGCTGCGTGCCGTCGCCTCGTTGCAGCGCTGCCAGGACGAATGGGCCGACTACAAGGCGCGGCGCTCCAACGCGGTGACCAAGTTCCTGGTGCGGCCGCCGCTGCCGCGCGGCGTGTACATGTTCGGCGGCGTCGGCCGCGGCAAGAGCTTCCTGATGGACTGCTTCTTCCAGGCCGTCCCGCTGACGCGCAAGACCCGGCTCCACTTCCACGAGTTCATGCGCGAGGTCCACCGCGAGCTGCAGGAGCTCAAAGGCATCCAGGACCCGCTGGACGAGCTGGGCAAGCGCATCGCGCGGCGCTTCCGGCTGATCTGCTTCGACGAGTTCCACGTCGCCGACGTCACCGACGCGATGATCCTGTACCGGCTGCTCGACGCGCTGTTCAAGAACCGCGTGTCCATCGTGACGACGTCCAACTTCCATCCCGACGGGCTCTATCCGAACGGGCTGCACCGCGACCGCATCCTGCCCGCCATCGAGTTGCTGAAGGCGAATCTGGAAGTCATCAACGTCGACAACGGCACCGACTACCGGCAGCGCTCGCTGGAGCACGTCGAGCTCTATCACACGCCGCTGAACGAGCAGACCGAGCAGGCGCTGACGACGGCCTTCGAATCGCTCGCCGAGGCGCGCGACGAGGACCCGGTCCTGCACATCGAGCACCGCGAGATCCGCTCCCGTCGCCGCGCGGGTGGGGTGGTGTGGTTCGACTTCTCGGAACTGTGCGGCGGGCCGCGCTCGCAGAACGACTACCTGGAGCTGGCGACGCAGTTCCACACCATCATCCTGTCCAACGTGCCGGCGATGCCGCCGCGGCTGGCGAGCGAAGCGCGCCGCTTCACGCTGCTCGTCGACGTGTTGTACGACCGGCGCGTGAAGCTGATCATCTCCGCGGCCGTGCCGGCGGAGCAGCTGTACACCGAAGGTCCGCTGGCGCACGAATTCCCGCGCACCGTGTCGCGTTTGCAGGAGATGCAGTCGAAGGAATATCTGGAGCTGGAGCGCCGGGACGTCGACACGCGGCTGACCTGAAGCGGTCACTTCGCGCAGCGTTTCCCCGTTCCCTCCGAATGGGGAGTAGGGAAGTCACGGGCCGCCGTGTCACTGGAACGGGCGTCGCCGGATGCGATGATCGCGGCCATGACTTTCCGCTCCGTCCTTGTTCTCCTGCCGATGGCGTTGTCGGGCACCGCGGTGTGCGCGGCGGAGATGACCCGTGCCGAGATCGGCGCCGCCCGCGCCCGCATCGAGCAGACCTACCAGGCCAAGGTGCGCGAGTGCAACCAGCGTTTCGTCGTGACCGGCTGTCTGGAGGACGCCCGCGACGAACGCATCCGCCAGCTGCGTCCGCTGGACCACGCCGAACACCAGGTCAACGCCGAGGAACGCCAGCGCCGCAGCGCTGCCGCGCGCGAGCGCGTCGAGCAGAATGAACGCGAAGCGGCCAAGGACGAGGCCCGGCGCAAGACCGAATCGGTGCGGGAGGCTGCTCAGCCCGCGTCGGTCCCCGCAGCACCCGGCGCACGCACGCCACGCGCCAATCCCGAGCTGCATCAGCGCCGCGAGGCGCAGCTGGATGCCGAGGCGAAGGCCGAGGCGGCCAAGCGCCGGGAAGCCGCTGCTGAGCGCCGTCAGAAGGCGCTGGAGCGCCAACGCAAGGCGGGTGAGCTCCAGGGGCGCCTGGCGGAGAAGGCCGCCTCCGCGGCGTCCGCGCCGGTCGGCAAGAACACGAAGCCGCCCGCGGCGCATCTGCCGACGCCGTCGGCCTCCGATATCCGGGCCCTGCCCAAGCCCTGAAACGCCGCAACGGACGCTGAAGTCCGGCGCGATCTTCATTGGCGCCCAACGCAAAACGCCGGTCTGTCGACCGGCGTTCTTCATGGAGGCGGGGAGGGCGTCGACGCCCGCCGCTTACTCGAGCGGATCCACCCGCACGATCGCCAGCGACAGGTTGTCGCCGGTGCCCTTGGCGCGCTGGCGCGCCTTGTTGACCAGCAGCTCGGCGCCGTCGCGCGGCGGCAGGCTGTGCATCACCGTGCCGAGCTCGGCCGGCGAGAAGTAGTGCCACAGGCCGTCGCTGCAGCACATCAGCGTGTCGCCGTGTTCGAGGTGCTCGATGAAGGACTCGACCGGGGTCGGTTCCTGCACCGTGCCCAGGCAGGCGGTCAGCAGGTTCGATTGCGGATGGACCAGCGCTTCGTCCTCGGTGATCTGGCCCTCGTCGACCAGACGCTGCACGTAGGACTGGTCCAGCGAGCGCGTCACCATGTTGGGGCCGCGGAAGTGGTAGATCCGCGAGTCGCCCGTGTGGATCCAGTAGCAGCGCCGGTCGGACGTCAGCAGGTAGGCCGCCAGCGTGCTGTGCGGTTCCTCCTCGGCCGAGATCGCCGTCAGGCGGATCATCAGGTGGGATTCGGAGACGATCTGGCGCAGCAGCTCGGATTCGTCCTCCTCGCCGGGGACGAAGCGTTCGAACAGCTGTTGCGCGGTGAGGATGACCTGGTCGGCGGCCTTGCGGCCGCCGCTCTTGCCGCCCATGCCATCGGCGACGATGCCGAGGACGCAGCCGCTCTGTCTGGGATGCGCGATGACCTGGACCTGATCCTGCTGGTACAGACGATCGCCGCGATGGATGCCGGTGGCGGCGCTGAGGCGATAGCCTGGGGTGTTGCGACTCATCCCAAAACTATAATCGTCCCGCTCGGCTTCCCGGTCGGGTGGTTCCCCGTTTATGGATGAACAACTTCACTCTCCAGCGCGCCGTCTGATTGAACTTCGCATCGCGCATGCGGAGCTGGACGGCCGTATCGACGCGCTGATGGGCGTCCTGCGCGCCGACGTGGTCGTGGACATCAGTCCGCTCACCACGGCCACGGCGTTCACGGCGGACCCGGCGATCGGCGTCGAGCTGGCTGTGCCGCCCGTCGACGAACTGACGCTGCGTCGCCTCAAGAAGCAACGCCTGGCCCTGCGCGACGAGATTGCGCGGCTCGAGCGGGCCAGTGATCCCGATGAGCCTGCCTGACGGTCACGATCCCGCCATCGACGACTCGACCGACCGCTCCACCGAGGATTCGACCGACGACCTGATGGCAGAGGCCCCGTGGGGCGCCGGCGAGGCGTCGCCGGCGCTGGCGGCGTCGCGCGCCCGCGCGGCGGCCGAAGAGCTCCGCCCGGGCGAGCTGGAGCAGTCCGTGATCGCCGCGTTCGACACGGGCGGTCCGCTGTCACGACATGGCCCCGGGTATGCCCCGCGCGAGCCCCAGCAGCGCATGGCGCTGGCCGTCGCGCAGGCGATCGCGGGGCGAGACACGCTGGTCGTCGAGGCCGGCACCGGCGTCGGCAAGACCTTCGCCTACCTGGTGCCGGCGCTGCTCAGCGGCGGCCGTACGCTGATCAGCACCGCGACGAAAAGCCTGCAGGACCAGCTCTTCATGCGCGACCTGCCGCGGCTGTTGGACACCTTCGCGCTGCCCTTGCGCGCCGCGTTGCTGAAGGGGCGAGGGAGTTACCTCTGCTTGCACCGGCTTCAGCAGGCGCGCCACAGCGCGGAGCTGCCCGACCGGCGCGCCGTCGCGCAGCTCGCGCGCATCGAGCGCTGGGCGTTGACGACCCACACCGGCGACTTCGCCGAGATCGACGGCATGGACGAGCGTTCGCCCGTGATCCCGATCGTCAGCTCGACGCGCGACAACTGCCTGGGCACGGACTGCCCCTCCTACCGCGACTGCCACGTCGTGAAGGCGCGGCGCGAGGCGATGGAGGCCGACCTCGTCGTCGTGAACCATCACCTGTTCTTTGCCGACCTCGTGCTGCGCGACAGCGGCGTCGCGGAGCTGCTGCCCAGCGTCGAGGTCGCGATCTTCGACGAGGCCCATCAACTGCCCGAAGCCGGCCTGAACTTCCTCGGCCGGCTGCTGGGCAGCGCACAGCTGTTCGACTTCGGACGCGACATGCTCGCGCAAGGGCTGGCGCATGCGCGCGGGCTGCAGGAATGGCAGGCGATCTCCGGTGGCGTCGAGCGCGCGGCGCGTGCCCTGCGGCTGGCCTGCGCCGGTGGACGCGAACTGCGCGGCGTGCTCAAGCTGCGCTGGAGCGAATGTTCGGGCCGTGCCGATTTCGAAGAGGCGCTGGTGCAGGTCACGCAGGCGATCGAGCTCAGCGTGGACGCCCTGGCGACGGTGATGGAAGTCGGGCCGGACCTCGTGCGCCTGCACGAGCGCGCCGTCGAGCTCTACAAGACGGCGCAGCTGTTCGCGCGCGCGGCGGATCCGGGCGCGGTGCGCTGGGTCGACGTCGGCACGCATCAGGTCCGCCTGATGGAGTCGCCGCTGGACATCCGCGAAGCGATGCAGGAAGCGCTCGCCAGCACGCCCAAGGCCTGGATATTCACGTCGGCGACGCTGGGCGAGGACGAGGCGCTCACGTGGTTCACCGAGCCCGCTGGTCTGGGTCAGGCGCGCACGCTGCGGGTCGGCAGTCCGTTCGACTACGCGTCGCACGCGCGGCTCTACGTGCCCAAGCACTTCCCGAAGCCCTCGGAGCCCGACCATGGGGAATCGGTGGGCTGGCTCGGTGCGCGCCTGGCGGCGCGGCTCGGTGGCCGCACCTTCATCCTGACGACGACGCTGCGTCAACTGCAGACGGTGGCCGACGTGCTGCGTCAGCGTTTCGAGGAAGGCGGCCATCGCATCGAGGTGCTCGTGCAGGGCACGATGCCGAAGCGGCAACTGCTGCAGCAGTTCGTCGACCAGCCGGCGTCGGTGCTCGTCGGTTCGGCGAGCTTCTGGGAAGGCATCGACGTGCCGGGTGATTCGTTGCAATGCGTGGTCATCGACAAGCTGCCGTTCCCGCCGCCGAACGATCCGCTCGTCGAGGCGCGCGTCGCGCGGCTGGAGTCCGAGGGCCGTAACCCCTTCATGGAGTACTTCGTCGCCGAGGCCGCGATCGCGCTGAAGCAGGGGGCCGGCCGCTTGATCCGCACTGAGACCGACCGCGGTCTGCTGGTCGTCTGCGATCCGCGCCTGGCAGGCTCGCATTACGGCAAGCGTCTGCGCGGGGCGCTCCCGCCGATGACGCAGGTGCCGGACGAAACGACGGCGCAGGCGTGGCTCGCCGAGCTGAAAGCGTCTCACGACGCATGAATGAAAAAGCCCGCTCGAGAGCGGGCTGAATTCATTCCGATGGCGCTGGATCTGGCGAGCGTCAGCTCACCAGATGACCCACCAGGACTTTTCCTTCGGCTTGGCTTTTCCAGTCGTCAGGTAGTAGCTCTCCGGGAAGCTCGCCTGCAGCACGCGGCGGCTGTCATCGCGCAGCTGTTCCAGCCCCAGCTTGTCGTAGCTCTGCACCATCAGGAACAGCGCCTCTTCCAGCGCGGGCGCGTTCTGGAACTCCATCAACGCCGCCTGGCCGCGGTTCGCCGCCGCGAGATAGGCGCCGCGGTTGTAGTAGTAGCGCGCCACATGCACCTCATAGGCCGCGAGGCTGTTGGTGATGTAGTCGATGCGGATGCGGCCGTCCTCGGAGTACTTCGATTCCGGGAACTGCTCGACCAGCTGCTTGAACGCCTGCATCGAATCGCGCGCGGCCTGCTGGTCGCGCTCGCTGATGTCCTGGCGGGCGATGCGCCCGAACAGGCCCAGGTCGTCGTTGAAGTTGACCAGACCCTTCATGTACAGCGCGTAGTCCAGCGCCGGGCTCGACGGGTTGAGCTTGATGAAGCGGTCCAGCACCGTCACGGCCTGCACGCGCTCGCCGCTCTTGTAGTTCGCCCAGGCCAGGTCCAGCTGCGCCTGCTGGCCCAGCGTCGTGCCCGCGGCGCGGCCTTCGATGCGTTCCAGCGTCTTGATCGCCCGGTCGTAGGAGCCGGAGAGCATGTCCTCCTTGGCCTCTGCGTACAATTTCTCCAGGTTGGCCTGGGAATTCGGGTCCTCCTTGGGGGGCGACGAACAGGCCGCCAGCCCCAGCACGGCAGCCGTCGCGGCGGTCATCGCCACGCAGCGCCACGCGGCGCGCCAGGTCCCGGACGCTTCAGAAGAATCCGCGGTCCGGCGGCGCAACACCCGAGTCTCGATCATGGTCCACAGGGCGCGCGCCACGGCGGCCCTCATCTGAAATTGGAGCGGCGATTATATGGTTCAGGTCGGTCACGACCCGGCGGCGCAGGACGGGCTTTACCCTGGTGGAGATTCAGGTGATGCACCGGCGCACGTAGCGCTCCCCGAAGGCGTCGACGACGCGCAGGACGTCGGCGCCGACGTCCCCGAACGCCGCAGCGCCGAGGCCGGCCGGGACGAGATTGCCTTGCGCCTGGACAAATGGCTGGTGCAGATGGCGCCGGAGTTCTCGCGCAGCCACCTGCAGGGATTGATCGAGCGCGGCTGCGTCACCCTGGACGGGCAGCTCGTCACCCACGCGTCGCGCAAGCCCCGGCTCGGGCAGACGCTGGTGGTCGAGCTGGTCCCGACCGAGGAGGCCCTGGCCTTCCGTGCGGAGCCGCTGCCGCTCGACATCGTCTTCGAGGACGAGCACCTGCTCGCGGTGAACAAGCCGGCGGGGCTGGTCGTCCATCCGGCCGCGGGCAACTGGTCCGGCACGCTGATGAACGGGCTCCTGGCGCATCACTCGAAGGCGGCGACCCTGCCGCGCGCGGGCATCGTCCACCGGCTGGACAAGGACACCTCGGGACTGATGGTCGTCGGCAAGACGCTGCCGGCGGTCACCGCGCTGGTGCGCATGATCGCGGCCCGCGAGGTCCACCGCGAGTACCTGGCGCTGGTCCATGGCCGCACGCCCGACGAGTGGATCGTCGACGCGCCGATCGGACGCGATCCCCAGTCGCGCACGCGCATGGCCGTGGTCGGTGGCGGCAAGCCGGCGCGCACCGACTTCTTCAAGCTGGCCGAAGGCGAGTGGCAGGATGCGCGCGGTTTGAACCGGACGGTGTCCGCGCTGCACTGTGTGCTGCATTCGGGCCGCACGCATCAGATCCGCGTGCATGCCGCGCACCGCGGGCACGCGCTGGTGTCGGACGCGCTCTATGGCGGGGCCGGGGCCCTGGGCGTGCCGCGCCAGGCGTTGCACGCCGCGCGGCTCGGTTTCGCCCATCCGGTCACCGGCGAGGCCCTGCGTTTCGAGGCCCCGTTGCCGGCCGACCTGGCGTCCGGCTGGCGCGTCGCGGGTTTGCCCGATCCGGCGTTCTGAGAGCAGTGCGTGCGCTCGCGCTACAATGCCTCCCAGTACTTGCGCTGACATCAACGTGAAGAGCGTGCGCAAGACGGCGGCGGGCTGGCAGTCGACCCCGTTCGCAGCGCAGGCCGCGCACCGATGCGGCGCCCCACTGACCGGCCGGATCCACCCACTGAGCGGCGGCCGTTGGAGCAAAGAGCTCCCAAGCAAGCAGATCGAACCCGTCCGGCGCGGCCCGTTGCCGTCGTCGACGCCCAAGATGGCGACACACACCGATTTGACCGGCCTCCAGGCCGGCGTCACGAACTGAGCCCATGCTGAGCCCATGAATACGCAGGAGGCGAAGCGGGTCCTGGAAACGGCGTTGCTGTGCGCGCAGGCGCCGCTGACGCTGCGCGACATGCGCTCGCTGTTCGCGGAAGAACTCAACGGCGACAGCGTGCGGACGCTGCTCGACGAGCTGTTGCGCGAATGGGAAGGGCGCGGCGTCGAACTGGTGGCCTTGTCCTCCGGCTGGCGCTTCCAGAGCCGGCCCGAGATGCGCGAGCACCTGGACCGGCTGCACCCGGAGAAACCGCCGAAGTATTCAAGGGCGGTGCTGGAGACGCTGGCGATCATCGCCTACCGTCAACCGGTGACGCGGGGCGACATTGAAGACATCCGCGGCGTGGTGGTGGCGACGCCCATCATCAAGCAGCTCGAGGACCGCGACTGGATCGAGGTCATCGGGCATCGCGAGGCGCCGGGCCGGCCGGCGCTGTATGCGACGACGAAGCATTTCCTGGACGACCTGGGATTGCATTCGCTGGAGCAGTTGCCGGCCTTGATCCAGGGCGGCGACCCGACGCCGATCGCCGGGGCGCTGCAGGCCTCGCTGCTGGAGGATCCGCCCGGCGACGTGATCGTCGAGGTCGAGCCGCCGGAGCCGGAGACCCAGCCGGGCGAGCCGGTGGCGGAGGCCGCTGAAATGGCCGAGACCGCCGAAGCCGCCGACGCGACGGAAGTTGCGGAGACGGCGGAAATCCAGGAGGCCGCAGAGGCCGCCGGGACTGCAGAAGCGAACCTGGCGGCGCCCGAATCCACGGACGCTGCCACTGAAGACGAATCCAAGCCGGCCGCCGCGCGCGATCCGGGTGAAGAACCACAGGCCGGGGCTGTCAACCCCGAGCCCACTTGAGCGCCCCGGGAAGGGGCCGTGTCCACCGCTGACAAGGTGCAAGCCGACACATGAATTCCAACGATATCGACGATTCCAAGCCCGAGACGCTGACGACCGACCCGGTCGACGCGCCCGCGAAACCCAAGCGCACCCGCAAGGCTGCCGCGGCCCCGGCGGAGGCGACCGACACGGGCGTCGCGCCCGCGGTCGAGGAGACGCCGAAGCCGCGCGCACGCCGCAAGACGGCCGCTGCGGTCGAGGCTCCGGCCGAGGCGCCCGCCGCCGAAGAGGCGGAAGCGCCCAAGCCCAAGCGCCGCACCACGAAGAAGGTGGCTGACGCGGAGGTTGCCCCGGTAGAGGTTGAGACCGCGCGCGCCACCATTCACGTGCCGGTCGCGACCGTCGAGGTGTCGCCCGCGCCGGTCTCGCCGATGGCCGAGGCGGTCGGCGAGCTTGTCTCCCACGAATCGCGTGAAGCGGGTCCGGTGGTCGGTGAAGGTGCCGACGGTGCCGACAGCGAAGCAGGCGGTGAGCGTGAAGGCCGTGGCCGCAATCGCCGCCGCCGGGGTCGCGACCGTGATCGCGAACCGGGTGACGGTCAACAGGCGCAGGGGCAACGCGAGGCTCCGGAAGGGGGCGAAGGCGTTGAATCCGCGCCATCGCAGGCCGACAGTGCCCAGCTCCAGGCCGAAGCCCAGGCGCGTTTCGACGCGCTGGTGTCCGGGGCCTTCGATGCCGACGTCGAGGACGACGGTGCCGAATCCGCTGAGGTCGCCAAGGTCGAGGCGTCGTCCGACGACGGCGAGTCCGAGGCCGGCGATCAGCCCGCCAAGCGCGTGCTCGCGCCCGATGCCGATGCGCCCAAGCTGCAGAAGGTGCTGGCGCAGGCTGGCGTCGGATCGCGCCGCGACATCGAGGACATGATCGCCAAGGGCCAGATCACCGTGAACGGCGAGGTCGCCCACGTCGGTCAGCGCATCTCCTACGGCGACCGCGTCGCCGTGGCGGGCAAGCCGATCAAGGTCCGCATCGCGCCGGTGGCGCCGCGGATCCTGGCGTACCACAAGCCCGTCGGCGAGGTCGTGACCTTCAACGATCCCGAAGGTCGTCCGACGGTCTTCCGCGGCCTGCCGCGTCTGCCGCAGGGCAAGTGGCAGTCGGTCGGCCGTCTGGACCTGAACACCGAAGGCCTGCTGCTGTTCACCAACTCCGGTGAACTCGCCAACCTGCTGATGCATCCCCGCTTCGGCGTCGAGCGCGAGTACGCGGTGCGCGTGCTGGGCTCGCTGAGCAAGGAGCAGAAGGAGAAGCTGCTGACCGGCGTCGACGTCGATGGCCAGCAGGCGAGCTTCAAGAGCATCGAGGACGGCGGCGGCGAAGGCGTGAACCGCTGGTACCGCGTCGTCATCACCGAAGGCCGCAACCGCGAAGTCCGCAAGCTGTTCGAGACCGTCGGTCTGGCCGTCAGCCGCCTGATCCGCATCCGCTACGGCACCGTCGTGCTGCCGCGCGGCCTGCGTCGTGGCGTGTACATCGAGCTCGGCGACGCCGACGTGCGCATCATCCGCCAACTGGCCGGCAACGAGCCGCGTCCGCCGCGTCACAACGAGCGCAACGATCGTGGCGACAAGCGTCGCCGCGGCAACAGCGACGGCCCGCGTCCGAGCCGCCCCGAGCCGTCACGCAACGAGCAACGCGGCGAGCATCGCGGCGATCGCAATGATCAGCGCGGTGGCCGCAACGATCAACGCGGCGACCCCCGCGGCGACCGCAATGATCAGCGTGGCGACCGCCAGGATCGTCCGCCGCGCAACGATCGCAACGACCAGCGCCCGCAGCAGAACCAAGCGCAACGTCCGCAGCAACAGCAGCAGGAACGTGAACGCGATCGCCGGCCCCGCGACGAGGACGATGACGACTTCATCCCGAAGCACATCAACCCGTTGGAGCAGACCTTCGACCGCCGCTTCGCGACCGGCAGCAAGCGCATCCCGCAGGGCTTCGGCAAGGGCGGCAGCGATTCCGGCCATTCCCATCAGGGCAACAAGCGAGGCCCGGGCGGCGAACAACAACCGGATCCGATGAAGACCTCGATGGGTTACATCGGCGCCGACGCCTTCATCAACCGTGGCAACAACCGGGGCGGTGGCCGCCGCGGTGGTGGCGGCGGTGGTGGTGGTGGCGGAGGCCGCGGTCGCCGTTGATCAGGTTTGAGCGCCTCGTTGCCGCCACCCGGCGGAGCGGGGCGGACCGGCCGGGTGCCATCCCGGCTTTTTTGCTTTCCGGTGACAGCCCTCCGATAACGGGATGTCACTTGGGGGCTTGACTTCACGCATTACAATCCCGGGCTTTGCCAAGCCCAAGATTTTCAAGGAAAAAGACATGGCCATCGAACGCACCCTCTCCATCATCAAGCCCGATGCCGTGGCCAAGAACGTCATCGGCCAGATCTACACCCGCTTCGAAGGCGCCGGCCTGAAGATCATCGCCTCCAAGCAGAAGCAGCTGTCGCGCGCCGAAGCCGAAGCGTTCTACGCCGTGCACAAGGCCCGCCCGTTCTTCAACGACCTGGTGACCTTCATGATCTCCGGCCCGGTGCAGATCCAGGTGCTGGAAGGCGAAGGCGCCATCCTGAAGAACCGTGACCTGATGGGCGCGACCGATCCGAAGAAGGCTGAGAAGGGCACCATCCGCGCCGACTTCGCCGACAGCATCGACGCGAACGCCGTGCACGGTTCGGACGCCGCCGAGACGGCCGCCGTGGAAGTGGCCTTCTTCTTCTCCGGCCTGGAAATCAACGCCCGCTGAACCGGGCAAGGCCTCTGACCTCCGGGCCATGAGGCCCTGAGTGGAAATGAGGAACGCATGATGGACACGGTCAACCTGCTCGGATTCGATCTGCAAGGCCTGGCCGCGTACTGCGAGCAGCTGGGGGAGAAGCGCTTTCGCGCGACCCAGCTGTTCCGCTGGATCCATCAGAAGGGCGCGTCGGACTTCGCCCAGATGTCCGACCTGGCCAAGTCGCTGCGCGACAAGCTGGCCGGGCGCGCCCACATCACCGCTTTGCCGGTGATCTCCGAACATGTCTCGGCCGACGGCACCATCAAGTGGTTGTTCGACGTCGGCCAGGGCAACGCCGTCGAGGCGGTCTACATCCCCGAGGACGACCGGGCCACGCTGTGCATCTCCAGCCAGGCCGGTTGCGCCGTGGGTTGCCGCTTCTGCTCGACCGGTCACCAAGGCTTCAGCCGCAACCTCGAGACCTGGGAGATCGTCGCCCAGCTCTGGTACGCCGAGCATTCGCTGCGGCAACGCCTGGGCAAGGACGAACGCATCATCTCCAACGTCGTGATGATGGGCATGGGCGAGCCGCTGCAGAACTACAGCGCGCTCATCCCCGCGCTGAAGATGATGCTGGACGACCATGGCTACGGCCTGTCGCGCCGCCGCGTGACGGTGTCGACCTCGGGCGTGGTCCCGATGATCGACCGCCTGCGCGAGGACGCGCCGGTGGCGCTGGCCGTGTCGTTGCACGCGCCCAGCGACCCGCTGCGCGACCAACTGGTGCCGCTCAACCGCAAGTACCCGATCGCGGAACTGCTGGCGAGCTGCAACGCCTACCTGGACAAGGCGCCCCGCGACTTCATCACCTTCGAGTACTGCATGCTGCAGGAGGTGAACGATTCGCCGGAGCAGGCCCGCGAACTGATCGCGCTGCTCAAGGGCAAGGTGCCCTGCAAGATCAACCTGATCCCGTTCAATCCGTTCCCCGCGTCGGGCCTGAAGCGCAGCACCAACGAGCGCGTGAAGGCCTTCGCCGATCTGCTGATCCAGGCCGGTATCGTGACGACCGTGCGCAAGACGCGCGGCGACGACATCGACGCCGCCTGCGGCCAGCTGGCCGGCGAGGTGCAGGACCGGACGCGGGTCCATCTGCGCATGGTGCGCGCGCCCGTGGTGGTACAGCGCGGCGCGGCATCGGGCGGCACGTCGAGTGCTTCGGGCACGTCGGGTGTCGCGCCCGCCACGCCCACGACTCCCGTCACTCCCACAGGCCCACGCCCATGACCATTCCGTCGCCCGGCTTCCTCTTTCCGCGTCGTTCCGCCCGGACCCTGTCCGTCGTGCTGCTGATCGCCGCGGCCCTGGCCGGGTGCGCGGGAGGCGCGCAGCAACAGCAGCAACCGCGCACGGAGAGCGACAAGACCGACAACGACCGTCGCGCGCAGGTGCGGCTCGAACTCGCCAGCGGCTACTTTGCCCGCGGCCAGTACGAGACGGCGCTGGACGAGGTCAAGCTGGCGATGGCGGCCAAGCCGGACCTGCCCGAGGCCATCAACCTGCGCAACCTGATCTATGCCGCGATGGGCGAGCACGGGCTGGCCGAGGACGGCTTCAAGCAACTGATCGCCCGCGACCGCAACAACGGCGACTCGCTGCACAACTACGGCTGGTTCCTGTGCCAGCGCCAGCGCTACGCCGAGGCCTACCAGCAGTTCGACGCGGCCGTGGCGATCCCGACCTACCGCACGCCGTCGCGCACGCTGCTCGCCTGGGGCGCCTGCGAGGCGCGCGAGGGCCGGCTGGTGCCGGCGCAGGCCCACCTGACCAAGGCCTTCGAGATCGAGCCGGGCAATCCGACGATCGCGATGAACCTGGGCGAGGTGCTGTACCGCCAGGGTGAGTACGAACGCGCGCGTTTCTACGCACGACGCGTCAACAGCAACGTGGAACAGGCGAATGCCGCCAGCCTCTGGCTGGAGCTGCGCATCGAGCGCCGCCTGGGGAATACGTCCAGCATGGACGAGCTCGGCCAGCAGATGCGGCGCAAGTATCCGCAGGCGACCGAGACACAAGCTTTGAACAACGGTCGATTCGATGAATGAGGGACATCGCATGACTCCGACGGCCGCCGATGAGGCGACGAACGGGGCGGCGCCGGACGCTTCCGCGCCGGCACCCGCTCCTGCAATGGCTCCGGTCACCGCGGGCGAGGCCCTGCGTCGCGCGCGCGAAGCGCGCGGCCTGCACATCGCCGCGCTGGCCGCGACCTTGAAAGTGCCGCAGTCGAAGCTGGAGGCGCTGGAGGCCGACCGCTACAAGGACCTGCCCGACGCGACCTTCGCGCGCGCGCTGGCGCGCTCGATGTGCCGCGTGCTGAAGATCGAGGCCGAGCCGGTGTTGAAGATGCTGCCCAGCGGCGGCGGCGAGGCCTCGCTCGACCGGGTGACGCCGGGTCTGAACCAGCCGTTCCGCGAGCGCTCGGTGAGCCAGGAGCCAGCGCTGTCGACGGAGCTGCTCAAGCGTCCGGCGGTGCTGGGGATCGGCGTGCTGTTGATCGCCGCCGTGGCCGTGTATGCCATCCCGTCGAGCTGGATCGATCAGGTCACGCAGCGTTTCCGGCAGGCCGATTCCGCCGCCACGGCGCCCGGGCCGGGCAGCGTGGTCGGCACGCCGCCCGCCGCGACGGAGACGCCACCGACGAACGTGGAGGCGCCCGTGGTGAGCGCCTCCGAGACTTCGCCTTCGCCCGCGGGACAGGTGTCCGCCGGAGCATCGACGCTGCCGCCGCAAGGCGCCGGCGCGACGACGGCACCTGCCGCCACGGTGCCGACGACCACAGCGCCGACGACCACGGCGCCCGCGCCGGCCGTCACCGCCCAGGCCACGCCTGCCGCGCCGACGGCTTCGGCACCCGCGACGGCCGGTCAACCGGTCCACGCCGGCGCGCCCGCGCCCGGCACGTCGCCGTTGAAGGTCCGCGCCAGCGCGGAATCGTGGGTCGAGGTGGTCGACGCCAAGGGCCAGGTCCTGCTGTCGAGACTGCTGCGTCCCGGCGACCTGGTCGACGTCAACGGCGTCGCGCCGCTGAAACTGCGCGTGGGCAACGTGTCCGGCACGGAACTGGTTTTCCGTGGCCAGGCCGTGGACCTCGCCGCCCGTTCGCGCGACAACGTCGCGCGCCTCGAACTGAACTGACTCCACCCGACCCGACGGGCGCCGCACCAGCCGCAACCCTTTCGCAAGAGCGCCGCAAGATGGACAAGCCAGCCACTCCCGATTTCGCTGAAGCCCTCGATCTCTCCGATCTGATCGCCGCCGCCGCGCCGTCCGCGCGCCGCTCGCGCCAGGCGCAGGTGCGCTGGGGCAGCCGCGTGGTGACGATCGGCGGCGACGCGCCAGTGCGTGTGCAGTCGATGACCAACACCGACACCGTCGACGTCATCGAGACGGCGATCCAGGTCAAGGAGCTGGCGCAGGCCGGCTCGGAACTGGTCCGCATCACCGTCAACAACGCCGAGGCCGCCGACGCCGTCCCGCACATCCGCGAGCAGCTCGACCGCATGGGCATCGACGTGCCGCTGGTGGGCGACTTCCACTACAACGGCCACCGGCTGCTGACCGAGCATCCGGCCATGGCGCGCGCGCTGTCGAAGTACCGGATCAATCCGGGCAACGTCGGCAAGGGCGACAAGAAGGACCGCCAGTTCGCCCAGATGATCGAGGCCGCGATGCAGTACGACAAGGTCGTGCGCATCGGCGTCAACTGGGGCAGCCTGGACCAGGAACTGCTCGCCCAGATGATGGACGACAACGCGAAGCGCGCGCAGCCCTGGGACGGCAAGCAGGTCATGTACCAGGCGCTGATCCAGTCGGCGCTGTCGTCGGCCTCGTATGCCCGCGAGCTGGGCATGAACCCCGACAACATCATCATCAGCTGCAAGGTCAGCGGCGTGCAGGACCTGATCTCGGTCTACCGCGCGCTGAGCAGGCGCTGCGACTACGCGCTGCACCTGGGCCTGACCGAGGCCGGCATGGGCACCAAGGGCACCGTGGCCTCGGCCACGGCACTGGCGGTGCTGCTGCAGGAAGGCATCGGGGACACGATCCGCGTCTCGCTGACGCCGCAACCCGGGGAGTCGCGCACGCAGGAAGTGGTCGTCGCGCTGGAGATCCTGCAGTCGCTGGGCCTGCGCGCGTTCAACCCGAGCGTCACCGCCTGCCCCGGCTGCGGCCGCACGACCAGCACGACCTTCCAGGAACTGGCCAAGCAGATCGACGATTTCCTGCGCGCGCAGATGCCGGTCTGGCGCGAGAAGTACCCCGGCGTCGAGACCATGAAGGTCGCGGTGATGGGCTGCATCGTCAACGGCCCCGGCGAGAGCAAGCACGCCGACATCGGCATCAGCCTGCCGGGCAACGGCGAGGCGCCGGCGGCGCCCGTCTTCATCGACGGCGAGAAGGCGCTGACCCTGCGCGGCGACAACATCGCCGGCGAGTTCCACGCCCTGGTCGAGACCTACATTGAAAAGCGCTTCGGCGCGAGCACCACCACCGCATGAGCAAGAACATCCAGGCCGTCAAGGGGATGAACGACATCCTCCCGGCCAGTGTCGACCGCAAGGACAAGCTGCCGAGCAGCCAGCTGTGGAGCTGGTTCGAGACCACGCTGCGCGGCGTGCTGCAGCGCTACGGCTACCAGTACATGCTGACCCCGATCGTCGAGCCGACCGCGCTGTTCGTGCGCGGCCTGGGCGAGGTGACCGACATCGTCGAGAAGGAGATGTACTCCTTCACCGACAGCATGAACGGCGACAAGCTGACGCTGCGCCCGGAAGCCACCGCCGGCATCGTCCGCGCGATGGTCGAGCACAACGCGCTCTACAACGGCCCGCTGCGACTGTGGACGATGGGTCCCATGTTCCGCCACGAGAAGCCGCAGAAGGGCCGCTACCGCCAGTTCAACCAGCTGGACGTCGAGGCGCTGGGCTTCGCCGGTCCCGACGTGGACGCCGAGATCATCCTGATGGTCCGCCGCCTGTGGCAGGAGCTGGGTCTGGTCGTCGGCGAGCACGTGCGCCTGGAGTTGAATTCCCTGGGTCAGCCGGAGGAGCGCGCCGCGCATCGCGCCGCGCTGATCACCCACTTCGAGGCCCACGCCGACAAGCTCGACGAGGACGGCAAGCGCCGCCTGCACACCAACCCGCTGCGCATCCTCGATACCAAGAATCCGGCCATGCAGGCGGTCGTCGAGGCGGCGCCGCACCTGATGGATTTCCTCGGCGAGGAAAGCCTGGCGCACTTCAATGCCGTGCGCGCGATCCTGGACGCCGCCGGCGTCGAGTACCGCATCAACACGCGCCTGGTGCGCGGCATGGACTACTACAACCTGACCGTCTTCGAATGGGTGACCGACCAGCTCGGTTCCCAGGGCACGGTCTGCGGCGGCGGTCGCTACGACGGGCTGTTCGAACAGCTCGGCGGCAAGCCGACACCGGCGGTGGGCTTCGGCCTGGGCATCGAGCGGCTGCTGCTGCTGATCGACGAGCTGGGCCTGCCGGTGCCGTCGTCGGCCCCGGACGTGTACGCGGTCCTGCCGGACGCGGCCGCGCTGCCGCAGGCGATCCCCGTGCTGGAGGCGCTGCGCGCGGAAGGCGTCGTGGTGCAGATGCATGCCGGCGGGGGCTCGTTCAAGTCGCAGTTCAAGAAGGCCGACGCCTCGGGCGCCCGCTTCGCGCTGGTGTTCGGCGCGGACGAACTGGCGCGCGGCGAAGTCGCCGTCAAGCCGCTGCGCGGCGACGGCGAACAAGTGACACGCCCGCTTAACACGGCCGCTGCATGGGCGGCCGATCTGCGCACCGCATAATCGCGACCTCGAATTTCAACCCGGACCCTCACTCGCACATGGCGTCTCATCTCGATCTCGAAGAACAGGAACAGCTGGAGCAGCTCAAGGCGTTCTGGAAGCGCTGGGGCAATCCGATCACCTGGCTCCTGACGCTGGCGCTGGTGGCTTACGCCGGCTGGACCGGCTGGAACTACTGGCAACGCACCGAGGCCGCCAAGGCCGCCGCGATGTACGGCGAGCTGCAGCGTGCGGCGCAGGCCGCCGATCTGGGCAAGAGCGTCGCCGTGTTCGGCAACCTGAAGCAGGACTACGCCGGCACCGGTTACGCCGCGCAGGCCGCGCTGGTGACCGCCAAGCTGCAGCTGGACAAGGAAAAGCCTGACGACGCGCGTGCCACGCTGACGTGGGCCGCGGCCAATGCGAAGGGCGAGGCCTACCGCGATCTGGCCCGCCTGCGCCTGGCCGCGCTGCAGATGGACGCCAAGCAGCTCGACGAAGCCGGCAAGACGCTGGACGCCGTCAAGAGCGCGGACTTTGCGGCGCTGGTGGCCGATCGCCGTGGCGATCTGGCGCTGCTGCAAAACAAGCCCGACGTCGCCAAGGCCGAGTTCAAGAAGGCCTATGACGGTCTGGAGAAGCAGCTTGACTATCGCCGTCTGCTCGAAGTGAAGCTGGCCAGCCTCGGCGTGGCCGTCGGCGGTGACGAACCGGCTGCGGGAGCCACCCAATGAATGCCGGCCTGACCCTCGGCCGACTGGCCCGGGCGCTGCTGCTGGGCGGCGTCGCGGCGACGCTGGGCGCCTGCTCGCTGTTCAGCAGCTCGACCGCGCCCAAGCCGGCCGCGCTGGAGAACATCACGCCGTCGCTGCAGGCCCGCGTGGCCTGGGAAGCGCGCGTGGACAGCGTCAAGTTCCCGCTCACGATCACAGCGGTCAACGACCGCTTCGTCGTCGGTGGCTCGGACGGTGTCATCAGCGCGATCTCGGCGAACGACGGCACCACGCTGTGGCGCGCCGACATCGGCAAGGGCCTGACGGCGGGCGTCGGCAGCGATGGCCGCTTTGCCGCGGCGGTGACGCGCGACAACGAGCTGGTCGTGACCGAAGGCGACAAGATCCTGTGGCGCAAGACGATGACGACCCCGGTCGTGACGTCGCCGTTCGTCGCGGGCGAACGCGTGTTCGTGCTGACGCTGGACCGCGCCGTACTCGCCTTCGATGCGGTCGACGGCCGCCGTCTGTGGGAACTGCGCCGTCCGGGCGAGCCGCTGACGCTGCAGCAGGCCGGCGTGATCGGCGCCTACCAGAACACGCTGCTGGTGGGGCAGGGCTCGCGCCTGGCGGGCATCGATCCCACCCGCGGCCTGCTGATGTGGGAAGCGACCGTCGCCAACCCGCGCGGCACCAATGAGGTCGAGCGCCTGGCCGACCTGGTCGGACCGCTGGCCCGCGACAACGACGTGTTCTGCGCCCGCGCGTTCCAGTCGGCCGTCGCCTGCGTCAACGGCGAACGCGGCAACACGATCTGGACCCGCAACAACGCCGGCCTGCGCGGCGTCGGCGCCGACTCGACGATCGTCGTCGGCGGCGACGCCTCCGACCGGCTGACCGCCTGGGGCACCCGCACCGGCGATGTCGTCTGGACCGCAGACCAGTTCCAGAACCGCAAGCTCAGCGCGCCGCTGGTGACCGACAAGTCGGTCATCGTCGGTGACAGCGAGGGCTACGTGCATTTCCTGTCCAAGGACAAGGGTCTGACCGTGCAGCGCCTGCAGACCGACAGCTCCGGCATCGCCGCGGCGCCGGTGCAGCTCGGCGGCACGGTGCTGATCGCCACTCGCAGCGGACGCCTGTTCGCGCTGCGTCAAGACTGATATGAAACCTGTGATCGCCCTGGTGGGCCGCCCCAACGTGGGCAAGTCCACGCTGTTCAACCGGATGACGAAGAGCCGCGACGCCATCGTCGCGGACTTCGCCGGCCTCACGCGCGACCGCCATTACGGCGACGGTCGCCTGGGCGATCGCGAGTTCATCGTCATCGACACCGGCGGCTTCGAGCCGGACAGCACCACCGGCATCGTCAAGGAGATGGCCAAGCAGACCCGCCAGGCCGTGGCCGAGGCGGATGCCGTCATCTTCGTGCTGGACGTCCGCACCGGCCTGGCCGGCCAGGACCAGGACATCGGCCGCTACCTGCGCCAGTGCAACAAGCGCGTCTTCATCGCCGTCAACAAGGCCGAAGGCATGAGCGACAGCCCGCTGCTGGCCGAGTTCCATGAACTCGGCATGGGCGAGCCGCATCCGGTCTCCGCCGCGCACGGGCAGGGCATCCGCTCGCTGCTCGAGGCGGTGCTGGACAGCTTCGAGGCGCCGGCCGAGGACGAGGAGCCCGCGGAGGGGGCCGGTCCCGACGACGAACGGGCGATCCGCCTGGCGGTGGCCGGCCGTCCCAACGTCGGCAAGAGCACGCTGATCAACACCTGGCTGGGCGAGGAGCGGCTGGTCGCCTTCGACATGCCCGGCACGACGCGCGACGCCATCAGCGTCGACTTCGAGCACAACGGCCAGAAGTTCAAGCTGATCGACACCGCCGGCCTGCGCCGCAAGGGCAAGGTCTTCGAGGCGATCGAGAAGTTCTCGGTCGTCAAGACGCTGCAGGCGATCGCCGACGCCAACGTCGTGCTGCTGCTGATCGACGCGACGCAAGGCGTCACCGACCAGGACGCGCACATCGCCGGCTACGCGCTGGACAGCGGCCGGGCCGTGGTCATCGCGATCAACAAGTGGGACGCGATCGACAGCTACCAGCGCGAGACCATCGAGCGCCAGATCCAGACGCGGCTGGGCTTCCTGCGCTTCGCGCCCATCCTGAAGATCTCCGCGCTGAAGCGGCAGGGCCTGGGCCCGCTGTGGAAGGCGCTGGCGGACGCCTATTCGTCGGCCTACCGCAAGATGACGACGCCGGTGCTGACGCGCCTGATCATGGAGGCGGTCCAGCACCAGCAGCCGCAGCGCTCGGGCATCTCGCGCCCGAAGCTGCGCTACGCCCACCAGGGCGGAATGAACCCGCCGATCGTCGTCATCCACGGCAATGCGCTGGAAGGCGTCAGCGACGTCTACAAGCGTTATCTGGAAGGGCGCATCCGGGACCACTACAAGCTGGTCGGCACGCCGATGAAGATCGAGCTGCGATCCTCGAAGAACCCGTTCGCCGAAACCTGAAGACAGCGCGGTCCGGGGAAACCCGGTGCTGTGATAAGGTGTGGCATTCCAACACCTCACTTCCAACACGGAGCATATCGTGAGCAACAAAGGACAACTCTTGCAAGACCCTTTCCTGAACCTGCTGCGCAAGGAGCATGTTCCTGTGAGCATCTACCTCGTGAACGGCATCAAGCTGCAAGGCCACATCGAGTCCTTTGACCAGTACGTGGTGTTGCTGCGCAATACGGTGACGCAGATGGTCTACAAGCACGCCATCTCGACGGTGGTTCCGGGCCGTGCGGTGAACTTCCACACCGGCGAGAGCAACGACGCTGCCTGAGCTGATTGACCACACAAGACCCCACCCATTCGACGCCGCCCCCCGAGGCGGCGCGCGCCATTCTGGTGGGGGTCGATCTGGGCCGCGGCGAGGCCTTCGACCCCACCCTCGACGAACTCGCGCTGCTGGCCGAGTCGGCCGGTGACACCCCGGTCGCCCGGGTGGTCGCCCGGCGCAAGGCGCCCGACGCGGCGCTGTTCATCGGTTCCGGCAAGGCCGACGAGATCAAGCTGATGGTGGAGGCGCTCGGCGCCCACACCGTGCTGTTCGATCAGGCCATCTCCCCCGCCCAGCAACGCAACCTGGAACGCCACCTCGGCGTGCCCGTGGCCGACCGCACCGCGCTGATCCTGGAGATCTTCGCGGCCCGCGCGCAGAGCTTCGAGGGCAAGCTGCAGGTGGAGCTCGCGCGGCTGCAGTACCTCTCGACGCGCCTGGTGCGCCGCTGGAGCCATCTGGAGCGTCAGAGCGGCGGCATCGGCATGCGCGGCGGCCCCGGCGAGCGCCAGATCGAGCTGGATCGCCGCATGATCGACGACCGCATCAAGTCGATCAAGGAACGGCTCAAGAAGGTCCAGAAGCAGCGCGCCACGCAGCGCCGCGCCCGCGCGCGCAACGGCGTGTTCCGCGTCTCGCTGGTGGGCTACACCAACGCCGGCAAGAGCACGCTGTTCAATGCGCTGACGAAGGCCAAGGCCTACGCCGCCAACCAGCTCTTCGCCACGCTCGACACGACGACCCGCTCGTTGTACCTCGAGGAGGCGGGCACCAGCGTCTCGCTGTCCGACACCGTCGGCTTCATCCGCGATCTGCCCCACAAGCTGGTCGAGGCGTTCAAGGCCACGCTGCAGGAGGCGGCCGACGCCGACCTGCTGCTGCACGTGGTCGACGCCGCCAGCCCGGTCCTGGCCGAGCAGATGGAGGAGGTCGAGCGGGTGCTCGCCGAGATCGGCGCGCAGCACATCCCGCAGATCCTCGTCTACAACAAGCTCGACCTGCTGGAAGACAACCAGCGTCCGCGCCAGTTGCAGGACTGGCTGACCCGCGTCGGCGGCGAGCACGGCGGACAGCGCCTGCCGCGGATCTTCGTCAGCGCGGTCAAGGGCGAGGGCCTGGATGAACTGCGCACGATGATCGCGTCGCTGATGCAGGCCGCGCCAGTGCCCGAATACAGCGGCATGACGGATGCCGACGACGAGGTCGGAGAGGCGGATGCGATCGACGCCGACGATGTCGACTTGAACCCTCAAGACCTGCCCCAAGATCGGTCGGACCCGCAGGATCATCCGCAGGGACGCACAGGCTGAGGCCGTTCGCCAATGCCCGATACTTGCAACAAGACTTCCTCATCAGGATGCGTATGAATCAAGACGATCGCATGTCCGTCGCCGGTGGCGGACGTGACCCGCGGGGTGGAGCCGGCAGCCTGCGCCGCCGGCTGGGGCTCTGGATGAGCAATGGCCGCAACGAAGGCCCGCCTGACCTGGACGAGCTGTGGCGCGACTTCAACCGCAAGCTCTCGCGCCTGTTCGGCGGCCGGGGCGGCAATGACGGCAACGGCCCGACGGGTGGCGGCGGTGGCAATCCCCAGCCCGACATGCGTGGCGCCGGCATCGGCGCCGGCCTGGTGGTCGGCGTGGTGCTGCTCGGCTGGCTGGCCAGCGGCCTGTTCATCGTGCAGGAAGGCCAGCAGGGCGTGGTCACCTCGTTCGGCAAGTACAGCCGCACGGTGGACGCCGGCATCCAGTACCGCTTCCCGTATCCGTTCCAGGCGCACGAGGTCGTGTCGGTCACGCAGTTGCGCTCGGTCGAGATCGGCCGCAACACGGTCGGCCAGGCCACGGGCCTGCGCGATTCGTCGATGCTGACCCAGGACGAGAACATCATCGACGTGCGCTTCACCGTGCAATACCGGTTGAAGGATTCGCGCGACTACCTGTTCGAGAACGTCAACACCGACGAGGCCGTCACGCTGGCGTCCGAATCGGCAGTGCGCGAGATCGTCGGCCGCAACG
The DNA here is from genome assembly GCF_059416045.1 of Roseateles sp. GW821-FHT09G03. Lineage (NCBI taxonomy): Bacteria > Pseudomonadati > Pseudomonadota > Betaproteobacteria > Burkholderiales > Sphaerotilaceae > Roseateles > Roseateles sp. GW821-FHT09G03. The sequence goes on from NZ_JBWKOK010000008.1 coordinate 181,735, forward strand.
AGGCCAACGCGGTCCTCTACGAGAAGCGCGACCAGATCGCGAACGAACTGCAGACGTCGATCCAGCAGCAGCTGGACCGGCTGAAGACGGGGATCCAGATCTCCGCCGTCAACCTCAACAGCGTGCAGCCGCCGGAGCAGGTGCAGGCCGCCTTCGAGGACGCCTTCCGCGCGAACGCGGACCGGGAACGTCTGAAGAACGAGGGCGAGGCCTACGCCAACGACGTCATCCCGCGCGCCCAGGGCCAGGCCGCCCGCCTGCGCGAGGACGCCGAGGCCTACCGTGCCCGGGTCGTCTCGTACGCCGAGGGCGATGCGCAGCGCTTCAAGTCCGTGCTGGCCGAATACCAGAAGGCGCCGGCCGTCACGCGCGACCGCCTCTACATCGACGCGATGCAGCAGGTCTACTCGCGGGTCACCAAGGTGATGGTCGACGCCAAGAGCGGGTCCAACCTGCTGTACCTACCGCTGGACAAGCTGATCCAGCAGCAGACGGGCACCGTCACGACGACCGTGCCGACCCCGGTCGCGCCCGCCGATGCGTCGACGGCCAGCCCCTCGCTGAGCACCGATCCGCGCTCGCGCGACAGCATGCGCAGTCGCGACCGCGACGGCCGTTGATCGACAGGAGCCCACAACAATGAATCGCATCGTCTCCGTCGTCGTCGGTCTGCTGATCCTGTTCATGATCGCCAGTTCGACCCTGTTCGTCGTCGACCAGCGTCAGTACGCCGTCGTCTACTCGCTGGGCGAGATCAAGGACGTGATCGCCGAGCCCGGCCTGAAGTTCAAGCTGCCACCGCCCATGCAGAACGTGGTGTTCCTCGATCGCCGCGTCCAGACGCTGGACTCGTCCGAACCCCGCGCGATCTTCACCGCCGAGAAGAAGAGCCTGGTCGTTGACTGGCTCGTCAAATGGCGCATCGTCGATCCCAAGCAGTTCATCCGCAACAACGGCAGCCAGCTGCGCAATCTCGAATCGAGACTGAGCCCGGTGGTCAATTCCGCGATGAACGAGGAGGTGACCAAGCGCACCGTGGCCGCCGTCCTGGCGACCGAGCGGGAGAAGGTCATGCAGGACGTCCGCAAGCGTCTGGAGAGCACGGCCAAGGAGCTGGGCATCGAGATCGTCGACGTGCGCGTCAAGCGCGTGGACTTCGCGGCCAACATCACCGAGGCCGTCTACAACCGGATGAAGACGGAACGCGCCCGCGCCGCCAATGAGCAGCGCTCCACCGGCGCGGCCGAGGGCGAGAAGATCAAGGCCGATGCCGACAAGCAGCGCGACGTGATCACCGCCGAGGCCTACAGCGACGCACAGAAGATCAAGGGCGAGGGCGACGCCAAGGCGTCGGCGCTGTATTCCGAGGCCTTCGGCCGCGACCCTCAGTTCGCGCAGTTCTATCGTTCGCTCGATGCGTACCAGGCGTCGTTCAAGGGCAAGAGCGATGTGATGGTGCTCGACCCGTCGAGCCCGTTCTTCAACGCGATGCGCAACGGCGGTCCGGGCGCTCCGGCAGCGCCAGCGTCGAAGAAGTGAACCCGGGCGGGGCCGGCCCTGGCGACCTCCGGGTCGGCCGGCCCTGGTCATCAGGCTGACCGGCAGCAGCCGGGGAGGGCGGCCCCATCATGAGCGGCGACAAGTGGCTGGCGGCGCTGGCGCTGCTGCTGATCATGGAGGGGCTGTTGCCTTTCCTGAATCCCGGCGCGTGGCGCCAGCTGTTCTCGAAGTTGTTGGCCATGAGCGACGGCCAGTTGCGATTTCTCGGTCTGGCGAGCCTGGTGTGCGGGGGCTTGCTGTTGTTGCTCCTCTGAGCAGGCATGCGGCAGTGGAGTGCAAAGGACGGTGACCAGGCTGCGCGGCCCGTCACGAAGCCTCGCTGAATCCTTGACGAACGCGCGTCGGACCCTTGCCCGAGGGTCTCGGCGGTCAAGGCGTGCCGCGACCCCGGTACAATGCCGTTTTTAACCCCCTCCCTGAACGTCCATGGCCTCTGCTTGGCTGCTGCCCGAGCACATTGCTGACGTCCTCCCCTCCCAGGCTCGCCGCATCGAAGAACTTCGACGCGAATTGCTGGACATGGCGCGGACCTACGGTTGCGAGCTGGTGATGCCTCCCATGCTGGAGCATCTCGACTCGCTGCTTTCCGGCACCGGCCAGGCGCTGGACCTCAAGACCTTCAAGCTCGTCGACCAGCTCTCCGGTCGCAGCCTGGGCCTGCGCGCGGACACGACCCCGCAGGTCGCCCGCATCGATGCCCACCTGCTGAACCGTGCCGGCGTGACGCGCCTGTGCTACTGCGGGCCCGTGCTGCACACGCGCGCCGAGGGCCTGACCGCGACGCGCGAGCCGCTGCAGTTCGGCGTCGAGATCTACGGCCATGCCGGCCTCGAAGCCGATCTGGAAGCGCAGGAGCTTGCCATCGACGCGATGCAACGCGCGGGTGTGACGCGTCTGGTGCTGGACCTGGGCGATGCGCGCCTGGTGCGGGGCGTGCTGGGCGAGCATGCGCTGGGCGAGGACCGTCTGAATGCGCTGGTGGCCGCGATGGCCGCCAAGGACGCTGCCGGTGTGGCCGCGTTCTCGAACGAATTGCCGGCGGATGTCGTCGCCGCGCTGCAGACGCTGCTGCGCCTGTATGGCGGCGTCGAAGTGCTGGCGGATGCGCGTCGTGCGCTGCCGGTCAATGCGCTGGTCACGGCCGCGCTGGACGACCTGGAGTGGCTGATCCATCACCTGCGCGCGGCGTATCCCGACGTTCGCATCGGCGTCGATCTGGCGGATCTGCCGGGCTTCGGCTACTACAGCGGCGTGCGCTTCGCGCTGTACGCGGAGGGCGGCAGCGATGCGGTCCTGCGCGGCGGCCGCTACGACGAGGTCGGCGCGGTCTTCGGCCGGCGGCGTCCCGCCGTCGGTTTCAGCCTGGACCTGAAGACGCTGGTGGGTCTGATCCCGGCCACGTCGCTGCGGGCCGCGGTGCGCGCCCCGTGGGGCGAGGATCCCGACCTGCGCGCGGCGGTCCGCCGCCTGCGCGAACAGGGCGAGACCGTGGTCTGCGTCCTGCCGGGCCACGAGCAAGAGAACGACGAATTCGAATGCGACCGCGAGCTGGTGCAGTCCGGCGGTCAATGGGTGCTGCGATCGCTGTGAGCGACGCGATTCGCCCCTCCACCCTCAACCTCCAAATCATCGGATGAACGACATGCAAAGCAGTGAGATCGCGCGCGGGCGCAACGTGGTGGTCGTCGGCACCCAATGGGGTGACGAAGGCAAGGGCAAGGTCGTCGACTGGCTGACTCCCCACGCGCAAGGCGTGGTGCGTTTCCAAGGTGGCCACAACGCCGGCCACACGCTGGTCATCAAGGGCGTGAAGACGGCGCTGCAGCTGATCCCGTCGGGCATCATGCGCGACGGCGTCGCCTGCTACATCGGCAACGGCGTGGTGCTGGACCCGACGCATCTGCTGTCGGAGATCGAGCGCCTGGAGAAGGCCGGTGTCGAGGTGCGTTCGCGCCTCTACATCAGCGAGTCCTGCCCGCTGATCATGCCGTTCCACGTCGAGGTCGACCGCGCCCGCGAGGCGCTGCGCGAGAGCAGCGGCAGCGGCAAGATCGGCACGACCGGCAAGGGCATCGGCCCGGCCTACGAGGACAAGGTCGCCCGCCGCGCGCTGCGCGTGCAGGACCTGAAGCATCCCGACCGCTTCGCGAAGAAGCTCAAGGAACTGATCGACCTGCACAACGCGGCGCTGACCGGCTACCTGAATTCGAAGGCGCTGGAGTTCCAGCCGATCTTCGACCACGCGATGTCGCTGGCCGACCAGATCAAGCCGATGATGGCCGACGTCGGCTACATGCTGCACAAGGCGCATCAGGCCGGCCAGAACATCCTGTTCGAGGGCGCGCAAGGCACGTTGCTGGACATCGACCACGGCACCTATCCGTATGTGACATCGAGCAACTGCGTGGCGGGCAACGCCGCCGCGGGTGCGGGCGTGGGTCCGCAGATGCTGCATTACATGCTGGGCATCACGAAGGCCTACGCGACGCGCGTGGGTTCGGGCCCGTTCCCGACCGAGCTGGATTGGGAAACCGAAGGCACGGTGGGTCACCACCTGTCGACGGTCGGTCAGGAGCGCGGCACCGTCACCGGTCGCGCGCGCCGTTGCGGCTGGATCGACGCCGCCGCGCTGAAGCGCTCGATCATCATCAACGGCATCACCGGCCTGTGCCTGACCAAGCTGGACGTGCTGGACGGCCTGGCCGAGATCAGCATGTGCGTCGGCTATGAGCTCGACGGCAAGCAGATCGACATCCTGCCGCTGGACGCGGACGAGATCGTGGCCTGCAAGCCGGTCTACGAAGTCTTCCCCGGCTGGACCGAATCGACCTTCGGCATCACCGAGTGGGATCAACTGCCGGCCAACGCGCGCGCCTATCTGAAGCGCGTGGAAGAAGTCATCGGCGCGCCGATCGCCATGGTGTCCACCGGTCCCGACCGCGAGCACACCATCCTGCTGCAGCATCCGTTCCAGGGTTGAGCGACCGCTCGAGCCCTGTCGTTTTCCGTCTTATCCAGACCTGACCCCATCCATCGCTGAGGAGCCTCCCCCATGTTGACCGACGACGGCAAACATCTGTACGTGTCGTGGGATGAATACCACCTGTTGATCGAACGCCTGGCGCTGAAGGTGCACGCCTCCGGCTGGGAGTTCGACCAGATCCTGTGTCTGGCGCGCGGCGGGATGCGTCCCGGCGACGTGCTGTCGCGCGTGTTCGACAAGCCGCTGGGCATCATGTCGACCAGCTCGTACCGTGCGGAAGCGGGCACGATCCAGGGTCGTCTGGATATTGCCAAGTACATCACCATGCCCAAGGGCGAGCTGGCGGGGCGTGTGCTGCTGGTGGATGATCTGGCGGACTCGGGCGTGACGCTGAAGGCGGTGGTGGAGCGGCTGCGTGGCATGCCGTCGATCACCGAGTTGCGTTCGGCCGTGATCTGGACGAAGAGCGTTTCGGAGTACACGCCGGACTATTACGTCGAGATGCTGGAAACCAGCCCGTGGATCCATCAGCCGTTCGAAGACTACGACGCACTGCGCCCCGATGCGCTGGCGAAGAAGTTCGCAATCTGATGAAGGAAGGGCTGACAACTGTCAGCCCTTTTTTCTTGTTGGCGTCGCGAGTCTCGCTGACGAGTCCTCGACGAGGCGCCAATGAGAAAAGCCGGCTCATGGCCGGCTTTTCGAATATGGTGCCCAGGAGAGGACTCGAACCTCCACGGAGTTACCCGCTAGTACCTGAAACTAGTGCGTCTACCAATTCCGCCACCTGGGCAAGGTCAGAAGCCAGTTTCCCGGAAACCCAGCTCAAGTCACTTCTTGAAGTATTCTTGAGCCCTCGGTTTCTCGGAACACAGAAGTGCTTCTGCGTTTCAGGAAAGACAAGGATTCTACTATCAAAAACTTCAAGAATGCAAGCCCCCAGGGCGCTCAAAGCGCTCAGCTGATGGGGGAGATCGAAGGCACGGTGCAGGGTCACCGCGACGGGCACGGTTTCCTGATGCCCGACGATGGTCAATCGGACGTTTATCTGTCCTCGCAGGAGATGCACGCCGTCATGCACGGCGACCGCCTGCGGGTGCGCATCGTGCGCCACGACAAGCGCAACCGTCCCGAAGGCCGCGTGCTGGAAATCCTCGAACGCCGCAAGAAGCCGATCATCGGCCGCCTGCTGCTCGAGTCCGGCATCTGGCTCGTCGCCCCTGAAGACAAGCGCTACGGCCAGGACATCCTGGTGCCGAAGAATGCGATCGCCAATGCGACCGCAGGCCAGATCGTCGCCGTCGAGCTCACGGAGCCGCCGTCGCTGTATTCGCAGCCGGTCGGCCGCGTGACCGAAGTGCTGGGCGAGATCGACGACCCCGGCATGGAGATCGAGATCGCCGTGCGCAAGTACGAGGTTCCGCACGCCTTCAGCGCCGACACGCTGGCGCAGGCGGCGAAGCTGCCCGACAAGGTCCGCGCGGTCGACATGAAGCACCGCATCGACCTGCGCGACGTGGCGCTGGTGACGATCGACGGCGAGGACGCCCGCGACTTCGACGACGCGGTCTACTGCGAGCCCCACAAGCAGGGCCGGGGCAAGACGGCGTTCCAGGGCTGGCGGCTGCTGGTCGCGATCGCCGACGTCAGCCACTATGTGAAGCCGGGTGAGCCGCTGGATCGCGATGCCTACGAGCGCGCGACCTCGGTCTACTTCCCCAGACGCGTCATCCCGATGCTGCCGGAGAAGCTGTCGAACGGCTTGTGCTCGTTGAATCCGGAGCAGGACCGCCTGTCCATGGTCTGCGACATGCTGGTCAGCGAGTCTGGCGAGTTGCACGCCTACCAGTTCTATCCGGCGGTCATCAACTCGCATGCGCGCTTCACCTACACGGAAGTGGCGGCGATCCTCGGCAACACGCACGGCCCCGAGGCCCACAAGCGCAAGACGCTGGTGCCGCACCTGCTGCACCTGCACGAGGTCTACCGCGCGCTGCTGTCGCAGCGCGCCAAGCGCGGTGCGATCGACTTCGAGACCACCGAGACCCAGATCGTCTGCGACGACAACGGCCGCATCGAAAAGATCGTGCCGCGCACCCGCAACGAGGCGCACCGCCTGATCGAGGAGGCGATGCTCGCCGCCAACGTCTGCGCGGCGGACTTCATCGCGGGCGGCAAGCATGCGTCGCTGTACCGGGTCCACGAAGGTCCGACGCCCGAGAAGCGCGGCACGCTGCAGGCCTACCTGCGCGCGCTGGGCATCGGCATGGGCATCAGCGACGATCCGTCGCCGGGCGAGTACCAGGCGATCGCGCAGGCGACCAAGGACCGGCCCGACGCGCAGCAGATCCACACGATGCTGCTGCGTTCGATGCAGCAGGCGATCTACACGCCGGCCAACGCGGGCCACTTCGGCCTGGCCTACCAGGCCTACACGCACTTCACCAGTCCGATCCGGCGCTATCCGGACCTGCTGGTGCACCGCGTGATCAAGGCGCTGCTCGGCTCGAAGAAGTACGCGCTCGACGCGCACAAGATGGAAGCCGCGAACCCGATGCCCAAGCGGCCGGGCAAGCCGGCCTCGAAGGCACCGAGCCCGGCCTCCGCATCGACCGAGGCGGAGCGCTGGGAAGTCGTTGGCGCGCACTGCAGCGCCAACGAGCGCCGTGCTGACGAGGCCTCGCGCGACGTCGAAGCCTGGCTGAAGTGCCGCTTCATGCGCGACCACCTTGGCGAGGAATTCGCCGGCACGGTGAGCGCGGTGACGAGCTTCGGCCTGTTCGTGCAACTTGACGCCTTGTATGTCGAGGGCCTGATCCACATCACCGAACTCGGTGGCGAGTACTTCCGTTTCGATGAGGTCCGGCAGGAACTTCGCGGCGAACGCACCGGCATCCGCTACGCCACCGGCGCACGCGTGCAGGTGCAGGTGAGCCGTGTTGACCTGGATGGCCGGAAGATCGACTTCCGCCTGGTGCGCGATGGGGACGAACAGCGCCTGCTGCGCGGCGCGCACCGCGACAAGTTCGGCGACCGGCGCGGCGGCGACGGCAAGGGCCCCGCGAGGAAGCAGGACAAGCGCGCCGAGCAACGCGCGCGGCGAGAGGCCGCCGCAGCTCCGGCCGCGACGGTCGAGCCGATGCCGTTGCCGCCGCCTGATCCGCCGACGGCGGTCGACTCGCTCGAACGCATCGAGCAGGCTGACCGCGTGCTGAAGGCTGAGCGCCGCAAATCGGAGCGCGCGACGAAGGGCTCGTCGACGCATCCGGTTCAGGCGGCCAAGCGCACGGCCCGCAGCGCGGCGAAGTCTGTTGCCGCGAAGGGCAGTGGCGCGCCGGCAGCCAAGACGTCACGGCGCAAGCGCGGCGCATGAGTGCTGCCTGATGGGCTCGATCGCCGCCGATCGAGCCTCGGATGAAGAAGGGTCTGGTCATGCCAGGCCCTTCGTGTTTCTGGTGCGTGCTCTCGCCGGTGTTCAGGCGGAGGGGTTGTGCAGCGCGGCCATCGCGTCGATCAGGTCGGCGGCGAGCAGCGGGCCGGCATGGCCTTCAGCGGCCGCGCCGTGCCATGCCGCGGCCGTGCAGGCGAGGTCATGCGGCGCGATGCCGGGCGACTGCGCCCAGAGTCCGCCGATCCAGCCGGCCAGCACGTCGCCGGTGCCTGCGGTCGCCAGTGCCGACGAGCCGGTGCCATTGATCGACAGGCGTCGATTGGGCGTTGCGACGATGCTGCCGGATCCCTTGAGCACCACGGTCGCCGCGAATCGCATGGCGAGCTGCGTCGCGGCGTCCAGGCGATCGGCCTGAACGGCTGCGGCGGAAGGCAGACCCAGCAGTCGTGCCGCTTCCAGCGGATGCGGCGTCAGGATCGTCGGCCAGCCGTGCGCCGCGCGGCGGCGCAGCGCGTGCTGCAGCGTCTCGTCGGCGGCGACGAGGTTCAGCGCGTCGGCATCGAGCACGATGCGCGTCGCGCCGTGCAGCACCGTGGACAGGGACGGTGCGATCGCCGTGCCGCCGCCACAGCCGCACACGGCGACGATGTCCCGCCAGGTGTCGGTCGGAGCGCTCCAGCGCGCGGCATCCCAATGCATCAGCTCCGGCCGGGCGGGCCATGGCTGGCCGTCGTCGTCAGGCAGTGCGGCGTACACGCGACCCGCGCCGGCCGCCAGCGCCGAGGTGGCGGCGAGCCACGCGGCACCGCGCATCGTCGGCGCGCCGCCCAGGACGACGACGTCGCCATGCCGCCCCTTGTGACTCGACGCCGAGCGTGCGAACTCGCCTTGCCACCGCGCGATGCGGCTGGCGCCGAAGAGCTGGCCTACGCCCTTCTCGCCGACCGGTATGTCGAGATCGTCGAACCAGACGCGCCCCGCGAGCGCACGGCCTTCGCCAGTGAACAGGCCGGCCTTCAGCGTCAGGAAGGTCAGCGTGTGATGTGCATGGACTGCATCGGCGCCCAGTGGCTGGCCTGTGCGGACATCGATGCCGCTGGGGACGTCGACGGCCAGCACTGTGGCGCCGGCAATGCGCAGCGTGCCGATGGCCTGGATGGCCGAAGCGAATGCGCCCTCGGGCGCGCGGCTGGCGCCGAGGCCGAGGAGGGCGTCGATGGCGACATCGGCCCGCCGGGGCATGTGCCGGGCGTCGGTGTGCAAGCGCAGGCCGGCTTGCCTGGCGGTGTCCAGCGCATGCGCGGCATCGCTGCCCGGCTGGGGCTCAGGCCCGACCCGCAGCACGTCCACCGTCCATCCACGGGCGGCCAGATGGCGGGCCGCGATGAGGCCGTCGCCGCCGTTGTTGCCGGGGCCGGCGAAAACCGCGGCGTACTGGCCGAAAGGCTTGAGCGCCAGTGCGAGTCTTGCCACCGCCAGCCCGGCGCGCTCGATCAACGTGTGCGGCGGGTGCAGCGACAGCGCTGCAGATTCGATGCGCCGGCTCGATGGCACGTCGTGCAGGGATAGATCGTGGGTCGTGGGCAGTACCGGCAGCATGGCGCCGACTCTATCCCCGTCCGGTCACTTGAACCGACCCGGCTCCAGCAGCGCGGCATCGATGCCGGGGTCCTTCTTCGCGAGCCGGGCCGCCAGCAGTTGCGCGGCGGCGCCGGCCATGGTCCAGCCGTGTTCGCCGTGACCGATGTTCAGCCACACGCCGGGCAGGCCGGACTCGCCGATCAGCGGCAGTTCGTCCGGCAGCAGCAGGCGTGAGGTCTTCCAGCGCTGCTGACCGCCGGCGAGCAGGGCGCCCGGGAACCAGTCATGCGCGGCCTGATGCAACGCGCCCATCGACTGGCCGTCCGGCTGTGATGACGAGCCGCCCAGCTCGTTCGCTCCGCCGACGCGCACGCGCTGGCCGAGTCGGGTGAGGCTGACGCCCAGCGCCACGTCGATGACGGTGGCGCGAGGTCCCAGGTCCGGGTGTGCCTCCAGCATGCGCAGCGGTGCCGTCAGCGTGTGCGTGTGGACTGTTCCCCACGGCAGCTTCAGCCCCTGCGCGGCGAGCAGCGCCGCCGCGCCCTTGCCGGCGCAGACCAGCACCGCGTCCACGCGCAGCGGCTCGCCGGCGGCCATGTGCACGGCGGGCTGGCTGCCGGGCTCGATGCGCAGCACGTCGGTGTTGAAGTTCCACTGCACGCCGAGCCGTTGCGTTTCCAGCTTCAGCGCCTGGCTGAACTGGCGGGCGTTGGCCGCCTCGTCCTGCGTCAGCAGGATGCCGCCGTGCAGCGCGGTCTCGGCGTTGAGTCCGGGCTCCTGTGCGCGACAGCCGTCGGCGTCCAGCTCGCGATGCGGCACCTGCCGCTCCTGCAGCCGCGCCAGCAGCGGCGCCGCGCCCTTGTAGTCCTTCGCGGTGCGCCACAGCAGCAGCACGCCGGCTTCGCGCTCGACGTCCATCTTCAGCTCGCGTCGCCACACGGCCATCACGGCTTGTCCGCGCTGGGCCAGCGCATGCAGCGCTTCGGGCATCGCGTGGGCGCCGCGCGCGCGGCCGGCTCGCCAGTGCGCGAACTTCCAGCCGAGCTGGCCCGGCTTGCCGCGCCATGTCAGCGGTGCATCCGGCCGCGCGGCCATCAGGCCCGGCGCGATCAGCCCTGGCGGCGCGAAGCTCGCGCCGGTGGCGACGCTGGTGTCGCGTTCGAAGACGTGAACCTCGTGGCCTTGCAGCGCGAGTTCGTAGGCGCTGGTGACGCCGGCCAGGCCGGCTCCGATGATGGCGACGCGCATCTCAGCGGATCCCCGCGGCCGGTGCGGCCAGCGTCGCCTCGACGCGCGACGCGGCGCTCAGCACCGTGCGATCGTGCATCGCAGGCGCCCACAGCATCAGGCCCACTGGCAGCTCGCCGGGCTGCTCGCACGGGATCGAGATCGCGCAGCCGTCGAGCAGGTTCACGACGGCGGTGTTGCGCAGCAGGCGCGCGTTGGTGGCGAAAAACAGGTCGTCGCTGGACAGCAAGGGGGCGATCTCCGGGGCTTGGAGGGGAACGGTGGGGCTGAGGAAGACGTCGATGCCGGACATCTCCGCCGTCATGTCGGCGATCCAGCGTCGGCGGGCATCGAGCAGCGCCTGATAGGCGGCGGGAAGGATGGCTTCGCCGCGGCGGATGCGCAGTGCGACGCGCGGGTCGTAGCGGCCGCCGCGTTCGGCGAGGCGCGCATGGTGCCACGTCCAGGCCTCGGCCGCCGTGATGCCGCCCTGCGTTTGCAGTTCCGCCACACGGGGCAGGGCGGGCAGCGCGCGCTCCTCGATGCGGGCGCCGGCGGCGCGCAGCGTCGCGAGCGCGCGTTCGAACGCGGCGGTCACGGCGGGATCGAGCTCGTCCTGCATGAAGGTCGGCGTGATCGCGAAGCGCCATGCCGACAAGGGGCCTTCGTCCAGCTCAACCGGAGTGCCGCTCAGCACCCCGTGCAGCAGCGCCGCGTCCCGCACCGAGCGGGTGATCGCGCCGGCGGTGTCCAACGAGGGCGCGAGCGGCACGCAGCCGTCGAGCGGGACCAGTTGCGCCGTGCTCTTGAAGCCGACCAGCCCCTGCAGCGCGGCCGGGATGCGCAGCGACCCGCCGGTGTCCGAGCCGAGCGCCGCCCATGCAGCGCCGGTGGCAACGCTGACCGCGCCGCCGGAGGTCGATCCGCCGGGAATGCGGTCCAGGCCGTCGATGGCGCGTGTCACCGGATTCCGGGGCGTGCCGTGATGCGGATTGATGCCGACGCCGGAGAAGGCGAACTCGCTCAGGTTCGTGTGGCCGATCAGCGCGGCGCCTGCGGCGCGCAGCCGGGCGACGGCGGGGGCGTCGTGCACAGCGGCCGGCGCATCGTCCATCGCGGCGGAGGCGGCGGTCGTCGGGTGTCCGGCGACGTCGAACAGGTCCTTGACGGACACCGCCAGGCCGCCGAGCGTCGGGCGGGGTTCGCCGCGTGCCGCTGCGGCATCTGAAGCCTCTGCGGCCGCGCGGGCGCCGTCATTGAAACGGCGCAGGAAGACGTGCTCGCACGCCGCGTCGTCGGCGCGTGCCAGGTTCTCGGACAGCAGGGTGCGCGCCGATTGCCGGCCCAGGCGCAGAGAGGCGAGCGCCTCGGTCAGGTCGATCGGCATGCGAAATCGGGTTATACTCGTTGGGTTTTTCCCGGATAAGCCAGCCGTTGGGGCTGGAGTCCGGTGAGAGACGCGGTCTGTGGTCTCGGCCACACATCGCAAATTCGCGAGTCCGGCGAATCAAGGTGTTGCGACGTCTTTCAGATGTCGCAATTCGTGCCGGATTCTAGAACCAACCTTCGGAGTTACTTATGTCCGTCACGATGCGTGAGATGCTGGAAGCCGGCGTCCATTTCGGCCACCAGACCCGCTTCTGGAATCCCAAGATGGCCCCGTATATCTACGGCCATCGCAACAAGATCCACATCATCAACCTCGAGAAGACGCTGCCCGCGTTCGAGGAAGCCCTGAAGTTCGTGCGCCAGCTCGCCTCCAAGCGCGGCACGATCCTGATGGTCGGCACCAAGCGCCAGGCCCGCGACATCGTCGCCGCCGAAGCCGAGCGCGCCGGCGTCCCGAGCGTCAACCAGCGTTGGCTGGGCGGCACGCTGACCAACTTCAAGACGGTCAAGACCTCGCTGAAGCGCCTCAAGGACATGCAGGCCCAGATCGACGCCGGCACCCAGCCCGCGATCAAGAAGGAAGCCCTGATGTTCACGCGCGACATCAACAAGCTCGAGAAGAACATCGGCGGCATCCAGGACATGGCCGCGCTGCCGGACGCCCTGTTCGTCATCGACGTCGGCTACCACAAGATCGCCGTCCTGGAAGCCAAGAAGCTGGGCATCCCGGTCATCGGCATCGTGGACACCAACCACTCGCCCGAAGGCATCGACTACGTCATCCCGGGCAACGACGACTCGGCCAAGGCTGTCGCCCTGTACGCCAAGGCTGTCGCCGACGCCGTGCTGGAAGGCCGCGCCAACTCGTCGAACGACGTCGTCACGGCTGTCGCCGCTGAAGGCGACGAATTCGTCGAAGTGAACGAAGGCGCCTGATCCAGGCCCTGACCCGCGACGGGTTCTGACAAGGGGGCTGATTCAGCCCCCTTCGTCCAAGTAAAGTCCAAGCAGATTCAGATTTCAGCGGCGCCGGAGCGTTCCGGGCCGCGACATACGGAGATTGAAATGGCAGCAATTACCGCAAGCATGGTCGCCGAGCTGCGCGCCCGCACCGACTCCCCGATGATGGAGTGCAAGAAGGCGCTGACCGAGGCCGACGGCGACATGACCCGCGCTGAAGAGATCCTGCGCGTCAAGCTGGGCAGCAAGGCCGGCAAGGCCGCCTCGCGCGTCACCGCCGAAGGCGTCGTCGCCGCGGCCGTGAAGGGCAACGCCGGCGCGCTGATCGAAGTCAACTGCGAAACCGACTTCGTGTCGAAGAACGACGCCTTCCTGGCGTTCGTGAACGCGCTGGCCGGCCTGATCGTCGACAGCAACCCCGCCGACATCGCCGCCCTGTCCGCCCTGCCGCTGTCGCAGGAAGGCTTCGGCCCGACGGTCGAGGACGTGCGTGCCGGCCTGATCGGCAAGATCGGCGAGAACATGACGATCCGCCGCTTCAAGCGCTATGAAGGCGCCAAGCTGGCTTCCTACCTGCACGGCACTCGCATCGGCGTGATGGTCGAGTTCGACGGTGACGAAGTCGCCGCCAAGGACGTCGCGATGCACGTCGCCGCGATGAAGCCGGCCGCGCTGTCGTCCGCCGAAGTCCCGGCCGAGCTGGTCGAGAAGGAACGCAAGATCGCCGCCGAGAAGGCCGCCGAGTCCGGCAAGCCGGCCGAGATCGTCGCCAAGATGGTCGAGGGCTCGGTGCAGAAGTTCCTGAAGGAAGTCTCGCTGCAGGACCAGGTCTTCGTGAAGGCCGCCGACGGCAAGCAGACCGTCGCGCAGATGCTGAAGGACAAGGCCACGACGGTGAAGTCGTTCACCCTGTACGTGGTGGGCGAAGGCATCGAGAAGAAGGTCGACGACTTCGCCGCCGAAGTGGCTGCCCAGGTGGCGGCTGCAAGCAAGCAGCAATAAGCGTCGCGACTCAAAAAGGGCGCCTCTGGCGCCCTTTACACTTGTGCGCTTGCGCATGGAGGCGCACGCACGACACTCCCTCCATCGGCTGTACTGACGAGGTAACAATGCCCGCCCACAAACGCATCCTGCTCAAGCTTTCCGGTGAAGCCCTGATGGGCGACGACTCCTACGGCATCAACCGCGCAACGATCGTGCGCATGGTCCAAGAGATCCAGGAAGTGACGAAGCTCGGCGTCGAGGTCGCGGTCGTCATCGGCGGCGGCAACATCTTCCGCGGCGTGGCGGGCGGCGCGGTCGGCATGGACCGCGCGACGGCCGACTACATGGGCATGCTGGCGACGGTGATGAACTCGCTGGCCCTGGCCGACACGATGCGCCAGGAGGGCATGACCGCGCGCGTCATGTCGGCGATCGCGATCGAGCAGGTCGTCGAACCCTACGTGCGTCCCAAGGCGCTGCAGTACCTGGAAGAGGGCAAGGTCGTCGTCTTCGCCGCCGGCACCGGCAACCCCTTCTTCACCACCGACACGGCCGCCGCGCTGCGCGGCGCCGAGATCGGCGCCGAGATCGTGCTGAAGGCGACCAAGGTCGACGGCGTCTACACCGCCGACCCGAAGAAGGATCCGACGGCCACGCGCTATTCGCGCATCAGCTTCGACGAGGCCATCGGCAAGAACCTGCAGGTGCTGGACGCGACCGCGTTCGCGCTGTGCCGCGACCAGAAGCTGCCCATCCGGGTGTTCTCGATCTTCAAGCCGGGCGCGCTGAAGCGCGTCGTGTTGGGTGAGGACGAGGGCACGCTGGTGCACGTCTGACCGGGTTGGCGCGTTAGAGACCACGCCGACCCCTGATCGAGGAATAGAACATGAGCATCGCCGACATCAAGAAGAACGTCGAAGCCAAGATGGCCAAGTCCGTCGAGGCGTTCAAGAACGAACTGCAGAAGATCCGCACCGGCCGCGCCCACCCGGGCCTGCTGGACCAGGTGCACGTGGACTACTACGGCTCGATGGTCCCCATCTCGCAGGTGGCCAACGTCACCCTGCTGGACGCCCGCACGGTCAGCGTGCAGCCCTGGGAAAAGGGCATGAGCCAGAAGATCGAGAAGGCCATCCGCGAATCGGACCTGGGCCTGAACCCGTCGTCGATGGGCGACCTGATCCGCGTGCCGATGCCGCCGCTGTCGGAAGAGCGCCGCCGCGACCTGGTCAAGGTCTCCAAGGGTGCCGCCGAAGATGCGAAGGTGGCCGTGCGCAACCTGCGCCGCGACGCCAACGAACAGGCGAAGAAGATGGCCAAGGACAAGGTCATCACCGAGGACGACGAGCGTCGCAGCCAGGACGAAGTCCAGAAGCTGACGGACCGCGTCGTGTCGGACATCGACAAGCTGCTCTCGGCCAAGGAAGCCGAGATCATGGCCGTCTGATCGTCGCATCCTCGTGAGCGCCGACAGCAAGGCGGGAGTGCCCCGCCATGTGGCCAT
This sequence comes from Roseateles sp. GW821-FHT09G03, assembly GCF_059416045.1. Classification (NCBI taxonomy): domain Bacteria; kingdom Pseudomonadati; phylum Pseudomonadota; class Betaproteobacteria; order Burkholderiales; family Sphaerotilaceae; genus Roseateles; species Roseateles sp. GW821-FHT09G03. Next base: position 197,314 of record NZ_JBWKOK010000008.1, read on the forward strand.
CGTCATGGATGGCAACGGTCGTTGGGCGAAGAAGCGCTTCCTTCCGCGCTTCTTCGGCCACAAGCAGGGCGTCGATGCCCTGGTGCGGGTGGTCCAGGCCTGCATCGATCGCGAGATCGAGTACCTCACCGTCTTCGCCTTCTCCAGCGAGAACTGGAAGCGCCCCAGCGACGAGGTGTCCGGCCTGATGGGCCTGGTGCTGGCGGCGGTGTCGCGCTACCTGGCCCGCATGGGCGCGATGGGTGTGCGCATCCGCATCGTCGGCGACCGCGAGGCGGTGTCCGACAAGCTGCGCGCCGCCTGGGCCGAGGCCGAGGGCTCCACCGCCCACAATTCCAAGCTGACGCTGAACGTCGCGTTCAACTACGGCGGCCGCTGGGACATCGTCCAGGCCTGCCGCAAGGCGATGGAGGCAGGCGTGCCGCCTGCCGAGCTGACCGAGGCCAGGCTGTCCGAGTTCATGGCGATGAGTTATGCGCCGGACCCGGACCTCTTCATCCGCACCGGCGGCGAACTGCGCATCAGCAACTTCATGCTGTGGCAGACCGCGTACACCGAGTTCGTGTTCTCCGATTGCCTGTGGCCCGAGTTCGGCGAGGCGCAACTGGACGAGGCCATCGCCGCGTTCCGGGCGCGCGACCGCCGCTTCGGCGGGGTGAACGTTCCGGGCGTCGCCCAGGAGGCTTGAGATGCTGCTTCAGCGCGTGATCACGGCCCTGGTGTTGTTGGCGATCCTGCTGCCGGCGCTGTTCTCGTCGAATCCGACATGGTTCGCGCTGCTGACGCTGGTGATGATCGCGGCGGCGGGCTGGGAGTGGTCCCGGCTGAACGGCAAGCCAGGGGTGGCCGCGCTGGCCTTCGGCGGCGCGCTCGGGGCAGTGTGCGCGGCGACGCTGTACTTTGTCGGCTTCGACGTGCCGGCCTGGTGCTGGTGGCTGGCCGGCGGCATCTGGGTGCTCGGCGGCGTGCGCGCGCTCGCGGCCGGCGTCGCCGGATGGCCGACGCTGTCGCCGGTGCTGAGACTCGTGCTCGGCGCGGTGCTGCTGTGGGCCGCCTGGCTCGCGCTGATCGTCGCGCGCCAGCGCGGCATCAATTTCCTGCTGTCGGCGATGTGCCTGGTCTGGATGGCCGACATTGCCGCGTACTTCTCCGGCAAGGCCTTCGGCAGGCGCAAACTCGCCCCGGCGATCAGCCCGGGCAAGAGCTGGGAGGGCGCGATTGGCGGCCTCGTCGGCGTGATCGTGCTGGGCTTTGTCTGGGTCCATGTGATCGACGTGCGCGTGCCGGTGGATTCGGCCTCGCTGTACACGGTGCTGGTGAAGCGCATCGGTGTCGTGTCGCTGCTGGCGCTGGTCTTCCTGTCGGCGATGAGCGTCGTCGGCGATCTCTTCGAATCCCTGGTCAAACGCGCCGCCGGCGCCAAGGACAGCAGTCAGCTGCTGCCCGGTCACGGCGGTGTCCTGGACCGTGTCGACGCGCTGCTGCCGGTGCTGCCGCTGGCCCTGGCGCTGACTTCCCTCTGATCCTCCGGATCTCCCCGCGAGACCTCCTGCGATGACCGACCACTTCCACCGCCCGCAGCAGGTCTGCGTGCTGGGTTCCACCGGATCCATCGGGACCAGTACGCTGGACGTGATCGCGCGCCATCCGGACCGTTATCGCGTCTTCGCCCTGTCGGCGATGAGCCGCGTGGACGAACTCGCCGCGCAGTGCGTGCAGTTCCAGCCGCGCTTCGCCGTGCTGCCCGACGTGGCGCTCGCCGCCCAGCTGCGCGCGAAGCTGCGCGAGGCGGGATCCCGCACCGAGGTGCTCGACAGCATGGCTGCGCTGAGCGAGATCGCCGCGCATCCCGACGTCGACGCGGTGATGGCCGCGATCGTCGGCGCCGCCGGCCTGCCGCCGGCGATGGCCGCGGCGCGCGCGGGCAAGCGCCTGCTGCTCGCGAACAAGGAAGCCATCGTGCTCGGCGGTGCGCTGTTCATGCGTGCGGTCGCGGAGGGCGGCGCGACGCTGTTGCCGGTGGACTCGGAGCACTCGGCGATCTTCCAGTGCCTGCCCGAGGACCGCTCGACCTGGGCGCAACGCATCGATCACATCGTGCTGACCGCGTCCGGTGGACCGTTCCGCCAGCGCGATCCGGCCTCGCTCGCCGACGTCACGCCGGAGCAGGCTTGCGCCCACCCGAACTGGGTCATGGGCCGCAAGATCTCGGTCGACTCGGCGACGATGATGAACAAGGCCCTCGAGGTCATCGAGGCGCGCTGGCTCTTCGACCTGAAGCCCGAGCAGATCAAGGTGCTGATCCACCCGCAGAGCATCGTGCATTCGATGGTGGTCTGCCGCGACCACTCGGTGCTGGCCCAGCTGGGCACGCCCGACATGCGCGTGCCCATCGCCTACGCGCTGGCCTTCCCCGAACGCATCGCGACCGGCGCCGAGGTGCTGGACCTGCTGAAGACGCCCAGCCTCGCCTTCGAGGAGGCCGACGCGCGCCGCTTCCCCGGCCTGCACCTGTCGTGGCAGGCGCTGCGCGCGGCCGAAGGCAGCACCGCGGTGCTGAACGCCGCGAACGAGGAGGCGGTCGCCGCCTTCCTCGATCGCCAGCTGCGCTTCGATCACATCTGCCGTGTCAACCGCGAGGTGCTTGAATCCGTGAATCCCGAAGCCGGCGAGATCGACAGCGTCGAGGGCCTGCTGGCGCTCGACGGGCGCGCCCGCCGGCATGCGCGACAGCAGATCGCGGCGCTCGCCGCGGCGGTCTGATCCTCCGGTCGACGACCGCCGCCGCTCAGCCCCAGCCTTCGATCCAGGACGCCCGCGATGCTTTCCCAAGTCCTCTATTTCCTCGTCACGCTGGGCATCCTCATCGTGATCCACGAATGGGGCCACTACCGCGTGGCACGGGCCTGCGGCGTCAAGGTGCTGCGATTCTCGGTGGGCTTCGGCCGCGTGCTGCTGCGCCGCCGCAAGTCGCCGGACAGCACCGAGTTCACGCTCAGCGCGATCCCGCTCGGCGGTTATGTCCGCATGCTCGACGAGAGCGACGGTCCGGTGGCGCCCGACCAGCAGTCGCAGGCCTTCAACCGCAAAACGCTGTGGCAGCGCGCGGCGATCGTCGCGGCGGGCCCGGCGGCCAACCTGATCCTGGCGGTGCTGCTGTTCGCGGCCGTCGGCTGGATCGGCCGTGAAGAACCGAAAGCGCTGCTCGGTTCCCCGACGGCGGGCGGACTGGCCGAGCGCGCCGGCCTGCGCGCCGGCGACTGGGTGCAGGCCTGGTCCAACGACGGGCAGGACTGGGAAGACGTCCGTTCGATGCCGGACTTCGGCTGGCAGCTGGCGCAGGCCGTCGCGGACAGGCAGCCGCTGCTGATCAGCGTCAGCGACGCGGCGGGCCACGGTCGCCGAACAGTCCGTCTGGAGACCGACACGCTGGAGAGCCGCGACTTCGACGAGAAGACGATGAGCCGGATCGGCCTGGGCGGCGTGTTCGTCGAGCCGGTGCTGGGCCGCATGGTCGACGGTGAACCCGCGCAGGCCGCGGGGCTGCTGCCCGGCGACCGCGTGCTGCGCGTCAACGACGAGGCCGTGCCGGACGTCGCGTGGTTCATCCAGCGCGTGCGCCGCGCCATCGTCGATGGCCAGCCGGAACCGCTGCGCGTGGTCGTGCGTCGCGATGGCCAGCAGCTGGAGCGCGTGGTCACGCCGCGCGTCGAGATCAACGGCGACCAGCGCGTGGCCCGCATCGGCGCGGGCTTCGACGCCCGGCCGGCGAGCGTCATGGTGCACTACGGTCCCATCGAATCGGTCAGGCAAGGCCTGACCCGCACCTGGGAACTCAGCGCGCTGACGGTGAAGACTTTGGGGCGGATGCTGGTCGGTGAAGCTTCGGTAAAGAACCTCAGCGGACCGATCACGATCGCCAAGGCGGCGGACCAGTCGGCGAGCCTCGGACTGACCGCCTTCCTGAGCTTCCTCGCCGCCGTCAGCGTGAGCCTCGGCGTGCTGAACCTGCTGCCGCTGCCGATGCTCGATGGCGGACACCTGATGTATTATCTTTTCGAGGGTTTGAGCGGCCGCCCTGTCTCTGAGTGGTGGCACAAGCAGCTGCAACGCGCAGGCATTGCCGTCGTGCTGCTGATGATGAGCCTGGCCCTTTTCAACGATCTGACCCGCACGCTGGGTCTGCACTGAAGCTTCCGCATGCCCCGATTCCTGCCCGACGCCTTGCGCCCCCACGTGATCCAACTGGCGGTGCTGGCCACCGCGCTGCAAGCCGGTTCCGCCTGGGCCGCCGAACCGTTCGTACTCAAGGACATCCGCGTCGAGGGCCTGCAGCGGACCGACCCGGGCACGGTGTTCGCGGCGCTGCCGTTCCGCATCGGCGACACGTACAACGATGAGAAGGGCGCCGCCGCGCTGCGCGCGCTGTTCGCGACCGGCCTGTTCAAGGACGTGCGCATCAACCTCGACACGGACGCCGTCGTCATCGTGATCGAGGAACGTCCGATCATCGCCAACGTCGGCTTCGTCGGTCTGAAGGAGTTCGACACCGAAGCGCTGACCAAGTCGCTGAAGGACGTCGGCATCGGCGAAGGCAAGCCTTTCGACAAGGCCCTGGCCGACCGCGCCGAACAGGAGCTGAAGCGTCAATACCTGACCCGCTCGCTGTACGGCGCCGAGGTCACGACGACCATCACCCCGATCGAGCGCAACCGCGTCAACGTCAGCTTCTCGGTGACGGAAGGCGAGCCGGCCAAGATCGCCGAGATCCGCATCCTGGGCAACAAGGTCTTCAGCGAAGGCACGCTGACGGGGCTGCTCGAGCAGACCACGTCCGGCTGGCTGACCTGGTACACGAAGACCGACCGCTACTCGCGCGCCAAGCTGAACGCGGACCTGGAAACGATCCGCTCGTACTACCTGAACCGCGGCTACCTCGAGTTCAACGTCGAGTCGACGCAGGTCACGATCTCGCCGGACAAGCAGAGCATCAGCATCGCGATCACGATCAACGAAGGCCAGCCGTACACGGTCAACGGGATCAAGCTCGAAGGCGACTTCATGGGTCGCGACGAAGAGTTCCGCCGCCTGGTCGCGCTCAAGCCCGGCCAGCCGTACAACGGCGAGGCGGTGGCGCAGACGACGCGCAACTTCCAGGATCTCTACGGCACCTTCGGCTACGCCTTCGCGCGCGTCGAGAGCCGTCCGGAGATCGACCGCGCGACCGGCCAGGTGACGGTGACGCTGGTCGGCGAACCGCAGCGCCGCGTCTACGTGCGCCGCGTGCTGATCTCGGGCAACACCCGCACGCGGGACGAAGTCATCCGTCGCGAGTTCCGCCAGTTCGAATCGTCCTGGTACGACGGTGCCCGCATCAAGGCCTCGCGCGACCGCGTCGAGCGTCTGGGCTACTTCAAGGACGTCACGATCGACACGAACGAGGTGCCGGGATCGCCCGACCAGGTCGACGTCACGCTGACCGTGACCGAACGCCCGACCGGCAACATCCAGATCGGCGCCGGCTACTCGAGCGCGAGCAAGCTGTCGCTGTCCGGCTCGATCTCGCAGGAGAACGTGTTCGGCTCCGGCAACTACCTGGGCATCCAGGTGAACACCGCCAGCACCGGCCGCTCGCTGGGCGTCACGACGGTGGACCCGTACTTCACGGTCGACGGCGTGTCCCGCGCGATCGACGTGTTCTACCGGACCGTCAAGCCGATCAACAACCTCGGCGAGGAATACGAGTTCGCCTCGTACGGCGGCTCGGTCAAGTTCGGCGTGCCGTTCTCCGAGGACGACACCGTGTTCTTCGGCATCGGCTACGAAACGACGCGCATCACGACCCGCACCGGTCTGCCCAACAGCTACTGGCTGTTCCGTGAGCAGTTCGGCTCGTCGGCGATCGCGATCCCGCTGACGATCGGCTGGAAGAAGGACAACCGCGACTCCGTGATCACGCCGACCGCCGGCGCGATGAAGCGGGTGAACCTGGAACTGAGCCCGGTCGGCGACTCGCGCTACACGATCGCCAACCTGCAGTACCAGGAGTTCTTCCCGCTGGGCCGCAAGTTCTCGCTGATGGTCAATGGCGAGTTCGCCTACGGCAAGGGCCTGAGCGGCCGGCCGTATCCGATCTTCAAGAACTTCTACGGCGGTGGCCTGGGGTCGGTGCGGGTGTTCGAGCCCGGCACGCTGGGTCCGGTCGACGTCACCGGTTCGTACACCGGCGGCAACCGCAAGTTCAACCTGAACACCGAGTTCTACGTGCCGGTGCCGGGTTCGGGCAACGACAAGAGCTTCCGTCTGTTCGCGTTCCTGGACGCGGGCAACGTGTGGGGCCAGGACGAGAAGCTCAAGTTCGGTGATGTGCGTGCCTCGGCTGGCGCGGGTATCAGCTGGCTGTCGCCGATGGGCCCGCTGCGGCTCAGCTACGGCTCGCCGATCCGCAAGAAGCCCACGGATAGAATCGAGCGATTCCAATTCCAGATCGGGACTGCATTCTGATGAAGAGCAAGCTGTCGCAGATCGTCGCCACCGTCCTCCTGACGGGCGCGGCGACCCTGGGCGCGCAAGCCCAGGAAGTCAAGATCGGCTACGTCAACAGCGAGCGGATCCTGCGCGAAACCAATTTGGCCAAGGCCGCGGAAACCAAGCTGCAGGCGGAGTTCAGCCGTCGCGAGAAGGCGCTGGTCGACCTGGAGACCAAGCTGCGTGGCGCGGCCGAGAAGCTCGACAAGGACAGCCCGGCGCTGAGCGAGGCGGAACGCGGCCGTCGTCAGCGCGAGCTGATCGAGCAGGACCGCGACCTGCAGCGCAAGCGCCGCGAGTTCAACGAGGACGTCTCCCAGCGCAAGAACGAGGAGCTCTCCGCCGTGGTCGAGAAGGCCAACAAGGTCATCAAGCAGATCTTCGAGCAGGAGAAGTACGATCTGATCGTTCAGGACGCGATTCATGCCAGCCCCCGCGTGGACATCACGAAGAAGGTGATCGACGCGCTCAACAATCAGAAGTGACCGCGACGTGACCACGAAACAGGTCTTGGTCTCTGATCTGATCGCCGCCTTGGGCGGCGATCTTGTTGGTGCCTCCACCACGGCGATCCGCGCGATCGCGCCGCTGGAGGATGCCGGCGCGGACGCGATCTCCTTCCTCTCGAATCCGAAGTACGAAGCGCAGCTCACGACGACGCAGGCCGCCTGCGTGATCGTGTCGACCAAGCTGGCGGACGCCGCCGCGGCCCGTCAGGGCGCCGGCACGACCGCGTGCTGCATCGTGGCGCCGGATCCCTACCTCTACTTCGCACGGCTGACCCAGTGGTGGGCCGCGAACATGCGCAAGCCGCGCGCCACGCCGGCCATCCATCCGACCGCGACCGTCGCGGCGGATGCGGTGATCGGCCAAGGCGTCGAGGTCGGACCTCATGCGGTGATCGAATCCGGCGCGGTGCTGGGCGACGGCGTGCGCATCGGCGCGCACACCATCGTCGAGCAGGACGCCCGCGTCGGCGCACACACGCGGCTGGCGCCGCACGTCGTGTTCGGCCATGACTGCGTGATCGGCGAGCGCTCGATGCTGCACAGCGGCGTCGTCATCGGCGCGGACGGCTTCGGCTTCGCGCCGACCAAGCGCGCGGACGGCTCGCCCGGTGTCGAGTGGGTCAAGATCGAGCAGCTCGGCGCGGTGCGCATCGGCGACGGCGTCGAGATCGGCGCCAACACCTGCGTGGACCGCGGCGCGCTGGGCGACACGGTGATCGCCGACGGCGTCATCATCGACAATCTGGTCCAGATCGCGCACAACGTGAAGATCGGCAAGGGCACGGCGATCGCCGGCGCCACGGCCATCGCCGGCAGCGCCGAGATCGGCGCCAACTGCATCGTGGCCGGCGCGGCGCGCATCAACGGCCACATCCGCATCACGGACGGCGTGCAGATCGGCCCGACGGCCAACATCAGCAACAGCATCGACAAGCCCGGCGCCTACGCCGGCATGTGGCCCTTCGAGGACGCCGCATCGTGGCAGAAGAACGCCGCCGCCCTGCGCGGGCTCTATGAGCTGCGCCAGCGCGTGCGAGCCCTGGAAAAGAAGACGACATGACTGAGACCCGCATCGACATCCACGGCATCCTCGAGAAGCTGCCGCACCGTTACCCCATCCTGCTGGTCGACCGCGTCCTGGAAGTGGAGAAGGGCGTGCGCATCCGCGCGATCAAGAACGTCAGCATCAACGAGCCGTTCTTCAACGGTCACTTCCCGCACCGTCCGGTGATGCCGGGCGTGCTGATCCTCGAAGCGCTGGCGCAGGCCGCCACGCTGCTGGCGGTCGAGAGCTACAACTTCACGCTGGACGAGAACCACGTCGTCTACTTCGCCGGCATCGACAACGCGCGCTTCAAGCGTCCGGTCGAGCCGGGCGATCAACTGATCCTCGAGGTCACGCTGGATCGCGCGAAGGCCGGCATCTACAAGTTCGGCGCCAAGGCGCTGGTCGGCACCGACATCGTGGCCGAAGCCGGCCTGATGTGCACGATGCGCAAGCTCGACTGCTGAGTCCTCGCAGAACAATCGCTGAACACCCGCTGAACAGCCGCTGAATCCGGATGCCCATGGCCCGAATCCATCCCACCGCGATCATCGACCCGCAGGCACAGCTCGACGACACCGTCCAGGTCGGCCCGTACGCGGTGATCGGCCCCGAGGTGCGCATCGGCGCGGGGACCCGCGTCGGTCCGCACACCGTGATCGAAGGCAGGACCACGATCGGTCGCGACAACGCCATCTACCAGTTCGCGTCCATCGGCGCGATGCCGCAGGACATGAGCCACGGCGGCGAGGTGACGGAGCTCGTCATCGGCGACCGCAACACGATCCGCGAGTTCTGCACCTTCAACACCGGCACGTTCAAGGAGCAGGGCGTCACGCGCGTCGGCTCCGACAACTGGATCATGGCCTACGTGCACCTGGCGCATGACGTGGTGGTCGGCGACCACTGCGTGCTGGCCAACAACGCGACGCTGGCCGGCCACGTGCATGTCGGCGACTGGGCGACGATCGGCGGCCTGACCGGCGTCCACCAGTTCGTGCACGTCGGCGCGCACGCGATGATCGGTTTCCAGGGCCATGTGGCGCAGGACGTCGCGCCCTACATGACGGTCGACGGCAATCCGCTGGAAGTGCGCGCGGTCAACCTGACCGGCCTGCGTCGCCGCGGCTTCAGCAACGACCGCATCGGCGTGATCCGTCAGATCCACAAGCTGCTGTTCCGCGACGGCACGACGCTGGAGCAGTCCGTCGCGAACATCGAGGCGCTCAAGCAGGGCCAGGATGCCGAGTCGATCCGCGACATCCAGGCGATGCTGGACTTCCTGGCGGGCGCCAAGCGCGGCCTCGTCCGCTGACAGCCCCGGACGACCGACATGAGCGCCACGGATCCTCGACTGGGCCTGGTGGCCGGCGAGGCCTCCGGAGATCTGCTCGCCAGCCTGCTGCTGCAAGGCCTGAAGGCGCGCTGGCCTGAGCTGAGTTCGGCCGGCATCGGCGGCCCGAAGATGCAGGCGCAGGGCTTCGACGCCTGGTGGCCCAGCCACAAGCTGTCGATCTTCGGCTACTGGGACGCGATCAAGAACATCCGCGAACTGCTTTCGATCCGGCGTCAGCTCGGCGACCGCCTGATCGCCGAGCGGCCGTCGGTCTTCGTCGGCGTGGACGCGCCTGACTTCAATTTCGGCCTGGAGCAGCGTCTGCGCGAGGCCGGCATCAAGACGGTCCACTTCGTCTGCCCGTCGATCTGGGCCTGGCGCGCGGAACGCGTGCAGACGATCAAGCGAAGCGCGGACCACGTCCTGTGCCTGTTCCCGTTCGAACCCGCGATCCTGGAGAAGGCCGGCATTCCCTCGACCTACGTCGGGCACCCGCTGGCCGACCAGATCCCGTTCGAGCCGCCGCGCGAGGACGCGCGACGCGACCTGGGCTTCACGGAGGACGACACGCTCGTCGCCATCCTCCCCGGCAGCCGTCGCAGCGAGCTGGACTACATCGGCCCACCGCTGCTGGACGCGGCCCGGCGGATGCATCAGGCGCGGCCGACGCTGCGCTTCGTCATCCCGATCGCGCCGGGACTGCGTCCGATGGTCGAAGCGCTGATGGCGCAGCACGGCGAGGGCCTGCCGATGACGCTGGTCGACGGCCGCGCGCAGGAGGCGCTCGCCGCCTGCGACCTGACGCTGGTCGCCAGCGGCACCGCGACGCTGGAAGCGGCGCTCCTGAAGCGCCCGATGGTGATCGCCTACAAGCTGCACTGGTTCAACGCGTGGCGGATGAAGGGCAAGGCGCTGCTGCCGTGGGTGGGGTTGCCGAACGTGCTCGCGCGCGAGACGCTGGTGCCCGAATGCCTGCAGGACGAATGCACCGGCGAGCGCATCGCCCGCGAGGGCCTGGCCTGGCTGGACGACGCCCCGCGCCGGGAGCGGCTGCGCGAGCGTTTCCTCGAGATCCACCAACAGCTGCGCTGCAACACCGCGCAAAGGGCCGGCGATGCGATCGCGAAAATCCTCGGCGCCTGAGCTCCCGACGCAACTGGGCCTCGAATGGGTCCGCGAGGGCCTGCTGTGCGGTGTGGACGAAGCGGGCCGCGGTCCGTTGGCGGGCCCGGTGGTTGCGGCGGCGGTGATCCTCGACGACCAGAACCCGATCAAGGGGCTGAACGATTCGAAGGTGCTCAGCGAGAAGAAGCGCGAGCAGCTGTTCGACGAAATCCGCGCCAAGGCGCTGTGCTTCTGCATCGCGGAGGCCACGGTCGAGGAGATCGACCGCATCAACATCCTGCAGGCGACGATGCTGGCCATGCGCCGCGCGGTCGAGGGCCTGCGGCTCAAGCCCGCGCACGTGCAGGTCGACGGCAACCGGCTGCCGGTGCTGCGCATCCCCGCCGAGGCCATCGTCAAGGGCGATGCGCTGGTGCCGGCGATCTCCGCCGCGTCTATCCTGGCCAAGGTGCACCGCGACCGTTTCTGCCTGCAGATGCACGAGCAGCACCCGGAGTACGGCTTCGACAGCCACAAGGGCTACGGCACGAAGGAACACCTGGACGCGCTGCGGGTGCACGGCGCGACCGTCTGGCACCGGCAGAGCTTCGCGCCGGTGCGCACGCTCGACCTCAGCGGTCTGAACATGACCCATGTCGAATCCGCGCTGAGCGCGGATTGAGCGAGGAATGAGCGATGAGCGAGGAATGAGCACCGGATGAGCTGGCAGTCAATCACCGCGCGTGACAATCCGAACCTGCAGCGTCTGCGCAAGCTGGCGCAGGACGGCGGCGCCTATCGCAAGCTGGGCGGCGTCTGGCTGGAAGGCGACCACCTCGCGCGCGCGGCGGTGCAGCGCGGCGTGAAGCCGACGCTGGCGCTGATCACGGACGTGGCCGCGGCGGACGAGGCGCTGCATGCGCTCGCCGACGTCGCGCCCAAGGTGCTGGTCGTGTCGCCCGAGCTGTTCAAGACCGTGTCGGGACTGGAGTCACCGGCGCAGATCGGCTTCGAGCTGCCGCTGCCGACACAGCCCCGCATCGAGGCAAAGGCCGACTCCGTCGTGCTGGACCGCCTGCAGGATGCCGGCAACGTCGGCACGATCCTGCGCAGCGCCGGGGCGCTGGGCTTCCGTCAGGTGCTGGCGCTCAAGGGCACGGCGGCGCTGTGGTCGCCGAAGGTGCTGCGGGCCGGCATGGGCGCGCACTTCGGTCTGACTCTGGTGGAAGGCCTGAGCGTCGAGGACCTCGACGCGCTGAAGGTGCCGCTGCTGGCGACGAGCTCACACGCCGATGCGTTGCTGCACGAGGCCGATCTTCCGAATCCCTGCGCCTGGGTCATGGGCCACGAAGGGCAGGGCGTCGCCGAGGCACTGATGCAGCGCTGCGCGCTGCGTGTCGGCATCCCGCAGCCGGGCGGCGAGGAGTCGCTCAACGTGGCGAGCGCGGCATCGATCTGTCTCTACGAATCGGCTCGTCGCAGACTGACCTGAGGGCTGTCTGACGCGCTCGATGCGTCGACGCATCATTCATCGCGCCATCGCGAGCGCCGCCACTCCGAGCGCAATGAACACCGCGCCCGCGATGCGCCACCCGCGCTCGCCTTCGCCGAGCAACTGCCCGCCGATCAGCGCGGCGAACAGCATCGACAGTTCCCGCGCCGGCGCGACGCGCGACAGCGGCGCCAGCTTCATCGCGTACAGCACCAGGATGTAGGCGGTCGGCGCGCCGACAATGACGACCAGCGCGTGTTTCCACTGCCGGCGCAGTGCGTTCGCGAAACCGGCGCGGTCGCGCAGCACCGCCGGCAGGATCATGGGCAGGCGCAGCGCGTTGCACAGGTACTCGTAGAGGATCGGCGACAGGGCCAGCACCTTCACCGCATAACCGTCGATCACGCTGTAGGTCGCGATCGTGGCGCCGGTCAGCACGCCCCACGCGATGCCGAGCTTGCGCTTGCGATGCAGTTCGGGATCGCGGTTCGCGCCCTTGGCGAAGAACGTCGGTCCTGCCGCCATCAGCAGGATGCCGCCAACCACGCCTGCCAGGCCCAGCCCGCCGCCCAACCCGAGGTGCTCGCCCAGCAGCACCACCGCGACCAGCGACGACAACAGCGGTCCGCTGCCGCGCGCTACCGGATAGACCACCGTCATGTCCGCGGCGCGGTAGCCAGCGAGCAGGGCGTTGAAATAGGCCAGATGGACGATCGCGCTGGCGATCACGGCGGTCCAGGCCTGCCAGCCCCAGTCGGGCAGCTCGTCGAAGCCCGCGACGAGCGCGGCCGGCAGCCAAAGCAGGCTGATGCCCAGCGCGGTCATGCAGGAGAAGTGGTGGTTGCCCTGCGCCTTCTTGGCCGCGAAGTTCCACAGCGCGTGGATCAGCGCGGCCGCGATGACCAGGGCGAGCGCGCTCGCCGGCATCGGTCGCGGACGGGCTCAGTACATCAAACGATCTGGGCGGATGTCCCGGAGGATCGTCGTCGCGATCTCTTCGATCGACTTGTGCGTCGACGACAGCCAGTTGATGCCGGCCTTCTTCATCATGGTCTCGGCTTCGCGGACTTCGTAGTGGCAGTTCATGAGGTCGGCGTACTTGCTGCCGGGGCGGCGCTCGTTGCGGACCTGCGCCAGCCGCTCCGGATCGATCGTCAGGCCGAAGCACTTCTTCTTGTGCGGGATCAGCAGCGACGGCAGGTGGCCGCGATCGAAGTCCTCGGGGATCAGCGGGTAGTTGGCGGCCTTGATGCCGTGCTGCATCGCGAGGTACAGCGAGGTCGGCGTCTTGCCGCAACGACTGACCCCCACGAGGATCACGTCCGCCGAGTCGAGGTTGCGCGCCGACTGTCCGTCGTCATGCGCCAGCGAGAAGTTGATCGCCTCGATCCGGTCGTGGTACTCCTGGCTCTTCGCGACGTCCGAGAAGCGGCCGACGCGATGGCTGGACTTGATCCGGAACTCGTCCTCCAGCGGCGCGATGAAGGTGCCGAACATGTCCATCACGAGGCCTTGACACTCCTGGCGCACCACGTTGAGCACCTCGCGGTTCACCAGCGTCGCGAACACGATGGGGCGCACGCCTTCGCGTTCGCCGGTCTCGTTGATCTCCTGGACCAGTTGGCGGGCCTTCTCGCCGCTGTCGATGAACGGGCGGCGGACGTGGCGGGCTTTCACCGGGAACTGCGCGAGGATGGAGTTACCGAAGGTTTCGGCGGTGATGCCGGTGCCATCCGAGACGAAGTAGACGGTGTGCTGGGTCATGGGGGCCTTTGAATCGTGCCGGAACCGAACCGCGCGAGGTCCGGGAGCCTTCGCCGGACCGGGCATGCCACATGCCGAAGCGGGAAGATCGGCCGTTGTTTTGCCTCGGCCCGGCCCCGAACGGGGGCTTACATCATAGATCGGCGACCCACTAGAATCGTCCGCAACTTGCCCCTGCCCATCGCATGAACGCCGCATGAACGCTGCATCAGGTCGCCTACAAGAATCGACAAGACCTGTCGTGCGCCGCGTCATGCCCGTCTCCCTCGAAGCCGCCGACGTGATCGGCCTGCTCGGGAGCGCGCGGGGAGCCCCGGTTTCTCAACATCACGGAGTTTTCCCATGTCTGATGCACGCTTCGAGGCGACCGCCCTGGTCGTACCCTTCGAGAAACTGAGGATGACCGACGTCGAGTCGGTGGGCGGCAAGAACGCCTCGCTCGGCGAAATGATCTCGCAGCTGGCCGAAACCGGCGTGCGTGTGCCTGGCGGCTTCGCCACCACGGCCCATGCCTTCCGCGACTTCCTCAAGCATGAAGGCCTGGATGTCCGCATCCAGAAGCGCCTGGCCGACCTCAACACCGACGACGTCCGCGCGCTGGCCGTGGCCGGTGCCGAGATCCGCGGCTGGCTGGAAGCGCAGCCGTTCCCCGCCGATCTGGAAGCGGCGATCCGCGCCTCCTTCGCCGCCCTGACCGCGGACAACCCGGACGCGTCCTTCGCCGTGCGCTCTTCCGCGACCGCGGAAGACCTGCCCGATGCCTCCTTCGCCGGCCAGCAGGAGACCTTCCTGAACGTCGTCGGCATCGAGGACGTGCTGCACAAGATGAAGGAAGTCTTCGCGTCGCTCTACAACGACCGCGCGATCAGCTACCGCGTGCACAAGGGCTTCGCGCACAGCGACGTGGCCCTGTCGGCGGGTGTGCAACGCATGGTGCGTTCCGACCTCGGCGCCGCCGGCGTCATGTTCACCATCGACACCGAGTCCGGCTTCAAGGACGTCGTCTTCATCACTTCCAGCTACGGCCTGGGCGAGACGGTGGTGCAGGGGGCCGTCAACCCCGACGAGTTCTACGTCCACAAGCCGGCGCTGCAGCGCGGCAAGTTCGCGCTGATCCGCCGCAACCTGGGCTCCAAGCTGATCCAGATGACCTTCTCCACGCCCGAGGAGAAGGCCGCCAGCGGCAAGCTGGTCAAGACCGTCGACGTCGAGGTCGAGCAGCGCAACCGCTACTCGCTGACCGACGAGGACGTCGTGCAACTGGCCAAGTACGCCGTGATCATCGAGCAGCATTACGGCCGTCCGATGGACATCGAGTGGGGCAAGGACGGCAACGACGGCCAGCTCTACATCCTGCAGGCGCGTCCCGAGACGGTGAAGAGCCAGGCCGAGGGCCAGGTCGAGCAGCGCTTCAAGCTCAAGGGCACCGGCACGGTGGTTGTCGAGGGTCGCGCGATCGGCCAGAAGATCGGCACGGGTCCGGTGCGCCTGGTCGACAGCGTGGCCGAGATGGAGCGCGTGCAGCCCGGCGACGTGCTGGTCACCGACATGACCGACCCGAACTGGGAGCCGGTCATGAAGCGCGCCAGCGCCATCGTGACCAACCGCGGCGGCCGCACCTGCCACGCGGCGATCATTGCGCGTGAACTCGGCATCCCGGCGGTGGTCGGCTGCGGCGACGCGACCGACAAGCTCAATGACGGCCAACTGGTGACGGTGGTCTGTTCCGAAGGCGATACCGGCTACATCTACGACGGCCTGCTCGAGACCGAAGTCAGCGAAGTCCACCGCGGCGAGATGCCTTACAGCCCGGTGAAGATCATGATGAACGTCGGCAATCCGCAGCTGGCGTTCAACTTCGCGCAGATGCCCAACAGCGGCGTCGGCCTGGCGCGGCTCGAGTTCATCATCAACAACAACATCGGTGTCCACCCGAAGGCCATCCTGGACTATCCGAACATCGACAACGACCTGAAGAAGGCCGTCGAGTCGGTGGCCCGCGGCCATGCCTCGCCGCGCGCCTTCTACGTCGACAAGCTGGCCGAAGGCATTGCCACGATCGCCGCGGCTTTCTGGCCGCAGCCGGTCATCGTGCGGCTGTCCGACTTCAAGAGCAACGAGTACCGCAAGCTGATCGGCGGCTCGCGCTACGAGCCGGACGAAGAGAACCCGATGCTGGGCTTCCGCGGCGCGTCGCGCTACATCTCGGGCGAGTTCCAGGACGCGTTCGCGATGGAATGCGAGGCGCTCAAGCGCGTGCGCAACGACATGGGCCTGACCAACGTCGAGATCATGGTCCCCTTCGTGCGGACGGTGAAGCAGGCGCAGAAGGTCGTGGAGATGCTGGCGGAGCGCGGCCTGAAGCGCGCGGCCAACGGCGGCCAGGACGGCCTGCGCGTCATCATGATGTGCGAGGTCCCGAGCAACGCCATCCTGGCCGAGCAGTTCCTGGAGCATTTCGACGGCATGTCGATTGGCTCCAACGATCTGACGCAGCTGACGCTGGGTCTGGACCGTGACTCTGGCCTGGAGCTGCTCTCGGGCGACTTCGACGAACGTGATCCGGCGGTCAAGGCGCTCATCTCGCGTGCCATCGCGGCCTGCCGCGCCACGGGCAAGTACATCGGCATCTGCGGCCAGGGCCCCAGCGACCATGCGGACTTCGCCGAATGGCTGGCGGCCGAGGGCATTGCCTCGTTGTCCCTGAACCCGGACACGGTGATCGAGACCTGGCAGCGCCTCGCGAAGCGCTGAGCTCTTCGCACTGCACCACACCCAACGGCCCTTCGGGGCCGTTTTTCATGGCGGTACTCGGTCGCAAAACCGATGAAGGACGACAGTGGTTGGGGACGGCTGGTCGCGGGGTTCTGGCGCTTGACGCCAGGGCCCTGCGACCTGGCGGCCAACGCCCCGGCATCAGCAGGTGGGCGGTCGCTGCACGCCCTCCGGGGGAAGTTGTGGATGCGCCTGCACCGCAAGCGGGCGATGATCCTTCCCCATGTCGACTCCCCCGCCAGACGCCGCATTCCGCCGCCGGCTCCATCGCATCTACGGTGCCTACACGATCGGCTTCGTGCTGCTGGTGGGCTTGCTGGGCGTGCTCGAGCGGATGGGGATGCCCAAGCAGTGGCTGGGGTTCTCGTTCCTGCTGCTGACGGTGCTGATCTACGCCGGCATTGGCGTGTTCAGTCGCACCACCGACCCGGTCGAGTACTACGTGGCCGGCCGTCGCGTCCCGGCGTTCTACAACGGCATGGCCGCGGGCGCCGACTGGATGAGCGCGGCGAGTTTCCTCGGCATGGCGGGCAGCCTGTACCTCGCGGGATATGGCGGGCTGGCGTTCGTGCTCGGATGGACCGGCGGGTTCTGCCTGGTGGCGCTGCTGCTGGCGCCGTACCTGCGCCGCTTCGGTGGTTTCACGGTGCCGGACTTCCTGGGTGCCCGGTTTGAAAGCCGCGGCCTGCGCGTGATGGGCGCCGCCGCCGCGGTGCTGGTGTCCTTCATCTACCTCGTCGCGCAGATCTACGCGATCGGCCTGATCACGACGCGGCTGACGGGGCTGACCTTCGAGATCGGCCTGTTCGTCGGCCTCGGCGGCGTGCTGGTGTGTTCTTTCCTTGGCGGCATGCGGGCCGTCACGTGGACCCAGGTGGCGCAGTACATCATCATGATCGTGGCCTACGTGGTCCCGGTGATGTGGCTGTCGACGATCCAGACCGGCTCGCCGCTGCCGCAGTTCACTGCGGGCACTGAGATCCGCGAGATCACCGACCGCGAGCAGCAGCTGCTGCACGACCCGAAGGAACTGCAGGTGCGTGGGCTCTATGAGCAGCGCGCCAAGGACTTCGAGCACCTGATCGCCGGACTGCCGCACTCGCTCGACGAGGAGCGCCAGCGCGTCTCGCAGGTGATCGCGCAGTTGAAGTTCGAGGAGGCGCCGCTCGCACAGATCCAGGCGGCGGAGAAGGTCCGCGCCGCGCTCCCGCGCACCGAGGCCGAGGCCCGCGACCTGTGGCAGCGCGCCGTCGCCGCGAATCGCCAGCGCGCCGAGCCGCTCGCCGGCATGCCGCTGCACGCGCAGCCTTTCGCCGGCGATCCCGAGGGCACGCCGGCCGAGCAGGAGGCCTACACGCTGGCGCGCCGCAACTTCCTGGCGCTGGTGCTCGTGCTGATGGTGGGCACTGCCGGGCTGCCGCACATCCTGACCCGGTACTACACGGTGACGACGGTGGCGGAGGCGCGCACCTCGGTCGCGTGGACGCTGTTCTTCATCGCGTTGCTCTACCTGTTCGCGCCGGCGCTGGCAGTGATGCTCAAGCACGAGGTGCTGCATCACCTGGTCGGCTCGCCGATCGCTGAACTCCCGGGATGGATGAAGCAATGGATGCGCGTCGACCCCAGCCTGCTGAACATCCAGGACATCAACCAGGACGGCATCCTGCAGCTCGGCGAGCTGCGCCTGGGCGGCGACATCGTCATGCTGATGACGCCCGAACTCGCCGGCCTGCCGTATGTGCTCTCCGCGATGGTGGCGGCGGGCGCGCTCGCCGCCGCGCTGTCGACGGCGGACGGGCTGCTGCTGACGATCTCCAGCGCGCTCTCCCACGACGTCTACTACCGCGTCATGAACCCGCGGGCCTCGATGACGCAGCGGGTGACCATCTCCAAGGCGCTGCTGCTGGCGACCGCGCTGACCGCCGCCGCCGTGGCCGCGCAGAAGCCCGCGGACATCCTGCTGCTGGTGTCGTCGGCGTTCTCGCTGTCGGGCTCGACGCTGGTGCCGGCGCTGGTCGCGGGCATCTTCTGGAAGCGCGCCAACAAGCAGGGCGCCGCGGCCGGCATGCTCGCGGGGCTGGGCATGACGCTGTACTACATGGTGAACGCGCACGCGGGCCTGCGCCAGGCGCTCGGCATCGGCGGCGACCCGCAGCTCTGGTGGGGCATCCAGCCGATGGCGGCGGCGCTGTTCGGCTTGCCGGCCGGCATCGCCGCGCTGGTCGTGGTGAGCCTGCTGACCCCGCCGCCGTCGGCGACGGCCCGCGCGCTCCAGGCCCGGGTCACCGGCGCCACGCCCTGAGTCCCGCTGTTCCCGCACCCCTTTCAGGCGGAGGACGGACGTCCGGTGGACGGGAGGTGCCAAAGTCGTCTAGAATCCGCGATTCCCCTTGCCGGGCCCAGGAGTAGACGCTGGGGTCCGGCTTTCAGGCCGGGGGCAGAAGTTCTGCAGTCGGTCGTTGAAACCCACAAGGAGTTCACATGCGTCACTATGAGATCGTTCTGCTGATCCATCCGGATCAAAGCGAACAAGTTCCGGCGATGCTGGAGCGCTACAAGGGCCTGGTCACCAACGGTGGTGGCAAGGTTCATCGCGTGGAAGACTGGGGCCGCCGTCAGCTGGCCTACATGATCCAGAAACTGGCCAAGGCGCACTACCTGTGCCTGAACATCGAGTGCAGCAAGGAAATCCTGGCTGAAATCGAGACCGGTTTCCGCTTCAACGACGCCGTGCTGCGTCACCTGACCGTCGTCAAGGACAAGGCCGAGACGAACCCGTCGGTGATGATGAAGGCCGTCGAGCGCGAAGAAGCCCGCAAGGCCCCGCAAGAAGCGTCCGCCTGAGCTGACAAGCGCGATCGCTGACGTTCCCGAATTTTTGATCCGCTGACTCGAAGGTCTTCTCCGCTCGCATGAACCGACTGGTACTGCAGGCGCAGATCCTCGAGATCGCGGCGATCCGATACACCCCCGCCGGGCTGCCGGCCCTGGACCTGATGCTCAAGCATGAGTCCATGGTCGACGAAGCCGGCTCCACGCGCAAAGTCGCGATGGAGATCAAGGCGGTGGCGATCGGTGAAGTCGTGAAGCGGGTCCAGGCGCTGGGCCTGACGGAGAAGACGGTGTTCACCGGATTTCTCTCGGCACAGCGACAGGGGCGAGGCACGGTGTTTCACATCACCGGCTTCGCGGACTGAACGGGACGGACAGGTCGCGCAGATCGTTTAAATCTGGATAGATAGCAGGAGTTCACTATGCCCCCGCCACGTGGTAAAGGTCGGTTCTCGAAGGACCGCAAGCCCAAGCGCAATCAACAATCGCTGCTGTTCCGTCGCAAGCGTTTCTGCCGCTTCACCGTCGCCGGTGTCGAGCAGATCGACTACAAGGACGTCGATGTCCTGCGCGACTTCGTCGGCGAAAACGGCAAGATCGTGCCCGCCCGCCTGACCGGCACGCGCGCCTTCTTCCAGCGTCAGCTGTCGGTGTGCATCAAGCGCGCCCGCTTCCTGGCCCTGCTGCCGTACAGCGACCAGCACAAGGTCTAAGGAGTCCACCCCATGCAA
The DNA here is from genome assembly GCF_059416045.1 of Roseateles sp. GW821-FHT09G03. Classification (NCBI taxonomy): domain Bacteria; kingdom Pseudomonadati; phylum Pseudomonadota; class Betaproteobacteria; order Burkholderiales; family Sphaerotilaceae; genus Roseateles; species Roseateles sp. GW821-FHT09G03. The sequence goes on from NZ_JBWKOK010000008.1 coordinate 217,430, forward strand.
GTCATCCTGCTGGAAAAAGTGGCCAACCTGGGTAACCTCGGCGACGTCGTCAAGGTCAAGGACGGCTACGCCCGCAACTTCCTGATCCCGACCCGCCAGGCGCGCCGCGCCACGGAATCGGCCATCAAGGAATTCGAAGCCAAGCGCGCCGAACTGGAAAAGGTCGCCGCCGAGAAGCTGTCCGTTGCGCAAGCCCTGGGCGAGAAGATCAACGGCAACACCGTGACGATCTCGCAGAAGGCTGGCGTCGACGGCCGCCTGTTCGGTTCCGTGACCAACGCCGACATCGCCGAAGCGCTGACCAAGGCCGGCACGGCCATCGTCAAGTCGCAAGTGCGTCTGCCCAACGGTCCGCTGAAGACCGTCGGCGAATTCCCGATCAACGTTGCTCCGCACACCGACGTGGTGGTGGAAGTGACCGTGAAGGTCGTCGCCGAAGTCGAGTGATTGCTCGACACACCCGTTGGGCGCTCTGCGCGTCCATCGGGGTTGTCCTAGGACTTGCGGGTCACACGGCCTGCAAAGATCGGGGCAACATCAAGAAAGCCGACAGCTGAGAAGCCGTCGGCTTTCTGCTTTTCCGGGGGTTGAGTTATCCCGCTCGCTCCACAAGCTATCAAAAGCTCATCCACAGGCTTGTCCACAATGTCCGCGATCTTCACCACGCCCGGATCCAGTGCCAGCGACAGCGAAATCGCAAGACTGCGCGTGCCGCCCAACTCGGTGGAAGCCGAGCAGAGCGTGCTCGGGGGTCTGCTGATCGACAACACCGCCTGGGACAAGGCGGCGGACACGCTCAGCGACTCCGATTTCTACCGCTACGAGCACAAGCAGGTCTACGCCGCGATCGGCAAGCTGATCAACGGCGGCAAGCCGGCGGACGTGGTGACGGTGTTCGAGGAACTGACCTCGCTCGGCAAGGCCGAGGAATGCGGCGGACTGGCCTACCTGAACGCGCTGGCGCAGGGCGTGCCGAGCGCGGCCAACCTGCGCCGCTACGCCGAGATCGTTCGCGAGCGCGCGATCCTTCGCAAGCTGGTCGCGACCTCGGACGAGATCGCGACCGCCGCGCTGAATCCTGCGGGCCGCGCGGTCAACGAGATCCTGGACGAGGCCGAAGGCAAGATCTTCCGCATCAACGAGGAAGGTTCGCGCGGCGGCACCGGTTTCCAGAGCATGGACCGGCTGATGGTCGAGCTGATGGACCGCGTCAACGAGCTGGCGGAGCAGGGCGCCGAGGACGTCACCGGCGTGCGCACCGGCTTCTTCGACCTGGACCGCATGACGGCGGGCCTGCAGCGCGGCGACCTGATCGTCCTGGCGGCGCGCCCGTCCATGGGCAAGACCGCGTTCGCGATCAACATCGGCGAGGCCGTGGCGATCAACGAAGGCCTGCCGGTCATCATCTACTCGATGGAAATGGGCGCCGCGCAGCTGGCCTTGCGGATGGTCGGTTCGATCGGCCGCATCGACCAGAGCAACCTGCGCACGGGCCGCCTGAAGGACGACGAATGGGGCCGGCTGGCCGAAGCCGTCGACAAGCTCGGCAACGCGCCGATCTACATCGACGAGAGCCCGGGCCTGTCGCCCAGCGAAGTGCGCTCCAGAGCCCGGCGCCAGGCACGCATCTCGGGCCAGATCGGCCTGATCATCATCGACTACCTGCAGCTGATGAGCGGCAACGGCGGCGGCAGCGAAGAGAACCGCGCGACGGTGGTCGGCGAAATCTCGCGGGGCCTGAAGGCCCTGGCCAAGGAGCTGCGCTGCCCGGTGATCGCGCTGTCGCAGCTGAACCGTTCGGTCGAAACGAGACCGGACAAGCGGCCGATGATGTCCGACCTGCGCGAGTCGGGCGCCATCGAGCAGGATGCGGACATCATCATGTTCATCTACCGCGACGAGTACTACACCAAGGACGAGTGCAAGGAACCGGGGGTCGCGGAGATCATCATCGCCAAGCAGCGTAACGGTCCGGTGGGCACGGTGAAGCTGGCCTTCGTGAGACAGAACACCAAGTTCGAGAACCTGGCGCCGGGGTACGTCGGCCCGGGCGGCGACGAGTATTGATCGACGGCCAGTTCGCCGGTCTCAACGCTCCACGCGCACCGATTCCGGCACGAGCCGATAGCCGCTGGTCGCGAGCGCCGAATTGATGGCGTGAACCTCGAGCGTGCCGGTGACCGTCACGATGGACATAGCGCGAACGCCCTCGATCTTCGAGGGCGTTTTCACATGGACGATCTGGTTGGGCGGTGGCGGCGGGCTGTGGATGCAGGCGCCGAAGGTGGGCACCAGCAGGAACTCGTCGGTACCGCCCCAGCCGACGCCCACGGGCACCGCGTAGCCGCGCAGCCGCACGCGGCGGCCGTCGAGCTCCGGACGCACGGGGGCGTTGTCGAAGGCGTCCCGCAGATCCTTCATCATCTGGCGCGCGATGGGATCGTCGTCCGAAAGCTGGGCGACGTCGGTCCTGCCGGCCGGTCCCGCCTTAGGTCGCGGATCCCATCCCGGCGGCATGAGTTCCGTCCATTCGATCGTCTTCACGTCCGCCGGCGGATCGCTCGCGAGCGGTGTGGAGGCGATCGCGTGCGACGGGTCGGTCCGGTTCAGCACGATGCCTGCAGGAACGCCGACGGCGACGACCGCGATCACCGCGAGCAGGATCCGCAGGTGACGCCAGGATTGCCAGGACCGCATGTTCCGTGCGATCAACGCGGCTTGTTCCGGTAGGGCTCGACGCTCGCGGCATCGAGGCGATATCCGCTCACGCCCATGTCGCTGGGCTGACGGTCCAGCCGCATCACGCCGCTGGCCCAGACCGTGTCCATGGACCGAAGCTGCTTCGCCGGCTGCGCGAGCTTCACCAGGATGATCTGGTTCGCGGGCGGCGGCGGCATGTGGATGCAGGCGCCGAAGTAGGGCACGAGCAGGAACTCGCGCACCCCGTCGCGATCGGTCTGCAAGGGCACGACGTAGCCGGGCAGCCGCACCGGCGCGTCCTGCAGCGATTCCACGAGCGGCGCGTTATCCAGCTCGTCGCGCAGGTCCGCCATCAGCGCTGCGGTGCGCGGGCTGTTGTCGCTCAGGCGTCCGATGCCGACGTCGCGGAAGCGCTTCATCGGATCCCAGCCCGGCGGGACGAGCTGGATCCAGGTGAGCTCGCGATAGCCCGAGGTCGGCGCGCTGGCCGCTTGGGCGACGGACTGCGCGGCCGGTGCGGCGCAGGCGGTGGCGATCGGAATTGCGGCCGCGAGCGCGAGGGCGACAGCATGAAGCGCAAGGGATGTCATGTCAGACCTTCGGAGAGAGGCCGTCGCTGAGCGACAGCGCATAGGCGCGCAATCCGGGCAGCAGGCTTGCCGCCCAGCCGAGCGCGATGACGAGGCCCAGCAGTTGCCATTCGGCCGCAGACGGCAGCCCGGCGCTCAGTCCGATGCCGAAGCGCAACTGCACCCAGGGCCCGAGCCCCGCGATCAGCAGCAGGCAAAGCGCCGCGCCGAGCACGACGCCGCAGACCGTGACCAGCATGCCCTCGACCGCCAGCAGGCTGAAGATGCGCACGGGATTGGCGCCGACGGCGCGCAAGATCGCGAGTTCGCGGCGACGCTCGTTGAGGCCGGCCAGGATGACCGCGACCAGCCCGCACAGGCTCACTGCCGCGACCAGCGCGCTCATCAGCGTCAGGCTGCGCTCACCGAGCGCGACCACGTCCCACAGCTCGTCCAGCGCGACGCCGGGCAGGATGGCCATCAGCGGTTCGCCGGCGAAGTCGTTGATGCGACGCTGCGTCGAGAACACCGCCGTGCGCCGCTTCAGACCGACCAGCGCGGCGGTCACTTGATGCGGGGTCAGGTCTTGCCCGGACAACGCATCGAGGCTCACGGCCTGACCGGGAATCGGCGCGCCGGCGACCCAGTCGAGGTGGATGGCTTCCATCGCCGCCAGGCTGATGTGGAGCGAGCGATCCACCGGCGTGCCGGTGCGCTTCAGCACGCCGATGACGTGGAAGGGCTTGTCCGCGTGATCGTTGGCCGCCAGCGCACCGTCGCCATGGCTCAGCACGACCTTGTCGCCGATCCGGTAGTCCAGCGAGGCCGCGACGTCGGCGCCAAGCACCACGCCGAAGAGATCGGGAGGCAGCCCTGGCAAGCCGTTCTGACCGACGGGCTGCTGGGCGGGCGCCTGGTCGAAGGCGCGCCCTTCGGCCAGCGCCAGCGGCTGCGCCTCCCCGTATCGGAAGCGGCGGAAGTAGTCCCCCGTGGTCGCGACGACCGGAAACCCGCGGTGCGAGTCGCCGAGCGAGATCGGCACGACCCACTCGACGCCGGGCAGCCTGGCCAGCGATTGCACGCTGGACCATTGGATGTTGTTGGTCGCGCCGCCGATGCGGAAGACCGAATACAGCAGCAGCTGGACCGAGCCCGTGCGGGCGCCGACGATCAGGTCCGTGCCCGAGACCGATTGCGCGAAGTTCTTGCGGACGTCGTCGCGCAGCCGGGCGATGCCGAGCAGCAGCAGCGTCGACAGCGCGATCGACAGCACGACGAGCGACAGCACGAAGCGGCGGTTCCAGGCGCTCTGCGCCGCGAGGCGGGTGAGGGCCCTCATGCGACGGACTCCTCGACGCGCGCCGAGCCGCGCTGCAGCGCCGGCAGATCCAGGCAACGCGGGAACCTTGCGGCGAGCCGCGTGTCGTGGCTGACGAAGAGCAGGGCGCTGCCGGACTCAGCGCAGACCTCGCGCAGGATCAGCATGAACGCGTCCCGGTGCGCGTCGTCGAGCGCGGAGGTGGGTTCGTCGGCGATCACGAGGTCCGGATGTCCGATGAGCGCGCGCGCCGCGGCCACGCGCTGCTGCTGACCGACGGAGAGTTCGCTCGCCCGCCGCCCGATCAAGTCGGATCCCAGGCCCATGCGGTGGAGCAGCTCGTGTGCGCGCTCCCGCGGCCGGCCGGCGAGCGTGGCGCGACGGCTTGAGAACTCGCAGGTCAGCAGCACGTTGTCCAGCGCGGACCGGTAGGGCAGCAGGTTGAACTGCTGAAAGATGAAGCCGACATGGTCGGCGCGCAACCGGTCGCGCTGCCGCCCGGAGCAGGCCGCCAGGTCGTGGCCGAGCAGCTTCAGCCGGCCCGCGCGCGGCGTCAGCACGCCGGCGATCAAGGACAGCAGGGTGCTCTTGCCCGAACCGCTGGGGCCGCGCAGGAACACGGCCTCGCCCGGCTCGATGCGCAGGGCGGCGATGTCCAGGCAGTCCCGCGTGGCGCGGGGCCAGCGGAAGCTCAGGTCCCTGGCCTCGAGAACAGGCACCGTCATCATCATCAGCCGCCGAGACGCAGCGTCGCGGCCGGGCGCTGGAGCACCTGGCGGGATTGCCCCTTGGGCGTCGCGACCTGGGCGTCGATGCGCTGGATGCGCGGGAACAGCGCGAACAGCTGGTGCGACAGGGTCGTCAGCTCCGCCGGCGCAGTGCAACGGAATCGATAACCGACGTCGACGTCCAGGTGTTCCGACTTGGGCGGCGCACTGTCGGTCGCCGACGTCGGGATCAGTCCGGACTCGAGCTGCGCGTCCTCGAAGCGGCATTGGCCGCGCGCATCCGGCGTGAAGAGTACCGCGCCGCCACGCAGCGTCGCCAGCATCCGCTCCACGGACTGACGTTCTGCCGGCGTGCGGGGCTGGCGCTCGAAACCGAGCACGCTGTCGAGCGGCGACTCCAGCTGGATCGCCAGCGTGTCGCCCTCGATCGCGACGTCCAGATGCACGACGCCGTGTTCGTGCTTGTCGCCATGGGCGTGCGCGGCGCCGGTCATCGTCAGTCCGGTGGCGAGCAAGGCGGCCGCGGCCGCCCTCAAGGACGGGCGCGAGTTCTTCTTCGGGCTCTTGTTCGTGTTCATCTCAATGGGTTCCTTCTTCGGGAGAGGTGATGTCCCACGTCGGCCAGGGATCGGTGCCGACCGAGGCGGGCGAGGTCAGGCAGGCGTCGAGCGCGCGGGTGAGGGCGGGGATGTCGAGGTCCTGTCCGATGAGCACCAGCTCCTGGCCGCGCTCCCCCAATGGAACGCTCCATCGCCCGACGGGATCGAGCTGATGGCCACGAGCCGCGCCGGACAGGCACGCGAGCCAGTCCAGCCGGCTGGCCAGCCACACGTAGCCCTTGAAGCGCAGCAGTCCCGGCCAGGGATGCGCGATCAGCGCGTGCAGGCGCCCGGCATCGAAGGGCCGGTCGGCGCGGTAGACGAAGCTGGAAAGTCCGTAGGCATCGGCTTCGGAATGGTCATGGCCCTCCAGGGCCTGGATCCATCGGGTTTGTGACTCGGCCTGCTCCATTTCGAAGAGACCGGTGCCGAGCAGCTCGCCGATCGGCACGTCGCCGTGACGGGCATCGACGATCCGCGCCCCCGGATTCAACGCTTTGATCACGGCGTGGACCTGCGCGAGGCGGTCGGCATCGACCAGATCCGTCTTGCTGACGACCACGACGTTGGCGAACTCGATCTGCTCCACCAGCAGTTCGACCAGGCGACGCCCGTCCTGCGGGTCGACGCCGCCGTCGCGCTGCGCCAGAAAGTCCTCGCTCGCGTAGTCGTTCAGCAGATTGAGCGCATCGACGACCGTGACCATGGTGTCGATGCGCGCGAGCTCGCGCAGTCCCTGGCCGTGTTCATCGATGAAATCGAAGGTCGCCGCGATCGGCATCGGCTCCGAGATGCCGGTCGATTCGATCAGCAGGTAGTCGAAGCGGCCCTCGCGGGCGAGCCGGCCGACCTCCTTCAGCAGATCGTCGCGCAAGGTGCAGCAGATGCAGCCGTTGCTCATCTCGACCATCGCCTCGTCGGTGCGGGACAGTCCCACGCCGGCGCGCTCGGCGCCGTCGCGGACGAGGTCGGCGTCGATGTTGAGCTCGCTCATGTCGTTGACGATCACCGCGACGCGCAGCGGTCCTCGGTGGCGCAACACCTGATTGAGCAAGGTCGTCTTGCCGGCGCCGAGAAAGCCGGAGAGCACCGTGGCGGGCAGACGGTGGGGAAGGGCGGCGGTATCGGCGAAGGCGGTATCGATGTCGATGGCGTCGACAGCGGCGGCAATGGACATGAACGTCTCCAGGGCGAAGAATTTCCGTCCGCCTGGCTTTGATGCTAATGCGAACGCATTCGCAATATAGCAGCATGACAGAATGCGCAGGCCCCCTTCGACCTCTTTCGACCTTCTTCGACCTGCTCTTGCGGTGCTCTGATCGCCCGCTGCTTCACACCCATGGAACGTTCGACCCGACAGCGCAGTGCCATCCGGACCGTGATCGACGACGCGGGTCGCCCGCTCTCGCCGCAGGAAGTGCTGGACGCCGCGCAAGGCGAAGTGCCGGGCCTGTCGCTGGCGACCGTCTATCGCAACCTGAAGCAGTTGCTGGAGGCGGGTGAGATCCAGGCGGTCTCGCTGCCGGGCGACAGCCCGCGCTACGAGTCGGCACATCACGATCACCACCACCACTTCCAATGCACGGAGTGCGGCCGCGTCTTCGACGTGCACGCCTGCCCTGGCGACATGGCGCAACTCGTGCCGGCCGGCTTCACCGTGGCGCGTCACGAGCTCACGTTGTATGGGCGCTGCGCCGACTGCGCAACGCCGAAGCGCGCGCCGCGCAAGCGCGCTGTCAGCGCTTGATCGCCTGATCGCCCCCGCGTTCCAACCACCCGCCTGAAAACCGCAGCCTTTCAGGCCCGCCTAAGTCTTCAGCATTGACGTCTACCAACTAGTAGGTAAACTGCGGAGCACATCAACCGCGACCCTCGTCGCCAGGAGTACCCAGATGCGCCTTCAACGCCTCCATTCGCTGTTCGCCGTCGCCCTCATCGCGTTCAGCGCCGCGGCCCCGTCGCTCTCGTCCGCGGCCGACGCCGGCGTGCGAGTCCGCGGCACCGTCATCTCCCGGAGCGGCGACCAGCTCGACGTGAAGTCGCGTGAAGGCGGTGTCGTGACGATCAAGCTGAAGGAGGGCTGGATGGCCTCCGGCGTCGCGGCGGCCTCGATCGGCGACATCAAGCCGGGCGACTACGTGGGCATCGCCTCGTTGCCGAAGGCGCAGGGCGGCGACGGCGCGCTCGAAGTGGTCATCTTCCCGCCCGCGATGAGGGGCGCCGCGGAAGGCAGCTTCGGCTGGGACCTGAAGCCCAACAGCACGATGACCAACGCCACCGTGTCCAACGCCGTGAAGTCGGTCGAAGGCAGCACGGTGACCGTCACGTACCACGGCCAGGAGAAGAAGATCGCCATCCCCACCGGCACGCCCGTGGTGACGCTCACGCAGGCCACGGCCGATGACGTGAAGGCCGGCGCGGTCGTCTTCGTGGTCGCGGAGAAGGATGCCGACGGCAAGCTGTCGTCGGGTCGCCTGGTGGTCGGCAAGAACGGCGTCGTCCCGCCGATGTAAGGCCCAGCCGGCCGGCAAAACGCCGGCCGGTCTCTCCTGCAGGCCCCGCCATGGAAACCTCGATCTCCGACCTCGAGCCCGACTTCAAGCCTGAGCTGGAGTCCGACGCCGAACCCGTGCGGCGACGCCTCGTGCCCCGTCACAGCGTGGCGGTGCGCCTGACGCATTGGCTGAACGTGCTCTGCTTCGTCCTGCTGCTCGCCAGCGGCCTGCAGATCCTCAATGCCCATCCGCGCTTCTACCTGGGCAAGGCCGGCGCCGACCACGATGTGGCGGTGCTGGAACTCCCCACGCTGCCGGGCTGGGCGACACTGCCCTCGTATCACGACCTCGGCGCGGGGCGGCGGATCCACTTCACCTTCGCGTGGTTGCTCGTTCTCAACGGGCTGGCCTACCTCGGCCACGGTCTCTGGCGCGCTCACTTTCGGCGCGATCTCCTGCCGACCGGCGCTGAACTTTCCCGCCGCCATCTCTGGCAGGAGATCAAGGATCACGCCCGGCTCCGGTTCGCCAAGGGCGAAGCGGCCCGCCGCTACAACGCGCTGCAGAAGCTCACCTACCTGGTCGTGATCTTCGGACTGTTGCCGCTGATGGTGGTGACGGGCCTGACCATGTCGCCGGGCATCAACGCGGCGGCGCCATGGCTGCTCGACGCGCTGGGCGGCCGGGCGACGGCGCGGACGCTGCACTTCCTGACGGCGTTCTCACTGGTGGCGTTCGTGGCGGTTCACCTGGTGATGGTCGTGGCGTCGGGCGCGTGGAACAACCTGCGGGCCATGGTCACGGGCCGCTACGCGATCGAGATCACGCCCGAGGCCGAGCCCGAGGCGGAACCGGATCCCTGGGCGGAGACCCGGCCCCATCCAGAGACACAGATCGAGCGGAGTCCCCAGCCATGAACGAGTTCTCGAGACGCCGGTTCCTCGGCGGCGCCATGGCCGGTGCGGGCGCCATCGCGCTGTCCGGTTGCGACCGCGTGATCCAGGATGCCGGCGTCGATCGCGTGCTGCGCAGCACCGAGCGATTGACGATGCAGGCCCAGCGCGCGCTTCAACGCGAGCGCCTGGCCGCTGAGTTCACCGAGGCGGACCTCTCGCCGGTCTTCCGGGCCAACGGCACGCGCATGCCGGACTCCGACGAGTACGCGAAGCTGCTGGAGGGGAAGTTCTCCGAATGGCGCCTGCGCGTCGACGGCCTGGTGCAGCAGCCCTTGAGCCTGTCGCTGGCGGACCTCATGAGCCTGCCGTCGCGCACGCAGATCACGCGGCACGACTGCGTCGAAGGCTGGAGCGCGATTGCGAAATGGCAGGGCGTTCAACTGAGCCGCGTGCTCACCGCGGCAGGGCTGGCACCCGGCGCGCGGTACGTCGTCTTCCATTGCGCGGACGAGCTCGAGCAGACGCTGGACGGCAGCGGCCGCTACTACGAGAGCATCGATCTCTTCGACGCCTGGCATCCGCAGACCCTCCTCGCGTATGCCATGAACAACCGCCCGCTGCCCGTCGAGCACGGCGCCCCGCTGCGGCTGCGTGTCGAGCGGCAGCTCGGCTACAAGCACGCGAAGTACCTGATGCGCCTGGAGGTGGTGTCGGGCTTCGACCGGATCTGGGGCGGCAAGGGCGGCTACTGGGAAGACCGCGGCTACGAGTGGTACGCCGGCATCTGAATCATCAACTGGAACACCTGGAGCTCAACTCATCATGACCCATCCCATCGACTCCTCCGTCCTCAAGCAGGACCACTGGCTCAAGCGCTACTACTTCACCCGCGCGCTGTTCTCCATCGTCTGGGTCGCCGCCGCGATCGTGATCGGCAGCAAGTCCCCCGTCATCGCCGCGGTGCTGCTGGTCCTCTATCCCGCCTGGGATGCCGCCGCGAACTGGGTGGACGGCAACGCGAGCGGCGGCCTGCAGGCCAATCGCACACAGCGCATCAACGTGTGGGCGAGCGGCATCACGACGCTGGCCGTGTGCCTGGCGCTGACCGCGGGCATGAACGCCGTGCTCGGCGTGTTCGGCGCCTGGGCGATCGCCTCGGGTCTGCTCCAGCTCGGCACGGCGCTGCGTCGTTGGAAGACGCACGGCGCGCAATGGGTGATGGTCCTGAGCGGCGCGCAATCCGCGTTGGCCGGCGGCTTCTTCATCGCGCAGGCGCAGAAGGCCGACGTTCCCTCCATCGTGAACGTCGCGGGTTATGCCGGCGTCGGCGCGCTGTACTTCCTCATCTCCGGCATCTGGCTGACCGTCAGCCTCTCGCGCCGCGAGAAGAAGGCCGCCGCCTGAGCGGGGCGCGATGAGCGAGATGAAGGACGCCCTGTCCCCCAAGGCCGCAGAGATCCTGGCCCACACGCGCCGGATCCTGGCTTCCGGCGGGTACAACAGTTTCAGCTACGCGGACCTCGCGGAGCGCGTCGACATCTCGAAGGCCACCATCCACCATCATTTCCCCAGCAAGGAGATGCTGGTGACGACGCTGCTGATCCTCTTCCGCAGGGAAGCGCGGGAAGGACTGGCCCAACTGGTCCGGCACATCGACGACCCGCTGGCGGAGCTCACGGCCTACACGGGCCATTGGGCGCAGTGCATCCGCAGCGGGGACTCGCCGTTCTGCATCTGCGCCATGCTCGCCACGGAGATGCCCATCATCCCGGAGGGCCTCGCCGCGGAGGTGCGCGGGCATTTCCAGGACCTGAGCGAATGGCTGGCGTCCGTGCTGCGACGGGGTGTGGCGGCGGGGCAGTTCCACCTCGACGGCGACCCCCTCGTGTCGGCGCGGGCCCTCATGGCCATCGTGCATGGCGCGATGCTCGTGGCGCGCGCCACGGACGACACCACCGCGTTCGAGGCGGTCGTGACGCCGGCGATCGCGAAGCTCACGCGGCCTGTTTGAGCTGGCCCGATGCGCCAGCTCTCCGAGTCCATCGACGATCGCCTGCAGCGCTTGGGAGATCACGCGCCGAGCGTCACACCCGTCAGCCGCTCGCTGAGCGTCCAGAGTCGCTCGGCCTGCACCGGGTCGATCGCCCAGGGTCGCACGCCGCCATCGAACACTTCGCCGTCCGCCACGATGCGCGCGACGTCGCCGTTCTCGCAGTACAGGCCGCCGAGGCCATCCAGCTGGCGGCTGGTCGCGCACCACAGCGTGGTCGCGGCGCCCTGCGTCAGATTCTTGTAACGGCCGCCTTCCTCGACGGACAGGCCCTTCGGCGCGACGCCATGAGCGTTGTCCGGCGGGAGGCCGAAGGCGGCGAAGTCCTCCGCCGTGAGGTCTCGCGTCAGGTCCGTGAGGATGGCGCCCGGATGCACCGCGAAGCCGCGGACGTTGCGCGATGCGCCTCGCCGATCGAGCCCGACGGCGAAGAGCGCATTCGCCGACTTGGACTGACCGTAGGCTTTCCACTTGTCGTAGGGGCGTTGCGCGAAGTCGGGATCGTCGAAGTCGACCGGCGCGAAACGGTGGCCGAGCGAGGTCAGGACCACGACACGCGCCGCGCCCGCACGCAGCAGCGCGGGCCACAGCCGAAGAGTGAGCTCGAAATGGCCGAGATGGTTGGCCGCGAACTGGCTCTCGTGTCCGCGCGCGTCGCGACGCAGCGGCGGCGCCATGATGCCGGCGTTGAGGATCAGCAGATCGATCGCGTCGCCGCGGCTCACGAGCTCGTCCGCGAAGCGTGCGATCGAGGCCGGGTCCAGCAGATCCATCGTGGCCTGCTCGACGTTCGGGAGGCCCTCGAGCGCCGCGCGCGCCTTGTCCGGACTGCGCGCCGGCACGACGACCCGCGCGCCGGCGGCGGTGAGTCCGCGCACGGTTTCCAGGCCGAGGCCCGCATAACCGCCGGTCACGACCGCGCGCTTGCCGGTGAGGTCGACGTCGCGCAGGACCTCCGCCGCGGTGGTCGCGGGGCCGAAGCCGGAGGGCAGGGGATGCTGGTGGGTGTTCATCGTGGGCGTCCGCAAGAACGAGGGGGAACGAGGCAGGGTAGCCAGGCGGGGAAGCGAGGCGGGAGCTGGTGTTCATGATCCGCCGTCACCGCGCGGACGGCCATGCCGCAGGATCCGGATCCATTGCTCGATGGTCCGATCCCGTCGTCGTCCGCGAGGGATGTCCTCGACGGATCTCGTCGATGGGCGGATGTCGCCCGCGCGTCGGGAATAAGCATGGCGCCCGGGTGTCTACAGAGGGGAAGGCCTGTTGCCTTTCAATCTGGAGCCGGACATGACCTCACACAGAACGCGACCCGGAGCGCCGTGGCTGCGCCGACTGCCGCGGACATCGCTACGCGTGTCGCTGCGGTTGCTGCCGTGGATCGCCGTGGCTTCGGCCGCCGCCTGGGCGGGCGCCGCCACGTCGACGGACGCCTTCCATGCGGAGAACGCCGTCGCGATGGATCGCATGATGGCCGCGATGGACATCCAGCCCTCGGGCGACATCGACCGCGACTTCGCGGCCATGATGATTCCCCACCACCAGGGCGCCATCGACATGGCACTGGCGGAGTTGCGCCATGGCTCCAACGAGCAGCTGCGGCGCATCGCGCAGGAAATCATCGTCGAGCAGCAGCAGGAGATCGCGGCGATGCAGCTCGCGGTCGGCGGCGCGCTGCCGCCCTCGGCGCCCGCGCCCACGCAGGTCGGGCGCGCGGCATCCGCGCCCGCTTCCGTCCATCACCATTCGAAGTAGGACCTCTCATGCTGAAGCCTCTCTTGCGTTCGTCACTGCTGTTCCTGGCCACTTGCGGCGGCGCCGCCATGGCCGGCCAGGCGCCGGGCCGGGCCTCGGACGCCGACATCCCCGTCAGCCACCGCGACCGCATCTACGCCGCCGAGCAGTTCTCCAACACGCTGTCCGTCACCGATCCGGTGGATCACCGCCTGCTCGGCGTCATCCGCCTGGGCGATCCGTCGCCGGGCAATTTCAGCCCGCTCTATCGCGGACAGGTGCTGGTGCACGGGCTCGGCTTCTCGCCGGACCATCGCACGCTGGCGGTCGTGTCCATCGGCTCGAACTCGGTGAGCTTCATCGACACGCGGACCAACGCGGTCAAGCACACGACCTATGTCGGCCGCTCGCCGCATGAAGCCTTCTTCACGCCCGACGGCCAGGAGGTCTGGGTCACGGTCCGCGGCGAGAACTACGTGTCGGTGATCGACGCCGCGACCTTCCAGGAGAAGACCCGCATCGTCACCGCGGCCGGACCGGGCATGCAGATCTTCTCGCCGGACGGCAAGTACGGCTATGTCTGCTCGTCCTTCAATCCGGAGACGGCGATCGTCGAGGTGGCGAGCCACAAGATCATCGCCACGGTGAAGCAGGACAGCCCGTTCTGCCCCAACATCGCCGCGTCGCCGGACGGCCGGCAGGTGTGGTTCACGCTGAAGGACATCGGCCGCACGACCGTCTTCGACGCCCGCCCGCCGTTCGGCGTCATCACGTCCTTCGACACCGGCCCGATCACGAACCACGTGAACTTCGCCAAGACCGCCAAGGGCACCTTCGCCTACGTGACCGTGGGCGGCCTGAATCAGGTGAAGGTGTTCCGCACCGACGATTTCTCCCCCGTCGCCACCATCCCGGTGGGCAAGCTGCCGCACGGCGTCTGGCCGTCGGGCGACGGCAGCCGGATCTACGTGGGCCTGGAGAACGCCGACGCGCTGGCGGCGATCGACACGGCCTCGAACACCGTCATCGGCCATGTGCCCGTCGGGCAGGCGCCGCAGGCCATCGCCTACGTGCCCGACGCCGTGCCGGAGGGCGACGGCCTGCAGGGCCTGCAGCCGCTCGGCGTGGCGGGGCAGGTGGCCTCGTTGACGCTGCGCGCGGTCGAAGGGAATCCGGACACGGCGCCCACCAGCGTGGCGCTCTTCGATCAAGGGCTGCTGCAGGTGTTCCAGGCGTCCGTGACCGGCTTGAAACCGAAGCAGCCGTATGTCGTGGCGCTGGCCGAGCAGGCGGACGGTTCCGGCGCGCTGCAGCCACTGGCCAACTTCATGACGAACCCGGCCGGCTCGGCGATCGTCAATGCCATCGGACCGATCCGGCAGATCGTGCAGGCTGAGGCACCCGCGACCCGGCGCTACCTGGTCGTCGCGCCCGTGGTCGACGGCAAGCCCGGGCATCCCGTCCAGGTGCAGGCGGCCGCGCGATGAACCGAAGCGCTGGCATGGCGATGATCGAGGCGATCGAGCCGCTGATCCCGGCCCTGCGCCGCTATGCCAGCGCGATGCTGCGCGATCGTGACCTTGCGGACGACCTGGTCCAGGACTGCCTGGAGCGTGCGATCGGTCAATGGGACGCGCGCCGGCAGAAGGAGAGCACCCGCCAGTGGGTCTTCGCGATCGCGCACAACCTGATCGTCAACCGCTTGCGGCAGCAGGCCCGCCGCGGCGAGCACGTGGACATCGCGGACGTGGCCGAGTCCGTCCTGACGGTGCCGGCGTCGCAGGAGCACCGCGTGCAGGTCGGCGAGCTGATGGCAGCGCTGGAGGCGTTGCCGCAGGAGCAGCGCAGCGTGGTCCTGCTGGTGTCCGTCGAAGACCTGTCCTACGCGGAGGCGGCGACGGCGCTCGACATTCCGATCGGCACGGTCATGTCGCGCCTGGCGCGAGGACGCGAGCGGTTGCAGCGTGCGCTCGATGGCGAAGTTCCCGTGACGGGGACGACACCCGCGGGCTCGCATTTGCGGAGGATGAAGTAAATGACCCGACCCACGCCATCGGCGCCCATCGTCGAAGACGACCTCCATGCCTACGTCGACGGGTTGCTGGACACCGAGCGACGCAAGGCGGTGCAGGACCATCTGGATCGCGATCCGGGGGCCGCCGCCGCGGTGACCCGGCTGATCGCGCAGCGGCAACTGCTCCGGTCGGCGTTCGCGCCTGTCGTCGACGAGCCGGTGCCCGAGCGCCTGCAACTGCGGACCCTGCTCGCGCAGCGGCAGGAGCCGCCGACGCGTCATTGGCGCTGGGCTGCGGCCGTGCTCATCGCGCTCGGCGCGGGCAGCGTCGGAGGCTGGCAGGTCCGGGACCGGTGGGAGTCGATGAACGGTGTCGCGAATGGCGTCGCGGCGCTCGCCGGCGAGGCACGCAGCAGCTACCTCGCCTATGCCTCCGATGCGTCCGAGGCGCCCGAGAACCTCGATCGCGAGCGGCTGCTGCGCGTGGTCTCGGACAAGCTCCGGCGGCCGGTGGAGATCCCGGACCTCAGCGCGGCCGGGTATCGATTCGCGGGCGGCCGTCTGGTCGCCACGGTCCACGGACCCGCCGGCCTGTTCTTCTACGACCGCGCGGACGGCACCCGGATGGCCGTGATGCTGCGTCCGATGGCGGTCGAGAAGGAGGCGCCGATGATGGTGCAGTCGATCGGCGCGGTCGGGGGCTACAGCTGGGCCATGCGCGGGCTGGGCTACAGCGTCGTCGGCACGGAGAGTCCGACGACGCTGCACCCGGTCGCCGACGAGGTGCGCCGGCAGGCACGCGCGAGGGACTCGACGTGAGGGGAGGCGGCGTCAACGCACGGGTGGGCGCACGGGTCAACGCCAGGAGTGTGGCGCCCGTGGCACTCAGGCGTTAGGCCGGGCCGCCCATGCGCTTGGGGTGTCGGACACCGCAGGCAGCGCTTCCGGCGGCAGACCCGCCACCGCACGTGCCCACATGCGCTCATAGAGCGCCTCCAGATCGCGCGCGAAGGCCGGCGAGTCGATCCATGCGGGAGTCGCCGGCTTCGCCCGTTCGGCTGGATCCGCCGGATCCGCTGGATCCGCTCGGCCGGCGAGCGCGCAGACTTTCTCGATGTACGCGTCTGGCGTGTCGCAGACCAGCCCGGACAAGCCGGCCTGCGCGAGGAGGCTCTCCGCCACGCGTGACGCGAAGCCGTCCCCGCGCAGCGTCACTACCGGCACACCGGCCGCGAGGGCATCGCTGGTCGTCGTGTGCCCGTTGCACGGCCAGGTGTCGAGGGCGACATCCGCCGCCGCAAGCCGGTTCCAGTGCTCGGCCATGCCCACCGGCGGCATGAACACGATCCGCTCCGGCGCGATGCCGCGCGACGCGGCTTCGGCGCGCAGTTGCGCATCGGCCTGTTCGCCGCCGCTGAGCTGCCACAACAGCGCCTGCGGCTGCCGATGCAGGATCTCCATCCACGCGTCGAAGACGGCGGGCGTGATCTTCAGCACCACGTTCGCCGAGAGCAGCACGATCGCGTCGTGCGGCAGGCCGAGCTCGGCGCGCGGCGTCGGTTCGATGCGCCGCGTCGCGTCGCCGGGTTGGTAGCAGCGCGGCAACTGGGCGATGTGTTCGGAATAGAACGGCGCATCGACGAGCGGCGTGACGACCTCGTCGCCGATGACGTAATCGATGAAGTCCGCGCCGCAGGTGCCCGGAAAACCGAGCCACGCCACCTGCACCGGCGCTGGTCGCGCGGCCAGCGCGGTGAAGCGGCTGCCGGCGGTGTGGCCTTTCAGGTCGACGGCGATGTCGACGCCTTCGGCGCGCATGCGCGCGGCGATGCCCGCGGGAGCGAGATCGCCGACGTCGATGAAGCGTTCACAGGCTGCGCGGATGCGCTGCTGCAGCGGGGATCCGTCGTCCGGGCCGTGCGAGAACAGCAGGACCTCGAAGCGCTCACGATCGTGGCGCTCCAGGACCTCGACCATCAGCGCGGCGGTCGCATGGGCGTGGAAGTCGGAGGAGAGATAACCGATGCGCAGCTTTCGCTTGGCGACGGCCTTCACCGGGGGCAGGGGTGCGATGCCGCGGCTCAGGAAGCGCGTGCTCAGCCGGGCGACCTTCAGCAGATCCGCCGCCGCGTGCGGCAGCGTGACCAGCGCGAAGGGCACGCCGAATTCATCGCCGGCGTCGTCGGGCTTGGCCCGGATGACGGCGTGCAGCGCCCGCAGGTTCTCGTCGAAGTCCGACCAGCGCGCGCACTGCTGGTCGCCATGGGCCTGGTAAGCCTGCGCCATCACGCTGTCGGGCCGCAGCGCGGCGACCGTGCGGAAGCACTCGGCCGCCTCCGCCTTCATCTGCAGCGACTGCAGCGCGAAGGCCAGTTGCAAGTAGGCATCGACATCGTCGATCTTCAGTGCCAACGCCTGCATCAGCGGGCCGACCGCGTCCTGCACGCGGCCGCTGCGCCGCAGCGACTCGCCGAGGTAGCGCTGCAATTCGTTGGACGCGACCTGCGCATGGGGCTCCAGCAGCGCGACCGCTTCCGCATAGCGGCCGCGGCCCATCTCGTCGAGGGCGTTGCGCAGCAGTTCTTTGAGGGCGTCCATGGGCGGCGATTATGAGAGCTGCGCAGAGCCGGGAAGAGCCGGGCAGAGCGGCGCAGGGTCACGCAGCGCTGGTCGACGTGGCGCAGAGCTGGATGCAGAACGCCATGAATGCCTCGACCGAGGCCGGCGGCAGCCGCCGCGACGGCCGCACGATGTGGAGCGGGAAGGTCTCGCCCGGCCAGTCCGGGAACAGCTCCACCAGTGTGCCGTCCGCGAGCAGGTGCTCGACGCTGAGCGCCAGCACCTGCGCCACGCCGGCGCCCGCGACGCAGGCCTGCACCATCGCGTCGGCATCGGTCATCGTCAGCGAGCCCGACGTGGCCACCGTCAGCTGTTCCTTCGCGCGTCCCTTGCCGCGGACGAAGATCCATTCGAACGGCCGCCCGCGCTGCGGATCGATGTACTGGAGGCAGTCGTGCTTCGCCAGGTCCGCCGGCTTGCGCGGGCGTCCGCGCCGGTCGAGGTAGGACGGCGCCGCGACCGTCAGCACGCGGTTCTCCAGCAGCTTGCGCGAGGTCATCGTCGACGCCGGCTGCGGGCCGAAGCGCACCGCCAGGTCGACGCCCTCCGCGACCAGGTCGCCGCTGCCCGGGAACTGCACCATCGTCAGCGTGAGGTCGGGATAGAGCGCCTGCAGCCGGGGCAGGGCGGGCGCGAGCACGTAGCGCGCGAACAGCGGGTTCAGGCTCACCCGCAGCGCGCCGCGCACGCTGACCGCCGCGCCGGAGACGACGTTCGCCGCCTCCTCGATGCCTTCCAGATGCGGCACCGCGTGCTCATAGAGCCGTGCGCCCTCGCCGGTGAGGTGCAGCGAGCGCGTGGTGCGATCGAGCAGCCGCACGCCCAGGCGTTCCTCCAGCCGCGACACCGCGCGGCTCACGCCCGAGGCCGACATCCCCAGCACGTCGCCGGCCTTGCTGAAGCTGCCCGACTCCACCACCGCGGCCAGCACGCTCATGCCGGCCAGCAGGCGTCCATCGATGCTCATGCGTCGCTCCCCATCGTTGAACCGTCGTCGCCCGCCTTTGGCGAGGGTTTCGCCGTCGAGCGCTTCGTCGAGCGCTTCATCGTCGAGCTCATCGTCGGTGAGTTCATCTTTGAATTTCAGCAAAGATCATTTGAGTGACTCTACCTTTATCAAAGATCCTCCGCTCCGCATCATGCGCTCCGTTGCCTCGATCCAGAGGCCATCCCCGACGTCCTCAACGCTTCCCCAACGGAGTTCCCCATGACCGATCGCGACATCCTCTTCAAGGCCGGCACCGTCATCACGATGGATCCCGCACTGCCCAACCTGGCCGTCGGTGACGTGCTGGTGCGCGACGGCCGCATCGCCGCCGTCGGCGCGGACCTGCCGGCCGGCGACGCCGAGCTCGTCGATGCCGCCGGCTGCATCGTCATGCCCGGGCTGATCGACGCCCACCACCACGCCTGGCTCGGCGTGATGCGCCGGCTGATGCCCGATGTCGACGATCTCTTCGCCTACATCGACGTGGTCGCGAGCAAGCTCGGCGCGCATTTCCGTCCACAGGACATGTACACGAGCACGATGCTGACGGCCGCCGCCTCGCTGGACGCCGGCATCACGACGATCGTCGATGCGTGCCACAGCTCGCGCAGCCCCGAGCACACCGACGCGGCGCTGGACGCGCTGAGCGCTTCGGGCATCCGCGCGTTGCACATGGTGGGCCCGGCGATGGACCAGGGCGCGTCCTCGGCGCACCTGCCAGGCGATCTGGCCCGTCTGGCCGCGCGCTGGAACGGAGCCGACAGCCGCGTGAAGGTCGGCCTGTTCGGCCAGTTGAAGCTGGACTGGTGGGAGGTCGCGCGCGGCCTGGACATGCGCATCCTGACGGAGTTCATCGGCGACCTCGCGCAGCTCGGCCCCGAATTCGCGACCCCCGGCGTGCTCGGCCCGCACAACCTCTTCAACCATTGCACGCGCGTGCCGGCGGCGACGTGGAAGCTGTTCGCGGACGCTGGCGTGAACATCACGGTGAATCCGCGCTCGGACGCGCTGTTCGGCTTCGACGATGAGACCTTCGCCTACCAGGTGGCCGTCGATCACGGCCTGAAGCCAGCGCTGGGCATCGATCTGGACACCGCCTTCGGCAGCGACCTCTTCGGTGAGATGCATGCGCTGTTCCACCAGCAGCGCGCGGCAATGCGTTATCGCCGTTTCCGCGGCGAGGCCGATGTGCCCGCGCCGATCGGCGTCGAGGACGTGCTGCGCGCCGCCACGGTCAACGGGGCGAGGGCGGCGGGACTCGAGGACCGCGTCGGCACGCTGACGCCCGGCAAGGCGGCCGACCTGATCATGGTCCGCACGCAGGGCGCGGCCGTGTTCCCGGTGACGAACGCGATCGCTACGATCGTGCAGGCGGTGGAGCGCGCCGACGTCGACACCGTCGTGGTCGGCGGGCGCTTCCGCAAGCGCGGCGGCCGGCTGGTCGACGTCGATCTGTCGAAGCTCGCCGACGAAGCGGCTGCCTCGCGCGATTTCCTCCTCGATGCCAGCGGGCATCGCGTCGACCTGTTCAAGACGGCGGCATGAGCGCCCCCGACTCCACCCCGACGCGGGCCCGTCCCGCGCCCGGCGTCATCGCGGCGCTGTTCTGCGGTTACCTCGCCGTCGGCCTGCCGCTGCCGGTGCTGCCGCTGTTCATCCATGAGCAACTCGGTTTCGATACCTTGACCGTCGGTCTCGTCATCGGGCTGCAGTTCCTCGCCACGGTGATCACGCGCGGCTACGCGGGTCGCCTCGTCGACGGACAGGGCGGACGACGCCCGGCGATGCAAGGCGCGCTCGGCTGTGCCGCAGCGGGGCTGCTGTACCTGGCCGCGGCGCTGGGGTGGTCGCATGGGGCGTCCGTGATGTCGCCGGCCGCGGTGCTGGCCGTCGTGGTCGCGGGCCGGCTGGTGGCCGGCTTCGGCGAAAGCCAGTTCGTCACTGGCTGCGTGTCGTGGTCCATCGCGTCGGTGGGACCGCAGCGCGCGGGCCTGTCGATGTCGTGGACCGGCATCGCGATGTTCGGCGCGCTCTCCATCGGCGCGCCGGTGGGGATGTGGCTGTATCGCTCCCACGGCCTGACCGCCGTCATGGTCGCGTGCATCGCTGCACCGCTGGCCGCCTGGGCGATCGCGCTGGCGACGCCGGCCTGGCGCATGGCCGGCGGCCTGCGCCTGCCGTTCCGGCGCGTGGTGGGGCAGATCTGGCGCCAAGGTGCCGCGTTGACGCTGCAGGGCGTCGGGCTGGCGGGCCTGACCGCCTTCGCGTCGCTGTACTTCGCGGCGCGCGGGTGGTCGCAGGCCGGCGTCGTGATGACCTGCTTCGGCGTCGGGTTCATCGCCGTGCGGCTGCTGCTCGGGCATCTGCCCGACCAGATCGGTGGCCGGCGTGTGGCGCTGTGGTCGCTGGTCGTCGAGGCGATCGGGCAAGGCCTGGTCTGGGGCGCGCCGCACGAAGCGGTCGCGCTGGCCGGCGCCTTCGTGAGCGGCCTGGGCTGCGCGCTGATCTATCCGGCGCTCGGTGTCGAGGCGCTCAAGCGTGTGCCGCCCGCCAGCCGCGGCAGCGCAATCGGCGCGTTCGCGGCCTTCCTCGACATCGCCTACGGCCTGGCCGGTCCGGTTGCGGGGTTGGTCGCCGGGCGTTTCGGTTTCGCGGCGGTCTACGCGCTGGGCGCGGTGGCGGCGCTGCTGGGTGCTGTGCTGGTCATCACCGGGCGTCAGCCGCATTTGAGGAGGTGCCTCGAGGAGGTGTCTGGAAGAGGCGCCTGGAGGAGGCGATGCGGGGGGCGCCGTGAAGCAGGAGAAATCGGCAGGAGGATCGAGGCGCGAACTTGCATGAATGCCGGTGGATGCCGATGGGCACTGGCATTCGTCGGCAATACTGTATAAATTGACAGTATGCCGCAAGACACCAAGATCGCATCGCCGCCGCTGTACATCCAGGCCGACGCACTGAAGGGCCGGGGCAGCGCCTGGGCGATGCCTCACCGCTTCGAATCGCGCGGGCGCGAGCAGTACGACGATGGCTGGGGCACGCTGGACCAGGAGGCGCTCGAGGAGCACGTCGCGCCCAAGACCCAGATCATCGAGGAGCATGCGAAGAAGATCGTCAGCGGCAACCAGTCGCCGGACATCGGCTTCGACCTGTCGATCAACCCCTACCGGGGTTGCGAGCACGGCTGCATCTACTGCTTCGCGCGGCCGACGCACAGCTACCTGAACCTGTCGCCGGGCCTGGACTTCGAGACCAAGATCATCGCGAAGGTCAATGCCGCCGAGCGGCTGCGGGAGACGCTGGCGTCGCCCGCGTACAGGCCCGCGCCGCTGGTGCTGGGCACGGCGACCGACGCCTACCAGCCGATCGAGCGCAAGCTCGGGATCACGCGCGCCGTCGTGGAAGTGCTGACCGAGGCGCGGCATCCGTTCTCGGTGGTGACGAAGTCCAGCGGCATCGAGCGCGACCTGGACCTGATCGTGCCGATGGCGCTCAAGCGGCAGGTGTCGGTCTACCTGTCGGTGACCTCGCTGGACCCGGCGCTGTCGCGCATCCTGGAGCCGCGCGCGGCCTCGCCGCAGCGGCGGCTGCAGACCATCAAGACGCTGGCGGAGGCGGGCGTGCCGGTGGGCGTGAGCGTGTCGCCCGTGATCCCGTTCCTCAACGAGCCGGAGCTGGAGCGCATCCTCGAAGCCGCCGCGGAAGCCGGTGCGACAAAAGCGTTCAGCATCCCGCTGCGGCTGCCGTGGGAGGTGGCGCCGCTGTTCCACGACTGGCTGCGGCTGCATCAGCCGGACAAGGCGGCGCGCATCATGGCGCGGCTGCACGACATGCGCGGCGGCAAGGACAACGATCCGCGCTTCGGCACGCGCTTCACCGGCGAAGGGATCTGGGCCGAGCTGCTGCAGCAGCGGTTGCGAAAGGCCTCGAAGCGATTGGGCCTGGGACGCGAGCGGCACCAGTTCGACTTCAGCGAGTTCCGCCCGCCGTCCAAGGTGGTGGGGCAGCAGTCCTTGTTCTGAACGGCGGCAAGACCTGGCCCCGCGTCGGCCGATCCGTCGCCAGGCGATCTGGCAATGACCTTCCTCAGTATGCGCAGGGGGAGTGACCTACCGAGATCAATGCCCCCCGATGAAACGCCCTTCGGAGGGAATGTCTTTCGAGCGCATCACGCAGAGACTGGTTGCCATTGAGTCGAGGACTCGCAATGCAGGAAGTGTGATGACAGTGCAGATCAACTACGTGAATCCGTTCAGCACGCCAGACGGACTGGTCACGATCATGGTGCGTCCGGTCCCGACTCCGGCGGAGCTGTCCGAGGGGGACGCCGTGATCGAGCTCCTGAAAGGACCGTCGCTGATCTTTGGTCCTCCGCATCTGCAAGGCGCGACGGACGCGCGCTGCCGACGCTGCTGTTGGGAAACGCTTGGCGACGCCTTTGATCAACTGGCGCGGAGGCGCGTCTCGGTGACGCATATCAGGCACCTGTTGCATCTGGCTGCGCACTTCATGGGGCGGCATGGTCTTCGTCGAGGCGGCTCTGCCGTGTTGACGCGTTTCGATCACGACAAGGTCGTCAGCATCCAGTACGAGATGCCGATCCAGGTCACCCACGACGAAGCTCAGGCGTGGACCATGGCATTCTGGGGCGAACTTTCTTACATCGACATGCTCCAGTCCGGCTTCATCTTGTCTTTCATCGACGAACCTGCGGCTTGAGCCGATTCGGAGGCGCAGATGGCCATTGGTAGCAGTGAGTTGTTTGTCTTCGCGCAGGCCTTGAGCCGCGATGGATCGGAGGTGGCGACGCGTGACGCCATCAGCCGCGCGTATTACGCGGCCTTTCATCGTTGCCGTGCCTGGGAGCAGTCTCTCCCGGAACTCGGTAGCAACGAAGGAGCTCCAGGTGGATCGCATCAGGAACTGATCAATCGCCTGAAGAATCCGTCCTGGAAATGTGGCGAAGTCCTGGGTGGGCGTTCGCGGACCAACGGCATCCAACTGGAGGTGCAACGTGATCGACGCCAGTTGGCGGACTACGATTTGGAGGAGGACGTGAGGCCTGCGGTCATGCATGACCAACTGAGTCAGGTTCGACAGCTGCTCCGGCGTTGCGATGAGCCGCTGCCGGCGTTGGCTCGGACCAAGCCTCTGGTGTGATCATCCACGCCGGCAGGCGCCCACCCAATCCCAGTCCTTGCGATAGACCGAGGTCTCCACGCCGCTGAGGCTCAGCACCGTGTGATACAGCCCGTCGTGCGACATCGGCGTATCGCGACGCTGCGTCAGGCACGTGCTGTCGAGCTTCTGCGATTGCCGCGTCTGCTCCGGCAGCCACAGGATCAGCGGCACGTGCTTCTGCTGCTTGGGCGCCAGCGCGTAGGGCATGCCGTGCAGGAACAGGTTGTTCTCGCCCAGCGATTCGCCGTGGTCCGACACGTAGAGCAAGCTCGGATCGAAACGCTGCTCCTGCGTGCCCAGCCAGTCGATCGCCTTCGCCAGCACGTGATCGGTGTAGGCGATCGTGTTGTCGTAGGCATTGCGGACCTGGTCCAGTTCGCACTGCTGCAGCGCGTTGCTGCGGCACTCCGGCTGGAAGGGCTTGCGATCGTCGGGCGTGCGCAGGTAGTAGGCAGGACCATGGCTGCCCATCTGGTGCAGCACCAGCACCACGCCACGCGCGACGCGCTGCGGATCCAGCGCGGCGATGCGCGCGTCGAGGTCGTGCAGCATCACTTCGTCGAGGCACTCGCCGTCCGCGCGGCACAGGCCCGCGGGAATCGGATGGTCCGGCCGGGCGGGATTGATGGCCTGCGCGTTGGGCACACGGTCGCAGATGCCTTTGCAACCTGACTGGTTATCCAGCCACAGCACCGCCAGGCCGGCGCGCTGCAGCACATCCATCAGCGTCTGCTGGTTGCCGGGGTGATCGACGTACACCTCGCGGCCGAGCTGCGAGAACATGCACGGCAGCGACGCCGCCGTCGACGTGCCGCAGGAGGCGACCTCGCGGTAGCTCAGCACCGGCTTCGTCGACAGCTCCGGATTGGTCGGCTTGTCATAACCGTTGAGCTGGAAGTTCTCGGAGCGCGCCGTTTCGCCGACCACCAGCAGCACCAGGGGCGGCCGGGCGCCCGCGGCGCGCGGTGTGAGCTTCGCATCGGCGGCGACGACCTCGAGCGGGCCTCTGGGCTTCTTCTGCTTCTGAGCCGCCAGCGCAGCGCTCGCCCAGATCGCGTTGATCGGGCTGACCATCTTGGTCAATGCCTTGTTGTTGCGCAGCGTGGAGGCGAGATCCGCCGTGCGTGTCGCCGCGAGCCCGACGCCCAAGGCCAGCGCCAGCGCCACGCTGGCGAGGTTCCATCCCAGCCGCTTGAACCATCGCTTGTCGGTCAGACGTTGCCGCCAGATCCAGATCAATGGGATCAGCGCGATCACCACCACATGGGCCGCCAATCCCCAGCCGATCAGGTCGCGCGTCTCGCGCACGTCCGTCTGCAGCGCGTTGGTGATCATCGTGCTGTCGATGATCACGCCGTAGCTGCCGATGAAGTAGGCCAGCGGCGCCGTCATCAGCAGCATCAGCGTCAGCAGCGGCTTCACCGCGATGCGCCAGGCCAGCAGGCTGAAGGCCGCGGCCAGCACCATGATCACGATGCCGGCGAAGACGATGATGAACAGCTTGCCTGACGCACCGGCGTAGTCCGGCATGGCCCACATCCGCTGCCACAGCGGCCAGTTGCCGAGCACACCTACCCACAGTGCGGTCAGCCACGTCAAGACCAGCGGCGAACGAGCGCGCGCGGTGCCGGCCTCGCGGGTCTGCGAGGTCGAAGAATCGGAAAACGGCATCGTGTTGTGTCAGGCCGGCAAAAAGAAACCGGCCCTTGTAGTTGTCGTACCTGAAGCTCCCCTGAAGCCCCCTTGGCGCATTCCTGAGCTTCGCCGCAGCTTAGCCCCGGAGGCCCCTTTCATCCTCTCAAGGCCATGCCGCCCCCTCGGGCGGCCTTCAGCCCCTGGCCGCTGGCCTGCACGTAGCGGCGCTGCAAATCCTCGATCCGCGGCTCCAGCGCCGCCGGGTCGGTCATCCGTTCCCGGTAACGCTTGAGCACCAGCGCCGCCATGTCGATCAGCTTGGCGTTCAGCGTCAGCGCCCCCTGGTCGACCAGCAACTGCACCCCGGTCTGCGCGTCGCCGCGCATGGCATGGCGCATCGCCGCCTCGGAGATCGCGAACACCCGCGCATTCGCGTCGCGCAGCAGTTGCGCACTGGGTTCATGCCCTTCGGCCATGCTGATCATCACCTCGGTCGCCGACTTCGAGCTGCAGAAGCGCAGGCCGAGCTGGTTCATCAGCGTCTCCATTTCGCTGAGCTCGATGTCCTGCCGCGCCATGCGCACCCACAGCGCGACCAGCAGGCTGGCGGCCTCGAGGTCGAAGTCCTCGTCGGCGACGCGTCGCGCGAACCTGCGGGCGAGCAGCAGCGCGTCCGCCAGCTTGCGTTCCATCAGCAGCCGCAGGCCCTGCATCAGCACGTCGAAACCTTGCAGGCGCTGATCGCGCGGGGCGCGCTCCATGGCCTGCGCCAGCGCATCCATCGCGTATTTGAGGCCCTTGCTGTCCTTGGCGTCGAAACGCATCAGCGCAATCAGCGCCAGACTGTGTGCATCGAACAGCTTGGAGCGCAAGCCCTGCGCCACGCTGCGTTCGAGCATCTTGAGCGCCTCATCGCGCTGCCCCGCGTAGAAGGCCAGCGTGCCGCAATGCTGCTGGCGCAGCAGGCAGCCCGGCGTCAGCGTCGCGGCGGTGCGGTAGGTCGCGAGCGCGGCCTCGATCTCGCCTTGTTCCATCTGCACGCGGCCCATCAGGTCGTAGCTGTCGGCCTGGTCGGGCATGTCGCCGATCAGCGTCTCCAGCGTGCGGCGCGCGGCGCTCAGGTTGCCGCTCGCGACCTCGGTCCGCGCCACGCCCAGCCGCGCCCAGGGCACGGTGCGCGCGGCGATGATGGCTTCATAGAGTTCTCGCGCCTCGGTGTGGCGCTCGAGGCGCAGCAGCAGCTCGGCGCCGATGCGGGCGGCGTACAGCCAGTAGGTCGCCTTGCGCTGGAAGCGCTCCAGGCAGAGGTCCGCGGCGCGGTCGAAGTCCCGCGCGTCGATCGCGTCGAAGATGCCCTTCAGTTCCAGCTTGCGATGCCGCGCGTTGGCCAGCCGGTCGGCCAGCGCCGCGCTGGTGTAGGGCTTGACGAGGTAGGCGTCCAGCGCCGCCTCGGCGGCTTCGGCGACCTTCGCGTACGAGGCCTCGCCGGTGACCATGACGAAGACGGTGGAGTAGGGCAGCAACTGCTCGCGCCGCAGTTCGTCCAGCAGATCCTGCCCCGACAGCTCGGAGCCGTCGAAGTAGTAGTCGCACAGGACGATGTCGTAGGGCTGCGTCTCCAGGATCACGCGGGCGTCGCGCACCCGCGTGGCCTGCCGCACGTGGCCGACACCGAGCTCGCGCAACTGCGCCGTCATCAGGCTGCGCGAGTTCGCGTTGCTGTCGATGACCAGCGCCTGCGTCTTGCCGAGCGTGCTGGCGAGCGTCATGGCCGAAGCCTCGCAAGACCGCGCGCGCATGTGAAAAAGCCCGCCTCCGAAGAGAGCGGGCCGGCAGCACCCCAACGAATTGTGCGAATGTCGTCAACCACGGACCGATTGTCCGCCCGGCGACTGTGGCCGACCCCCAGGGTTTGCGTGGGTGGACCGGCCTGATTCGTGAATCGCGACGGGGGTTTGGGTGTCGCTGTTGGCGATTTACTTGAAGAGATCCTTGACCCGGTCGGTCCAGCTCTTCGCGTTCGGCGAGTGGCGCTCGCCGCCGTCCTTCAGGCTCTTGTCGAGCTCCTTCAGCAACTTGCGCTGATGCTCGGTCAGCTTGACCGGTGTCTCGATGCTGATGTGGCAGTACAGGTCGCCCGGATAGCTGGAGCGCACGCCCTTGATGCCCTTGCCGCGCAGGCGGAAGGTCTTGCCGTGCTGCGTGCCTTCGGGCAGTTCGATCTCGGCCTTGCCGCCCAGCGTCGGCACTTCGATCGTGCCGCCCAGCGCCGACGTCGTGATCGACACCGGCATCGTGCAGTGCAGGTCGTCGCCGTCGCGCTCGAAGATGTCGTGCTGCTTGATGCGGATCTCGATGTAGAGATCGCCCGACGGTCCGCCGTTCACCCCCGGCTCGCCGTTGCCGGCCGAGCGGATGCGCATGCCTTCGTTGATGCCGGCCGGGATCTTGACTTCCAGCGTCTTGGTCTTCTTGATCTTGCCGGCGCCGTTGCAGGTGGTGCAGGGCTCCGGAATGATCTTGCCGGTGCCGTGGCAGTGCGGGCAGGTCTGCTGGATGCTGAAGAAGCCCTGGCGCATGTGCACCGTGCCGCTGCCGCCGCAGGAGCCGCAGGTCTTGGCGCTGGTGCCGGGTTTTGCCCCGCTGCCGTGGCAGGTCTCGCAGCCTTCCCACGACGGGATGCGGATCTGCGTCTCCTTGCCGCGCGCGGCTTCCTCCAGCGTGATCTCCATCGCGTAGCTCAGGTCGCTGCCGCGGTAGACCTGCTGGCCGCCGCCCTGGCGCCGGCCACCGCCGCCGCCCTGCTGGCCGAAGAGGTCGCCGAAGATGTCGCCGAAGGCCTCCGCGAAGCCGCCGAAACCTTCCCCGCCCTGCGCACCGCGGAAGCCCTGGTTCGGGTCCACGCCCGCATGGCCGTACTGGTCGTAGGCAGCCCGCTTCTGCCCGTCCGAGAGCATCTCGTAGGCTTCCTTGGTCTCCTTGAACTTGTCCTCGGCTTCCTTGGCACCGTCGCCCTGATTGCGGTCAGGGTGGTACTTCATCGCGAGCTTGCGATACGCCTTCTTGATGTCCTCTTCGCTGGCGTTCTTCGCGACGCCCAGGACTTCGTAATAGTCACGCTTTGCCATGGATCTTCCTGCGGGCCTCAAACCAAAACGCCGCGCGAGGCTGGCGGCCCCGCGCGGCGGCTGTCAATCGACAGCATGAGCCGTTCGCGATGCCGACTGGAAGTCGGCATGCGCGGCACTTACTTCGAGTCCTTGACTTCCTTGAACTCGGCGTCCACGACGTTGTCGTCGGCCGGCTTGGCCGAGGCCTGTGCGCCAGCAGCTTCCGCGTGCTCGGCACCCGCCGCGCCCGCGGCACCGGCCGCGCCAGCACCTGCTGCCGCCTGGGCCGCCTGCGCCTCGGCGTAGACCTTCTCGCCCAGCTTCTGGCTGGCGGTCATCAGCGCTTCGGTCTTGGCGTCGATGTCGGCCTTGTCCTCGCCCTTGATGGCTTCTTCCAGGTCCTTGATCGAGGCTTCGATCTTTTCCTTCTCGCCGGCGTCCAGCTTGTCGCCGTGCTCGGTCAGCGACTTCTGCACCGAATGCACCAGGCCGTCGGCCTGGTTCTTCGCCTGCACCAGTTCGACCTTCTTCTTGTCCTCGGCGGCGTTGGCTTCGGCGTCCTTGACCATCTTCTCGATCTCGCCCTCGGACAGGCCGGAGTTCGCCTTGATGGTGATCTTGTTTTCCTTGCCGGTGCCCTTGTCCTTGGCGCCGACGTGCAGGATGCCGTTGGCGTCGATGTCGAAGCTCACCTCGATCTGCGGCAGGCCGCGCGGCGCCGGCGGGATGCCTTCGAGGTTGAACTCGCCCAGGCTCTTGTTGGCCTGCGCCAGTTCGCGCTCGCCCTGGTAGACCTTGATGGTCACGGCGGGCTGGCTGTCCTCGGCGGTCGAGAAGGTCTGGCTGAACTTGGTCGGGATGGTCGTGTTCTTCTTGATCATCTTCGTCATCACGCCGCCCAGGGTCTCGATGCCCAGGCTCAGCGGGGTGACGTCCAGCAGCAGCACGTCGGTGCGTTCGCCGCCCAGGACCTGGCCCTGGATCGCGGCGCCGACGGCCACGGCCTCATCGGGGTTCACGTCCTTGCGCGGGTCCTTGCCGAAGAACTCCTTGACCTTCTCCTGCACCTTGGGCATGCGCGACATGCCGCCGACCAGGATGACGTCGTCGATCTCGCCGACCGACACGCCGGCGTCCTTGATCGCCGTGCGGCAGGGGGCCATCGTGCGCTCGATCAGCTCGTCCACCAGCGACTCCAGCTTGGCGCGGGTCAGCTTGATGTTCAGGTGCTTCGGACCGGTGGCGTCGGCCGTGATGTACGGCAGGTTCACGTCGGTCTGCGACGAGTTCGACAGCTCGATCTTGGCCTTCTCGGCGGCTTCCTTCAGGCGCTGCAGGGCCAGCACGTCCTTGGTCAGGTCGACGCCCTGTTCCTTTTTGAACTCGGCGATGATGTAGTCGATGATGCGCTGGTCGAAGTCCTCGCCGCCGAGGAAGGTGTCGCCGTTGGTCGACAGCACTTCGAACTGCTTCTCGCCGTCCACGTCCGCGATCTCGATGATCGAGATGTCGAAGGTGCCGCCGCCCAGGTCGAAGACCGCGATCTTGCGGTCACCCGCGCCGTGCTTGTCCAGGCCGAAGGCCAGGGCCGCGGCGGTGGGCTCGTTGATGATGCGCTTGACGTCCAGGCCCGCGATGCGGCCGGCGTCCTTGGTCGCCTGGCGCTGCGCGTCGTTGAAGTAAGCCGGCACCGTGATGACGGCCTCGGTCACTTCCTCGCCGAGGTAGTCCTCGGCCGTCTTCTTCATCTTGCGCAGGACTTCCGCGGAGACCT
The DNA here is from genome assembly GCF_059416045.1 of Roseateles sp. GW821-FHT09G03. Lineage (NCBI taxonomy): Bacteria > Pseudomonadati > Pseudomonadota > Betaproteobacteria > Burkholderiales > Sphaerotilaceae > Roseateles > Roseateles sp. GW821-FHT09G03. The sequence goes on from NZ_JBWKOK010000008.1 coordinate 247,831, forward strand.
GCGGGGGCGCCAGCTTCTTGCCGCGCACTTCCACCCACGCGTCGCCGTTGTCGGCGGCGGCGATGGTGTACGGCATCAGGTCGATGTCCTTCTGGACTTCCTTCTCCTGGAACTTGCGGCCGATCAGGCGCTTCACCGCGTACAGCGTGTTCCGGGGGTTGGTGACGGCCTGGCGCTTGGCCGAGGCGCCGACCAGCACTTCGCCGTCTTCCTGGTACGCAATGATGGACGGGGTGGTGCGGGCACCTTCCGCGTTCTCGATGACGCGGGTGGTGTTGCCTTCCATGACCGCGACGCACGAGTTGGTCGTGCCCAGGTCGATGCCGATGATCTTCTTCTTAGCCATGTGGTGCTCCTGAATTTGAAAACTGGCGGAACGGTCAGCGGGGGGCGCTTCAAGCGCCTCCTTGGCGGCTCATCGGATGAGCGGCTGAAACAACGTTCCGGGATGCTTCTGATCTGTGGATAACTTGTCCGGGTTCAAGGGCCCGGTTGTTCTTTTGGAGGGTTATTTCGGCGCGGTCACGGTGACCAGCGCCGGACGCAGCACGCGGTCGGCGATCAGGAAACCCTTCTGCAGCACGGCCACGACCGTGTTGGGGTCCTGCTCGGCCGGCACCACCGAGATCGCCTGGTGCTGGTGCGGGTCGAACTTCGTGCCGGCGGCGGGATTGATCTCCACCACCTTGTTGCGCTCCAGCGCCGCCTGCAGCTGGCGCAGCGTGGCGTGCACGCCCTGGAGGACCTGCTCGACGCTGGCGTCGGGCAGGGCGATGGCGGCGGACAGGCTGTCCATCACCGGGAGCATCGCCTCGGCGAAGCCCTCGACGGCGAACTTGCGGGCCTTGGTCGTGTCCTCCTCGCCGCGGCGGCGGGTGTTCTCGACTTCGGCCTTGGCGCGCAGATAGGCGTCGGACATCTCGGCCAGGCGGCGCTCGGTGTCGGCCAGCCGGGCTTCGAGGGTCTCGGGAACGGCGGCAGCGGCCGCGGCGGCGGCTTGCTGGGTCAGTTCGTCCAGCGTCGGATCAGGTTGTTGATGGTCGGTCGTCATGGTTGGAATGCCCAAATGCGGATGCCCGGGCTCCTCTGGGGGAGCGCGGCCGGCCTCTGGACGAGCCAGCTTGCGTCGGGCGACCCGCCGCATCTGAGGCCCATGGCCGGAACTTCAAGAGGGTGATTTTCGCATCCGGGAACGGGCAAACCCCAGGCCTGCTAACGGAGCTGGCGAAGTGCGAGCGTTTCGATGGGGGAGGGCCGGTCAGGCCGGCGCTCGAGGGGCGCCTGCTGGCGCTCCAGCCGGGCGCGATCGCGTGCGTTGACGGCCGGCAGTCCGCGGAAGTAGGGACCGACCGCCGCGCCGACGCCCACGCCCAGTTCGATCGCCTTGCCCGCGCGATGGACCCAGTTCAGGGGCTCGCGGCGGGTGCCGGCACCCGCCAGGTTGACCAGCAGGCCCAGCAGGCCCAGCAGCCAGGTCGACGCGACGAACAGCCGGATGCGGTCCGCGGCGCCCCGGCAGACGTTGCCCAGGCCGTTCCGCCTGCCGGTCCCGGTGAAGCGGGGCGGCAGCGGCGCGGTCTTCTTCACCTCGAACAGGGGCACCCGCACGAGGGGCGCCGGACCGTCGCCGGCGTGGGCCGCGTCCGGAACCCGATGGCGTTTTCCGGCCATGAGCGTGCCGGCGGCCAGGCCGGTGGAGGCGCCGGCCGTCAAGGACACCGCGGCGGAGATGCCGATGTCCGGCAGGACGCCGATCGGTGACATCCCGAGCGCGGTGCCCCTCACGGCGTTCAGCACGCCGAAGGCCGCGGCACCGCTGCGCACGTGCGTGGTCCCGTCGATGTGGCCGGTCTCCCTCTGGGCGTGCTCAAGCTCCCGGCGGAGCCGGACCACGCCGGCCATCCCATACGGCGTGCCAGTCTCATCCCGCAACCCGGCCACACGGTCGGGGATGAGTTCCTCGGGCGGGATGGCCACCAGTTGCCGGCTGGTCAACGCCGCGATCCTCGGCGCGACGACGCTGGCCAGCGTCGCGCAGAGGCCGCCGCAGATCGTGGCGCCCAGCCATCGGCCGGTGGCGATCGCGGCGATCTGCGCCAGGTTGTGATCGGTGTCCTGGTCGACGTAGTTGCGGTCCTCGCCGATGCCCAGCGGCTGCTCCGTGTCGAAGAGGCGGCGGACGCCGAGCTCGGCCAGCGCGCCGCCCATCCCCCGGCCCAGTCCGAAGCCGAACGCGGCGGCGCCGCCGATGGACACCGCGAGCGCGACGATGGCCCTCAGCACCTCGGGGTTGCCGGGCGACATCGTCGTGTCGCCGAGACGGATCGCGTTGAAGCGCGACACGGGGTCGGGCCGGCTCGCGAGGTCCAGGATCCTGGACCGGCAGCTCGCGGGGACGAAGCCGCGACCTCCTGTGCGGATGTCGGGAGGGGGCGTGTCGTGAGGACCGGGGTCGGGCATCCGCTGCGCTGCCGGAGTCCTGTCCCCGGCGGCGCTGCCGGCGTCGTCGATGTCGTCCTCATCCGACGACGAAAGGCCGCGATAGGCCTGCTGCCCCTGGACACCGATCATGTCGCCCCCGCTGATCACGCCACGGCGGGCCGGTCGGCCGCGCCGGTGCCCCACCGGGCGGCGCAGGCCGCATGGGATCGGCGGAACGCGGCGTCAGTCCAGGCTGGCGGACCAGCGGTTCCAGTCCGCGAGGCGGCGCCGGTCCTGCTTGGTGGGGCGGCCCTGCTCGATGGCTTCGGCCGGTTCAGGCGCGAGGCGACGGGCCTCGGCGGCGCGCTCGCGCGCGGCGATGCTGTCGGGCGTCTCCTCGTACAGCGCCTGTGCCACCGGCGCCGGGCCGCGCACGTGGCTGAGCCCGGCCACCTTCACCTCGCGATCGACCTGACCCTGGCGCAGCTTCACGAGGTCGCCGACGCGCACCTCGCGCGAAGCCTTCACCGCCTGCCCGTTGACGGTCACGCGGCCCTTGCCGATCTCGTCGACCGCGATCGAGCGGGTCTTGAAGAAGCGCGCGGCCCAGAGCCATTTGTCGAGGCGCACGCCGGCGGGGCCGGAAGGGGCTGCGGTGCCGGCGGAAGAGGAGCGGGCGGAGGAAGACATCAGCGTCGATTGTCCTATGGCGAGTTGCGGCGAGTCATGACGAGGTCGTTTCGGGCGATGGTGCCGCCGGCAACCGGACCACGGCGTCCAGGCCGGCGATGACCCCGTCCCGTTCGCGGTTGTCCAGCGCCAGCGTGCCGCCGAGCGAGCCGACGATCTCGCGGCAGATGGCAAGCCCGAGGCCCGAGCCGCCGCCGGCACCGGTCGCGAACGGTTGTCCGAGCTTGGGCCGCAGCGCCGTCGCGATGCCGGGGCCGCTGTCGGCGATGCGCAGTTCGACGCCGCCGTCCAGGCCCGCGACCTTCGTCACCCGCAGTTCCAGCCGTCCGCCGCGCGGGCAGTGCCGCAGGGCGTTGTGCAGCAGGTTGCGCACGAGTTCCCGCAGCGCCCACGCATGGCCGCGCACCGGCGCGGGTTCGGTGAAGAGCTCGAAATCGAGTTCCGCGTCGGCGATCAACGGCGCGAGGTCGAGCGCCACCTCGCGCACCGCCTCCGCCAGGTCCAGCCGCGGCGGATCGCCCTGCTGCCGCAACTGCTCGACCTTGGCCAGTGCCAGCATCTGGTTGGCGAGCGCGGTGGCGCCGTCGACGGTGGCGCCGATCTCGTCGATCGCCTGCGCCAGCGGCAGGTCGCCGCGCCGTGCCGATTGCACCTGCGCCTTGAGCACCGCCAGCGGCGTGCGCAGCTGATGCGAGGTGTCGCGCACGAAGCGCTGCTGGTGGGCGAACAGGCCGGCCTGCCGATGCCAGGCCTCGTTGATCGCGATCACCAGCGGTGCGAGTTCCGCGGGCACGCCCGGCATGGGCACGGGACTGAGGTCGTCGTCCGCGCGCTCCCCGATGGAGCGGCTCAACTCACGCACCGGCCAGGTCGCGAAGAGCACCACCCCCCAGACGACGATGGCGATCACCGCCAGCAGCGCCGCCTGCCGCCACAGCGTGGAGATCAGCACCTGGCGCGCCAGCGTGCGCCGGATCTCCAGCGTCTCCGCGACCTGGATCGTCGCCACGCCCAGGCCCGCCTCGCCCGAGACGGGCTGCTTCAGCACCGCGACGCGCACTTCCTCGCCCTGGTAGACATCGTCGTAGAAATCGACCAGCGCCGCATAGGCGCCGCGGTCGGGCAGCTTGCCGTGCCACGCGGGCAGGTCGTCGAAGCCCGACACCCATTCGCCCTGGAAGCCGGTGACGCGATAGAACATGCGGCTGCGGTTGTCCGCTTCGAAGGCCTCAAGCGCCGCGTAGGGGACCTCGGAGACGAGTTGCGGATCCTCGCGCGTGCCGTGCACGTCGAGCTGTTCGCCGATGGTCTTCGCGGACGCGAGCAGCGTGCGGTCGTAGGCCGTGTCGATGGCCTTGAGCGCGTCTTCGTAGAGCCGGTGCGCGTTCGCGGCGATCAGCAGGCCGACGGGCACCAGGATGCCCACCAGCAGGCGGCTGCGCATCGAGGAGAGCCAGCGCCGGCGCGGCCGCGGCGAGGACTGCGTCTGCGATTGCGTCCCTGCGGGCGTCGCGCGGTCCGGCCCTTGGATCACTTCGTCCACTCAGTCCGGCGCCTTGAGCAGGTAGCCCAGGCCGCGCAGCGTCACCAGCCGCGCGCCGTCCGCGGGCAGCCGCTTGCGCAGCCGGTAGGCGACGACTTCGACCGCGTCCGGTTGCACGTCGAGGTCGTCGGCGAAGACGATCTCCGTCAGCCGCTCCTTCGCCACCGCCTGGCCCGGGCGCGCCAGCAGGGCGCGCAGCAGCGCGGCCTCGCGCGGGGGCAGGTCCAGCGGTAGCCCGAGGTGGTAGATCGCGCCGCTGTCGGCATCCACGCGCAGGCCGTGGAAGGACTCGTCCTCGTGCCCCGCGGCGCCGCCCGTCGATCCCGCCGCGCCGCGGCTGCGACGGGCGAGGGCGCGCACGCGGGCCTCGAGTTCGTCGAGGTCGAAGGGCTTGGGCAGGTAGTCGTCGGCGCCGATGTTCAATCCCAGGATGCGGTCGCCCACCGTGCCGCGCGCGGTCAGGATGATCACCGGCGTCGTGAGCTGTTCGGCACGCGCGGCCGACAGCAGCTCCAGTCCGTCGATGTCGGGCAGCGACAGGTCCAGCAGCACGACGTCCGGCGGCAGCGCGCGCCAGCGTTCGAGCGCCACGCGGCCCTCGGCGAACACGTGCACCTGGATGCCGCGGCGTTCGAACGACCGCGCCACCGTGGTCTGCAGCGCGGCGTTGTCCTCGACGAAAAACAGCCTCATGCCCGGCAGTGTCCGCCACGCACTGATCGGCAGCCGCTCAGGGTCAACCCTGAGCTTCCCGACAGCCGAATGAAAGCCGCCGTGTGCAGGATTCACGCCTACAACGACGACCGGGTGCGCGCTCTGCCCCGGTGACGAGATCTACAACAGGAGACATGAGCATGCGTCGAGACCAATTCCTGAAGTCCGCGGCCGCCTTCGCCGCGCTGGGCGCCACCGGCGCGCTGCCGCTGAGCGCGCAGGCCGCTGCGGCGGCCCTGAAGATCCTGGTGCCCGCCAACCCGGGCGGCGGCTGGGACATCACCGGCCGCGCGCTGGGCAAGGCCCTGCAGGACGCGGGCGCCGCGGGCGCGGTGACCTTCGAGAACAAGGGCGGCGCCGCTGGCGCGATCGGCCTGGCGCAGTTCGTCAACGCCGCCAAGGGCGACCCGAACGCCATGATGGTGATGGGCGCCGTGATGCTGGGCGGCCTGATCACCAGCAAGCAGCCCGTCACGCTGACGCAGGCCACGCCGATCGCGCGCCTGACGAGCGAGTACAACGTCTTCGTGCTGCCGGCCAACTCGCCGTTCAAGACGATGAAGGATGTCGTCGAGGCGCTGAAGAAGGATCCGGGTTCGGTGAAGTGGGGCGGCGGTTCGCGCGGCGCCACGGAGCACATCGCCGCGGCCATGCTCGCGCGCGAGGTGGGCGTCGACGCGACCAAGATCAACTACGTCGCCTTCCGTGGAGGCGGCGAGGCCGTGGCCGCGATCCTGGGCGGCAACGTCAGCATCGGCGGCAGCGGCTACAGCGAGTTCCAGGCCTACATCGAGAGCGGCAAGATGCGCCCGATCGCGATCACGGCGCCGCAGCGCATCAAGGGCCTGGACATTCCGACGATGAAGGAGCTCGGCTACAACGTCGAGATCGGCAACTGGCGCGGCGTGTACGGCGCGCCCGGCATCACGCCGGCGCAGCGTCAGACGCTGATCGACCTGGTCGTGAAGGCGACGAAGTCCAAGGCCTGGACGGAAGCGCTCGAGAAGAACGGCTGGACGCCGGCCGTGCTGACCGGCAAGGACTTCGAGACCTTCGTCGACAACGAGTTCGCCTCGCTGCGCGCCATCATGCACAAGTCAGGCATGGTCTGATCCACCCACCCCCTACCGGCTTCGCCGGCCCCCTCAAGGGGGCGAGCCCGGTGGCCTGGCGAAGCCAGTTCCACGGGCTCCGCTTGGTAGAAACGGCGCGGCCGCTATCGACTTGACTCTGGACCGGGAGGTCCCCATGACTGACTCCACCGAGCAGGCCACACCCGGCCCGTTCTATCAAACCTTGGTCGGTGCTGCGGCGATGGTCGTCGGCGGCGTGATGGCCTTCGGCGCCGTCGCGATCCCGGCCGACGCGGGCTATTCGGGCGTCGGCCCGAATGCGCTGCCCTGGTTCATCGCCGTCGCGCTGCTGGTCTGTGGCGCCTGGCTGATCTGGGAGTCGCGCAGCGGCGGCTTCCGCTCGATGGAGCCGCCGTCCGGCGCGCCGAAGGCCGACTGGCTGTCCGCCGCCTGGGTCGTCGGCGCCGTGATCGCCAACGCGTCGCTGATCACGACGATCGGTTTCGTCCTCGCCTGCACCCTGTGCTTCGTGCTGGCCGTGCGCGGCCTGCGCCGCGCCGAGGGCAAGGGCCACGGCGGCGTGCGCCAGATCGTCATCGACACCGTCACCGGCCTGCTGATCGCGGCCCCGGTGTTCTGGCTGTTCAACAAGCTGCTCGCGCTCAACCTGCCCGCCATCACGGCCGGCGGCTGGCTGTAAGCCTCACCGGAGTTCCGACATGCAAGACCTCTGGACCCACCTGATGGGCGGTTTCGCCACGGCCGCCTCGGGCGTCAACCTGATGTGGGCCTTCGTCGGCTGCGCGCTCGGGACCGCGATCGGCGTGCTGCCCGGCCTCGGCCCGGCCGTGACCGTCGCGATGCTGCTGCCGATCACCGCGCAGGTCGACCCGACCGCGTCGATGATCTTCTTCGCCGGCATCTACTACGGCGCGATGTACGGCGGCTCGACCACGTCCATCCTGCTCAACACCCCGGGCGAGACCGGCACCATGGTGACCGCGCTCGAGGGCTTCAAGATGGCCCGCCACGGCCGCGCCGGCGCGGCACTGGCGACGGCGGCGATCGGCTCGTTCTTCGCCGGCACGTTCGCGACCGTGCTGGTGACGCTGTTCGCGCCGGTGCTGGCCGACTTCGCCGTGCGGCTCGGTCCGCCGGAGTACTTCTGCCTGATGCTGCTGGCCTTCACCACCGTCAGCGCGGTGCTCGGCCAGAGCACGTTGCGCGGACTCACCGCGCTGTTCATCGGCTTGGCGATGGGCGTGATCGGCCAGGACCAGTTGACCGGCCAGATCCGCTACACGGCGGGCGTGCCCGAGTTCATGGACGGCATCGAGACGGTGCTGGTCGCGGTGGGCCTGTTCGCGGTGGGGGAGACGCTCTACGTGGCGCTCTATGAAGGCCGCAGCAACCTGACGATGAACACCATGGGCCGCGTGCACATGACGCGCCAGGAATGGAAGCGCTCGATCCCCGCGTGGATGCGCGGCACCGCGCTCGGTTTCCCGTTCGGCGTGATCCCCGCCGGCGGCACCGAGATCCCGACCTTCCTCAGCTACGCGACCGAGCGCAAGCTGTCCAAGCACAAGGAGGAGTTCGGCACCGTCGGCGCCATCGAGGGCGTGGCCGGGCCGGAAGCCGCCAACAACGCGGCCGTGACCGGCACGCTGGTGCCGCTGCTGACGCTGGGCATCCCGACCTCGGTCACCGCGGCCATCCTGCTGTCTGCGCTGCAGAACTACGGCATCCAGGCCGGGCCGCAGCTGTTCGAGACCTCGTCGGGCCTGGTGTGGGCGCTGATCGCGTCGCTGTACATCGGCAACGTGATGCTGCTGGTGCTCAACCTGCCGCTGGTGGGACTGTGGGTGAAGCTGCTGCGCATCCCGCGCGCGCCGCTGTACGCCGGCATCCTGATCTTCGCGACCGTCGGCGTCTACGGCATGCGCCAGAGCGCCTTCGACCTCTACGTGATGCTGGCCATCGGCCTGCTGGGCGTGGTGATGCGGCGCTTCGACTTCCCGACCGCGCCGGTGGTCGTCGGCATGATCCTGGGCCCGCTCGCCGAAGCGCACCTGCGCAACGGCGTCGCGATCGGCGGCGGCAGCTTCACCGTCTTCTTCGAGCGTCCGATGTCGGCCACGCTGATGGGGGTTGTGCTCATCGTGCTGCTGCTGCCGCGGGTGATGAAGTGGATGAGCGCCCGCAAGGCGCGTCAGCACGCGGCGGCGATCGGCTGATCAGCGCGCCGCGCCGGCGGTCAGCGCCGAGTCGCGCTGACGGGCGAGGGCGGCAGCCTGCGCCTCATCGGGCACTGCCGTCGTCGGCCAGCCCTGCAGGTGCTGCTCGGCGATCGCCGCCAGCGCGCGGATGTGGCCGGGGCGGTCGTTCAGGCAGGGGATGTAGCTGAAGCGCTGCCCGCCGCTGTGCAGGAAGGCCTCGCGCGCTTCCATGTCGATCTCTTCCAGCGTCTCGATGCAGTCGGAGGAGAAGCCCGGGCAGATCAGGTCGACCGACTTCAGCCCGCGGCTGGCGAGCTCGCGCAGCGTCGGCTCGGTGTAGGGCTCCAGCCAGCGCGCCTTGCCGAAGCGGCTCTGGAAGGTCACCTTGTACTGCGCGTCGGAGAGGCCCAGCGCCTCGGCCAGCAGCCGGCCGGTCTTCAGGCATTCACAGTGGTAGGGATCGCCCAGCGCCAGCGTGCGCGCGGGCATGCCGTGAAAGCTCATCACCAGCAGTTCACCGCGGCCTTCGGTCTTCCAGTGGGCCCGGACGCTGTCGGCGAGCGCGGCGATGTAGCGCTTGTCGTCGTGGTACCGGTTGACGAAGCGGAACTCCGGCACATGCCGGTGCGTCAGCGCCCAGCGCGCCACGTCGTCGACGACGCTGGCGGTCGTCGCGCCCGAGTACTGCGGATACGCCGGCAGCACCAGCACGCGGGTGGCGCCCTCGGCGCGCAGCACGTCGAGCTGCGAGGCGATCGACGGGTTGCCGTAGCGCATCGCGTGCAGCACCTTGACGCGGTGGCCCTGTTCACCGAGCTGACCTTGCAGCAGCTTGGCCTGCTTCGTCGTCCAGACCATCAGCGGCGAGCCGTCCTTCGTCCAGATGCTGGCGTACTTCTTCGCCGACTTCGCCGGCCGCGTCCGCAGGATCACGCCGTGCAGGATGGGCCACCACGCGGCCTTGGGGATCTCGATGACGCGCGGGTCGGACAGGAACTGCGCCAGGTAGCGGCGCGTGGCCTCGGGCGTCGGCGCGTCGGGCGTGCCGAGGTTGACCAGCAGCACGCCGATGGTCGGCGCGCGTCCGTGCACGTGATCGGGTTCGGGACGGAAGCTCATCCGGCGTGGGGGCGAAGGCCGCGAAAAGAGGGAGGAAGGAAGGGGAGGGACGGGGCGCGCGAGGGACCGGCGACTCAGAGCCCGCGTCGCAGCAGCGCCGGCGAGGCGGCTTCGGCCAGGTGCAGCACCTCGAAGCGCACGGTCGGGGCCTGCGACTCCGAGGCCGCGCCGCCGAGACCGATCGCGCCCGCGCCGTGCAGCGTGCAGGAACCGCGGCGCAGGCTCAGCGTCTGGCCGCCGGCGCCGAAGCGCACGAAGGTGCCGTTGTAGCTGAGGTCGGTCAAGCTGAAGCTGCTGCCCTGCCAGTCGATGCGCGCATGCGACCGGCTGACGCGGACGTCGGTGATGCAGTAGGTGGCCTGCGTGCTGCGGCCCAGCACGACCGGCATCTGTTCGATGTCGAAGACGCGGTCCAGGTCCTGCCAGACCAGGCGGATGCCTTCCGGCGCCACGCTGCGGGCGATCTCGCCGAACTGGGTCGCGCCCGGATCGCCGGTGCCCTGGTCCAGCACGTAGATGTGGACCGGCTCGGCGCGGCCGCGCACGCTGATGTGGTCGAGGCTGCGGAAGCGCGCCTTCTGCGCGTTGGTCAGGCCGTTCACGACCTCGGCCGTCACGACGGTCTCGCCGTCGCCCGCGTGGTCGAGCAGCCGGGCCGCGACGTTGACCGCGTCGCCGAAGCAGTCGCCGTGGATCTCGACGACCTCGCCGCGCGCCAGCGCGATCTGCAGGTGGGTGTGGCGCAGCCGCTCGCTGCGCGCCGACGACTTCAGCAGCAGCTCCTGCATCCGCATCGCGGCCTTGATGCCGTCGCGCGGATTGTCGAAGGCCGCCATCAGGCCGTCGCCCAGCGTCTTGATGATGTTGCCGCGGTTCTCTTCGACCGCCTGGCCGGTCAGGGCGACCGTCTGCGTCACCAGCCCCGAGGCTTCCGCGTTCCCCAGCGTCTCGAACAGCGCCGTGCTGCCGCGCAAGTCGGCAAACAGGACGGTGCGCTCGCGGATCTGGGTCATCGGCCTGACAGGGGACAAGATGTGATGGAAGTCTCAGTGTAGCTGCGCCACCCCGGGCGTCACGTGGTGATAAGCCCTCGCCTCGGGGGCATGTCGGCCCCGGTGCGACACCTCCCCCCAACGGGCGGGCGAATGCCGTACGTGCTCCGGGACGGCGGGGGTCCGAAGGGGGCGGCCCCAATGAAAAAACCGGCCAGCGTCCGAGGACGTGGCCGGTCTTTCTGGCAAACCCGGTGCCCATCGCTGGGCCCCGGGTCTGGGTCTGGATCAAAGGTTGTCCAGGTAGGTGCGCAGCTTGTCGCTCCGCGACGGATGCTTCAGCTTGCGGATCGCCTTGGCTTCGATCTGGCGGATGCGCTCGCGGGTGACGTCGAACTGCTTGCCGACTTCCTCCAGCGTGTGGTCCGTGCTCATCTCGATGCCGAAGCGCATGCGCAGCACCTTGGCTTCGCGCGGGGTCAGGCTGTCGAGGATGTCCTTCACCACCTCGCGCAGGCCGGCCTGCATGGCGGCCTCGATCGGCGCGGTGTTGTTGGTGTCCTCGATGAAGTCGCCCAGGTGGCTGTCGTCGTCGTCCCCGATCGGCGTTTCCATGGAGATCGGCTCCTTGGCGATCTTCATGATCTTGCGGATCTTGTCCTCGGGCATCTCCATCTTCTCGGCCAGCGTCGGCGCGTCCGGCTCGAAGCCGAACTCCTGCAGATGCTGACGCGAGATCCGGTTCATCTTGTTGATCGTCTCGATCATGTGAACCGGGATGCGGATGGTGCGGGCCTGGTCCGCGATCGAGCGGGTGATGGCCTGGCGGATCCACCACGTCGCGTAGGTCGAGAACTTGTAGCCGCGGCGGTACTCGAACTTGTCCACCGCCTTCATCAGGCCGATGTTGCCTTCCTGGATCAGGTCCAGGAACTGCAGGCCGCGGTTGGTGTACTTCTTGGCGATCGAGATGACCAGGCGCAGGTTGGCCTCGATCATTTCCTTCTTCGCGTCGCGCGAGGCCTTCTCGCCCTCGTTCATCCGCTTGTTGATGCCCTTGAGGTCGTCCAGCGGCACCACGGCCTTGCCCTGGATGTCGATCAGCTTCTGCTGCAGTTCCTGGATCGCGGGCAGGTTGCGCGACATGATGTTCGCGTACGACTTGCCCGAGGCCACTTCCTTCTCCGCCCACTGCAGGTTCAGCACGTTGGGCGGGAAGGTCTTGATGAAGTGCTCCTGCGGCATGCCGCACTTGTCCACGACGATCTTGCGGATCTCGCGTTCGAAGCGGCGCACGTCGTCCACCTGCGAGCGCAGGATGTCGCACAGCTTCTCGATGGTCTTGACCGTGAAGCGGATCGTCATCAGCTCCTGGCTGATCGCGGACTGGGCCTTGTTGTAGTTGGCCGACTTGTAGCCGTCCTTCTCGAAGGCCTTGCGCATCTTGTCGAAGTTGGTCGCGAGCGAATCCAGCTTCACCAGGGCGGCGTTCTTCAGCTCCTCGAGCTTCTTGGTCAGGGCCTTGGAGCCGCCGGCGCCGTCGTCGTCGTCCTCTTCGTCGAACTCGTCGAAGTCTTCTTCCGCGACGTAGTCGTCCGCCTCGTCATCGGAGACGAAGCCGTCCACCGATTCGGAGATCTGCATCTCGCCGGCGCGGATCTTGGCGGCGATGGCCAGGATCTCGGCGATGGTCGTCGGGGAGGCCGAGATGGCCAGCATCATGGCCTGCAGGCCGCCTTCGATGCGCTTGGCGATCTCGATCTCGCCCTCGCGGGTCAGCAGCTCGACGGTGCCCATCTCGCGCATGTACATGCGCACCGGGTCGGTCGTGCGGCCGAACTCCGAGTCGACGGTCGACAGCGCGGCCTCGGCCGCTTCTTCCGCTTCCTCTTCGGTGGCGGTCGGCGAGGTCGAGCCCTGGATCAGCAGCGTGGCGGCGTCGGGCGCCTGCTCGTACACGGCGATGCCCATGTCGTTGAGCATCGACACGATCGCCTCGAGGATTTCCTCGTTGATCAGTTTCTCGGGCAGGTGGTCGTTGATTTCCTGATGCGTCAGGAAACCCCGCGTCTTGCCCATCTTGATGAGGGTCTTCAGCTCCTGGCGGCGCTTGGCGACTTCCTCTTCGGTCAGCGCGGTCTCGTCCAGGCCGAACTCGCGCATCAGCGCGCGCTCCTTGGCGCGGCTGACCTTCATGCGCAGCGGCTTGGCCTTGGGCTTGTCCTCGCCGACTTCCTCGACCTCGACGGCCTCGGCGGTCTCGACTTCCGCGTCGACCTCGCCCTCGGTCTCGCCATCGGCGTCGACATCGGCGAAGTCCTCTTCCTCCACTTCGACCTTGGCCTTGGCGGCCGGCTTCTTCGACTCGGTCTCGGCCTTGGGCTTGCGGCCGCGCTTGGGCTTCGCGTCGTCGTCGGACGCGGCAGCGGTGGCGGCTTTGGTGGTCTTCGCGGCGGCCTTGACGGCCGGCTTCTTGACTTCTTCGGTTTCTGCGGCGGCGGCCTTGGACGCGGTCTTTTTGGCGGTCATGCAGTTCCTCGGTGGCTCAGGGGCCAGTAGGTGAATGCGGGGAAATCGCAGTGGGTGCAGGCAATGCAAACAGCCACCTGCCCCGCTGGCGCCCGCAAACTCCCGACTCCTGCGGGCTATGCGGCGCGAGCGAGCCAGGCGGCTCGAACTCAGGCCTCGGATGGCAGATCGGGGCAAACCGACTGCCATTCAAGGCTTTGCGCGTGAAGGTTAGCGTGAACCTTTGTTGTTGCAGCCCAGGCGGTGTAAGTTGGCCACTTTGTGTATGAACCCAGGGTCAGTGGGGGGCCGGGGACCGGTTGGCGCTGCGGTCACTCTTGACGCGCGAAAACCATAGATTATCTGCGAATTTTCCCATTCGGTCAAAAAGCTTGGGTCAAGACGACTCCAAGTCCTTGATTTGGCGCTGGAGGTCCATGTATTTCCGAACGTCGGGGTTGGGGCTCTTTGCGAGTTGCTCCGCCTCGTCTTGAAGGCGGAGCTTCCACAAATTGCGCATCACTTGTCTGAATTCGCTCTCAACGGATTCGTTCGACGGAGGGGTGCTAAGCGAACCGCCGCACACGCGTTGAGCTAGCTCAGTCAAGCCGGACTCTTCCAGCGCGACTTGTATGACTGCCCACGGGGCCGTCCCGTGATCGACGACAAAACGTTCGAGCCACGCAACCATTTGGCCATGCTCGCCATCAAGCTCATGCAACAACTGAAGATCCTGATCGCTTAGTGCGTTCCACAGGTCCGAATGCAAGAGCAGAAGGCGCATCGCCTGGACGGTTCGAGCGGGTGGTGGTGGCATCGGCATGCCGATGGTCGGATCCTGGTCGCGCTTGCGCCAGTCGCCCTTGCCGCCCTTGCCTTTGTATTCGCCCTTGGGTACCCATTTCTTGCGCTCGCCCTGGCCTTGCGCCTGGGGCGCCGGAGCGGCGCCAGCGCCCGCTCCGTAAGCATCCGGGGGAATGTGGATGTCGTCCGCGCCGGCATGGGCCTCGTCGCCATAGGCGGAGGCGGGGATGTCGAAGTAGGGCTCGTCGTGGGGGCCGTCGGAAGACGGGGCGGGCGCTCTTGGCGCCGCCTTCGGCGGGGCGGCGGGCCGTTCCGCGCGCGGACGCGAGCCCGGTGCCGCCGGCGGTTGCGCGTTCGCCCACAGGACCTGCAGTTCCGCGTCCGGCAACTGCGCGCGGCGGGCGAGTTCGCCCAGCAACTGCCGCTTCAGCAGCCCGTCAGGCAGCGCGGCCCACAGCGGCTTGGCGACGCTCAACATCTTCGCGCGGCCTTCCGGCGTGCCGAGATCGCAGCCGTCAGCGGCGGTCTCCATCAACTGGCGCGACAGCGGCACGGCGCCTTCGACGCAACGTTCGAACGCATCGGCGCCGAGCTCGCGCACATACGAATCGGGGTCGTGCTCGGTCGGCAGGAACAGGAACTTGATCGTGCGCGTCTCGTTCGCGTGGGGCAGGGCGGCCTCGAGCGCGCGTCCCGCCGCACGGCGGCCGGCGGCGTCGCCGTCGAAGCTGAACACCACCGACTCCGTGAAGCGGAACAGCTTCTGCACGTGCTCCGCCGTGCAGGCCGTGCCCAGCGTCGCGACCGCGTTGCCGAAGCCGTGCTGCGCCAGCGCGACGACGTCCATGTAGCCCTCGACGACCAGCGCGTACCCACGCCGGCGCATCGCGGGGCGGGCCTCGTAGAGGCCGTAGAGTTCGCGGCCCTTGTGGAAGACCGGCGTCTCCGGCGAGTTCAGGTACTTGGGCTCGCCCTTGTCCAGCACGCGGCCGCCGAAGCCGATCACCTCGCCCAGCACGTTGCGGATGGGGAACATCACGCGATCGCGGAAGCGGTCGTAGCGGCGCTGTTCGGCCTCGCTCTTGCCGGGATCGTCCTGCAGGATGACCATGCCGGTCTCGACCAGCAGCGGGTCGTCGTAGGACGGAAAGGCGTTGGCCAGCGAGCGCCAGCCGTCCGGCGCGTAACCGAGGCCGAACTGCAGCGCGATCTGGCCGGTCAGGCCTCTGCCTTTCAGGTACTCGATCGCGCGCGGGTTGCCCTTGAGCTGCTGGCGGTAGTGCTGGCCGGCCTTGGCGAGGACCTCGGTGAGCGTCGCCTGGCGCTGCTTCTGTGCCTTCTCGCGCTCGCGCTCCTGCGGGCTGCGGTCGTCCTCGGGCACCTGCATGCCGGCCTGCTGGGCGAGGTCGCGCACCGCGTCGATGAAGCCGATGCCCAGGTGCTCCATCAGGAAGCCGACGGCGTTGCCATGCTGGCCGCAGCCGAAGCAGTGGTAGGTCTGGCGCGACGGGCTGACCGTGAAGCTCGGCGACTTCTCGCCGTGGAACGGACACAGCCCCTTGTGGTTGATGCCGGCCTTCTTGAGGTCGACATGGCGGCCCACGATGTCGACGATGTCGACGCGGGCCAGGAGGTCCTGAATAAAGCCGGGTGGGATCACCTCGGGATTTTAAGTGATGGCCTGCGGCGCGCGCGGCCGGGCCGGCGAGGGTGGCGGCGTGCGGCGCAGCGCCCAGTCGAGCAGCGCCTGCGGCGGCAGCGGCTCGCACAGGCCGCTGCCCTGGCCGACCTGGCAGCCCAGCGCGATCAGCGCCTGGGCGTGGGCCGGCGACTCGACGCCCTCGGCCACCAGTTCACAGCCGAACTGTCCCGCCAGCGCGATCACGCCCTGCACCAGCGCGCGGTCCTGCGGATCGACGAGCATGGTCTGCACGAACGAGCGGTCGATCTTGAGCTGGTCCAGCGGCAACTGCTTGAGCACCGACAGCGTCGCATAACCGGTGCCGAAGTCGTCCATCGCCAGGCGCAGGCCGAGGCGTTTGCAGTCGGTCAGCAGGCGGCGCGCGTGCGCGACGTCGTCGAGCGCGCTGGACTCCAGCAGTTCCAGCACCAGCCGGTGCGGCGGCACGTCGGGATGGCGGGCGAGCAGGGCCTCGAGCCGTGGCACGAAGGCCGGCGCCGCCAGGTGGCGCGGGCTGATGTTGACGCTGAGTTCCAGGTCCAGCCCTGCGGCGCGCCAGAGCCGGTTCTGCTCCAGCGCCTGTTCCAGCACCCAGTGGCCGAGCTGCGCGGCCATGCCGCTGTGCTCGACGGTCGGCAGGAAGGTGGCGGGCGCCAGCAGCCCGCGCTGCGGATGGCGCCAGCGCAGCAGCGCCTCGGCGCCGAGCAGTTCGCCGCTGACCAGGTCCAGCTTCGGCTGGTAGTAGAGGCAGAGTTCCCCCGCCTCCAGCGCCTGCTGCACGCGCAGCGCGGCCTGCGCCTGCGCCTCGCGGCTGCGGCGCTTCTCGACGTCGAAGAACTGCACGCCGTCGCGGCCGCTGCGCTTGACGCGATACAGCGCGTGCGCGGCGTGGCGCATCAGCGTCTCGGCCTCGCCGCCGTCCTGCGGGAACAGCGTCGCACCGACGCTGGCGCTCAGCCGCAGCGCGCCGCCGGGGGCGTCCTCCGGGTCCGTGCCGTCGCTCGAGATGTCCGCGTTGCCTGGGCTGGCGGGGCCGCTGCCCGCCTGGTCATCGCCGCTCTCGTCTTCCGGATCGATCGGCCGGCGCAGCACCTGCACGAGCCGGTCCAGCGCCTGCTGGGCTTCCTCGACGCTCTGCACGCGCAGCAGCAGCCCGAATTCGTCGCCGCCGAGCCGGGCGACCTCGTCCGACCACTGCGGCGCCTGGCGCAGCGCGAGCGTCAGGCGCCGCGCGAGTTCCCGCATCGCCTGGTCCGCGCGGACGATGCCATGCCGCCGGTTGAACGCGGCGAAGCCGTCCAGGTCCACGCGCGCGACGCACAGCATGAAGCCCGGCCCCACCTGGCGGCTGGTGTGGAGCGCGGCCTGCAGCCGTCGATGGAACTCCTGCTCGTTGGGCAATCCGGTCAGCAGGTCGAAACGGCCGATCCGCTCCAGCGCCTGCTGCCGCTGCAGTTCCTGCGTCAGGTCGCTGAGCGCCAGCACGCGATAGCGGGGCGGACCGTCCGGTTCGGGGATCGACGACACGGTCAGCCGCAGCGTGCGGGGCTGACCGCCGGCGGCGCGGACCTTGACGAGGCCGTGCCAGTGGCCGGCGGGGTCAGCCAGCGCTTCGGCGATCGCCTCGGGATCGTGTCCGGCCCGGCGCAGTTGCGCCTCGTCCATCGGCAGCGCCGGCTGACCCAGCATCCGGCGGCGCAGCGCCTCGGCGGTGTCGGGCGTCTGGCCGTCGTTCTCGAGGACCAGGCCCGCGGGCGGCTCCAGCAGCGCCGCCATCAGCGTCCAGTAGGCGGGATTGGCGTCGAGCAGCCGGTGTTCGAGGTCGGTGATCGCCAGGCCTTCGTGCAAATGCTGGAACAGCCCGCTGCTCATGCGCTGGCGCTCCTCGGCGGTCCGGCGCCACTGGATGTCCTGCAGGCTGGCCAGCACCTGACGGGCGCGGCCGCGGGGATCGCGGCGCGCGACACGCAGCCGCAGTTCGTGCCAGACCCAGCCGCCGTCCTCGTCGGGCAGGCGCAGGGCGTGGTGCAGCGTGTCGGGTTCGGGCGCCGACAAATCCCGGTCGTCGGCGTCCCGCGGCCTGGCCGCCGCCTGTCCGCCTTGCAGCAGCGCGGGCAGCCGCTCCTCGAGCTTCATCCGGTCGACGGCGTGCACCTGCGCCAGCCACGCCAGCGGGTCCTCGACATCGAGCGGCCCCAGCCGCGACTGCCAGCCGGGCGACATCGCGACCGATTCGCCGGGGACCCACTGCGCGAGGGACAGGCCGGCGTCGTCGATCTTGGTGCGCCATTCGCGGCGCTCGTCGAGCGCGCGCTGCCGCAGCGCCCGGGCGTGCAGGACCGCGCCGAGTCCGAGCAGCGGCAGCAGCCACCAGGCCACCGCGCGCCACGCCGGCCAGAGGGCGCCAGCGATCAGCAGCAGGGCCGTGGCGGCCACCAGCAGCGCGGCCGGCGCCGCGGCGGGCAGGCGTCGGGGCAGGGCGGGCGGGGCCCAGCCGGCAGGGGCGGACAACTCGGACTTCAAGGTGCGGAGGGGCGTAGGAGGAAAAGAGCGGATCCGCGCGAGGCGCGGAGGGGACCGGCGGGCATGCTAGCCGCGCGCCGACGGCGGCCGGTCAGCGCTATCCCTGCCGAGCGCGGCACTCCCCCCGGAATGGGGGTCCCCCGCGGGAGGTAGCACCGAAAGGGGGGATCGAAAAATGCAGAAAGCCACCCGAAGGCGGCTTTCCCGGTGTTGAAACCGATGTAAGAACTGGTGTCCGAAGGCGAATGGCCTTCAGAACATTGCGGTCAGATCACGAAATCTTCCAGCTTGGCGCCGCCGGAAATGGCCGCCTTCAGCCATTTCGGTTGCAGGCCGCGGCCGCTCCAGGTTTCGCCGGTGGCCTGATTGCGATACTTCGCGGCCACCTTGGAGGACTTCGGCGTGCCGGTCTTGGCGGCGCGGGCGGTCAGGTCGGCGACCGTCAGGCCGTATTCCTGCATCAGCGACTTGACTTTGCCGATCGCGTCGGACCGTTCCCGGTCCTGGGTTTCCGCAATTTGCGCTTCGAGGGCGGCCCGTTGGGCCAGGAGGTCTTTGAGCGATGCCATTTATGCAATTCCTCGCGTAGTTCAACGGCTCCCTCGAAAGGGAATGCCGCATTATAGGCAGGGAATCGAGTATCACCGCAAGGGGGTAAATCCCCGGAAATCACTCCGTCGGCGGGACATATCCGGCGGGCTGTTCCGCGCCGCCGCCGAAGAAGAACTGTTCCATCTGCCGCGCGAGGTATTGGCGCGCGCGCTGGTCGGCCAGATTCAGGCGGTTTTCGTTGACCAGCATGGTCTGGTGCTTCATCCACGCGGCCCAGGCTTCCTTGGACACGTTCTCATAGATGCGCTTGCCGAGTTCGCCGGGATAGATGGGAAAGTCCATGCCCTCGGCTTCCTTCTTCAGATAAACGCATTGGACGGTGCGGGCCATATCAAACCTCGGTGTTCAAAAAGAGACGGACGCTAGTCCGGCGTGGGGGAGTGCGGCAGCCGGCCGACGATGGCCGCTGCCTCGGGAGCTATCCCGGATCCGTGGAATGCCGGGACCGGGGATCAGGTGAGTTTCTTGACGAGGACCTGCGAACGCCGGTCCCAGTTGTATTTGCGCTTGCGTTCCTCGGGCAGCCAGTTCGGATCGACCGGCTGGAAACCGCGCTTGATGAACCAGTGCATGGTGCGCGTGGTCAGCACGAAGACGCTGGTCAGGCCCATGGCCTTGGCGCGCTGCTCGATGCGCTTGAGGATGCGTTCGCCGTCGCCCTGGCCCTGCACGGCGCTGGACACGGTGAGTGCCGCCATTTCGGCGGTGCGCGCTTCCTGGTAGGGATGCAGCGCGGCGCAGCCGAATATCACGCCGTCGTGTTCGATGACGGTATAGGACTCGATGTCGCGTTCGATTTCGCTGCGCTCGCGTTTGACCAGCGTGCCGTCGCGCTCGAAGGGTTCGATCAGCGCGATCAGGCTGCCGATATCGTCGTGGGTTGCCTCGCGCAGGCTTTCGAGTTTTTCGTCCACGACCATCGTGCCGATGCCGTCGTGGGTATAGACCTCCTGCAGGATCGCGCCGTCGACGGCGAAAGGCAGGATGTGGGACCGCTCGACGCCCGATTCGCAGGCCGTCACGCAGTACTTCAGATAAAAACCGACGTCGGTCGGCTGGGTCGGCGGCGGGAGTTTGGCGATCAGCCGTTTCGCGTCGGCCAGCGCCAGTTCCGTGTCGATCGCGCTTTCCGGGTCTTCGGGGTTTTCGCGCACGCCCTCGACTTCGGTCATGAACAGCAGCTTGTCGGCTTGCAGCGCGATCGCGGTTTCCGTCGCGACGTCTTCCATCATCAGATTGAAGGCGTCGCCGGTGGGCGAAAAACCGAAGGGCGACATCAGCACGATGGCGCCGATATCGATGGCGCGCTGGATCGCGGCGGCGTCGACGCGGCGCACCACGCCGGAGTGCTTGAAATCGACGCCGTCGACGATGCCGACCGGCCGCGCGGTCAGGAAATTGCCCGACACGACGCGCACCGTGGAATTGGCCATCGGCGTGTTCGGCAGGCCTTGCGAAAACGCCGCCTCGATTTCGAAACGCAATTGGCCGGCGGCTTCCTGGGCGCTGTCCAGCGCGATGCCGTCGGTGATGCGCATGCCGTGGCTGTATTGCGGCTGATGGCCCTTGAGCGCGAGCTGCTCGTTGACCTGCGGGCGGAAACCGTGGACCAACACGATCTTGATGCCCATCGCATGCATGATGGCCAGATCCTGGACGAAGCTGTTGAGCTTGCCGGCGGCGATCATTTCCCCGGTCATGCCGACGACGAAGGTTTCTCCGCGATACGCATGGATATAAGGGGCCACCGCGCGAAACCACGGCACGAAGGTATGGGGGAAGACCAGGCTCATGGGCGCGGATTGTGCAACAGGCTGTCCCCGCAACGTGGCGGGAAGGTCACTTGCGGGACGCTGTCCGGGAGCGGAGCATGGCGCCTCCGCAACACCCCCGGAGCGAGACATGGAAGTGTTCAAGACGCATGGCGCCTTCAGCTGGTCGGAGTTGATGACGACGGACCCGAAAAAGGCCACCGAGTTTTACGGCAAGCTGTTCGGTTGGCAGATCGAGGTCATGCCGATGCCGGGTGGCCCGGCCGACGCGCCGCCGTACCACCTGATCAAGACCCGCGGCGCGGACGACGCCATCGGCGGCCTGATGGCCTGCCCGCAGCAGGGCATGCCGCCCGCCTGGGGCATTTACGTCACCGTGGACAACGTCGACGAGACGGTGGCCCAGGCCAAGGCGATGGGCGGCAAGGTCCTGATGGAGATCATGGAGGTGCCCACCGTCGGGCGGATGGCGACGCTCCAGGACCCCCAAGGGGCGGTGATCAACGTGATCACGTACGCCGAGATGCCGGACGAGAAGAAGTGAGCCGGCAGTGACCTTGACCTGACGTCCGGCCTCCTCTCGCGGGGCGCGAGATAATCCGCGCCCCGTGAGTCAAGACACCAACGCCCCCGCCCCGCGTCCCCCTCGGCCTTCCGGCCCGCCGCGTCCCCCGCGCCCGCCACGCCCCCCGCGTCAGGCAGCGCGCGCCCCCGCGCCCGCCACCGCGATCCCGCCGATCGAGTTCCCCGAATCGCTGCCGGTCTCCGGCCGTCGCGAGGAGATCATGCGGGCGATGGCCGAGCACCAGGTGGTGATCGTCTGCGGCGAGACCGGCTCAGGCAAGACGACGCAGCTGCCCAAGATCGCGCTGGCGATGGGACGGGGCCGCGGCAACGGCGGCGGCCTGATCGGCCACACGCAGCCGCGCCGGATCGCCGCCTCCAGCGTCGCCAAGCGCATCGCGGAGGAGCTCAAGTCGCCGCTGGGCGACGTCGTCGGCTACAAGGTCCGCTTCCAGGACCGGCTGCAGCCGGGCGCCTCGGTCAAGCTGATGACGGACGGCATCCTGCTGGCCGAGACGCAGACCGATCCGCTGCTCAGCGCCTACGACACGCTGATCATCGACGAGGCGCACGAACGCAGCCTCAACATCGATTTCCTGCTCGGCTACCTGCGCGAGATCCTGCCGCGCCGTCCGGACCTGAAGGTCGTCGTGACCTCGGCGACCATCGACGCCGACCGCTTCGCGCAGCACTTCGCCTCGGCGAAGGGACCCGCGCCAGTGCTGATGGTCTCGGGCCGGCTGTTCCCGGTCGAGCAGCTCTACCGGCCCTTCGAGGAATCGCGCGAGTACGACGTCAACGACGCCATCTGCGACGCCGTCGACGAACTCTGGCGCCACGGTCGCGGCGACGTGCTGGTCTTCCTGCCCGGCGAGCGCGAGATCCGCGAGGCCGCCGAGGCGCTGCGCAAGCATCACCCGCCCGGCGTCGAGGTGCTGCCGCTGTTCGCGCGCCTGTCCGAGCAGGAGCAGAACCGCGTCTTCCAGCCGCACGGCCAGCCGCGCATCGTGCTGGCGACCAACGTCGCCGAGACTTCGCTGACGGTGCCCGGCATCCGCTATGTGATCGACCCCGGCCTGGCACGCGTCAAGCGCTACAGCTACCGCAACAAGGTCGAGCAGCTGCAGATCGAGAACATCAGTCAGGCCGCCGCCAACCAGCGTGCCGGCCGCTGCGGCCGTGTCAGCAACGGCACCTGCATCCGGCTCTACGACGAGAAGGACTACCTCTCGCGGCCGCGCTTCACGGACCCCGAGATCCTGCGCAGCTCGCTTGCGGGCGTGATCCTGCGGATGAAGTCGCTGCACCTGGGCCAGGTCGAGGACTTCCCCTTCATCGAGCCGCCGCCGCGCAAGGCGGTGGCCGACGGCTACCAGCTGCTCAACGAACTGGGCGCCGTCGACGAGCGCAACGAGCTCACGCCCATGGGTCACGAGCTGTCCAAGCTGCCACTGGATCCGCGCGTCGGCCGGATGATCCTGGAGGCCCGCCAGCGCGATGCGCTCAGCGAGGTGCTGGTCATTGCCAGCGCGCTGTCCGGCCAGGATGTGCGCGACCGGCCGATGGAGCAGCAACAGCAGGCCGACGAGAAGCACAAGAAGTTCGACGACGAGAAGTCGGAGTTCATGGGCTACTTGAAGCTCTGGAAATGGCTCGGCGAATCGAAGGGCGGGGAGGGCGAACACAAACTCTCCAACCGCAAGCAGGAACAGCTGCTGCGCGACAACTTCGTCAACCCGCGCCGCGTGCGCGAGTGGCGCGACATCTACTCGCAGCTGCACACGGTGATCGCCGAGCACGGCTGGCGCCTGAACGGCGCGCCCGCGACCTACGAGCAGGTCCACCTGTCGATGCTGGCCGGCCTGCTGGGCAACATCGGCGTGAAGGCCGATGACGACGACTGGTACCTGGGCGCGCGCGGCATCAAGTTCTGGCGCCATCCCGGCGCGCACCTGAGCAAGAAGCCGGGCCGCTGGATCGTCGCGGCCGAACTGGTCGACACGACGCGGCTGTTCGGCCGCGGCATCGCGGCGATCGAGCCGCAATGGCTGCCCGGCATCGCCGGCCACCTGATCAAGACCCAGCTGCTGGAGCCGCACTGGGAGAAGAAGGCCGCCGAGGTCGTCGCGCTGGAGCGCGCGACGCTCTACGGCATCGTGCTCTACAACAACAAGCGGGTGAACTTCGGCCGCGTCGACGCCGTCGCTGCGCGCGAGATCTTCATCCGCGAGGCGCTGGTCAACGGCGACTGGGAGACGCGGCTCCCGTTCCTGGCCCACAACCAGAAGCAGATCGCCAAGGTCGAAGAGCTCGAGCACAAGTCGCGCCGCCAGGACGTGCTGGTCGACGACGAGCTGATCTACGCCTTCTACGACCAGCAGTTGCCGGCCGACGTGTACTCCGGCGTGACGCTGGAGAAGTGGTTCCGCGAAGCGAGCAAGGCCAACCCGCGCCTGCTGCAATTGAGCCGCGACGAGCTGATGCGGCACGAGGCTGCCGGCGTCACCAGCAACGCGTTCCCGAAGACGATCCGCCTGGGCGGCGTGGACTGCACCGCGACCTACCTGCATGAACCCGGCGACGCGCGCGACGGCCTGACGGTCACCGTGCCGATCTACGCGCTCAACCAGGTCAGCGACGAGCGCGTCGACTGGCTGGTGCCGGGCATGCTCGAGGCCAAGGTCACGGCGCTGCTCAAGAGCCTGCATCAGAAGCCGCGCAACCGGCTGACGCCGCTGCCCGAGTTCGTCGCCGAGTTCGTCGAGCTGAACCCGTTCGCGCAGGGCGGCCTGGTCGACGTGCTGCTCAAGGCGGTGAAGGAGCGCTCGCAGGTCGCCGTGCAGCGCAACGACTTCAAGCTTGAACAGCTGCCCCCGCACCTGTTCATGAACATCCGCGTCGTGGACGAGCATGGCCGCCAACTGGGCCAGGGCCGCAACCTCGCAACGCTGAAGGCAGAACTTGGCACGCAAGCGCGCTCTGCCTTCCAGGCGCTGGCGGCGTTGAAGCTGCACGGCTCGGACGACGCCCAGATCCGACAAGCTCCGGGCGATTCCCAGGATCGACAAGGCGCCGATGGCGCTCGCGGGCGGCAAGGCTCGGACGACTCCCTCTCCCGCTCGCGGGAGAGGGCAGGGGTGAGGGCTGCGGTCGACGAAGGACGGACGACGTCAAGCGACGGCAAGCCCTCCCGCGGCATCAAGGCGACGGTCATCCCGCCGCAGAAACCCGCCGTCGAAGCCACGAAGACCTACACCGCCTGGACCTTCGGCGAGCTCCCCGAGCTGATGGAGATCAAGCGCGGCCCGCAGACCCTGATCGGTTTCCCCGCGCTGATCGACAAGGGCCAGCACGTCGAGATCGAAGTCTTCGACGAGCCCGAGCTCGCCGCCGCGAAGCACCGCGCCGGCCTGCGCCGCCTGATCGCGCTGCAGCTCAAGGAACCGCTGAAGTACCTCGAGAAGAACATCCCCGACCTGACGCAGATGTCGGTCGCCTACATGAGCCTGGGCACCGCCGAGGAACTGCGCGACCAGATCATCGCGGTCGCGCTGGAGCGCGCCTTCCTGGCCGATCCGCTGCCGGTGGACGAGTTCAGCTTCAAGACCCGCCTCGAGGAAGGCCGCGCGCGGCTCAACCTGATCGCGCAGGAAGTGGCGCGCCTCGCCTTCAACGTGCTGATCGAGTACCAGGCCGCGTTGCGCAAGCTCAAGGACGCCCGCACGGCCCCCAAGGACGTCGTCGATGACCTCCAGGCGCAACTGCAACGGCTGATGCCCAAGCGCTTCGTCCTGCAGACCCCGTGGAGCCAGCTGCAGCATTTCCCGCGCTACCTGAAGGCGATCACGCTGCGCCTGGACAAGCTGCGCGCCGACGCGCCGCGCGACGCGAAGCTGCTCTCGGAGCTCCGTCCGCTGGAGCAGCGCTGGTCGCGCCGGGTCGCGGATCTCAAGGGCACGTCGGACGCGCGGGTCGACGATTTCCGCTGGCAGCTCGAGGAATTGCGGGTCAGTCTCTTCGCGCAGGAACTGAGGACGCCTCAGCCCGTCAGCGTCAAGCGCCTGGAAAAGGTGTGGGCGCAGTTACAGAACTGAGCGGAGAATCCCCCTCAGTTCTTCAGGCGAGGACTTCGGGTTTTCGGTCCAATCCAAGCTACAAAAGGTCCGTGGCCCTGCACCGTCGGGTGCCGCATATCGCTCGTGTCTGACAACACCACAACATCCTCCGCCGCCCCGATGCGGCGTTTCGGCCGCTTCGAGCTGCGCGCGCTGCTGCACAAGAGCCTGCGCTCGATGCTGTGGGTCGTCTTCGACCCGCAGAGCGGCCAGGAGATGTTCCTGATGATGCCGCGCGAGAAGCCCAACAGCGAGGCGGCGATGCTGCACTGGCTGAAGACGGTCGACGGCGCGTCGCGCATCCATCACCCGAACCTGGCGCACGTCATCGAGACCGGCCGCGTCGATCCCTGGCCCTACGTCGCCTACGACCGCGCGCTGGGCGAGACGCTGGAGGAACGCATCGCCCGCGGCGCGCCGCCGCTGCCGCTGGACGCCGCCGGCTGGGCCGCGCAGGCGCTCGAAGGGCTGGCCTTCGCGCACGAGGCCGGCCACGCGCACCGCGACATCCAGCTCGCCCACATCGTCGTCGACGGCGCCAACCACGTCCGCGTGCTGGGGCTCGAAGTCGCGCAGGAAGTCGTGCCGCCCAACGCCGACTTCAACACCACCACCCGCCGCGCCGCGCGCGAGGCCGCCGAGGAGGACGTCGTCTGCGTCGGCCTCGTGCTGCACCGCCTGCTCAGCGGCAAGCCGGTGCTGGAGGAGTCCGACCTCCAGGTCGTGCTGCAACGCATGCAGCCGCAGGGGCACGACCTCGTGCGCCTGGGCTGGGAAACCCCATATGCGATCCCCGAGCCGCTGCGCGCCATCGTCAACCGCGCCAGCGACCGGCAGACGCGCCAGCGCTACCACCTGGCCCGCAGCTTCTGGCGCGCGCTCGACGGCTGGCGCCTGTCGGCGGAGCAGGACGACGGCGGCCCGATCGCGCTGCTGAAGGACAAGATGCAGCGCTTCGGCCACCTGCCGAGCACCTCGACCCGGCTGGTGACGACGGTGTCGTCGTCGGCGATGGCGGGGCAGCACGGCAGCCAACTGGCGTCCATGGCGCTGAAGGACATGGCGCTGGCGCTGGAGCTGATCCGGCGCGTCAACAACGCGCTGCGCCAGCAGGGGCCGACCAGCGGCGGCACGGTGCTCAACCTGCAGCGCGCGATCGCGATGCTGGGCCTGAACGGGCTCGAGGACGCGGCGCGGGCGCTCAAGCCCTGGCCCGGTCCGATGAACGAAGGCCAGGCGCAGTTCATGCAGAGCGTGATGCGCCGGGTGCAGCGCGCCGGCCAGGTGGCGCAGGCGCTGCGGCCGGCCGGCTACGACGGCGAGGTGATCTACCTCATCTCGCTGATGCAGAACCTGGGGCGGCTGCTGGTGCAGTACCACTTCCCGGATGACGCGCAGCAGATCCGCCAGCTGCAGGTCGCGCCGGAGGCGACCGAGGACAACCCCAATCCGCGCGGCATGAACGAGCAGTCCGCCGCCTACGCCGTGCTGGGCTGCGACCTGGAGAGCCTGGGTCTGGCGGTGGCGAAGTACTGGGGCCTGGGCGACGAGCTGCAGCACATGATGCGCCGCCAGCCGCAGGAAGCGCCGGTGCGCCACGCCGATGGCGACACCGAACTGCTGCGGCTCACCTGCAGCCTGGCCAACGAACTGGTGGATGCGCTCGCATTGCCGGAGCGCAAGCGCCAGGCGGCGATCGAGCTGGCGACGCGCCGGTATGCGCGCGCGCTGGGGCTCGGCCTGCGCGAGATCTACGACGCGCTCGGCACCAGCGGCGCGATCGCCGATGCCGGCGACAGTGGCCTCGGCGCGATGAGCGACCCGGCCGTCGGCGCGGCCGCGACCGCGGCACCGCGCTCCCGGCTGCGCGAGCGCGCCGAGTCCGGCGCGCCGGCCCCCGCCACGAACATGGCGACGAACACCGCCACCAACAACACGAACAGTACCGCCCAGCCAGGGTCGCCCGCCGGCGCACCTCAGCCCGGCAAGGACCGACCATGACCGCCATGCCGCCCGCCGTCGGGCGATTCAAGCCGCTGCGCAGTCTTGGGCAGGGTGCCCAGGCGGTGGTGTGGCTCGCCCACGATCCGCGGCTGGACCGCGAGGTCGCGCTGAAGGTGCTGACGCAGGCGGTGGACCGCGCCAGCGTCGATGCCTGGCTGCATGAGGCGCGCGCGGTCAGCCGGCTGACGCATCCGAACATCGTGCCGGTCTTCGAGGCCGACATCGAGGCCGGCCAGGCCTACATGGTCTTCGAGTACGTGCCCGGCGGCACGCTGACCGAGCGTTTGCGCCAGCGCGGCCGGCTGCCGGCGCGCGAGGCCGTCGCGATGATGCTGGGCATCCTCGACGGGCTGCACGCGGCGCACCAGGCGGGCGTCGTGCACCGCGACCTGAAGCCGTCCAACATCCTGATCGATTCGACGGGCCGGCCCAAGGTGATGGACTTCGGCATCGCGGGGCGCATCCCGTCCGGGGCGGCCTCTGCCCCTGGCATGGCCGGCACGGCCGGCGCGGCCGCCCGTCCCAACCGCATCGTCGGCACGCCGGGCTACATCTCGCCGGAGGCGGCCAAGGGCGACGCCGCGTCACCGGTGATGGACGTCTTCGCCGCCGCGGTGATGCTCAGCGAGATGCTGTCCGGCCAGCGCCTCAACTACGACCCCGATCCGTGGCGCGCGGTGCGCCGCGCGATGGAGCAGACGCTGGATCCGCCGGCGGACCTCGGACCGGACAGCGACGACGCCTTGCGCGCGGTGCTGATGCGCGGCCTGTCGCGCGAGTCGCCGCAGCGCTGGTCCGATGCCAAGGCCTTCCACGACGCGCTCGCCGCGTGGCTGCATCCGGCCAGCGAGGCGCCCGAGGCCGGCGAGGGCGGCAACGCCACGTTGGAGTTCCTGCTGCGCCGCATGCGGCACCGCAGCGACTTCCCCGCGATGGCCGATTCGGTGACGCGCATCCAGCGGATGACGCAGTCCGAGAACGAGAGCCTCACCTCGCTCTCCAACGAGATCCTCAAGGACGTCGCGCTCACCAACAAGCTGCTGCGGCTCGTCAACACGGTGCAGTTCAGCCATGCCGGCGGCGGGCACATCAGCACGGTGTCGCGCGCGGTGGCGCTGGTGGGTTTCGGCGGCATCCGCAACCTGGCGCTGTCGCTGGTGCTGCTGGAGCGCATGGAGAACAAGAGTCACGCGCAGCGCCTGAAGGAGGAGTTCCTCCGCTCGCTGATGGCGGGCTCGCTGGCGCGCGAGCTGTGCCTGGTGCCGCGCGAGAACGAGGAGTCCTTCCTCGCCACCATGTTCCAGGGCCTGGGTAGGCTGCTGGCCGAGTTCTACCTGCCCGAGGAAGCCCAGCAGGTGCGCCGCGTCGTGCGCCCCGAGCGCGGCATGGGCGAGCAGGCCGCGCCGCCGCTCAGCGAAGCAGCCGCATCGGCACAGGTGCTGGGGCTGAGCTATGAAAGCCTCGGCCTGGGCGTGGCCCGGCAGTGGGGGTTCCCGGACACCTTGCAGCGCAGCATGCAGCGGCCCGACGGCGACGCGCCGGCGCGGCTGGTGGAGCACTCGACCGACCGCATGCGCTGGCTGGGCCGCGCGAGCAACGACGTCGCGGACGTGATCCTGAACAGCGATCCCGCCGAAGCGCATGCCAAAGTGCGGGCGATGGCGCAGCGTTACGCGCGCGCGCTGGGCGTCGAGGCCAAGGCCTTCGAGGCCGCGGCGGACCAGGCGCGGCAGCGGCTGACGCAGCTGGCGCAGGCGATGGACATCAAGCTGGCGAAGAACTCGCCGGCGCAGCGCCTGCTGGCGCCGCTGACGCCGTCGGCGGAGGACACGCTGTCGCCGCACCAGCTGCAGGCGACGATGGTGGAAGGGCAGCCGCCGGCCGGCGTCATCCCGCCCGAGCAGGCGGCGGCGACGCTGGCCGCTGGCATCCAGGACATCACCAACGCGATGGTCGAGAGCTTCAAGCTCAACGAGATCCTGCGGATGATCCTCGAGACGATGTACCGCGGGCTGGGCTTCCGCCGGGTGATCTTCTGCCTGCGTGATCCCAAGACCGAGACGCTCACCGGCCGCTTCGGCCTGGGCGACGGGGTGGAGGCGGTGGTGCCGCTGTTCCGCGTGCCGCTGCGGGTGATGCCGGGGATGCCGGCGGACCTGTTCACGGCGATCTGCACGAAGGGCGTGGACACGCTGATCGCCGACGCCTCGCAGCCCAAGATCGCCGAGCGGCTGCCGCCGTGGTTCCTCAGCGGGGCCAAGGCGCACAGCTTCCTGATCCTGCCGATGGCGCTGCGCGGCGCGCCGTTCGCGATGATCTACGCGGACAAGACGGAGGCGGGCAGCGTCGTGCTCGACGAGAAGCAGCTGTCGCTGCTGCGCACGCTGCGCAACCAGGCCGTGATGGCTTTCAAGCAGGCGAGCTGAGCGCCGGCCGCGCCCTCGAAGAAGCCGGCCGAGGCCGGCTTCGTCGTTTCAGGGGAGGGGGAGGGCCGAGGGCGTGTCGGGAGGCCCGCTCAGCGCCGCGGGCCGTAATGGCCCGGGATCCAGCGGCGACCGCCGCCGCGGCTGTCCCAATAGCCGTCGATCCAGATGGTGCCGGTGACGACCGGGCCGCCATCCGAATAGCCGGCGCCGTAGCCGCCACCGCCACCATCGCCGTAGCCGCGGTCGTAGCCGTGATATCGATGGGCGGGGACCACCACGCAGCCGGTCAATGTCGCGACCAGCGGAGCCGCGACCAGCGCGAGTAGCAGGGGACGAAGCGTTCGCATGTGGGACCTCCAGGAAGGGGACAACATGCGTCAACAACGCGGTCCTGGAGGTCGTCGATGACCGGCGGCGCCGGACATTACCCGGCGGACAAGGAGTAACCGCAAGTAGGGGCCGCTCAGCCCGATCAATACGGACCGTTCGCCAGCCAGTGTTCGAGCTGCGGCAGACGGTCGTTGCCCCAGAAGCGTTCGCCCTCGACGATGAAGAACGGCGATCCGAACACGCCGCGGGCTTCGGCGAGGTCGATCTCCGCCTTCAGGCGGGCGCGCGCGGCCGTGTCGTTGGCGATGGCCTGGAGCTGGTCGGGCGAGACGTGCTGCGTGGCGCAGAGGTCCTGGAGCACCTCGCCCTGGGCGATGTTGCGGTCGCCGACGAAGTAGGCCTTGTAGACGTCCTGCGCGAACTTGCGGCCCTGCTCGGGATCGCGGTCGTTGAACCAGTGGAACAGGCGCGCTGCCATCTCGGTGTGCAGGCCCAGCGAGGTCGGCGTGTTGTACGGCACCTTCATGAACGCGGCGAGCCGGGTGACGTCGCGGCGGACGTAGTCGCTGCGCATGACGCTGTTGGGCACGCGGATGCGTTCGAGCGACTGGAAGTTGGCATCCAGCACGATGGCGTGCCAGTTGACGGTGCGGCCGTACTTGGCCGCGAGTTCGTCGATGCTCTGCGCGGCGATGTAGCCGTAGGGCGAGGCGAAGTCGAAATAGAAGTCGATCGGTGCGGGCATGCGGGCTCCTGTCAAGGCGCGCGGATTGTAGGAGGGTGCCTCGGACTGCCTGGTGACGCATCCGCCGGATGGGTGACGCGGCTACCGCATCCGCCCACTGCCCGTCAACCACCCCCGGGTGGCGATGTATCTGTGCTGTTGCCGTCCGATACAGTCACTTACCTCAGTCCCCCTTGAGGCTGCGCATTCCGTGAGGGATGTCACACCCAGGGGGCTGACCAGGGCAAAACCGGCGCGAGCCGGCGACGCAAAGCCTCCGGTCTCGGCGCCGACATCCGACAGATGTCACGGCTCGAGATAGCGGGGTTGCCGGACCGGACTCGACCGGTTCGTGACGCATCGCCGCTCGCCTGGCCCGTCCTGGGTTGAAAAAACAACGCCAGAGAAGCGGCAGGCAGGGATGCAAGAGAAGTATGAACAGCGGACGCCCGCGCGGCGGCGTCCGGCCGTCGGCGTGCCGACGGTCGCCACGATCGCGATCGCCGCCGCCTTGTGCGCCGGCTACGAAACCGCCCGGGGTCAGGCCTTGCCCCCGGGCACCGTCGACCCCGATGCGCAGCGCCAGCTCCAGCAGCAGCGCGAGGCGCAGCAGCGCCAGTCGCTCGAACGCGAGCCGGACGTCCGCCTGCGCGCCAGCGCGCCGCAGGCGCGTCCCCGCCTGCGCGACGACGAATCCCCGTGCTTCCAGATCACGCAGATCGAGCTGCGCGGCGTCGAGGACCAGCCCCGCATGGCGCGCCAGATCGGCGCGCTCGACGGTCCCCTGGGCGACGACGCGCCGATCGGCCGCTGTCTCGGTGCCGGCAGCATCGCCACGCTCGTGACGCGTCTGCAGGACGCGCTGATCGAGGAAGGCTTCATCACCACGCGTGTCCTGGCGGCGCCGCAGGATCTGTCCACCGGACGGCTGGTGCTCACCGTCGTGCCGGGCCGCGTCCATGCGATCCGCCTGCGCGAGGGCACGTCGCCGCAGGTGCGGCTCGCCAACGCATTGCCCGTGAAACCCGGTGACGTGCTCAACCTGCGCGACATGGAGCAGGCGCTCGAGAACCTGCAGCGCGTCCCCGGCGCGCAGGCCGACATCCAGGTCGAACCTGCGCAGGGCACCGGCGAACCCGGCTACAGCGACCTCGCCGTCAGCTACCAGGGCGGCCGCCAGTGGCGCTGGCAGGTGTCGCTCGACGACAGCGGCAGCGAGGCCACCGGCCGTTACCCGCTCGCGCTGACCGCGTCGCTGGACCACGCGCTGACGCTCAACGACCTGTTCTACGTGACGCTGAACCGGGACGCCGACTGGCTCGCGCGCCGCGTCGATCACCGCGACGGTCCGCACAAGGGCACCGGCGGCCACGTCCTGCACTACTCGCTGCCGTGGGGGCATTCGCTGATCAGCATCACGATGAGCCGCAGCGGCTACCGCCAGGTCGTCATCGGCGCCAACCAGACCTACGTCTACCGCGGCGCCAGCAGCAACGGCGAGCTGAAGCTGTCCCGCATGCTCTGGCGCGACGGCCAGTACAAGTTCAGCGGCTACGTGAAGCTGTTCGGCCGCGGCTCGCGCAACTACATCGACGACACCGAGGTCGAGGTGCAGCGCCGCCGCACCGGCGGCTGGGAAGCCGGCATCAACCTGAAGCGCAACGCGGGCGGCGTCGGCAGCGAGGCCGAACTGAGCCTGAAGCGCGGCACCGGCGCCTTCCACGCGCTGCAGGCGCCGGAGGAAAGCTTCGGTGAAGCCGAGTCGCGCGTGCGCCTGCTGCAGGGCAGCTACAGCGTCAACGGCGCGCTGGCGCTCGGCAGCCGGCAACTGCAGCTGAGCACCTCGCTGCGTGGCCAGTACGCGCTGAACCGGCTCACGCCCCAGGACCGCTTCTCGATCGGTGGCCGCTACACCGTGCGCGGCTTCGGCAGCGACGCGTCGCTGTCCGCCGACAACGGCCTGCTGTGGCGCAACGAGGCCGAGCTGCCGCTGTCCGCGGCGCAGCAGTCGCCGGCCGTGTCCCTGTACCTGGGCGTCGACGCCGGCCTGGTGGGCGGTTACGGCGCCGAGCGCCTCGCCGGCCGTCACCTGACCGGGGCCGTCATCGGCTCGCGCGTGCGCACGCAGGGCTTCTCGCTCGAGGTGTTCGCCGGCGCGCCGCTGTGGCAGCCCTCCCGCTTCCCGGAGGCCCGCGTCGTCGCGGGCTTCAACCTGACCTATTCCCGTTGACCCGTTCCCGCTGAGCGCTTCATTGAGCCCGGCCCCGAACCCTTTCCGTTGAGATCACGATGAACCGTCTTCAGTACCGAATCGTCTTCAACAAGCAACGCGGCCAATTGATGGCCGTGGCGGAAACCGCCCTGAGCCACAGCAAGGGCGGCACGAGCGGAGAGAGCGACGCGCCGTCGCGCCGCGCGCTGGGTTCCGCGGAAGCTGTGCCCGCAGCGTCGCGCGGTCCGCCATCGTTGCTCGCACTGGCGGCCGCGTTCGCGATGGGCGCAGTGATCACGCTGGCGCCGGACGCGCTCGCTCAGGTGAAGGCGGACCCGAACGCGCCCAAGGGCCAGCAGCCGACGGTGGTCAACAGCGCCAACGGCACGGTGCAGGTCAACATCCAGACGCCGAGTGCTTCGGGCGTCTCGCGCAACACCTACAGCCAGTTCGACGTCGACAAGCGCGGGGTGATCCTGAACAACTCGCGCACCGATGTCAGCACGCAGCTCGGCGGCTACGTGCAGGGCAACCCGTGGCTGGCCAAGGGCAGCGCGCGCGTGATCCTCAACGAGGTCAACAGCAGCGCGCCCAGTCAGCTGAAAGGCTACGTCGAAGTGGCCGGCCAGCGCGCCGAAGTCGTCATCGCCAACCCCGCTGGCATCCAGGTCGACGGCGCCGGCTTCATCAACGCCAGCGCGGCCGTGCTGACCACCGGCACGCCGCGCTTCAACGCCGATGGCAGCATCGCCGGGTACGGCGTGCAGGGCGGCCTGATCCGCGTGGACGGCCAGGGCCTGGACGGCTCGTCGACCGACTACACCGCGCTGCTGGCGCGCGCGGTCGAGATCAACGCCGGGATCTGGGCCAAGGATGCCCGCATCCAGACCGGCACGCAGGTCATGACGGTGGACGAGAACGGCGTCGCCGGCGGTGAGTCGCTTGCGCCGACTGGCGAGCGCCCGCGCTACGCGCTGGACAGCACCGCGCTCGGCGGCATCTACGCGCAGCGCATCACGCTGGTGGGGACGGAAGCGGGCCTCGGCGTGCGCCAGGCCGGTCAGGTCGTCGGCGGGCAACTGACGCTGCGTGCGGACGGCTGGCTGGACAACACCGGCACCGTCTACGCGCAGGAGGCCGATGCCAACGGCACGCCGGCGCTGACCGTGCAATCCAACGCCGGCGTGCGCAACGCCGGCTGGCTGGCGTCGCGCGGCTCGGCGGAGGTCCGCGCGCCGCAACTGACCGGCGAAGCGGGCAGCGTGACCGCGGCGGGCATGGCGTCGGACGGCACGATCGTGGCCGGCGGCGGCAGCCTGTCGTTGACCGCGTCGCAGTCGGCGAAGCAGGCCGGGCAGTTGCTGGCCGCGGATCGGCTGACGGTGCAGGCCCCCGCGCTCGATGTCGGTGGCGCGCAGGCGCAGGCCGGCACGATCGCGCTCGGCGGCGATGCGGTGGCGGCGCGCGAGGCGCTGCTCATCGCCAGCAACGGCGTCGAGGTCACCGGCACGACGTCCGTCGATCTGACGCGCACGCAAGCACAGGCGGGCACCATCGCCGCCAGCGCGCCGACGCTGACCGCCGACGGCGCGCAGCTGTCGGCCGGCGGCACGCTGAGCCTGAAGGCGGACGGCACGCTGAGCACGCAGGCGGCAAGCCTCGCGGGCGGGAAGCTCTCGATCGCGGCGCACGATGCCAACCTGCGCCAGGCGGAGTGGCTGCAGGTCGGCACCGACGCGCTCTCGCTGCGCGTCGACGGCACGATGACCGCCGACGGCGCGCGCATCGCCAGCAACGGCGCGTCGCTGTCGATCGCGGCGAACGCCTTCAGCGCGATCGGCGCGAGCCTGGAGCAATACGGCAGCGGCGCGTTGAGCGTCGAGGGTCAGTCGTTGACGCTGAATGGGGCGACCTTGTGGTCCAACGGCGCGCTGTCGGCGACCGCGGCGCAGTTGACGCTGGACGGTGCGGACGTGCAGGCGCGTTCGATCGCGCTGAAGGCGGACGGCACGCTGAGCCAGCAGCGCGCGACGCTGCGCACCACCGGCACCGCGACCTTGAGCGCGGCCCGCATCGACAACCGCGACGCGCGCGTCGCCGCCGATGGCGGCTTGTCGATCCAGGTCGGATCCGAGCTGCGCAACGACCGGGGCGAGCTGCAGGCCGCCTCGGGCAGCATCGCGATCGCCGGCCAGGCCGACATCGCCAACACCGCCGGCCTGATCGCCGCGCGCGACGGCGTGTCGGTGCACGCGCGTTCGCTCATTCAGGAGCAGGGCGCCGCGATCGGCGGCCGGGACGTGACGGCGACGCTGCAGGGCGAGTTCCGTCAGGACGCGTCGTCGACGGTGTCGGCGGCGAACGGACTCGGCATCGACGCTCGCACGATCAACAGCGAGGGCCAGCTCCGCGCGGGTGGGGCGCTGACGGTGTCGGCGCAGGAGAACGCGGCGCTGGGCGGCTCGGTCTATGGCGGCCAGGTGACGGCGGCCTCGGGCGGCGACCTGAGCGTCTCCGGTCTCCTGGCGTCGCAAGGTCGATTGAGCGCCTTGGCGGCGCAGCGTCTGCAGACCTTCAGTGGCACCACCGTCGCGGCAGGCCTCGGCACCGACGGCCGCATCGGCGGACAAGGCGCGCTGGCGATGACGGCGGGTTCGGAAATGAGGCTGCGCGGCCAACTGCTGGCAGTCGACACGAGTCTCGAGGCCGCAGGCTTCGACCTCACCGGCGCGCAGGTCCAGGCGGTCAACGCGCTGAGCGTGAAGACCGCTGGCGAGCTGGTCACCGAAGGCGCGCAACTGAGCGCCTCGTCGCTGTCGCTGCAGGCGCAGGACTGGCGTCACGCCGGCGGGCAACTGGCGCTGAGCGGCACCGGCGACCTGACCGTCGCGCTGACCGGCCGGCTGGACAACCGCCAGGGCGTGATCCAGACGAATGCGAAGCACGTCTCGCTGACGGCGCAGACCATCGACAACACCGCCGGCCAGATCGTCGCCGGCGGCGACACGCTGGCACTGCGCGCGCAGTCGCTCGCGAAC
The DNA here is from genome assembly GCF_059416045.1 of Roseateles sp. GW821-FHT09G03. Classification (NCBI taxonomy): domain Bacteria; kingdom Pseudomonadati; phylum Pseudomonadota; class Betaproteobacteria; order Burkholderiales; family Sphaerotilaceae; genus Roseateles; species Roseateles sp. GW821-FHT09G03. The sequence goes on from NZ_JBWKOK010000008.1 coordinate 283,915, forward strand.
CAGGGTGGCACCTTGACGACGGCAGGCGACCTGGCGGTCGACGCGCGCCGGATCGACAACCGCGATGGCGAACTGAGCGGACGGGCGGTCGATGTCGCGAGCCAGCAGTTCGACAACACCGGCCATGGCCTGATCGCCGCGTCGCGCAGCTTGAACGTGCGCGCCGACGCGCTGATGAACGAAGGCACGCTGCAGGCGCAGGGGGACGCAACGATCACGAGCGTCGGCGCGCTGACCAACAGCGGGCTGATCCGCGCGACCGGCGCGGCGTCGATCGAGGCGGACACGCTGACGCATACGGGCACGCTCGCGGCCGGTGGCGCGCTGGGCGTGCGCGCCGGCGCGATCGACAGCCGCGGCACCTTGGCCGCGGGACTGCGGGACGACAACACGATCGGCGCGTCGGGTGACCTGACGCTGAATGCCGGTCGCACGCTGAAGCACGCGGGCACGACCCTGGCCGGCGGGATCGCGCGTCTGGAGGGCGGCGATCTGCAGCTGCAGGGCAGCCAGACACAAGCCACGACCATCATTGCGCAGTCGCAAGCCGGCGACCTGCGCCTGGACCGCGCGGTGATGGTCTCGGCCGACGGCCTGGACCTGCGCGCGGGGGCGGCGCTCGTCACCGACAACGCGCAGGTGAGCGGCGGCACGGTGAACATTGCCGCGGCCGACTGGCGCAACGCGGGCGGCGACATCGGCCAGACCGGCGCGACCGGCCGCCTGACGGCGTCGGTGAGCGGCACGCTGGACAACACGGGCGGACGCATCGCCGGCAACGGCTCGGCGCTGTCGTTGAGCGCGCAGCGCATCGACAACGTCTCCGGTCAGTTGATCCATGCCGGCGGCGCGAGCGGTGAACTGCGCCTCGATGCCACCACGCTCAACGGTGCCAACGGCACGATCGCCGGGGCCGGTGGTTTGACGCTCAACATCGGCGGTCATGCCGACCTGGGCGGCGCGCAGGCGCTCACGCAGGCGGACCGCGTGACCCTCACCGCCGGCAGCCTCAGCACGCGCGACGCGAAGCTCCTTGCGCAGAACGCGGCGCAACTCAGCGTCGCCGGTGAGCTGGACAACACCGGCGGCCTGATCCAGTCCGGTGGGAATGTCTCGGCGGCGGCGGGTTCGCTGATCAACCGCAACGGCCAGCTCGGCGGCGTCGATGTGACGCTGACCGGCGGCACGGTGGACAACGGCGCGCTCGGCCTGATCGCGGCGCAGCGCCGGCTGTCGGTCGATGTGGGCAGCCTCGGCAACGCGGGCACGCTGCGGGCGGGCGGCGATGTCGACCTGCGTGCGACGGGCCAGTTCGACAACAGCGGCATGGTCCGCGCCTATGGCAACGGCCAGGTGCAGGCCGATGCGCTGACGCACACCGGCACCATCGCGGCCCAGGGATCGCTCAGCGTCGCGGCGCGCACGATCACCAGCAGCGGCGCCCTGGCCGCGGGTCTGAAGGAGGACAACACCGTCGCCGCCGCGGGCGATCTGACGGTGAACGCGACGGAGACACTGCGCCAGAGCGGTACGACGCTCGCGGGCGGTGCGATGACGCTGACCGGCGCCGAGCTGGCGCTGCAGGGCGGGCGCTTCCAGGCGCAGCGCGTGACCCTGAATGCGCTGACCGGCGACCTGCGCCTGGACGGTGCGGCGCTGTCAGGCGGCGAACGGCTGGTGCTCGCCGCGGCGGGGTCGCTGGACACGTCGTCGGCGGCAGTGAGCGCGGGCTCGGTGTCGATCACGGCGAACGACTGGCGCAACACCGCCGGCGACCTGGCGCAGACCGCTTCGGACGGCACGCTGGAGATCTCGGTTGCTCGCACGCTGGACAACCAGCGCGGTGCGATCGCGGGCAACGCGCGCGATCTGGCGATCGGTGCCGGCGTGCTGGACAACCGGCAAGGATCGATCGTCCACGCGGGCGAGGGCACGCTGGCGATGACGGTGTCGCGCCTGGACGGCGCCGAGGGCGAGATCCTCGCCAAGGGCGCGCTGGCGCTGCGCGCCGACGGCGCGGTGTCGCTCGATGACGCGCTGACGCAGGCGCATCGCGTCGACGTGACGGCGGGCAGCCTCAGCCACCGCGACGGTCAGCTCGTCAGCCAGACCGGTGCGGCGCTGACGGTGTCCGGTGCGATCGACAACACGCGCGGCGTGATCCAGACCGCGGAGGACCTGCGCGTCGATGCGGCCTCGCTCGACAACACCGGTGGCCAGATCGGCGGCCGCGCCGTGCGGCTGTCGACGACCGGCGCGCTGAACAACGGCGCCCAGGGCCTGATCACCTCGACGCAGGCGATGACCGTCGATGCCGGCCGGCTCGACAACGCCGGCAGCCTGCAGTCGCAGGCGGCGATGGATCTGACGGTCCACGGCGCGTTCTCCAATGCCGGCACCGTGTATGCGCGTGGCCCGCTGACGATCACGACCGGCAGCGTGCTGGGCAACACCGGCACGCTGGCCGCGCAAGGCGCGCTGTCGGCACAGGCCGACAGCATCGCGAGCAGCGGTGGCTTCTTCGCCGGTCTGAATCCGGACAACACGCTCGCCGCGCAAGGCGACCTGACGCTGCGCACGGCGGGCGTGCTGCAGCAGAGTGGCCAGACCCTCGCCGCAGGCGCGATGTCGCTGAGCGGCGCGGCGCTGCAACTGCAGGACGCCAAGCTCCAGGCGCAGGCCGTCGGCCTGACGGCCACGGCGGGTGACCTCCAACTGAATCGCGCGATGCTGGCTGCCGCCGGAGCGCTGGCGCTGACCAGCAGCGGCGCGCTCGACACCGGCGCGGCGACGGTCTCCGGCGACGGCATTGCCGTCACTGCGCGACGCTGGTCCAACGTCGACGGCACGGTGACGCAGACCGGGCAGGGCGCCGCCTTCAGCGCGACGCTGCAAGGTGCGCTCGACAACACGCGCGGCGAGATCGCCGCGGCGGGTCGCGCGCTGACGATCGCTGCCGGCGCGATGGACAACACGCAGGGCCGCATCGTGCACGCGGGCGCCGACGGCATGCGGATCGACGCGGCCTCGCTGAACGGCGTGGGCGGCGAGATCCTCGGCGCGCACGCGGTGACGCTGGCGGTGACCGGCGCGGCCGATCTGAGTCAGGCGAAGACGCAAGGCGCGCAAGTCACGATCGAGGCGGGCAGCCTGAGCCATCGGGGCGGCGAGCTGCTGAGCACCGGCGACGCGCAACTGCGCGTCACGGGTGCGCTCGACAACGCGGGCGGCGCGATCGTCGCGGGCGGCGATCTGCGTGCGCAGGCCAACGTGCTCGACAACACCGGCGGTCAGATCGGCGCTCGTGCCATCGACCTGACGGTGGGCACGCTGACCAACGGCGCGCAAGGCCTGATCAATGCGCAAGGCGCTTTGACGATCGGCGCGAACCAGCTGAGCAACGCGGGCGCGCTGCAGTCCGGCACGGACACGCGTCTGACGGTGAGCGGCGTCTTGGTCAACAGCGGCGCCGTCTACGCGCAGGGCAATGCCGTCCTGAACGTGGGCAACGCGCTCGCCAACACAGGCTCGATCGGCGCACAGGGCGCGCTGACCCTCGATGCCGCGTCCCTGTCGGGGACCGGCTCCTTGGCAGCGGGCCTGCGTCCGGACAACACGCTGGCCGCGCAGGGCGACCTCACGGTGCGCACGACCGGCACGTTGCAGTCCGGTGGCGCGATGCTGTCGGCGGGGCGCCTGACGGTCAGCGGCCGAGAGCTCCAACTGCAGGACAGCCGCCTGCAAGCGGCGTCCGCCTCGTTGACGTCGAACGCGGGTCCGCTGCGGCTTGACCGCGCGGCGCTGGCCAGTGCAGGGGACCTGATGCTCGCGAGCGCGGGTCTGCTGTCCACCGACGGCGCGACGCTGAGCGGCGCGAACGTCGGCCTGACGGCGAGCGACTGGCGCAACGTCGGCGGCTCGCTGACGCAGATCGGTTCGACGGGCCAGCTGACCGCAACGGTCGGTGGCCAGATCACCAACACCGACGGCCGCATCCAGGCCAGCGGTTCGCTGTTGCGCCTGCAAGCGCAGGCGATCGACAACGTGCGTGGCGCGCTCGTGCAGGCGGGGACGGGGCCGCTGACGCTGTCGACCGGCACGCTGAACGGCGCCAACGGCCAGATCCTGAGCAACGGCGCGCTGACCATCGGCGCCACCGGCGCGGTGACGCTGACGAATGCACAGACGCAAGGCGCGGGCGTGACGGTGACGGGCAGCAGCCTCGACCACCGCGGCGGCAATCTGGTGAGCACCGGCACGGCGCAGGTGAGCATCGACGGCGCCATCGACAACACCGGCGGGACGCTGGCCAGCGCGGGCGCGCTCGACGTGCGCGGCGCCAGCCTCGCCAACGGCGGCAACGGCCTGCTGCAGAGCGACGCGACGCTGCAGGCGACGATCGTCGGCACCCTGGACAACCAGGGCGGCCGGCTGCGCAGCGGCTCGACGATGACCTTGAACGCCGGCACCGTGGACAACCGCGGCGGCTCGGCCGGCAGCGACGGCGCGCTGACGGTCACCACGGGCGGCGCGTTGCTCAACGCCAGCGGCAACCTGCTGGCGCAACAGGGCGTGACGCTGAACGCGGCTTCCGTCGGCAACCAGCAGGGCCGCATCGCTAGCCTGCAGGGCGGCGTGACGGTGCGCGCGCAGGGCGCGCTCGACAACACGCAAGGCGCGATCCAGGCGGCGCAGACGGCGGACCTGCTGTCGACCTCGCTGATCAACCGTCAGGGCGAGATCTCCGGCGCGACGGTCGCGATCGACACGCGCGGCCAGACCTTGGACAACACCGGCGGACGCCTGCTCGCGTCGCAGTCGCTGACGACGGACAGCGGCACGCTGGAGAACCGCGGCGGCCTGCTGCAGTCGCTCGGCTCGCTGTCGGTGCAGACGCACGGCGCGGCGTTGAACAACACGCGCGACGGGTCCGTCTCGACGCCCACCGGCCTCCACGCGCAGGGCGCGATGACGATCGCCGCCGGCACGCTGACCAACGAGAACGGCATCAGCGCGGGCACCACCGCGCAGGTGACGGTGAGCGGGCTGACGAACCGCGCGGAGCTGTCGGCCTCGGCGCTGGGCCTGACGGTCGGCGGCACGCTGGACAACCAGGGCGGTCGCGTGATCGGCGCGCAGTCGCTGAATGCCTCCGCGCAGCAGGTGCTGAACCAGGGCGGCCTGATCTACGGCGGCAACACGCTGACGCTGAGCGCTGCCGGCCGCATCGACAACACCGGCACGTCCGGCGGCGGCCAGGGCATCCAGGGCGGCAACGTCTCGCTGCAGGCGCAGCAGCTCGACAACGTCGGCGGCCAGGTGCTGGCCAGCGGCAACCTCGGGCTGACGATCACGCAGGCGCTGAACAACGCCAGCGGTGCCTTGGGCGCGTCGGGCACGCAGACGATCGGCGACGGGGCCCAGGCCTCGGCGCTGTCGCTGAACAACGCGGGCGGCCGCATCTGGTCGGGCGACGCGATGGGCCTGAACCTGCGCGAGCTCGCCGGCGGTGTCGGCGGACAGATCAGCAGCGGCGCGGGCATGACCGTGAAGCTGGCGGGCGACTTCAGCTACGGCGCGGGCAGCCAGTTCCAGGCGGCGGGCGACATGACGCTCAACGTCTCGGGCAACTTCAGCAACCAGGGCACGCTGCGCAGCGGCGGGGCGCTGGGCATCCAGGCGGCCAACATCGACAACGCCGCCAGCGGCGAACTCAGCGGTGTCTACACGATCCTCACGGCGGCGGGCCAGCTCACCAACCGCGGGCTGATCGACGGCGACGGCGTCATGCTGACGGCGGACCGGATCGTCAACGTCGGCACGGGCCGCCTCTACGGCGGCGACATCGTCATCGACGGCGGCCAGCTGACCAACGGCGCGGAGGGCGGCGTGTCGGCGGTGATCGCGGGCCGGCGCACGATCGACGCGGCGTTGACCAGGGACATCGCCAACACCGGAGGCGCGCTGATCTTCGCAGACGGCACCTTGACGATGACGGGGGCGAACCTGCTCAACGAGAACTCGATCATCGAGGCGAGCAGCGCGCTGGGCCTGCAGATGACCGGTGGCATCGTCAACCGGACGGTGCTGACGGGCGTGAGCACGGGGCAGGTCGCAGGCGCGGCGTCGGGCGGTGCCGGGGGAAGCAGCGGCGGCGGCAGCGGCGGCAAGCCGGGCAACGGAGAGTTGACGGAGACGGCGCCCGAAGAGCCCGCCGGCGGCAGCGACGTGTCCGCGGGCACGGGCGGCGGCGGCGTGAGCTTCCTCGACACCAAGGCCTTCATCCGCAGCGGCGGCAACATGAGCCTGACCGGCGCGACGCTGCTCAACAGCGGTGCCAACATCGAGGCGCGGGGCAACCTGCTGCTGCAGGCCGGCACGATCGACAACCTCAACCCGTATCTGGCGTGGCAGACCAATCCGAACGCGGGCGCCCCGTCGTCGCTGAGGATCGACTACTCGCCGGCCACCGGCATCTACGAGGAATACACGACCACCATCCAGCTCAACGGCAAGACGGCGGATCAGGCGCTCCGGGACTGGCAGAACGGCCACCGGAACATGCGCGTGACGAATTCGGTCGAGATCGGCGGTGGCGACCCGGCGACGGTGACGCAGTCGCTCGCGGCCAACATCATCGTGGGCGGGCAGTTGACGGTGCTGGGCGCGACCTCGATCCGGAACGACATGAGCCGCGTCGTGGGGTACACCGGGGTCGCCATCTCCGGCGGGCAGGTGAACAACGTCGAGCACAAGGTGGACGTCGTGGACGCGCAAGGCGTGACGCGACAGGCGACGCTGGTGCTGCCGTCGCAGGCGCAGTCGTTCATTCCCGATGCGCGGGGCGCTGACGGTCGACAGCAGGCGGGCGGCGTGAGCACCGATGGCGGCGCTTCGCAGCAGACGGCGAGCGGTTCCGGCCGCGCGACCGCAGGCGGCGGCAACGGGCTGAGCGGCCTGTTCAACCGCATCACGCAGCAGATCAACCAGGGCAATGCGGCGCAGACCGGCGCGCAGGGCGGCGCGCAATGGCGCAGCGGTGGCCAGCTGATCGCGCAGGCGGTCGATGCGGGCGACGGCGCGGGCCATGTCGCCAGTTCGGAACTCACGCTGCGCGGCGCCAATGCGTCGATCATCCGTTCCGTCGGCGACGCGCAGGCCAGCGAGCTCGGCACGCTGGTGCAGGGCGGCGCGCAGACGGGCCGTTCGGCCGTGGCGCAGGCCTTGCGCGCGGCCGCGGCCGCACAGGCAGACGGTTCGGCGCAGGCCGACGGCAAGGCGACGACGCAGATCGGCAAGGTGATCGCCGCGTCGGCCTCCGCCTCGCAGCGTCCGGGCGCGGCGCAGGGCGTGACGGTGCGCGGCTCGGGCGCGACCTTCAACGGCAAGCCGCTGGCGCTGAGCGTGCAGGTCAACCTGACGCCGCCGTCCAACAGCCTGTTCAAGACGCACAAGGAGCCGACGTCGAAGTACCTGGTCGAGACCGACCCGCGCTTCGCCAACTACCGCGACTGGCTGTCCAGCGACTTCCTGCTGGAGGCGATGGCGCTGGACCCGGCGGTGACGCAGAAGCGGCTGGGCGACGGCTTCTACGAGCAGCGCCTGGTGCGCGAGCAGATCGGCCAGCTGACCGGCACGGGCTACCTGTCGGGCTACGCGGACGACGAGTCCCAGTACCGCGCGCTGCTGACCAACGGCGCGACCTTCGCCAAGGAGCACCAGCTGGTGCCAGGTGTTGCGCTGTCGGCCGAGCAGATGTCGCAGCTCACCAGCGACCTGGTGTGGCTGGTGGAGCAGACGGTGACGCTGGCGGACGGCACGACGCAGCGCGTGCTGGTGCCGCAGGTGTACCTGGTGCCGCGCGACGGCGACCTGCTGCCCAGCGGCTCGCTCATCGCGGGCGGCCGCATCGAGATGGCGCTGAGCGGCGACTTCACCAACGGCGGTGACGTGCGCGGCGGGGACGTGAGCATCACGGCGCAGAACATCGCCAACACCGGCGACATGCGCGGCACGTCGCTGGCGCTGAGCGCGCGGGACGACCTGCGCAACATCGGCGGCGCACTGGACGCCACGGGCGACATGAGCCTGAAGGCGGGCCGCGACATCGTGATGGAGACGACCACCGCGAGCGGCGGCACGCAGCGCGGCAACGTGACGACGAAGGCGACGGTGCTGGATCAGGTGGCCTCGCTGAGCGCGGGCGGCGTGATGGTGGTGCAGGCCGGTCGCGACGTGGCGATGCAGGCGGTGCAGATCACGCAGGGCGGGGCGGACGGCGCGGGCGCGGACGGCGGCGTGCTGATCCAGGCCGGACGCGATCTGTCGCTGACGACGGTGACGACGGCCAGCGCGCGCGACGAGATCAAGAACGCCAACAACTACAAGAAGGAGAGCCAGCACCAGGACGTGGGCACGGCGGTGCAAGCCGAGGGCGCGATCGTGCTCAAGGCGGGGCAGGACCTGACGGCGACGGCGGCGCAAATCGCGAGCGCGCAGGGCGAAGTGACGCTGGGCGCGGGGCGCGACGTGCAGCTGCTCGCGGGCGAGGCGAACTCGGTCGTCGAGGAGATGACGCAGAAGACGAAGAAGAGCCTGTTCAAGAAGAAGACGGTCACGACCTACAACAAGACCGACGAGACGACGGCGATCGGCACGACGGTGTCGGGCGACACGGTGAACATCGTGGCGGGCCGCGACATCACGCTGGCCGCGGCGCAGGCGGTATCGGACAACGGCACGAAGCTGATCGCGGATCGCGACATCACCATCGACGGGGTGACGAACTCGGTGGACACCGAGCAGTTCAAGAAGACGGTGAAGTCGGGGCTGTTCAGCGGCGGCGGGATCGGCGTGACGATCGGCAAGCAGGAGCTGTCGCAGGCGACGAAGACGCGGCAGGAGACCTCGCAGGGATCGACCGTGGCCAGCGTCAATGGCGACGTGGACATCTCCGCGGGCGGCAAGTACGTGCAGATCGGTTCGCAGGTCCAGGCGCCCGCGGGCGACGTGACGATCGAGGCGAAGTCGATTGACATCCTCGAGGCCCGCAACCAGTCGGCCCAGGACTCGGAGACCCGCTTCAAGCAGAGCGGCTTGTCGCTGTCGCTGAGTGCGCCGGGTGTCGACGCGGCGCTGGGCGCGATCAAGGCCGGCGAGCATGTCACGCAGACGCAGGACGACCGGATGAAGGCGCTGGCGGCGGCGACGGCGATCTCCAAGGCCAAGCAGGCGATGGAAGAGATCGAGAAGTTCAACAGGCTGGCTGACGCCGAGAAGGACCAGAGCATCCGCGTGAGCATCTCGGTGGGCAGCACGCAGAGCAAGAGCACGCAGCACAGCGAGTCGGATCAGGCCTCAGGCAGCGCTGTGCTGGCCGACGGGAAGCTCAGCCTGATCGCCACGGGAGGCGGCAAGGATTCCAATGTCACGGTACGGGGGAGCTCGCTTGCTGGTCAGGACGTCCTGATCAAGGCGGACAACGCGATCAACCTGCTGGCTGCGCAGAACACGAGCGAGCAGCACAGCAAGGACTCGAGCAGCAGTGCGTCGGTCGGCATCGGGTTCTCGCTGGGACAGAAGACCAACCTGGGCGTCACCGTCAGCGGCAGCGTATCCAAGGGAAATTCGGACGGTACGGATACCAACTACACCACGACGCAGGTCACGGGCGGCAGCTCGGTGAATCTGGTGTCTGGCGGGGACACGACGCTACAAGGCGCGGTGGTGACGGCGCCCAAGGTGACTGCGGATGTCGGTGGCAACCTGAAGATCGAAAGCCTGCAGGACACGGCGAAGTTCGACAGCAAGAGCATGAGTGCGGGCGGCAGCGCGACCTTCGGGTATGGCGCGGGCGCGAGCGCGAACTTCAGCCAATCGAAGGTCAACGCGGACTACGCGGCGGTCGGCGAGCAGGCGGGGATCCGCGCGGGCGATGGCGGCTTCCAGGTCGACGTGAAGGGCAACACCGATCTCAAGGGTGGCGCGATCACGAGCAGCCAGGTGGCGATCGATGCGGGCAAGAACACGTTCAGCACGGGGACGCTGACGTCGAGCGACATCGACAATCGCAGCCAGTTCAGCGCGAGCGCGGTGACCGTGAGCGCGGGTACGAGCGGCGGCATGGCCGGTGCGTACAAGGACAGCGGCGATGACCGCAGCACGACGCGCAGCACGATCAGCGCGGGGAACACGACGATCACCACTGGCGATGCGGCGAGCCAGGCCGCGATGGAGAAGCTGGACCGCGGCGCGACCAACGATGCGACGGCGGGCAAGCTGGCTCAGGGTTGGGACGGGCAGCAGCTGGCGCAGCAGGCGAAGGTGAATGCGCAGATCGTGGCGGAGTTCGGGGCGCAGGCGGCGAAGGAGGTTGGTACGTTTGCCGGCGACAAAGCCACCGGGCTGCGCAAGCAGGAGGAGGAGGCCAAGGCGCGCGGAGACAAGGACGCCGCCGAGGCTCTGGGCAAAGAGGCCGCCAAGTGGGAGGAAGGCGGCGACTACCGTGTGGCGATGCACGCGGCGATTGGAGCCATCACGGGCGACCTCAGTGGGGCGCTGGGTGCGGCCGCCAGTGCAAAGATGGCCGACGAGTTGAATACGCTTCAGAAGAGTCTGAAGGCCTCGCTGGACAAGGCAGATCTGGGTAGCAAGGACGGCGTGAATGACTGGTCGACCGCGCTCTCGAAGCTCGCGACAGGGGCTCTGGCAACCGGGATCGGTGCAACCGCTGGAGGTGGTTTCGACGGTGCGGCAGCGGGGTTGAATCAGGATTACAACAACCGCCAATTGCACCCAGACCAGCTCGCCCTCCTCAAAGAGCAAGCCAAGAAGCTGGCCGGCACGCAAGGAATGGACGAAGCCGACTGGGAGCAGCGGCTGACGCAGCAGTTGCTGCATCAGAACGACAGCGCCTACTCGACGAGATTTGGAGGCCAGAGCAACGATCCCGTGGCGGAGCAGATCCTGGCGGACCTTGCGCGCGAATCCGGCGTGAGCATGGATGCTCGGAACACGGCCGCGTATGACGACCACACCGGCAACACCGAGCTTCTGAACAAGACCATCGGTAGCTACAAGCTCGTGGGACAGACGCCGTCGGGTGGCATCGAGCAAGCTGACGGTACGTGGCTTGGAACCGAGCCAGGCACGGTGCCGATGTCCGACGGTTGGAGAAAGCCGACCACCTTCCCCGTGCCGGGATGCAACGCCCCCGCGGGGCCGTGCACGTATCTCTTCATCGAGGGAAGTGATGTCGCCTACGTGCGGGTCCCGCAGCCTGACGGCAGCTTCCAGACGTACCAGGCCAACAAGGAACAGCAGACAACGCTCGCCGCCCTGCAAACGCATTACTACGTCGAGGGCATGAAGGAGATGCCGGGCAAGGCGAAGGATGCTGCCGTCGCATTGGCCAAGGAAGCGCAGGCGCTCGACAGGGATCTGAACGTGAACCTGGCGTTGAATGTCGGGAATGCCGTCACCAATCTCTGGAACACGGGATCTCTGGGCGACGCGCAAAGTGCGTACGACTCCAAGAGCATGCAGTGGTTGATGAGCGGGAAGGCCTTGGATATCACCAGCGGGGATGTGGCAAAGGCGCTCTTCGACTTCTCCCCAGTTGGCTCTATGTTCAGCCAGCTGGAGAAGGTCAGTTCCAACGATCCGGAGAAGACCAAGGCGGCGGGAACTGAGGGGGCGTTCCTGATTGGAGGATTCCTTGCCGGCAAGACCGTGGAAGTGAGCGTGAGTGTCGGCACCAAGCTCGCCAACAGCGTTCTCGCGGAAATCGAAGCTAAGGCCATTGCCAAGTTGGAGTCTGAGGCCGGCGCGGCAACCAAGGCGGCAGGGTCAGCCGATGCAGTGTCTGTGGGTTCTGGCGGCGGCTCCACGCCGAAGGTGGGAGACGGCGCTACCGAGGTCAAGGGTTCCCCCGAGAAGGGCGAGGGCTCACTCGACAGTGCGGCTGGAAAGACTCTCGATGACGCCGCTGCCACTTGCCTGGCGCCGCCGAACTGTTTTGTCGCGGGCACGCTGATCCACACTGCGGACGGTCCCAAACCCATCGAAACCTTTGTCGGCGGCGAGCTCGTGTTCTCTCGCGACGAGTTCACCTTGGAGCCAGGTCTGCGGCCTGTGGTGGCGACGACGGCTGCCGAAGATCAACCGATCTTCGAAGTGGTGGTCGTTAACGCCCAGGGAGACCGCGAGACCTTGCACACGACGGCGGAGCACCCGTTCTGGGTGACCAACGTGGCGGGCGACGCGAGCGGGATAGATCCGGCCGGGGCGCATGAGCAGTGGGTCCGCGCGGCGTCACTGGTGGCGGGGATGGCGTTGATTGACCTCAGGGGTCAGACGCTGACCGTACAGTCGCAGAGCGAGGCCGATTGGACAGCGACGGTCTACAACATCGAGGTTCAGGAGCATCACACCTATCACGTCGGCGACCTCGGGATCTTTGTTCACAACGCACCTTGCTGCGGAGGTGGTGGCACTCCGACGTCTGCTTCGTCGGCCCAGCAAGCTGGGGGAGATATTTCTCATGCTGCCGACAAGCTGCCACCCGGCTACATCGCGAAGCCTGATGGGGTTTTTGTCGGCCCTAACGGCGGCGTCTTGGCGAAAGTTGGGGAAACGGAGAGCGGTCAACCGATCTTCCAACGAGCGAGTGGCGAGTACCTCAAGATCGATGAGGCCACGGGAACGCAGGTCACGGTGCTGCGCGGTGATACGTCAAGCGGTATCAAATGGGATAAGGTGAGCGATGCTGGTGCGCAGATTGCAGAGAACTACGCCAAGGGCGTGAAGTTTCAAGACGAAGTAATCGCCGGGATGGAACTCCAGAGAAATACGGTTATGAGGGAGGTCGATCTCGGGAATGGGAAGATTGTAAATACGATCCCGGACGCGAATGGCAAGCCAACCGGAGTTGTGGAAATCAAGAATGAGCAGAAAATTGATATGTCAGATCAATTTCGAGCTCAGTTGAAATATGCGCTAAAAAACGAAATTCCATACACCTTGGTCATTAGTCCAACTAATAAATCCATCTCTGAAGGTCTCTGGTTAGCAATCGAAGATATTGGTGGGAAGGTTGTTATGTATGATCCGGTAAAGAAGATTTCTGTTCCTATCACCGTGAGGCCCAAATGAAGCAGGTTGCAAAATCCTATATCCGAATATCAGTGATTTCAAATCTGGAAACTGCTCGCTGGGACGTCGGTCAATCAATCCTCAAAGCAATTCTTGATACGGACCTTCGGCTGTTTCCTGAAAAAGTTGGAACCTTTGAACCACTCAAAAACCAAGTTTCTAATGTGGACGACTGCGCTCCTTTTTGGGCAGTGCGGAACGAGCCCGCTCAGTCGGGAGTCGAAGCGAATGCCGATGCCTTCTTGTGGAAGCGTTCAAAATCAATTTCGTCTTCTGGGCAAATGATGCACAAGTCAAGGAGCATTCATGGGAATGTGAAGCCGGCTTGGTTCATTTTTCGGGCCTCTTTGCAACGGGGGGTGGATTGGCAAGGTCTATTTGAGAAGTTCTGTTCCGTTTTACAGGCGGAATACGCGACGCTCAACCTTGTGACTTCAATTGAGGATGCGCCAAAGGCATTCGGTGATGAGGCAGACGCGTCGTATGCGACAAATGATTATCTAAATGGAATTGCACCCCTCGCGCTTAACTCTCGAGGGTTGTCGAATCTATCGTGGGGGAATTTCTTCGGGCCCAAGTTCGCTTCGGAGGTCCGGGACGATGAAATTCAAGGCGCGGGATTCAATGTTCGACGTCATGAAGACGGAGTTTTACTGTATGTCACGAAAGACATATTGACCGTGGAGGATGATTTTGATGAATTTTCCCAGCGGCGCAGCGAACTTCGAAAATATTTTCGAAATGGATTGTTTCGCATAAACCATGAACCTAAGAGAATGAAAATTACAGGAACTTGACGACACGATTTCCGAACAGTTCCAGAAAACCGCTAGGCTATTCCGCGATTGGGGAACTGGCCGGAAAGCTCCAGAATTCATTGAGACCATCGTCAAGGTCGACGAATTGAGGGTTTGGAGTTGGGCAGCGACAGGCGCCCAGATGTCAGACGCGCTGGGTGCCCATCGTGTCGATGCCGGCGGCGTTTGGCTATACGTCGTTTTCGATGACCTCAGGTGAGCCATAGCGTCTGAGCGCTTGCATGACGGCACCTCGGTGGCCGGAAATCAAGATATGTGCATCATCGATTTGAAGAGCACGATTGACCGACGTCGAAATCTAAATTGATTACTAAGAAGCCTAAGTGATGAATATTAAGAAGTCTTATATTAGGATTTCAGTAATATCTTCCTTGGAGACCTCTGATTGGGAGATCGGGCGTTCGTTATTGAACGCGCTGATCCATACGGATGCTCGTTTTCTACCTGAAAAAGTCGGTACGTTTGAGCCGCTGAAGAACATCGTCTCCGACGTTCAGGGGTGCCAGCCTTTCTGGGCAGTGCTGCATGACCCCAGCAAGCCGGGTATGGAGCGCAATGCAGATGGATTTATTTGGAAGCGAGCTCGTGCGATCAAGTCTTATGGGCACATGATGCACAAGTTCAGGAACATTCATGGGGATGTTCGGGCCGCATGGTTTGTCTTTGAAGCTTCGATCGACAGGACAGTAGACTGGATAGGCTTATTTGGTCGATTCTGCGGTGTGCTCGTTCCGGATTATGCAACCCTGCATCTGGTGACTCAAACTGAGGATGTGCCAAACTCTTTCGGGGCAGCTGCAGATGCGTCGTATGGAACGAATGATCATTTGAATGGTGTTCCGCCGAACAGGCTGAAAGAGAAGGGTCTTGCAAATCTTGCCTGGGCGAACTATTTTGGCCCCGGATTGAAGGAAGAGGTGCAGGAGAATGCCATTCGAAATGCTGGATTTTCTATTGAGCGATTCGGTGATGGAATTCTTCTGCGCGTGACTGATGATATTCTCGCCATTGAAGATGACTTCGCTCACTTCTCTCGCCGGCGAAGTGAACTTCGAAATCTCTTTCGGGATGATTTGTTTCGGATCAACCATGAGCCGAAGTGAAGCCGAGATAGCCATGCCCAATACCGCGGGCCGTTGGCAGATTGCATGGCCTTGGCCGAGGAGCGCCAGTTGGCGCCTGGTGTTGCGCTGAGGAAAATGTAGATGCTTTTCGATCCATATAAGAAACGGCAAGCGCTGAGCGGCGCGGGATTTCGACGTTTCTTGATGTCTCGCCCGAGGCCGCTGATCCAATAGGAAACTTTGCTTCGCTAGATTTGGGGACGATCATTTCAGCGTGGTTGGTTGGGTACGCTGAAGAAGTTAGTTCCTACCTCGCGCTTCGTTTCTCTTGGTTGCAGCGGGCGCTATCGAGCGGTGAGGAATTTGGAGAAAGCCAAGAATTCCATCGGAGCGTGCTCTATTCATCAAAAGCAATGGCTCAATGGATGATCGAGGGGAGGTTCGATCCGGAAGATTGGCGACTAGCTGCGATTAATCTAAAGGCGTACTGGGAAGTCGCGGATTCTATGGATGCGAAGGAAGTCGTTCGAGCGGGGCTCGATGATTTCATGGCCTACTGCGTGTTGAGTGGTGCGTTTGATTTCGGGAGGCAAACTTATGAGTTCTACCGCGGCCATGATCTGCAGCGAGCGACGAAGCTTGGCCCTAGCGACTGGGTGTACTCCATATGTAGGCCGAAAACAAGCGGCACATGGAATGCTCAAGAGTATTTGAGTATTGGCGAGAAGGTGCTTAGGAAAAGTGTTGAATCAGAATGGCTTGGTCGCGGTCAATATAAGACTGCGCTAATGTGGAAGTTGGTTCTGGATCAGTGTCGGACCAGTGCAGAGGAGGGCTCTGAGGATTCCTTTCGCCTTGTCCTCGGTCTGTATGACTATATGCCCAAGGTGGGTTGGCCAAATTTCTTGCCCCATGGAGACTAGCTTTCAAGGTGCTTTTGTATTCATTTACAAAAGAATCAATATTCTCATCCTAAGCTTTTCGAAAAGCTCGGAGGGTATGGCATCCGGACACGGGCGGTATGAGAAGCTTTCGATCGATGCGGAGGATGAACTGATTGGCGCAGCGCTAAAAGGTCGGGTATTCGATCGAAATGAGGGGCATCATGTGCCTCACATGTATAAGGAACGCCAAGCATATCTTGCTCGTCGAAAAGCCTCCGTGGAAGATCGGGGTGTGGAATCTGATAAGGTTTTTCAGAAGAACTCGATTGGCTTTAATGTCAAGCTTTTTGATGATCGAATAGATTTTCAGATTTATGACGAGGAACGCTCTGCTTGGGCGTCATTCGTTGTGCTGCCGATTGACGCTACAGATCGTGCCATGGGCGAGGCACTCAAACTGACGTGCGTCCATCTTTTGAGTGAAGATGCAAGGAAATAGGCTCGGTCGATTTCACCAACGCGGGAGCGCCAGCGGTCCATGAGCGATTTGAATGACGATTCGGTGGTCGTGGTTGCCAAGCACAATGGTAAATTTCATTGGTATCGAAGCGAGCGCGATCTATGGGTCTTGGATGTAGATAAGTGGCGAAACGAGTTTATTGCCGCTGGTTATGAAGTGCCCGATTTCAATTCCTCGTTTCGATTTGGATTTCGACAGGTCAGTGAACGAAATGCTTCTGCATTCCTGGAGGCAATGCGAATTTACGAAGTGACGGCTACGTCACTTTCGATTGAGTTGGCACAACGGTTTTCGGGCGCAAAGTCTTGGTGGGATGTTTCGGATCTCTTCCCGATAATGCTGGTGGACTTCGACCGCAAGGACGTCGCGGCTTTCTATGCGAACGGTGGGCCAATGGAGAGGTACATCCCTGACGGTTGGTCTGGAAAATTCGTTGATTTCTCTACGGAATTCGATGAAAGTCGTTTCCCAAGGTTGGAGAAATTCTGGGTGAAAGGCGACGCTGACCTGCTGCATTTGTTGAATGAACGCGCGCGTTCTGCGGCGTCTGAGTTGCGGGCGCAGTGATTGGAGTGGGCACTCCAGCGCGACGCGCATGGGGGACACGTCCCATCACAGCGCCCCGCATAGACTCCCCCGATGCTCACCGTCCATCACCTCAACAACTCCCGCTCGCAGCGGGTCCTGTGGCTGCTTGAAGAACTCGGTCTCCCGTACGAGATCAAGCACTACCAGCGCGACCCGAAGACGATGCTCGCGCCGCCCGAGTTGCGCGTCGTGCACCCGCTCGGCAAGTCCCCGGTGATCAGCGACGACGGGCTGGTGATCGCCGAATCCGGCGCGATCCTGGAGTACCTCGTCGACCGCTATGGCGAGGGCCGCTTCAAGCCCGCCGTCGGCACGCCCGATGCGCTGCGCTACCGTTACTGGATGCACTACGCCGAGGGCTCGGCGATGCCGCCGCTGCTGCTCAAGCTGGTCTTCGACCGCATCGAGCGCGCGCCCGTGCCGTTCTTCGTGAAGCCGATCGCCAAGGGCATCGCCGCGAAGGCCAAGGCGACCTTCGTGCAGCCGCAGATCGACAACCACATGAACTACCTGGAAGGCGAGCTCGGCAAGAGCCCGTGGTTCGCCGGGCAGGAGTTCAGCGCCGCGGACGTGCAGATGAGCTTCCCGCTCGAAGCCGCCGTGCAGCGCGGCGGCGCCGCGGCGCGCCAGCCGCGCATCACGGAATTCCTGAAGCGCATCCACGCGCGGCCCGCGTATCAGCGCGCGCTGGAGCGCGGTGGTCCTTACGCGCTCGTGCCGTCCAGGTGACCGGCGCTACGCGACTGTTGCTGCGTACTCGACGCTGAGCGTGAAGCCACCCTCGGCGTCGATCATTCCTTCCTCCGCGAGCATCTCCAGCACCTCGCGCATGTGTTCCAGCACTTCAGCGGTGCTCGTGCCTTGGGTGTAGGCGCTGCGGACGCCGGGCACGCTGCCGACGAGCATCTCGCTGTGCTCGTCGCGTTCGATCAAGACGGTCAGGTTCATGCAGAGCAGGATAGGGCGGCGCAAATCCTTCGACCGCGAGGGGTGACGCGCAGAACCGACACGTCGCATCAGTGGTGTCTGCGCGCATGAGGTCAACCCTGCTTCGCCAGAAACACCGCCACCAACGCATTCGCATGCCCGTGGCCCATCTCGTGTTCCGACTTCAGCAGCGCGACCAGCTCCATGTGCTTCATCGGCCCCGCCTTCTTCAGCACGCCCATCCAGTGATCGATGGGCTGTCCGTACTTCTTCTCGATGGACGGGAAGTACGACGCGGGTCCTTTGACTTTCTCTTCGGTGGTCATGATTCGCTCCTTGTTGGATGGTGATCGTCGGGTCAGTGCCTGACCTCATCCCCACGACGATCGGTCCGCGCCGTTTTCGACACGGCCTTCCGCTTCAACCGACCAGCGACCACAGCAGCGCCGCATTCGCCCCGGTCACCAGCGCGAAGAGCCCCCAGCTCAGCACGCGCACCACCGGCCCGTTCGCGAACTCGCCCATCACCGCGCGGTCGCCGGTCAGCCGGATCAGCGGCCACATCGCGAAGGGCAGCTGCAGGCTCAGCACCACCTGGCTGGCGACCAGCAGCTGTCCGACCGCCGCCTCGCCGAACCACAGAAGCCCGAGGAAGGCCGGCACCAGCGCCAGGAAGCGCGTCGCCAGCCGGCGCTGCCAGCACGGGATCTTCAGCCGGAGGAAACCCTCCATCAAGACCTGACCCGCGATCGTGCCGGTGAAGGTCGAGCTCTGACCCGCCGCCAGCAGCGCCACCCCGAACAGCACCGACGCGATGGAGCCGCCCACCAGCGGATCCAGCAGGTGGTACGCGTCCTGGATCTCCGTTACCTCGGTGTGCCCGTGCGCGTGGAAGGCTGTCGCGGCCAGGATCAGGATCGCGGCGTTCACCATCAAGGCCAGCGTCAGCGACACCAGCGTGTCGATCGTCGACAGCTTGATCGCGTCGCGCTTGGCCGACGCCGTGCGCCCCACGCGCCGCGTCTGCACGATCGACGAGTGCAGGTAGAGGTTGTGCGGCATCACCGTCGCGCCCAGGATGCCGATGGCCAGCAGCAGCGCCTTCGGA
This sequence comes from Roseateles sp. GW821-FHT09G03, assembly GCF_059416045.1. Classification (NCBI taxonomy): domain Bacteria; kingdom Pseudomonadati; phylum Pseudomonadota; class Betaproteobacteria; order Burkholderiales; family Sphaerotilaceae; genus Roseateles; species Roseateles sp. GW821-FHT09G03. The sequence continues at coordinate 302,976 of NZ_JBWKOK010000008.1, forward strand.
TCCTGCACCGCGACGCCGTTGGGCACGAAGCCCCGCGCCACCGCCGCCCAGTCCGGCCCGATCAGGAACAGCTGCACCGCGTAGCAGACGCCGATGGTCATCACCAGGCCGAGGATGATCGCCTCCACCTGCCGGAAGCCCCGGCCCTTCAGCCCGAGCACGATCACCGTGTCCAGCGCCGCGATGCCGACGCCCGCCAGCAGCGACATCCCGAACAGCAGGTGCAGCGCCAGTGCCGTGCCCAGCACCTCGGCCACGTCGCAGGCGACGATCGCGAGCTCGGCCATCACCCACAGCGGCAGGCGCACCGCGGGCCGGTAGCGCTCGCGGCAGGCCTGCGCGAGGTCAAGACCTGACACCAGCCCCAGCCGCAGTGACAATGTCTGCAGCAGCATCGCCGCCAGGCTCGAGGCCAGCACCACCCACAGCAGGGCGTGGCCGAAGCGCGAGCCGGCCTCGATGTCCGTGGCCCAGTTGCCCGGGTCCATGTAGCCGACCGACACCAGCAGGCCCGGCCCCGCCACGCGCAACAACCGCTTCCACAGTGGCGCGCCCTCGCGCAGATCGATCGAGCCGTGGACCTCGGAGGGGCAGAACGGGGCGGTGGCGGTGGTGGGCAAGCCGAGCATGGGGCGGATTCTCTGCGGACTCGGCGACGGCGGCGTGGCCGCGCGTCAATGGCCGGTCATCGCGCTCAGGCTCGCCGATGCGGTGCACCAGCGCCGGCCGCTATAGTCCCGCCTCCTTCGCATTCCCGCCTTGTTCCGTCGCGATCCATGCCCCTGGCCGACATCCGCGCGGCGATTGCCGCCGAGCTGGCCGCGACGCCCGAGTTCTACGATTTCCGCGTGCTCCGCAGCGCGGCCGACGGCGCGCTCTGGCGCGTGACGCTCGAGCCCGACTACGTCTACGCCGAAGGCCAGCGGCCCGGGCAGGCGTCCGCGCACACGCTGCTCGACGAGCGCCTCGAAGGCGCCTCCGCCTGGTGGGGCGCGCCGGCCAAGGGCAGTGCCAGCGTGCGCGCCGTCGTCGTCGAGGACGACCAGCTCGTGCTGCAGAACGCGAGCGCCCCGCCGCCGGGCGAGGGCCATCTGCTCCGCATCTACCCGCCGCGTTTCCTCAATGCCGTCGCCGATGCGTGGGGCGACGACACCTGGGCGCATCGCGCCGCCGGCTGCTGGCCGGGGCTCTCGGCGCCGAGACCGAGGGCCGATGCGCCGCTGCTCGATGGTTCGCCGTTCCGCTGGCTGCGGCCGGCGCAGCGCGAGGCGCTGAAGCTCGTCGGCTTTCACGACGCCTTCCTCTGGGGGCCACCCGGCACCGGCAAGACGACGACGCTCGGCGTGCTGCTCGCCGAGTACCTCGACCGCCGTCCCGGCGCGCGCGTGCTGCTGCTGTCGACGACGAATCATGCGGTCGACCTCGCGACGATCGCCGTCGACAAGGCGCTGCAGAAGGGCCGCCGCGAGCACCTCAGACCGGCCGTCCAGCGGCTCGGCTCGCGCTTCGATGCCGATGCCTACGCAGATCGCGGGCATCTGATCCCGCCATCGGGCATGCCGTCGCCGCAGGTGCTGGCGCAATGCCGGCTCGCCACGATGACGACGACCCGCGCCGCCTTCACGCTGAAGACGTTGCGCGAGCTTTCGCCCGATGGCGAGCCGCCGTTCGACCTCGTCGTCTTCGACGAAGCCAGCCAGGTGAGCCTGGCCCACGCGCTCGCGCTGATGCCGCTCGGGCGCGCGCGGCTCTTCGCCGGTGATCCGCAGCAGCTCTCGCCGGTGTTGCGCAGCGAGGACCGTCTCGCGCGCCACTGGCTGGGGCGCTCGCCCTTCGCGGCGATGCCGCGCGGCGGGCAGGGCGGATCCGCTGTGGCGATGCTCGACGAGCAGTCCCGCATGGCCGCGCCGATCGGCGCGCTGGTGAGCGACCTGTTCTACGACGGCGCGCTGCGCGTCGCCGCGGAGGCGCTGGCGTCGGAGGACTGGCGGCGCTCGCGCGAGCGCGCGCTCGGCGACATCCCGGCGGACGTCCACGTGAAGGTCCATCGCATCACGCGCGAAGGCTTCTGGTCCGCGAAGGACCGCGGCCCGATCCGGCGCGAGTCCGCCGATGCGATCGCGGCCCTGATCGCCCAGGCCCTCGCGAGCCGCGACTGGGCGCCGCACGAGTTCATCGTGCTGACGCCGTTCCGCGCGCAGCGGGCGCTGCTCCGGCAGCGGCTGGATGCGCTCGGCGTCGACGATCGCGTCAAGGTCAGCACCGTGCACCGCGCGCAGGGCAGCGAGGCGCCCGTGGTGTTCTTCGACCCGGCCGACGGCACACAGCCCTTCCTGAAGACGGAGGAAGCGCGCCGGCTGCTCAACGTCGCGCTGAGCCGTGCGCAGGCGAAGGTGGTGATCTGCCTCTCGTCGGCGGACCTGACCAACGAGGTGCTCGCGCCCATCGTGCACCGCATGCGCCTGGCCGGCGATCCGCGCGAGGCCGTGCCGCTGCTGTCGCTGGCGAAGGCGCCGGACTTTCCCTTCAACACGCGCGGGCTGCGTGTCGCAGCAGGGCGGCTCGTCGGCGAGGTGGACCGCATCGCGCCCGACGGCGCGCGCTTCTGGATCATCAACGAGAAGAGCGGCAACGAGGTCGTCATCGACGCTGAGTTCTGGCGCCAGAAATGAGCGCCGCAAAAGCAAACGCCCCGCAGAGCGGGGCGTTCCTGGGCGAGGGCGGGGCCGGAGCCGCCGCCGTTCAACCGACGATCAGACCGGCACGCGGCGCAGCATTTCCACGCCGACGTCGCCGTTGGCGACTTCGCGCAGCGCCGTCACGCCGGGCTTGTTCTTCGACTCCAGCTTGGGCGCGTGGCCTTGGCTCAGCATGCGGGCGCGGTAGGTCGCGGCAAGCACCAGCTGGAAACGGTTCGGGATCTTGGTCAGGCAGTCTTCGACAGTGATGCGGGCCATGCTGGTTCCTGAGAGTCGGGGTTATTCGGTAACGTCGGTGATGAGGTCGAGCGCGCGGAAGACGGTCGACCGGTTGCGGCGTTGGGTCGCGTATTTTAGCCGCTGCGCCTGGACAATCGACTTCAAGTCGAAAATCGCGGTCTCGAACACGGCATTGATGACCACGAAATCGAAGTGTTTCGCCTGCGCGACCTCTTCCCGCGCCGTCTTCATCCGCTTGGCGATCACCTCGTCGGCGGTGTCGCCGCGGCGGATCAGGCGCTGCTTCAGTTCCTCCCAGCTCGGCGGCAGGATGAAGATCAGCACCGCATGCGGGAACAGCTGCTTGATCTGCAGCGCCCCCTGGTAGTCGATCTCCAGCACGACGTCGTCGCCGTGGGCCAGCCGGGCCTCGATCGCCGCGCGCGAGGTGCCGTACAGGTTGTCGTGGACATGCGCCCACTCGAAGAACTCGCCGCGATCGATCATCCCGCGGAACTCTTCCACCGAGACGAACAGGTACTCGCGTCCGTGCTGCTCCTGTCCGCGGGGATCGCGCGAGGTGTGGGAGACGGAGACGCTCAGCTTGGCGTCCAGTTCCAGCAGCGCCTTCACGAGGCTGGATTTGCCCGCGCCGCTCGGCGCGGCGACGACGAAGAGATTGCCCGGATATTCCATGCCCCGATTTTAGGGGGCTTCCGCGAACTTCCTCCGGGCCTTCAACGGCCACCGGCCGCCAGCCAGGCCAGCCAGCGGCGGGCCACGTCCGGGTCGCCGGCCCCTGGGCCCTGCGGATCCGGATCGCCCAGCCGGCCGGTCAAGACCTGCCACGCGGGCTTGCCCCGCGTCTGCAGCAGCACGTCGCGCACGACCAGCGCCGCCCTCGTCCGGGTCAGCGCGTCGGGCGAGCCCAGCAGCGGCGTCACCGCCGGCAACGCGGCTTCTCCTCTCTGGATCAGCAGGAACACCGCCACCGTGTAGGGACCATGCAGCTCGTCCGGCAGGTCGTTGATCGTGCGGGCGAGCGCCTGCAGGGCACGTGGATCGTTCAACCGTGCCAGGCCTTGCGCGCCGCGCCCGCGCACGAGGGGATCGGCATCGGCGAGCAGCCCCGCGAGCGCCTCGGCCGCACCGGGGTCGGCGATTTCCGCCATCGCCTGGGCGATCTGCGCACGCGTCGACGCCGCGGCCTGCGGCAGCGCGGCCACCAGCGCGGCCGTGGACGCCGCGCCTTGACCCACCAGCGCGGCGAGCGCCAGCGCGCGGGCGTTCGGGTCGGCCGCGTCCAGCTGTTTCACCAGCTCCTGCGGCGGCGTGGGGGTCGTGGGGCGGGTCATCTCAAGGGCCAGCAGGGGCAGGAACCGGACCCGGCGCGGGCACGGCGCCCGGCGGTGCGGTGTCGGTGAAGGTGAGCAGCACACGCCGGTTCATCTGACGGTTGGCGTCGCGCGACTGGTCGGCGCCGACCGCCGGATCGCCGCCCTGGTCGCCGGTGCCGGCATCGGCAGTCGCCGCGGTGGAGGCACCGCGCAGCAGGGTGATGCCGTCGATGCGCGAGGCATCGATGCCGCGGGCGAGCAGGCCGGCCTCGACCGACGCCGCGCGCCGCCCGGACAGGTCGATGTTGTACTGGCTGGCCCCACCGACCTGGTCGGCGAAACCCTCCAGCGACACGTGCACCGTGGGGTTGCGGGTCATGTACGCGAGGAAGGCGTCGATCTTGCCGCCCTCCGCCGGCGTGAGCACGTCGCTGTCGAAGGCGAAGTAGAAGGTCACCGGCTCATGCACGTAGAAGTCGCGGTGGCGTTCGAGCGCTTCGTCGAAGGTCGCGGACTGGCCCCCGACCGCGACCGCCCGTTCGTTCTGCACGACGCCGGCGCGCACCTGGAAGCCCCAGTTCAGCGAGCCGTAGACGACGCCGGTGTCCTCGCTGCGGGCCACCGTCTCGAACGAGAAGTCGCGGTTGTTGGGACCGGTCGTGCCCGGCGCGTCGAACATCTGCGCCGAGCGGATGTCGGCCGGATCGTTCGAGCGCTTGAAGCCGGTCTGCTGCGCGCCGCCGCCCGGGCCGAAGGGATAGTTCGGCGACAGCGCGCTGCCCGGGGCCGCGGCCGCGCCGCCGCCGAAAGGCTGGTGCAGGGCATCGATGAAGAAGCCGCCCTCGACGCCGCGGTCCGTGTCCTCCTGCGTGCGCAGCCCGGGATCGCCGAGCGCGCCGCGCGGCGCCTGCAGCGCGCCCATCGTGGCGATGCCGACATCGGCGCCGGCATCGGTGTCGCTGACGACCTGCACCAGCGAGATGACGTTCGAGTTCGGCGCATTCACGTCCGGGATGAAGCGGATGGTGCCGCTCATGCCGCTGGGCGTGGGCGGGGTGTTGGTGACACCCTGCTGCGTCGCCATGCCGATCTCGAAGCCGCCCAGCGGCACGGGCATGCTCTGCATCAGGTCGCGCTGGACCAACGGCGGGCCGCCGCGCGCGCTGATGCCGCCGGCGATGCCCGCGCCGGTCGCGCCGCCGCCCTGCTGCACGGTGTGCGTCAGTTCGTGCGCCATCAGGTCGCGGTCCTGCGGGCCGTGGCCGGCGCCGAAGTAGATGTCGCCGCCCAGCGTGAAGGCGCGCGAGCCGAGGTCGCGGTTCAGCGACGCGGCCTCGCTGCCGCTGTGCAGGCGCACGTGGCCCAGGTCGGTGCCGAAGTGCGGCTCCATCGCGGCGCGGGTGGCGGTGTCCAGCGGCCGGCCTTGCGAGGGCAGGGCGGACAGGGCGGGCGAGGTGGCGCCGCGGGACGGCGTCGTGAGCGGCGCAGCAGCGGAGGCAGCAGCGGAGGTGGCAGCGGACGTGCCATCAGAAGTCGCCGCGGCCGTGGCCGAGGAAGAGGCGGTGGATCCGCGGACGCGATCGGCCATGCGGTCGGCCTCGCGCTCGAAGCTGTCGCGTGGCCGGCCGAGCGCGACGGTGCCGCCGGGGAGGGGGCGTGTCGACGCCTGTTGCAGGAAGCGCGGCGTGCCGGCCTTCGGGGACCGGCGGCCGGCGGCCTGTTCACCACCGCGTCGCGTGGCGGCTCCGGCGGCATGGGTCTTGTAGGTCATGGGTCCTCCTGTTTCGAGCTCGCGCGGCGACGCCGCCACCACGAGACGAGCGCCACCGCGGCCAGCGCGAGGTAGGCCCAGCCGAGCCACGGCACAAGCCCTTGCGAGATCCACGCCGGCACGGGCCGGTCGCGCCCGGTCCACCAGCCGGCGAACCCGATCGCGACTATCACGACGATCGCCAGCGTCCAGCGCGCCGCCGGGGTCAGCAGGCGCGACAGGTCGACGCGGCGGCGGGGTGGGCGCGGCTGGAACGGCGGCGGGGCGGGCGCGGGCGTCACGCGCGGGGGATCGGAGCGGTGGCTCATGTCGGCATCCTCTTCACGTGCTCACGGGGGCGGCATGCCCGGTTGCCAGGCCGTCGGCGCGCGCATGTGGCGGAACGTGCCGTTGCCCATCTCCTCGATGATGGCCTGGTACTCGCGCGTGAACTCCGGTCCGTGCCGGTTGAACAGGCGCACGGTCATCGTATAGGCGTAGTCGCGCGCCACACCCTGTCCCGCATGGATGTTGGACAGGTGGGGGACCGCGCCGCTCACGTTGGGCGTGCTGGACGTGCCGGGCAGCCACACGCCCACGCCGCTGGTGTTCTGCGGCAGATCGTCGATGGCCATGCGTTCTCCGAGCCAATCCATCTCCTCGGCCAGCTGCTGGAAGGGCGTCCCATGGTGGGCATGATGCCCCGGTCCGGGCATGGGCACACCCTCGCGGGCCATGTCCGCGCCCAGCGCCTCGGACGGCGAGGCGCGGCCCATGCGGTTGATCGGGATGATGGCCCGGTCCCGCACGTCCAGCGCGTCGCCGACGTCCGGGCCGAACTCGGACGCCGAGCGGCTGGACACGCCACCGGCGCCGGGCTCGCCGAAGCCCGCCGGTCCGACCGGCGCGGACGGTGGGCCGCCGGGACCGGCGCGCAGCCGGGCGATCAGGTCGTTCTCGCCGGTGACGCCGTCGAAGAGCGCGCGCCGCGATTCTTCGCTGGTGAAGCCGAAGCGGTTGAGCACCTCGTCCATCGACTTGCCCTGTCCGGCGACGCGCGTCGCGAAGGCGTCGTAGACCTCGCGCTCCGTGCCGGCGAAGCAGTCGGGACACGGGATCGGCAGGCCGCCGTTGGAGCGCCGCACGCAGCCGCCGCCGGGCAGCTCCACCACCTCGTGGTCGCCGATCCGCGCGCGCCGGTTGGGGGGCCCGCCTTCGACGATCGAAGGATGGTCGTCGACGAAGGCCACCTCGTTCGCCGCCTCGCGCGGCGTGATCTGGTCGCTCTCCAGCTGCGAGCTGCGCGACACGGAGGCCTCGCGCTCCGCGCCGGTCGAAGGCGTCGTGTCGTCGATGCGCGCGCGGCTTTCCGCGTTCGACGGCATGGCCTCGTCGGCGGCCCCGGGCACGGGCTCGTCGGCGCGCGCTCGCGGGGCGCCTTCCGCAGCCTCCGTCGGTGCGGGCACGGCCTCGTCGACGGCGCCAGGCGCGTGGACGTCGTCCGCGGCGCTGGCCACGCGTGCCTCGCTGGCCAGCGCGCCGCCGGGCGCGCGCGCCTCGGCCCACACCGCGGCTCGGGCCTCGGCCGATGCGCTGCGCGCCATGCCGAGGTTGGCGATGTCGTCCCCGACGATGAAGCTGCGCGAGAAGCGGCTGCCGAAGTACTCGCGCGCGCCGGACGCCGCGCCGCGAATGCCGCGCCCGACGCTGCCCGGCAGACCGCGCACGCCGCGCGCCACCGCGCCAGGCAAGGCCCGTGCCCCGCGTGCCACGGCGCAGGGCAGGGCGCGTGCGC
>NZ_JBWKOK010000009.1:0-241186 GCF_059416045.1 Roseateles sp. GW821-FHT09G03
GGCAACGATTCAATCCAGCGATGCTCTCGTCCCTTGGAGCTTGAAAGGAACCATAGAACCTCGAACAGACGGCGCCCAAGTCAGTTTTCTTGAAGGCTCGATGCGACAGCGACCTGGGGCCCGCCCCGGCGTCCGCGATACACCGAGCCTTGCAGAAGAGGGAGCCTCCCGGTCAGCTCGGTGCACTCCCACTCCCACTCCCTCTCCCGCTTGCGGGAGAGGGCGGGGGTGAGGGCCAGCGGCCGTGGCAGTCAGTGGGCCTCGTCCCAATTGGCGCCGACGCCAACTTCCGCCAGCAACGGCACCTTCAGCGCGGCGACGCCAGCCATCAGCGTCGGGACCTCGGTCTTCACCCAGTCGAGCTCCTCGTCCGGCACCTCGAAGACCAGTTCGTCGTGCACCTGCATCACGATCTTCGTCTTCTTGCCCTGCTCGTCCAGCGCCTGCTGGACGGCGATCATCGCCAGCTTGATCAGGTCGGCGGCCGTGCCCTGCATCGGCGCATTGATCGCCTGACGCTCCGCACCGCTGCGACGCGGACCATTGCCCGAGTTGATCTCCGGCAGCCACAAGCGGCGGCCGAAGACCGTCTCGACATAGCCCTTGTCCTTCGCGAACTGCTTGGTGTCGTCCATGTAGCTGCGCACGCCGGCGAAACGCGTGAAGTAGCGGTCGATGTAATCCTTCGCCGCCTTCTGCTCGATCCCCAGCGACTGCGCCAGCCCGAACGCGCCCATGCCGTAGATCAATCCGAAGTTGATCGTCTTCGCGTAGCGCCGCTGCTCGGGCGTCACCGCGTCCAGCCCCCCTCCGAAGACCTCGGCGGCGGTCGCGCGGTGCACGTCCTGGCCTTCCTGGAAGGCCTTCAGCAGGCCCGGGTCCTCGCTCATGTGCGCCATGATCCGCAGCTCGATCTGCGAATAGTCCGCCGACACGATGTGATGCCCCGCCGGCGCGATGAAGGCCTCGCGCACGCGACGGCCGTCGGCCGTGCGGATGGGGATGTTCTGCAGGTTGGGCTCGTTGCTGGACAGGCGTCCGGTCACCGCCACGGCCTGCGAGTAGGTCGTGTGCACGCGGCCCGTCTTCGCATTGACCATCAGCGGCAGCTTGTCCGTGTAGGTGCTCTTGAGCTTGGACAGCGAGCGGTATTCCAGGATCTTGGCCGGCAGCGGGAAGTCCGCCGACAGCTTCTCCAGGACTTCCTCGTCCGTCGACGGCGCGCCGGTCGCGGTGCGCTTCACCACCGGCAGGCCGAGACGGTTGAACAGGATCTCGCCGATCTGCTTGGGCGAGCCGATGTTGAACGGCTGACCCGCGATCTCGTAAGCGGCCTGCTCGGCCGCCACCATGCGCTGGCCGAGGTCGGCGCTCTGCGCCTGCAGCCGGCCGGCGTCGATCAGCACGCCGGTGCGCTCGATCCGCGCCAGCAGTGCCGACACCGGGATCTCGATCTGCTCGTAGATGAACTTCAGGCCGGCGTCGGCCTCCAGGCGCGGCATCAGCGTCTGGTGCACGTGCAGGCACATCTCGGAGTCCTCGCAGGAGTATTCCGACGCCTTCGCCACTTCCACCTGCGCGAACGGGATCTGGTGCGCGCCCTTGCCGCACAGGTCCTCATAGCTCAGGCCCTTGCGGCCGAGCACGCGATCGGCCAGCGCCTCCAGGCCGTGGCTGCGATGCGCCTCCAGCACGTAGCTTTCCAGCATCGTGTCGAAGGCCGTGCCCTGGACGGCGATGCCGTGGTTGGCCAGCACGTGGGTGTCGTACTTGACGTTCTGCGCGACCTTCTTCTTCAGCGGATCCTCGAGCCAGGGCTTGAGCTTCGCGAGCACCTCGTCCATCGGCAGTTGCTCAGGCGCGTCCGGGCCGTCGTGGCGGATCGGGATGTAGGCGGCCTCGCCCGGCTTCACGCTGAAGCTGATGCCGACGATGCGCGCCTGCATCGGATCCAGCGAGTCGGTCTCGGTGTCGAAGGCGGCCAGTTCGGCGGCGTTCAGCTGCTCGACCCAGGCGTCCAGCCGGGACATGTCGACGATGGTCTCGTAGCGCTTGTCGACGGGGATCGCCGGATGCTGGACCTCCGCATACGCATCGGTCGCGTTCGCGGCGCCCACGTCGGGTTCCGGCTTGGCGCGCTTGGGCGCGTCACCGCCGAGCTTGCCTTCCAGGTCGCGCTTCCAGGTCTTGAACCCGTTGCGCGTGTAGAACTCCAGCAGCCCCGCCTCGTCGACCGGATTGAAGGCCAGCGCCTCGAGCGCGGGCCAGCCGGCCACGTGCGTGCACAGGTCGCAGTCGACCTTGACCGTCACCAGCTTGCGCCCCATCGGCAGCCAGTCCAGCGCCTTGCGCAGGTTCTCGCCGGCGACGCCCTTGATCTGGTCCGCGTTGGCGATCACGCCGTCCAGCGAGCCGTGCTCGGCGATCCACTTGGCCGCGGTCTTCGGGCCGACCTTCTCGACGCCGGGCACGTTGTCCACGGTGTCGCCCATCAGGGTCAGGTAGTCGATGATGCGGTCCGGCGGCACGCCGAACTTGGCCAGCACGCCGGCCTCGTCCAGCTTCTCGTTGCTCATCGTGTTGATCAGCGAGACGTCCGGCGTCACCAGCTGCGCCAGGTCCTTGTCGCCGGTGGAGATCACCACCTGGTGCCCCGCCTGCGCCGCCACCCGCGACAGCGTGCCGATGCAGTCGTCGGCCTCGACGCCGGGCACCGTCAGCACCGGCCAGCCCAGCAGCTTCACCACCTCGTGGATCGGGTCGATCTGCTCGCGCAGCGCGTCGGGCATCGGCGCACGCTGGGCCTTGTATTCGGGGTACCACTCGTCGCGGAAGGTCGGACCGGAGGCGTCGAAGACGCAGGCCGCATGCTCGGCGCCATAGTCGTCGCGCAGCTTCTTCAACATGGCCACCATGCCGTGGATGGCGCCGGTGGGCTGCCCACCCGGACCGCGCAGGTCGGGCATGGCGTGGAAGGCGCGATAGAGGTAGCTGGACCCGTCGACCAGCAGCATCAGAGGTTTGCTCATCCCGACATTGTTGCAGGCGCGCGGCGCCCGGTCTGGCAGGAGGATGGACCGTCGACTGGCACTCGCCCGGGGGGACGGGGTTTTCCTGGGGCCAAGCTTAGAATCGACGTCACCATGAAAACCACCCGCCTCGCCCCTCTGTTCGCCGTCCTGGCCGCCTGCGCGCTCCAGGCTCACGCGGCCGACGCGCCGGCTCCGGTCCCGGCGCCCGCCGAGGCCGCGAAGTTCCGCGACGTGCCCGAGGTGAAGGTCGAACAGCTCGTCAACGAAGACGACAAGGTCCGCATCGAGGAGACCCGGGTGAGGGGCCTGACCCAAAAGGTCGTGGTCAAGAACAAGGACAGCAAGGCGCCCGAGTACGAGATCCTGCTCGGCGACACCGGCCGCGACATCCCCACCCGCCAGGGCGCCGACCGCGGCAACGCGGGCGCGCGGGTCTGGCGCCTCTTCAATTTCTGACCCGTCGAGGCTGACCCGCCACGGTCGGCCCCCGGTCCGTTCTTTTTCCTTTTCATGGCCGTATTCACCGACGTCTCGACCGAGCAGGCGCAAGCGCTGCTGGACACGCTGGCCCTGGGCGAACTGCAGTCGCTCAAGGGCATCACTGCCGGCATCGAGAACACCAACTACTTCGTCACCACGACGCGCGACGGCGAGACGCACGACTACGTGCTGACGATCTTCGAGCGCCTGAGCTTCGAGCAGCTCCCGTTCTACCTCGAGCTGATGCGCCACCTCGCCCGCCAGGGCGTGCCGGTGCCCGCGCCGCAGCCCGACGCGCAGGACCGCATCCTGCACACCGTGGCCGGCAAGCCGGCGGCGGTGGTGGACAAGCTGCGCGGCGGCCATCAGCTGGCGCCGGACGAGTTCCATTGCGAGCAGGTCGGCGCCGGCCTCGCCCGCATGCATCTGGCGGGCCAGGACTTCCCGCTGCATCAGGACAACCTCCGCGGCCTGCCCTGGTGGCGCGAGACCGTGCCGGTCGTGCTGCCGCACGTGACGCCCGCCCAGGCCGAACTGTTGAGCGCCGAACTGGCCTTCCAGGAGCAGCTCGCCCCGAGCGCGGCGCTGCTGCCGCGCGGTCCGGTCCACGCGGACCTGTTCCGCGACAACGTGATGTTCGACGGGCTGCCCGGGCGCGAGAAGCTCAGCGGCTTCTTCGATTTCTACTTCGCCGGCGTCGACAGCTTCCTGTTCGACCTCTGCGTGTGCCTGAACGACTGGTGCATCGACCTCGATAGCGGCCGTCTCGACGAGCAGCGCGCCGGCGCCTTCGTGAAGGCCTACGAGTCGGTGCGCCCGCTCTCCGGCGCCGAACACCGCCTGCTGCCCGGCCTGTTGCGCGCGGCGGCGCTGCGTTTCTGGATCTCGCGCCTGTGGGACTTCCACCTGCCGCGCGAGGCCAGCCTCCTCACACCCCACGATCCCACCCATTTCGAGCGCGTCCTGCGCGAGCGCATCGCCAGGCCCTGGCATGCGCTGGAGTCCTTGCCATGATCCTGCACCTGCAAACGGTCCCGCCGCGCAACGGCCTGCTCTGGGTGCGCCACGGGCTGAAGGTGCTGCGGCGCAAGCCGATCGCGCTGATCGGCCTGTTCGCCGTGTTCCTGCTGGTCTCTTCGGTGCTGCAGCTGGTGCCGCTGCTGGGACAGCTGGTCGTGCTGGCGGCGCTGCCGCTGGTATCGCTGTCCTTCATGCTGGCCTCGCACCAGGTGCTGCAGTCGCACACGCCGACGGCCGCGGTCTTCGCGCAGCCGCTGCAGCTCACCAAGGAACGCCGCCGCGACCAGTTGATCCTCGGCTTCCTCTACGCGTTCAGCACGATCGCCGTGATGTTCCTGGCCCACTGGCTGGACGGCGGCGCCCTGGTGCGCGCGGTCGAGCAGGTGGCCGCGGCGGGCGGCGCCGCTGGCGGCAAGCCCGATCCGAAAGCGATCGAGGCCACGATCGGCGACCCCTCGCTGACGACTGGCATCGGCCTGCGGCTGCTGTTGACGGGCCTGATCTCGATCCCGTTCTGGCACGCGCCCGCGCTGATCCACTGGGGCGGCCAGGGCGTGCTGCAGGCGCTGTTCTCCAGCACGCTGGGCGTGTGGCGCAACAAGGGCGCGTTCGCGCTGTCGGGCCTGGTCTGGGTCGGCCTGACCTTCGGCGCGACGATGGTGCTCACCATCGTCGGCATGCTGCTCGGCCTGGCCAACCTGCTGCCCTTCCTGCTCGTGCCGCTGGCGATGATCCTGACGACGGCGTTCTACTGCTCGCTGTATTTCACCTTCATCGACTGCTTCATGTTCGGCGCGCCGAAAGAGCTGCCGGAAACCCCGGTCACGCCGGTCTGATCGCGGATCGGGTCAGGGACCCTCCCGCCGCGTCACCCGAAAGCGGGTGACAGGTCTTGCCCCTGCGGCACGACATCGCATCTCCGGCGCTTGCTTCGCCATTCGCACGGATGTTCCCTGAAGGATTTGCTAACGAGTTTTTCACGTCACCGTCACTTGCCCTTCGCAGAATCCGCCCGCCTTTCCATTGAGCGGAGCCTTCACGAATGAGCAAGCAGCACGACATCGTTGCCAGCCAAGACAGCGCCAACGAATACGACGAGGACGTGGTGGTCAACCCGTCCGCGAACCCGCACTTCGAAGACGTCCTCGCCGCGCGCCTGTCGCGGCGCGTCGCCCTCAAGGGCGGCATCACCACGGCGGCCTCGGCCCTGCTCGGCGGCTCGATCCTGAGCGCCTGCGGCAGCAGCGACGACTCGCCGGCCCCCGCGCCCGCCCCGGCGCCGCAGCCGGCCCCGCTGAAGATCGGCTTCACCGCCGTCGCCAAGAACAAGAACGACCTGGTGACCGTGGCCGACGGCTACAACGTCAGCATCCTGCACGCGCTGGGCGACCCGCTGCACTTCGGCGACGAGTCCTGGAAGGACGACGGCTCCGAAACGGCCGAGTCCTACAACCGCCGCGTCGGCGACGGCCATGACGGCATGTACTACTTCGGCCTGAGCGACGCCGGCGCCTTCGATGCCAAGCGCTCGGACCGCGGCCTGCTGGCCGTCAACCACGAGTACGTCGTCGCCCCGTACGGCCTGCACCCGGCCGGCCGCGCCGCCGGCGCCGCGCGCAACGCCACCGAAGTCGAGAAGGAAATCTACGCCCACGGCATCTCCGTGGTCGAAGTCAAGCGCGACGCCACGGGCACCGGCATGGGCATGGTGCGCGGCTCGCGCTACAACCGCCGCGTGACTTCGGCCACGACGATGGACTTCACCGGCCCCGCCAAGGGCAACGCCCAGCTGCAGACGCTGTTCAGCCCGACGGCCGTGCAGACCCGCGGCACCAACAACAACTGCGCCAACGGCTACACCCCGTGGGGCACCTACCTGACCTGCGAGGAGAACTACCTCAACGTGATCAGCCGTGCCGCCGGTGACGACGCCCTGCGCAGCGGCGCCAAGGAAGTGGCCAGCCTCAACCGCTACGGCCTGCCGCAGAACCGCAAGAGCCCCTACCTGTGGGAAACGGCCGGCACCGCCGACCTGTTCGCCCGCTGGAACTCGTCGGTGACCGGCGCCGCCGCCACCGCCGACTACCGCAACACGATCAACACCTTCGGCTGGGTGGTCGAGATCGACCCGTTCGCGCCGGACTCCGTCCCCGCGAAGCGCACCGCGCTGGGCCGCTTCAACCATGAAGGCGCCTGGCCCGCCGAGGCCGTCGCCGGCAAGCCGATCGTCATCTACATGGGCGACGACTCGCGCAACGAGTACATCTACAAGTTCGTCTCCAAGGCCAACTGGGATGCGGCCGACGTCGGCAAGGGCATGGCCGCCGGCGCGAAGTACATGGACGAGGGCACGCTCTACGTGGCCAAGTTCAACGCCGACGGCACCGGCAACTGGATGCCGCTGACCTTCGGCGCCAACGGCCTGACCGCGGCCAACACGACCTATGCCTTCGCCGACCAGGGCGACGTCGTGATCAACGCGCGCATCGCGGGCGACATCCTCGGCGCCACGAAGATGGACCGTCCGGAGTGGGGTGCCGTGCATCCCACCAATGGCGAGGTCTACATGACCTTGACCAACAACAGCAACCGCGTGGCCAACACCGCGACGCCGACCGGCAGCCAGCTCAAGCCGGACGCCGCGAACCCGCGCTACTACGTGGACATGAAGGGCACCACCTCGCAGGCGGGCAACCCCAACGGCCACATCATCCGCTGGAAGGAAGACGCGACCGACGTCACCAAGATGACGTGGGACGTCTACCTGTTCGGCGCGCAGGCCGACGCGGCCGCGGACGTGAACCTGTCCGGCCTGGCGGACAGCAACGACTTCTCGAGCCCGGACGGCCTGTACTTCGACAAGCGCGGCATGCTGTGGATCCAGACCGATGACGGCGCCTACACCGACATCACCAACTGCATGATGCTGGCGGCCCTGCCGGGCAAGGTCGGCGACGGTGGCGTCGCGAACGCCGCGGGCGGCACGCAGACCCGCGCCGGCGCCAAGGCGACGTCGGACACGCTGCGCCGTTTCCTGGTCGGCCCGAAGGAATGCGAGATCACCGGCATCGCGATGACGCCGGACTACAAGACGCTGTTCTTCAACGTGCAGCACCCGGGCGAAGAAACGACCCCGGACTGGGCCGCGAAGACCTACGGCAGCTACTGGCCGGCCAACCAGGCCGACCCGGCGGTGAAGAAGCGTCCGCGTTCCGCCACGGTGATCATCACCCGCAAGGACGGCGGCGAGATCGGCATCTGATCTAGCGGGAGATCTCCGACGCGAGGGCGGTCTGACGGTCGCTCTCGCCGAGGAGGCGGCCGAGCAGGCCTTCGCTCACGTGCCGCGGCACGTCGACCGAGAGCTCGTCCGCCAACACAGGCGCCTGTGCGAGCACTGCCTCGCACAGGCGTTTCAGTTCCAGCGTCACGCTGCGGGGTGCGATGTCGCTGTCACGGGCGAAGTCGGCCCAGGCAGCGGCGTCGAAGGCGGGTGCATCGCCGGTGGCGCCGCTGAAACCGTGCGCCGGCGCCACACGCAGGCCGCCGTGATCGACGAAGAAGGACAGGTCCTTCGCGCCCGATCCGTCGCAGCCGATGAGCTGCCGGAACATCGTCCAGCGTAGCAGCGCGCGGCTGTCGACCAGCGGCGTGGGGCTGTGCGCCAGCAGCGAGAACAGCTGCGCGAGCGACACGCCGTCCTCGCCATCCGGCGGCACGCCGAGCGCCTGGCAGGCGTTGATCGCATGCACACGCCGCACGCGGCCATCCTCGAGCCGTTGCCGGTCGAAACGTTCGACCAGCAGCACCGGCTCCGGCACGCGGTGCAACTGCACCGGCGCCACGTCCAGGCCCACGCGCGCGGCGAGCCGCATGCAGAAGAACTCGTTGAAGGGCTGTTCACCCAGGCCATTCGCATCGGGGGACGGCTTCAGCACATGGGTCGAGGCCATCTGCGGCCCGTCGGCGAAGTGCCAGCCGCCGTCCCGTTCAACGTAGATCCCGAGCTTGTCGCGTTCGCCGCCGAAAGCCCCCCGCACCTGACCGTCCCAGACCGCAAAGGGCAACGCGTCGCGATGGCGAATGCGTTCCGAGAGTTCGTCGCGTGCGATCGCCCGTTGCACCGGACCCGCGGGCCGTTGAAGGCCGTCCGCGATCAGCCGCACGGCACCGGGCAGATCCCGCCCCATCAGGCGGAGCGCGCCGAAGCTGTCGCCGGGCCTCAGCCCCAGGGCGGTGAAGATCCGCGACCGGGCATCGCCCGCGGGCAGCAGATGATCGAAGAACGCGCGCACGGCTTCCTCGGTGGACTCGCTGCCCGGCCCGCCGCGCGGCGGCATCGGCAGTGAGGGCGCCAGCGGAAAGGCCAGCACTTCCGAGGTCCATCGTTCGAGGTAGGCCAGCGAGAGCGGGCGTGGACGCGGCACGTCCTCCGGCCCGGGCCCCGAGGGCGCATCGGCTGCTTTCAGCCAGCCGACTTCATGTTCGTCGAGCCAGACCTCCAGACCGTTCATGCATCGTCATCCAGGTCGGAGAACTTCGAGTCGCGCGCGGTGCGGATCGCGCGCCGGACGACTTCCCGCTGCTGCGACGGCACGGCGAAGAGGCTCACGCCGAGCGCCCGGGCCGCCTTGAGCACGGTGGACAGGCTCACCCCGCCTTGTCCGGTCTCGATGTTGATCAGCGTCTGGCGGGACATGCCCAGCGCCTCGGCGGCTTCGACCAGCGGCAGGCGCGCGGTGGTGCGCGCGGCGCGGACGGCGGCGCCCAGCGCCAGCGCGTCCTCGATCATCGGGTCGTCGGGGGGATCGATCGGTACAACAGTGCGCATGGAGATTCCAGGATCAAAGACCTATTCATGGGATCTCCCTCCCGGGCAATCGTGATTCCTGTTTGCTGGAATCTTTATCGCTCAGCGCCCATTCTGCGCCAGGCGGCACGCCGCGCGGCGTGCTCCGTACGATGTCCGCTCACTCGTTCCGGTCTCGTCCGGGCGCACCTCTTCCGGACATGCCGGACGCCTTGCCGTCTCAATCGATCGGCGTCAGCTTGGCCACGCTCAAGGCCAGCCACTTGGTGCCGTGCCGGCCGAAGTTCACCTGCGCGCGCGCATCGGGTCCGCTGCCTTCCAGCGTCAGCAGCACGCCCTCGCCGAACTTGTTGTGGAACACGCCCTTGCCGACGCGCAGGCCACCGTGTTCGTTGCCGGTCTTCTCGGCCGCCGACTGCTTCATCGCGCTGGGCACCGGCGCCTGCGGGAACGCCGACGGATCGACACGGCCGGCGCCCACCATCGACTTCAGCCCCGAGCCGCGCTGCCAGGCCTGCTGGTAGTCCTTCGCGAAGCCCGAGCCGAAGCCCTGGTTGCGCGGCGTCAGCCACTTCAGCGTCTCCTCGGGGAGCTCCTCCATGAAGCGGCTCTTGATGTTGTAGCGGGTCTGGCCGTGCAGCATCCGCGTCTGGCAGAAGCTGATGTACAGCCGCTGGCGCGCACGCGTGATCGCGACATACATCAGCCGGCGCTCTTCCTCCAGCCCGTCCGAGTCGGACATCGAGTTCTCGTGCGGGAACAGGCCCTCTTCCATGCCGGTGATGAACACCGCATCGAATTCCAGGCCCTTGGCTGAGTGCACCGTCATCAGCTGGATCGCGTCCTGGCCGGCCTGCGCCTGGTTGTCGCCGGCCTCGAGCGAGGCATGCGTCAGGAACGCGGCCAGCGGCGACATGATCTCGCCGGTTTCCGCGTCCGGTGTCGCGGGCGCGGCCGGGGCGACCGCCGCCGGCAGGCCGTCCGCGATCGCGCCGGGCGAGTGCTCGTCCACCGGCAGCGCCACCGCGTCCTTGCCGAAGCCCTCCTGCGTCACGAAGGCCTCGGCGGCGTTGACCAGTTCGCCCAGGTTCTCCAGCCGGTCCTCGCCTTCCTTCTCGGCGCGGTAGAAGGCGGTCAGGCCCGAGTGCTCGATGATGTGCTCGATGATCTCGCGCAGCGTGAGCCCGGCCGTGGCCTCGCGCATCGCGTCGACCAGACCGACGAAGCCCGCCAGGCTGGCGCCGCCGCGGCCGCCGACCGCGCCGATGCTCTGCACCAGCGAGCGCCCGCTCGGACGCGCCGCGTCCTGCAGTTGCTCGATGGTCCGCGCGCCGATGCCGCGCGCCGGGAAGTTGACGACGCGCAGGAAGCTGGTGTCGTCGTTCGGGTTCTCGATCAGGCGCAGGTAGGCCAGTGCGTGCTTCACCTCGGCGCGCTCGAAGAAGCGCAGGCCGCCGTACACGCGGTACGGGATGCCGGCGTTGAACAGCGCCGACTCGATCACCCGCGACTGCGCGTTGCTGCGGTAGAGCACCGCGATCTCCTTGCGCTCCAGCCCCTGGCGATGCAGGGCCTGCGCCTCCTCGAGCAGCCATTGCGCCTCGGCGAAGTCGCTGCTGGCCTCGTGCACGCGCACCGGCTCGCCGGGACCGGCCTCGGTGCGCAGGTTCTTGCCCAGACGGTGGCTGTTGTTGCTGATCAGCGCATTGGCCGCATCCAGGATGTTGCCGAAGCTGCGGTAGTTCTGTTCCAGCTTCACGACCTGGCGCACGCGGTACTCGCGTTCGAAGTCGGCCATGTTGCCCACGCGCGCGCCGCGGAAGGCGTAGATGCTCTGGTCGTCGTCGCCGACCGCGAACACGCCCTGCCCGCGCCCGGGCGGCGCGAACATCTTCAGCCACGCGTACTGCAGCTTGTTGGTGTCCTGGAACTCGTCGACCAGCACGTACTGGAAGCGGCGCTGGTAGTGCTCGCGCACCGCCTGGTTGTCGCGCATCAGCTCGAACGAGCGCAGCATCAGCTCGGCGAAGTCGACCACGCCCTCGCGCTCGCACTGGTCCTGGTAGGCCTGGTAGATCTCGACCAGCTTGCGCGTCTGCTCGTCGCGCAGGTCGATGTCCTTGGGACGCATGCCGTCCTCTTTGGCGCCGGCGATGTACCAGGAGACCTGCTTGGGGACGAAGCGCTCCTCGTCGAGCTTCATCGCCTTGATGACGCGCTTGACCGCGGAGACCGTGTCGCCCGAGTCCAGGATCTGGAATCCTTGCGGCAAGCCGGCCAGTTTCCAGTGCGCGCGCAGGAAGCGGTTGCACAGGCCGTGGAAGGTGCCGATCCACATGCCGCGCACGTTCACCGGCAGCATCGCGGACAGGCGGGTGACCATCTCCTTCGCGGCCTTGTTGGTGAAGGTCACCGCCAGCACCGACGCCGGCGTGGCGTGGCCCTGACTCATCAGCCAGGCGATGCGCGTCGTCAGCACGCGCGTCTTGCCCGAGCCGGCGCCGGCCAGGATCAGCGCGGGCTCCTGTCCCAGCGTCACCGCGGCGTACTGCTCGGGGTTGAGGTTGTCCAGCAGACCGCGCGGCGCGCGCGGCGTGAACAGGTCCTCTTGCGGCGGTGTCGGGCGCTCGTCGCCAAAATCCTGGGAATTCATCCAGCCATTCTAGAGACGCTGGCATGATGCCGCCCTCATGACGTCAGAAAAATCCAAGACCGCGGCGAACAGCGCGGCCGGCAAGACGAATCGGGTGGAATCAGCGGCGAACCTGTGCGCCTGCGGCAGCGGTCGCCCGTATGCCTCGTGCTGCGGGGACCTGCATCGCGCCTTCGCCGAGACCGGCGCGCTCATCGCGGCGGACGCGCAGGCGCTGATGCGCTCGCGGTACACGGCCTACACGATGGACCTGATCGACTATCTGCTCGCGACGTGGCATCCGAGCACCCGCCCGGCGTCACTCGATCGGGGGGAACAGGACTTGAAGTGGCTGGGCCTCGAGGTGCGCGGGCACACGCGCCAGGACCCGGACCATGAGACGGTGGAGTTCGTCGCGCGCAGCAAGGTCGGCGGGCGCGCGCACCGCATGCACGAGATCAGCCGGTTCGTGCGGGAGCACGGGGCGTGGCTGTACGTGGATGGGCAGATCGACTGACCAGTCTCACGGCCGGCGTGCGCCGCACCACCCTGCCCAAGGCCAGGACGACCCGGTCCAGGAAGGACCGGTGACCGATGTGAAACTCCTGAGGCATGGCGAACTCCTGCTGCTGCTGCTGCGACGACGACTGCGGGTGCGGACCCGGGGGGCCCCGCCACCGACATCGATGGCGCTCTTGCCTGCTGCGATGATGAGCAGGCCGCATGACAGGATTTTGGCGAAGCACCCTGTGACTGTCCTCTCCCCCCAAACGGGGAAAAGAGGGCAAAAAGCGCGCCAGGCGTGCGCACACCGTCCCCTTCAGCGATGACAACTGTCCTTGCGCTCCTCCATCTGGATGACCACCTCGCGGTGATCGACAAACCCGCGGGGCTGCTGGTGCACCGCACCGCGATCGACGCCCACGAGGAAGAGGCCGCGCTGCAACGTCTGCGCGATCAGCTCGGCCGGCCGGTCTGGCCGGCGCATCGGCTGGACCGAGGTACCTCGGGCGTGCTCGTCTTCGCATTGAGCGCGGAAGTCGCCAGCCTGCTCGGCGTTGCCCTCGCGGAACGCCGCACGCACAAGCGCTATCTGGCGCTGGTGCGAGGCTGGCCCACTGCCGATGCCGGTGCCATCGACCATCCACTCGCCCGCGACCCGGAGTTGCCGTCCGCGGGGCAGCCTCACCTGGAAGCGCAGACCGAGTGGACCTGCCTCCGCCGGCATGAAGTCCCGGTCAGCACCGACCCGCGTTTCCCGACGACGCGACTCGCGCTGCTCGCGTGCGAGCCGGTGCAGGGGCGGCGCCACCAGATCCGCCGGCATCTGAAGCACGTCGCGCACCCCATCGTCGGCGACGCCAATCACGGCAAGGGGCCGCTGAACCGCGCGCTCGCGGCGCATTTCGGGCGGCAGCGCTTGTGGCTTCACGCGCAACGACTGACCCTGGCGCATCCGATGACGGGGGCGACGCTGGAACTCGAAGCGGCGCCCGGGCCGGAGTGGGAGCAATTCCTCTGACTGGCGTCGCAGCACTACCCCCGCCGCTGGCCCTCACCCCGACCCTCTCCCGCAAGCTGGAGAGGGAGTAAGAACGGCGGCGCTCTCCAGCAAGTGGAAGCGGGTAGGCATTCAGCCGAAGCGCAGCGCGTAGATCGGTGGCAGGTGCCCGGAGACCAGCGACCAGCGGTCGCCGGCATCGTCGGTCGCCCACAGGTTGCCGGTCGTGCTGCCCATCAGCAGCCGGCGGCCGTCGTCGTGCGCGGCCAGGCCGTGGCGGTAGACGAGGTCGTAGCAGTTCGCCTGCGGCAGCCCGGTCCGCAGCGTCTCGAAGGTCTTGCCGCCGTCGCGCGTGCGGTTCACCACCAGCGCGCCGTCCACGGGCAGGCGCTTCTCGTCCTTGACGCCGGGCACGAACCACGCCGTGTCGGGATCGCCCGCATGCGCGGCCACCGCGAAGCCGAAGCCCGACAGCGGCGGCTTGATCTCGCCCCAGTTCGCCCCGCCGTCGACCGAGCGCCAGACACCGTTGTGATGCTGGCACCAGAGCACGTCCGGATCCGCCGCGCTGGCGACGATGCGGTGCGGGTCCTGCGTGTTCTCCTCGCCCTGCTGCTCCGGCGGCAGGAAGTCGGCGCGCATGCCCTTGGCGCTGATGTGCCAGTTCGCGCCGCCGTCCTCGCTGCGCCAGGCGCCGCCGCAGGAGATGCCGAGCAGCAGCCGCTTCGGATCCCGTGGATCGACGTTGATCGAATGGATGCCCGGCGCGTCATAACCGCCGCCGAACCAGCCCAGCCGCTCGGGCTTGTCCCAGAGCGTGTCGACGAGTTGCCAGGTCTCGCCCTGGTCCTCGCTGACGAAGAGTCCGCCGGGGATGGTCCCGGCCCACAGCCGCCCGTCGCCGCCGCGCTCCAGCGCCCAGATCTGCTGGAGCTTCCAGGGCGGACCTTCCGCGCCTTCCGGCTGCTCGGGGAACGCGGGCGAGGTGAGTTCGCGCCAGGTGGCGCCGCCGTCGTCCGATGCCTGCAGCTTGGATCCGAAATGCCCGAGATTGAGCGCGGCGAACATCCGTCCGCCTCTCGCCGGCGCGGGCAGCACCATGCTGACAGGATCCCCCACGAAGCTGTGGCGGCCGATCGACCATCCGCCGGTGGCGGGATCG
Source organism: Roseateles sp. GW821-FHT09G03 (assembly GCF_059416045.1). Taxonomy (NCBI): domain Bacteria; kingdom Pseudomonadati; phylum Pseudomonadota; class Betaproteobacteria; order Burkholderiales; family Sphaerotilaceae; genus Roseateles; species Roseateles sp. GW821-FHT09G03. The sequence continues at coordinate 14,638 of NZ_JBWKOK010000009.1, forward strand.
TTCCGGAGTTCGAACAGGCCCTTGCGCGTGGCGGCCCAGGCGGTGGTGGTCATCGGTGTCTCCTTGCGATGCGAGTATTGCGATGGCGGGTCGTGCGATGGCGGACCTCACCTCTCACGACGTTCGAGCGTGACGGTTCTCGACAGGACAGCGCGGACGCTCAGCCGCCCGACAGCGCCTGCAGCACATAGACCTTGGATTGCGCCGTCAGAGGATCGCTGAGCGCCTGGCGGTCCCGCGCGCGGTGGCCGTCGATGAACACGGCGACATGCGTGCGCAGATGCCCCTGCTCATCCAGGATGTACCCGCGTAGGCGGGGATTGCAGTCGAAGGCGAGCGTCAGCGCCTCCCCCAGCGTGCCGGCGTCGCAGTCCAGCTGGGGGGTGTCGACGTAGCGGTGCAATTGCGACGTGAATTCAACATGCGCCATGGGATGCGATCCTGCGACGAAGCGGCCGGCATGAAAAGAGGGGCCACCGAGCACGACGAATGGGCTCGGCGCCTTTCGACAGCGCCGGGCATGCAGCGCGGGCAGAATCGCGAGCCCCCACACGCGCTCCGCACGCGCCCGTCACGCGTCTCCTCGCGCGACTCCCGAAGCTGGACCCATGACCAACGACATCCGCAACGCCGCCGACAACGCCCACGCCCGCACCGGCATGCTCTACGCGGCGCTGGCCTACATCGCGTGGGGTCTGTTCCCGCTCTACTTCAAGCGCTTGAGTGACGTCAGCGCGTTCGAAGTCATCGCGCACCGGACGCTGTGGTCGATGGTCTTCGTCGCCATCGTGCTGACGGCGCTGCGCCGCTGGGCGTGGCTCGGGCCGGTGCTGCGCTCGCCGAAGCTCCTCGGGACCTGCGCCGTGTCGGCGTTGCTGCTCTCGACCAACTGGCTGGTCTACGTGTGGGCGGTGCAGCAGGGCCACGTCGTCGAGGCCAGCCTGGGCTACTTCATCAACCCGCTGGTCAACGTGATGCTGGGCTTCGTGTTCCTGCGCGAGCGGCTGCGGCCCGTGCAGTGGCTGGCCATCGGACTCGCCGCGGCGGGCGTGATCTGGCTGACGGTGACCGCCGGACGGCTGCCGTGGATCGCGCTGGTGCTGGCACTGAGCTTCGGGGTCTACGGGCTGATGCGCAAGACGGCGCACCTCGGCGCGCTCGAGGGCCTGACGCTGGAGACGCTGATCCTCTCGCCCTTCGCCGCCGCCGCGCTGTTCTGGTGGACCAGCCAGGGCACCAGCGCGTTCGCGACCGGCGACGCCGGGCACATCGCCTGGCTGCTGCTCGCCGGACCGCTGACCGCCGTGCCGCTGCTGCTCTTCGCCGCCGGCGCGCGCCGCATCACGCTGACGACGCTCGGCCTCGTGCAATACCTGTCCCCGACGATCCAGTTCCTGCTCGGCGTCTGGCTGTATCACGAGCCGCTCGCGGGCGCGCGGCTCGTCGGCTTCGTGCTGATCTGGTCGGCACTTGCCGTCTACAGCGCGGAGAGCCTCTGGCGCAGTCGGCGCTGAGCGCTCCCCAAACGACTGACGCCCCTTTCGGGGCGTCAGCAGGGTCTGCAGAAGCAGCGATCAGTTGCGGATCAGGTGATCGAACGCGCTCAGTGCCGCCTTCGCGCCGTCGCCGGCCGCGATGATGATCTGCTTGAACGGCACCGTCGTCACATCACCCGCGGCGAACACGCCCGGCACCGAGGTCTGGCCCTTGGCGTCGACGATGATCTCGCCGTGGCGCGACAGCTCCACCGTGCCGCGCAGCCATTCGGTGTTGGGCACCAGACCGATCTGCACGAACACGCCTTCGACCTCGACGCGCTTGTTTTCGCCAGTCGCGCGGTCGATGTAGTTCAGGCCGTCGAGCTTGCCCGCCGTGCCGGTGAACTCACTCGTCTGCGCCTGCTTCAGGATGACCACGTTGGGCAGGCTCTCCAGCTTCTTCACCAGCACCGCGTCAGCGCGCAGCTGGTCGCCGAATTCCAGCAGCGTCACATGCGCCACGATGCCGGCCAGGTCGATCGCCGCCTCGACGCCGGAGTTGCCGCCGCCGATCACCGCCACGCGCTTGCCCTTGAACAGCGGCCCGTCGCAGTGCGGGCAGTAGGCCACGCCCTTGTTCTTGTATTCCTGCTCGCCGGGCACGTTGACGTTCTTCCAGCGCGCGCCGGTCGAGATGATCACCGTCTTGCTCTTGAGCGAGCCGCCGTTGGCCAGCTTCAGTTCGACCAGGCCGCCCGGCGTCGTCGCCGGAATCAGTTGATCCGCGCGCTGCAGGTTCATGACGTCGACGCCGTAGTCCTTGACGTGCGACTCAAGCGCCATCGAGAACTTCGGGCCGTCGGTCGACAGCACGGAGATGTAGTTCTCGATCGCCAGCGTGTCGTTGACCTGACCGCCGAAGCGCTCGGCCGCGATGCCGGTGCGGATGCCCTTGCGGGCCGCGTACACCGCCGCCGCCGCGCCAGCCGGGCCGCCGCCGACGATCAGCACGTCATACGGGTCCTTGGCCGACAGCTTGGCCGCGTCCTTCTCCGCCGCGCCGGTGTCCAGCTTGGCGGCGATCTCTTCCACGGTCATGCGGCCGGAGCCGAATTCCTGACCGTTCAGGTAGATCGTGGGCACGGCCATGATCTCGCGGGCATTGACCTCGTCCTGGAACAGCGCGCCGTCCACGATCACCGTCTTGACGCGCGGGTTCAGCACCGACATCAGCGACAGCGCCTGCACGACGTCCGGGCAGTTGTGGCAGGTCAGGGACATGTAGACCTCGAAGAGGTAGTCCCCGTCCAGGCCCTTGATCTGGTCGATGGTGGCTTGCTCCACCTTCGGGGGATGGCCACCCGTCCACAGCAGGGCCAGCACCAGCGAGGTGAACTCATGGCCGAGCGGGATGGCGGCGAAGCGCAGGCTCTGTTCCGTGCCCGTGCGCTTGAGGCTGAACGACGGCTTGCGCGCGTCGTTGCCGTCGAGGTTCAGCGTGATCTTGTCGGACATCGCGACGATGTCCTGCAGCAGCTGCTTGAGCTCTGCGGCGCTCTCGGAGTCGTTCAACGAGGCTTCGATCTCGAACGGCAGCGTGACCCGCTCCAGGTAGGCCTTGAGCTGCGCCTTCAGGTTGTCGTCCAACATCGTTGCTTCCTTCCAATTTTCTTAAGCGACTTCGAGAACCGGCCTCCCTGTCAGATCAGAGGGGCGGCCGAGCACACGCCCGCGGACCGGATCGGTCCACGCGCGGCGCCTTTGCAGTGAGGGGGAGAGGAACGTCCTCATCCGGATCACCGGTCCGGGGGGAGACGATCCGGACGGACCGCCTTCACCCCCGTGAGGGCGAGATCCTTTAGATCTTGCCGACCAGGTCCAGCGACGGGGCGATGGTCTTGTCGCCTTCGTTCCACTTGGCCGGGCAGACCTGGCCCGGGTTCTTGGCGACGTACTGGGCAGCCTTCAGCTTGCGCAGCGTTTCCTTGACGTCGCGGGCGATCGCGTTGTCATGCACTTCCAGGGTCTTGATGACGCCGTCCGGATTGATCACGAAGGTGCCGCGCAGGGCCAGGCCTTCTTCCGGGATGTGCACGCCGAAGGCGTTCGTCAGGGCGTGCGTCGGGTCGCCGACCAGCGGGAACTTGGCCTTGCCGACGGCCGGCGAGGTTTCGTGCCACACCTTGTGCGAGAAGTGCGTGTCGGTCGTGACGATGTAGACCTCGGCGCCCAGCTTCTGGAACTCGCCGTAGTTGTCCGCCGCGTCTTCGACTTCCGTCGGGCAGTTGAAGGTGAAGGCGGCCGGCATGAAGATCAGCACGGACCACTTGCCCTTGAGCGACTCTTCAGTGACCTCGATGAACTTGCCGTTGTGGAACGCTTGGGCCTTGAAGGGTTGGACTTGGGTGTTGATCAGGGACATTGCTTCGTTCTCGCAGTCAGGGGTTGATGGAATGGAAAGAATGATAGGGGGCGAAGGCTATCGGCGGGTTTGAATTCCCCAATGCGGCCTATTGCGAATCCCTATTGAGCCAAGCTATCAAAAATCATTTGTGCGATAGCAAAAACGTCATATCGGCGACAAACCGGCGTCAAAACGGTCAGATCACCCTTCCGCCGCGTTCAAACCCCATGAAAGGCGATCAGACAGCTTCCAGCGCCAGCAATTCCTCGACGGTCTGGCGGCGGCGGATCAGTCGGTCCGAAGGGCCGTCGACCAGCACCTCGGCGATCAGCGGCCGGCTGTTGTAGTTGCTGGACATGGAGGCGCCGTACGCGCCGGTGTCGTGGATGACCAGGAGATCGCCGACCTTGGCTTGCGGCAATTCCCGCGCCAGCACGACGCCGCCTTCGGCCTGGGTGAAGACATCGCCGGATTCGCAGAGCGGACCGGCGACCACGGTCTCCTGGATAGCCCGGCGCTGGCCATCCGCAGGGATCAGGCTCATCGCATGGAAGCTGCCGTACATCGCCGGCCGCATCAGCTCGTTGAAGCCGGCATTGACCAGCAGGAAGTGCTGGCGCCCCTGCGACTTCACGGCGCGGACCTCCGCGAGCAGCACGCCGGATTCTGCGACCAGGTAGCGGCCCGGTTCGATCTCCAGTGCCAGGTCGTGCCCGACCACGCCCTCCGCTTCCTTGCGGGCGGCATCCCACAAGCTGAAGTAGTGGTGGGTGTCGATGCGCTCACCCCCTTCCTGGTAGGGGATCGACAGTCCGCCGCCGGCCGAGATCGCCTGCAGGTCCAGGCCCTGCGCCTTCACGGTGCGGACAAGGTCGACCATCGCGCCGCTGACACGCCCCAGGTGGTCGTAGTCGACGCCCGAGCCGATGTGCATGTGCAGCCCGATCAGCGTCAGGCCGCGGCGCGCGATGACGGCCAGCGCGTCGGTGAGCTGCTCGTGCCAGATGCCGTGCTTGCTGTGCTCGCCGCCGGTGTTGGTCTTGTTGCTGTGGCCGTGACCAAAGCCGGGATTCAGGCGCAGCCACACCGGGTGGCCCGGCGAGACCTCGCCGAGCTGCTCCAGCATGTCGATCGAGCCGGCGTTCACCGGCACGCGGTGCTCGACGACCGTCTTGAGCGTCTCGCGGTCCAGCAGGTCGGCGGTGAAGACGATGTCTGAATGGACCGCGTCCGCGCCGGTGCCGACGGTGAACCCGGCGGCGAAGGCGCGCAGCAGTTCGCCGCGTGACACCGAGTCGACCTTCACCCCCTGCTCCCGCATCAGCCGCAGGATGTGGGTGTTGGAGCACGCCTTCTGGGCGAAGCGCACCGTGTCGAATCCACCCAGCGCGGTGATGCGCTCCCGGATGACGGCGGCGTCGTACACCCAGAGCGGGGTGCCGTACTGGGCGGCAAGCGCTTGCAGTTGCTGCTCGCGGGCGGGGGTCAGGGCTTGCGGCATGTCAGGAATCCTTCAGACGAATGCATATCGAAACTGCCGCAAGCATCCCTCCCCCGCGCCATTCAATCAAATGCTTTGTTTTCCCAAGTAGATTCATTTTTGATATGCACTGATATCCTTCCGCGATGCCCCTGCCGATCACGCATCGCCACATCGAAGTCTTCCGCGCCGTCATGACCGCCGGCAGCGTGACTGGCGCCGCGCAACTGCTGTTCACGTCTCAACCGACCGTCAGCCGGGAGCTGGCGAGGATGGAATCACTGCTCGGCTACGCCCTGTTCGACCGCGCCCCGGGGCGGCTGCGTCCGACGGCGCGGGCCCTGGCGCTGTTCGACGAGGTCCAGCGCGCCTACCAGGGGCTGGACCAGGTGGTCGCCCGCGCCCAGTCACTGGGACGCGCCGAGGACGAACGCCTGCGCGTCCTGACGCTGCCGGCGCTGGCCCACGCGCTGCTGCCGGACGCAAGCGCCGATTGGCTGAGACGACACCCGCAGGCGGAACTGACGCTGACGCCGCAGGAGTCGCCGCTGCTCGAGGAGTGGATGGCCGCCCAGCGCTTCGACATCGGCCTGAGCGAGGTTTCCACCACCGTGCCCGGCACGCGCAGCGAAACGCTGGCGGAACTCGACGAAGTCTGCGTGCTCCCAGCCGGCCATCGCCTGCTGGAACGGCAAGTCCTGACCCCGGCGGACTTCGAGGGCGAGCCCTTCGTCAGCCTGTCCGCCGAAGATCCCTATCGCCGCCAGTTCGACGCCCTCTTTGCAAGTGCCGGCGTGCGGCGGCGTCTGCAAATGGAGACACACAGCGCCATCGCCGTCTGCGCGCTGGTTCAGAAAAACCTGGGCATTGCGCTCGTGAATCCGTTGACCGCGAGAGCGTGCGCGGGACCGGATCTGCACCTGCGACCGTTCTCGGTGTCGGTGCCCTTCCGCATCCAGGCCTTGTGGCCGCTGCACCGCGCGGCGCATGCGCTGACGCAGGACTTCATCGACGCGGTGAAACGTGCGCTGGCGCCTGCATTGGCCAGCCAAGTGCCGCCTGGAAAAGCAAAACGGCGCTGACCGCAAGGCCAGCGCCGTTCGAGGGACATTCGAGGGACAACAGCCTGCTCAGGCGACCTTGATCGCCACCGGCGCGACGGTCGACAGGAAGCGCTCGCGGATCGAGCGCTCGATGCCGACGGCATCCAGGCCGCACTGGGCCATGAGCTTGCCGGGTTCGCCGTGCTCGACGTACTCGTCGGGCAGGCCCAATTGCAGCACCGGCAGCGACAGGCCTTCGGCCTGTAGCGCTTCCAGCACCGCGCTGCCGGCACCGCCCATGACGCAGCCGTCCTCGACGGTCACCAGCGCGTCGTGGGTGCGGGCCAGTTCCTTCACCAGCTCGACGTCCAGCGGCTTCACGAAGCGCATGTTGGCGACGCTCGCGTCGAGCGCCTCCGCCGCCTTCAGCGCCGGATGCAGCAAGGTGCCGAAGGCCAGGATCGCGACGCGAGGCGCATGCGACACACCGCGGCCGCCGGCGGCCGGCAGCGAGGAAGTCCGGCGCATCTCGCCCTTGCCCCAGGGCAGCGCGACCATCTCTTTCCGGATCTCCGCGCCTATCCCCGCGCCACGCGGATAACGGACCGTCACCGGGCCGTTGTGCACGTGGCCGGTGTAGAGCGCCTGACGGCACTCGTTCTCATCCGACGGCGTGATCACGCTCATGTTCGGGATGCAGCGCGTGAAGGCGATGTCGTAATTGCCGGCGTGCGTCGCGCCGTCGGCCCCGACCAGGCCCGCGCGGTCCAGCGCGAACAGCACCGGCAGGTTCTGCAGCGCCACGTCGTGGACCAGTTGGTCGTAACCGCGCTGCAGGAAGGTCGAGTAGATCGCCACCACCGGCCGCAGACCCTCGCAGGCCAGACCGCCGGCGAAGGTCACCGCGTGCTGCTCGGCGATGCCGACGTCGTAGTAGCGCGTCGGGAAGCGCTTGTGGAACTCGACCATGCCCGAGCCCTCGCGCATCGCCGGCGTGATGCCGACCAGCGTGGGATCGGCCTCGGCCATGTCGCAGAGCCAGTCGCCGAACACCGTCGTGAAGGTCTTCTTCGCCGGCGCGGTCGACGGCTTGATGCCTTCGGCCGGGTTGAACGGCGTCGGGCCGTGGTACTTGACCGGATCCGCTTCCGCCAGCTTGTAGCCCTGGCCCTTGCGCGTGACCAGGTGCAGGAACTGCGGGCCCTTCTTGTCGCGCAGGTTCTCCAGCGTCGGGATCAGCGCGTCCAGGTCGTGCCCGTCGATCGGACCGACGTAGTTGAAGCCGAACTCCTCGAAGATCGTCCCGGGCACGAACATGCCCTTGGTGTGCTCCTCGAAGCGGCGAGCGAACTCGTACAGCGGCGTGTGCTTGAGCACCGATTTCGCGCCTTCGCGCGCGGCGGCGTAGAACTTGCCGCTCATCAGCCGGGTGAAATACTTGTTCAGCGCGCCGACCGGCGGGCTGATCGACATGTCGTTGTCGTTGAGGATCACCAGCACGTCGCCGAGCAGGCCGCCATGCGCGACGCCGGCGTTGTTCAGCGCCTCGAAGGCCATGCCGGCGGTCATCGCGCCGTCGCCGATGATCGCGACCACGCGGCGCGCCTCGCCCTTGATCCGCGCGGCCATCGCCATGCCGTGCGCGGCGGAGATCGAGGTGCTCGAGTGCGCGGTGCCGAAGGTGTCGTACTCGCTCTCGTCACGGCGCGGGAAGCCGGAGATGCCGCCCTGCTGGCGCAGCGTCGCCATCGCGTCGCGGCGGCCGGTCAGGATCTTGTGCGGATAGGTCTGGTGACCGACGTCCCACACGAGCCGGTCGCGCGGCGTGTCGTAGACGTAGTGCAGCGCGACCGTCATCTCCACGGTGCCCAGGTTCGACGACAGATGGCCGCCGGTCTTGGACACGCTGTTGAGGATGTGCGCGCGGACCTCGTCCGCCAGCTGTGGGAGCTGGCTGCGCGACAGCCGGCGCACGTCCGCGGGGCTCTCGATGGTCGACAGCAGCGTCTGCGCGGCTGTCGCGTTCGATGGGTTGTCGCTCATGGCGTCGCCTCTCTCTTTTGCCGGAGCCTGGTCGGAGCCCATGCCGGTTCCGACCCAGGATCTCAGTTGTCGCGCTCGACCACCTTGTCAGCCAGCAGGCTGAGCCAGGCGGTGTCGGCCAGGCCGCTGCCGGCGAGCGCCTGATGCGCCTCGTCCCGCAGGCGGAGCGCGTACGCGCGGGCGGGCTCCAGGCCCAGCACGCTGACGTAGGTCGGCTTGTTGTTGTCCTGATCCTTGCCGGCGGTCTTGCCCAGCACGTCGCTGTCCTGCGTCACGTCCAGGATGTCGTCGACGACCTGGAAGGCCAGGCCGATCGCCGCGCCGTAGCGGCTCAGCGACTCCCAGGCGGCCGGCGTCAGCTCGCCGCATGCGGCGCCCATCAGGACGCTGGCCTGCAGCAGCACGCCGGTCTTGCGGCGGTGCATGTCGCGCAGCCGGGCCTCGTCCAGCGGCTTGCCGATGCTGGCCAGGTCGATCGCCTGGCCGCCGGCCATGCCGTCGTAGCCGCTGGCGCGCGCCAGCAGCCGGCACAGCCTGGCCTGCAAGGCGGGCGCGACGCCCTCGTCCGGTGTCAGCACGTCGAACGCGAGCGCCTGCATCGCGTCGCCGGCCAGCATCGCCTGGGCCTCGCCGTACTGCACATGCAGCGTCGGCTTGCCGCGGCGCAGCACGTCGTTGTCCATGCAAGGCATGTCGTCATGCGCCAGCGAGTACGCGTGGATCAACTCCACCGCGCACGCCGCGCGCATCGCGGCCTCGCGCTGGCCGCCGGCGGCGTCGGCCGCGGCCAGCACCAGCAGCGGGCGCAGGCGCTTGCCGGCCCCGAGGACGGCATAACGCATGGCCTCGCCCAGGCCCGCCGGCGCCCCTTCGGGCACCCAGGCCTCCAGCGACCGCTCGACTTCCTCGAGCGACTGCTTCATCCAACGTTCGAAAACCCCTGCATCCACTTATTCATCTCCCCAAGCCTGCGCGCTCCCACCTTCGATGACCTGTACTTGTTGTTCGACGGCCTGAAGTCGGGCGCGGCAGTATTTGAGCAAGGCGGCTCCCCGCTGGTAGCTGGCCAGCAACTGGTCCAGCGGCAGTTGCCCGGCCTCCATGGCCTGCACCAGACGTTCCAACTCCTCGACCGCCAGCTCATAGCTGGCAGGTTCCTGCTCCTGGATCGTGGGCTGCGCCGATTTGGCGCTGGCGGAAGGCTTGCTCATTTCAAAACGCGAAAAGGCTGATTGTAAGCACCGTCCACACCCCGTCCGCCTTCCGACCGTCGGGGGATGTGAGCGTGCCGCCACAGGCGTCAGCGGGTGTTTCGGGCGCTGGGTGACACCTGACACCCACCCATTTCCCCTCCACAGGCGGGCCGGGTACAATCACCGGTTCCCTTGCCCGCTGCTATGCCCTAAAAGGGCCCCGGCGGGCATTTCATTCAGGCCCCTTCAGCCCCCCCTTTCGGGCCCTCATTTCAGTCCCACAGTTGCCGGCCCGCCCAATCTGGGGGGCGGCCGTCACGGTTGACATTGGAGTCTTGGAGACCCTCTTGGATCATGTCCGACCTGAGCATCCCTCTCAGCGCGCTTGAGCGCAGCAGCACGGGCAGCACGGCCCCCAGCCACCCCCAGCTACCGGTCACCTCCTACTTCGACGAGGACCTGTTCCGCCGCGAACAGGAACTGATCTTCCAGCATGGCCCCCGCTACCTCGGCCACGCGCTGGCCGTGCCCGAGGTCGGCGACTACTACGCCCTGCCGCAGGAAGGCGAAGGCCGCGCCATCGTGCGCAGCGCGCAAGGCCTGGAACTGATCTCCAACGTCTGCCGCCATCGCCAGGCGGTGATGCTGCGCGGCCGCGGCAACACGCAGAGCAACATCGTCTGCCCGCTGCACCGCTGGACCTACGACCTCAAGGGCGAACTGGTCGGCGCGCCGCACTTCAAGCAGGACCCCTGCCTGCACCTGAACCGCTACAAGATCCGCGAGTGGAACGGCCTGCTGTTCGAGGACAACGGCCGCGACATCGCCGCCGACCTGGCCAAGCTCGGCCCGCGCGGCGCGCTGGACTTCAGCGGCTACCAGCTCGACAAGGTCCATGTCCACGAGTGCGACTACAACTGGAAGACCTTCATCGAGGTCTATCTGGAGGATTACCACGTCGGCCCGTTCCACCCGGGCCTGGGCCACTTCGTCACCTGCGACGACCTGGCATGGGAATTCGGCCGGGACTATTCGGTGCAGACGGTGGGCGTGAACAAGGCGCTCGAGAAGCCGGGCTCCGAGGTCTACGCCAAGTGGCACGACCAGGTGCTGGGGTTCTCCGGCGGCCAGTCGCCGGACCAGGGCGCCATCTGGCTGACCTACTACCCCAACATCATGGTGGAGTGGTACCCCAACGTGCTGGTGGTGTCGACGCTGTTCCCCAAGGGGCCGCAGAAGACGACCAACATCGTCGAGTTCTACTACCCCGAAGAAGTCGTCGCCTTCGAGCGCGACCTCATCGATGCGCAGCAGGCCGCCTACATGGAGACCTGCGTCGAGGACGACGAGATCGCGCTGCGCATGGATGCCGGCCGCAAGGCGCTGATGGAACGGGGCGACAACGAGGTCGGCCCGTACCAGACGCCGATGGAAGACGGGATGAAGCACTTCCACGAGTGGTACCGCGGGCTGATGAAGCGCTGACGCCGCATCGACGGCATACCGACACGCCGTCCCCGCCGCACCGCCCCAGGTGCGCACAACGCCCCGCTCTTGCGGGGCGTTCGTTTTTGCGGCTCCCCGCAACAGGCCGGACCGACCTTCGGCGCGAGAATCGGCCGCATATGTCTGCACCCCTCCTGATGGTCCTGGCGACCCTGCTGTTCGCCACCATGGGTGTCTGCGTCAAGTTGGCCTCGGCCTACTACGGCGCGGGCGAGATCGTCATGTACCGCGGCCTGGTCGGCACGCTGTTCCTGTTCGCGCTGTCGCGGGCCAAGGGGCTGTCGTTGAAGACCGCCGTGCCGGCGATGCACTTCTGGCGCAGCCTGTCGGGGGTGATCGCGCTGTCGCTGTGGTTCTTCGCAATCAGCAAGCTGCCGCTCGCGACGGCCATGACGCTGAACTACATGTCCTCGGTGTGGATGGCGCTGTTCCTGATCGGCGGCGCCGTGCTGATGGGCGCGGCCAAGGTCGATCCGCGCCTGATCATCACCGTGCTGCTCGGCTTCGTCGGTGTCGGACTGGTGCTGCAGCCGGCGATGGAAGACCAGCAGGTCTGGCACGGACTGGCGGGGCTCGCCTCCGGGATGCTCTCGGCGATGGCCTACCTGCAGGTGACCTCGCTGGGCCGCGCGGGGGAGCCGGAATTCCGCATCGTCTTCTACTTCTCGATGGGCGGCGTCGTCGCCGGGGCGCTGACGACGATCGTGTCGCACGGCGGCTGGCATGCCCACACCTGGACCGGCGCGGCGTTGCTGCTGGCCGTCGGCGTGCTCGCCACCGCCGCCCAGTTGCTGATGACACGCGCCTACGGCACCGGCAAGCCGCTGGTGAACGCGTCGCTCCAGTACCTGGGCATCGTGTTCTCGGCGTTGTATGGTGTGCTGATCTTCGGTGACCTGCTGGGTCTGCTGTCGTGGATCGGCATCCTGCTGATCGTCGTCGCGGGCCTGGGGGCGACGCTGCTGCGCGCCCGGAACACCCCCAAGGACGCCCAGCATTCTGTCCAGGAATCTTGAACGGCCATGACGACTCCAGCGACGCCTCACCCGGTTTCCCCTTCCCAGTCCTCCACGACGTCCCCCTCCGCGGTGGGCTTTGACGGACTGGTCACGGTCGAACAGTTGCAGGCGCTGCTGAACTCGGCCACACCGCCGCTGGTCGTCGACGTCCGCTTCGACCTGGCCGACACCGCGGCCGGCGAGCGCGCCTACGCGGCCGGCCATGTACCCGGCGCGTTCTACCTGAACCTCGACCGCGATCTCAGCGGACCGAAACAGGATGCCTTCGGCGCGTTCCGCGGCCGCCACCCGCTGCCCGAACGCGAGGCCTTCGCCGGGCGACTGCGGGATCTCGGCATGACGCCGGGCCGGCAACTCGTCGCCTACGACGCCGCCGACGGCATGTACGGCGCGCGCGTCTGGTGGATGCTGCGCTGGCTGGGCCATGCGCAGGTGGCGGTGCTGGACGGCGGCTTCGCGGCCTGGCAGCAGGCCGGCGCTCCGGTGACGACGGACCTGCCCGCCGGCACGCCGGCCGCTTCCGCTTCCTTCGAATCCGGCACGCCGCTCGAAATGCCGTGGTCCGCCCAGGACCTGCTCGCCGGTCTCGGGCGCGTGCGCCTGATCGACGCCCGCGCGGGCGAGCGCTTCCGGGGGGAAGTCGAACCCCTGGACACGCAGGCGGGCCACATTCCCGGCGCGACGAACCGGTTCTTCAAGTCCAACCTGACGCCGGAAGGCCGGTTCAAGCCCGCCGCGCAGTTGCGCGAGGAATTCTCCGAACTGCTCGGCCCGCAGGGCGCCGCGGACACCGTGCATCAATGCGGATCCGGCGTGACCGCCTGCCACAACCTGCTGGCGATGCACCATGCCGGACTGACGGGCAGCCGGCTCTACCCCGGTTCCTGGAGCGAATGGAGCGCGAACCCGCGCTTCCCGCTCGCAAAAGGTTGACCGGAGGGCTGACGCCGGCCCTTATTGACATTGCGCATGGCGCGAGCACCATGGGAAGGGCAGACTGCCTAGGGCAAAGGGGTCAAGCCCTGACCCCGACTGGGCGTGGGGGTCGGGACCACCCAGCCCTACCCCGTTCGCTCGAAGGAGGCTCGCCATGTTCCAGCGCATCCTGATTCCCACCGACGGTTCCGACATCACCGCCAAGGCGATCTCCACCGCCGTCCAGCTGGCGAAGTTCCACAACGCCCGGCTGTTCGCCATCAGCGTGAAGGAGCCCTTCCCCTACAGCGCCGTCTCGGAGATGCAGCCGACGCCGCCGCAGGAGTTCTTCGACGCCCAGGAGCGCATCGCGCAGGAGCGTCTGGCCCACGTCCTGTCGCTGGCGCGGGCCGAAGGTCTGGAGATCGAGGCCCACAGCGTGGAAGCGCTCCACCCCTGGGAAGCCATCATCGAGCACGCCAAGCGCGTCAATGCCGACCTGCTGGTGATGGCCACGCACGGCCGTCGAGGGCTGCAGGCGCTGCTGCTCGGCAGCGAGACGCAGAAGGTGCTGACGCACTGCGCCTTCCCGGTGCTGGTGGTGCACGGCGAAGGCGCGCCGCAGTAAACCGCTCCGCATGCTGGCCGGCACGCCCTCCCGGGCGGCTCCGGCCCGCTTCAGCGGGCACGTTCAGTGAACGTGTTTCCCGCCCACGACGATCAGCACGAACACGATGCCCACGCCCAGCCACAGCAGCTGCAGCGCGGTGTCCTTCCACGGCAGCCGGCGTTGCAGCTGCGGGATCAGGTCGGCGACCGAGACATAGACGAAGCTGCTCGACGCCGCCACCAGCAGGTAGGGGAACAGCTGCTGCCACGGACCCACGACGTAATAACCCACCAGCCCGCCGATCACCGCCGCCATCCCTGACACGGCGTTGAAGAACAAGGCCTTCTTGCGGGTGAAGCCCGCGTTCAGCAGCACGATGTAGTCGCCGACTTCCTGCGGAATCTCGTGCGCCACGATCGCCATCGCGGTGACCCAACCCAGGTGGTGATCGGCCAGGAAGGCCGCGGCGATGATGATCCCGTCGCAGAAGTTGTGGATCGAATCCCCCACCAGCACCGACAACCCACCCCGGCCCGCCTGCTCCTGGTCGAAGTGGTGGTGATGGTGATGCCCGTCCCCCTCATGGTGGTGGGTGTGGCGGTACAGCTCGGCCTTCTCCAGCAGGAAGAAGAACATCAAGCCGCCCAGCAGCGCCAGGAACAGGTTGTGCGGATCCGCCCCGCTCTCGAACGCCTCCGGCAACACATGCAGCAGCGCGGTCGACAGCAGCACGCCGGTGGACAGACTCACTAGGTGCTTGACGATGCGGCTCAGCAGGCCAACCGTCAGCATCGCCGCGATCGTCACGGAGGCAAGACCGCCGGCGAAAGTCACCAGCAGGATGTAGGTCAGGGTCATGGATAAAAAAGGCGCACCACTGGGGGTGCGCCGGTTGGGGTTCCGAAAATTGTCTCAGACTCGTCAAGCCCCGCCGGCTTCGCGGGCTCTGGCATCAACTTCGTGGCGGTGAGCGTAGGGGCCGGGAAAGACTTCGAGACGGTGAGCGCGGGCTCTCCACGGGGCATGGGGCCTCGCGTCCGCGAACCCCAAGCCCCATTCCGGCCCCAGCCTCTCTCGCTGACTTCGGGCCTTGGGCGTTCAGATGCCATGCTGCTTGAACCAGGCCTGGCAACGGGCCCAACCATCCTTGGCAGGCTCAGGCTTGTAGCTGGGGCGGTAATCGGCGTGAAAGGCATGGCCGGTGTCAGGGTAGACGACGAACTCACTCGCCTTGGCAGCAGCGCTACCCTGCTTGAGCGCCTCCTGCATCGCGGCGACCGTGGACACGGGAATGCCGCCGTCCTGCGCACCGTACAGGCCTAGCACCGGAGCGTTCAGTTGACCGACGACGTCGATCGGATGCTTCGGCGTCATCGCATTCGTCTGGCCTTGCAGGCGGCCGTACCAGGCCACCCCCGCCTTCACCGCCTTGCTGTGCGCCGTGTACAGCCACACGATGCGGCCGCCCCAGCAGAAGCCGGTGATCGCCAGCTTCGAGGTGTCGCCGCCCTGCTGCTTCGCCCAGGCGACCGCCGCGTCCAGGTCGTTCATGACCTGCGCGTCGGGCGTGCGCTGGATGATCTCGCTCTGCAGCTTGGCGATGTCCGAATACACGGTCGCATTGCCCTGCCGCGCGAACAGGTCGGGCGCGATCGCCAGGTAGCCGAGCTTCGCGAAACGACGCGCGACATCGGCGATGTGCTCGTGCACGCCGAAGATCTCGCTGATCACGAGCACGACGTGCGCATTCTTCTTGCCCGCGGGCTGTGCGACGTACGCCGGCATCTTGAAGTCGCCGACCGGGATCGAGACCGGGCACGCATCCAGGCCTTGCGTGTCGGTGGTGATCGTCTGCGCCGACACCGGCAGCACCGCCGCCGCGAAACCGCTGCCGACCGCCGTGCTGACGAAGGCCCGCCGGCTGAAGGCCCGGCCCGGGGTCAACGTGTCGATGTCGTCGCGGATCGCGTCGGCCAGTTCAGGGGACACGCCGGCGGCGCCTTCGGCGCGGGAATCGGAATTCGTCATCTGCGGCTCCTCGGTTGGGATGCGGGGTGGACGGAACGCCGGATGCTAGCGCGGGTGTCGTGCGACAGCATGATGAAAGCACTTCGTTCCCGATGGCGGTCCCAAACACCGCGACAATCGCGACCCATGACGACGCAAGCGCAAGTTCCCCTGATCCTGGCCGCCATCGACATGGGCTCCAACAGCTTCCGTCTGGAACTCGCCCAGTTGCAGCACGGGCAGTACCGCCGGCTGGACTACCTGAAGGAAACGGTGCGCCTGGGCGCGGGTCTGGATGCGATGAGCATGCTGACCGAAGAGGCCACCGAGCGCGGCCTCGCCTGCCTGCGGCGCTTCGCGGAACGGCTGTCGGGCCTGCCCGGCCGCCAGGTGCGCGCGGTCGCGACCCAGACGCTGCGCGAGGCGCGCAATCGCAACGCCTTCCTCGCGCGGGCGCAGGAGGTGCTGGGGCATCCGATCGAAGTGATCTCCGGCCGCGAAGAGGCCCGCCTCATCTACGCCGGCGTGGCCCGGCTGCAGGCGGCCGAGGATCCGCGCCTGGTCATCGACATCGGCGGCCGCTCCACCGAGATGATCCTGGGCCGCGGTCCGCAACCGGTCAGTACTGAATCCTTCCAGATCGGCAGCGTCAGCCTGTCGATGCGCTTCTTCCCCGACGGACGCTTCACGCCCGAAGCGTTCCGCGCCGCTCAGGTCGCCGCCGGCGCCGAGCTCGAGGAAGCCATCACCCAGTTCTCGCGCCAGTCGGCGCAACCGCGCTGGCAGCAGGCGCTGGGCTCGTCCGGCACCGTCGGCGCCGTGTCGCAGATCCTGGCCGCCAGCGGCGTCAGCCCGGACGGCTCGATCACGCTCGACGGCCTGCGCTGGTGCATCGAGCAGTGCCTGGTCGCCGGGCGCGTCGATGCGCTGAAGCTCGCCGGCCTGAAGGACGATCGCCGCGCCGTCGTCGGCGGCGGCCTGTGCATCCTCTACACGCTGCTCACGCACTTCGACATCGACCGCCTGTACCCCGCCAAGGGCGCCCTGCGCCAGGGGGTCATCTTCGACCTCGCGGAACGCCTCGACCCGCGCCTGCTCGCCGCCGGCCGCGACATGCGGGAGCAATCCGTCTCCGAGCTGCAGCGCCGCTTCGCCGTCGACCGCGAACAGGCCGGCCGCGTCCAGTCGCTCGCCCAGCGCCTGCACACGCAGCTGTCGCCCAGGGCCGAGGAAGAACATCGCCGCGAACTCTCCTGGGCCGCCGCGCTCCACGAGATCGGCATGATGGTCTCCCATCACGACCACCATCGGCACAGCGCCTACCTGCTGTCGCATGTCGACGCTCCTGGTTTCTCGCAGAACCAGCTGCGGCGCCTCGGCGACCTGGCCCTCGGTCAGCGCGGCGGGCTGCGCAAGCTCGAGGAGCAGCTGCAGGACGAAGCCATGGTCTGGCAGTTGCTCGCGCTCCGGCTCGCGGCCATCAAGTGCCATGCGCGCAGCAACGTCGATCCGGCCGACATCAGGATCCGCCGCGACGGGATGGACGTCACCATCGAGATGCGCAAGGGTTGGGCCGATACCCACCCCCGGGCGCACTTCCTGCTCCGGGAGGAGCTGGAAGCCTGGGCCAAGGTGGGGAAGGTGCAGTTGGCGCTGGAGGCCTGACCCGGTAGGTCAGAGGTCTTCGCGGTAGAGGCGCATCAGGGCCTGCTGCGCGCAGACGCTGTCCGGGTTGGCCTCGGTGCCGATGCGCTGCGAGGTGCCGTCGGGGCCCAGTTGCCAGGCGTCCAGCGTGTCGTGCAGGTAGGGCGTCAGGCCCTCGTCGAGCACCCGCTGACGCAGCTTCGCGTCCGTGATCGGCCACGCGACCTCGATGCGTCTCAGCATGTTGCGCGCCATCCAGTCGGCGCTCGACAGGTACAGCGCCTCCTGCTCGTCCTGGCCCCAGCGGAAATAGAAGATCCGCGAGTGCTCCAGGAAACGACCCACCACCGAGCGCACCAGGATGTTGTCCGTCTCGCCCGGCAATCCCGGCGGCAGCATGCAGGCACCACGCACGATCAGATCGATCTTCGCGCCAGCCTTGCCCGCGCGGATCAGGCCGTTGATGAGCTCGGCATCGGTCAGCGCATTGATCTTCAGGACCACGCGCGCGGTCTCGCCGCGCTTCGCCGCTTCCTCGACCTGCGTCAGCAGCTCGCACATCGTGCGGTGCAGGTTGAACGGCGCCAGCAGCAGCTTCTTGGGCGCCTTGAACTTCGACAGGGATGCCAGCTGGCTGAACACCAGGTCCATGTCCGCGGTGATCTCGGCGTCGGCCGTCAGATAACCGAGGTCGGTGTAGAAGCGCGCCGTCTTCGGGTTGTAGTTGCCCGTGGACAGATGCCCGTAGCGGCGCAGCTTCCCGCCCTCGCGGCGCGTGATCAGCATCAGCTTCGCATGCGTCTTGAGGCCGACGATGCCGTACACCACCTGCGCGCCGACGGCTTCCAGCCGCTCCGCCCAGTTGATGTTGGCCTCCTCGTCGAAGCGCGCCTTGAGCTCGACCACCGCCAGCACTTCCTTGCCGCGCCGCGCCGCCTCGATCAGCAGGTCGGCCAGCACCGACTGGCTGCCGGTCCGGTAGATCGTCTGCTTGATCGCCAGCACGTCCGGATCCTCGACCGCCTCGCGCAGCAGCTGCACCACCGGATCGAAGCTCTCGAACGGGTGATGCAGCATCACGTCACCCTTGGTCCGCAGCTTGTCGAAGATGGACTTGCCGCGCGGCAGCCGGCCCTTGGGCCAGCTCGGCTCGTAGGGCTGGAAGCGCAGGTCCTCGGCGTCGGTCTGGTCGATCAGTTCGTTCAGGCGCACGAGGTTGACCGGCCCGTTGACGCGGTACAGCGCCGCCTCCGGCAGGTCAAACTGCTCGAGCAGGAAACGCGAGAGCTCTTCGGGGCAGGTGTTGACCACTTCCAGCCGCACCGCGCGTCCGAAGTGGCGGGTGGTCAGGCCGGAGCGCAGCGCGTGGCGCAGGTTGGCGATCTCTTCCTCGTCGACCTCCAGGTCGGAGTCACGGGTGACGCGGAACTGGGAGAAGGCCTCGACATGCCGTCCCGGGAACAGCTCTTCCAGGTGGGCGCGGATGACGCTGGTCAGCAGCACGAAGCTCTGCTTGCCGCCACTGATCGCCGCCGGCACCTTGATCACGCGCGGCAGCACCCGCGGCACCTTGACGATGGCGATGCGGTTGTCGCGACCCAGCGCGTCCTTGCCCGACAGCCGGGCGATGAAGTGCAGCGACTTGTTGCCGACCTGCGGGAACGGATGCGCCGGGTCCAGGCCCACCGGGACCAGCAGCGGACGCACCTCGCGCTCGAAGAACTTGGCGACCCACGCGCGGATCTCGTCGGTGCGGTCGGCGTGGTTCAGGATCTGGATGTTGTGCTCGCGCAGGGCGGGCATGACCTGGTCGTTGAAGATTGCGTACTGCTCGTCGATCAGATCGTGGGCGGCGCGGCCGACGCGCTCGACGTCGCGCGGCGTCACCAGCCCGCTGCCGTCGCGCTGCATGTCCAGCATGTCGGCGAAACGCACCTCGAAGAACTCGTCGAGGTTGCTGGACACGATGCAGATGTAGCGCAGCCGCTCCAGCAGCGGCACGTCGACGCGCTGGGCCTGCGCCAGGACGCGCCGGTTGAACTCGAGGATCGCGTTTTCGCGGTTGAGCAGCGGGACGTCAGGCAAAGTCATGGACTGATTCTATGAAGCTGGTGTGACAAGGTGGTGACCCTCTTTCGGGCGGGTCGCGCACGGTTGCACCGACGTCGAGGACGACGCCCACCCCATCAGAACGATGGCGGATGCCTGGCTGGGGTCAGGTCGATCCTGGCTGGATCAGATACGTCCGGATCGGTTCGATACGGTTCGGATCACGCCGGCTGGCGCATCGCGGAGGCCAGCGCCTCGGCAGTCCCCTGCGCCGCGATCTTCCGCTGGCGCTCGGCCCAGTCCAGGATCTCGAGGTGGCCGTCCGGATGCTCGACCAGCGCGGTGAGGCTCTCGACCCAGTCGCCGTCGTTGGCGTAGGTGATGCCGTCGATGTCGCGCAGCTCGGCGTGGTGGATGTGGCCGCAGACGACGCCCTGCACGCCGCGCTTGCGGGCCTCGCGGGCCAGCGCCTGCTCGAATTCGCCGATGAACGAGACCGCGCGCTTGACCTTGAGCTTCAGGTACTTGCTGAGGCTCCAGTACGGCAGGCCCATGCGCGCGCGCAGCGAGTTGAGGTGGCGGTTCAGCTTCAGCGTGAATTCATAGAGCGTGTCGCCCAGGTGGGCCAGCCACTTGGCGTGCTGGATGACGCCGTCGAACAGGTCGCCATGGGTGACCCAGAACTTGCGGCCGTCGGCGGTTTCGTGGATCCACTCGTGCGCGACCTCGATGCCGCCGAAGCTGTGCTGCAGGTACTTGCGGGCGAATTCGTCGTGGTTGCCCGGCACGTAGATCACGCGGGTGCCCTTGCGCGCCTTGCGCAGCAGCTTCTGGACGACGTCGTTGTGCTCCTGCGGCCAGTACCAGCTGCGGCGCAGCTGCCAGCCGTCGACGATGTCGCCAACGAGGAAGAGCTGCTCGCACTCGACCTCCCTGAGGAAGTCGAGCAGCGCCCGGGCCTGGCAACCCGGCGTGCCCAGGTGCAGATCGGAGATCCACACCGTGCGCACGCGGATCGATCCGCCCTCGTCCGCCTCGGCCACAGGCGGTTCGTTCGAAATCGCGGCGGCCATGAGCGTGTCGGTCAGCATGGCCCCACAGGTTGCCGACGCCGGATGAAAGCTTGATGACCAGACCCCCGATAATCCCCCGCCATGCACCTGATGATCCCCTTCGCCAGTTCGCTGGACCCTCATTTCGAGGGCGCCCTGCGCGAGCTGGAGCTGCCGAACCTGAGCCGCCTGCTCGGCTTGCTGGCCCCGGCGGGGGACGTCGGCGATGCCGACGAGACCTCCCCGCTCCCCCCGCACGACCACTTCCTGGCGCGACGCCGCGGCGTCGCCGACGACCATCCGCCGATCGCCGCCTGGCGCGTGCGCGCCGCCGGGCAGGATCCCGCCGACGCCGCCTGGGCACTGCTGACGCCCGCCCACTTCGCCGTCGGCACCGAGGGCGTCACCGCGCTCGGGCCCGAGACGCTAGCCCTGGACGAGGCCGAATCCCGCGCCTTCCTCGACGCGCTGTCGACCGCGCTGTTCCCCGCCGCCGAAGGCTGGCGGACCGCCTGGCTGTCCCCCGGCGAATGGGCGATCGCGCACGACGAGCTCGACGGCCTGGAGGCCGCCAGCGCGGATCGCGTGCTCAATCGCGGTGTCGAGACCTGGTACCCGCGCGCCCGCCGCCTGCGCACGCTGCTCAACGAGGCGCAGATGCTGCTGCACGATCACCCGCTCAACCAGGCGCGCGAGCAACGCCGGCTGCGCCCGCTGAACGCCGTGTGGATCGGTGGCGGCGGACGCGAGCGTGGCAGCGCCTTGCCCGCCGACCTCGTCGTCGACGACCGCCTGCGCGTGCCGATGCTGACCGGCGATCTCTACGCGTGGAGCGAGGGCTGGAAGGCGCTGGACCAGGGCCCGATCGAGCAGGTGTTGAATGCCGCGCGCGCCAACGAGCCCGTCTCGCTCACGCTGAGCGGCGAGCGCCTCGCCCGCACCTGGAGACGCCAGTCCGCGAGCGGCTGGCAGCGCTTGAAGGAACGATTCGCGGCGCCGAGCGCCTCGGTCGCCACCGCCCTGGAGCCCCTGTGAGCAGTCCCCGCATCCTGACCCGCGACGTCCCGCCGGACTCCGCCCACGCGCTGCAGGAAGCCGGCTTCTCGCCGCTGCTGTCGCGCCTCTTCGCGGCCCGGGGCGTGCTGTCGCGCGACGAGCTCGACCCCGACCTGAAGCACCTGCTCCCGCCCGAGGGCCCGCTGGGGATGCTCGGCATCGACAAGGCCGCGGTGCTGCTGGCCGACGCGATCGGCGCGGGCGATCGCATCTGCATCGTGGCGGACTACGACTGCGACGGCGCCACCGCCTGCGCGGTGATGCTGCGTGGATTGGCGCTGCTCGGCGCCCAGCCGGGCACGGTCAGCTACGTGGTCCCCGATCGCGCGGTCCACGGCTATGGCCTGACGCCAACCATCGTCGAGCTGGCGTTGAAGCATGAGCCCCGCCTGCTCGTCACCGTCGACAACGGCATCGCCAGCCATGCCGGCGTGGCCTTCGCGCGCGCGCTCGGCCTGAAGGTTCTCGTCACGGACCACCACCTGCCGGCGGTCACCGCCGACGGCCAGCCGACCGTGCCCGACGCCGACGCGCTGGTGAACCCCAACCAGCCGGGCTGCCCCTTCCCCGGCAAGAGCCTCGCCGGTGTCGGCGTCGCCTTCTACGTGCTGACGGTGCTGCGCGGCGAGCTGCGCCGCCGCGGCGCATTCGGTGAGGATGCGCCGCCGCGGCTCGACGGCCTGCTCGACCTCGTCGCGCTGGGCACCGTCGCCGACGTGGTGAGACTCGACGCCAACAACCGTCGCCTGGTGGCGCAGGGCCTGCGGCGGATGCGCGCCGGCCGCATGCAGCCGGGCGTGCAGGCGCTGTTCACCGCGGCGAGCCGCGACGCCTCGCGCGCCAACAGCTTCGACCTCGGCTTCGCGCTGGGTCCGCGCATCAACGCGGCGGGCCGCCTCGACGACATGACGCTGGGCATCACCTGCCTGACGACGGACGACAGCGAACAGGCGCTGGCCCTTGCGCGTGAGCTCGACCGCATCAACCGCGAGCGTCGCGAGATCGAGGCCGGCATGCAGGAGCAGGCGCTCGCGCTGCTCGAGCGCCTGATGACGGATCCGCGCCTGGACGGCGCGCCGCCGCCCGCGCTGGCGCTCTTCGATGCCGACTTCCACGAAGGCGTCGTCGGCATCGTGGCCTCGCGGATCAAGGACCGGCTGCATCGCCCGGTGTTCGTCTTCGCCGAGGGCGCGGATGGCCAGCTCAAGGGCTCGGGCCGCTCGATCCCCGGCTTCCATCTGCGCGATGCGCTGGACCTCGTGTCCAAGCGCCATCCCGAGCTGCTGAAAAAATTCGGCGGCCACGCGATGGCGGCGGGATGCACGCTGGGACCTGGCGGCGTCGACGCCTTCCGCACCGCTTTCGAGGACGTCGCCCGCGAGTGGCTCGACGAGGCCTCGCTCACCCGAACGCTGCGCACCGACGGCCCTTTGCCGCCGGAAGCCTTCTGCGCCGAGACGGTCCAGGAGCTGGAAGCGCAGGTCTGGGGTCAGGCCTTCGAGGCGCCGCTGTTCTGCGACCGCGTGCAGGTCGTGAACCAGCGCATCGTCGGCGAACGCCACCTCAAGCTGCGCCTGCGCCAGGGCGCCTGGATCCGCGATGCCATCTGGTTCGGCCACACCGAGCAGTTGCCCGAGCAGGTGACGCTGGCCTACCGCCTGAGCCTGGACGAGTTCCAGGGCCAGCAGCGCGTGCAGATGGTCGTGGAGGCGATGGCGGAATAGCTCGGCGCGGGACGCTCAGCCCAGCAACTGCTTCCGTACCCACTCGACGATGGCCGGCGCCGGCATCGCACCGGATTCGCGCGCGATCTCCTGCCCATCGAGGAACAGCAGCATCGTGGGAATGCTGCGGATGCCGTAGCGCGCGCTCTGCTGCGGCGCGGCTTCGGTATCGAGCTTCACGAAGCGCACTTCGGGCAGCATCGCCGCCGCCTTCTCGAACTGCGGCGTCATCATCCGGCAAGGGCCGCACCACTCGGCCCAGCAGTCGACGACGACCGGCAGTTCGGTGCCGGCGATGAACTTGTCGAACACCTCCGGCGTGAGATCCACGGCCTGCGCCTGCATCAGCGGCGTGCTGCAGCGGCCGCAGTCGGGCGACTCGCCCAGACGCTCGCGCGGCACGCGGTTCTTCGCGCCGCAGGACGGGCAGACGATGTGGAGGCTGACGGCGGAGGGGTGGTCGGTATCCATGGCGATCTCGATGCGGAGGAGCCGGTGCAATGTACCGGCGGGCAAGCCATGTTCCCTCCGTCGGGACTGACCGCCAAGTGCACCCACGCCTTGTTCGAGCCGACCGGGGCGCGATTCAGGACGCGACTCAGGGCCCGACCCGGGGTACGGCGATTGCCACCCTTCCCTCGACGAGAACTCTGTTGAAGGAACCGAGATGACTGCATACAAGGACGATGGGAAGCTCTGGGTGCTGGTGGCCGATGAGGGCGTGGCGCGTCTGCTGAAGCTGCCCGAGGAAGGTGGCGACCTGGAGGACGTCACGACGCTGACCGATGCCGCCGCCCATGCGAACAACGCGGACCTGCGGCGCGACGCCGAAGGCCGGCGCGGCAACAACGTGACCGCGTCCGCGGGCGTCGACGAATCGCATCAAGAAGCCATCAGCTTCGCCGCGCGCGTCGCCAAGACGCTCGACGACGGCTACAACAACGGCGAGGTGACGCAGTTGCGCGTCGTCGCCGCGCCGCGCTTCCTGGGCCTGTTGCGCAAGGCGCTGAGCCCGCAGATCACCAAGCTCATCATCGACGAGACCAACGTCGACGTGGTCCACGAGAGCCTGGGCGCGCTGACGACGCGCCTGTTCCCGGAGCGGGACTTCAGCAAGCAGAAGCCGTGACGTCCGCCCATGCACCTCGCGTCGCCCAGTCCGTGATCCAGACACACGGAACTGCGCGAACCGCGCCAGACTTCACACCTGACCCCTGCTGTAACAGTTTGTCAAATCGATGACATAGAGGCCACCCAGAATGGGGACACCACGCGGCGTACCGTCCGCCGTGGTGTCTCCCCATGCCCACCACGCACCTGCAACCGCCCGACCCGCTGAGCATCGCCCTGTCCGCCATCATTCGCGACGGTGCGTTGGACATCCACTTCCAACCGCTGGTCGAGGTCGAGCGCGCGAACATCCTGGGCTACGAGGCCCTCACACGCGGGCCGGCGGACACGCCGCTGCACTCGCCGCTGGTGCTGTTCGAGACCGCCGCCCGCCTGGGCCGGCTCGTGGAGCTGGAACGGCTCGTCGTGCGCCGTGCGCTTCGCCGCTTCAAGGAGCTCAAGCTCCCCGGCCAGCTCTTCCTGAACCTCACCGCAGACACGCTGCTCGCCACCAGCGACCGCGGCACGCTGATCGCCCGCGAGTTCGCGCAGCTCGACCTGCCCGCGTCGCGTGTGGTCATCGAACTCACCGAGACGCGCCCCATCCTCGAACCCGAGCGCCTGCAGGACAGCATGCGCAGCCTGCGGGAGCTGGGCTTCGTCGTGGCGCTGGACGACCTCGGCGAGGGCTTCGCGAGCCTGAAGCGATGGATGGACATCCGGCCCGACTTCGTCAAGATCGACCGGCACTTCATCGACGGGATCGCGCAGGAGCCGCTCAAGCAGCAGTTCGTGCGCTCCATCCTCGAGATGGCGGCCAGCTCCGGCTGCACCGTCGTCGCCGAAGGCCTCGAGCAGCTCAGCGACCTCACCGTGCTGCGCCGTCTGGGCGTGCCGGTCTGCCAGGGTTACCTGCTCGCGCGTCCGAGCGCCGCGCCGCGCGCCGCGCTGCGCGCCGAGGTGGACGCGCTGCTCGCGCCCGAGCACCGCCGCCGCAACGCCGACTGGATGCGCCTGCCGCCCGACGCGATCACGACCGCCGCGCAGCTGGCCCGCCGCAGCCACACCGTCACGCCCAAGCTCAACTGCCAGACCGTCGCCGACATGTTCCAGCGCGACGAGCAGCTGTTCTCGATGCCGGTGCTGGACGAATCGAACCGCCCGATCGGCATCCTGCGCTCGCTGCAGGTGCTCAAGCGCAGCGCCGAGCGCTACTTCATGGACATCCACGAGAAGCGCTCCTGCACCGCGCTGATGGATCCGCAGCCGCTGATCTTCGATGCCGGCACCTCGCTGCGCGAGATGAGCGACGCGATCTCCAGCCTGGACGACCGCCTGATGGTCGACGGCTTCATCGTCACCCGCAACGGCGAGTATTTCGGCACCGGCCGCAGCACCGACCTGCTGAAGGCCGTCTCCGACCTGCAGGTCCACAGCGCGCGTTACGCCAACCCGCTGACGCTGATGCCGGGCAACGTGCCCACCGACCAGCACCTCGACGCCCTGCTGCACGAAGCGCGCGAATTCGTCGTCGTCGCCTGGGACATCGACCACTTCAAGCCCTTCAACGACGTCTACGGCTACGCCGCGGGCGACGACATCATCAAGCTCTGCGCGCAGATCCTGCAGGACGCCGCCGACCCGTCGCTGGACTTCGTCGGCCACATCGGCGGCGACGACTTCGTGATGGTGCTGGGCTCCCCCGACTGGACCGCCCGCGTCACCCGCGTCTGCCGCGAGTTCGACCGCCAGATCCGCCCCTTCTTCTCCGCCGAACACCAGGCGCTGGGCGGCTACGTGACGCTGAACCGCCAGAACCAGGAATCCTTCAATCCGCTGCCGACGCTGAGCGCCGGCGTGATCCAGGTGCAGCCCGGCGCCTTCGACAGCGTGCGCGCGCTGTCCGCCGCGCTGGCCGAGCCCAAGCACGTCGCCAAGTGCGGCACCGGACCCAGCCGCTACTTCGTCGACCGCCGTCGATCCGGTACCGGCGCCACGGACATGGCGCCGCTCCTAGAATCGGCGGGGTGAACACCCCTTCTCCCGTTCGACCGGTTCCACCGGGTTCCTCCGTCCCCACCGACACGCTGCCGGTTCACGCCGCCGCGTCCGACGGCATTGGGCGGATCGCGCTGCATGCGCAGACGAACGCGGACCTCCACTGCCACTCGACCGTCTCCGACGGCACGCTGACGCCCGAGGCCCTGGCCGCGCGCGCCAAGGCCAACGGCGTCGAGCTGTGGGCGTTGACGGACCACGACGAGCTCGGCGGCCAGCAGCGCGCGATCGCGGCGGCGAAGGCGGCGGGGCTGCCCTACCTGACCGGCGTCGAGATCTCCGTGACCTTCGCCGGCAAGGTCGTGCACATCGTGGGGCTGGGCTTCGACCATGAAGACCCGCGCATCGATGCCGGCCTGCGCGCAACGCGCGGCGGCCGCGGCGCGCGGGCGAAGGAAATGTCGGACGACCTGGCCAAGGCCGGCATCCACGGCGCCTATGAAGGCGCGCTCAGGTTCGCCGGCAATCCGGAGCTGATCTCCCGCACCCACTTCGCGCGCTTCCTGGTGGAGACCGGCCAGTGCTCGGACGTGCCCGAAGTCTTCCGCCGCTTCCTCACCGAAGGCAAGCCCGGCTTCGTGCCGCACCGCTGGGCGGCGCTGCGCGACGCGGTGGGCTGGATCGTCGATGCCGGCGGGCTGGCCGTCATCGCGCACCCGGGCCGCTACGGCTTCACACCGACCGAGGAGTACGCGCTGATCACCGAATTCATCGCGCACGGCGGGCGCGGCATCGAGGTCGTCACCGGCAGCCACACCGCCGGGGACATGATTCAGTACACCGACACGGCGCTCGAATTCGACCTGCTCGCGTCGCGCGGCTCCGACTTCCACAGCCCGGAGGAAAGCCGCGTCGACGTCGGCAAACTCGACCAGCATCTTTCCGGCCGGTTGAAACCGGTGTGGGGCGCGCTCGAGCACCGCATCCACTGGCCGGCCTGATTCCTCCGATCGCGGCACAAGACGCTGCGGATGCCCGCGGACCGCTTCGGACCGACGGACAGCGCGACAGGGATCTCCGGAAACATCCGCCGGCGCAGACCGGCTCCATGATCGGCTCGCATGCCGATTGCCCCAGGTGAGGACCATGGCCCAGATCTTCGAAGTCCATCCCGACAACCCGCAGGCCCGCTTCCTGCGCCAGGCGGCGCAGATCCTGAGCCAGGGCGGCATCGGCGCGATCCCGACCGACTCCAGCTACGCGCTGGTCTGCCAGCTCGACGACAAGGCGGCCGCCGAGGCGCTGCGCCGCATCCGCGGCGTCGACGACAAGCACCACATGACGCTGCTGTGCCGCGACCTCAGCGAGCTGGGCAGCTACGCGCGCGTCGACAACAAGCAGTACCGGATGATCAAGACGGCCACGCCCGGGCCGTTCACCTTCATCCTGGAAGCGACCAAGGAAGTGCCGCGGCGGCTCTCGCACCCGTCGCGCCGCACCATCGGCCTGCGCGTGCCGGACCACCGCGTCACGCAGGACCTGCTCGCGCTGATCGGCGGACCGCTGCTGGCCACGACCCTGATCCCGCCTGGCGAGCACGAGCCGATCAACGACCCCGAAGAGATCACCGCGCGCTACGACAAGCTGATCCAGCTGATCATCGACGCGGGCGCCTGCCCGATGAAGCCGACCACGGTCGTCGACCTGACGGCGGAGCCGCCGGTCCTCGTACGGCGCGGCTGCGGCGATCCGGCCTGCCTCGGTCTGGAACTCGAAGAGGCCGGCGCCGACGAGTGAGTCAAGCCCGACACCCCGAACGGGTTCGACTCCCGTTCGAGGCACCATGAAAAACGCCGGCACGAAGCCGGCGTTCTGCTTGAAGAGGCCAGTGGCCTCGCCGAGGCTCAGACCGCCGCGGTGATCACGATCTCGATCTTCCACTCCGGCTTGGCCAGCTTGGCCTCGACGGTCGCGCGCGGCGGCGTGTGGCCGGCCGGCACCCAGGCGTCCCAGGCGGCGTTCATGCCGGCCAGGTCCTTGACGTCGGCGATGTAGAGCTGCGCGCGCAGGATCTTGGTCTTGTCGCTGCCGGCGCGGGCCAGCAGCTTGTCGATCATCGCCAGCACCTGTTCGGTCTGGCCCTTGACGTCGGCGGTGGCGTCGTCCGGCACCTGGCCGGCCAGGTAGACCACGCCGTTGTGGATGGCCATCTCGGAGAGACGCGGGCCGACGTCGAAGCGTTCGATGTTGCTCATTTGCTGTGCGGGTTGGACTTGTTGGAAGGCTTGTGATCGCGCTTGTGATCGTGCCGATGCGCGCGCGACTGCTCGTGGCGATGGGACTTGGCCGCGGGCACGGCGGGGACCGGGGCCGACTTCTGGCCGAGCTTGCTCTCGGTGCCCGCCATCAGCTTCTTGATGTTGGCGGCGTGGCGCCAGATCAGCAGCAGGCTCATCAGCGCGATGGCCGGCAGTTCGGGACCGACGTCCCAGATCAGCATCTGCAGCAGCGGCGCGGCGACGGCGGCGGCCAGCGAGGCCAGCGACGAGTAGCGGAACACGGCCGCCATCACGATCCACACGCCGAGCACGGCCAGGCCAAGCCACGGGTTGATCGCGAGCAGCACGCCGGCCGCGGTGGCGACGCCCTTGCCGCCGATGAACTTGAAGAAGACCGGCCACAGGTGGCCGATGAAGGCCGCCAGGCCGACCAGCGCGGCGGTGCCCTCCTCCAGGCCGTACGGCGGGCCGAACTTCAGCACCAACAGCACGGGGACGTAGCCCTTGAGCGCGTCGAAGACCAGCGTCAGGATCGCGGCGGCCTTGTTGCCGGAGCGCAGCACGTTGGTCGCGCCCGGGTTGCCGCTGCCGTAGCTGCGCGGATCGGACAGGCCCATCAGCCGGCTGACGATCACCGCGAAGGACAGGGAGCCGATCAGATACCCGGCCACGACGGCCAACAAGGGGAACAGGACACTTTGCATGGGGCGCTATTCTGCCCCGGACTTCAGCGCGCACTCGACCGGACGGGCCGCGAGCAGCTCCGTCAAAACCCGGGGTTCGATGCTGATCAGGTAGCCGCGGCGCCCGCCGTTGATCAGGATGCGGGGCAGCGCGAGCACGGTGGACTCGACGAACACCGGCATCTCCTTGCGCGTCCCGAACGGCGACGTGCCTCCGACGAGGTAGCCGCTGTGGCGCTGCGCGACGTCGGGCTTGCAGGGCTCGACCTTCTTGCAGGGGATCTGCCGGGCGAGCTCCTTCAGGCTGACGGTGCAGTCGCCGTGCATCAGCACGATCAGCGGCTGCGCCTTCTCGTCCTGCATCACCAGCGTCTTGACGACCTCGTGCTCGGGGACGCCGAGCTGCTTGGAGGACTCGCCGGTGCCGCCGTGATCGACGTAGTCGTAGACGTGTTCCCCGAAGGCGACCTTGTGCTGGCGCAGCATCTGCGTCGCCAGCGTCTCGCTGACATGGGCGGATTTCTTGCTCATGGCGCGATTCTCCGCGCTGGCCGCAGCGGTGGCTTGTACGAGCTTGCTGCGCGCCGCACGTGCTGCGCCCGCTGAGCGGGCGGCGCGTTCTGCACAACACCTGCTGACAGACGATGGCAGCGCCCGCGCTACGCTGCGGCGCCCTTCCTGCACTTCGTGTTCACCGAGCCCTCATGACGGATGCCGCCCCGACCTCCAGCTACAACCTCAAGGACCTGATCGGCGAGACCGCGCTGCGATCGCTGGCCTCCGTGTTCGCGGAGTCCGCGACCGGCTTCCAGCGCAAGCGCTTCATGGCCGTGGCGACCGAGGGACTCGAGCCGCTGTCCATCATGCAGCGCGTGCACCGCGTGGCGGAGGCGCTCGATGCCGCGCTCCCCGGCAGCTTCGCGATGAAGCTCGATGCGGTGGTCGCCGCGGCGCCCAAGACCGGCGGCGCGTTCGTGAACATGGGGCTGTGCGATTTCGTCGCGAGCTACGGGCTGCACGATCCCGTGGCGTCGCTGAAGGCGCTCAAGCGGATGACCGGACACGGCACCGCCGAATTCGCGATCCGCCCCTTCCTGCGCCAGGATCTTGCCGGCACGCTGAAGACGATGACACGCTGGACCGCCGATCGCGACGAGCACGTGCGGCGCCTGGCCAGCGAGGGCTGCCGGCCGCGGTTGCCGTGGTCGTTCCGGCTCGACGCGCTGGTCGCCGATCCGGCGCCGCTGGCGGAGATCCTGCAGGCACTGCGCGCCGACGACGCCCTCTACGTGCGGCGCTCCGTC
This sequence comes from Roseateles sp. GW821-FHT09G03, assembly GCF_059416045.1. NCBI lineage: Bacteria > Pseudomonadati > Pseudomonadota > Betaproteobacteria > Burkholderiales > Sphaerotilaceae > Roseateles > Roseateles sp. GW821-FHT09G03. The sequence continues at coordinate 45,235 of NZ_JBWKOK010000009.1, forward strand.
GCCAACAACCTGAACGACATCACCAAGGACCACGCGGACTGGGTCTTCGCCCACGTGGCCGACTGGGACCTCGCGGACGAGCGCAGCGCGTGGATCGTGAAGCATGCGCTGCGCTCGCGCATCAAGCAGGGCGACGCGCGGGCGCTGAAGCTGATCGGCGCCAGCGAGGGCGCGCTGGCCGTCGTGGAGCGCCTCGCGATCGAGCCGTCACGCGTTGCGATCGGCGGCGAGGTCGAGATCGCCTTCGAGCTGCGCTCCACCGCCGAGACGACGCAACGGCTGGTGGTCGACTACGCCGTGCATTACGTGAAGAAGAACGGTCGCGCGTCGCCGAAGGTGTTCAAGCTGAAGACGGTGGAACTCGCAGCCGGCACAGCGACGACAATCCGCATCCGTCGCGCGCTGCGCAACTTCACCACGCGCACGCACTATGCGGGCACGCACGCGATCGAGGTGATGGTCAACGGTCAGCGGCTGGCCGACGGCACGTTCGAGCTGCTGATCGAGTGATCGGCTGATTGCCGCTCACTGCGCCGGGTCGCGGATCTCCCAGCGGATGCGGTCGATGCGGGCCAGCGTCTCGGCGTCCAGGGTCCGGCCGATGGCAGCGATGGTCTCGATCTGCAGCCGGCGCAGGCTGTCCTCGCAGGCCTGCACGATCTGCGCACCGGTGAGGTCCATGCTGCCGTCTCGGATCCAGTCATAGCCGCGCGACGGCCCGGCGACCTTGGTCGCGACAACGATGCGTTCGCGCATCCCGGCCCGGGCCTTCAGCCAGCGGCCGATGATTTCCTCGGTCCGACCGAAGGTGTCGCCGCGCGTGCGGGGGAGGGCCGGGCGATCGCCGCGCGCGTGCCAGCAGCCGCCTTTACTCGGTCCACCATTGCGCCCAAGAAATTATTGTTTTACAGTAATTTCTTGCCACCCGACGGTAAGACCATGAGCGACGCCTCCTTCCCTGCCAGCCTCCAGCGCATCCGCTGGATCGCTCACTGCGTGCGCGCGATGGCGCTGATCGCCATGGCGGTGGTGGTGGGTTTCCACGCGATCTTCTGGGCCGACCGCGGACTGGTCGAACGCACTGCGCGCAAGGACTGGTGCCTGGACTGCCCCATGCAATTCGACGCCGTCTCGCGCGCCTGGGGGCTGGCGGTCAACCTGCCGCAGGCGCTGCTGACGCTGTTCGCGCTGCTGTGCCTGTGGCGCCTCTTCGGCGCCTATCTGCGCGGCGAGGTCTTCACCGATGGCGCGACGCGCCATCTGCGACGCCTGGGGCAATCGGTGACGGCCATGGCACTGGTGATGCCGCTGACCGACACCGTCACCATCCTCGCCCTGACCTTCGGCAACCCGCCCGGGCAGCGGATGCTGTCCGTGCATCTCGGCAGCCAGCACTACATCGTGCTGCTGCTCGGCCTGGTGCTGATCGCGATGGCCATGGTGATGCGCGAGGCCCAGCGCATGGCGCAGGAGAACGCCGAGTTCGTCTGAACGGACCGGCGCAGGAACCCCGCCCATGCCCATCGTCGTCCGACTCGACGTGATGCTCGCGCAACGCAAGATGCGCTCGAAGGAGCTCGCCGAGGCCATCGGCATCACCGAGGCCAACCTCTCGCTGCTGAAGTCCGGCAAGGTGCGCGGGGTGCGCTTCGACACGCTGTCGCGCATCTGCGCGGTGCTGCAGTGTCAGCCCGGCGACCTGCTCGCCTGGGAACCGGGCGATGAGCCCGAGGACGGAGGCGCAGATGGTGGCGCGTGATCGTCGTCTCGCGCCTCGCACGCTCGCCATCGGTGCGGTCCTGCTGCTGCACGTCGCGCTGATCGGCTGGCTGCAGCACGCATGGCGCCGGGCGGAATCGCACCGCGAGCAGCGCAGTTCATCGATTCGCATGGTGACGATCCAGTTGCCGCCGCTGCTGAACGCCAGGCCCGCACCGACGCCGCGCCCACCGCAGGTCGCGCGTCGCGCAAGTGCTGACCCCGGTCGAGTGCCGCGGGCTTCCGTGCCTGAGGCAGAGGAGTCCCAGGAGGAGCGTCGCTCGACCGTCGTCATGACCGCGCCGGCGGCGGCCTCGGCCGCGTCGGGTCCGACCGGCCGCGACCTGATGTACGGCGCCGCGACGCAGCGCGCGATCCGCCAGGGAACGCAGGGACAGCCGCTGCTCGCCGAGCGCGCCGACACCGCCAGCCTCGCGCCCGACAAGATCGACGCGTCGACCAAGCTGGGCAACGAGATGATGAAGGGCGCCAGCGGCGATTGCCTGAAGGGCGAATTCGCTGGCGCCGGTGCGGGCCTGCTCAGCCTGCCGTTCTGGGTGCTCGCCGAGGCGCGCGGCAAATGCCGACGCTGACACCCCGACGCGGGACACGCGTCGTCAACCCACACCGGCCGCGCACCGTTCAGCGTTGATCGCATTCGCGACACAGGGAGAGAGTCGAAGTGAAGCCCCAGCAGTTCCCCCACGCGGCGCGCCGCGTTCCAGTCACCGTGCTCGCATTGGCTTTGATCGGCGGCCTGGCCGCCTGCGATCCGGTCGCTGCGGCGGCCCCCGAGCCGGCGCCGGCCTCCGCCTCGTCGCCGGCTTCCGGCGCGGTCGCCCTGCCGACCGTCCAGAGCGACATGAAGCGCGGCACCTCCTTCCCGTACAAACGCCTCAACGAGCTGCTGTCCAAGCTGCGCACCGAAGGCGAAGGTCTGTTCGTGAGCCGCTTCGTGCTGACCGACCCGAAGGACATGTCCAAGCCGCCGCCGGCCGGCACCAAGCTCGCGCTGATGAGCGACGACGACTACATCCCGGTCCCGATCGACGAGAAGGGCCGCTTCGACCTGCCGACCTTCCCTGAGAAGCAGGCGAGAGACATGGAGTTCGGCACCAACGTGCCCAAGGGCGAGCTGGGCGTCCGGCTGAGCATCGACATCGCGACGCCGCCGGAGATGCTGGACATGGGCACCGTGCGCCGCATCGTCGGTGTCGGCCAGCGGCTGCGCACCGAGCTGCTGCCCTGGTACGTGCGCTGGATGTTCCCGCAGATCGACGGCGTCATCGTGTGCAGCGACCAGCCGCAGTGGAACCTCGACTGGACGGAGAGCGGCCAGCACCTGCGCCTGCCGCTGCCCACCGAGGCCCAGCAGCGTGAGCCCGAGACGCCCAAGGGCCAACCGTCCCGCGCCTGCACGGTGCTGACCGGCCAGGAGCAATGGCCGGACGCGGCCCTGCTGCAGCCGCAGCCGGGCGCCAACACCAAGCTCTACGTGAAGCTGCGCAACACGCGCGCGAGTTAGTTGCCCCCCGCCGCGCGGTCCGCTTCCAGTTGCCGCAGCACGCGGCGCTGCACCTTGCCGGTGGTCGTCATCGGCAGCGTGTCGAGGAACTCGATCTCCTTCGGGTACTCGTAGGGCGCGAGCCGCTGCTTCACGAAGTCCTGCAGCTCCGCGGTCAGCGCGGCCGACGGCTGCCGGCCCGGCGCCAGCACGACGAAGGCCTTCACCAGCGCACCGCGCTCGGCATCGGGCTTCGGCACGACCGCCGCGTTGGCGACGGCCTCGTGGCGCACCAGGCAGTTCTCGATCTCGCCCGGGCCGATGCGATAGCCCGCGACCTTGAACTGGTCGTCGGAACGGCCCTGGTACCAGAGATACCCGTCCTCGTCCGTGCGGGCAAGATCGCCGGTGCGGCACCAGCTGTCCGCCGGATCGCCGGTGAACTTCGCGGCCGTGGCGGCCTCGTTGCGCCAGTAGCCGAGGAAGAAGATCGGATCGGGCGCTCCATGCACGTCGCGCCGATGAACGGCCACTTCGCCGATCTGCCCGGGAGAACAGACCTGACCCTCGTCGTCGATGACCGCGACGCGGTGACCGGGATAGGCGCGTCCCATGCTGCCGGGCTTCGCCGGCCACAACCGTGCGCAGTTGCCGACGACGTAGTTGATCTCGGTCTGCCCGAACATCTCGTTGATCGTCACGCCGAGTTCGCGCTGGCCCCAGTCGAAGACGGCATCGCCGACGGCCTCGCCCGCGCTCATGATCGCCTGCAGGTTCAGCGCATAGCGCACGGCGGGATGCGGCACGGCCTTCATCATCGCCTTCAGCGCCGTCGGGAACAGGAAGGTGTGGCTGACGCGGTAGTGCTGCATCAGCTCGAAGGCCTTCTCCGGCGAGAAGCGCCCCTGGTAGCCGAGGATGGGCCGGCCGAAGCACAGCGACGGCAGCAGCGCGTCCATCAGGCCGCCGGTCCAGGCCCAGTCGGCGGGGCTCCAGAACACGGCCTCGCTGCGCACCGACGGATCGTGCGGATCGAAGCCGAACCAGTTCTGGCTGGCGATGAAGCCGGTGAGGTTGCCGAGCAGCGCACGCTGCGGCAGCAAGGCGCCCTTGGGCGCGCCGGTCGTGCCGCTCGTGTAGATCAGGATCGCGGGGTCTTCGGCGGCGTTGTCGCGCGCGGCGAAGCGTGCGTCCTCGGCCTGCAGCGCGGCCATCCATCCGGCTTCGCCCTCGTGGGCATCGGACTCGCCGACGACCAGCACATGATGCAGCGTCGGGCATGCGGCGCGCACCGATCGAAGCGCGTCGAGCGCGCCGCCCTCGACGATCGCGACCTTGGCCTCGCTGTCCTTGAGCCGGTACTCGAGCGCGTCCGGCCCGAAGAGCATGGACAGCGGCATCGCGACCGCGCCGAGCTGGTTGATGGCGATGTGCGCGACCGCGGTCTCGAAGCGCTGCGGCAGCACGAGCGCGACGCGATCGCCGGGCTCGACGCCCAGACGCTTGAGCGCATTGGAGAGCCGGTTGGCCGCGCGCTGCAGTTGGCCGAAGGAGTAGTGGGCGCGACAGCCGCTGTCACTGTCGAAGAGGATGGCAGGCGCGTCGGGCGTCTCGCGGGCCCAGCGGCCGCAGCAGAGCTCGGCGATGGCCAGGCGTTCGGGCACCTGCCAGCGGAAGGCGCCGTGGATCAGCGCGTAGGCATCGGGCGCGGCGCGGGTCGCCGCCAGGGGCACGGTCATGCCGTTGGCCGGGCCGGCTTCCTTGACGGTCTTGCCGGTCATCGTGTCTCCATCCTGGACTGGAACAAGAGCGTGGATGCTAGCGACCGGGTCCCGGACGGTCGTCATGGAAAGCCCGTAGCGCCATGTCGGTGCTCGCGGACGGCGGCGATGCCCGTCAGAGGTGCATGGACCAACGACGGGCGATCCGCATATCGATATCTGGATCGCGCCTCCTACACTGGTCCGCATGAGCCTCAAGATCCTGCACAACCCCCGCTGCTCCAAGTCGCGCGAGGCGCTCGCGCTGCTGGAGTCCCGTGGTCTTCAGCCCGCAGTCGTCGAGTATCTGGAGACGCCGCTGACGCTGCCTGAGTTGCAGACACTGCATCGGCAGCTCGGCACGCCGGTGCGCGCGATGGTGCGCGACAACGAGGACGACTATCGCGAGCTGAATCTCGCGGATGCCTCGCTGACCGACACGCAGCTGCTTCAAGCGGTCGCGGACCGCCCGAAGCTGCTGCAGCGGGCGATCGTCGTGCAAGGCGACCGCGCGCTGATCGCGCGTCCGCCGGAGTTGCTGAACGACTGGCTGAAGTGACGTGCAGCGCGGGCTGGATCAGCCCTTGATCAGCCCTTGAAGCGCGCCAGCGCATCGCCGGCCAGGCGGCACAGGCGCCAGTCCGGCATGAGGGTCGCGCCCATCTTCTCGTAGAAGCGGATGGCGTTCTCGTTCCAGTCGAGCACGCACCATTCGAAGCGGCCGTAGTCGCGTTCGATCGCGATCTGCGCGAGGCGCGTTAGCATGCGCTTGCCCAGTCCCGCGCCGCGATGCGCGGGTTGCACATACAGGTCCTCGAGGTACATCCCGGGCTTGCCGAGGAAAGTCGAGAAGTTGGTGAAGGTCAGCGCGAAGGCGACGACCGCGCCGCTCTCGTGCTCGGCGACCATGGCTTCGCAGACGGGGCGCTCGCCGAAGAGATGCGGGAGCAGCTTCTCGGGGGTCACGTCCATCAAGTGCGTGAGGTGCTCGAAGTCGGCGAGCTCGCCGATCAGGCCGACGATCGCGGTCAGGTCGTCGGGGCGCGCAGGGCGGAGGGTGTAGGCGTCGGGCGTGGCGGTCATTGAAACGTTCCGGACTCGGTGAAGATACGGGACTCATTCTCGCCAGCTTCGACCGTCTCACATGCCTCTCGATCCCCTCTTGCGCGAAGTCGCTTCCGAACTGAAGACTGATCGACTGCTGCTTCGTACGCCGAAGCCCGGCGACGGCAGGCGTGTCCACGAGGCCGTCGTCGAAACACTCGATGCGTTGAGGGCCTGGCCCGCGTCGCTGCCTTGGGCCATGTTCGAGCCGTCGGTCGAGGCTTCCGAGGTGTACTGCAGGGAGAGCGCGGCAGAGTTCGTCAAACGCTCGGCACTGGTGTACCTGGCGTTCGATGCGGAGGACTCGCTGGTGGCCAGCCTCAGCCTGCACTCGATCGACTGGACCATTCCCAAGTTCGAACTCGGCTTCTGGTGCCGCACCAGTCGTCAGCGCCAGGGCCTGATGGCCGAGGCTGCGTCGGAGCTGAAGCGCTACGCGTTCGACCGCCTCGGCGCACGACGCGTCGAAGCGTTTCCTGACGAGGCCAACGCGGGAAGCCGAGGCGTCTGTGAAGCGATCGGCATGCAGCTGGAGGGGGTCTTGCGCAACGATCGCGTCACGCCGGATGGCGTCCCTCGGAGCACTTGCGTCTATGCCGCAGTGCGCCAGGCGCCGTGAGCACACATCAGCGTCGCTCCGAAGCCCGCGCCCCAGAACTTCCACCGACGCGACGCGTCATCCCGCCATGATCTACTGGCTGCATGCCTCTGATCGCCCGTCTCTCGCTGCTTGCCGCTCTCACGGCCGGTTCCGTCGCTGCCTTCGCTTCGGACTTCATCCCTGAAACGCTGCATCGCGTGCAGGCCTACGACGGACCGGCCCGGCCGCGCGGCGAGGTCGCGATCCTGTTCACCATGGACGGCCGGCCTTGGGGCGAGTCGGCGACGATCTGCGCGATCGATGGCCTCTCGCTGGAGAAGGACGGTGTCTGCGCATCCGTGGTCTATGTGCTGCCCGGCATTCACGAACTGAAACTCAAGTACAGCTCCGACTCGCAGTTCGGCGCGGGCAATTTGACGATCAATGCGGCGGCGAATCAGCTCTACCAGATCAATTTCTCCTCCTTGCGCGTCGATTACCGCGCCAGGATCACCGTCATCCCGATGTACGACGGCGCGAAGCTGAGCTGGCGGAACATGGCGCCGGGTCTGGCGACGCGCAGCCCGCGCGTCGACGAGGAAGTGCCCTACGAACCGAACACCGAGCGCGGCGGCCCGTTGCCGACGCCGGTCCTCTCGGACGCTGATCGCGCCACGGTCGATCGGCTGCTGGGATGCGCCGGGAGCTATGCCGCGGACATCGAGCTGCGGAAGTTCGACCATCGCGAGTACGCGTTCCGCTACGACGTCGTGGGGAGCTATGTCGAGGCAGCGACAAGCTACGTCTCCGTCGAGGAGGCCATGCGGGGACAGAAGCGGAGGCACCGCGAGGCGGTCGACGCCTATGCGGCCGCGCGCGTACCGCAGGACGCGGCGACCGAGGACTCAAAGAGCGCGCGTGCGCGGCTCGAGGACGAACTCAATGCGTGCGCCGAGTTCCTGACGGCCCGTCGGCCGGAGATCGCTTCGCGCGCCCGGCAACGGTCACAGTGAGGCGCTCGCGTTCGGGCTCCCCATGCTCCATACGTTCGAAGCATTCCTCGAAGAGGTCGACGAAGAGATTTCTGGAGTCGGGCCATGACGAAGATCCTCAAGCGCTTCGCGCTCGCTTTGGTCATCGTGGCGCTTGCGCAGTCGGCCAACGCCGAGCCCGACACCTGCAAGATGTCGGAGCCTCCGGCCACGGCAGGCGAAGAGGCGCACATGGGCGAGCTCCTGCTTGTCTATCCGCGAGCGAAGGACGCCGGGGACCGGTTCACCGGCTGTCAGTCCATCTGGGGGCGCACGAAGACCGGCAACCGATTGATCGGACGGTTCGAGTACTCGCGAGGGAAATTCGTTGCCGTGCATGAAGGCCCCAAACGAATCCAATGTGCATACGGCGACGACGAGCTGCGCGTCGGCTCAGATCCGTCTTGTCCTGGCAGCCTGCCGTCGCTGATTCCGACATTGCCGCCTGGATGTTTCTCCAAGATTCGACGCCGGGCTGCTGGGGCGAGCGAACCTTCCCCTGAGTGCGACGAGTTCGAGTAGAGCTCTCAGGCGCCTTGACGGGGCTCGCCGTTGTCTCCATGGCGAAAGCGCGTCTCCCCGCGCCGCACTACAGTCGCCCTCCATGAGCACCGACACGAGTCCCACGTCTTCTCCTGAGTACCCGGTCCGCCGCCCGCATCGCAGCGAGTTCATGACGCTGCGCGGCCTGCGCCACCACGTGCTGCGCTGGGGGCCGGAGCCCGACGGGCAGCGACCGCTGCTCGTGATGGTCCACGGTTGGATGGACGTCGGTGCCTCGTTCCAATTCATGGTCGATGCGTTCCGGGAGGAGCGCAGCGTCGTCGCGATCGACTGGCGCGGCTTCGGCCTGACCGACTCCAACGGCAGCGACGCGTACTGGTTCCCCGACTACCTCGGCGACCTCGATGCGCTGCTCGACGCCGTCAGCCCCGATGCGCCCGTCGACCTGCTCGGCCACAGCATGGGCGGCAACATCGCGATGACCTATGCGGGCGTGCGCCCGCAGCGCCTGCGCAAGCTCGTGAACCTCGAAGGCTTCGGGCTGCCGGACACGACGCCAGAGATGGCGCCAGCCCGGCTTGCGAGCTGGCTCGATGAGCTCAAGGAGCCGCAGAGCCTGAAGACCTACGACAGCGTCGAGGGTGTCGCGCAGCGGCTGATGAAGACGAATCCGAGGCTCTCCGCCGACAAGGCCGCGTGGCTCGCGCCGCATTGGTCGCGGCAGGGCGACGACGGGCGCTGGCACATCCTCGGCGACCCCGCGCACAAGCGGACCAATCCGGTGCTCTACAAGAAGGCCGAGGCCCTCGCGTGCTGGTCACGCATCGAGGCGCCCACGTTGTGGGTCGAGGGCAGCGAGACCAAGCTCTCGCAATGGTGGGGCGATCGTTATCCGCGCGAGGACTTCGAGACGCGGCTCAGCGTCGTGAAGGACCTGCAGCGCGTCACGCTCCAGCAGGCGGCGCACATGATGCATCACGACCAGCCTGAGGCGCTGGCGCGCGCGGTGCAGGAGTTCCTCGGCTAGCCGTCGCCCTTCTCACTGCCACGACCGCGGCCCTCACCCCTGCCCTCTCCCGCAAGCGGGAGAGGGAGAAAGAGGAGGCGAGATTCGCGCCTAGTCCGGCGACACCACCGCTGCCTGATACGCCGCGATGAACTCCGGCGGCATCCGCTTCGGGCGGCCGCCGCTGATGTCGATGCAGACCAGTTCCCAGCGGCCGCGCATCAGCGTCTGGCCGTCGCTCGCGCGGCGCAGCTGGAAGCGGCGCTCCATCGCGAGCTTCCCGTCGCCGGACGTCAGCCAGGTGCCCAGCACCAAAGCCTCGCCTTCGAAGGACGGCAGCAGATAGTCGTAGCCGCCGTGGCGGATCGCCATCGCGCGGTCGAGCCGCCGGTAGTCCTCGATGTCCAGCCCCAGCGCCACCGAGTGCGACCACGCCACCTGTTCGCACCACTTCACGTAGACCGCGTTGTTGGTGTGATTCAGACCGTCGATGTCCGCCGCTTGGGGGCTCACCGCCAGCCGATGGGGGGACGGATAGTCCCAGCCGCTGGACAGCGGATCGGCCGGCGCAGGGTTCGCTTCGCTCATCTCGCTCATCGGAGGACGCTCATCTGGGGGTGGGTTCCGTGGGATATCCGACGCTCGTGCTCGGGGTGCGACAGGTTAGCGTCGCGAGGCAGGCAGAATGCCGCCCTTTTCCGGCGTCGTCCGTCGCCCGCGCGACCTGCGCGCCAATCGCACATCCTGCACCTTCCGAACACCTTGCCGACCGGGTCATGCCCCGTCGGCTCCGCCTCCCTGCCGTCCCGCTGCCCGTCCCCATGAACATCATCGTCACCGAAGAACTCAAGGCCTACATCGATCCGCTCACCGAGGATGAACATGCCGCGCTCGAGCGCAGCATCCTCGCCGAGGGTTGCCGCGACGCGCTCGTGCTCTGGGGCGACATCCTCGTCGACGGCCACAACCGCCACGGCATCTGCACCAAGCACGGCATCTCCTTCCAGACGGTGCAGAACACCCGCTTCAAGTCGATGGAAGACGTCCACCTGTGGATGATCGACCAGCACCTGGGCCGCCGCAGCGTCTCCGACTTCCAGCGGGGCGTGCTCGCCCTGCGCAAGAAGGAGATCATGGAAGCGCGCCGGCTGGCCGTGCTCAACGATCCGGCACCGGAGGCGCCCACCGCCGACGCGACCGCCACGCCCGTGCCCGAGGCCCCGCCGCTGAAGAGCCGCGAAGCGATCGCGCGTGCCGCGCGCATCAGCAGCGCCACCGTGACGCAGATCGAGAAGATCCAGAAGGCCGCCGCGCCCGAACTCGTGGCCGCGGTGCGGTCGGGCGAGGTCTCGATCAGCGCGGCCGCCGTGATCTCCGACCTGCCGGCCGAAGAGCAGGCTGCTGCCGCCGCCGGCGGCAAGAAGGAACTGCGTCAGGCCGCCAAGCGCGTGCGCGAGTCCAAGGTCGGCAAGAAGGCCGCGGGCGATGCGGTCGCCGAAGTCGCGGTCGCGCTGCTCGACGTGCCGACCAACGAGGACGGTGAACTCGAAGCCGATCCGGCAGTCGCCCTGCTGCGTGCGCAGGTCGGCGCGTTGCAGGACGAGAACATCAAGCTGCGCGCACAGGTCGCGGACCTTCAGGCACAACTCGCCGCCGCGAAACAGGACGGCGCCCCCTTCTGACCCGAAGTCCTTGGTAGCAAAACCGGGGAAGGACGGCAGTGGTCGGGGACGGTGAGGTGTGAGGTTTCGGAGCTTGACTCCGGGGCCTCATACCTCGGCGGCCAACGCCCCGGCCTAAGCAGGTGGGCAATCTTCAGAACCCCGTGATCGGCCCGGAGCGCTCCTTCTCCGGGCGCCGCGACTCCACCTCATCGAAGTAGGGTGCCGGGTCTTGCACCCCCGCCTCCGCCTCCCGGCGGTTCATGACGGTCGCGTAGATCACGACGATCGCCACGTAGACGATCAACGCCCCCTGCGACCCCACCCAGAAGCTGAACGGCCAGCCGAAGAAATCGAAGCTGAGCGCGCGCGCGAAGTAGGCGACGCCGAAAGTCACCAGTGCCCACACGACGAGGAGCATGAGCGTGAGCCGCCAGTTCCCACGGCGCACCCAACGGCGCCGGGCGCGGAACGTGCCGGAGGGCGTGCCGGAAGGGGCGCCAGCAGGGGTGCCGGAGGGGTAGCCCGCATCGGGGACAGGCGGTTTCGGACGCATCCCGGCATCTTAGGGAGCCCGTTCGCGTCAGCATGAGAAAATACCCGGCTTCGGGCCCCCTGCCGGGGGCTCCACCCTTCGAACGCTTCGAGCGAATCATGGAAATCGAACAAATCAACGCGATCGGCAACACGCTGACCGATCTGCAAGCGCGTACCGACGCGCTAAGGGGGTACCTTTGACTACGACCGCAAAGCGCTGCGGTTGAATGAAGTCAACGCCGCCCTGGAGAACCCCAACGTCTGGAACGACCCCAAGCGGGCCCAGGAGCTCGGCAAGGAAAAGCGCACGCTGGAACAGGTCGTCGAGACGATCAACCACCTGACGTCCAACATCACCGACAACCTCGAACTGTTCGAGATGTCCAAGGACGACAACGACGTCGCCGGCATCCAGACCATCGAGGCCGAGTCCGTCAAGCTGGCCGAGAAGGTCGAGGAACTCGAGTTCCGCCGGATGTTCAACAACCCGGCCGACCCGTTGAACTGCTTCATCGACATCCAGGCCGGCGCCGGCGGCACCGAAGCCTGCGACTGGGCCGGCATGCTGCTGCGCCAGTACCTGAAGTATTGCGAGCGCAAGGGCTTCAAGGCCGACGTCGAAGAGCAGACCGACGACGAGATCGCCGGCATCAAGAGCGCCACCATCAAGGTGGAAGGCGAGTACGCCTTCGGCCTGCTGCGCTCCGAGTCAGGCGTGCACCGCCTGGTGCGCAAGAGCCCGTTCGACTCCTCGGGCGGCCGCCACACCAGCTTCGCCTCGCTGTTCGTGTATCCGGAAGTGGACGATTCGATCGAGATCGACATCAACCCGTCGGACGTCCGCACCGACACCTACCGCGCGTCCGGCGCCGGCGGTCAGCACATCAACAAGACCGACTCGGCGGTGCGCCTGACCCACATCCCGACCGGCATCGTCGTCCAGTGCCAGGACGGCCGCAGCCAGCACAGCAACCGCGACGTGGCCTGGAAGCGCCTGCGCTCGCGCCTGTACGACCATGAGATGAAGAAGCGCATGGCCGAGCAGCAGAAGCTCGAGGACAGCAAGACCGACGTGGGCTGGGGCCACCAGATCCGCTCGTACGTGCTGGACCAGAGCCGCATCAAGGACCTGCGCACCAACGTCGAGATCTCCAACACCCAGAAGGTGCTGGACGGCGACCTCGACGCATTCATCACGGCGTCCCTGAAACAGGGCGTCTAAGAAAAACACAGAGACAAATGCCCCGGCGCTCGATCCCCGGCCCGGGGCTTCTTCATTCCTACAAGGAAGCCCGCCATGCGTGAAGGCACTGCCACCCTGATCCGCCGCGCCGATTACGTCGCGCCGATCTTCTGGATCCGCACCGTCGACCTGTGCTTCGACCTCGATCCGGCCAAGACGCTGGTCACCAGCAAGATGCGCCTGGAACGCAACGCCGCGGTGCCCCACGGCCCCCTGCGCCTGCATGGCGAAGAGCTCAACCTGCTGCGCGTGCTGATCGACGGCGAGAGCGTGTCCTTCCGCCAGGAAGGCCATGAGCTGATCATCGACAACGTGCCCGACGCGGACTTCACGCTCGAGATCCGCAACACCTGCTGCCCGGAGAAGAACACGACGCTGTCGGGGCTGTACACCTCCGGCGGCAGCTTCTTCACGCAGTGCGAGGCCGAAGGCTTCCGCCGCATCACCTACTTCCTGGACCGCCCCGACGTGATGGCGGTCTACACGGTGACCATGCGCGCCGACAAGACCAGATTCCCGGTGCTGCTGTCCAACGGCAACCTGGTGGAGTCGGCCACGCTGGACAACGGCCGTCACCTGGCGAAGTGGCACGACCCCTTCCCCAAGCCCAGCTACCTCTTCGCGATGGTCGCCGGCGACCTGGTCGCGCGCGAGCAGCGCATCCGCACCCGCGGCGGCAAGGACCACCTGCTGCAGGTCTACGTCCGCCAGGGCGACCTGGAGAAGACGGAACACGCGATGAACTCGCTGATCGCGTCCGTCGTGTGGGACGAGGCGCGCTTCAACCTGCCGCTGGATCTGGAGCGCTTCATGGTCGTCGGCGTGTCCGACTTCAACATGGGCGCGATGGAGAACAAGGGGTTGAACATCTTCAACACCTCGGCGCTGCTGGCCTCCCCCGCCACCGCGACCGACGCGGACTTCGCCCGCATTGAGTCCATCGTCGCGCACGAGTACTTCCACAACTGGACCGGCAACCGCGTCACCTGCCGTGACTGGTTCCAGCTGTCGCTCAAGGAAGGCCTGACCGTCTTCCGCGACCAGGAGTTCAGCCAGGACATGGCCGCCACGCCGAGCGCGCGCGCGGTCTGCCGCATCGAGGACGTGCGCGCGCTGCGCGCCCGCCAGTTCCCCGAGGACGCCGGCGCGATGGCGCACTCCGTGCGTCCCGACGAGTACGTCGAGATCAACAACTTCTACACCGCCACCGTCTACGAGAAGGGCGCTGAAGTCGTCCGCATGTACCAGACGCTGGTCGGCCGCGACGGTTTCGCGAAGGGCATGGCGCTCTACTTCGAGCGTCATGACGGCCAGGCCGTGACCTGCGACGACTTCGCGCAGGCGATCGCGGACGCGAACCCGGGTTCGCCGCTGACGACGCGCCTGGACGCGTTCAAGCGCTGGTACGCGCAGGCCGGCACGCCGCGCCTGCAGGCGCGCGGCGTGTACGACGCCGCCGCGCAGACCTGGACGCTGACGCTGACGCAATCGAGCACGGCCACGCAAGGCCAGGCCGCGAAGCTGCCGCAGGTGATCCCCGTGTCGCTGGGCCTGCTGTCGCGCGACGGCCAGTCGCTGCCGCTGATGCAGCAAGGTGAAGACGGCGCCGCCGGCGCCACCGACACCGAACGCGTGCTGGTGCTGGACCAGGCCGAGCAGTCCTTCGTCTTCGTGAACGTGCCGTCCGAGCCGGTGCCGTCGCTGCTGCGCGGTTTCTCGGCGCCGGTGGTGCTGGACGACGGCCTCGGCGACGCCGAGCTGCTGGTGCTGCTCAAGCACGACAGCGACGCCTTCAACCGCTGGGAAGCCAGCCAGCGCCTGGCGCTGAACCGCATCCTGGGCGCGGTGCGCTCGGGCCAGCCGCTGGTGCTGGACACCGCCTACATCGACGCGATGCGCGCGGTGCTGCGTCATCCGGAATTGGACCCCGCCTTCAAGGCGCTGGCGCTGCAACTGCCCGACGAGGCCTACATCGCCGAGCAGCTCGACGTCGTCGACCCGCAAGCGATCCACGCCGCGGTCGAAGCGGCGCAGACGCAGCTGGCCTTGGCGCTGCAGGCCGACTGGGCCTGGGCCTTCGACGCGCATCAGGTGACCACCGGCTACAACCCGGATCCGGTGCAGAGCGGCAAGCGCGCGCTGGTGAACCTGTCGCTGGCCATGCTGGTCCTGAACGCGACCCGCGGCGGCGACGGCGTGTGGCCGGGCCGCGCGTACCAGCGCTTCAAGGACGCGACCAACATGACCGACCGCATGGGCGCGCTGTCCGCGCTCGTGAACGCGCATGCGGAACTGGCCGACAGCGCGCTGGCGCGCTTCCACGCCCAGTTCAAGCGCGAGGCGCTGGTCATCGACAAGTGGTTCGCGCTGCAAGGCCGCGCGGCCGAGCGCGACGGCAAGACCTTCGCGAAGGTCAAGCAGCTGATGAAGCACGCCGACTTCACGCTGAAGAACCCGAACCGCGCGCGCAGCCTGATCTTCTCGCTGACGATGTTCAACCCGGCCGCCTTCCACCGCGCCGACGCGGCGGGCTACGTCTTCTGGGCCGAGCAGGTGCTGGCGCTGGACGCGATCAATCCGCAGGTCGCCGGCCGGCTGGCACGCGTGATGGACCGCTGGACCGCGCTCGCGCAGCCGTACCGCAGCGCCGCCCGCGAAGCCATCGCCCGCGTCGCCGCCAAGCCGGACCTGTCCAACGACGTGCGCGAGATCATCGAGCGCGCGCTGGCCTCGGACACGTCGGCCCCCGCGGACACGCCGCAGCCCTGATTCAGCGCACGGAGCGGTCCGCGCGCCGGGCCGTTCCGCGGCGCACGAGATTTGCAACCATCGGAGTCGTTTCATGAGTCAACGCGTCAGCCTGACCCAATACCTCGTCGAGCAGCAGCGGCTGCACGGCCACATCCCCCAGCAGCTGCGGCTGCTGATCGAGGTGGTCGCGCGGGCCTGCAAGCGCATCGCCATCAGCGTCAACAAAGGCGCGCTGGGTGACGTGCTGGGCACGGCCGGGTCCGAGAACGTGCAGGGCGAAGTCCAGAAGAAGCTGGACATCATCGCCAACGAGGTGCTGATCGAAGCCAACGAGTGGGGCGGCCACCTGGCCGCGATGGCCTCGGAGGAGATGGAGAGCATCCACCTGGTGCCCAACCGTTTCCCGCAGGGCGAGTACCTACTGATGTTCGACCCGCTGGACGGCTCGAGCAACATCGACGTGAACGTGTCGATCGGGACGATCTTCTCGGTGCTGAAGAAGCTCGAGGGCAGCAAGGGCGTCAGCGAGGAGGACTTCCACCAACCCGGCACCGCGCAGGTGGCGGCGGGTTACTGCGTCTACGGACCGCAGACGACGCTGGTGCTGACGGTGGGCGACGGCGTGGCGATGTTCACGCTGGACCGCGAGCAGGGCTCGTGGGTGCTGACCGCCGACGACGTGAAGATCCCTGCGGACACCAAGGAGTTCGCGATCAACATGTCCAACATGCGGCATTGGGATGAGCCGGTGAAGCGCTACATCGACGAGTGCCTGGCCGGCACGACGGGTCCGCGCGGCAAGGACTTCAACATGCGCTGGATCGCCTCGATGGTGGCGGACGTGCACCGCATCCTGACGCGCGGCGGGATCTTCCTGTACCCGTGGGACAAGCGCGAGCCGAACAAGGCCGGCAAGCTGCGCCTGATGTACGAGGCCAACCCGATGGCCTTCCTCGTCGAGCAGGCCGGCGGCGCGGCCACCAACGGCCGCCAGCGCATCATGGACCTGCAGCCGGGCAAGCTGCACGAGCGCGTCTCGGTCGTGCTGGGCTCGAAGAACGAAGTCGAGCGGGTCACCCAGTACCACCTGGAGGCCGACAAGGCCAAATGATCTGATGTGACGCTCCGGACCGGCTCACGCCGGTTCCCCCTCGTCCACCATGCAGAAGGCCGCTCGATGAGCGGCCTTAGTGCTTCCGGACGCCCTCGGCGCCCAGCCTTCAGAACAGACTGCCTTCGTCGCGCTTGTCGTCGTTGCCATCGTTGCCGCCATCGGCGGCGGCAGGCTTGTCATTGCCCTTGAGCTCGGCGAACTTCCCGGCCATCGTCGGATTGCCCTTGGTCAGCTTCTTGATCGTCACGTCCTGCGCCTTGTCGTTGGCCAGGCGCAGGTTGCGATCGGTGCCGAGCAGCGCCTCCTTGGTCTTCTGCAGGTGGTCGATGGACTTGTCGATCTCGTCGATCGCGGTCTGGAAGCGCCGCGACGCCAGTTCGTAGTTCTTCCCGAACGCCGACTTGAAGCCTTCGAGCTGCGACTCGAAGTGGGTGATGTCGATGTTCTGCGCCTTCACCAGCGCAAGCTCGGTCTTGTACTTGAGCGAGTTCATCGCCGCGTTGCGCAGCAGCGTGATGATCGGCAGGAAGAACTGCGGCCGCACGACGTACATCTTCGGATAGCGGTGGAACACGTCGACGATGCCGGTGTTGTAGAGCTCGCTCTCCGGCTCCAGCAGCGAGACCAGCACGGCGTACTCGCAGCCCTTCTCGACGCGATCCTTGTCGAGTTCCTTGAGAAAGTCCTCGTTCCGGTTCTTCGTGGCGGTGCGGTCGTTCTCGTTCTTCATCTCGAACATGATCGAGACAATCTCGGTGCCCGCCTCGTCGGCGTCGCGGAAGATGTAGTCGCCCTTGCTGCCGGAGCGCGCGTCGTTGTCCTTCTCGAAATACGCGCGCGGGAACGCGGTCGCGCGGATGCGGTTGAACTCGGTCTCGCAATGCAGTTCGAGGGTCTCGCCGACCATCTTGGTCGACAGCCGCGCCTTCATGTCGCGCAGGCGCTCGATGGCGTCGTCGCGGTCCTTGATCTGCGTCTCGTACTTGTCCTTGAGCGACTTCTCGGCGAGCTGCTTCTCGAGCTCGGCGCGTTCGAGGCCGCTGCGGAGCTGGTCGCGCTCCTTCTCCACCGCGCCGACGGCCTGCGACATCGCCAGTTGCTGCGTCACCCCGGCCGCGTCGAGCTTCGCCTTCAGGGCCTGGATCTCGGCGTCCTTCGCCGCGGCGGCCTGCTGCGCCTGCTTCTCCAGCGTGCCGAGCGCCTCGCTCACAGCGAGCTTGCGCTGCACCTCGCCGGCTTCGAGCCGCGCCTTCAGCTCCTGGATCTCGCCGTCCTTGAGCGCGGCGGCTTTTTGCAGCTCGCCGGCGGTCTTCGCCTGCGCGAGCTCCACGGCGTTGCGCTTGTCCTGCTCGGCCAGCGCGAGCCGCTCGTGCAGCTGCTTCTCGAAGTCGGTGTCGCGCACCTGCTTGAGGATGTCGGCGTACCCCGCCTCGTCGATCTTGAAGGCCTTGCTGCAGTGCGGGCAGATGATTTCATGCATGGCGCGGATTCTCGCCCGTCGATTCAGAAGAACGTCCGCACGCCGCCGGTGACGCGGTAGTGGTCGTCGACCGTGTAGAGCAGCGGCCACTTGTCGAAGGTCGTGCACGGATGGCCGACGCCAAAGGCGATCAGGTCGCCGACCTGCAGCAGCAGCGCGCCGCCGTCCGAGCCGTTCCCGCCCTCCCCGCCCGCATCGACATACGCATGCTGGTCGTTGAGCTTCGTGACCGCCCAGTGAGCCGGCGTCGCCCGCGGCGCGTCATGCAGGTTCGGCCGGTACCACCACAGCGGTTGCGGCAGGCAGGCGTCGTAGCTGAGGTCGCGTCGGCCGGCGGTGCAGATCGCGCGGCCAGGCTCCGGCACGGACTGCACGTAGGCCCAGACCTCGATCGCATTGCGCAGGCCGGGACCTTCGCCCCACAGCGCGCCCGCGCGCTGCCGCATGCGGTCCTGCATGCGCTCGTACTGGAGGCTGTCGTGGCTGAGGTAGCAGCCGCTGCGCAGCACGACGCGCAGCGCGTGGCCGGTGCCCGCCGCCTCGACCGAGGCCAGCGTCTTCGCCGCCATGTCGAAGAACGCCGAGCCCCCGGCCGTCAGCAGCACTTCGTCCGCGGCGAACCAACCCTCGGCACACCCCAGGCGCGTCAGCTCCGCCACCGTCTCGATCATCGTCAGCGCGCCGAGTTCCACGCGCGCCGTGTCCGCACCGCTGTAGACGCCTTCGAAGGCCTCCACCCCGCGCAGCACGATCGTCGGGGCGGCATCGCGGATGAGGCGACCGAGCGCGACGCCCTCCTCCGTCGTCCGGACGCCGGCGCGACCACCCGGCGTGCCAACTTCCAGCAGCACTTGAAGCGGACGCTTCAGGCCACGCTCTTCGGCCGCGCGCCGCAACAGGTCCAGGCCCGCGGCGGAGTCGACCAGCAGATAGAAATCGAAGCCAGGGTCGGCTTCCAATTCGCGGAACACGAGCTCCAGATCCGCCTTGCCGATGAGCTGATTCGCGAGCAGCACGCGCGGCACGCCGAAGCGCCGGTAGGTGCGCACATGCGCCGCCGTCGCCGCCGTCATGCCCCACGCGCCTTCGTCGAACTGGCGCTGGAACAGCTGAGGCGACATCGTCGTCTTGCCGTGCGGCGCGAGGCTCACGCCGGCGCGTGCCGTGAACTCGCGCATCCAGCGCGCGTTGTGGTTCAGCGCCGAGTCCTTGAGGATCGCCGCAGGCAGCGGCAGGTCGCCGCTCAGCAGCGAGAGCCCCAACGCGCCGAGCCCGCCGAGCGGCACGCCTTCAGCGACCGCGGGCAGGCCCTTGAGCGTGCCGGGCAGCGGCTCGGCCTCGAGGGCGTCGAGCGTGAGCGTCACCGGCTCGTGGCCGGACGGGTCGTCGTGATCGTGTGGGCTCATGGCGCGCCATGTTGCCACCGACGGCGCCCTCCGGTGGCGCGACGCGCCCGGCGATCGTCAGGGGATGAGCGCAGGAGGGCTCGTCGCTCAGCGTGACGAGCGCCGCCGGCGTCGCTGCCAGAACAGCACGCCGCCCGCGGCGAGTGCCAGCGCGAGCGAATCCGGCTCCGGCACCTCGGCCGCGCGGAACCCGATCGAATCGACCTTCAGCGCGCTCCAGACATACGGATCCTCGGTCTGCTGAACGCCGAAGAAGATCGACCACAACCCACCCTGCGCGAAGGTATAGGACGAGACATTGCCGCGCAGGTCGACCACTGCTTCCGTGCTGCCGTTGTAGGCCACGAAGAAGGCGTTGTCGACGTTCCCGGGGAACCCCACGTTGCCCGAAGCCACTTCTCCCAGCCGTTGCGAGACCCAGTCCAGCGTGTCGCCGGCCGCGACGTTGACGTCCTGCGCGATGAAGCCGCCACGCATGTAGCGACCCGCAACGTTCTGTGAGAAGAAGGTCGGCGCGCCCGCGCCCGACGGGCTGAACTGCACCGGCAGCGGACAGGCGACGTTCCAGATGTCGGACGCGCAGGTCACGTTCTGGTTCAGCGGCCACGTCGACATCGCCACGATCAGCGCCGAGTTGTTGCCGGCCAATGCCGGATAACCGTTGCCGGCGTTGACGATGCCGGTCGAGGATCCGTTGACGTTGGCTCCGGTGGCGTACCACCCGTTCAGCGTTCCGCCCTCGAAGTTGCCGTTCACCACGGCGGCACCGTGCGCCGACAGGGCCGCGGCCGCGCTCAGCAGCGCGACGCTCAATGTTCGTTTCATGTCACTCCCCCTTGATCGCGACGCGCGACATGCGCGACGGCGGAATGCTAGGAAGCCGTTCAAATCGCGGCCATCCACAAGGGTGATGAGACCTGTCCCCGAAAAGAAAAAGCCGCTTGGGATACCCAAGCGGCTTTTCTGGATTGGTGCCGATGAAGAGAGTCGAACTCCCGACCTTCGCATTACGACTCAGTTCAAAGGTTTGATTGGCGATAGCCAGCGACACAGCAGAATAAATGAAATCAATGACTTACTCGGATCGAGGCCATTTCGTTTGTCAATTGCCGACCTTGTTTTGTCGGTACGACTGTGCCATGAATGTGCCAGCGCAGCTGCCGCAGATCAAACGCATAGAAGCGGGACCTGCCTCGCAGGCCTCAGCTTGAAGATCCCCCACCCCTCCGCGTATCCAGGTATGCGTTGGACCAGATGCGGTGATTGTTTACACGCTCGACAGCTTCGTTGAACTGGACGCCGCCGTCCTCAAGGGAACACAACTCCACGATGAGACCGCCGTCAGCACCACGCCCTACGATCTTCGTGATGAATGGGGCTGCCACGACGTGATCCGCAAGCCACTTTGCAGACCAGTCGTTCACCTTCGGATGATCGTCGATCCACAACTGCAGCACACCGGCAGCTTTGTCTGTATGGGCATCCAAGAGATCTGTTCGCCCGCCGTATCGCGTCAGGTCGGCAGCTGTAACTAAGCACCTAAACCATCGGAGTCCAAGCAGCTCGCGTGTGTCTGTGCTTTTCAGGTCCACTGCCGCGGCACCTGGTACAAACAACGTGAAGGCATGCTGGCGTTGCGCGCGCGGCGCAATGGTGTGCTGTCGGAGATCCGTGAGCCGGCCGTGCTGTCGCGCTCTTGATGGCGACAGCACTGCCAAAAGCACTTCCGTTCCTGGCGACACTGGCCTCCGCGCGCCACTCGCGAAATGACACGCGATGGCGGGATCGGCGGTGAAGTCCAGTCGATCCGTAGGTGCCTCGTAATGCTGGATCAACCCCCATGCATCCTCACTGCTCAATCCGAGATCCGTTGGCAGCTCCTCTGCCAGGTAGTTGACGACGTGCTCAATGTCGGCCCGGGCCTTCGGGGGGAGGCGCGCCTCCTGACGCACGCGCTCCAGCATCGAATGCGTATGCGGATATGCGATCGAGGCCTCGCCACGGAAAAGGAGATCTGATTCCCCGCTCAGTGCTTTGACAAAAGCCTCCAGGCTCAAAAATGCACCGTCAACCGCGAAGGAATCAGCCATGGCACACCTCCTGGCGGATTGAAGCATCTGACTAACGAGCGGGCCTCATCAATTCTGGCGATAACCCGCCGAGTGAACGGTCCTCCACCTACTTAGGTACGTGGAACACCAAGACCGTGACGATCATCTCTCGATTGGAATCCTCGTTGCCGTGCAGGATGTAGCGAAAGCCGCTCTCGTGCGGCCAGTCCACGACGCGCTTGAAATTCTTGTGAGACCGCGTCGCTGCATCAATGCCCGCGAGCACCGTCGATGTGTCCGTGCCGCGGTTGAACACAAGGATGGCAGCCTTGCTGTCCCGCCACGTCGCGTAGCTCAGCAACTGGTCGATAGCCTCGCCGTGGGCCTTTGGTCCCTTCCAGAACTTGCACTCCGCAATGAATACGTTGCGGTCGCCCTCGCGCAACAAGATGTCGGTCTTTCCGGACATGTTGAAGGTCTCGCCGCTCGCCTTTCCCTCGAACTGCCCATTGAGCTGCACGAGAAAGTGTTGGCGCAGCGCCTCCTCGTTCATGGACTTGAAGGCATCAGGGCTTCGCTCCATCACCAGCGCCATGTCCTGCATGACCCTGAGAGCGTGCTCGTACTGCTCGACTGCCCACACGGGCTCTGGCTTGAACTGCGCCGTCGTCGCTGGCGGGAGCGTCGGCGTCACGACCCGCCGCGTCGTTGGCATGGCGTACGTTTTCGGTGCGTCGTCGCGTCGGCGGACTGGGATGCCAAGAGATTCAGCGCGCTGCGATTGGGCAAGCAACCTGCTGCGCCGTTGCTGAATTGCCTGATCCGCGACGTTTGGCAAGCTGGCGTTGTGCCCGTCAATCATCGAACGCTGCCAGCCAAGATGCTGCTCGATGTCTTTCAGCGCCTGGTCCACAAGCGGCCGAATCTCTCGCGGCTGATCTGCGGGAGATTCGTATCGCAGCACAAGCTCATTTCGTTCGACGGAGGCGCGCGGCGGGTTGTGATTCCAGGTGTTCGCGCGGGCATAGAACAACTCTGAGTCGCCCTCGAAAGGAACTCGAACCTCTGTCCGTTCTCCAGGCACCAGAGCCGGCCGGCTCCTGTCGGTGATCCACCGCATTTGGTCAAAGCGAACATCAATCTGCACCTCCTGATGGTCCGCGTACCACTGATCGCGCAGAAGATTGATGGGCGCGACGCGGTACCTCTCCGCAAGGTAGCTTTTCAGATCCTCTGGCGCGGTGTTTAGGAGGCGATTGGCGTCAAGGGACTCGACCTCCTTCTGCAAGCCCTGAACCACAAGCCGAAGACGGTGGTCAAGATCGTGCGTGGAGAACAGGAAACCTTTGCTCTTCTCGATGCCACCAATCATGCTTCTCCCCCAACTGGGGTGACCAGTCTGCTTGCAATCCTGGCACTCTCAAACAAGTTGCAGCGTGGGTCGCCCGCAAGCGGATGCCATTCGTTTTTGACGACATACGTGTAGCCTTGCTCCATAAGTGAGTTCGCTTCCGGACTATTCAGTTGGCCACGCCCCTTGTAGGCGACGCTATGGACGTGCGCTCGAGACTCTGCTTGAAGCAAGTCCGACGTCATGATTTGCAATCCCGTCGCTCCCGCTCGTACATTCGAGTCGGACTGGGCTAGCGAAAGAATCTGTCCGCTGGTCATGTCGTACAGATCAGCAACCAGGCACCCCGGTCGGGTTCCCGTCAACTGATTTTTGGCAGCGTCTCGCAACTGTCGTCGAATGCCATTGAGCACCGCGTCGGGTTGCGCGCTCTCTAGCAGCACGACCACCGCGCGCTCGCCAGGGGTCACCACCATCATCAGATTCGAGTTTCCCGAGCTGCTCGCCAGCTCCGCGACAAATGCCTGGACATCCTGCAGTCGCCGCCGGGCATCAAGCCACGTTGCAAAGGGACTGCTCGCAATCTCGAATTCATACAGCCGAACACCGCACGCATCCGTGTCAATGCCGCCGCCAACGATCCCCTTCGCGACCGACTGAACTATGGCGTCATGTTGCTGTGGCGAAGCAGTCAGGCGGTCAGGAAGCGTGATGCGGACAAGCAACCCCGTTGAGGCAACCTGGAAGAGTCGCGTCAAAGTCGGCGTCAAGGCGTGCGCCAGCTTGGCGAAAAGACGCTTATGAATCTTCCTTCCGATATCGCCGGATAGCAGCTTGCATTCGACCTCGATTTCCTGACCATCCCTCGAGGCAAGAAAGTCGTAGCCACCCCCAGCTTCGAGGTCGTGCAGCTCGACCGTGTAGCCAGCTCGCACAAGGTGCGTGATCGTGCTCACTTCGAGCTGGAGAGGTAGCAGGCCAATGTCGGATTTCAATCCATCGAGAAGCTGACCTCGCAGCCGGTTCTGCGCTTTCGCGCTGAGCTGGGGGTAGATGGAAGCTACCCCCGTGGCGAACGCCATGAGCTCATAAGTGCTTGCATCCGGAGTGGCGTCGCCCTCAAAGCTTGACTCGGGCTCAGCCAGCCAACGCTGCAGGGCGAGTTCAATGGCAAAGCGGCCATTCAGCCACTCTGCCATGTATGGGTTCTCGGTGCGTTCGCGATCAAGCCACTCAAGGCGTTTGACCCACGGTTCAGCACCGGTGATGCTAAGCATCTGCTCGATAAACCCTGGAATCTCAGCAGTGGAAATGTCTGTCCGAAACCACATGCTCAAGATTTGTCGCGGGCGTCGTTGGGTGGCCGAGTGACATCGAGCTGCATGCTCACCTTCAACGGCGGAAACGTGGCAGCTATCGTGACTTCGACCGGGTTTGCGGCCTGCCATTCAGCCCGTTCCCGGTCACTCATCCGACTGTTATGCCGCGCTGAGATCGTGATGAGCGGTGCCACCACACCGGTCAACAGGAGATCCCTAAATCGCTCGGGCAAGATCTCAAGGAAATCGCCGCCCTTCGCTTTGATGTCCTTCAGAACATCGGCACCGACGAGAAGGTTTGTAATCTGGTTTTTTCGGCTCACCGACAGGCCGTCGATGTATTCCGACAAAGGCTTGTTCAGGTTTTCCAGCCGATGCACGAATTCATTGCGGACCTCGGAGAGCATCTGAAGCAACGCCCGATCATCCTTGTCGAGCAAACCCAGCACGCCGGCCAACTTCAGCCGCTTCGACTGCTCGGTGCTGCTCAGATGCTCGTACGTCTCTGATCGGCCGATTTCGAGCACCAGGTACTCAGTCAGCGTTGCCTCCACCAGCAGCCCCAGCTTGGCGATGAACACCCAGTCGCTTGGCTCCAACTTGAGCGACATGATGTACGCCCGTGGCAACTTCAACCGCTGCTCCAATGGGCGTAACAGCAGGGCAGACAACCCCGTTTCATGGTGCCAAAGCGGGTCCTGTTCAGGGCCAGCGGTGTCTTGCGCGTCCGACATGCATTGATGGTAGCCAGTTGGGTCCTCAAGAGAACGCTGCGTCGATACCTTCTTCGGCCGCGCTGCGATGTTCCAGTCGATCCGTCAGGTCAAGGTCCTGAAAAATGCCGACGACCTGCATGAAGGTGCCGAGCCCGATGCTGTCCACGACCAGAACCGGCTCGCGAGGCTTGCTCTCCAGGCTCACGCGCATCGTCTTGCCTCCAGGACCGAGTTCATCGACGTCGGCCTTCAATGCCTCGAGAGCTTCGATAACAGAAGCGGACTTCGGATGCGCTGCGAGGTCGTCGACGATCCTCCAGCTCAGGGCCTCACCGGTGGATGGGCCAGGCGGCGCGGGTGGCGGCACCCTTGATGTGATCGCCGGGTACTCGCCCGCAAGTCTTCTTCGTTTTGCCTCGCCCATATGTCGCCCTCCCAGGCCGATCACGATTGCAGTTCTGCAGGGTCGGCGCGTTTTCGCGAGCGCCAATGCCGTCATGTTTGTGCGGCCGGCCTGGAACCCAATCTAGGCAAAACCCCAGGTGCAGTCGCATCCTTGCTAACGAATTTTCCCGTGGAGAATTGATTGGCCCGGCGCGCCGACACACATCCATAAGGATGGGGGCAGCACCGGCTGTTCAGAGGAGGACAGCATGGCAACCCTCGGTGATGAAGCTCGCCTCAGTGTGAGCGTGTACCTGCTGAAGAAGTCGAAGACGACGGAAGCCCAACAGCAGCTCGAAGCGGCAAGCGAGGCGATCTACCCGCTGATCGAGGCGATTCCCGGCGGTGCGTTTATTGCGCTCCCCGCCGATGCCGAGGCACCACGGTGGCTGGACCCGATCTCGACGCTGCTGGCGCCAGGTGACGCTCCCCAACTTGAAGGCCAGTCACCTGGCGCAATCTTGTGGGCTCCCCGCGGTGACAAGACCTTCGTGTTCACTTTCGGGTACGGGCACTCCAAGGTCAAGAGTGAGTGGGTCGAGCCCGAGTTCGGAAAGATCGTCGCCTTGTCCGTGGTGACCCAAGGGCAGGTCCGCGAGGTTCGTGCTGAACAGGTTTTCGCCAGGCGCCACATTGCGAGCGAGCGGGCGCCGCGCGCAGCAGCGGTGCGCGAGTTCGGTTTCGAGGCTGATCGCGATCTGGTGACGGCCATCGAGGGCATGCCGGAGCCGACGTACTGGCCGGCCTTTGGCACCAAAGTGCGTGGGGGCGTCTCGTTCAAGTTCGACCTGGAGGTGGCCAAGCTCGTCGAGACGCTGGACCGAATCATTGAGCGCTTCGACTCGAACGATCACCGTCGCCGCTGGCCCCAAGCGAACAACCTGGTGCCGGTCCGCGACGAAGACAAGGTCCTGCAGCTCGACGCACTGTTGGATGGCCTCCTCACCGGCGCGCGGCCGGAGGAGGCTATCTCGTTGGCGGCGCCAGTTGAACGAAGCGGTGACGTCGCCTATCCGCAGCACTTCGTCATCGGCCGCAGGAATAAGGGCGCCGCAACTTCGCCGTATCTGATGTTTGCGAGCTGGCAGCGATACATCCTCGACAAGGGCTACCTGCTGGGCGTCAACGCGGCTAAGGACACGACCGTCCATCTGCTGGACGAGAACAAGGACGAGATCAACACCTGCGCCATGTACCACTGCATGGGAGCGGAGGTGGACCTTGGCGGCGTGACCCATGTGCTGTCGTCCGGCAACTGGTACGCGGCAGACCAGGACTTCATCGAGAGCACGAAGCGGACGCTCGCGACGCTGGGCGCGCCTGCCATTGCCCTCAAGGCCTGGAACACCATCGACAACGAGGGGCCCTACAACGAGGACGCCGCAGCAGCCGATCCCGAGCTGTGGCTGTTCGACAAGGAGTTGGTCAGCTATGGCGGCGGACAGTCGCGCTTCGAATACTGCGACATCATGCATCTGCCCACCAAGACGCTGTACTTCGTCAAACACCCCGGCGGCTCGGCAGGCGTCAGCCATCTTTGTGAGCAAGTCCGCCGCACAGCGGAGCTGTTCTTCGACACGGATCCCAGCTACCGCAGGAAACTCACAGAAAAGGTCGTCGGCGTCGGCAGAGGTTGGTCCACCGACTGGCTGGACGAGCGCCCCAAGCAGCACGAATGGGATCTGTGCCTAGTGCTGATGGGCAAGCACGTCGATGCGCTGCCTTTCTTCGCGAAGTGCGGCATCGCCTGGTTGCTGGGCGAGCTGCAGCGGCGTGGCTTCAAGGTGTCGTTCCAAGCGGTGTAGCCAGACTCGCGCCAGACGCTTACCGGCCATGGAGCGCCGTTGCCCCGCACCAACCCACTTGCTTCATCTCAGCCCGTCCCCTCTCGTGCTCGTATCGCGGAGACGCTTGAAGCTCAATGGACTCAAGGCATTGAAGGCTGTCTTGGCGACAACTAGCAATCCGCAGGGCTGCCAACAGTCCAAAGAAAAAGCCGCTTGGGATTCCCAAGCGGCTTTTCTGGATTGGTGCCGATGAAGAGAGTCGAACTCCCGACCTTCGCATTACGAATGCGCTGCTCTACCAACTGAGCTACATCGGCGCTGTCGCGAACAACAGAGTCTGCGACTATAGCGCAGATTTTTGACGTCGACAATTTCCGTGCCCACGTCGCACGGAGACAACGCCGCCGATCGTTTCACTCCTCGCCCAGATTCGCCTGCACGCGCTTCAGCAGCGCGGCGAGCTGCGCCTGCTCTTCCGCGCTCAAGCCGGCCAGCGCCTGCACCGACACCTGCTTCGCCTGACGCTTGAGTTCGCGCTGCACCGTCAGGCCCGCATCGCTGACGCTCAACCGCACCTGGCGGCGATCAGCCTCGTCGGTCTTCGCGTCGAGCAGGCCCTTGTCCCGCAGCGTCTTGATCAAGCGCGCCAACTGCGCCTTGTCCCGCCCGCTGTGCGACGCGAGATCGCTCTGCGTGGCTTCGGGGTTCCGCTCGAAGAAGAACAGCACCTTGCCTTCCATGTGCGTGATGTCCTGCGGGCCGTCGCGCAGGAAGCGGTACTGCAGCGCGCGGTAGCGATGCATCACCGAATGCACCAGCTCCAGGACATCGTCGTCCTTGCCCCTTCGGCCAGTGGTGTTAGTTGACATTGTCAATCTTTCCGTCGCAAGATGGATGACATTGTCAACGATATCGAAATCAGTCGCAATGAAGCCCGATCCCCTGAACACGCCCAGCACTTCCACGACGGCCGTCGCCCCTTCGACGCCTGCCGCCAGCCGCGTCCAGCGCGTGCGCCATGAACTCAAGCGCCGCGAACTGACCGTGACCAGCGTCGACGACGTGACGCCGAATTTCCGCCGCGTGACGCTGACCGGCGACTCGCTCGCCGACTTCGTCAGCGCCTCCTTCGACGACCACGTGAAGCTGATCTTCGAACCCGAGGCCGACGGCACGCCGGTCATGCGCGACTACACGCCGCGCCGCTTCGACAACGCGGCGCGCGAGCTGGTCATCGAGTTCGCCCAGCATGGCGACGGCCCCGCCGCCGCCTGGGCCGCGCAGGCCCAGCCGGGCCACACGCTGACCGTCGGCGGTCCGCGTGGCTCTTTCATCATTCCGACCGACTTCGCCTGGCATCTGCTGGTCGGCGACGAGACCGCCCTGCCCGCTGTCGCGCGCCGCCTCGAGGAACTGCCCGCCGGCTCGCGCGTCGTCGCGCTGCTGAACGTGCCGGAAAGCGATCGCCGCCGCTTCGACACCCGGGCCGACCTCGACCTGCGCTGGGTCGACGGCGACGACGCGTTGCTGGCCGCCGCCCGCGCGCTGACGCTGCCGTCTGGCGAGGGCTACGCCTGGTGCGCCGGGGAAGCCGCGGCGATGACCACAGTGCGCAAGATCCTCGTCGACGAGAAGGGCCACGACCGCCACGCGATCCGGGCGGCGGCCTACTGGAAGCGCGGCGCCAGCCATCATCACGAAAACCTGGAGTGAGCCCGAGGGAGTGCCGGACCGGCGCCGGGGAGGCGCCGACCGCGGCCTCACTTTCGCTTCACACGTGCATGGCACACTGCCCCGCATGTCTGAAGTCCTGCATGACCCGCGCTGGCGCAACGCCTGGCGCCTCCTTTTCCTCGCGGTGGTCGGGGGCGCCAGCTGGCTGGCGTTCTCGCCGCATCCGCCGCCCGCCGCCGATCTCGGCTGGGACAAGGCGAATCACTTCACCGCCTTCGGCACGCTGGCCGTCATCGGCCTGCAGTGCTTCGCCGCCGGCCCGCGCCGCCGCTGGATCGTGCTGGCGATGCTCCTCGCCTACGGCATCCTGATCGAGCTGGTGCAGTCGCAGATCCCCGGCCGCGACGCGGACGCACAGGACGTGCTCGCCGACATGATCGGCGCCGTCATCGGCGTCGCCGTGCACGCGCTGCTGCTGCGCGTGCTCACGCCGCGGGCGTCTCCGGCTCGCTGAGCTCCCGGCGCGACATCGCGATCGCGACCGCCTGGGCGCGGTTGTTCGCACCCAGCTTGCGCAGGATCTTGCGCACGTGGTTCTTGACCGTGAACATGCTGATGCCCAGCTGGATCGCGATCCCCTCGTTGCTCAGTCCCGCGCGCAGGCCTTCGACGATCTGCTGCTCGCGCGGCGTCACCAGCGATCCGGCGCGACGCGGCAAGGCCTGCCCCCGCGGCTGCAGCCGCGCGCGCCGCCAGGCCGCGTGCAATGCGGGCGTCAGCAGCTCCAGACGGCGCACGTGGTCGTCCTGCCAGCCCTCCCCCGCGAACAGGAACAGGCTCTGCGGCCGCTCGCCGTCGGCGGCGACGCCGTGCAGCGTCAGCTCTCGAAGCCCGGCCTCCAGCAGCGGCTGGAACAGCGCCGACTCCGACTCCCTTGCCAGGTCGATGTGCAGCGGCCGCCGGCCGTCGCCCCAGCGCCGGATCAGGTGCAGCCACAGGCCGTGATCGGCCGATTCGAGCTGCGCGTGCAGGCCCTCGCCGATGGGCTTCAGGTGGAAGAGCTGCGCCGCCAGCCGCGGCGACGGCGGCTGGTCGCCGACGCAGACCATCAGCCGGTGCGGCAGCAACGGCTGCAGGCGGCTCTGGCTCCAGACGAAGAACTGCGCCGGCGTGGCCGGCTGGCGTGCGCTCCACAGCGCCTCCAGCAGGCGCTCGGCGAGCACGTGGTCCTGCAGCCAGGACAAGGGCAGGCCGTCCCCGTCGACCCCACCGTGGAGCGGCATGGCCATCGCCGGCAGCGCGGACGGTGACGCCGGCGGCGCAACGGCAGGCGAAGCGGTCGAGGGCAGCATCGGAGGCAGCGGCGAGGAGATCGAGGGCGGCATCATGGGCATGGGCAAAGGCGTGAGCCGGGTCGCCGTCAGCCTGCACGCGCGCCGTGACGTCCCGATGAATCGCCTGTGCGACCGCCCGTGGCCACCCGCGGTCGGCCACGGGTATCCGACTTGCCCTACCTGACATCGGGTGGCAGTTGAGCCGCCCCGCCGGGGCCCGCCAAGCAGCCCGCACCGGACGGGGACTCGGCAAATCGGCTACCGTTCATGTTCGGCCCTTCCTCCCCCCGGGGCCCGCAGGAGTTGCTTGCATGTCGGATCACGATCTGCCGCTGGTGCGGCGCGATCTCTCGCGCCGTTTCGAAGCGGTCCGGCGCCACACGCTGGCGCTGACCGAGCCGCTGTCCGCCGAGGACCAGGCCGCGCAGTCGATGCCGGACGCGAGTCCGGCCAAATGGCACCAGGCCCACACGAGCTGGTTCTTCGAGGCGCTGCTGCTGCGCCCGCATCTGCCGGACTACCGGCCGCTCGACGAGTCCTTCCACTTCCTCTTCAACTCGTACTACGAGGGCCTCGGGCCGCGTCACCCGCGCCCCCAGCGCGGCCTGCTGACGCGCCCGTCGCTGGACGAGGTGCGCGCCTACCGCCGCCACGTGGACACGCACATCCAGCAGCTGATCGCGCGCTGCAGCGATGCGCTGTGGGCCGAGATCGCGCCGACGCTGGAACTCGGCCTGCATCACGAGCAGCAACACCAGGAACTGCTGCTGACCGATGCACTGCACCTGTTGTCCTGCCATCCGTGGCGACCGGCGCTGATCGACACCGCGCCTGCGCCGATCGCGGCCAGCACCAGCGAATGGCTGCGCCATGACGGCGGCCTCGTCGACGTCGGCCACGACGCGGGCGCCGACGGCGCGGGCTTCGCCTTCGACAACGAGGGCCCGCGGCATCGGGTCTGGCTCGAGCCCTTCGAGATCGCGAGCCGTCTCGTGACCTGCGGCGACTTCCAACGCTTCATCGAGGCCGGCGGCTATCGCGAGCCGCGCTGGTGGCTGTCCGACGGCTGGGCCACGGTGCAGCAGCAGGGCTGGAAGGCGCCGTTGTACTGGGTGGACGAGAGCGACCCCACCAGCGACGGCGCCGGTCCGCGCTGGTCGGTGTTCGGCCTGTACGGCCTGCGTCCGATGGACCCGGCCGCGCCGGTGATGCAGCTCAGCTTCTACGAGGCCGCCGCGTATGCGGAATGGGCCGGTGCGCGCCTGCCGAGCGAGCCGGAATGGGAAGCCGCCTCGGCGCTGCCCGGCATCGCGCAGCTCGACGACCAGGCCTGGCAATGGACGCGCTCGGCGTACCACCCCTACCCCGGCTTCCGGCCGCTGGAAGGGGCCGCGTCCGAATACAACGGCAAGTTCATGGTCGGCCAGCTGGTGCTGCGCGGCGGCAGTCTCGCGACGCCGCCCGGCCACACGCGCCGCACCTACCGCAACTTCTTTCCGCCGGCCGCGCGCTGGCAGTTCACCGGGCTGAGACTGGCCCGCGATGCGCGCCCGCGCGCGGAGACCCACGCATGAGCAGTTTCGCCGAGGACCTTCACGCGGCGCTCGCCGGCCCCGAGCACGCGATCTCCCCCAAGTACTTCTACGACGCCCAGGGCTCCGCCCTCTTCGAGCAGATCTGCGACCTGCCCGAGTACTACCCGACGCGCACCGAGCTCGCGCTGCTGAAACGGCACGCCGACGAGTTCGCCGCCCGCATGGGCCCGGGCGCGCAGCTGATCGAGTACGGCGCCGGCGCGCTCGTGAAGGTGCGCCTGCTGCTGGAACGCGCACAGCGCCTGCACAGCTTCGTGCCGGTGGACATCTCCGGCCCGCACCTGCTGGCCGCCTGCGAGTCGCTGCAGCGCGAGCAGCCGGCGCTGCGCATCCTGCCGGTGGTGGCGGACTTCACCCGCATGCATGTGCTGCCCGATGCACCGACGGACGGACGGCGCGTCGGCTTCTTCCCGGGATCCAGCATCGGCAACTTCAACCCGGACGAGGCGCTCGAATTCCTGCGCCTGCTGCGCGGGGAGCTCGACGGCGGGGCGCTGCTGATCGGCGTGGACCTGATCAAGGATCCGGCCCGGCTGCATGCGGCCTACAACGACGCGCAAGGCGTGACGGCGCGATTCAACCTGAATCTGCTGCGCCATGCGCAACGGGAGCTGAAGCTGGAGTGCGACCCGACCGGCTTCGATCACTACGCGTTCTACGACCCGCGCAAGCACCGCATCGAGATGCACCTGCTGCCGCGCGGCGAGCAACATCTGCAGCTGCAGGGCCGCCGCTACACGCTGGTGCCGGGCGAGAGCCTGCACACCGAGAACTCCTACAAGTACAGCGTGGAGAGCTTCCAGGCGCTGGCGCGGGAAGCCGGGTTCAAGCCGTCAGCGCACTGGACGGACGATCAGCGCTGGTTCAGCCTGCATTGGCTGGAAGCGTGACGGTCGGACGCCCTTCCCGGGCGAAATGGCTGTGCGAGCGCAGGTAGTCCTGCGTACCGGTCCAGGCGCGACCCGTGGCCCGCTGCAAGGCTTCGCGCGTCTCGCCGCCGAAGCTGTCGACAAAGGCGTTGTGATCCAGCACGAACTCCTGTGCGGGTGCGCGCTTGTCGCTCAATCCCAGTCCGAGTCGCAGTTTCGAATCGAGAAGATTGCCCGTCCAGATCGCCTCGTGGATCGCATGACCGCCGTCATAGTTCATCAACGCGGCGCACGCGAGCAGCACGTCGCGTGCGGGCGCGCGGGTCAGGCGCCTGTCCCTCAACTCGGCGTACAGGTGGAGCAGCATGTTGGTGCTGCCGGAAACGCCGGAACCGTAGGCCACGCCCCGCTGGTGTTGGAGATTCACCGAGCGTGAATAGTCGGTACTTCCAATCGCCCGTTTCCCGACATCCTCGCTCACCGCCCCGACGCGGTAGAGGGTCGATGGCCGATGCGATGGCACCAGCCGGGCATCGTCCGTAGCCGCTGGCTGGTGGCGCAGCATGATCCCTGTCCCGCGGGTACGCGCGGTGGAGGTGCTGATGCCAGGTGCATCGCGAGCTCTCTGTTCCGTGATGAATCCGTAGGGGCCCGCGGATCGATCGAGATGGCGCGGCACCTCCTGGAGTCGATCCAGCTTCTCGGCCGCTCTGCGTTGGTGCTCCCCCAGGTAGGTGACCAAGTACAACTTGGCCATGGCATCCGGCCCGTCCTGCGACGGCGTGCCGAGGAAGCTCATGAGCACATCGAGGACTTGGCCCTCGGGCGCTGCGATGAAGCGTTGATAGCCCGGCACCAGCGATTGCCAGGCTCGCGGATTCGTGCGCATCGCGTCGCGAAATCCTTCGGCAGCCTTGCGTGTGACCGGCGTGTCCCGCAGTTGGCCGGCGAACGCCTGGCTCAACGAATCGACCGCGGACAACATGCCGGGCGGAGGCGTGGCGACCAGATCGGCGGCGAACAGGCTGTCGAAGGCGCGCCCATAGGGGTTGTCGTGCAGTTGCAGACGATTCAGGGCCCTCCCACCCGAATGATCCTTCTTCGGCAGCTGTCGCAGCAGGCGATCGCAGTGCTCGGCGGCGTTCGGCTCCCCCAATTGCTTCAGCCGGTCGGCGGCGGCCGGCGCCAGTTTTCCCAGGTCGCTCAACGGCGCCCGATGGCCAAGGAAGGCGTTCCGTACCCTTGCGGACAGCGCGCTCAATGCCTTGTCGTCCGGATGACGTGCCAGCGCCTCATCAAGGATGCAGGACAGATGCATCAGGCAGTCGTTGGGCATGCGCGGCGCTTCGCGCGGGGCTGTCGACGCCCCGCCTCGGCTAGCCAGGACCTCCTGCGCCATTTCTCCCAGTTGCCGGGACGCCTGCGCACTGATCTCGCGCACGCGGACGCTGCGGGAATCGCGCACCGCATGCAGCGCATTCAGGACCGCGGCATGGGCAGGATCGTCCGAGGGAAGCCGGACGAGATGGGCGCACATCGAGCGAGCCGTAGAGGCCGGATCGCCGCCGTCGTCGAGTTGCCTGATCAATGCCTCGCCGAACTGTCGACGAGCCGTCAGCAGATGTCGACCGTCCACTTCGGTGATCGGCCTCGAGGCCGGTTTCGCGCCTGCCCGTGGCGCGACCGGCACGAGGCGCTTGATCGCGAGCCGCGTCTCAAGGTCCAGGACCTGAAGCTCAAGCTCGAGCAGCCCGGTCTTGCCCGGCGCCCAGGTCGACTCACGGTTCGCAGACCGCCTTTCGAGCGACTGAGCCCAGCCCAGCAGTCGCGAGTGGCTCCGCTTGTCCCCTGCGGTGCGCAAGGTGTCGATCTCGGCCAACAAGGGCCGGAGATCGATCGACGCTTTGCCGTCCTGGGCCGACGCCTTCCCGGCGGGGGTCGCATCACCAGCGCCGACGCGGAAGTCTCCGGCTCTTGTCGAATGGAAGAATGTCATGACTCTGGCCTCCTCCCGCGAACACAGCGCAGGACGGGATCAGAAGTCTGAGAGCGAACATTGGCGAGCGAAATCCTCAACCGTCGTTCAACATGTGCACATGACCCGTTGCTACAGGTCAGGCATCGGCAGGATTGAGGTAGGTTCGCGCGATCAGGCGTCGTAGCCGTACACGTCGGCGAGCTTGCTCAGCAGCGCAGGCTCTTCCTTGGGGGAGAAGCCGTAGGAATACAGCGTTCGGGAACGGTGCTCGCCTTCGTTCAGGGTGCCGCCATGCTTGCGGACCTTGCTCTCGACGTAGTTCAGCGACAGGCTCATCAGCACGGCGGGCGCGCCGACGCTGCGATGCATGCGCTCTTCGCCATGGGGCTGGAAGTCCAGCATCCGGCGGTAGAAGGCCGTGTGCCGCGGATTGACCTCGATCACCAGGAACTCGGCCCCCCAATGGTGGGCGGCGTGCAGGTAGGCCAGATGGAACAGGCTGGCCAGCACCAGCTTGGACGGGCCGTCCGGATCGGCGGCCAGTCGCGTGAACTCGCACAGCTGCCAGCCTTGCTGGCGCATGCCGGCCATCTCGGCCGGGAAACTCTGGTCCGCGGCCAGGTTGCCGCCATCACGCCGCAACCCCAGCGTCGACACCAGCCGGCCTTCCCAATAGGCGCCCAAGGTCACGTCCGCGGAACGGCTCAGCCTGTAACCCCGTGACGCGTACCGGCGCTCCAGCAGCGCATGACCGGTGCCTTCCATCAGCGCACGGATCTCGATGCGGCCAAACTCCGTATCGCGGGAAACGAGCTCCACGGAATCGGAGCGGACAAACGACATCGCCGAACCAATGGACTGCAGCGCCTGCAAAGGGCTTGCGGGCGCTTCCAATTCAATGTTCGACATGCGAGATTCGTCGCTCATTCCCAACTCCAGACTGCTTGGTTATCAAAGGCGAGTCTATGGCCCACTCAAAGTAATTACTGCAGGTCGCTACGATAGTTAACAAATGCGACCCCGGTCTTACGGGTCTGTCCCGGGTTTGAACGGGGGTCAATCCCTTGCCAGGGTGAAACCCCGCATTTGAGGGAATTCGGTTACATCACCCGCAGCCACGCGCAAACGAGCACCGGGCCACGCCAGCACGCGTATTCGTTGAATCTCACGCCACTCGACGCCACGCCTCCCGGCACCCTATTTGTTGCAGGTGTAACTAGATGCTTTTCGTTCAAATGCCGAATTCATGGGACACGTCAGCCCACTTTTTTGCGGAAATCCATACGGCATCTGGGGATATTTGTCGCCTCGCGCCCGATTCGCCCGCTGAACGACCAGAAAGTTCGTATCGCGTTGCGTCGCGACATCGCTTGTCCGCCGGCCCACGCCGGCCCTGTAACCGGCCCCGCGCGACTCAGGCGCAAGGTCGCGCCGCCAACGCATCCAGGCGTTGCCGCGCCTCGGCCATCAGCGTGTCGACCCGGCTGTCCGCCTGGGCGGCGATCGCGTCCAGGTCGAACATGGCCGTGAGTTCGGTCTCCGAAACCGCCATGGCCGGCAGATCGCCGACGTCGATGGCCGTGCGCAGCAGTTGCGCCAAGGACCCTTCGCCCTGGCGGACGCGGTGGATCAGGTCGCGGATCATCGCGCCGGTGCGCTGGCGTCCGAGGCGTGGCATCAGCAGATGCTCGAGGCGTTCGCTGGCCACCAGCCCCTGACGTTCGAGCACATGCGCGCGCATCCGGTCGGCGCGGATCACGGGTTCGGCCAGGGCGCGGTTGAGCGCCTGCACCGCCGCATGGGCGCCGCCCATCAGGCCGCTCCATTCCGCCAGTTCGGCCTGGTGCTGGCCCAGCCCGCGCTCGTGCTCCGGCGTCATGCAGCTCATCAGCCCGGCCACGCGTTGCGGCGCGCGCTGCACCGCCGCCATCGCCTGCAGCGCCGCGACCGGGTTCTTCTTGTGCGGCATCGACAGGCAGGCGCCGTAGCCCTCCCCGGGCGGCTCATTGAGTTCGTCGACCTCGGCCTGCGCCATCAGCGCGAAGTCCTGTGCCAGCTTGCCGAGGTTGCCGCAGAGCAGGCCGACCTCCAGGCCGAGGCGCAGCCAGCGGTCGCGCTGCGTGTGCCAGCACATGTCGGGTCGCGGCAGCGAGAGCTCGGCCGCGACGGCGGCCAGCATGTCGTCGGCGCGGTCGCCCATCGCGTCCAGCGTGCCGACCGCGCCGCCGAGTTGCAGCAGCAGCGACGCGCTGCCCTGCTCGCGCAGCCGTTCGGCGCTGCGCAGCAGCGGCATCAGCCAGTTCATGAGCTTGAAGCGCAGGCTGATCACCTGCGCGGGCTGCATCATCGTGCGGCCCAGCATCGGCACGGCGACGTGGCGCTCGGCCAGATCCAGCAATTGCCCGCAGAGCTGCTGCAGGTCGTCGTCGAGCAGGCGGAGCGCTTCGCGGGTGCGCAGCACCATCGCGGTGTCGACGAGGTCCTGGGCGGACGCGCCGCGATGCACATAGACCGCGGCGGAGGGGTCGAACAACGCGACCGTCTCCCGCAGACGCTGCACGACCGGCAGCGCCAGGTTGCCGCTGTTCGGCGCGGCGGCGATCAGCGCCGGCACGTCGTAGAGCTCGGCCCGGCACAGGCTCGCGATCGCCTGCGCGGCCGGCGCCGGGATCAGCCCCACCCGGGCCGCGGCGCGGGCGAGCGCGGCCTCCACATCCATCATCGACTGGACCACCGCGGTCGGCGAGAACACCGATTCCATCGCGGTGGACGACAAAAAAGCCTCGAACAGCATCCAACGTCCTTTAAGGACTTCCGATGCTATCGAGGCTCCCG
This sequence comes from Roseateles sp. GW821-FHT09G03, assembly GCF_059416045.1. Classification (NCBI taxonomy): domain Bacteria; kingdom Pseudomonadati; phylum Pseudomonadota; class Betaproteobacteria; order Burkholderiales; family Sphaerotilaceae; genus Roseateles; species Roseateles sp. GW821-FHT09G03. The sequence continues at coordinate 82,627 of NZ_JBWKOK010000009.1, forward strand.
CGTACGCCGTACTCAAGCAAACCCGCTTGGGGTTTGTCTCGGCCGGTGATCGCCCGTTGGAGCCCCCTCGTTCAGGGGTTCCGCGGGCGGGGTTTCAGCGCCTGCTCAGTTGGCCGGCACGTACATCTGGGCCAGGCGGCTCATCAGGCGCAGCGACAGGCGATGCATCGTGATGACCTCCAGCAGGCCGTTGCGGTGCAGCTCGACGACCTTCGCGTCGGGCAGCTCGGCCAGGGCCTTCTCATTGATGGTCAGGAAGCCGTCGACGTCGATCTTCTCGCCGCTGGGCAGTTGCGCCTCGAAGCGCATGTCCTGCAGCAGGTCCAGGTCCTGCAGCAGCTCGCAGGCCTGGCGGGTGCGCTCGGCCTCGCGCTCGAAGTCCTCGCAGAACTGCTTGGCGTTGAGCAGCAGGTCGGTGGGTTCGCCGTCCGCCTTGAACAGCGGCTCGCCGTCGGTCTCGTTGAACGCGCCGGAGGCCAGGTCCAGGCACAAGGCCATGTCGGACGTGTTCTCCTCGATGCGGGCCATCGCGAAGGGCCAGCGGCGGATGTAGGCGGGCACGTAGCGGCCGGTCCACTGGCCGTCCTTCACGAACAGGTTGCTGCCCTGGCGCAGGCCGAACACCGCCAGCGGGGCCACCGCCGGGCGCTGGCCGTCGGTCGCCTGGCCGACGCGCACGAACACCACCGGGTACTCGAGGCTGGCGTCGGCGAACTCGGCCACCGCAACGAACAGCGAGTTCAGCTGCGTCACGCGGTCCAGCACCGGGGCGCCGATCTTCATGCGCGTGTTCTTGTGCTGCACCCGGTCCACGGGGACCAGGTTTTCATACATCGGGGGGTTGCTCATTGATTCACTCCATCGTCCGCCAGTCGCGAGACCAGCACCTTGTCCACACGCTTGCCGTCGAGGTCGACCACCTCGAATCTCCACGCGTCCCACTCCGCCACATCGGCCGTGCGCGGCAAGCGCCCCAGCAGCAGCATCACCATGCCGGCCAGGGTGTTGTAGCGCCCACGATCCTCCTCGGGCAGTTCCTTCAGATCCAGGCGGTCCTTCAGCTCGGTGACGGGGATCAGGCCGTCCATCAGCCAGCTGCCGTCCTCGCGCTGGACCGCCCAGGCGTCCTCGCCATCGGACGAGTTGAACTCGCCCGCGATGGCTTCCAGGACGTCGCGCATCGCGACGACGCCCTGCACTTCGCCGTATTCGTCGACGACGAACACGAGCGGGGTTTCCGCGCCGCGCATGTGCGCGAGCAGTTCCATGCCGGACAGCGTCTCGGGCACGAAGACCGGCGCTTCCAGGCCGGTCGAGAGGTCCAGCGATTCACCGGCCAGCGAGCGCGCCAGCAGGTTCTGCGCGCTGACCGTGCCGACCACGTCGTGCAGCCCGCCGCGGCAGACCGGGTAGCGGCTGTAGCCGTGCGCGCGCAGGATCTGCAGCATCTGGTCGGGGCGGTCGCTGATGTCGAGCCACGCGATCTCGGCGCGCGGGATCATCATCGAGCCGATCTGGCGCTCGTCCAGGCGGAACACGTTGCGCACCATCTGGTGCTCGTGTTCCTCGATCACGCCGGCGTCCAGGCCTTCCTCGAGGCTGGCAGCGATCTCCTCTTCCGTCACCGCGCGGTTCGCGCGGCCGCCCATGCCGAGCAGCTTCAGCGTGAACTCGGTGCAGAAGCTCAGCAGCTTGACGAAGGGCCGCGTCACCAGCGACATGATCTCCATCGGCGGCGCGACCAGGCGCGCGACGTTCTCCGGGTACATCTGGCCCAGGCGCTTGGGGACGAGTTCGCCGAAGATGATGGTCACGAAGGTCAGCACCAGCACGACCAGGCCGGTGGCGGTGATGTCGGCGGCGCGGGAGCTCAGCGGCGTGCTGGCGCGCAGCACGTCGGCCAGCGGTCCGGAGAAGGCGGCCTCGCCGACGATGCCGTTGAGCACGCCGATGGACGTGATGCCGATCTGGACCGTGGACAGGAATTTCGTGGGGTTCTCGTGCAGGTCCATCGCGGCCTGCGCCCCGCCTTCCCCGCTTTCCACCATCACTTGCAAGCGTGCCTTGCGGGAAGCCGTGAGGGCCATCTCCGACATGGCGAACAAACCGTTGAGCAGGATCAGGAAGAGAACTAGGGCGGTATCCATTGACAGCGCGGACCGGGTACTAACCCCGAGTCGCGCCCAAAACACAAGGTCGGCAAGGTTAGCAGAGCCTGTGTGACATCGGCACCGCAGAATCCCGCTATGCATTACCTCATCGGCGATCTCCAAGGCTGTTGCGACGCGCTGGCGCGTCTCCTGGAAAAGATCGATTTCTCCCCGTCCCGCGACCGGCTCTACCTCCTGGGGGACCTCGTCAATCGCGGCCCCGATTCCCTGACGACGCTGCGCCGCCTGCAGTCGCTGGGCGACGCGGCGCAATGCCTGCTCGGCAACCACGACCTGCACCTGCTCGCGACGGCGGCAGGGGTGCGAGCCCCGCACAAAGGGGACACGCTGGACGCGATCCTCCAGGCGCCGGACCGCGAGGCGCTGCTCGAGTGGATGCGCCGGCAGCGGCTGGCGATGCGCGCGCAGGGCTGGCTGATGGTCCATGCGGGTGTGGTGCCGCAGTGGGACGCGGACGAGACGCTGGCGCTGGCCGAAGAGGTGCACGCGCTGCTGCGCGGCCCGGAGCTGGCGGAGTTCCTGCCGCAGATGTACGGGAACGAGCCGGACCGGTGGAAGGACGACCTGACCGGCGTGCCGCGGCTGCGTTTCATCATCAACGTGCTGACGCGGATCCGCTTCTGCAACGCCAAGGGCCGGCTGGACTTCAAGACCAAGGAAGGCCTGGGCACGGCGCCGGAGGGCTTCATGCCCTGGTTCGAGGTGCCGGAGCGCCGCACGGCGGGGCATCCGATCGCGTTCGGGCACTGGTCAACGCTGGGGCTCGTGCAGCGGCCGGACCTGCTGGCGCTGGACACCGGCTGCGTCTGGGGCGGCGAGCTGACGGCGGCGCGCGTGGCGGACGGCGAGGCATTGGAGATCATCCAGGTGCCCTGCGTGCAGGCGAAGAAGCCGGGAGCGGACTGAGCCGCCCGGGCCGCGCATACAATGCGCGCCTTCTTCCAGGAGATGTGGCCGAGTGGTTTAAGGCAGCGGTCTTGAAAACCGCCGAGGGTTCGCGCCCTCCGTGAGTTCGAATCTCACCGTCTCCGCCATCCATGACTCCCCGCACGTCCGCACGCCCCCCAGCCCTGCTCGCCCTCATCGGCGGCAACGAGGACCGGCTGACGCCGGGCACGGTGCTGCGCGAACTGGTCGCGGCCTGTCATGAGACGCGCGCAGCGGACACGCCGCTCCAGGTCGCCGTCCTCAGCACCGCCAGCGGCGAGCCCGACCTGCTCTGGTCCCAGTACGAACCGGCTTTCCGTTCGCTCGGCGCAGCGCCGCGCTGGCTCGATCCGCGCGATCGCGATGCGGCCAGCGCCGCGGACACCCTGGACGCCGTGCGGGCCGCGGATCTGCTCTTCATGACCGGCGGCGATCAGGAGCGGCTCGTCGATGTGCTCGTCGACACGCCCCTGCATGCGCTCATCCGCGAGCGCCATCGGGCCGGCGAACTCGCCATTGCGGGCACCAGCGCCGGCGCCTCGGCGATCGGCGCGCACATGCCGGTCGGTGATCTCGACGAGCAATTCGCCGGTCCGCCGCAAGCCTTGCATCGCGCGCTCGGGCTGATGCCGGCGCTCGTGATCGATCAGCACTTCGCGCAGCGCAAGCGCCATGCGCGGCTGCTGCGCCTGGTGACGCTGGATCCGCGCCGGCTCGGTGTCGGCATCGACGAAGACACCGCGGTCCTCATCCGTCCGGATGTCGTCCTGCGCATCGTCGGCAGCGGCGCAGTCACCGTCATCGACGCCGCGCGCGCCAGCGATCGACGCGAGCCCGCAGGAATCATCGCGCTCGAGAATCTCGGCTTCTCTCTGCTCACGGCGGGCGCCTCGCTGACCATCGGCGATCCGTCGGTGCCGCCGCATCTGCAGCGACTGCTGCAGACGATCGCCGCATCGGCATCGTTGCGCGACTGACGCGCGAAGCTCCGATCGCCGCTTCGCTGATCAGGCGGCCACGTGCGCCGCGAATCCGGTGAGGCCCGGCGCGACCTCGTCGCTCAACTCGTGCCCATCGGGATAGTCCCCGCCGTTCTGCGCGCGGAACGCCACGGGCGCCTCGTCGAAGACATGCGCCAAGCGCTCACGCCACGCGGCCGCGGCGGCCTCGACCGCTTCCGGCGCCATCCGCCCCGCCCCGTGCACGGCATGCGTCTTCAGCACCGACATGCCCGGATAGAACAAGGTCCCATGCGTGATCGGGAACAGCAACTGGTCGATCGGCCCGTTGATCCCGCGCGGGCCGTAGTCCGCCGCCGGACCGCCGGTCGTGACCGACACCATCGCGCGCCGGCCTTCGAAGCCGCCTTCGCCGTAGCGCACGCGGTTGCCCTGGCCGTTGCGGCCGTAGGCCAGGCCGCGAGCCCAGACGCGATCGATCCAGCCCTTCATGATCGCCGGCATGCCGAACCACCACAGCGGGAACTGCAGGATCACCAGGTCCGCGGCGAGCAGCTTGCGCTGCTCCTCGACGACGTCGGCGGGCTGGTGCCCCTGCTCGAAGGCATGACCGGACTCGCGCACAAAGTCCAGGCGCCCGTCGTCTGTGCGGATCGGAAAGTCCCGCTCGTCATAGACGGCCTTCCAGCGCATCGCATAGAGGTCGGACTGCAGCACCTCGTGGCCGGCGGCGCGCAGCGTCTGCCCGGCGACGTCGACCAGCGTGCGCGTCAGCGAGGTCGGCTCGGGGTGCGCGTGCACGATCAGCACGGTCTTGCGATGAGGGGCGTCGATGGCGGCAGCATCCGGCGCGTCGGTGTGGGCAAAGCGGGTCATGTGGGGCTCCGGGAAGTCGAAGTGGATCGGGAATGAACGTCAGTCTGACGATCCCGCACCCATCCGTGAAATCACGTCTTCTCTGTCCTACCATCGATCCCATGGATACCAGCCGCCTCGACCTGAACCTGCTCGTGACGCTCGAAGCGCTGCTGACCGAGCGCAACGTGACCCGCGCCGCCGCGCGCCTGAGCCTGAGCCAGCCCGCCGTCAGCGCGCAGCTCGCGCGGCTGCGCGATGTCTTCGAGGATCCGCTGCTGCTCCCCGCGCAGCGCGGCATGACGCCGACGGCCAAGGCGCTGTCGCTGCTGGAGCCGCTGCGCCAGGCGCTGGACCAGGTGCGCGGCGTGGCGACCTCGCACCTGAACTTCGACCCGGCCACCGCCGACCTCACGGTGACCATCGCCGCCTCCGACTACCTGCAGGCGAGCGTCCTGCAGCCGCTGGTGCTGCGGCTGCGCCGCGAGGCGCCCGCCGTGCGCATCGCCGTCCGGCACATGGACCCGAGCCAGCATGCCGCGCAGATGGCGCGCGGCGATGTCGACCTCGGCCTGATGCAGCCGATCGAGGCTGCCCCCAGCCTGCGCATGCGCGCGCTGTTCCACGAGCGCTACGTGCTGATCGCACGCCGCGGCCACCCGGCCTTGAGCACGACGCCAGGTGGCAAACCTGCGGCCAAACTGAGCGCCAAGGCCTTCGCCAGGCTGGAGCAGGTCATCGTCTCGCCCGCGGGCGGCGCGTTCTCGACGCCGGTCGACCAGGCCCTGGCCGGGCTCGGTCTGAAGCGCCAGGTCGTGCTCTCCGCGGCGTCCTTCCTCTTCGTGCCGGACATCGTCAGCCGCTCCGACCTCGCGGCCCTGGTGCCCGAGCGCCTGGTCAAGGGCCGCGCCGCCGGCCTGCTGGTGCTCCCGCCGCCGCTGCCGATCGACGGCTTCGACATCGCGATGGTCTGGCACGAGCGCAACCAGGGCCATGCCGCCCAGCGCTGGCTGCGCGACCAGGTCCACGCCGTGGCCGCCCCTCGCGCAACACCTGGCACCGGCAGCGTCGAGTCGTGAAATCCGTCGCGCGGCGGAGGGGGTCTCCTCGCGTTTGTCCCGAGGGCCAGGTCACATCCTGATACGAACATCCGCCCCGCGAGGTGAGAGCGATCCCGAGACGAGGACCGCCGCCGCGCCAGAGGGAGAACAAGGATGGGACACGTCACCGGACCGACCGGATTCCGCAAGATCTACGCGGCCTGCGACCGCGCCATGCTGCTGATCCTCGCGGTCAGTTGGCTGCTGGCGCTGGGGCTGGGCTGGCGCTATGCACAGCTCGGACTCGCCGCGGGCGTGGGCACGACGCTCCTGGCGGGCGCGGCGCTGATCTACGCCGCCGCGCCCGGCGCCACCCTCACCCGGATGGCCTTGACCACCGCGCAGGCGCTGATGGTGATGCTGCACATCCACCTCGGCGGCGGGATGGTGGAGCTGCACTTCGGCGTCTTCGTGACCCTGGCCTATCTGCTGATGTACCGCGACTGGCGCGTGCTCGTGCTCGGCGCGGCGCTCTTCGCGGTGCATCACCTGCTCTTCGACCGGCTGCTGGCCGCGGGCTTCGGCACCTACTGCCTGAGCGAGCCGGACTTCGGACGCATCGTGCTGCACGCCGCCTACGTCGTCGCGCAGACCGGCATCGAGCTGGTGATGGCCGCCCACATGCGCCGCAACACCAAGGAAGGCCTGGAGCTGCACGACCTCGTGCGCGCGCTGGGCAGCCGCGACGACCGGCTCGCGCTGGACGTCGGCCACGTGAAGGCGAGCACGCCGGCGGGCTTGCGGATCAAGGAATCGCTGCAACGGCTCAACGCGGCGATGGCCCGCGTGCGGGAGGCCTCGCTGCACATCGGCAGCGCCTCGACGCAGATCGCCGCCGGCAACACCGACCTGTCGGGCCGCACCGAACAGGCGGCTGCCAGCCTGCAGGAGACGGCCGCCTCGGTGCAGCAGCTGGCCGCCACCGTGCGCCACACCGCCGACGCGGCGCAGCAGGCCCGCGAGCTGGCCGATCAGGCCATGCGCGTGGCCGACGCCGGCGGCGGCGCCGTGACCCGCGTGGTCTCGACGATGGAGGAGATCCATCGCGCCTCGGGCCGCATCGCCGACATCATCGGCGTCATCGACGGCCTGGCCTTCCAGACCAACATCCTGGCGCTCAACGCGGCCGTCGAGGCGGCGCGCGCGGGCGAGCAGGGTCGCGGCTTCGCCGTCGTGGCGGCGGAGGTCCGGACCCTGGCGCAACGCTCGGCGCAGGCGGCCAAGGAGATCAAGACGCTGATCGGTGCCTCGACCGAGCAGGTCGGCGCCGGCGCGACGCTGGTGCAGGACGCGGGCCGCACGATGGTCGACATCGTCGGCGCGGTCCAGCGGGTGGCCGCCCTGATCAACGACATCGCCGACGCCGCCAGCGAGCAGCGCCGCGATTTCGGCCGCATCGACGCCGCCGTCGCGCAGCTCGACCAGATGACCCAGCGCAACGCCGCGCTGGTCGTCGAGTCCGCCTCCGCGGCCACGACGCTCGACGAGCATGCCGGCCAGTTGACCCGCGTGGTCGGCGCCTTCGACCTCGGCAAGGCGTAGCGAATCAACGACGTCGCGACGCCGTCAAAACACTCATACAACGTATGACAAACAGCTTCTTAACTTGAAGCTGTCGGCAAGCTGTCGAAGGCCCTTCAATGGGTCATCGCTGCGCAGAAATGCGTACGACACGGGGGAGCCGCGCCGGAACCATGGGCACATCTCGATACCTCCCCGGTGTGCCATGACCCTCAACCGTTCGCTTGCCCGAGGCCTGTTCCTCGCCGCGGTGGCCCTGTTCTTCGGACTGGGCGCGCTGCGTTATCCCATCGGCCGCATGGACCACGCCGGCCCCGGCATGTTCCCGCTGATGATCAGCATCCTGCTGGGCCTGGTGGCGCTGTCCACCATCGTGCGCGGCATCGTCGCCGGCGGCCCCGGCCTGGAATTCCAGGTCAAGAACATCGGCCTGATCCTGGGCGCGCTCACTGCGTTCTCGCTGACCTCGCGCTTCGTCAACATGTCCGCCGGCATCGTCGTGATGGTCTTCATCGCCACGGCCGCCGGCAGCAACTACTCCTGGAAACGCAACATCGTGATCTCGATCGGCCTGCTGGCCATCGCCTTCATGTTCCAGAAGTTCCTCGGCCTCAACCTGCCGCTGCTGTAAGGCCCCCGACCATGGAAATCCTCCACAACCTCGCCTTCGGCTTCGAGCACGCGCTGACCTGGCAGAACCTCATGTTCTGCGCGATCGGCTGCGTGGTCGGCACCCTCGTCGGCCTGCTGCCGGGCCTGGGCCCGCTGGCCACGATCAGCGTGCTGCTGCCGCTGACCTACTCCATCCCCGTCAACGGCGCGCTGATCATGCTCGCCGGCATCTACTACGGCGCGCAGTACGGCGACAGCGTCAGCGCCATCACGATGAAGATCCCGCATGCCAGCTCCATCGTGGCCTGCATCGACGGGTACCAGATGACCTTGAAGGGGAAGACAGGTCTCGCCCTGTTCACCGCGGGCATCTCGAGCTTCATCGGCGGCACCGTCGCCATCATCGTGCTGGCCTGCCTGGCGCCGACGCTGGGTGAAGTGGCCTTCCTGTTCGGCCCGGCCGACTACTGCTCGCTGATGCTGCTCGGCTTCCTCTGCGTGAGCTTCGTGACCACCGGCAGCCTGCTCAACGGTCTGGCCATGTGCCTGATCGGCGTGCTCTTCGGCCAGATCGGCACCGACGTCAACAGCGGCATGGAGCGCTACACCTTCGACATGCCCTTCCTCGCGGAAGGCGTGGGCCTGGTGAGCATCGCGCTGGGCTGCTTCGGCATCGCCGAGATCTCCAAGAACCTGGACGCCAAGAACGAGCGCACGCCCTTCAACGGCAAGATCCACCTGATGCCGACCTGGCCTGAGTTCAAGCGCATCATCCCGAGCGCGCTGCGCGGCAGCGTCATCGGCTCGGTGCTGGGCATCCTGCCCGGCGGCGGCCCGACGATCGCCCAGTTCGCGGCCTACGCCGTCGACAAGAAGGTCAGCAAGTACCGCCACGAGATCGGCGACGGCGCCATCGAAGGCGTGGCCGGCCAGGCCGCGGCCGACGAGGCCGCCGCCCGCACCAGCTTCATCCCGCTGATGTCCATCGGCATCCCGGAGAACCCGGTGATGGCGCTGATGATGGCCGCGTTCATCATCAAGGGCATCCAGCCGGGTCCCAACATGATCGGCGGACACCCCGACATCTTCTGGGGCCTGGTCGCCTCGATGTGGGTGGGCAACGTCTTCCTGGTCGTGCTGAACGTGCCGCTGGTGCGCTACTGGCTGTCGGTCTTCAAGATCCCGTACAACGTGCTGTTCCCGTCGATCCTGTTCTTCTGCTGCATCGGCACCTTCAGCGTCAACAACAACCTGGACGACATCTTCGTCACCGCGGCCTTCGGCCTGGCCGGCTACATCTTCATGCGGCTGGACATGGACCCCGCGCCGCTGATGCTGGGCTTCATCCTGGGCCCGATGCTGGAAGAGAACTTCCGTCGCGCCATGCTGATCAGCCGCGGCCACTTCGACGTCTTCGTGCAGCGCCCGATCAGCGCGACGCTGCTGGCGATCATCGCGTTCTTCATCGCGTGGCAGTTCATCGCCTTCATCCTGGCCAACCGCAAGGGCGTCAAGTCCACCGGCGGTCATGACGACGACGACACCAAGGGCAAGGACGGCGGCGGGGTGACGCCGCAGGTGGCCTGATTCATCCCCATCGACGCGGCGTCCGCGCCGCGCTCGTGCGCATTCGGGCGCACCAGCCACCTTCAGCCGCCGGTCACCACGACCGGCGGCTTTTTTACGTCCGCGGGGAGCGGCGGAACGCCGTCAGCGACACCGCGTCCGCGTGCTCGTCCGGCGCGAGCGGCGGCTCGGCGTTGTTGCCCGCGTACTGGCGCGGCGGCGTGATGCCGCGGGCCTGCTCCTCCAGCGTCTGCAGTTCGACGCCGCGTGAGTTCAGCGGGTCGGTCCAGAACAGGTAGCTCGGCGCCGTCAGGCTGCCCACGATCAGTTCGGTGAGCCAGTCCGCGGCCACCGGCGCGCCGGCGCCGAACGCGGGCCGGACCCAGCGCGTCAGCGTGGTGTCTGCTCCCAGCGTGTCGTAGAGCTGGTTGAAGCTGGCCACGAAGCTGCCCCGCGCCGACATCGTGTCCCAGTGCCGCGGCGTGCGCATCGCCTCGGGCAGGCTGGCCTGGCCGGTCTGCATACGGACCTGCGTGCCGGTGCCGTGGCGGCAGGCGTGATGCAGCATCAGCAGGGTCCACAGGTCGAGCGCCTCGCCGCCCCAGTTGGACAGCCCGCGCAGCACGATGCCGCCCGGCAGCAGCGTGTGCGGCTGACCGCGCGCGTCCAGGCCCAAATCGGGTGCGGCGCTGAACGCGCGGCTCACGGCCAGCTGGTTGATCGCGTAGCCCAGTCCCGCGAGCGCGAGCGAGCTCCGCGTCGGCCCGCTGTCGGGCTCGGTGAGCATCGGCCATCGGGCCTGGATGCTGTCGCGCATCAGCGGATAGAGCACGGCTTCCGCGAAGCGCGTGCCCGCGTACAGCATGGTGCCGGTGGCCACGCCCAGCGCGGCCGTGCCCATCGGCAGCGCGATCAACACGGCCCGCGTGGCGCGGGAGTATGGCGTCGCCTCGCCGCGCGCCTCGTCGCGGATCAGCAGCACGGTCTGGCCGATCACCGGCACGGCCAGGGCCCCGCAGGACAGCCAGGTGCGCGCGGTCTCGGACACACCCTCGGCCAGGGCGACGTCCAGCGCGCGGCCGATGGCCTGCCGCACCATCGTCGGCAGCGCGACCGAGGCGAAGTTCCGGACGCCGCAATGCGTCATGTTGATCGCGGCCCGGCCGATCGACGCGATGAAGGCGCGCAGCCGGCCGCTCGGGCACTCGCGGTCGCGCTCCCGCTCGAGGGCCTCGGCCGCCGGCCCGCGCAGCGCCGCCGGAAGATCCCGCCACACGCCGTCGCGCACGAACCGGTCCACGCCTTCGCCCGGCGTGCCTCGCACGACGCGCAGATCGACGCCGCGGACCAGTTGCCGGACCAGTACCACGGTCTCGTCCACGCCGCGCGGCCCGAGGGCCTCGAGCGCCTCGTCGATCAAGGGGGCTTCCGACGTTGGGGAGCCCGGCGACATCGACACCTGCGGCGATTGCGCCGACAGCGGTGGACTGCGGGACTGCCGGAGCGAGGAAGCGTCGTCGCGCGGCGGCGGCAGGATGGGCCGCGTGTCGTCGCCCCAGGAAGAGGTCGACGACACCGTGGAGGAGAACGAGGCGGAGGGGTGCATCGCCGTTCAGTCCGGCGGTCAGCGGACGGGTTCTTCCCTCCTTCGGGCGTGGTCGATCGACCGCGGTGCCCCGCGGTGCCCGGTGTCGCCCCGCATCGCCTGCCAAGGGGTCAGGCCGTGCCCAGCATCCCCTTGTGCTCGATGAACGCGACCACCTCGTCCAGCCCGCTGAGCGTCTTGAGGTTGGTCATCACGAAGGGGCGCGTCGGCCGCATCCGCTCGGTGTCGGACCGCATCACGTCGAGGTTGGCGCCGACATGCGGCGCGAGGTCGGTCTTGTTGATCACGAACAGGTCGCTCTTCGTGATGCCGGGTCCGCCCTTGCGCGGGATCTTCTCGCCGGCGGCGACGTCGATGACGTAGATCGTCAGGTCGCTCAGTTCCGGGCTGAAGGTCGCGGCGAGGTTGTCGCCGCCGGACTCGATGAACACGACGTCCGCGTCGGGGAACTGGGCCAGCATGCGGTCGATCGCCTCAAGGTTGATCGACGCGTCCTCGCGGATGGCGGTGTGCGGGCAGCCGCCGGTCTCCACGCCCAGGATGCGCTCGGCGGGCAGCGCGCCGCTGATCGTCAGCAGGCGCTGGTCTTCCTTCGTGTAGATGTCGTTGGTGATCGCGACCAGGTCCCACCGGTCGCGCATCGCCTTGCAGAGCATCTCCAGCAGCGTCGTCTTGCCCGACCCCACCGGACCGCCGATGCCGACGCGCAACGGCGGCAGGCGCTTCGTGCGGCCGGGGATGTGATGCAGGGCGGAGGCAGCCGGGGTCGAGGTGGGCGTGGTGGTCGTGCTCATGATCGGAACAATCGGGAGTACTGGGTTTCGTGGCGCGCCGCGAGGACAGACAGCATCGGCGCGAACAGCTGCCGCCGCGCGGGCGGCGTGGCGATGGCCTCGGCCACCGCGGCGGGGATCTCGGACGCCAGCCGCGTCAGCACGCGCTGGCCGGCGGTCTGGCCCAGCGGCACGGCCTTGAGAGCGGCCTGGACCTGGTTCTCCGCCCAGCCGAAGGCCTGCGAGAACAAGGCCTGCTCGACCGGGACGGCGATCGTCGCCAGCGCGAGCGACATGACGAAGGCATAGGGCGCGGGCTGCGCAGCGCAGCAGTCGATCAGCAGCGTCAACTGGTCCGCCGAGGCCATCGGCTGGCCACGCAGCCAGACCAGCAGCGACTGCCCCATCTGCTCGCTCTGCAGGCGCGCCTCGGCGCCGTCGCGCGTCGTGCGCAGCCAGCAGGCGATCTCGCGCAGCGCGGGCTCGTCGCCGGCCCGCCACGCGACGATGCCCTGCGCGATCGCCGCGAGGTCCGAGCGCGCCAGCAGGCGCAGCTGCTGGCTCAGCCACGCGCCGGCACTGACGTCGTCGTGCACGAGGCCGTGCTCGACGGCCGCCTCCAGCACTTCCGAATACGAGAACGCGCCGATCGGCAGTGCCGGCGACGCGAGCCACGTCAAGCGCAGCTGCGGCGGGACGGGATCGATGACGGGATCAGTGATCGTGTCCACAGCCTGGGCCGTGCACATGCGGGGTCGGAGCGGCCTGGATCGCGATGGTCTTCCTGGCCGCGGGCTTGTGATCGTGCGAGTGGCCGTGGCCGTGGCCCTGCTCGTGCCCATGACCGTGGTCGTGCGACGACCCGTGGTCATGCGCATGGGCGTGGCCATGGCCGCCCGCCGCGTAGGCACCAGCTTCGGGCTCGAAGCCCTCCTCGACCTCGTTCACGATCAGGTGCATCGCGCGCAGCATGTCGGCCAGCACGTGATCGGGCTCGATCTTGAGGTGGTCCGGCTTCAGCTCGATCTGCACGTGGCGGTTGCCGAGGTGATACGCCGCGCGGACCAGGTCGAACGGCGAGCCGTGCGACACGCAGGCCGTGATGCGCAGCAGCGCCTGCGGCGCCGCGACGACGCGGACCAGCGAGCCGTCCTCGGTCACCAGCACGTCGCCGCCACGCACCGCGGTGCCGCGCGGCAGGAAGACGCCGAGCTCGCGGCCCTGGCTGTCGGTGACCTGGAAGCGGCTCTTCTGGCGCGTGTCCCAATCGAGCGTCACGGTGGCGGCGCGCTTCAGCAGCACGGGCGCGAGGCCGGCGCCCTGGGCCAGCAGTTTGGAGACTTGGATCATTCAGAACAGGAAGTAGCGCTGCGCCATCGGAAGCACCGAGGCGGGCTCGCAGTGCAGCAGCAGGCCGTCGGCGCGCACCGCGTACGTCTGGGGATCGACCTCCATCCGCGGGGCGTAGGCATTGTGGACCATGTCCTTCTTGCCCACGCCGCGGATGCCTTTCACCGCCACGGCGGTCTTGACCAGGCCGTAGCGCTCCGGCGCGCCCGCGGCGATCGCCGCCTGCGACACGAAGCTCAGCGACGCCCGCGCCAGCGAGCCGCCGAAGCTGCCGAACATCGGCCGGTAGTGGACGGGCTGCGGCGTCGGGATCGACGCGTTCGGATCGCCCATCGCCGCCATCGCGATCACGCCGCCCTTGAGGATCAGCGACGGCTTCACGCCGAAGAACGCCGGCTTCCAGATCACCAGGTCAGCCCACTTGCCGACCTCGATGCTGCCGACTTCATGGCTCACGCCGTGCGCGATCGCCGGATTGATCGCCAGCTTGGCGACATAGCGCTTCACGCGGCCGTTGTCGTGGCGCTCGCTGTCGCCGGGCAACTGTCCGCGCTGCTGCTTCATCTTGTGCGCGGTCTGCCAGCAGCGCAGCACCACCTCGCCCACGCGGCCCATCGCCTGCGAGTCCGAGCTGAACATGCTGATCGCGCCCAGGTCGTGCAGGATGTCCTCGGCCGCGATCGTCTCCTTGCGGATGCGGCTCTCGGCGAAGGCCAGGTCCTCGGCGATCGCCGGGTCCAGGTGGTGGCAGACCATCAGCATGTCGACGTGTTCGTCGAGCGTGTTGATCGTGTAGGGGCGCGTCGGGTTGGTCGAGCTCGGCAGCACGTTGGCCTCGCCGACCACCTTCAGGATGTCCGGCGCATGGCCGCCGCCGGCACCCTCGGTGTGGAAGGTGTGGATCGTGCGGCCCTTGAAGGCGGCCACCGTGTCCTCGACGAAGCCGCTCTCGTTGAGCGTGTCCGTGTGGATCGCCACCTGCGTGTCGGTGACCTCGGCCACGTCGAGACAGTTGGAGATCGCGGCCGGCGTCGTGCCCCAGTCCTCGTGCAGCTTCAGGCCGATCGCGCCGGCCTCGATCTGCTCGACCAGGCCCTCGGGCCGGCTCGCGTTGCCCTTGCCCAGGAAGCCCAGGTTCATCGGGAACGCGTCGGCCGCCTGCAGCATGCGCTCGATGTGCCACGGACCCGGCGTGCAGGTGGTTGCGAAGGTGCCCGTCGCCGGCCCCGTGCCGCCGCCCAGCATCGTCGTCACGCCGCTGGCCAGCGCCTCCTCGATCTGCTGCGGGCAGATGAAGTGGATGTGCGAATCGATCGCGCCGGCGGTGACGATCGCGCCCTCGCAGGCGATGACCTCGGTGCCGGGGCCGATGACGATGTCCACGCCGGGTTGCGTGTCCGGGTTGCCGGCCTTGCCGATCGCGACGATGCGGTGGTCCTTCAGGCCGATGTCGGCCTTGACGATGCCCCAGTGGTCGAGGATCAGCGCGTTGGTCATCACCGTGTCCACGGCGCCTTGCGCGCGCGTGCGCTGCGACTGCGCCATGCCGTCGCGGATCGTCTTGCCGCCGCCGAACTTCACTTCCTCGCCGTAGCCACCGGCGCGCAGGATCAGGTCTTGCTCGACCTCGATCACGAGTGCCGTGTCGGCCAGCCGGACGCGGTCGCCGACGGTCGGGCCGAACATCTCGGCGTAGGCACGTTTGCCGATACGGGCCATCAGAGCGCTCCCTGGATCAGGCCGCGGAAGCCCCAGACCTCGCGGCTGCCGACGTAATCGACCAGCTCCACGGTGCGTTGCTGGCCGGGCTCGAAGCGCACGGCGGTGCCGGACGCGATGTTCAGGCGCATGCCGCGCGCGGCCTCGCGGTCGAAGACCAGCGCGCCGTTGGTCTCGGCGAAGTGGTAGTGGGAACCGACCTGGATGGGCCGGTCCGCGCCGTTGACCACGGTGAGCACCAGCGTGCGGCGGCCCGGATTGAGCGCGAGGTCGCCGTCGTCGACCAGCAACTCACCAGGCGTCATGCCGGGCGTCATGCGACCACCATGCGTGCCACCAGGCCCAGGCCGAGCAACGCGATCGCGCCCCCCGCGGCGCGCGACCACACCGGAGCGAGCGCGCGCAGCTTCAGTCCGAGAGCGAGACCGCCCGCATGCAGCAGCGCGGTGGCGAGCACCATGCCGGCGAGCGCGGCACCGCCCTGCAGCTCGGCGCCGTGCGCCAGGCCGTGGAAGACCGCGAAAGCCCCGACCAGCGCGGCCGAGGCCGTCGCACCCAGACGCCAGCGCGCGGCAGCGACCAGTCCCAGCACCAACACCGACGCGGCGACCATCGGCTCAACACCTGGCACCCGCAGGCCTTCATCGGCCAGCGCAAGGCCGACCAGCGCGCCCGCCAGCAGCAACCCGGCGAACGCGAACGGGGCGGCCAGCATGCGGCGGCCGGTCTGCGTCAGCGCGCTCCACAGGCCGACGGCGAGCATTGCGGCGAGGTGGTCGAGGCCGGTGAACGGATGGGTGAAGCCGTCGCCGAAGGCGGCACCGGCGCTCTGCGCGGCGTGGTCGTGCAGGCTGCCGTCGCCGGTGTGGGCGAACACGAAGACGGGGAGCACGGCGGCGACGGTCAGGGCGAGCGCCTGGAGGGCGGTCACGGCGGCGTCGGTGAGGGACGCGGGAAGGAGTCGTGCGGTCATCGCTGTCCTCAAGGGGATCAATGGATCAAGGGATCGGCTGGTGGACGGTGACGAGCTTGGTGCCGTCGGGGAAGGTGGCCTCGACCTGGATGTCGGGGATCATTTCGGGCACGCCGTCCATGACGTCGTCGCGGGTGAGGAGCTCGCGGCCTTCCTTCATCATCTGGGCGACGGTCTTGCCGTCGCGGGCGCCTTCCATGACGGCGGCGCTGAGGTAGGCGACGGCCTCCGGATAGTTGAGCTTCACACCTCTGGCCTTGCGCCGCTCGGCGAGCAGTGCGGCGGTGAAGATCAGCAGCTTGTCTTTTTCGCGAGGCGTCAATTCCATGGTGTCCCTCTCTAGCAAGCCCCATGCCGGTGCAGCGAGGCGCTCACCACGAGCGTATCGGAGGCCGAGGGGCCGGGGTCCGTTTCCGGAGGTCAAGGAGGGAATTCGACTGCCGGGAGGCAGTCGAAGGAGGGACACGGAGGAAGCGGACCCCGGCCCCTCGGCCGGCGCGCCCGGTCCCGGCATGGTTCATGCAGTTCTCGACTGCCCCATGGACGCCCCTCTCCCCGCTCAAGACGCCCCGCAGCACATCATCAAGCTGCGGCGGGACTACAACGCCTGGGTGGCGCGCGAGACGCTGGAGGACTATGCGCTGCGCTACACGCCGCACCGTTTCCGGCGCTGGTCGACCTGGCGGGTGGCCAACACGGCTTTCGGCGCGGCGTCCTTCCTGATCCTGGAGGCCGTGGGCGCCACGCTGCTGCTGCACTACGGCTGGACCAACGCCGCGCTGGCGATCCTGGCGACGGGCCTGATCATCTTCCTGGCCGGCCTGCCGATCAGCGTCTACGCCGCGCGGCACGGCGTGGACATGGACCTGCTGACGCGCGGTGCGGGCTTCGGCTACATCGGCTCGACGCTGACCTCGCTGATCTACGCGAGCTTCACCTTCATCTTCTTCGCCCTCGAGGCGGCGGTGATGGCCTATGCGCTGGAGCTGGCGCTCGACATCCCGCCGCAGTGGGGCTACCTGATCTGCGCGGTGGTGGTGATCCCGCTGGTGACGCACGGCATCTCCGCCATCAGCCGGTTGCAGCTGTGGACCCAGCCGCTGTGGCTGGCGCTGCTGGTGCTGCCCTTCGCGTGGGTCGGGTGGCTTCATCCTGGTGCGTTCGAAGGCATCACGACCCAGGTTGGGTCGCAGTCGGGCACGGCGGCCTTCGACGTGCACGCCTTCGGTGCGGCGCTGACCGTCGGGGTGGCGCTCATCACCCAGATGGGCGAGCAGGCCGACTACCTGCGCTTCATGCCCCGCCAGACGAAGGAGAACCGCCTGCGCTGGTGGGCCGCGGTGCTGGCCGGCGGGCCGGGCTGGATCGTCCTGGGCGTGCTGAAGATGCTGGGCGGCGCGCTGCTGGCCTACCTCGCCGTCAGCCATGCGGTGCCCGCCGAGCGCGCGGTCGACCCCAACCAGATGTACCTCGCCGCCTACGAGTACGTGTTCCCGCAGTACGGCTGGGCGGTCGCCGTGACGGCGCTGTTCGTCGTCGTCTCGCAGCTCAAGATCAACGTCACCAACGCCTACGCGGGCTCGCTGGCGTGGAGCAACTTCTTCTCGCGCTTGACGCACAGCCATCCGGGCCGCGTCGTCTGGGTCGTCTTCAACACGCTGATCGCCTTCATGCTGATGTCGATGAACGTGTTCGAGGCGCTCGGGCATGTGCTCGGCCTCTACGCCAACATCGCCATCGCGTGGATCATGGCCGTCGTCGCGGACCTCGTGATCAACAAGCCGCTGGGACTCTCGCCGCCGGGCATCGAGTTCAAACGCGCGCACCTGTACGACGTGAACCCGGTCGGCGTCGGCGCCATGGCGCTGGCGTCGGTGCTGTCGGTGGCGGCGCACCTGGGGATGATGGGCGACCTGGCGCAGGCATGGTCGGCGGCGATCGCGATGGTGACGGCCCTCGTCACCGCGCCGTTGATCGCGTGGGCGACGAAAGGCCGCTACTACCTTGCCCGGCCGTTGGCGGAGATCCAGACCGCAGGACTCCAGACGGAGACGGCGGAAGGCGTGCGCCGCTGCGTGATCTGCGAGCGCGACTACGAAGGCCCGGACATGGCGCACTGCCCGGCGTATCGCGGCCCGATCTGCTCGCTGTGCTGCACGCTGGACGCGCGTTGCGGCGACCTGTGCAAGCCGCAAGCGAGCCTCTCCGCGCAATGGACCGCCGCCCTGCGCCGCGTGCTGCCGCAGCGCAGCTGGCGCTACATCGACACCGGGCTCGGCCACTACCTGCTGCTGATGCTGGTGCTGACGCCGCTGCTGGCGACGCTGTTCGGGCTGCTCTATCACCAGCAATTGCAGCAGTTGCCGCTCATCGACGCGGCCGCACAGGATGCGCTCCGCGCCAGTCTGAAGGCAGGCATGTTGAAGGCCTTCTTCGCGCTGCTGCTCGTGGCGGGCACGGTCGCGTGGTGGCTGGTGTTGGCACACCAGAGCCGCGTCGTCGCGCAGGAGGAATCGATGCGGCAGACGCAGGCGCTGATGCGCGAGATCGCCTCCCACCGCCGCACCGACGAGGCGCTGCAGGGCGCGCGCCTGCAGGCCGAGCGCGCGCAGGCCGCGGCCGAAGCCGCCAATCAGGCCAAGAGCCGCTACATCAGCACCATCAGCCATGAGCTGCGCACGCCGCTGAACAGCATCCTCGGCTACGCGCAGCTGATGGCGGCGGACGCCTCGCTGCCGCCGCAGCGGCGGCAGGCGGTGCAGGTCATCAAGCGCGGCGGCGAGCACCTGATGCAGCTGATCGATGGCACGCTGGACATCGCGCGCATCGAAGCCGGCCGGCTGAGCCTCGAACCCGCGCCGGTGCGTTTCGACGAGCTGCTGCGCGAGCTGGCCGACATGTTCGAACCGCAGGCCGCGGCGAAGGGCTTGAGCTTCCGCTTCGAGCCGCAAGGCACGCTGCCCGAGTGGGTGCGCGCGGACGAGCAGCGCCTGCGCCAGATCCTGATCAACCTGCTGGGCAACGCCATCAAGTTCACCGCCGAGGGCGAGGTCACGCTGCGCGTGCGCCACGGCCGCGAGATGGCGACGCTGGAGATCGCCGACACCGGGCCCGGCATGGACGCGGCGGAGCTGGCGCGGATCTTCGAGCCCTTCGCGCGCGGAACGAGCGGCGCCGGCGGCGCGCCGGGCGCGGGGCTGGGGCTGACGATCGCCAAGATGCTGACGGCGCTGATGGGCGGCGAGATGTCGGCCACCAGCGAGCCTGGCCGGGGCTCGACCTTCCGCGTGCGCCTGTTCCTGCCCGAACTGCACGGCCGCATCTGGGACACGCCGCGCATGCGCCGCGCGGCCAAGGAGCGCCTCGGCCTGGACGGCGTCTCGCCGCGGGTGCTGATCGTCGACAACGAATCGGACGACCGCCAGCTGCTCATCGAGCTGCTCGAGCCGCTCGGCTTCACCGTGCGCGACGCGTCGAGCGGCCACGATGCGCTGGACCTCGTCGCGGCCGGCTGGGTGCCGGACGCCGTGCTGATGGACCTCGCGATGCCGGGCATCGACGGCTGGGAAACGATCCGGCGACTGCGGCGGATGCTGGGCGAGCTCGGCGTGAACGCGCCGGCGGTGGCGGTGGTCTCGGCGAACGCGTTCGAGCGCGGCCAGGAGAACGACGCCGGCATCGCCGCGCGCGACTTCATCCTCAAGCCGGTCCGGCACGAACTGCTGCTGGACTGGCTGACCGAGCAGCTGTCGCTCTCATGGCGCGTCGGCCCCGAGCGCGCGACGCCCGATCCGCAACCGACGGCTGCGCCCGTCGAGACACCGCCCGCCGAGCGTCTGACCGGCCTGCGCGAGGCGCTGCAGCTCGGCTACTACCGCGGCGTGCTGCAGCAGCTCGACGAGATCGAGGCGGCCGATACTGCGTGGCGCCCGTTCTGCGAAGCGCAACGCGCGTTAGCGCGGCAGTTCCAGTTCGAAGCGATGCTGCGCGGCCTGGCGCGCAGCGAGAACCCGGCGTGAGCGCGGTCATGACGACGCCCGTCACACCCGAGATGCCCGTGCCACCCGTGATGCCCGTGGACTTGCCTGCGACCGATGTTGGACGACCTGCGATGAACTCTCCGCTTCCTTCCGCCGTGGCCGCGCTGCTGGACCAGCAGCAAGGCGATCGCGTCCTGATGGTGGACGACGTGCCCGACAACCTGTCGCTGCTGCACGATGCGCTGGACGAGCACGGCTACATCGTGCTGGCGGCGACCAGCGGCGAAGCCGCGCTGGCCTGCGTGCAGCAGGGCCGGCCGGACATCGTGCTGCTGGACGCGATGATGCCGGGCATGGACGGCTTCGAGGTCGCGCGTCGTCTGAAGGCCGATCCCTCGACGGCGCACATCCCGATCATTTTCATGACGGGGCTGACGGAGACGGAGCATCTGGTCGCCGCGCTGCAGGCCGGCGGCGTCGACTACGTGACCAAGCCGCTCGATCCGCGCGCGGTGCTGGCGCGCATGCAGGTCCACCTGCAGGGCGCGCGGCAGGCGCGGCAGACGCGCCAGGCGCTGGACGCCTTCGGCTACGCGAGCATCGCGGTGCGCGCGTCCTCGGGCCGGCTGCTGTGGCAGACGCCGCTGGCGCGCGAGCTGCTGCAGCTCTACTACGGCACGATCGCGCCGCAGACGCCGGCGCCGGTGCTGGCGTGGTTGCGCAAGACGCTCGACGAGATGGCGAGCCACACGCCCGCGGACGGCATGCCGCCGCAGGAGCCGGCGCGGCTGTGCGCGGAACTCGGCGCTCGGCGGCTGAGCTTCCGGCTGCATCACTGCATCGGCGGCGAGGAAACGCCCGGCGTGGCCGGCGTGGGCGCGGCGGCCGGCGGCGACTGGCTGATCGTGATGCGCGAGGTCTCGGACGTCGCGGTGATCCGCTCGCTGGGCCTCGCCTTCAGCCTGACGGCGCGCGAGGCCGAGGTGCTCTACTGGGTCGTGAAGGGCAAGATCAACCGCGACATCGGCGAGATCCTCGGCGCCAGCCCCGCGACGGTGAAGAAGCACCTGGAGCGCATCCACGCCAAGCTCGGCGTGGAGACCCGCACGGCGGCCGCGGCCATGGCGCTCACGCGGGTGAGGGAGATGCATCCGCAGTGGGAGGTCTGAGGGCCGACTGGCGAGCATCCGACGAGGTGCTCGCCGGCAGCGGCCCATCGGCGCAGTGGGTGGCGTCGGGATGGCGTGATCGGATGCAAGGCTGGCGGAATCGGATTGGCGCGCGGGGCGCCGCTCCCGGACCATGAGGGCACGTCAACCTCCAGCACCTCGACATGCGTCTCCAGCAATCACCCGTCGCCCTCGTCACCGGCGCCTCCTCCGGCATGGGCAAGGACTTCGCCCTGCGCCTCATCGCCGAGGGCTACCTCGTTTATGCCGCCGCCCGGCGCTTCGACCGGATGGCAGACATCCGCGCGGCTGGCGGCAGGGCGCTGACCATGGACGTGACGGACGAGGCCTCGATGTCCTCCGCGGTCGAACGGATCCTCGCGGAGCACGGGCGCATCGATGTCCTCATCAACAACGCCGGCTACGGCCAGTACGGCGCGCTGGAGGACGTGCCCCTCGATGAAGGCCGCCGGCAGATGGAGACCAACCTGTTCGGCGCGGCGCGGCTGATCCAGCTGTGCCTGCCTCGCATGCGGGCGCAGGGCCACGGGAAGATCGTCAACATCTCGTCCATCGGCGGCAAGCTTGCCTCGCCGATGGGCGGCTGGTACCACGCCTCGAAGTTCGCGTTGGAAGGCTACTCGGACGCGCTCCGCAACGAGGTGGCACAGTTCGGCATCGACGTCGTCGTGATCGAGCCAGGCGGCGTCGCGTCGGAGTGGGCCGGGATTGCCACGGAGGAAGCGCTGCGCTACTCCGGCACCGGCGCCTACGCGGCGCTTGCCAACAAGTTCAACGACCTGCAGAAGCAGATCACCAGGAACCCGGGACCGGAAGTGATCAGCGATCTCATCGTCAAGGCGCTCAGGGCGAAGCGCCCGAGGGCCCGGTACCACGGCGGCTTCCTCGCCAGCCCGATGCTCTTCCTGCGCTACGTCCTGTCCGACCGGCTCTTCGACCGCATGATCAGGATGGCGATGCGATGAGAGCGACCCATATCCCGATGGTGGCGTCCGTCTCGGCGCGGCTGGCCGCGCTCGGGCTCGATGTCGACGTCGCCGCCGCCCGGGCAGGGATTCCGGCAGGATTCACGCGTCGACCGGGGACCGGTCTCGACACGCGGCAGTTCTTCGCCTTCTGGCGTGCCGTCGCCGAGCTCTCGGGCGACCCCTTGATCGGATTGAAGATCGGCGGCGAGGTCGGCCCGTCGCAACTGGAGGCCGTCTCGGTGGCCGCGCTGCATTCGGCGACCTTCGGCGACGCGCTGGGTCGGCTGGCGCGCTACAAGGGCCTGTGCTGTCCGGAAGAAGTGCGCGTCGAACGCTCAAGCGCCGACGCAAGCGAAGGCGCACGCGGCAGCAGCGACGAAATCAGCGGCGAACGCGATCTGGCCCGGCTGAGTTTCCATTGGATCCTGGCCAAGGAGTCCTGCCCGCCGATCATCAGCGACGCGGCCTTCGCGTCGGCTCATGCGCTGGCGCGCGTGGGCACCGGTCGCACCGTCGTGCCCCGCCGCCTGGAACTGATGCGAACGCCGTCGGACACCGCGCCCTACGCGGCGTACTTCGGTTGCGAGGTGCGCACGGGTTGCATCGGCGACGCGCTGGTCTATGACGCAGCGGCGCTGGACCTGCCCTTCGTCACGCGCAACGAGGACCTGCTCGCCGTGCTCGTGCCGGCGCTCGATGCGCAACTCGACGCGTTGGGCGAACTGAGCATCGAGACGCAGGCCCGCTCGGCCCTGATGAAAATGATGCGCGGCGACCGCCCCACCATCGACTCGCTGGCGCGCGCGCTCAACATGAGCGCCCGATCGCTCCAGCGCCGCCTCGGCGAGGCAGGCACCAGCTATCAGAGCGTCCTCGATCACGTCCGGCTGGAGACGGCGAGACGCCTGCTCGCGGACACGGCGTTCACGCCCGGCGAGATCGCGTTCTTCCTTGGCTTCGAAGAGGCCAATTCGTTCCAGCGCGCGTTCCGGCGGTGGGAGGGAAGGACGCCGGCGCAGTGGCGGGAGCAGTTGGGGTCCTGACCGGCCCCTCCGTCTCCAGGATTCGACCCTGGCGACGGCAAGGTTTCAATCATGCAACTCATAATGTTGCATGAAATCCAACAGCCAGCTGTCCGACGTCCTCCACGTGCTGCTGCACATGGCCGAGGGCGAGGGCCCGTCCACGTCCGAGTCGCTCGCCGCCGCGATGCGGACCAACCCGGTCGTGCTGCGCCGTCTCATGGGCGGCCTGCGTGAGGCAGGTTTCGTCGCGTCCGCGAAGGGCCACGGCGGCGGGTGGGTGCTGTCGTGCCCGCTCGATCGCATCACCCTGCGCGACGTGCATGAGGCGCTCGGCGGTCCGGCGCTCGTGTCGCTCGGCTTCCGCGAGGAGCACCCGGAATGCCTCGTCGCCCGCGCCGTCAACGACGCGCTCGGCAACGCCGTGCAGGAAGCGGAAGCGCTCCTGCTGAAGCGGCTCGGGTCGGTGACGCTGGCCACGCTGTCCCGCGACTTCCACCAGCGCATGGTCGAGCTCGGCCACGCGCCCCATCGACTCGAGGAGCATCACCATGAAGATTGATTTCGCCGTCATCGGCGGCAGCTATGCCGGCATGGCCGCCGCCCTGCAGTTGGCCCGCGCGCGGCGCCAGGTGCTCGTGGTCGACGCGGGGAAACGGCGCAACCAGTGCGTCGACGACCACGACGGCGAGGCGCATGGCTTCCTGACGCAGGACGGCCGCGCGCCCGGTGCGATCGCCGAGGAAGCGCGCCGTCAGTTGCGGCTCTATCCGACCGTGCAGTGGATGGCCGGACTCGCCGACGACGGACGCGTGGCACCGGACGGCCGCCTGGAGTTCCGCGTCGGCGATGTCGCGGTCAGCGCCGGGCGGTTGATCCTCGCCACCGGCGTCCGCGATGAACTGCCGCCAGTGCCAGGTCTTGCGGAGCGCTGGGGGCGCAGCGTCTTCCATTGCCCGTACTGCCACGGCTACGAGCTGGACCAGGGCCGCATCGGCATCGTCGCCGCGTCGCCGCTGGCGCAGCACCACGCGATGATGCTGCCGGACTGGGGCGTGCCGACGCTGTTCCTGAACGGCGCCTACGAACCCAGCGCCGACGATCTCGACGAGTTCGCCCGCCGCGGCACCCGCGTCGAGCCCACGCCGATCGCCCGCATCGACGGCTTCGCCGACGTCGTGTTGCAGGACGGCCGGACGCTGACGATGGACGGCCTCTTCACCCAGCCGCGCACGACGCCGTCGAGCACGATCGCCGCGCAACTCGGCTGCGCGATGGAAGACGGCCCGATGGGTCCCTTCATCAAGGTCGGTGCCATGCAGGACACCACCGTGCCCCACGTCTTCGCCTGCGGCGACGCGGCCCGCGCGGCCGGCAGCGTCACGCTCGCCGTGTCCGACGGCGCGATGGCCGGCTTCGGCGCGCATCGGTCGACGATGTTCTGACCGATCTCCGCGAGCGCCCTCCTCCGGCGCCCGACACCTCGGAATCAAGGGTGGACGGTGTCCCGCTCCATCTGGAGTTCCCGGACCGGAACAAGTTGCGGCGCGCAGGACGGCACCATGGCCTGCAGCAGGTCGGCGTCGATGGCGTCGAGCACATCGATGCCGTACTGCCGGTACGCCCGACGTCCCGGTGAGCTCTTTGCCAGTTGAAAGATCCGTTGGATCGCTGCCCCGAGGCGGGCGGCGAATTCGGCACTTCCGCCAGCCTGGGAGAACAGCGCCGCTTTCGCAACCTGCACGGCCCATCTGGTCTGGGTCTCAACGTGTTCACCCTTGCTGTCGCGCAATCCCGCAAGATTGTGGACGCGCGATTCGAGCACGTCAAAAGGACTCATCACGCGCAGGATCTGCCCGTCCCCGAGTTCAAAGGTCAGACATCCCGCAATGACCCGCCGGGTGAACACGCCGCATTTCTGCAAGCCGCCGCTGGCGAAGAGCATGTGCAGCACATCGACATTGCCTTCCTTCATCGCGGGTGCCGGAATCCGCACCTGAGCGACCAGTGATGTCCGCGCGGTCTTCTTGGGCAGCTGCACGCGGGCACCGAGGCGCCTGGCCATTTCATTCGCATCCGCGACGCCACCGATCACGTCCGCATCCGCAGTGACGGCCGCGCCGTCCGTCGACAGGCCAAAGCGCTTCATCCAGAAGCCCAGCGCCTGTCCGCCCACCAGGATCACGCCGACCGGCAGGCTGGTGAGCACCCGGTCCAGCAAAGGCCCCTCCAACGGAGCTTCATCGTCGGGCAACTGCGGGCGCGTCGTCATGGTCAGTAGGGAGAGTCCAGAGCCTTCGCATTCTTGGCCCGCTCCTCGGTGAACCAGATCAAGTCAGCAGGTTTCGACTTCCCGGATTTGACCGCTTCGATGTCGCGCGTCTGTTCGAGTTGTTTGGCCGCACGCAGATCGTCCTCGACACGAGCCGTGGCCTGCGTGCCGTGATCGCCGCGCAGCAGTTCCAACAGCAGTTGCGAGCGGACACCGGAGACCTCCAAGGCCTGCCCGATACGCGCCCAGAACTCCACCTGCTGCGCCGCGGAGCGGGCCACGTACTCGCCAGTCTCTTGAGCGTCCCTGAAGAGCTGGTTGCTGATCCGGATCGAATTCGAACTCATGACTGCCTCGTGGGAAGTTGCACTCAGTTGTGGCACTCTGCCACATTTTCAGATTTTCTCACAAGCAGTGAAAAGGGCCCCTTGCGGGGCCCTCGTCAAATCCGACATCGATTTACGCTCGCCGACAAGGCAGCGCGTCATCAAGCCCTCAAGGCAGCCGGATCCGGTCGCCCTCACGCACTTCCCGCGTCTGCTCCCTGCCGCGGCCCACCGTGAAGGTCACGCGCAGCGTCTTGGTCTCGCCGCTGGCCGGATCGGCGCCGAACAGGTCGTTGTCGACCCGCACGTCGAGCACGCCACCACGGATGTTGCCGCGCAGGCGATCCGTCACGTCGAACATGCGGATCCCCTTGCCGTAGGTGGCGCGCACGATGGTCAGGCGCTGGTCCGCGGACGGACCCTGGCCGCCGGGGTTGTAGCCGCCAGGGTTGGTCGGGCTGCCCGGACGGCCGTCCCAGCCGCCGTTCCAGCCGCCCTGCCCCCAGTCGCCGCGGCCCCAGCCGGTGAACTGGCCGCCGTCGATCCACGAGCCTTCGCGGTAGTCGAAAGTCTTCACCTGGCCGCTGCGGTCGCGGGCATAGATGCGCAGCACCTTCGTGCGGCCCACCGCCGGATCGTCGCGGAACAGGTCGTTGGTCACCCGCACCTTCGCGTCGCGGCGCGCCAGCTCGCGCAGGCGGGGGGTCACGTCGATGCTGGCTTCGGGAACGCCGTAGCGCGCGCCCAGGATCGCGTAGGCGCCGTCGTCGCGGCCGCCGCCTCCGCCTTCCCAGTTGCCGTTGCCGCCGCCCTGGCCCCATTCGCCGCCGCGCCAGCCGGTGAAGTCATTGCCGTCGATGACGCTGCCCTCGCGGAATTCGAAGGTGCGGTTGTCGCCGTTGCGGTTGCGCGCGTAGATGCGCAGCGTCTTCGTCTGACCGTAGGCCGGATCGTTGCCGAACAGCTCGTTGCTCACCCGCACGCGGTCGTCGCGCCGCGCCAGGTCGCGCAGCCGGTCGGTCACGTCCATGTTGCGCTGCGCCGTGCCGTAGCGCGCGTTCAGGATCTGCCACTGGCCGTCGTCGCGCGCCGCCCAGGCCGACGTGCCCGTCAGCATCGCCACCAGCAGCATCAGCGCCGCCAGCATCGCCTTGGCCATCCGGACCATCGCGCCCGGCCGCGGGGCCGTCATCGTCATTGCAGTCATCGTCATCGCGGTACCTCCTGGTTCTTTCCTGTTGTTCGGAGTTCTTCTTGAGCCCCATTCCCCGAGGTCACGACCTCGTCCCGGGAAGGGGCAGCATGTTGCATCAACGGCATGACAGCGCCGCCGGTGCACGCACACTTCTTCGAGGTGTTACGAGCGGTCACCACCGCCGAGGGTCGAATCGCACGCGCCTCAGAACCGTGAGTCGAAGCCGGAGTCGAACTTCGAATCGAAGCGCGAATCCGGGACATCGACCACCGGCGCGTACATCACGTCCGAGCGCAGCACGTACTTGGTGCCCGAGGTCACCGGCGAGCCCTCGTGCCAGGTGTCGTGCACGAAGACCAGCGCGCCACCGGTCCGGGGCCGCACGGCGAAGTCGCGGAAGCCCGTCTCGCCGCCCTCGAAGCCTTCGTTCAGGTAGACCAGGAAGCTCAGCCGGCTCACCAGGCCGTCCTCGCGCCACGGCCCGTCCTTGTGCATCCGGAAGCGCTGGCCCGCCGAGTACTTGTAGAAGCGCAGCTCCCGCGGCAGGCCCACCGCGCGCGAGCCGTCGAGCTCCGGCAGCGGCAGCTGCCGCAAGCGTCCCCACAGCCGTTCGACCCAGGCGGCGCTCGCCGCCATCGTCCGCTCGTTGTTGCGGATGTGGGCCAGCAGCTGCTGCCCCGCTTCCAGCCGCACCGTCGCGGCCTCGAAGCCGCTCTGCTCCGCCAGCGCGATCACCTCGGTGCATTCCTCCGGGGAGAGGAAACCCGGCACGGTGAACACGCGGTCGTTGTGGAAATGGGCTTGCATGCGCCCATTCTCTCGGATGTACGCCATGTGCCGTATATGCCCCGCGTCCCCTCCTTCCTAGCATCCGGTCACTTCCCGAAGTCCTGCGAAGTCCGTCGAAGTCTTCCTTCATCCACCGGAGCTCCCCATGTCCTCGCATCCGAAATCCCCGCGCCCGCAACGTCGCCACGCGCTCAAGACCCTGGCCGTCGCCGGCGCGCTGACCGGCCTGAACCTCGCCGCCCTGCCCGCCTTCGCCGCCGACACCATCAAGGTCGGCGTGCTGCACAGCCTGTCGGGCACGATGGCGATCTCGGAGACCGTGCTCAAGGACACCGTCCTGATGGCCATCGACGAGATCAACGCCAAGGGCGGCGTGCTGGGCAAGAAGCTGGAGCCGGTGATCGTCGACCCGGCCTCCAACTGGCCGCTCTTCGCCGAGAAGACCCGCCAGCTGCTGACCCAGGACAAGGTCGCGGTGATCTTCGGCTGCTGGACCTCGGTGTCGCGCAAGTCGGTGCTGCCGGTGGTCGAGGAACTCAACGGCCTGCTCTTCTACCCCGTGCAGTACGAGGGCGAGGAACTCAGCAAGAACGTGTTCTACACCGGCGCCGCGCCCAACCAGCAGGCCATCCCCGCGGTCGACTACCTGATGAGCAAGGACGGCGGCGGCGCCAAGCGCTGGGTGCTGCTGGGCACCGACTACGTCTACCCCCGCACCACCAACAAGATCCTGCGCGCCTACCTGAAGAGCAAGGGCGTGAAGGACAGCGACATCGACGAGAAGTACACCCCCTTCGGCCACAGCGACTACCAGACCATCGTCGCGGACATCAAGAAGTTCTCGGCCGGCGGGAAGACGGCGGTGGTGTCGACGATCAACGGCGATTCCAACGTGCCGTTCTACAAGGAGCTGGGCAACGCCGGGCTGAAGGCCAAGGACGTGCCGGTGGTGGCGTTCTCGGTCGGCGAGGAAGAGCTGCGCGGCGTGGACACCAAGCCGCTGGTCGGTCACCTGGCGGCGTGGAACTACTTCATGTCGATCAAGAACCCGACGAACGATGCGTTCATCAAGAAGTGGTCGACGTATGCGAAGGCCAAGAACCTGCCCGGCCACAAGGACAAGCCGCTGACCAACGACCCGATGGAGGCCACCTACATCGGCATCAACATGTGGAAGCAGGCGGTGGAGAAGGCCAAGTCGACCGACACCGACAAGGTGATCGCGGCGATGGCCGGCCAGACCTTCAGCGCGCCGTCGGGCATCACGTCCAAGATGGACGAGAAGAACCATCACCTCCACAAGTCGGTGTTCATCGGCGAGATCCGCGCGGACGGACAGTTCAACGTCGTGTGGAAGACACCCGCGCCGGTGAAGGCCAAGCCGTGGAGCCCGTACATCGCCGGGAACGAAGGCAAGCCTGACGAGCCGGCGAAGAAGTGATGCGGCGCGCCCTGCTCCTCGGATGCCTGCTGGCGATCGGCAGCCTCGCGTCGACAGCGCAGGCGCTGACGCAGCCGCAGGCGCTGTCCGTGGCGCAGGGCGAGACCGATGACCGCATCGCCGCGCTCGGCAAGCTCGTCGCGGCGCCGGACGAGCGCACCGCGGTGCTGCTGCAGGCGCTGTCCGACGAACGCGTGAAGCTCGGCCCCGATCAGCGCGTGCTGATCACGACCGAGGCCGGCGTCGTCGACGCCGCCACCGGCGCGGCGGTGACGCTGTCGCCGGACGCGCAGTCCTCGCTCGAGGACGTGATGCTCAACAACCGGCTGCGCGGCGAACTCGACGGCGCGCTCGCCGCGCTCCATCTGTCGAGCGCGGACAAGATCGAGCGCCTCGCCGCCGCCAAGGCGCTGATGGACGCCGGTGGCGACGACGCCCGCGTCGCGCTGCTGGAGACCGCCATCGCGAAGGAGCAGGACGCCACCGTCCTCGACGCCCTGAAGCTCGCCCGCGCCGCCGCGCTGGCCGCGAGCCCCGACGCGACCAAGCGCCTCGCCGCCGCGAAGCTGCTCGGCGAATCGCACAGCCCCGAAACGCGGCTGCTGCTCAACCAACGCCTGTCCGACGAACAGGACCCCGACGTCAAGCGCGCGCTGCAGCGCTCGCTGCGCGAGGTCGAGGACACGCTCGCCTGGGGCGAACGCCTGGGCGCGCTGTTCACCGGCATCAGCCTGGCCAGCATCCTGCTGCTGGTCGCGCTGGGCCTCGCCATCACCTACGGCCTGATGGGCGTCATCAACATGGCGCACGGCGAGCTGATGATGATCGGCGCCTACGCCACCTATCTCGTCCAGGTCGCCTTTCGCCAGTGGCTGCCGGGCTGGTTCGACGCCTACCTGATCGTCGCGATGCCGGCCGCCTTCCTCGCGTCGGCCCTGGTCGGCGCGGCGCTGGAACGCACCGTCATCCGCTGGCTCTACGGCCGGCCGCTGGAGACGCTGCTCGCCACCTGGGGCCTGAGCCTCGTGCTCATGCAGGCGGTGCGCTCGCTCTTCGGCGCGCAGAACGTCGCGGTGGAAAGCCCGTCGTGGATGGGCGGCTCGCTCGCCCTCATGCCCAGTGTCATGCCCGGTCTCGCGCTGCCGGCGAACCGGCTCGTGATCATCGTCTTCTCGCTGGTCGTGCTCGGCGGCATGTCGCTGCTGATCGCGCGCACGCGGCTCGGTCTGTTCGTCCGCGCCGTCACGCAGAACCGCCCGATCGCCTCCTGCATGGGCGTGCCGACCGCGCGCGTGGACACCTACGCCTTCGCACTGGGCTCCGGTCTCGCGGGGCTGGCGGGCTGCGCGCTCAGCCAGGTCGGCAACGTCGGCCCGGACCTCGGACAGAGCTACATCGTCGACGCCTTCATGGTCGTCGTGCTGGGCGGGGTCGGCCAGCTCGCCGGCACGGTGCTCGCGGCGCTCGGACTGGGCCTGGCCAACAAGGCGCTCGAAGGCGTCGTCGGCGCGGTGCTCGCCAAGATCGCCGTGCTGCTGTTCATCATCGTCTTCATCCAGAAGCGGCCGCAGGGCCTGTTCGCGGTCAAGGGCCGCGCGCAGGAGTCTGAATGCGCAGGGATCCCCTCATGACCGCGATTTCTCCGATGCTGCTGCCGCAGCGCCCCGCCCTGCTCAGCCGCGCCGGCTGGGTCGCCGTGCTGGCGGCGCTGACCATCGCCTGCGTGCTGCTGCCCTCGCTGAACCTGCTGGTGCCCGCCGGCCATCCGCTGCATGTCGACGGCTACTGGATCAGCCTGCTCGGCAAGTTCTGCTGCTACGCGATGTGCGCGCTGGCGATGGACCTGATCTGGGGTTTCGCCGGGATCCTGTCGCTGGGCCACGGCCTGTACTTCGCGCTCGGCGGCTACGCGATGGGCATGTACCTGATGCGCCAGATCGGCACCGACGGCCAATACCGCAGCACGCTGCCGGACTTCATGGTCTTCCTCGACTGGAAGGCGCTGCCCTGGCACTGGACCTTCAGCGACAGCTTCCTCGCGACGATGCTCCTCGTGCTGCTGGTGCCGGGCGGCATCGCCTTCCTCTTCGGCTTCTTCGCCTTCCGCTCGCGCATCAAGGGCGTGTACTTCTCGATCATCACGCAGGCGATGACCTACGCCGCGATGCTGTTCTTCTTCCGCAACGAGAGCGGCTTCGGCGGCAACAACGGCTTCACCGACTTCAAGCGGCTGCTGGGACTGTCGATCACGACGCCGGGCATGCGGATGACGCTGTTCGTACTGAGCGCCGTGGCGCTGGTCGGCTGCTACCTCGGCCTGCGCTGGCTGACGCGCGCGAAGTTCGGTCGCGTGCTCAGCGCCGTGCGGGACGCGGAGTCGCGGCTGATGTTCTGCGGCTATTCCCCGCTGCCCTACAAGCTGGCCGCATGGGTGCTGTCGGCGCTGATCTGCGGACTGGCGGGCGCGCTGTACGTGCCGCAGGTCGGCATCATCAACCCCGGCGAGATGAGCGTCGCCAACTCGATCGAGATCGCCATCTGGGCGGCGGTCGGCGGGCGCGGCACGCTGGTGGGGCCGATCGTCGGCGCCTTCGCGGTCAACGGCGCGAAGAGCTGGCTCACGCAGTTCGCGCCGGAGTACTGGCTGTACTTGCTGGGCGCGCTGTTCATCGCGGTCACGCTGTTCATGCCGGACGGCATCGCGGGGCTGGTGAAGCGCAAGCTCGGCGGAAAAGACGTCGGAAAGAACGTGGAGACCCAGGCATGAGTCCCGACCTGCTCGAACAAGGCGAGGAACGGCTGCGCGCCGCCAGCGGTCCCGGCTACGGCCGCGTCGTGCTGCCGGGCCAGCTGGACCTGGCGCACGGGCGCATCCTGTACCTGGAGGACGTGTTCGTCAGCTTCGACGGCTTCCGCGCAATCAACGGCCTGTCCATCGACATCGCGCCCGGCGAGCTGCGCTGCATCATCGGCCCCAACGGCGCGGGCAAGACCACGATGATGGACATCATCACCGGCAAGACCCGGCCCGACAGCGGCACGGTGTTCTTCGGCGGCACCATCAACCTGCTGCGCCACAGCGAGGCCGAGATCGCGCAGCTGGGCATCGGCCGCAAGTTCCAGCGCCCGACGGTGTTCGAGGCCCTCACCGTCTACGAGAACCTCGAGCTCGCGCTGCAAGGATCGCGTGCGTTGCGGGCGTCGTTGTGGGGCGTGCTCAGCGGCGCGCAGAAGGACCGGCTGGCGGAGGTGCTGACG
Source organism: Roseateles sp. GW821-FHT09G03 (assembly GCF_059416045.1). NCBI lineage: Bacteria > Pseudomonadati > Pseudomonadota > Betaproteobacteria > Burkholderiales > Sphaerotilaceae > Roseateles > Roseateles sp. GW821-FHT09G03. The sequence continues at coordinate 115,200 of NZ_JBWKOK010000009.1, forward strand.
CTGATCCGCCTGCAGGACCAGATGACGCGCGCGGCGGGGCTGCTGAGCCACGGGCAGAAGCAGTGGCTGGAGATCGGCATGCTCCTCGTGCAGGATCCGAAGCTGCTGCTGCTCGACGAGCCGGTGGCCGGCATGACCGACCAGGAGACCGAACGCACCGCGGAGCTGATCCTGACGCTGAAGGGCAGGCACAGCATCATCGTCGTCGAGCACGACATGGGCTTCGTCGACCGTATCGCGGAGAAGGTCACCGTGCTGGCCGAAGGATCGGTGCTGGCCGAAGGCACGCTCGCACAGGTGCAAGCCGATGAACGTGTGATCGAGGTGTACCTTGGCCGTTGAACTTCAGGACCGGCCCGGCTCGAACGGCGCCACGACGACGATCGCACCGATGCTCGAAGCCATCGGCATCCAGCAGTACTACGGCGGCTCGCACATCCTGCGCGACGTGTCGGTGAGCGCGTCGCCGGGACGGATCACCGTGCTCCTCGGGCGCAACGGCGTCGGCAAGACGAGTCTGCTGAAGAGCCTGATGGGCCTGATCCCGATCCGCGCGGGCAGCGTCACGCTGGCAGGCGCGGACATCACGCGCGCGACGCCGTACCAGCGCGCACGGGCCGGCATCGGCTACGTGCCGCAGGGGCGGGAGATCTTCGCCCGCCTGACCGTCGAGGAGAACCTGCGCATGGGCCTGGCGAGCAAGCCCGGCGGCACGGCGATCCCGGAGCACCTGTACGCGCTGTTCCCGGTGCTCAAGCAGATGCTCAAGCGGCGCGGCGGCGACCTGTCCGGCGGCCAGCAGCAGCAGCTCGCGATCGCGCGGGCGATGGCTGCGTCCCCGAAGCTGCTGATCCTGGACGAGCCCACCGAAGGCATCCAGCCCAGCATCATCAAGGACATCGGCCGCGTCATCCGGCGCCTGGCCGACGAGGGCCTCGACGGCCACCCGGTCGCCATCCTGCTGTGCGAGCAGTACTACGACTTCGCGGCGGAACTGGCCGACGAGTTCCTCGTACTCGAACGCGGCAGCGTCATCGCGCGGGGGAACAATGCGGACATGCAGACGCCGGAAATCCGGGGGCTGGTGGCGATCTGAAGTCTGCGGGGTCGACAACCGAGGGCCGATGGCCGCGGCGGTTGTCGAGCGGTCGAGGCAAGACCTGGCACGCGCGCCGAGCCACTGAGGAGGTCCCTCCGCTGCCGGATGCACCATGCCCGCCTTCAACCCCGCCCTCGCCGACAACCTGACGCGCCTGGAATCGGTGGAGCGATCCCGGACCGATGGGGCGCTGGCGCTGCATACCGGCCTGCTGATGCTCTTCACGCGGGAACTTCCATCGCGCGCGGGCGGATCGCCCGCCGACGAGGTCCGCTTCGCCGACGGCACGAAGGACGCGCTCACGGCGTGGGCGGTGGACTTCGTCATGCGGGCACTGCCTCGGAAGACGGTCCTCTCGCCCGCGCAACTGCAGGGCATGTGGACATCGATGCTGTCGCCCATCGTCGCGTCGATCATGACGGCGGTACGCACGGCCGATTTCTCCGGTCTTCCCGACGCGGCGCATGCGCTAAGCAGCAACCTTCGGCTGGGGCAGGAGCCGGAGGACCCGGTCCATCTGTGCCGCTACCGCTCCGACAACACCCTCGCGCTCGCGCCGGTCAAGGCCACGGAGGTGGTGCTGCCGCTGTCCGAAGGCCTGCTGCTGAAACTGCTCAGCCTGGCCGTGGCCTCGGCGCGGTCCGTCAGTCCTGAGTACGCCACGGCGGGCGTGAAGGCCCGCGTCCAGGCACTGAAGGCGCTGCTCTGCGAGCAGCCGCTCAAGGTGGCCCTCGCACACGCGCGCACGCTGTGGCGCGCGGAGGCGCCGCAACAGTCGGAGGCCTTCGAAGCGGTCCGCGACGTCGTCGCGGCGCAGGACAGGCTCGCGCAACGAGGCTTGGCGCCCGCACCGCGGTTCATTTCTCCCGGGACGGTGCAGCCGCAGCAACGAACGCCGGAGGATCGCGCGCTCATCAGGGCGCTGCAGACCGGCGGCACGGACCGGCCCGTCCAGGAGGACGCCCCCGCGCCCCCGCCGCCCTGGAGCGTGTCGAGCATGCTGGAGATCGCCCCCACGCCTTCGGACCGCGAGCGCGGGACCTGGGAGTTCCAGCCCGATCGCCGCGGATCCAAGGCGACCCTGCACGTCGATCCGCTGCCGGCCACCGCGTCGGCGGAGGACATCGCCCGGCAGGACCGGCAGTTCCGGCTGCTCCGCGATTTCGTGCTGGTCCGCCTGTTCCAGGACGGCGTCACGAACCGGTTCCAGGTCACGCTCAAGGGCGATGACATCCGGGTCGGCGACCTGCCTGTCGCCGCCCGGTCCCGCCGCGGCATGTGGCTCCCGGACCTCGAGGCCATCAAGGAGGCGCGGAGCGTGACCACCGTCATCGAGCGGCCGGGCACGCACTCGACCATCGCCCAGTGGTGGGACGGCGGCGGCTACCGGTTCTTCGAGCCGCGCGTCCGCGCGACGGAGGTCCGGCAACTGCGCCTGTTCCTCCAGATGAGCCCGGACAGTGCGAATCTGGCGCTCGAGCGCTACCGCTATCCGGACGAGGCCGTCTGGATCCAGGTCGATCGACACGGCCATCAGCGCATCGTCGGCGGGGAAGCGCTGCTGTCGCGTCTCACGCCGGACACCCGCGTGAAGCTCGAGATCGAAGGCCACGACAGCCTGAGCGACACCGGGGCGACCGAACTCGAGCACTACTCACCCGCGGCGCTCGTCGCCCGGGTGAAGTCGGCGTTGCACGACCTGGGCATCGCCCGGACCGCGAGCCGGGTCACCCTGCGATCCTGCGCGCTCGTCAGCCGTGCGGCCCCCGGCTCGTTCGCCGAGCGCTTCATCGAGGCCGGTGTCGAGCAGGGCCTGCTGGCCGGCGACGCGCAGGTGACGGCCTACTCGGAGGTACTGGGCTTCGTTCTGAACCGGTGGGACTGGCTCATGGCGCCGCTGCTGCGGCCGGACACGGTCCGCATTACGCTCCGCTACCTCGGTGCCGCCGAAGAACGCCATGCGCCGGGCAAGACCTGGATCTACCAGCGCGATCCGGCGACCGGCCGGATCGCGCGCCACGACAAGTACCCCGCCGCGCCGGGCCAGCGACCGGCGGACACGGTCTATCGGGAGGCGTCGTCGCTCGGCTCGGCGTACTGCGTCATCCTCGGCGCGGCCGGCCGGATCGTCGACCGCGTGCGGCCCTCCGCTCGCCATCATCTGCTGCCCGTGCCGTCCGACGCCGATCCGGCGGCGCTGCACTTCCTCGACGAGACGACGGGCGCGATCGCGATCACGGCGCTCGACGATACGGGCGAGGCGGGACTCGTGGACCTCTACCTGCGGCAGTTGTCCTCGATGCTCGACACCCAGGCGCCCGACGGCCTCAACGCCGGACTGCTCGCGCTGGCGCTGAGCCAGCTCTCGAGGACCTCCGCGGCGGGCTCGCCCTACCAGACGGCGGTCGCCTACCTCGGCATGACGCAGGGCGCCGCCTTCCTGGGGGCGGATGCGGTGACGCTGGCGGGGGCCATCCGCGCGACGATGCAGAGCACCGATACCGCCGTCGTCTCGGGCCTCACACGGACCGCGGGATTGCTCGCAGAGGGCCTGCGCGGTCTGGGCTCGCTGCTGCAGGCCGGCGTCGTCGGCCTGGACATCAAGGGCCTCGTCGACGCGATCGCCTCGGGACGATCGAGCGCGATCGGCGTCGCCGGCACGCAGCTCGGCTTCGACATTGCTGGACTGGGCCTCCTGGGTGGAAGCGCCATCGCCGCGCTGGCCGGCTTCACGACGCTGGCCGCCGGCATGCGGGAACTGGCGGTGCCGCTCGCGGGCATCGCGATCGGCGTCACAGGCCTGGCGCTCGCCGTCGCGCAGGAGGAAGAACGCCTCATCTTCAACCTGCAGCCGCTGCGCAAGATCGACGAGGGATACGACGCACCGCTCCGGCTGATGCCTCCTGGCCGTGGCATCGGCACTCGCATCGGCACTGGTGCGGGCATCGGCGGCAGCGGCGGCGACGATCACCAGTTCCTCGCCGTCACCGGCTGGGCGCCGGTGGACCGCATCGATTTCCTCAACGGCGAGGTCGGCTTCGGCGACGCCACGATCGGCGAGACATCGCTCCGCCTGTCGGGTCTCTACACCTCCGCCGGACATCCGCACGAGTGGAAGATCAACGACGGGTCCGACGTCCAGGCGGCCAAGTCCCGCGACGGCATGGACCTGGACCTGTGGTCCCTGCTGTGGAAGCAGGGGCGCGCGATCCGCCCGGTGACCGCGCTCACCCCGGAGCAGCAGGATCCCTCCCGCCTCCTGATCCTCGCCACCAGCCCCGCGGTCGACATCGACTTCGAGCTGTATTCCAACAGCCGGGCCGGCGGCGACTTCTCCGTCCTCGGCGACGCGCGGCTGGACCGGATGGAGCGCCGCAGCGGCGGACGGTTCGTCGGCGATTACGTCACCTCCGGCAGCATGGCCAAGTCGGCCGACGTCTGGCGCTACCGCTATCGGAACAGCACGCTGTCGGTCGTGCTCGACCACCAGCCGCGCGTGCTCGTGCTGCCGAGCCGCGCCGGCCTCGACGACGCGCGCTTCACTTTCCGGAACCACGACGGCGAGCCGGATCGCGAGATCCGCCCGCTGGATCAGTCGTCGACGGACTACCGGTTGATCGGCGGCGGGGGTCAGGTCGTGCTGGTCCTGCCGGGCGCCGGCACCGTGCGCAACCCGGTGAACATCGTCCCGTCGGCGCGATCGGGTGAATCGTGGACCTTCATGCTCGATGGCGCCTTGACCGCCGGCGGCAAGTCCTTCGAGTTCCTCGACGGCGGCGGCAAAGTCGGCGGAGAAGGCGAAGGCGCCGGCATCGGTTTCCGGCTCAACGGGCAGACGATCCGGTTCGACGCGATGCCGGGCGGCCCGGTGCGTGTGGTGGATCCGAAGCAGCCGGAACTGAGCGTGAGTCTGGACCTGCGGCGACGGCGCGCCGCGCTGGTGGTCGATCTCGGTTATGAGCCCTACGACGTCGATCCGGTGGCGGAGGTGCGCGTCCACCTCGATGCGCTGGGCAAGGACCTGATGAAAGGCGGATTGACCGCGCTGGTCCTGCCGCAAGACGGCGAGGGCCAGGTGCTGCTGACGGCACAGGTCGATGCCGCCGGCGCGACCTCGCGTAACGGTCAGACGTCCGCCGTGCCGCATCTCCAGCAGCACGGTGCGTCGACGGACATCGGGCCGCGCATCCCGCTCGGCGGCTACGTCGACCTGCAGAGCGGTCATGCCGTCCTGCAAGCCGGCCGGACGCTGTGGATCCACGGCCCCGCGCACCTCCCCACGAACGCCACGACCCGCCCCGGCTCCGATCCGGCAGGGCAGTGGATCCGGATGACGACGATCGACCGGAACAGCGACGGCAACGGCGACAGCGACCTCGAAGGCGACGTAGACAGGTCGTCCACGGCCGATGCGCGGATGGCGCGGCCGTCGGATCGAGGCGCTCCGTTGTGCGCCGAGCGCAAGGCGCTGCTCGCCGCCGTGGAAGGCTTTGCCACCGAGCTGACGAAAGGCGGCCGATCGTGGGTGAACCTGGGCGACACCCCGGCGCTGTCGCGCGACTTCGCGTTCCGTCTGCGCCATGCCGGCGTGGACATCGTGATCGATGTCGGCGACGACCCGCGTGGCGTCGACAGGGGCGGCGTCAACGAGCGCTACGACGCCAACGCCGAAGCGCTGGCGCTGTTCAAGGAGGACCTGCGGCGGCTGATCGAGATCGACGGGTATCTGGAGCCCAAGTCCCGGCGGCGGGGCGATCCCACGCCGCCCTTCGCATTGCGGGCGGCCGAGCTGAGCGCCTTCAGCGCCGGCATGCCCGCCGATGGACGTCCCATGACTTCAGACCCGACCCTCCCGACGCGGACGTCATCCTCCGCGCTGCTCGCGCCGCAGCACGGCTGAGGCCGTGGGGACTGCCGCCGCCGCGGGCCACCCGCCCATGGCGGCGGCGATGGCGGCTCAGTCCGCCTGGATCTTCGCCGAGGAGATCACCTTGCCCCAGCGCAGGAACTCCGCGTCCGAATGCGCCTGCAGCTGCTGCGGGTTCATGTAGTCCGCGGTGGCGCCGAGCTCCGCGGCCTTCTTCTTGAACTCGGGCGTGGCCATGATCTTCTGGATCTCGGTGGTCAGGCGGTCCACCACCGCCTGCGGCACCTTGGCCGGCGCGAACACCGCGAACCACGAGCCCGCATCCAGGTTCGGCAGACCGGCCTGCGTGGCCGTCGGCACGTCCGGCAGCGAGGACAGGCGTTCCTTGCCCGTCACCGCAACCGCGCGCAGCTTGCCGGCCGCGATGAAGGGCATGAACGGCGGCGGCGTGCCGAAGGTCAGGTCGACCTGGCCGCCCAGCAGATCCTGCAGCGCGGGGCCCGTGCCCTTGTACGGGACGTGGATCATCTGGATGCCCGCCTGCTGCTCCAGCATCACGCCGGTGACGTGCTGCAACGAGCCGTTGCCCGAGGACGCGAACGACAGCTTGCCGGGGTTCTTCTTCGCGTAGGCGATCAGCTCGGCGGTGGTCTTCGCGGGCACGCCCTCGCGCAGGACGATCAGCTGCGGCGCGGTCAGCACGTTGGCCACGGGACGCAGGTCCTTCAGCTCCCACGCGCCCTTCTGGATGTGCGGCGTGATCACGTGGTACCCGGAGTACTGCATCAGGATCGTGTAGCCGTCCGGCTCCGCGCGCTTGGTCGCGACGGCAGCCAGCGCGCCGCTCGCGCCGGAGCGGTTGTCCACCACGACGGTCTGGCCCAGCGCCTTGCCCAGCGGCTCGGCCAGCATGCGCGCGGCGATGTCGGTGGTGCCGCCGGGCGCGGCGCCGACCAGCATCGTGATCGGCTTGTTCGGATACGACTGCGCCTGTGCGGCGGTCATCGGGGCCAGCGCGGCGACGGCAGTCGCGATCAGCGCGGCGGCAGGGGCGCTCATGGCGAGGCGGCGGCGGATTCGGTTCATGGTCTTGTCTCCAGGAAAGCCGCTCGGGGCGGCGTTGTCGTTAGTGGTGAAGCGGAAAGGTCGTTCGGGAACGTCGTGCTGGACAGGTCTTGAGGGCAGGCCGGCGGACGGGCTCTCAAGCGTCGCGGGCCAGCGCACGCTCGCGGATCGCGTCGAAGTCGCGCGGGCGCGGATGCAGGTCCAGCCGGCGGCCGGCGCTGACGATCTGGCTCGGCACCGCATGGCCGATGAGTGGCGGCAGGCGCTTCGCCGCGGCGATCAGGCGCTCGAGGTCGACGCCGGTGTCGCAGCCCATGCACTGCAGGGCATGGACGATCTCCTCGGTGCAGACGTTGCCGGTCGCGCCCGGCGCGTAGGGACAGCCGCCGATGCCGCCCAGCGACGCGTCGAAGCGGTCCGCGCCCGCGTCGATCGCGGCGATCACGTTGGCCAGGCCCATGCCGCGCGTGTTGTGGAAGTGCAGCGTCAACTGCGCTTCGGGCCAGCGCTCGCGGAAGGCGCGCACCAGCGCGACGACCTGCGTCGGATAGGCCATGCCGGTGGTGTCGCACAGCGTGACGCCGCGCGCGCCGAGGTCCTCCAGGAAGTGCCCGCACCAGCCGAGCACCGTCTCGAACGGCACGTCGCCCTCCATCGGGCAGCCGAACGAGCACGACAGCGAGACGTTCACCGCGATGCCCGCCTGGTGCGCCATCGCGGCGACCTCGGCCAGGCCGGCGAAGGACTGCTCGCGCGTCATCCGCAGGTTGGACAGGTTGTGGCTCTCGCTGGCGGACATCACCAGGTTGAGCTCGTCGGCGCGGGCCTCGATGGCGCGCTCGGCGCCGCGGACGTTGGGGACCAGCACCGTGTAGATCACCCCCGGCTTGCGGGTGATGCCGGCCATCACCTCGGACGCGTCGGCCAGCACGGGGATCGCCTTCGGCGAGACGAAGGCGGTCACCTCGACCTTGGCGAGACCGGCCTCCGACAGCGCATCGACCAGCGCGATCTTGTCGGCGGTCGGCACGAAGGTCGTCTCGGCCTGCAGGCCGTCGCGGGTGCCGACGTCCTGCATGAAGATGCGCCGGCCGGCGCCGGTCCAGACGTCGGACGGCACGCGCGCTGCCGCACCAGCCGTGGAGGGAGGCCCGGAGGACGCGGATGCGGTTGCGGAAGCAGAAGAGGAAGCAGTCATCACGAGGCCTTCAGGAGACGATCTTGCGGTCGCGGAGCGCGGCGATCTGTTCGGCGGTGAGGCCGATCTCGCGCAGCACCTCGTCGGTGTCGCCGCCCAGTCGCGGCGCAGCGCGGCGCACGGCGCCGGGCGTGCCCATCAGCTTGGGCACGATGCCCGGGACGTCGAGCTCATGGCCGTCGCGCGTCTGCTGCTTGAGGATCATGTCGCGGGCGCGGAAGTGCGGGTCTTCGACGATGTCCTTGGCGGTGTAGACGCGACCGGCGGGCACGCTGGCCTCGCCAAGCGGCGCCAGCACTTCGTCGACGGTACGTGTCGCGGCCCAGGCGCCGATGGCGGCGTCGATCTCCTCGACGCGGGCCACGCGGCCGGCGTTGTTGGCCAGCGCCTCGTCGTTGGCGAGATCGTCGCGGCCGATCACTTGCATCAGCCGCTTGAAGATCGAGTCGCCGTTGCCCGCGATCAGCACGACGCCATCCGCACAGGGATAGGCGTTCGACGGCGCGATGCCCGGCAGCGCCGATCCGGCCGGACCGCGCACGGCGCCGAAGGCGCTGTACTCGGGCACCAGGCTCTCCATCACGTTGAGCACGGCCTCGGTGAGCGCGACGTCGATGACCTGGCCGCGCCCGCCGTTGACCTTGCGGTGATACAGCGCGGTCAGCACGCCGATCGTGCCGTGCAACGCGGCGAGCGTGTCGCCGATCGATATGCCGCAGCGCACCGGCACGCGGCCGGGTTCGCCGGTCAGATGGCGCAGTCCGCCCATCGCTTCGCCGATGACGCCGAAGCCCGGCAGGTCACGATACGGCCCCGTCTGACCATAGCCGCTGATGCGCAGCATGATCAGGCCGGGGTTGGTCTTGGCGAGTTCCTCGTAGGACATGCCCCAGCCCTCGAGCGTGCCGGGGCGGAAGTTTTCGATCAGCACATCGGCTTCTTTGATGAGCTGCCGGGCGATGTCCTGTCCGTCCTTCTGGCGGAGGTCGAGCGCGATCGAGCGCTTGTTGCGCGACTGCACCTGCCACCAGACGGAGGTGCCGTCCTGGATCATCCGCCAGTTGCGCAGCGGGTCGCCGCTGCCGGGGGCCTCGATCTTCACGACGTCGGCGCCGAAGTCGCCGAGCGTCTTGCCGGCGAACGGGCCGGCGATCAGTTGCCCCATCTCGACGATGCGCAACCCTTGCAGCGCCTGCAGACCTTCCATGGCTAGCTGTCTCCTTGTAATGGAGACGGATTCTGGGAAGGTCCGCCTCCGGATGGAATGACGGAGTGGCGGCGCCAGCTTTCACGGATCGCGAAAGCGGCATCGGGTTCTCCCGAACGTCAGCGACGTGCCGGTCGGCGGGGGCTGGGGTCCCCTGGACCGATTTAGCGGAGCCTGCCGAGCGTATGAGGGCCAGGGGACCCCAGCCTCCGCCGACTTGCTCGGTCAGTCGGTGGCACAGAGATGATCGATGAACACCCGCACATGCCTCGGAAGCGCATCGAGGTCCCGCACCCCGATGAGCAGCGTGCGATCGGACCATTCCTCGTCGAGTCCCACGCGCCGCAGGTTCAGCGGCTTGAGCAGCGGTTCGACCGCCACGTCCGGCAGCACCGCGATGCCCATGCCCGCGGCCACCATGCGGCACATCGCGTCGAAGCTGCGCACCTGGATGCGGTTCTTCAGGCGGCGGCCGAGCTTCTCGGTCTCCATCTCCAGCCGCTTCTGCAGCGAGGTCGCCTTCGCCAGGGTGACGAAGTCGTGCTCGACGGCCTGCTCCCAGCGGACCGTCTTGCGTTTCGTCAGCGGATGGCCGGCCGGCGCGACCAGCACCAGCCGGTCGTGCCGGTAGTTCAGGACGTGCAGGCCCAGCGCCGGCGTGCGGTCCGCGAAGATGCCGAGGTCCGCGCGGCCGTCCAGCACGGCGACGACGATCTCGTGGCTGTCGGCTTCCTCCAGCTCGATCCGGATGCGGGGGTTGTCGCGCACGAAGGCGGACACCTGGGCCGGCAGGAACTGCGTCACCGCCGAGGTGTTGGCCCACAGCCGCACGACGCCGGTCAGGCCCGACGCGTAGTCGGACAGGTCGGCCGTCATCTGGTCCACGTCGCTGAGGATGCGCTGCGCGTGCTGCTGCAGCGCCAGGCCCGCGGCCGTCAGGGTGACGCCGCGGGAATGGCGCTCCAGCAGCGTGGTCCCGAGCGCATGCTCGAGATCGCTCAGGCGCTTGCTCGCGGCGCCGACCGCCAGCGCGGCCAGCGCCGCCCCCTTGCTGATGCTGCCCGTGCGGGCGACCAGGCTGAAGAGCGAGAGCGAGACGAGATCGACGCGATGCAGGTTCATGGCGGAGCGAGTATCCGTCCGCAGCGTCGTGGTGCTGGCGCCACCGCCTGACGGGCGGCGGCGCCATGGCGCAGTCAGCGCGTCAGGTCGCCTGCCCGGCGAGCATCTTCTCCGCGGACTGCGTCTTCGACACGCCGAATGTGCTGGTGCCGCTGGCGCCCTCGTGCTGCTGCGACGACACCGCCTGCTTGAGCAGGTTGGCCTGGCGCATCGAATCGCCACCAGTGGCTCCATCCGAAACGGACTCCTCCGCGGCGCGCCCGATATCCCCGTCCAGAGTCAGTGGCGCAGGGGCATCGGATTCGGTCTTCCCTGCGCTCGCCCGAGCGACGACTTCGGTCAGGAAGTCGAGCTTGAGTAGTCCCGAGGACTGGACCTTCTCCAATGAACGGCGCAGGTCGCTGAACGCTTCCCGAATCGATCGGTCCCGATCGGATTCTCCCTGCGGCGTGTGCAGCTCGACGCGCTGCCGCGTCGCGACGGCGCAAAGCACTTGCAGGTGGAAGTAGGACTTTTCCAGAAGCTCCCTGCTGCCCTCCGTTGCTCCCCCCTTCAGGTGTTCGGCATGCACCCTGTCGAGGAGACGCTTATACCCTTGCAGGACGATGTAGTCGGACGCGGCCATGGCCGACGCTTTGCCCCCGTCATCCGCAGGAACGAGCTTCGCATGGCGGCCCATGACATCCGGCATCCAGTCCCCAGCATCGACGACGTTGGCCTGTCCCTGGTACTGAAGGTTCAACCCGCGAGCGATGACGAAGGCTTCAGGCAGCGATTTCCAGTTGCCGGCGACCGCGTGGCTCATTGCGATGGCGAGCGAACTGACCGCAGCGCTGTCAGCCGCCCACCCTGGATCTTGCGTCCCGGAAAGCCACTCGAGAAACGTCGCGGCATAGTCGCTCCTGATCTTGTCATCGAAGGCAAGAAGGCCCCTCAGCCGCAGTTCGTCGCAGATTTTGATCAGCGGTGCGATTTCGGACGAGGTGTCCCGGACGAAGCGGAGTTGGTCCATCCCGTGTAACCGCAACAGCTGGCCATAGCGCGAGCCAAGTTCGACTTGCAGCGAGCTGAGCGGCGGCTTGCCGAGCACGTCATTCAGCACGACCTCCGATCGCAGCTCACCGAACAAGTGGCGCAATTGAATCGCCCGGTCGACCTGCTCGATGGTCTGGATGCCAGCTTCATACAGCGATCGCGCCTCGTCCTCGCCGAAACCTGCTGCAAGACGATTGAACGGGTCGCCCAGCAGGCCGTCTCGCCATGCCTCAACCAGGGTACCTTCCACGGACACATAAAGGGTCTTGCCATCCATCTCCTGTGAGATCCATTTGCCCCGATCACCCGCAGGCGTCAAGAACGAAGCGATGGCGACATCGATGGCACCCTCTCGCTTGGCCATTTCCAGTCGGCGAAGCTCGTTCTCGATGAAGAAGAACCGACCGATCGGCCGTTCCTGGGGTGATCCCTCAGTCGGCACATGCAGGCGCAGTTGCCGCCCAGTGGCCACTGCGCGCAGCACGGCCAGTTGCAGGAACAACGGAACGACGGCTTCCGTCACGTCGGCCTCGCCGTATCCTCGGCGCTGGAGTTCGGCGACCAGCAAATCAAGATACCGCTCGTATGCCTGAAGGACGATGGCAGTGGAGTTGGGGATCCCCCTTTCTGGCCCCGCACCTTGCCCGATCGACACGATGCCACGCAGGCGTTCCGGATCCCAGGGAGATGAATCGCTGGCCGAAGGCCGCAGGTCGCGCTGAATATGCCACCACTGCGACTGCAGCATGGCGTGGATCAATGAGGAGCGGCGACCCCTGAGGGCCATCACCAGTTCATTTGCGGTGCGCCCCAGGGCGTTCGTCTCAACGCTCATCAGTTGCGACAGGCGCTCAACGACGGCTTCCATGATTTCGCGGTACTTTTCATAGCCGACGTCCTGCAACGAGACCTCCGAGAAGGGCAGATGGCCGGGGTCGAGCACCACCTCCGGCAGCGGCTTGACCAGATTGCCGCGGACGGCCGCCAGCAACTCAGTCGGCGTCGGCGAGACATGCTGCCTGATCATGCGCCAATACCAGGCATCGTCGATGTTGTTGAGCGCCGTCTCGACATCCTTCGCGATGACGTCCGTCGGCAGGTCGCCGAAGTGTTCCCGCAGCACGATGGCCCGCGCCACGCGCTCCGGCGTGCTGACGCCCTTCGCAAAGAGCGCTTCCGCCTGTTCCTCGCTGAAACCGGCAGCCGTCAACACGGGCATGGGCTGACCGTCTTTGGCTACTTTCCACGCAGTGTCCAGCGGCACCTGCGGCGACAGGTACCAGGTCTTGCCATCCACGACCTCCGTCGTCCACGGCTCCACCGGCTTGGCGGGAGGCATCGACGAGGCGATCGTGACGTCGACGAGGCCGAAGCCCTCGGCTTCCTGCAAGGCTGGCAGCCTCGACTCGATCAGCGTCTTGATCGCCTCTTCCTGCGGCGAGTCGCCCGGTGGCACATGCAGCCGGAGCTGCTGTCCGCTGATCGCGGCCCGGAGCACGGCCAGGTCGAGATACTTCGGACGAAGGGCCGCCATCACGTCCTCCTCGGGGTTCCGCGCGGCCCTGAGCTTCCAGCCCAGCATGTCAAGGAGCCGCTCATACGCGCTGAGCACGATGTGGTGCGGGGCCTTGAAGGTGATCTCCGCCGGGGCACCTTCTGCCGGGACCGCCGAGCCGGAGCCGGGCAGCACCCGCGGCGCCATCGATACGACGCCGAGCAGCGTCGGCGGCGCCCAGGGCGACGCGTCGACGACCTCCGCATGTCCTGAACGGAGCAGCTTCGCCTTGCTGGCCTGCTCGATGGCGTTCTTCAATCCATCGTTCATCCCCATCGCGGCCTGGAGCAGCCCCAGCGCGATCGTGGCAAGCGCGTCCGCGGCGCGACTGTGTCGCGGGAGCTGCTGGGCTTCGTGCAACCACGACTTCACCTGCGCATACATCGGCAAGGCCTGCGACGCCTTGAGCAGGCCATGTGTGCTGTCCGGCAGCAGGCCGTCGATCAGCTTGGCTTTCTCTTCCAGCGTGAGACCGGTTCGGAGGGCCTTGTCGCTGACCTCGCGAGGTGCCGTCGACCCGAGTCCCGAGCCCAGGGTGTGTTCGAGCTTGTGCTGCCCGTCGTCGACGGGGTCGTTGTAGAGCACGTCCGTGGCGATGATGTCCCAGGACAGCGTCTTGAACAGCTTGCGCCATTCGATCGCGCGGGTCACCTGGTTCAGCGTCCGGATCCCCGCCATGAGCATCTGCACAGCATCACTGTCGGTGAAGCCGCCCGCCACCAGACGGGGAACAGGCTGGCCGGCCTGAGCCGCGCGGAACTCGCTCGCGAGGTCGATGCCCGGCGACACGTACATGCGATCGGCCCCGTTCGACGTCAGCAACGGCCATGACGCCGCCCCGCCGGCAGGCGGGATCGCCGAAATGATGGCCACCTTGAGCAGGCCTCCGTCCTGGGCGGCCTGCAGGCGCGCAAGGGCTGCCTCAATGATCGACTCGCTGATCGCGACGTACGGCGCTTTCACCGGCTGCACCACCAGGTTAAGGGCCCGGTCCGAAGCTGCGCCCGCCAGCGCGGTCATGTGGAGATGCCACGCGGCGGTATCGCGCATAGCCTTCTCCTCGCCGTGGCTCTTCCGAAGCTTGTCATGCAGCTGGTCCACGAGACGCAAGGCGGACGCGTATCCGGACGAGAAGAACTCGGCATCGGCGACCGCGTCCTGAAAGCCTTCCTGGGAGGAAAGATCGCGATTGGCGATCAGCGCCGCTTTGATCTTCGTCACGAACTCGCGGTGTTCGTTGTCCTTCACCGTGGCGTCGTCGAAGAATGGCGACCTGTCGTTGAGCAGTTCGACATGTCGCCCTGCGGAGCGAAGACGCAACGCCTTGAGTAGCCGCTCAGGAGCCAATCGGCGTTGATCTCGCCTGCTGGCCTTCAGATCGTCCAGCATCTTGATCTCCGTCTCCGTCAGCGAACGGTGCCTTTGCAGGTCGTCCACCATGACGGCTGGCGGCAGCGAACCGAAGTGGCGGCGCAGGTCGTTTGCGCGCTTGACCTGCGCCTCGTCGCACAGGCCGTGCAGGAGCAGGGACCGGACCTCCTCGTCGCTGAAACCGCCTTCTCGCAATGCACCGGCGATGGACTTGGGTGTTGCGCCTGCCTCCGCCGTGGTGAAGGTGACTTCGCTGAACCAGGCCTCCTTGGGGAACAGCCCACTGACGCCCGTGAGCCGGTAACTCCGGTAGGGGACGCCTTCGGTGTTGATGATCTTGACCTCGCTCGTGCCATGCTCTACGCCCCGAACGGTCCAAGTCGGCGAGACGTCAATCCACTTTCCGCCCGGACGCTGAGCCTCGACCTTCCATTCAGAATGGTAGCCGCGCTGGCCCGGTGAGAGTTCAGGGGCCGACAACGACGACGCATGCGTCAGCGTCAAACCATTCAACGCGATCGGGTGCGCGAAATCGAACTGGATGAACTTGCCGGCATTGATCGAAATGTCTGGCTTGGACTTGACCTCCTTGGGGGAAGGAGTCGACGGGCCAGGTCGCCATGCGACGATCTCGTCATGCCCCTCGAAACCGTCGACCAGGTTGCCGGGCGTGGATCGGCCGTCCCACGCGCCGTCGACGACATGCTGCGTCGCGGTGAGAATCCCTTTGAGCTGCAGCCGGACCACGGAGGACAGCGCCGGGAGATCGTCCGGAATACTGGGTTTCGAAGTCGAGCAGCTGCGCATCCTCGCCGCACCCGCGAGGCTTTTAGCGCAAGCCTTCTTGCGCTCCTCCAGCGGAAGTTTCTCGAACGAACTCCTCCCTTCGTCGAGCTTCTTTTCCCATTTTTCGAGTTCGGCTTTCGGGTCTGGCGAATCCCCGGACTGGTCGAAGACGTCTCCGGGAACGAGGTCATAGACAACACCTTGTTCAGGCTTGACATGCCATTGTGTAAATCCGTGGCCTTTCCAGTCACGCTTGAGGTAATGGTTGGAGGTATATCGGTAGATCGTCTTCGGACTGCTCTTGAACGTGGATGAGGTATCGACCCTGATCAACGCCGAACGATCGCCGCGCTCCTCATAGCGTGCGCGATTCGCATTGCCAAGTACCACGTCCAGCGGTGACACGTCGGCCTTGTGCAGACGGGACAAGACGTCGTGATGAACGACACCGGCCTGCCACATGTCTGCCACCCATTGATCGTCCATCGTGTCGGCGAACAACATGGCGCGCGCCAGCTGCTCCGCGATGATCGACGGGCGCCCCTTCAGCTCAAGGGCTTTGGCGAGCAACGATGCGGCAACAGGCGCCAAATGTTTCTCGCCCTTCAGCATCCGGATGAAGTCTCCCAAGGCGGCATCGACGGCGCCCGCTTCTGCAGAAACGCCGCCCATGTGAACCGAGGCCCAGGACTCGAATGCCTGAAGATGCGCAAGGGGAAAATCCTTGGTCAACGCCTTCTCGGCCAGCGGGAACGGGCGGGAAGCAAGATGGCGGATCATCGGTCCGTGATGAGGCAACGCCTGGATGGCGCTCTTCGCGTAGGCGTCGATGAACGTCGCGGGCAGCGTCCAGCCGTTGCCATCGACGGCGACGGCCAGCAGTTGATGCACCCGTCGCAACCCGTCCGCGCTGTTGCTGCGGATCTGCTCCGCGATCTGCTTTGGCATGCCTCGCGTCACCAGATGGGCGGTGACTTCCGCCTGCGGATAACCGCCTGCCGGTCCGGGCCTGCCGTGCCGCAGATCCTCGGCGATGCGATGAACGCCTTCCGGATCGGCGGCGGACGCCGACGGGCCGACGTCGAGAGAAGCGACATCCGTGAGACGCCATGCCTCGGGAGCCCGGTGGTAGTCCACCACCATGACGGTGGTGGGACGGTCCCCGTCCACCTGGAACTGCGCCATGGCCCCGTATCTCAGCCACTTGCCGGTCCCGGACATCAAGACACGCCTTGCCGGTTGCTTGAGATCCCATGCCGCCGCGGGCGAGGGCAGGATCAGGTGGGACCCCTGCGCGGTGGCCAGAACGATCTCGTCCGTGCCGGAAGGCCGGTGCACCATGATGCCGTCCTGGAAGACGGGCAAGGCGAAGCGCTTTCCCGAGATGGCCAGTGACAGGTGACGCGCCTGCGTCATCGCCGCATGCTTTCGGAGAATGACCTTGCCGCCGGCGAGATCGATCTGGAGGTCGTCTCCCAGACGCGAGAAACGCATGCCCTCCAGAACGCCACGGAGATGGATCATCGAATCGCCATCGGTCGATGACACCTCACTACGCGGGCCGGGTGCTGCAAGACCGGCGGCATCCTCGAACTCCACCGCGAGGACATCCATCGCGTCATCCGTTGCGCTGTTGTCGATGATGACGGACTGTCCCGCGCGAAGCCGATACGTGTCCGCCCCCTTGCCGCCACGGAGGACGATGTCCTTCGCGAGATCCCGGGCGTCGATCACGTCGTCCTGGTCCGTCCCTTGTCCAGTGATCGGCGCAGGATCGCTGCCCGTCACGGCACCGCCTTCCGGCGCCTTGACCGCGGCGCGAGCGAGGGCCGGACCGTCGACCGGCTCGCCGCTTTCCGGCAGCATCACGGCGACCGGCGTCCCGTCCTTGTCCTTCGCCCACACGGTGATGCCGGCAGGTTTCGTCAGCGTCGTGACGTGCTGCTGCCCCGACAACCGCAATCGCAGCGGTGCGAAGTCCTTCGGCGCATCGGCCGGCGGCGTCTCGACGAGCAGAAGGTCATCGCCATCCGAGAGCATCCGGAGGCGCGCCACCGGAACATCGAGAGAGAAGTCCATCGACATCCCTGTCATCGGCAGGACACGGAGGTCGCCCGCGCCGGAGGAAAGATGGATGCGGTTGTAGGCGTTGTCGCCGGAGAAAGTCCTCCGCGAGGCCGGAAGGTCGGTGCCAAGGACCAGGTGCTTGTCGAGTTCGGTGACGCGAACGGCCTTGTCCTTGATCACGCCGGGATCCATCAGCGTGATCACCGTTCCGAGCGCGTCGACGAAGATCACCAGCCGCGACTTCTCGATCCGATCGAAGTAGCGCTTCAGTGTCAGTGACTCCGTTCCGATGAGAACGAGCAAATGCTGCCCGTCGCGACGCAAGGCCAGCGACTCGTACAGCACGTCGATCTTGAGCAGCAGGCTGGCGGTGTCGTTGCCACCCACGTCGACGGCGGCGTTGCCGACGCCGCGCATCCAGATGGCCACGTCGCCCGATGTCGAGGTGATCTCATTGCCATTCCGCAGGACATACGTGTTGCGCCCCCCGTTGCCTCGGATGTGCCCTCGTTTGGCCGAGATGTCGAACAGCTCGTGTTCGTCGGAGCCGGTCAGGTCGGCATTGGCCGCGTTGCGGACCACGACCCGATGAACCCCGTACACCTGGGTCTCACGCAGTTTCGGGTAGCCGATGCGCAGGAGACCGCCCTGTGCGTCCGGGTCCCGCCTGATCGTCAGATCTGATCCCTCGGCATCGATCTGGATTTCGTCTTCGGGATTGGGCTTCACATGTTCACCGGAGGGCCCGAAGAGTTTCACCCCGTCGGTCTTTTTCAAGTGGAAGCGATCGATGCCATGGCCGCCTACCACGGTGGCGTCGACGAGATTCCCGACTTGAAACAACTGCGGGCCATCTCCTACGCGGCTGAAGCGCTTGGTCCCGACCAGCTTGTCCATGGACAGCCAGGCGACGCCCGATGGCAGGTCCCGCCCCTTGGGTTCCTTGACGACGTCGAGAAAACGGCTTGCCGTTGCTGGCTTCGCTTGAAGGACGTAGTTGTACTTCGGACCCGACTCGGCATCGTGGAACGTCGTGGACGCGACCGGATAGTGCACATCCGGCATCATGAATCTGTCGTAGCCCTGCTTGGACAGCATCTCGGCCTCGAACTCGAGGGCTTGCCTGAAATCGTCTTTCAACGCGCTTGAGAGCCGGGCGGCGGCCTCCCGCGCGGACTTCTCGATCTCCGCTCTCAGCGTGACATCTGTCGAGAAGCCGAAGGCCTTGGCGAACCCGGCCAACGCCTTTTCGCTGGCGGTGGTCGACTCATGGATGTACTGGCCGAATTCGTCGAACCAGAACAGCGCCTGCGCCAGCGCGCTGGCGACGAACATGACCAGTGCGGCCGGTGCCGCGACGGCACCCATGATGCTCGACGCCGCACCGAGCGCAGTGCCGGCAATGGCTGCGGCGCCACCCGCGAGGACCGTCGCCACGCCGAGCCCTGCGCCGGTCAACGCCATCGCGAATGAGATGGACGTCATGACCGTGCTGAAGACCAGACTCTTGTAGGCACTGCTGTCGGTACCCAGGCCGCTCTTCTGGAAGTCCTGCCACTGCAGGATGCAGGATGCGACTCCGACGCTCGAGAACGCGACATTGGCCGCACCGCCAGCCAGTCCCGCGCTGATTCCGCGAAGCACTGCGGAACGGGCCACCGGTCCGAGCGTGAGCAGCGCTCGTCCTGCCATCATGGCCAGTGGAGAGACGACAACGCTCAGCGTCTGCGTGATGCTCAAGCCCTTCGTGGTCGGGCTCATGTGATCCCAGTTCGTCATGATCTGGTAGACGCCCTGAACGGTGTCCACGAAATCGACCGCACCGTCCACGTTGTCAGTCACCCCCTTGAGCCACTTGATGTTGATCCTCCGCAAGCTGCGCTGCTGCGCCATGAAGTTCCGGACCACGCTGTCCGTCGCCGAATCCAGCATCGCTCGATAGGCATTTCGTGGAAGCTTGCGCAAGGCGCGTCCCGCGTGGGCGAGCTTCACGAGGTCGCCGCCGTCGATGAACGACCTCAGGCTTTCGTGGTCCAGTCGCAACCCGAACTTGTCGGCTCGCACCGCGCCGATCTCCAGCAAACCGGCGAGCGCGTTGTCCTTGTTCAGGCCCTTCATCTTCTCGAAGTCGATGCCGCCCTCGTTGCCGGCGCGGCGCCCGATCTCCCTGGCCACCTTCTCGATCGGCGTATCCGCCTCGCGCGAGACCGTCGCCTTCGGCATGTCCGCCAGATCATCGGGGGTCAGCCCGTTCTTCGCCAACCATTCCCTGAGCCCCGCGCCCGCCGTCGGTGAGCGGTCCCAGACGAAAACCTGGCCGAACAGGCTCTTGGGCTCCGCAACGTCGCCCTGCACGGCCTTGATCAGCGCGGCATCTCTCGCGGCATCGATATCGATGTCGGAGACCGGCTTGATCGTCGGCACTTCCTTGGCGGTCGAGCCACCGTTCGGGGAGTTGTCACCGCTCGAACCCGATTCCGCCCTGGCACGCCTCGCCATCGCGGCGTTCTCCGCTTCGATGGCCACGCGCATCTCCGGCGTCAACCCCCCGAAGACCTGACTGGAAAGGCCTTCTTCCCCCCTCAAGCCGGCCAATACTCGCTCTGTCGCAGCGCTCGCTTCCCTTTCGCTGATGACTGCAACGTTCAGCCGGTCGAGCGTCTCACGGGACTTGACCGACGGTTCGTCGACGAACGCCGCCCCTTTTCCATCCTGCTTCGTACGCTCGCCCATCCACCCGTCCAATGCGCGGAGCTGGTCCGCGACCTCGGCATCGGGCCGGTCACCCAGCAGCGTCACCCATTGCGCGAAGAGGTCCGCATCGATCTTGAGTCGCGCGAACGGATCGCCCGGAACATCGGCCAACGACCGCAGCAGATCCATCGTCAGCGGCTGGCCGTCGATCTCCGCGCCCAGCGTGGCCAGGAAGGACATCGGCACGTCGATGCCGCCCATGCTCAGCGTGCGTCCGGCCAGCCCCTCCGCCACGGATTCCCGCGTCTGCGCCTCCCACGCCTGCCGTTGCTCCCAGAGCCCGTCCCATGCCGAGTCCTCGTCACCGGTGGCGTCTACGGGCGCGGTCGCCGTCCCCGTGTCCGGATACTTGTCCGTCCGCACGATCTCGGGGGTGTCGCGATCCCTCTTGAACATCCAGGTCACGCCGGGCTTGTGCTTCGTGGGCGCCGCGTCCGAATGCATGCGCGTTGTGCGCGACGGCTCCGCGTCCGCCAGCAGCCCCGTCTGCCGGATCAGCACTTCGCCGTACGCCACCATCGACGCATCCTCGTGGACGAGACCCTTGGCGATCGCCGTCTCCATGAACCCCCGGCCGAAGCTCTCCGCCACCGGCGGGGCCTCGATCGCGCACGAGACGAGCGTGAGCTGGCGCGCGCTCGACATCAGTCCGAGGTCCCCGATCACCGCGCTTGCGCGCTCCACCAGATCCGTATTGCTGTAGCCCGACAGCCGCTGCGTCCGCGTCGCGGGATCGTGACCGCCATGCCCGCTGATCTCGATCTTCACCGGGAGCTCGGCACCGGCCTGCTTCAGGAGATGCTCCCCGTACCGGATCACATGAGCGCCTTCCCGGTCCACCTGGATCCACACGGTTTCGTCGGGATGGGTCCGGACGGTCCGCCGCGCAAACTTGAGCATCGCGATGTCATCCTCCATCTGCAGATGGACCAGCAGCCGGCGTCCCTTGCCCGTCGTGACCGCACCCGACAGGGCGCCGTCCAGACCGGCGTCCCACTCCTGTGCAGGCTTCAGATTCCTGGTCAGCGGCGTTTGCGGATTGAGGATCTCCACGGCCTCCCGCACGGCATCGTCGTTCCGCACCCATCGCCCCTCGGCCCGCTTGGCCAGCAGGGAATGACCGGCGTGCAGTTCCTTCCCGTCGAATGTCAGTTTGGCCGGCACGCTGTTGCGCACTGGGCCTGCCGATGAGAGGAACTCGCCGATGATGAAATCATCGAGCGCCGCGATGGCCGTGTCCTGCTTGTGCCGCCCCTGCGTTCCAGGCGCGGCATCGGATGGCTCGACATGCAACACCGAATCGGCCTGCCGGCCGTCCCTCATGTCGTCGGGCCAGACGATCCGGACGGTGCCGCGTGCACGGTCGAGCGTCTGCCGGGCCTGCGGCATCAGGCGGGTCAGGCTCGGCAACGGATTCGCGTCGGTGATCTCGACCACGGGCGGGGTCCGCAGCAGGTCGAGCTTCGCCCTGCGCTCGGGCAGGATGTCCGCCAGGATGTCGCCGCGATGGAAGTAGCTGCCGTCCGCATCTTGCGGTTTCGTCCAGCCGGCATCCGTCTGGGGGCCATCGGTCAGGTAAATCGGCACCTGCATCAGGTTCCTGCCCGCCATCTGCATCGCCGTGCCGTGCACGACGTTCAGGACGTCCAGCGTCGCGCGGTCCCCCGCCTGCTTCGAGCCGGACATCCGGAACACGGCGTCCGCGTCGATGGTGAAGGGCCGCCCGCTCAGCGTCGCTTCCGTCAACGACAGCGTCTGACGGGCGAAGGCCCGCCCGAACGCGTCCGGCTGCATGTCCGCGGGCATGCCTTCCATGGCCTGCACTGCAGACTTCATGCCGTCCAGGAGGGCGGCGTCGGGCAGCGGCACGGTCGTGACCGTGTCGAACTTCAGGCGCATCTGCAAGGGCATGCGCACCCGGTCCACGACCCCCATCGGGTCCTCGCTCCAGGTCGCCTTCGACATCCACCCGCGGTCCGCCACGAGGTCGGTCAGTTGGACGAAGGCCTCGTTCAACTTCCCGGGCCTGCTTTGCCAGATGCCGTCGGCGATCAACCGTGCAGGCGGGCCCAGGTCCATCCCCGGCCCGCTGTTCAGAGCGTCGTACAGCGACGTCAGTCGTTCGCGCACCGCCGTGACCATGGCGTCCGGCGCGGGCCCCGTCTGGATCGTGGCAAGGCCGCTCTTGCCCTGCGTCGCCGTCAGCGTGCCGAACAGCTCGGACAGGGTGCCGGCGCGCCCCGGCCGGACATGGGTGGCCTTCTCACCGTCGAGGACCATGACATGGTCCAGTCCGGACGAATGGACGTCGTCCGCCGGGTACTTGTCGGTCCGGATGATGTCTTCCGAGTCGGGATCCTTCCTGAAGGTCCAGGTCACTCCCGGTGCATGAACGATCTCGCTCGCACCGCGGTAACGGCTTGTGCGTCGGGGCAGCGCCTCGTCGCCGGCATCCAGTAGGAACGCCAGCCGCTCGCCGTATGCGACCAGCGAGGCCGTCCGAGGGAGCACGCCCATCTTGATCGCGTAGTCCACGAATTCGCTGCCGTAGCTGTGCTTGACGGAAGGTGTCTCCAGCGCGCAGGAGACCAGCGTGACACGGTCGGCCCTCGCCTTCAGCTTCAACTGGTCGAGGACCGGCGCCACGTGGTCCGCCAGCTTCGTGGACAGATATCCGGACAGCACCTGGGACCGCGTGGCCCGATCGTGTGTGCCATGGCCGACGATCTCGATCTTGACGGGAAGCTCAGGCCCGGCTTGCAGCAGCAGGCGCTCTCCCCACCGCACCACGTGATTGCCGGCCCTGTCCACCTGGACCCAGACCACCTCGTCGCGATGGCGAATGATGCTCCGGCGCGCATAGCCGAGCAGGACGGGGTCATCGTCCATCTGCAGGATGAGCAGGATCCCGGCCGCAGGAACTCGCGCCGCCGTCCCCGCCGGCCAGCGCAGCCCGTGAAGATCGTGGGCCCACGACGAGGCCGGTGTCGACGACACCTTCAGGAAGCCACGCGACCCCACGCCCGACCAATGCTGGCGGAACGCTTCCTCCTGCACCACCCACCGGCCGCCCGAACGTCGGGCGAGGTCGGCGCGACCGGCGGTCAAGGTGCCTTCATGGAACCTCATGTCCCCCGGCAGGGCGTTGTGCGACGAGACGGACGAGTCGAAGAACGCACCGACGAGGAAGTCGTCGATCGCGCGGATCTCCCTCTCCTGCAGGCGCTGACTGTGCGAGCCGGGAATGGCATCGGCCTCGGAGAAGCGCAGCACGGAGTCGGCCTGCCGCCCCTCGATGGTTCGAGGCCAGATGACCGTGATCGTGCCCGCCCCGCGGTCGAGCGTCTGCTTCGCGTCAGGCATGAACGCGTGCAGACGGGACAGCGGATGGACCTCGTCGAACGCGAGGCTGCTTTCCGTCCGTGCCCGCGTCACCTGCGCCCGGCGCCCCGGCAGCAGATCCACCAGCAGGTCGCCGCGATGGAGGTGACTGCCGTCCTCATGCGTCTCCCATCCCGCGTCTGCACTTCGCGGGAAATCGCTCAGGTAGACCGGCGTCTGCATGATGCCCTTGCGTGCCAGCTTCATCGACGTGCCGTGCACGATCTCGAGCACGCGCAGCCGCGCGCGATCACCGATCTCTCCCGAGGCGGACAGGGCGTCCAGGTGATCCGTGTCCACGGTGAACGGTCGCCCGCTCAAGGTCGCCTGCAGCAGCGCCAGTTGCTGCCGACCCAGCTGGAGACGGACCGCGTCGCCCGCCGAGCCCGAGGGCAGGTCCTCCAGGGCCCGAACGCCGGCAGCCAGGCCTTCCATGAAGGCGAAATCCTCGATCGGCAGATTCAACGACTTGTCGTACTGCGACAGCACATCGGAAGGCATCCTCACCCGGTCGACGACGCCCATCGGACGATCGTCCACCTGCCAATGCCCGGGCTTCTGGTCATCAAGGTCGTAGGCGCGGGACAAGGCCACGTACCCGTCATGCACCAGGTCCGGATCCTTCAGCCAGAGGCCGTCGGCCATCAACCTCGCGCCACCCGGCAAGCGATCCGCGACGGCCTGCGGCTGCGTTCCACTCACTTCCGTCAGACGGCGCAGGACCGCCGCGACGATCGCGTCGGGTGTCTCTTCGAAGACTCCCGTCGGAACGCCCGGCTTCCCGTCGAGCGGCATCTTCTTCAACGTGCCCTTCAGCGTCGAGAAAAGCTCGAACAGCTTCCCGGCCTGGCCGGGCTGACGGATGATTTCCACGTCATCCGCGAAGCTGACTCCGCGGCGGGGATCGGCGTCGGCGTCGCCGCGCTGCGCGACACCGATGAACCCGTCCTCCGACGCGCCCGGATACTTGTCGTTCCGGACCACGGTCTTCGTCTCCGTCTCCGTCTTGTGATCGATCTGGAAGGTGAAGGTCGTGTCGGGGCGATGCGCCGCCATGGGGGCATCGCCGGTGGGCTGGGTCTGGCGCCCTCCTCCGAAGGGCGAGAAGGCCACCTTCTCCGCGTACGCGGTCACGGCGGCGTTCGGCCTCAGGAATCCGGCCTTGTCGGCGGCGACCAGGAACTCGCCGGCGAAACTGCGGGGGAACACCGGGGACTCCAGCGCGGAGGAGAAGAGCGTGGTCCGTTCGACGCGTCGTGGCAGCCGGAGCTCCTCGAGCGCCTGGTTCACGCGCAGGGCCAGCGCGGACGCCGAATAGTCGGAGAGCGCCGCTTCGTCCAGGCTGCCAAGCCGGGCGCCGTGCCCGACGATCACGAGCTTGACCTCTCCCCGCGACGCCAGGCCGCGGATCAGCGTCTCCCCGTCGACGATCTTGAACCCGCCCTGCCGGTTGAGTTGAACCCAGGCCGTCTCATCGGGCTTGCGCGCCACCATGTGGCGGGCGTTGTAGGCGATGCCCGCGTCATCCTCCATCTGGAGGACGAGCGTCAGGTGCTTGAGCGGCTTGTCGGACCAGGGCGTCGTCCGGCCCAGGCGCAGGCGGGTGTCCTCGAACGAGGGAGCGATCCGGTCATGCACCCACAGGGTGGCCGCCGCGCGGCTGATCGCTTCGGTATCGGCGATCCAGCGTCCGTCCTGCTCCGTCGCCACGCGCAATCGGCCGACGAGGATCTCCTTGCCCTGGAGGCGGATCTCCGGCGGCAGGCCGTTCTCCGGCTTGTCGAGCACGCGGTTGAAGTGGGCCCGGATGAAGTCGTCCAATTGGCGGATCTGACGGTCCTGCCCTGCGCGCTGATCAGGCGTGGCGTCGGCCGGCAGCGGATCGACGAAGACGCTGGCCTTGAACCGGCGCCCGTCGGCCGGCGCGCCGTCGTTGCCCCCCTTGAACAGCTCGACATCGATGCGCCCCTGCCCGCGATCCAGCGTCTGCACGAGGGCCCGCTTGCCGCCCGTCAGCCCGCGCAGCGGGGCCTCCGGGTCGACGGGCACCGCCGTGTCCCTCAACGGCAGCGGCGGCGGCAAAGGACCCGACAAGGCATTGAGCAGGTCCGCATCGCTGGCCATCAGCCCGCCGCCGGCGAGGGCGCTCCACTCGCCGGCGCCGCGATCGAACAGGGAAACGAACTTCGGTGCGGGCGACAAGCCGCGTTCGGCCAGGCGCTGCTGCATCAGGTAGGTCGCGCGCAGCGCGTTCAGCCGGTGCTGGTCCGCCGGGACCGACGACGAGGCCATGTGCACCACCGCGTCCGCGTCGATGAGGAACGGCTCCCTGAGGATCGTGGCGCGCACGATCTGCTCCATCACGCGGGCCGACGCCATGCGCGCGCCATCGTCGCCGGTGGCGGAAGCCTCCAGCCTGCGCATCGCATCCGACGACGCGACGATGAAGGCCATCCCGTCCCGTTGCACCACGCGCGCGTGGCGCAGCTCGGACCGGTCGCGCAGGTCGAGATCGAGGTCGGATTCCGTGGCGAACCAGCCCGACGCGACGTCATGCAGCTCCAGGCGTTCCGCCTTGGTGCCGCGCGTGATCTCGCAGGCGGCGCCCGTCTTCAGGTAGGCGTCGTACAGCCTGACCGGATCCACGTCGCCCAGGCCCGCGACCAGGGATTCGCCGGCCTCGCGCAGCAGCGTCTCCACCTTGGCGGTCCGCTGCTTGCCGAACTCCGCTTCGATCCGGTCCCTCGCGGACTGCTTCGTGGCTTCGGGGCTGGCGTCCGCGGCCACGGTCGCATCGTGGGCCAGCAGGTGCCACAGCGACGCGATCGCCCTGTCGACCGCCGCCTGGTTCGTCGTCGTCGTGCCTTCGAAGCGCGGCAGGTAGCGCTGAAGCTCTCCGGTCACCAGGTCGAGCAGGCCCGGATTGGGCATGGCGGCCAGCACCTGCCTGTCCTTCGGCGCGACCTTGATCAACGGGGCATGGCGAAACGCCGCGCGACGGTGCAGCGGTGGCGTCCAGGGCTCGGCCCCGGCCAGCCCGTGCACCGCCGGATACTTGTCGTGGACGGTGATCTCCTTGGTCACGGGGTTGCGCTGATAGACCAGCGTCACGTCAGGGGCGTGATGCTGTCGCTGCTGGCCCTGGTAGGACGCCGAGGTGCGCCCCTCCTCCTCCGAGAGGTACATCAGGTGCCGGTAGGCGGTCACGGTGACCGCGGGGGACACCAGCCGGTCCTTGTAGGCGCTCTCGAGGAACGGCTTGGCGAAACCCGTGTCGGCCGCCGACGACTCGAGGGCGCATGCCAGCAGGACGACATGATCCACGGGCTTGTGGATGCCATGCCTGCGCAGCGTGTCCGTCGCGGACCGCGCCAGCTGGTCCGGACCGCGGCCGCCCAAGGTGATCTTTCCGCCGTCGTTCCAGACGCGGAAACCATGGCCGTCGACCATCAGCTTGACGGACGTCGTCGGTCCGACCAGCGAGGCGAGCGACTCCCCGTGAACGATGCGCGACTCCCCGGAGGAGTCCATCTGGATCCAGATCGTGGCGCGCGGCGCCGTGCTCGTCCTGAGGAAGGACCCATCCTGGATGACCTTGTCCGCCTGCACCTGAAGGACGATGAACAACTTGTCCAGGGTCCCCGTCGATGGCGCGGCCTCCAGGGGTGTGGTCGGCAACGGCCACGTCGACACCGGCGCTTCGTCGCGTGCCCAAAGCGCGCCGAAGCGGGACATGGCTTCTCTGACCGCCGGGCGATCGAGACGCCAGCCCGCGGGGAACTGCTCCGCGAGCGTCAGTCGCCCCGTCTTGAGGCGTCCCGACTCCATGACCAGGTGATCCGGCAGGTTCCAGGTGCCGCTGAAGTGCGTGACGCAGAAGTCCTCGATCCAGCGGAGCGTCTCGTTCTGGCGCAGTCGCGCGGCCTCGCCGTCGGCCGGCGTCCAGGGCTCGAAGCGGATGGTCTTGGTGTACGGCGAGCGCTCGTCGGTCAAGCTGATCGTCAGCGTCCCCCCGGCGCGGTCCAGGATCTGGTCCGCCTCGGGAGCGCGCGTCGCAAAGGTCTTCCACGGCTGGCGCTCGTCGACGTCCGGCGGCGCCTGCCGGAACGGCTGGACGGCCAGCTTGTCCGCGGTCCCCACCACGCCGTCCTTCATCGACAGGATCACCGGCGGGGTCAGCAGGGCCTGGTCCGCCGCCCGCTGCACATCGGGATAGACCTTCCAGAATGCGGCGAGGCGCGCCTGGTCCCGCGTGGCCGGGGAGCCGGTCAGCGCCTCGATGAGATCCCCGTTGAGCTGGAGCGTGTGCCCGGTCAAGGCGGACCGCAGGACTTCCTCCATCAGGTGGGAGAGCTGGCCCCGCGTCCCGGGTCCGGCAGCGTCGACCGCGATCGTTCCCGACGTGGCAAGGTCGCGGATGCGTCGGTTCACGACCTGCATCGCTTCGAGGAAGAAGGCCGTGGTGCTCGAGACCTTCGCCCGGCCCTGCCTGGCCACCTCTTCCGAATAGTGGACAGCATGGCGATTCATCCGCGCACCGTGATCGGTGCCGCTCAACATCGCATCGGGCAGCACGTTGACGAAGGGCTCGGCCGTCGTGCCGACGGCGTAGGTCTCCGGATGGCCATTTCCGACGAAACGCTTGAGGGTCACGTAGGCGAGATGGATCTTTTCAGGATCCGCCTCCCAGAGCCCCTGGGCGAGCGCCGACGACGCCTCGTCCAGCAGACGGACGTGGGAAGGCCCCGACCGGGTCACGTCCCTCCTCGGTGCCAGGCTCTGCCGAGCCGTCTCGACGAGTTCCTGCGGGCAAGGCGCTATCGCCGTCGTTGTCGCCGTCGATGGCGCCTCCTCCTTCCACGAGGCCTGCCATCGCTTCGTCAGCAGCAGCAAGGCACCTTCCGCGTCGACGGCAGGCCGCTCGGTGTCGTACGGATGGGACCAGTCGACAAAGCGATGTCCGCTCTCGGGCAGTCTGTCCCAGTCGTCCTTGAGGACGGGGGGACGCTCCGGCCGCAGATCGTCGAACTCCGCAAGATCCGGATCCGGCGCGTCGCCTGGTAGCGCCGGATACTTGTCGCGGATGGTGATCTCGTCGCCGCCAGGGCGCTTCTGGAAGATCATCGTCACGCCGGACGCGCGATGCCGACGCTCAGCCCCCGAGAAGGGTGCGGTGGTGCGTCCTTCCTCCGATGTGATGTAGACCAGGTTCCGGTAGGCGGTCACGGTGGCCGTGGACGTCACCAGCCCGGCATTGAGCGCGCTATCGAGGAACGGCTTGGCGAAGCTGGTGTCGGTTGCCGACGATTCGATGGCGCAGGCATGCAGCACCACACGATCCACCAGTTGCTGGATCCCGTGCCTGCGCAGGGTCTCCGTCGCCAGCAGCGCCAGGTCCTGCGCGCCGTGGTGGCCCACGACAGTCGTTCCGCCGCCGTTCCACACGCGGGCGCCATGCCCGTCGATGATCAATTTGACGGACGTCTCCGGCCCGATGAGATCCACCAGTGATCCGCCGTGAAGGACGCGCGACTCCCCGTTGGGGGCGTACTGGATCCACAGGGTGGAATCAGGCGCCTTCTCGGTCAGCTTGTTGGCCGAGTCTTGCGTGACCCAGTCCCCCTGGACCTGCAGGACGATGCGCAATTCGGCCAGGGTTCCCGTGGTGGGTGTGGCCGGGAGCGGTTTTTTCGGGCCCTGCCATTGCGACACCGGCGTCTTGTCGTCCGGTGCCCAAAAGGTGTCGAAGAAGCTGACGGCTTCGCGGATGGCCGGGCGATCGAGACGCCAGCCCGACGGGATCTGCTGGGCGAGCGTCAGGTTCCCCGTCTTGAGATGTCCGCCCTCCATGACGAGGTGGTCCGGCATGTTCTGGGCGCCGCGGAAGTGCGCGACGCAGAACTCCTCGAGCCTTCGCAGCGCGTCGTCCTGCCGCACGCGCGCGGCCTCGCCGTCCGCTGCCTGCCAGGGCTGGAAGCTGATGGTCTTGGTGTGCGGCGCACGCGCGTCGGTCAGTTCGATCGTGAGCGTTCCCTTGGCACGATCCAGGGTCTGCTTCGCCGCCGGCTCACCCTTCGCGAAGAGCTTCCAGGGCTGGCCCTCGTCGACGGCCGACGGGGTCCCCGGTGTCGGCGGGAGGACCAGCCGGTCCGAGACGCCCACCACGCCGTCCTTGATCGACAGGACGTCCGGCGCAGCCAGAACGGCGTGGTCCGCGGCCCGCTGCACGTCGGGATAGACCTTCCAGAAGGCGGCCAGACGCTCCTGGTCCCGCGTCGCCGACGAGCCGGTCAGCGCGTCCACCAGGTCGGCATTGACCGTGAGCGTGTGCCCGGTCAGGGCGGACCGCAGGACCTCCTCGATCAGGTGGGAGAGCTGGCCCCGCACGCCGGACCCGGCCGTGTCGTCCGCGAACGCGCCCGACGCTGCCAGATCACGGATCCGTTCGTTGACGGCCTGCACGCCTTGCAGGAAGAAGGCAGTGGTGCTGTTCACCTTCGCGCCGCCCGCCCATCGCTGTTCTTCCCTGAAGCGGGCGGCGCCAGGATCGACCGGCACACCGTACCCGGTGCCGCTCAGGATCGCATCCGGCAGCACGTTGACGAACGGTTCGGTCGTCTGGCCGACGACGAAGGTCTCCGGATATTTCCCCCAGAGGAACGCCTTGATCTCGATGTACGCGAGATGGAGCGACCCGGGATCCGCATGCCAGAGCCCACGCGCAAGCGCCTGCGACGCCCGCTCCAGCAACGGGCGCTCGCCGGGCAGGGTCGGGTCCATGTCGGGTTCGAGGATGCGCCGCGCCGCGTCGACGACCTCGACCGGAACGGGGCGGATCGACGTCGACGGCGCCTCCGACTTCCACGACGCCGCCCAACGCCGGGTCAACAGCAGCAGGACCCCTTCCGCGTCGACGCCGGCCGCTTCGTAGTCGTAAGGGTGTGCTCGATGGAGGAAACGATCTGCGGTGTCGGGCAGCTTGTCCCAAGCGTCCTTGAGGACGGCGGCAGGCGAGGAGGACGAGGAGGACGAAGAAGAGGTTGGCACGGGGGAAGTCATGGAAGCTGTCGCATGGAATCGAAACAGCGCCTCAGTGACACCCCCCGCCGCGCGGTTGTCGGGTTCGCCGCCGGTTGGCGACGGCGAACCCGCGCATCCGCAAACCGGACCCCAGACCCGGCGCCGGACCGGACCGGCCCACTACACTGCCGCCCGATGCTCAACCGCATTTCCTTCCGCCAGATGCTCCTGATCGGCTTCCTGTCGATCGCGGGGCTGCTCGCCGCCGCATCGCTGGGCGGCCTGCTCACCCTGGAGCGCCTCACCGTGCAGAGCCGCGAGGCCGTCGTGCGCGCCGCGCGCATGAGCTCGGAGGTGCAGCAGCTCGGCGACCGCGGCGTCAGCATGGAGCGCGCCGCGCGGCAGTACGCCGTCCTGGAGGACCACGTGCTGCGTCAGCGCTTCGAGGAAGACGCCGACGACGCCGAGCGCCTGCTCGGCCTGCTGCGCGCGCAAGGCCTGACCCCCGCGCCGCTGGACGCCTGGAAGGCCAAGCTCGGCGAGGTCCGCGCGCTGATGGACACGCCCCGCGGCACCAATCCGCGCAAGCGCGAGACCGACCTGATGACGCGCTTCCGCGAGCTCGGCGGCCTGACCGGCGGCCTGGCCGACGACGTCCGCAAGCACGCCGAGACCAGCAACCGCGTGCTGCAGGACAAGCTCGAGAACGGCCGCGTGCTGCTCGGCCAGCAGGTGCTGGGCGCGATCGGCGTCGCCGCGCTGCTGTCCCTGGTCTTCGGCATCTTCCTGACCCGGCCGCTGCGCCACCTCGCCCGCGCCATCAAGGGCCTGGGCGAGAACCGCCTGGACGACCGCATCGAGATCCGCGGCCCCGCCGACCTGCGCGTGATCGGCCAGCGCCTGGACTGGCTGCGGCTGCGGCTGGCGGAACTCGATGCCGACAAGGCGCGTTTCCTGCGGCATGTCTCGCACGAGCTCAAGACCCCGCTGGCCGCGCTGCGCGAAGGCACCGCGCTGCTGGAGGACGAGGTCGCCGGCCCGCTCAATGAGAAGCAGAAGGAAGTGACCCGCATCCTGCGCGACAACACCGCCGTGCTGCAGCGCCAGATCGAGGACCTGCTGCGCTTCAACGCCGCCGCCTTCGAGGCGCGCGACCTCAAGCCGGAGCGCACCGACCTCCTGTCCCTGATCCAGGGCACGATCGATCACCAGCGCTTGCAGTGGCAGGCACGCGGATTGCAGATCAACCTGTCCGGCGGACCGCTCGAGGCGGAGGTCGACCCGGCCAAGATCGCGGCCGCGGTCGGCAACCTCCTCTCCAATGCGATACGCTTCGCCCCGCCCGGCGGCCGCGTCGACATCGCTCTCGCGCGCCAGGGCGGCCAGCTCACCATCGACCTGCGCGACGACGGACCCGGCGTCGCCCCGGCGGACCAGGCCCGCATCTTCGAGCCCTTCTACCGCGGCGAACGCCAGCCCGACGACGCGCTGAAGGGCACCGGCATCGGCCTGTCCATCGTCACCGAATACATCGCCGCCCACGGCGGTCACATCGACCTGCTGCCCGCCGACCAGGGCGCCCATTTCAGAATCACGCTGCCATGCGCCCACACGCCCCGATTCCTGAAGTCCTCGAACGCCTGACGGCCGGTCCCCTGCCCGCCGCGTCGACGGCCGTTCAATGCGCCTTGTCCGGCTCCCGGGCGGCGTCGCTGGCGGCCGCGTCGGCCGCGCTGGTGGTCGCCGCCCTCGCCGGGGGCTGCGCGCAGCAGCCGCCCAAGACCATCGTCAAGGAAGTCCGCGTCCAGGTGCCGGTGCAGGTGCCCGTCGTCGCGCCGACCGACAACGCCGCGCGCATCGTGCTCAACCTCAACGACCGGCTGCGCCAGATGAGCCCGCTCGAGCTGGCGCAGGAAGTCGCGCCGCGCGACGACGGCGCGCTGCCGCCGGGCAACGCCGTGCAGCTCGCGCTGGCGCTGATGTTCAGCCACGCCAACGGCGAGACCTTCCGCGCCCAGACGCTGCTCGACCAGGTCCTGCGCGACGCGCGCCCCGAGGCCGACGAGTGGCGCCCGATGGCCCAGTTCCTCGTCGACCGCGTCGCCGAGCAGCGCCGCATGGAAGGCGAGCTCGACAAGACCCGCCAGGCCCGCGACGACCTGCAGCGCCGCCTGGACGAGGCCAACCGCAAGCTCGAGGCGCTGAAGGCGATCGAACGCAGCCTGGGCGGGCCGCGCTCGGCGCTGGACAAACCA
Source organism: Roseateles sp. GW821-FHT09G03 (assembly GCF_059416045.1). Lineage (NCBI taxonomy): Bacteria > Pseudomonadati > Pseudomonadota > Betaproteobacteria > Burkholderiales > Sphaerotilaceae > Roseateles > Roseateles sp. GW821-FHT09G03. The sequence continues at coordinate 147,982 of NZ_JBWKOK010000009.1, forward strand.
TGAGCGCAGCGCAGGGCCGCCCCAAGCAAGCTCACGTCCCCTCGGGGGACCGGCCGCCGCGTGCGGCGGACGAGGGGCTCACATGAGCGGCGGTGCGCGAATCCTGATCGTCGACGACGACGCCGACCTGCTGAAGCTGCTGCAGATGCGGCTGGAAGCCGCCGGCTACGACATCACCGCCGTCGGCAGCGCCGAGGCGGCGCTCGCCAAGCTCGACGTGCAGCGGCCCGCGCTGGTGCTCAGCGACGTGCAGCTGCCCGGCATGGACGGCCTGGCGCTGTTCAACACGATCCGCGAGCGCCACCCCGCCCTGCCCGTCATCCTGCTCACCGCGCACGGCACCATCCCCGACGCCGTCGCCGCGACCGCGCAGGGCGTCTACACCTACCTGACCAAGCCCTTCGACGGCCGCGCGCTGCTCGACACCATCGCGCAAGCCCTGACCCTCACCGCCGTCCACCAGGACGACAGCCCCGACCAGCTCTGGCGGGAATCCATCGTCAGCCGGTCCAACGTGATGGCCGAGGTGCTGGCCGAGGCGCGGCTGGTGTCGGCCTCGCAGGCGCCGGTGCTGATCCGCGGCGAGAGCGGCAGCGGCAAGGAACTGCTCGCCCGCGCGATCCACGCCGCCAGTCCGCGCGCGAAGCGGCCCTTCGTCGCCGTCAACTGCGGCGCGATCCCGGAGCCGCTGCTGGAGTCCGAGCTCTTCGGCCACGTCAAGGGCGCCTTCACCGGCGCGCTGGCCAACCACCGCGGCCTGTTCCAGGCCGCCGACGGCGGCACGCTGCTGCTCGACGAGATCGGCGACATGCCGCTGCCGCTGCAGGTCAAGCTGCTGCGCGTGCTGCAGGAGCACCAGGTGCGCCCGGTCGGCGCCAGCGCCTCGGTGCCGATCGACGTCCGCATCCTGTCCGCGACCCACCGGGACCTCGAAGCCGCGCTGGCCGAAGGCCAGTTCCGCGAGGATCTCTACTACCGCCTCAACGTCGTCAGCCTGACGCTGCCCACGCTGGACGAGCGACGCGAGGACATCCCGCTGTTGGCGCAGCACTTCCTGCAGAAGCTCGCGGCCAAGTACGACAAGCGCCTCAACGGCTTCGCGCCCGACGCGCTGAAGGCGCTCACCATGGCCGCCTGGCCGGGCAACGTGCGCCAGCTCCACAACGTCGTGGAGCAGGTCAGCGCGCTGGCCACCTCGCCGCTGATCCCGCTGTCGCTGGTGCAGCGCGCGCTGCGCTCGCCCAGCATCGAAGTACTTCCTTACGCCGAGGCGCGACAACGCTTCGAACGCGAGTACCTGGTGGGCCTGCTCAAGCTCACCGACGGCAACGTCGCCGATGCCGCGCGGCTCGCCGACCGCAACCGCACCGAGTTCTACCGCTTGCTGCAGCGCAACGGACTGGACCCCTCGATGTTCCGCGCCGATGGGCCTGTCGCTGAATAGCGACAAGAAAAGTCCTTTCAAATCAAGGACTTGGAATTCAAGGCAGCAATCGCGTCGCCCCCCGGCGACAGAAATTCCCGTGTGCGGCACCGCACCAACGACGTAAGTTGTTGATTTAGAAGAGATTTCTCTTGTGGCACAGGCCTTGCGTTAGGCCTGTCACATGAGAAATATGCACACCCCCTCCTCTCGGGTCCTCATCCAGGCGGCCAGTGTCCGCCTCCAGGCCGGCCAGCGTCGGTGGATGGGGTCGTTCTTCGGGCTCGCGGTCGGCGCCGCGCTGCTGGCGGCCACCGCCGCAGCGCATGCCTTCGGCTTCGACGAGGTGGCCGAGCGCGCCAAGGCGCTCGCGGCCAAGCCCTACGTCGCGCCGCCGGACACGCTGCCGGCCGAGCTGAAGAACCTGAACTACGACCAGATGCGCGACATCCGGTTCAAGCCGGCGCGCGCGCTGTGGCGCGAGGAGAAGCTGCCCTTCGAGCTGATGTTCTTCCACCTGGGCCACTACCAGACCCAGGCCGTGCGCATCAACGAGATCGTCGGCGGCCAGGCAAGACCTGTCCCCTTCAAGCGCGAGGACTTCGACTACGGCAAGAACAGCCAGCTGTCGCCGCAGAAGTGGGGCGACGTCGGCTATGCCGGTTTCCGCGCGCACTTCGCGCTCAACAACGACAAGTACAAGGACGAGCTGGCGGTCTTCCTGGGCGCGAGCTACTTCCGCGTCCTCGGCGCCAACCAGCATTACGGCCTGTCGGCCCGCGGCCTGGCCATCGACACCGTCGGCGGCAAGGGCGAGGAATTCCCGCGCTTCACCGAGTTCTGGATCGAGCGCCCCGCGGCCGACGCCAAGTCGCTGACCGTGCATGCGCTGCTGGATTCGCAGCGCGCCAGCGGCGTCTACACCTTCGTGATCAAGCCGGGCGCGGAGACCGTGGTCGAGACGCGCGTGCGGCTGTTCATGCGCACGCAGGTCGCGACGCTGGCGATGGCCCCGCTGACCAGCATGTACCTCTTCGGCGAGAACCAGCCGCAGAAGGGCGACTTCCGGCCCGAGGTCCACGACAGCGACGGCCTGATGGTCGCCAGCTCGACGGGCGAATGGATCTGGCGTCCGCTGATCAACCCGAACGGCACGCTGACCACGTCGTTCACCCTGCCCGGCGTGAAGGGTTTCGGCCTGATGCAGCGCGACCGCAAGTTCGCCAACTACGAGGACACCGAGGCGCGCTACGAGATGCGTCCCTCCGCCTGGGTCGAGCCGACCAGCGACTGGGGTCCGGGCCGCGTCGAGCTGATGTCGCTGCACACCCCCGACGAGACGCACGACAACATCGTCGCCTACTGGGTGCCAGCGAAACAGCCGGCTCCGGGCCAGCCGCTGGACTACTCGTATCGCCTGCACCTGCAGGGCGAGCAGCAGCAGCGCCCGCCCGGCGCCTGGGCCGTGCAGTCCCGCACCGGCTACAGCTACGCCAAGCTCGACAAGAACGAGCAGCAGTTCATCGTCGACTTCGAAGGCCCGTCGCTCGCCGCGCTGCCGGCCGGCGCCGAGGTCAAGGCCGTCGCCAGCACCAACGGCAACGGCGAGGTCACCGAGGTCAACGCCTACCCGAACCCGGTCACCGGCGGCTGGCGCATGGCCGTCCGCATCAAGCAGCTCCGCCCCGGTCAATCGACCGAGCTGCGCGGCTTCCTCCAGACGAAGCAACAGGTCCTCACCGAGACCTGGAGCCTGATTCTTCCTCCCCAGTGAAGGAGCACGACATGATCGAATCCACGCACACCGCCACCGTGCACCAAGCCGCCGCCGCCCCCGGGCCCGTCGGTCCGAGCGCCCCGGCGATCAGGCGCGGCGCGATGGTGCCCCGCGCCTGGGGCCAGCGCAATCCGCCGGTCGAGTCGCTGCCCGATGCCGAGCCGCCCGAGGCCTGGGAGACCGCCGCGAAGAACCGCCGCAACGCGCTGAAGCTGTCGATCATCGGCGCCACCGCGCTGGCGACCGGCGTGCTCTGGCAGACGCATCGCGGCTGGGCCTCGGACCCGTGGGCGTTCGCGCTGCAGTGCGTGCATCTGGGGCTGTTCGCGTTGCTGTTCGCCTGGGTCAGCGCCGGCTGCGTCACCGCGGTCATGGGCTTTTGGGTCATGCTGCGCGGCGACAGGCACGCCATCAGCATCAAGGACGCCGGCAATGACGCGCTGGGCGCCGACGCGCGCACCGCGCTCGTCATGCCGATCTGCAACGAGGACGTCACCACCGTCTTCGCCGGCCTGCGCGCCAGCTGCGAGTCGCTCGCGGCCGCCGGCGCGCTGCGCCTGTTCGACGTCTACATCCTCTCCGACAGCTCCGACCCCGAGCGCCGCACGCAGGAACTGGCCGCCTGGGCCGAGCTGCGCGCGCAGTTCGCCGGTCGCGGTCGCATCCATTACCGCTGGCGCCAGCGCCGGGTGAAGAAGAAGGCCGGCAACGTGGCCGACTTCTGCCGCCGCTGGGGCCGCAACTACCGCTACATGGTGGTGCTGGACGCCGACAGCGTGATGAGCGGCGACTGCCTGCTGGGCCTGGTGCGCCTGATGGAGAAGCATCCGCGCGCCGGCATCCTGCAAGCCGCCAACCAGGTCTGCGGCCACGACACGCCGCACGCCCGCGCGCAGCAGTTCGCGAGCCGCGTGACCGGTCGTCTCTTCGCCGCCGGCATGCAGTTCTGGCAGCTGGGCGAAGCCCACTACTGGGGCCACAACGCGATCATCCGCGTCGAGCCCTTCATGAAGCATTGCGCCCTCGCCCCGCTGCGCGGCAAGGACATCATGTCCCACGACTTCGTGGAAGCCGCGCTGATGCGCCGCGCCGGTTACCAGGTGTGGCTGGTGGCCGACCTGCCGGGCAGCTACGAGCAACAGCCGCCGCACCTGCTGGCCGAGCTGCAACGCGACCGCCGCTGGTGCCAGGGCAACATCCAGAACGCCGGCCTGATCGCCGAGCCGGGTCTGCACGGCGTCCACCGCGCGATGCTGGTCACCGGCGCGCTGTCCTACCTGGCCGCGCCGCTGTGGCTGCTCTACGTCGGCCTGGGCGTGCTGCTCTGGAACGTCGGCGGCAACGAGGCCTTCCAGCCCTTCCTGGAAGACGGCTCGCTGGCGCCGGGCGTGGCCGCGCTGTGGTTCGGCACGATCGGCATGCTGGTGCTGCCGCGCCTGTTGTCGGTCGCTGCGCTGATCCTGCGCGGCGAGCAGTCGCAGTACGGCGGCTCGCTGAAGCTGGTGGCCTCCTGCGCCACCGAGGCCGGCATGTCGCTGCTGCAGGCGCCGCTGCGGATGGTCGCGCATTCGATCTTCTGCGTGGTCGCGCTGACGGGGATCTCGCTGGACTGGAAGTCGCCGCCGCGGGCCGCCGAGGACGTGTCCTGGCGCGAGGCCTTCGCCGCCTACGGCCGCATCAGCGCGGTGACGCTGGTGATCACGGCGCTGATCGGCGCGCTGAGTCCCACGACGCTGATCTGGATCGCGCCGATCGCCTTGCCGCTGCTGCTGGCCGCGCCGATCACGGTGCTGTCGAGCCGGGCGAGCCTGGGCGAGCGCATGCGCCGCGCCGGCCTGCTGGTCATTCCGGAAGAGAGCTCAACACCGACCGTGCTGCGCAACGCCTGGGCCTACGGCCGCCAGGAACGTCGCCTTCCCGGTTTCGCCGACCTGCTGGCGAGCCGCCGCCTCACCGCGCTGGCGGCCGAGGCGATGGGCCGCCGCGACGTCGGCACGGGCAAGCGCGCCGAGGTGCGCGGCCGTCGCATGCATGAGCTGACCGCTCAGCCGGGCATCGTCGACGCCATGAGCAACGCGGACCGCATGCGCTTCCTGAGCGAGCCGGGTCACCTGCTGCGACTGGCGCAGCCGCTGCGTCCGTCGACGCTGACCGAGGTCCGCCCGGACCTGCGTCTGGCGGCCTGATGCAAGAACGCCCCATCGGCCCGGGTGCCCGCCGACGAGTCATGGCGGAGGCGCGGCGCCCGGGACCGATGGTGTCCCAACCCGCGGTCAGCGAGATCCCGTGGGGCCGGAATGATGCGGGAGGTTCGCGGACGCGAGGCCTCCTGCATCGTGGAGTGCCCGCGCCAGGCCTCCCGCAGTGAATTCGGGCTGGCGGATCACCCGCTACATCGGATCCTTGTCATAAGTTCTGACCTCCTCCGGCAACCGGACCCAGCCGTGCATGCGGCAGGTGTAGACCGAGTCCTGAGGCGGCGGGAACGAGGGATCCGCGAAGGCGCCGACGGCGACGCCGACCGAGCCCTCGACACCCTCTTCCGTATGGAAGACGTTGCTCCCGCAGACCGGGCAGAAGTGGAACCGGAAGCGTGCGCCCTGATCCCCGGCGCGTACGAACTCGGTCGCGATGCCGATCACCTCATAGGGTTCGGCGAAGGCTGCCAGCGTCGCGAAGACACTGCCCGTGCGCCGCTGGCACGCCAGGCAATGGCAGAGGCCGGTTCCCAGCGGCTCTCCCTGCACCACGATCTTCAATTGGCCGCAACTGCATGAAGCGGTACGTGAAGCCATGCGATCACCTCCCTGGAGACCGTCTGTGGAACGGCCATGCTAAGCGCTGCCTGAGTGTGCTGGCTACAACTCTGAGACATCGTTGCCACAGCGATATGCGCGGGCGTCCCCAGAGTGGGGGATGCGCGCGGGCCGGGGATTTGCCCGGGAACCGGGCGGGGCGTCCGGCCTACATCGCCCAGAGGCGTGGCGAGGTGCCGTCCAGGCCCCACAAGACCTGACGCCAGGTGGCCCTGCAGCGGCGCAGCAGGAGCGAGACCGGCTCGACCACCGGCCCCAGCGCCCGCACCACCAGCACGCCGTCCTGCGCGGCCGTCGCGCCGGCGGCAAGCCGCAGCGGATCGGCCTCGATCAGCGCGCGGACCGCATCCAGCGCCTGTTCGCGACGCTCGCGTCCGATCGCGGTGCCGGCGGCGAAGACCAGCGTGCCCAGGCAGCGGTGACCCGCCAGCCCGAGCTCGCCGTCCATCAGCAAGGCATCGCCGGCATCGAGCAGACCGCGTTCGAGCCAGATGCCCGGGATCTCCAGGTGCTGCTGGAAGCGCCCGGCGGCATACGGCTGCCCCGCGCCGGGCAGGCCCAGCGCGGTGATGTCCCAGGCGAGCAGCTCCGCCGTCGGCGCCAGCGTGAAGCGCGCCTCGTTGAGCGCTTCGCAACCCGGATAGGCGATGGCCTCGAGCGGCAGCCATTCGAGCCGCGCGCGATCACCCAATTGGGCGTGCACGCGCTGCGTCGCGAGCGCTCCCGAAGGACTGCGATAGAAACGCGTCGCGCCCGGCGTGGTCACCAGCGCATGGGCGCCCTCGCCCACCGTGACGGCAATGTCCAAGGTGTCCCCGCCGACCAGCCCGCTGGGCGGATGCACCAGCACGCTATGGCAGATGGCGTCGCCTTCGGGATAGAGGCTCTTCAGCAGGCGCAGCGGCCCCTGATGCTCATGGCTGACGACGCAGCGTCCCCGTTCGGTCCGGTAATCGGCGCGCAGACGCGCCAGCCATTGCTTCTCAGGGGTGCCATTCATTTCGGCAGTGTCACCCACGCGTAGTCCAGCCAGTTGTCGGCACGATGCACGGCCTTCACGCCCTGGCGCACCGCCCACGGCGCGGCCTGCCGGTGCAAGGGGATCACGTGGATCTGCTCGCGGTACTCCTGCAGCGCGGCCCGGATCAGTTGCTCGCGCTTCGCGGGATCGGCCTCCGTCGAGGACGCGCCCGCCAGTTGATCGAACTTCGGATTCTTCGATCGCCCGTAGTTGTAGTAGCCGGCGCCGGAAGGCTTGTCGTCGGTGCGGTAGACCGGCGTCAGGATGGTCTCCGCGTCGGTGATCGCGCCGCCCCAGCCCATCAGATAGAGGCTGGTCTCGTAGCGCTCCAGCTTCGGGAAGTACAGCACGCGCGGCATCGCGTTGACCTTCACCTTCACCTTGATCTGCGACCACATCGACGCCAGCGCGAGGCAGATGGCCTCATCGTTGACGTAACGGTTGTTGGGGCAGTCCAGCGTCACCTCGAAGCCGTCGGCGTATCCGGCGTCGGCCATCGACTTCCGCGCGGCAGCCAGATCGAACGGCAGCCGCGTCTCCAGCGCCGGATCGTTGAAGGCGCCCAGCGGCGACGGCGTCAGCCCGCCGGTGGGCTGCGACAGTCCGTTCATCAGACGCTTGTGGATGGCGTCGATGTCGATGGCCTGGTACATCGCGCGCCGCACGCGCAGGTCCTGGAACGGGTTCTTGCCGTTGGGCGCCCGGCCGTACACCAGCGTGTCGCGCGCCTGGTCCATGCCGACGAAGATCAGGCGGTTCTCCAGCCCCTCGATGACCTGCACGCCGGGCGTCGCGCGCAGCCGCGGCACGTCGCGCGGCGACGGATCGAGCAGGAGGTCGACCTCGCCCGAGACCAGCGCGGCGAGCCGCGTCGCGTCGTTGGAGATCGGCGTGAACTGCACCTCCTGCACGTTGCCCTCGAAGCGGCCCCACCAGTTCGGGTTGCGCTTGTAGACGGTGCGGATGCCCGGCTGGCGGCGGACCAGCATGAACGGGCCGGTGCCGTTCATGTTGAAGCTGGCGAAGCTCTCCTCGTTGTCCTTGAAGCTGAGCGGCTTCGTCACCTTGTGCTGCTCGCTCCAGGACTTGCTCATGATGAAGAGCAGGTCCAGGTGCTGCAGGAAGATCGGGTTGAAGCGCGGCTGCGTGATCTCGACGGTGAGGTCGTCGATCTTGCGCGCGGTGCCGACGGCGTTGGCGTAGACGGCGACCTGCGAGGTGGGCGCCTTGGCGCGCTGCAGCGAGTAGAGGACGTCGTCGGCGGTGAACGCGGAGCCGTCGTGGAACTTGACGTTGGGGCGCAGCTTGAAGCGCCAGACCAGCGGGCTGACCTGGGTCCATTCGGTGGCAAGACCCGGCACGATGTTGAGCTGGCGGTCGCGGGCGGTGAGCCGCTCGTAGACCTGCGAGTTCATGCCGTTGGTCAGGCTCTCGTTCTGCGAGTGCGGGTCCATCGTCTGGGCGTCGCCCTGACTGGCCCAGCGCAGCGTCTGCGCCTGGGCCGCCGATGCGCCGGTCACGGCGCCTCCAACCGTGCCGGCGCACAGCGCCAGCAGCATGAGCATTGGCTTCATCCCGCACTCCCCGACGTCATGTGATGCCGGGGAGTGTAGGGAGCGGAGGATCAGCGGGAGGTCGGGGTCTTTCCGGACAGTTCGTCCATCGCTGGCGTATCCCGCACCGGCTTCCGATCCAGGTCAAACAAGCTGGCGTAATACGCCCTCGCCGCCATGAGCGTGCGCTTGCGGCCCTCCAGCAGCACGATGTGAACAGGAACCTTATTGGGCATGCAAAGCCTCCAAGTTAAGCATTGAGAAGGGGTGGACATTGATCAGAGGAGTCGTGGACTCTGCCCGTCCGGGCATGTTCACGCGACACCATTGAGCCGAGGTACCTGCATGTCCAACGGTCCCAGTTCAGCGAGGTCGTCCATATGCAGTACGGATGCGCCGAGGACGATCAGCGTTCCCGCGCTCTTGCAGTAACGGGGGACGAAGGTCTCAACGCGTTCGTAGTGGAAGCCCAGCGCGCGGGCAATGCGGAAAGCCGCGTGCGGATCGCCTCCAGGCATCTCCAACACGAGGAGCACCTTGTCGTTGGATCGACGCTCGCGGAGCAGTGCGCTCAACCGCTCATATCCCTCGATCGTGATCGGACCCGCATAAGTCACGACATCGAAGGGTGGAACAAGCGGTTTGAGTGTTGGTGGATTCGTCGGTTCGTGATCGACCGGGTCCGCCTCTTTCAACAGGACTGCCATCAAGTGACCTCCAGCGCCATTCATCGGCGCGAGGTCTGCATCTTCCGGCGGACGGTTCAGGCGAACCATTGCCTGAACTAGGAGACTTTCGCCTCAGAGATTGAGTGCGCTTACCGCTCTGAGTCAGCGGCAACTACCGAGACTTGCGGTTACTCGGGGCTTCGCCTCTCCCGAGGCGATGTATCCCCCTCATTTCGCCGGCGCCTGCCAGAGCTCGTCGAGCCGCTGGAAGCCCCAGGTGGCCGGATCCTCGCGGCCGACGATGCGGTCCGCGGCGTGCGCCGCCGACAGGTCCAGCACCTGCGTCGGGATCGGCATCTGCGACTTGGTCGAATAGAACACCCGCACCCGCGGCGCCGTCAGCGCCGTGGCGTTCTGCTCCAGCACCACCGCCAGCCGGCCGGACTGCAGCTTCACCAGCGTGCCCACCGGATAGATGCCCACGCACTTGACGAAGGCCTGGAACACCCGCGGATCGAAGTGGCCCGTCCACTGCGCCATCCGCGCCAGCGACGACGCCGGATCCCACGCGTTCTTGTAGGGCCGGTTCGAGGTGATCGCGTCGTACACGTCGCACACCGCCCCCATGCGCGACAGCAGGCTGATCTGCTCGCCCGCCAGCTTGCCGGGATAGCCCGAGCCGTCCATCTTCTCGTGATGCCGCAGCGCCACGTCCAGCGCCGCCTCGGGCACCGACGTGCCTTCCTTGAGCATCTCGAAGCCGCGCGTCGGGTGGTCGCGCATGATCGCGAACTCGTCGTCGGTGAGCGCGCCCGGCTTGTTCAGCACGTTCAGCGGCATCATCATCTTGCCGACGTCGTGCAGCAGACCGGCCAGGCCGGCCTCGCGCGTCTGCGGCTCGTCCAGGCCCATCTGCCGGGCCAGCGACACCATCAGCGCGCACACCGCCACCGAGTGCATGTAGGTGTAGTCGTCCTTGGTCTTCAGCCGCGCCAGGCTGATCAGCGCCGACGGGTTGCGGACCACCGAGCTCGCGACCTCCTCGACGAGGGGCAGGCATTGCTCCGCGTCGATCGCCTTGCCCAGCCGGGCCTCGCCGAACAGATGCATCACGGCGCGCTTGGAGCGCTGCATCACCTGCGTGGCGCGCTCGAGCTCCTCGCCCATCGACGCGGGCGCGGTGCTCAACTCGAGGCGGGGCGCCGCGGCAATGACCGCGGGCGCGGCGGGAGGCTCCGTCACCGCGGGCGCCACGGGCATGGCAGGCGCTGGCGCGGCGGCCGGCGGTGCGAGAGCCGCCTTCGGCGCCTCGGGCGCGTCGACGTCCAGACCCTTGGACGCGTCGATCCAGCAGAACGGCACGCCGCTCGCTTTCAGCGCCTTCAGATCCTCGGGATCGGTGAGGACGAATTTCGTCTTCCAGAAAGGGTGCGACAGCCACGACCCTTCCATCCCTTGCAGATACATGCCCAGCTTCACCTGGGCCGTGGGGATCTTCTTCAGCATGACTGGCGTTTTCGTCCAGGACAACACAGTATGGCGCCCTCCTCGGCACACGCACAGTCAGATCAACCATGAAAAAACCGCCCGGGTGGGCGGTTTGGCTACTTCATTTCGCTGGACCCCGAGGCTGGCACACAGCCTGCCACGGATCAGCGGAACCGCGATTGCGGGACTGTACGTAGTTCGGACGGCAAGCTTGCCAAATACTGCGACAGAAGCTTCAGTTCAGCGTGACTGAATTGCTTCACCTGCCCCGCCATCACCGCATTGGTGCGCCCGTGATACGGCTTGCCCTCGATCTGGTAGGACTTCAGCGCCACGTACAGGTAGTCGGCATGCTGGCCCGCGATCTTCGGGTAGGTGCCGTCGATCGGCTTGCTGAAGTTGGCGCCGTGACAGCTCGCGCAGGCGCCCTTGTCCAGCAGCTTCTTGACGTCGGCCGGCGCCTCGACCGTCGCGGGCACCGCGTCGACCTTGGCCAGGCCGGCGTAGTAGTTGGAGATCTCGGCGATGTCCTTGTCGCCCAGCGGCAACGCGATGCCGCGCATCGTCGGGTGCTTGCGGTCGCCCTTGGCGTAGGCGGCCAGCGCGTTGGCGATGTACTGGGCGTTCTGGCCCGCGATCATCGGGACCTTGTGGACCTCGGGGAAGGTGGCCTGGTAGCCGGGGATGCCATGGCAGCCGATGCACATGGCCACCTTGGCCTGCACGTTGGCCTGGGGGCCAGGTGTTGCGGCGTTGCTCGCCGCAGGGGTGGTCGTCGACGGCGCTTGTCCCGGCGCGGGCGACGAAGAAGCGTTGGACTGAGCGGCTACAACAAACGCACTACCGGCCAGCATCAACGCGAGGGAGATCTGCAGTTGTCTTCTCATGGTCCCGATCTTCTAGGATTTGGGGCGGCGCGATTATAGGGGGGGCCCTATATACTGGTTTTCACCCCTGCGCTAGAGAAGCCCACCCATGAAATTCCAAGGTTCCCAGGACTACGTCGCCACGCCCGACCTGATGCTGGCGGTCAACGCGGCCATCACGCTGACGCGGCCGCTGCTGGTCAAGGGCGAACCGGGCACCGGCAAGACGCTGCTGGCCGAGGAAGTCGCCAAGGCGCTGGGGCTGCCGCTGCTGCAGTGGCATGTGAAGAGCACGACCAAGGCGCAGCAGGGCCTGTACGAGTACGACGCCGTCAGCCGGCTGCGCGACAGCCAGCTCGGCGACGACAAGGTGCGCGACATCGCCAACTACATCGTCAAGGGCACGCTGTGGGAGGCTTTCTCGTCGGACACGCCGGTGGCGCTGCTGATCGACGAGATCGACAAGGCCGACATCGAGTTCCCCAACGACCTGCTGCGCGAGCTCGACCGGATGGAGTTCTACGTCTACGAGACCCGCGAATGGGTCCGGGCGAAGCACCGGCCGCTGGTGTTCATCACCTCCAACAACGAGAAGGAGCTGCCGGACGCCTTCCTGCGCCGCTGCTTCTTCCACTACATCAAGTTCCCCGAGGCCGACACGATGCAGGCCATCGTCGACGTCCACTTCCCCGGCCTGAAGAAGGACCTGCTGGCCGCCGCGCTCAAGACCTTCTACGACGTGCGCAAGCTGCCGGGGCTGAAGAAGAAGCCCTCGACCTCGGAACTGATCGACTGGCTCAAGCTGCTGCTGGCCGAGGACATCCCGCTGGAGGCGCTGCAGACGCAGGACGACAAGGTCGCGATCCCGCCGCTGGTGGGCGCGCTGCTGAAGAACGAGCAGGACCTGACCCTGTTCGAGAAACTCGTCTACATGCAGAGCCGCAACCGTTGACCGCCGCCCGTACGATCCCCGCATGAGTCAAGACTTCAACACGGCCTGGCGCGCCGCGCTCGCCGACGCGCTCGGATTCGTCGGCGGCGGCGTGATCGGCCTGCTGGCCGGCCGCGCGCTCGGATGGGAATTCATCGGCGAGCCCGGCTGGGGCCCCACGCAGATCCTGGGGCTGCTGACCATCCTCGTGGGCATGGGCGGCTGCCGATGGCTGCTGCGCCGGCTGCTGCTCGGCAACAAGGGCTGAGGCTTCCGCCCCGCCCCGACCTTCCCGCGCCCCCTTTCCTCGCACCGCCGGCCGAGGGTCGGCTCTCCTCATGACCGCACCCACCCCCTTCACCGCGCCGGTCACGCTGACCGGCCCGCATGCGCGGCTCGAGCCGCTCTCCCAGGACCATCGCGAGGCGCTGGCCGACGCGGTCGCCGACGGCGAACTCTGGAAGCTCTGGTACACGACCGTGCCCGCGCCCGAGCGCATGGGCGCGGAGATCGACCGCCGCCTGGCCTTGCGCGACGCGGGCTCGATGAACCCGTTCACCGTCTTCGATATAGACGGCCGCGTCGCCGGCATGACGACCTTCATGAACATCGACGCGACCAACCGCCGTGTCGAGATCGGCTCCACCTGGACCCGCGCGTCCAGCCAGCGCAGCGGCCTGAACACGCAATGCAAGCTGCTGCTGTTGCGGCACGCCTTCGAGACACTCGATTGCATCGCGGTGGAGTTCCGCACCAACCGCCTGAACACGCAGAGCCGCCGCGCGATCGAACGGCTAGGCGCGCAGCTCGACGGCGTCCTGCGCTCGCACATGATCATGCCCAGCGGCCTGCCGCGCGACACCGCCGTCTACAGCATCACCGCGGCCGAATGGCCGACCATCCAGACCCACCTGCAGTGGTTGATCGACAAACCCCGGAGCGCCTGATGGCCACCTCGAAGAAGAAGCAATCCGCCGAACTGAAGACCTTCGACGTCGACGCGCTGTGGGCGCTGGCGCGCATCGGCGCACCGAGCCTGTCGCCGGACGGCGCGCAGGCGGTCGTGCCGGTCACGCGCCACGACATGGAGAAGAACAAGGGCGCGACCTCGCTGTGGCTGCTGTCGACGCTGGGCGGCGAGCCGCGCATGCTGACCTCCGCCGGCGAGAAGGACGGCCAGCCGCGCTGGAGCCCGACCGGCGAATCCGTCGCCTTCATCGCGCGCCGCGAGCAGGAAGGCGACAAGGACGACGCCCCGCAGCTCTACGTGATCCCGCCCGACGGCGGCGAAGCCCGCCGCGTGACGAAGCTGCCCTTCGGCGTCGAGTCCTTCAAGTGGTTCCCCGATGGCCAGCGCCTGGCCTTCGTGTCTTGGGTCGATCCCGGCTTGAAGGGCCAGGCCGCGCAGGCCGAGCGCCGCAAGGCCGAGAAGGACCGCAAGGACTCGGCCTATGTGACCGAGGAAGGGTTCTACCGCTTCTGGGACCACTCGTTGCCGATGAACCGCGTGCCGCACCTGCACGTGATCGACCTGGCCAGCGGCGAGGTCCGTGACCTGTTCGAAGGCACCGACTTCGAACTCAGCCGCGCCGAGCCCGATGCCGACACCTTCGACATCTCGCCCGACGGCCGCCGCATCGTCTTCAGCTTCGATCCGTACACGCCCAGGACGCTGGAGCATCGCAACGCGCTGGCCGAGATCGACGTGCGCTCGGGCCGTGCCCAGGTGCTGCTGCACGAGCCGGGCTGGGACCTCGTCGCGCCGGTCTACAGCCACGCGGGGCAGCACATCGCCTTCATCGCCACACACCAGGGCCTGAAGCACACGATGCCGCAGCAACTGGCCGTGCTCGACACGCACGGCAACTGGGCCGTGCTGTCGGAGGAATGGGACCAGGAGGTCGCCGCGCCGCTGCGCTGGGACGAGGACGACCTCGGCGTGCTCTTCTGCGCCGAGGAGCAGGGCCGCCGCCACCTCTACCGCTTCGACGTGAAGACGCTGCACGCGTTCCCGCTGTGCGAGGGCGGCCATGTCGGCGCCTTCGCGCTCGAGGCCGGCACGCTGGTGGTGCTTCACGACAGCGCGTCCTTCCCGCCGCGGGTGTCCGTCGTCGATCGCGAAGGCGACGCCGAGGAGCAGGTGCTGCACCGCATCGAGTCCTTCAACGACACGGCGCTCGCCGCCGTGCGCTTCGGCGAGGTCGAGGAGCTCTGGTACGAAGGCGCGCTGGGCGAGCTCGTGCAGATGTGGCTCTACCACCCGCCCGGCTTCGATCCGAAGCAGAAGACCAAGGTGCCGCTGATGCAGCTGATCCACGGCGGTCCGCACACGGCGATGGGCGACAGCTGGCACTGGCGCTGGAACCATCAGGCGATGGCGTCGCAGGGCTACGTCGTCGCCTGCGTGAACTACCACGGCTCGTCGAGCTTCGGGAATCGCTTCGCCGACTCGATCACCGGCCGCTGGGGCGAGCTGGAGCTGCAGGACGTGGAGATCGCGACCGACCTGCTGCTCAAGCAGCCCTGGGCCGACCCGAAGCGGGTCTTCGCCACCGGCGGCAGCTACGGCGGCTACATGGTCGCGTGGATGAACGGCCACGTGCCGGCCGGCCGCTACCAGGCCTATGTCTGCCACGCGGGCTGCTTCGACTGGACGGCGATGTTCGCGAACGACGCCTACCTGTGGCACGCGAAGGAGCTGGGGACGTCGTACTGGAAGGACCCGGCCAAGGTCGCCGCGCAAAGCCCGATCGGCTACGCGCAGCACTTCAACACGCCGACGCTGGTCATCCACGGCCAGCTGGACTACCGCGTGCCCGACGCGCAGGGCCTGGCCTACTACAACACGCTGAAGGCGCAGGGCGTCGATGCGCGGCTGGTCTGGTTCCCGGACGAGAACCATTGGGTCATGAAGCCGCGCAATTCCAAGCTCTGGTACGGCGAGTTCTTCGATTGGCTCAAGCGCCACGATACGGGCGGCGCCAAGGGTCGGGCCAAGGCCGGGGTCAAGGTCGGCAAGAAGCTCGACGCACAGACCGCTTCGAAGAAGAAGCGCGCCTGACCAGCAGCGTCAGCAACGCCAGGCCCGCCGCGGCCATCGCCCAGGTCGAGGGCTCCGGCACTGCCGGCGTCGGAACGTCCTCGACACGCGGCGGCAGCACGAAGAGCGGGGGCGTCGGGATCGAGATCGGCGGCCCCGCCGACGGCGGGCCGAACGAGACCGGCGGTGGGTTCGCGAACGACCCGGGCGGTATGCCGGGAACACCTGTCAGCGGGGACGGCGGCAAAGTCGACAGCGGCGGCACCTGGCCTTCGGGCACCGGCGCCGGCGCACCGGCCCCCGGCGGATCGAAGGGCAGTTCGCCCTCGCCCGGCGGGGGCACCGGCCCGCCGCCACCGCCCGGCACCCGGGCAATGCGGCTCACGTTGCGGCACACCGTCGGCACCATCACGCAGTCGCCGCCCTCGCAATAGACCAGCGCGCGCTCGCGCTGGTCGTCGGACCAGCGATCGCGGCTCACGCTCGCGCAGACGCGGCCCTGGCCGAAGTGCATGTCGCGGATCCGCGGCTCGTAGCCCGCGTTGCCTTCGATGCTCTCGCGCGAGATCTCGACGATGTCGTCGTAGTCGTGCGCCCGCATGCGCGTCTTCAAACGCTCGCGCACTTCGGGGGCGATGTCCTTGTAGCGATCGACCGCCGCAGGCACGTCGCCCATGAAACTGTCATGGCCCGGCCGGTCCCATGAACAGGCCTCAGGCGCCGCAGCCCTCGCGGGCACATGGGCGAGGAACGCCCCAACCGCCAACGCGGCCAACAGGTACTGCAGTCGTGACATGGGAGGGCAGCGGCCCCGCAGGACCTCGGCGGAAGTGGACCCGCCCTTCTTTGGCAAGCACTGGACCCGGGGACAGGCCTTGCCTCAGCCGTACTGCGTCCCGCTACACCTCGTCCCAGTCGAGGTCGCCGCACAGCACGCGCAGGCGGCCGTCCTGCCAGTAGGCGACGGAGACCGTCACGCACATCCTGGCCCCGTGCAGGCTCAGGTAGGGGCGCGTGGTCTGGATCTCGCCGACCGTCTCGACCGCGCGGCGGAAGTAGGGACGGCGCGCCCAGCGCGCATCGCCGGCACGCTCCATCGGCAGGAAGCGCGGATCGATCTCCGCCGGACCCGATGCAGGCACCGCGCGCGCGCCGATCTCGCGGCCATCGTCGTCCAGCAGGTAGCACATCTGCGCGCCTTCCAGCTTGAGGAAGGGCTGGCAGGCTTCCACCAGCGGGCGACCCTGCTGCACCGTCTGCAGCGACAGCGCCAGCGCCGTGCGGAACGGCGTCAGCCGGTCCAGATGGTCCTGCCGCAGTTGCGCCTGGCGCTCGTTGAACATGCTCCAGACATCCTCCAGCGCGGACACGCCCTCCCCGTCCCGCAGGAAGGGCGCCGGATGGCCGAAGGCGAAGCCCTGCACCAGGTCCACGTCCGCATCCATCGCCAGCTGCGCGTCCTCGGCGGTCTCGATGCCCTCCAGCAGCACCAGCGATCCGCACTCGTGCAGCAGCGCCACCATCTGCGACAGCACGCGCGCCATGCGCCGTGAGCCCCGCGAGCGCATCAGCAGCGACCGGTCCAGCTTGACGATCTCGGGACGGATCCGCCAGATGCGATCGAAGTTCGAGTGCCCGACGCCGAAGTCGTCCAGCGCCAGCAGGCAGCCGGTGGCGCGGGCGGCCTCGACCGCTTCCTCGAAGCTGTCGTCGCGAGCCATCACGTCCTCGGTGACCTCGAAGACCAGGCGGTGCGTCGGCAGGCCCAGTTGATGCACGACCTCGACCGCGCGCGCCAGCATGCGCACCTGCAGCGCCGCATGCATGAAGACGGCGGGATGGATGTTCAGGAAGAGCCAGCAGTCCGGCTGCCGCTGCGCGACGAAGTTGTGGACGTGCAGCAGCCGGCACAGCCGGTCCAGCCAGATCTGCTGCTCGAAGTTGCCGACGCCCTCGAAGGCGGTGACCGGGGTGATGGGGCGGCCGCGTTCGTCCTCGACCCGGATCAGGCCCTCGTAGCCGACCGGCCGGCGGTGCGGATAGCTGTACACCGGCTGGAACGCGCTGGTCAGCCGGTAGTTCTGGAAGCTGCCGACCCAGCGGCCGCGCTCTTCGCCGACGGCGCCGTACAGCGCCTGCAGCATGCCTTCGACCTCGGCGTTGTCGTCGCCGCTGCCTGTCCCGTGATCCATTCGCCCGACCCCAACGTTGGAGGCTTTGCGGCTCCGCGACCGCGGCGCCGTGTTTGCCACCGATGCTACGCCTGGGACCCGCCGGCCGGCATGGATAATGCCCTGATGCCCCGGAGTCTAGGGGGAGGCCCATGCTGATCCAGTTCTTCTACACGCTGCGCGCCGCCAAGCTGCCCGTCTCCGTCAAGGAGTACCTGACCCTGCTCGAGGCCATGAAGGCCGGCGTGCTCGACGACACCGACGTCGGCGGCAGCGGCCCCACGGTCGACAAGTTCTATGCGCTCGCCCGGACCTCGCTGGTCAAGGACGAGGCGCTGTTCGACAAGTTCGACCGCGCCTTCGCCGCCTACTTCAAGGGCGTCGAGCTGATGGGCGACCTGTTCAAGGCGCTGCCCCAGGAATGGCTGACGAAGCAGCTCGAACGCGAGCTGACGCCCGAGCAGCTCGCGCAGCTGAAGGCGCTGGACTGGGACGAGCTGATGGACACGCTGCGCCAGCGGCTCGAGGAACAGCAGGAACGCCATGAAGGCGGCAGCCGCTGGATCGGCACCGGCGGGACCAGCCCGTTCGGCAACGGCGGCGTGAACCCGCGCGGCGTCCGCATCGGCGGCCCCGGCGGCCAGCGCAGCGCGGTCAAGGTCTGGGACCAGCGCGCCTACAAGGACTACGACGACAACATCGAGCTGGGCACGCGCAACATCAAGGTGGCGCTGCGCCGGCTGCGGCGCTTCGCGCGCGAGGGCTCGGAGCTGGAGCTCGACCTCGACGACACCATCCACAAGACGGCCGCCAACGCCGGCATGCTCGACATCCGGATGATCCCGGAGCGCCACAACAAGGTGAAGCTGCTGCTGCTGATGGACGTCGGCGGCACGATGGACGAGCACGTGCACCGCGTCGAGGAACTGTTCTCCGCGGTCAAGAGCGAGTTCAAGCACC
Organism: Roseateles sp. GW821-FHT09G03; assembly: GCF_059416045.1. Taxonomy (NCBI): domain Bacteria; kingdom Pseudomonadati; phylum Pseudomonadota; class Betaproteobacteria; order Burkholderiales; family Sphaerotilaceae; genus Roseateles; species Roseateles sp. GW821-FHT09G03. The sequence goes on from NZ_JBWKOK010000009.1 coordinate 166,696, forward strand.
TGGAGTTCTTCTACTTCCACAACTGCGTCTACGACTTCGTGTGGAAGAACAACCGGCGCCGCTTCAGCGAGAAGACCTCGACCTGGGACCTGATCCACAAGTACAACCGGGACTACAAGCTCATCTTCGTCGGCGACGCCACGATGAGCCCCTACGAGATCCTCCAGCCCGGCGGCAGCGTCGAGTACAACAACGAGGAAGCCGGCGCCGAATGGCTGCAGCGGCTCACCGCCCATTTCAACAAGCACGTCTGGATCAATCCCGAACCGGCCGGGGTCTGGCAGTACCGCCAGAGCATCTCGCTGATCCAGCAGTTGATGCAGCAACGCATGATGCCGCTCACCATGGGCGGTCTCGAACAGGCGATGCGCGTGCTCAATCGATGACGGCGACGACCCCGACGCTCCCGGTGATTCGATGGCTGCGACGCGCGCGGCCGATCCTGGTGATCGGCACGGCGCTGGCGCTGCTGAGCGGCTGCTCGCTGCTGCCGACCGAGCGCAGGGCGCAAGTCAAGGTCGCCGCGACCGAAGAGGCCGACGCCAACAATCCCTACGTGACCAGCACGCGCAAGATCTCGGCCTACGAGCTGACCATCGAGGCGCCGCCCGAGCTGCGCGCGCTGCTGCTGGAGCACCTGGACCTGGCGCGCTTCCGCGACACGCCCGAGGACATGCGCCTGACCGCCGGCGAGCTGCGCCGGCTCGCCGCCGTCGCGCCCGAGCAGGCGACCAAGCTGCTGGAGACCGCCGGCTACTTCAACGCCAAGGTCCGGACCGAGGAAGTGGGCGACCTGTCCGACGGCGTGCGCAACCTGCGGCTGATCGTCGAGACCGGCCCGCGCGCGCTGGTCCGCCAGATGGACCTGCGCATCGAGGGCCCGCTCAAGACGGCCTCCGAACGCGGCGACAAGCTCGCGACCGCGCTCGACCGCACGCTGACGCAGAGCTGGCTGCTGCCGCCGCAGACCGGCTTCAGCCAGGGCGACTGGGCCGCGGCCAAGAACGCGCTGCTGACACGCGCCCGGGCGCAGGGTTATCCGCTGGCCCGGATGACGCACAGCGAGGCCGTCGTGCAGGCCGACGACAACCAGGTCGACATCGCCGTCACGCTGGAGAGCGGTCCGCTGTTCACGCTCGGCGAGCTGACCGTCGAAGGCCTGAACCACCAGCCCGAGGAAAGCGTGCGCCGGCTGGCCGGTTATCAGCTGCACCAGCCCTACAACGAGAAGCTGCTGCTCGACTTCCAGGAGCGTCTGGTGGGCACGCAGCTGTTCGACAGCGCCAGCGTCGAGATCCAGCCCGAGAGCGTCACGCCGCCGCCCGGCGCCGAGACCGTCGAGGTGCCGGTGACCGTGAAGATCCGCGAGGCCGCGCGCCAGCAGGTCGTGCTGGGCGTCGGCTACCGGACCGTCGACGGCCCCAGCGCCAGCGTCGAGTACACGCACCGCAAGCCCTTCGGGCTCAACATCCGCGAGCGCAGCAAGCTCGAGCTGTCCCGTGTCCGCCAGGCGCTGGACACGGAAATCAGCTCGCACCCGCAGCCCAACATGCAGCGCAGCCTGGCGCTGGTGAAGGTCGAGCGCATCGACGACAACGACCAGGTCAACCTCAACCTCAGCACGCGCTTCGGTTATGCGAAGGAGACGGAGCCCGAGGACCGGCTGACCTACGTCGAGGTGATCCGCGCCTGGGAGCACAAGCCCGACATCCCGACGACGGTGGCCGGCGCGGTCTCGCTGAACCAGCAGATGACGTGGCGCCGGCTGGACTCGCGCGTGCTGCCGACCAAGGGCTGGAGCGCCACGGCCACGTTCGGCGGCGGCTGGGCCGACAGCTCGTCGGAGAAGAACGGCCCGTTCGCGCGGGCGACCGGCAAGATCTACTGGTACTCGCCGCTGTCGGGGCGCTGGCTGTTCTCGACGCGGCTCGAGGGTGGACAGATCCTGGCCAAGGGCAAGCTCGGCCTGCCCGAGGCGCTGCGCTTCCGCACCGGCGGCGACGACAGCGTGCGCGGCTATGGCTACAACGACCTGGGGCCGGTGAACTCCACCGGCGCGCAGACCGGCGGCCGCGTGATGCTCAACGGCAGCGTCGAGGTCTCGCACCCGCTCACGCCGCGCATCCCGCAGCTGATGGGCGCCGTGTTCATCGACGCCGGCCAGGCCGCGCAGAACTGGGGCGACTACCACCCCGCCTGGGCCTACGGCACCGGCCTGCGCTATCGCAGCCCCGTCGGCGTGCTGCGTTTCGACTTCGCCAAGGGCAACCTGGTCGACAAGTGGCGCCTGCATTTCAGCGTCGGCATCAACCTGTAATCCGATGAGCGACCCGCGCGACGATCCCCCCTCGCCCGCGTCTCCGGACGCGACGCCGCGCCGCCGACGACGCGGTCGTGGCCTGCTGTGGGTGCTGCTCGCCGTGCCGGTGCTGATCGGCCTGCTGGCGCTCGCGCTGACCTGGGCGCTGAAGACGGAAGGCGGCACGGCCTACGTGCTGGCCAAGGTGCCAGGTCTGTCGCTGCAGAACGCGCGCGGCCGGCTGCTGGGCGACTTCGACGTCGACCGTGCCGAGCTGGTCCTGCCCGGCACCGAGGACCGCATCGTCCTCGAACAGTTGCAATGGCGAAACGTACGCCTGGTCTGGAATCGCTCGCCGCTCTTGTGGGGCGAAGTCCGGGCGGACCGGCTGGCGATCGCGCGACTGCGCGTGCAGGTCGCGCCGAGCGCGTCGGCCGAGCCGGCCAAGCCGCCGCTCAGCCTGCTGTCGCCGGTCGCGATCACGATCGCGGACCTGGAGATCGGCGAGGTCTTCGCGCCCGGCCTGGCGCAGCCGCTGCGCGGCCTGCGCGGCAGCGCGTCGCTGGGCGCGGACGGCGGCAAGCAGCATGCGCTGACCGTGAAGTCGCTGGGCTGGCAACAGCTGACCCTCGCCGGCGAAGCGACGATCGCGACGCAGGAGGACCTGAAGCTCACCAGCCGCTGGACCTTGAGCCAACCCACCGGCGAGTTGCCGTGGACGGCGCCGTTCCAGCTCGACGGCCCGATCGCGGACCTGACGCTGAAGGGCTCGCTCGAAGCGGCCAAGCAGCGGCTGCAGGTGCAGGCGCGGCTGCAGGCGTTCGCGCCCTTCCCCGTCGCGCAACTGGAGACGCAGGCGAAGGACCTGGATCTCGCCGCGCTGCTGCCCGGCACCGACGGCGTGCCGCGCACCGGCCTCAGCGGCAAGGTCACGATGACCCCGAACGCGGACAAGTCGCTCAGCGTCAAGGCCGACCTGGACAACAACGCGGCCGGCCGCCTCGACCAGGGCCGCCTGCCGCTGCGCGAGCTGCAGCTGGACCTGCTGCTCGATCCCGCCAACTGGACCCGCCTGCGCCTGCCGCGCCTGGACGCGCTGGTGGCCGGCGGCGGCCGGCTGCAGGCGGTGGGCCAGACCAGCCAGGCCGACGGCAGCGTGCTGACCTTGCGCCTCACCGGACTCGACAGCCGCCAGATCGACGCGCGCTGGCCCGTGGTCCAGGCACGCGGCGAGCTCAAGCTCAGCACGAAGGCCAACCTCGTGAAGGCCTCCGCGGACCAGTCGCTGCAGGTCGAAGGCGATCTCACCGGGCAACTCGGGCAAGGGAAGCTGCAGGCGCCGCTGGCCGTGACGCTGGCCGCCGAGCTGCGCACGCAGTCGATCGACGTGCAGCGCCTGCAGGCGCGCTCGGGCCCCGCCACGCTGAACGCCGAAGGCGAGTTCACGCTGAACGAGGCGCTCGATTTCGCGTCGGGCTGGAAGACGCGCGTGGAGGCGTCGGTGCAGGGCCTGGATCCTCGACGCCTCAGCCCCGAGCCGCTGCCCGCCGACGCGGCGCCGCAGGCGATCAACGGCCGGTTGAAGGCCGCGCTCCAGTCGGTGCGCGGCAGCCTGTGGCCGCAGGGCAAGGCGGATGTCGACCTGCAACCCAGCCAGTGGCAAGGCCTGCCCCTCAGCGGCCAGGTGCGCTACAGCCGCAATGGCAGCGCCGCGCCGGACCTGCTGGCCGATCTGCGCCTGGCCGACGCGACGCTGCAGGCGCGCAGCCGCATCAACGCCGGCGCGCGGCGCGAGCAGGTCGATCTGTCGGTCACGGCGAACGCGCCCAGGCTCGCCAGCCTGCAGCCCATGCTGCGAACGCAGTTCCCACAGGCGACCATCGTGGGCAGCGCGCAGGCCCAGGCCACCGTCGTGCTGATCCAGCCGGGCGCACGTCAGGCGCAGTACGGCAGCGACGGCAAGTGGCAGTTGCAGGGCTTCGGGCTTTCCGGGGTACCGGGCCTTCCCGCCAACTCGGGCAGCCGGCCGGCGCTGCAGCTGGACAACGGCTCGGGGCAATGGACGCTGTCCAGCCTCAAGGACGCCAAGCTGGCGTGGACCACGCAGCTCCGCAACCTGCGGTTGCCGCAGCAGAGCACGCGGCTCGACGAGCTGCAGCTGGACCTATCCGGCAGTTGGGCGCAGCACCGCCTGACGCTGACGACGCAGGGCCAGGTGCCGCTGCCGCCGGTGCTGACGCAGCCGACGCCCACCAAGGTGGTCGCGCGCGCGCAGGCGGCGAGCGCGAACGGCTCCGCCCTCGCGCAGACGGTGCCGCTGGATCCGCAGGGCGCGCGCGCGCGGCTCGCGCTGGACGGCGCGCTGGAAGCCGATCCGCTGCAGGCCTGGCGCCAGGGCGCGGTGTGGAACGCGCGCGGACTGACACTCGCGCTGGAAGCCAGCCAGCAGCCCACGCCGCTGCTGAAGGCCGGCCCGCTGGCGCTCGCGCTGCGGCTGGACCCGGGCCTCGATCCGCGCCAGGCGACGCTGGCGCCGGGACGGATGGAGCTGCTCGGCGCCGGCCTGCGCTGGGACCGGATGATGTGGCAGAGCTCCAGCCAGGCGCACCTGCCCGCCGGCGAATGGGACGTGCAGGCGGTGATGGAGCCTTTGGCCGCCGCGCCGGTGCTCAACAAGCTGCAGCCGGACTTCGGCTGGGGCGGCGACCTGCAGATCGAAGGCCGGTTCAAGTCGCGGCGCGATGCGCGCGGCTTGACGGTGGACGCGATGCTCGAGCGCACCAAGGGCGACCTGACCGTCACCGACGAAGTGAGCACGCAACGGCTCGCACTCACCGATCTGCGGCTGGGCGTGCTCGCGGACCAGGGCGTGTGGCACCTGGTGCAGGGCGTGGCGGGCGAGAACATGGGCGCCATCGGCGGCGCCGTCACCTTCCGCACGGCCAACGCGCATGCGCTGCCGACGCCGGGCGCCAAGCTCGAAGGCGGCATCGAGGCCAAGGTCGACAACATGGGCAACTGGGGCCCGTGGCTGCCCGCCGGCTGGCGGCTGGGCGGCAGCCTCGCCGCAACGCTGAACTTCGGCGGCACGCTGGGCGCGCCCGAGGTCCGCGGCCAGGCCGGCGCGCAGAAGCTGTCGCTGCGCAATCCGCTGCTGGGCGTGGACATGCAGCAGGGCGAGCTCGCGCTGACGATGAGCGGCCGCGAGGCCAAGCTCGAGAAGTTCAGCGCACGCGCCGGCAACGGCACGGTCAACATGGACGGCACGCTGCGCTTCGGTTCGCAGCCGAGCGCGGAACTGTCGCTGAAGGCGGACACCTTCGCGCTGCTGCAGCGCGTGGACCGCCGAGTCGTCGCGACCGGCGCGGCGCAGCTCAAGGCGAGCGCGCAGCTGCTGGACCTGAAGGGGCAGCTCGTCGTCGTCGAGGGCCTGTTCGACTTCTCGCGCGGCGACGCGCCGCAGCTCGACAGCGACGTGCAGGTCGTGCGCCAGAACGCGCCGCCCAAGGCCGTCGACGGCAGCGGCAAGCCGATGCGGCTCAAGCTGGACCTGGACCTGGATCTCGGCCGGCGGCTGCAGCTCAAGGGCTATGGCATCGACACGAAACTGCGCGGCCTGCTGCACCTGGCGCAGGACGGACAGGCGCGCCCGCAGATGACCGGCGAGGTCCGCAGCGAAGGCGGCACCTTCAACGCCTACGGCCAGAAGCTGGTCGTCGAGCGCGGTGTCTTCAGCTTCGTCGGTCCGCTGGACAACCCGCGGCTGGACGTGCTCGCGATCCGGCCCGACATGGAGAACGAGGCCGTGCGCGTCGGCGTGACGGTGACCGGCACGGCCAGCAGCCCGCGGATCAAGCTCTATTCCGAGCCCGACATGAGCGAGACCAACAAGCTGTCGTGGCTGGTGCTGGGACGCTCGCCGGACAACCTGGGCCGCAGCGACACCGCGCTGATGCAGCGCGCCGCGATGGCGCTGATCAGCGGCGACGGCGAGAGCGCCAGCGACAAGCTGATCCACAACATCGGCCTGGACGAGCTGTCCTTCAGCGGCGAAGGCGACGACGCGCGCGGCACCGTCGTGCGGCTGGGCAAGCAGGTCAGCCGCAACGTCTTCGTCGCCTACGAGCGCGGGCTGAATGCGACCACGGGGTCGTGGCAGGTGATCTACAAGCTGGCGCAGCGCTTCACGCTGCGGGCGCAGGCCAACGAGTACCAGCAGGGGCTGGACGTGATCTGGCAGTGGAAGTGGGAATGAGGGCATGAGGGAATGACCGCGCGCTGAGCGGCATTCAGGCAGACCGGGAGGTCCTGCCTGACCTCGATGAGCAGCCAACGCAGACATGCCTATTGAGGCTATTTCGCGCGTCTGTTCGCCCTCCTAACATCCGTTTCGTTCGAGCCATGACTCGAACATTTCATCGCGCGGCGCACGGCGACGCGTTCCGGATTCCCTCACCCCATTCTCCACAGGATCGAATCAAAAATGATCAAGCAACTGAACGAACAATCCGCTCGAAACACCCTGGGCGGCGGCGGCAACGCCGACGGCTATTACTACAAGTGCTGGAACTCCAAGGGCGGCGAATATTGGGACTATCAGCCCAACAACGCCGGCTGCGTCGACAGCCGCACCGGCCAGACGGTGAGGGGCTCGGCCCCGCAGCGCGCGAAGTAAGCGCCTCCTGGAGCCGGTTCGCCGGCTCCCCTTTTCATATCCATTCGTCAGCCCCCGGTGGTCGCTGGCGTCGATGTGAACACCCGGCCGCCCTGTCATCGAGTGCTTCATGAATCTGCTGTTTTCCGGCGTTGAAACGCCCTCCATCAGCCGTCTGAAACTGCAATGGCTGGCCGGTGCAAGTCAGATCGCGGAACGGGCTGGAAAACTCCTCGAGCCACTCCGATCGGTCCTTTCGCAACCGCTGTGGCGGCATCTGCCACATCGCTGGCTGCTGCGACTGAGCAGTCCGATCCTCCCCATTTATGCCAGGGCCGCGCGGCGTCGCGCCGGAGACGAATTCGCGCGCCAGCACCAGGCGATCCTGGCGACGCCCTCCGCCCTGCCGCCCCATCACCGGCGCCAGTGGCGCCAGACCATCCTGGACCGCGCCCTCCTGTCACGCAATCGCACGCTGGTCGATGAGCTGACACGCTGCGCCGAGACGCTGCGCCCTCACGTCGATCGCATCGAACGCGACGGCGGCCGCGTGCTGCTGGCGCCCTTGCACTGCGTGTCAGACATGGCCTCGGCGGCGCTGTGCACGCGGCTGGGCGGCCCGACATGGATCGTCACCCATCATCGGTCGCTGCCGGGGCGCGACGTCCAGCTCGCCCGCGCCGGCGCGGATGCCCGTTTCATCCATCCCGCGGCCGACGACGCAGTCCCCCGCTATCAGGCCGCCGTGCGCGCGCTGCGGCGCCGCGAAGGTCGTCTGGTCCTGTTCCCCGATGCGCCGCCCGAGATCACCCGCCATCTCTTCGACCGCGACATGCCGACGCAAGGCTGTCGGATCTTCGGACGCCCCGCCCTGCTGCACGACGGCGTCGCCGCGATGGCGAGGATGTCCGGTGCGCACGTGCTGGTCTTCGCGCTGCGGGAAACCGGCGGGCGGTTCACGCTCGACGTGCTCGCCACGCTGCCGCCGGCCGACGTGACGGATGGACTCCCCGCGGTCATCGAGGCCGCCTTGCGCGACCGGCCCGACCAGTGGCTGTTGTGGCACGCCCCGTCGTTCTTCCATTTCCGCGCCGGGGACCAATGATCATGGCCGGGTCCGGCCCCGGCAGACCGGGGCGCCATCGCCGTCGCGCCGTCGAGTCCCTCCTGCAGGACGAGGTCGCCGAATGCGGGCTCGCCTGCGTCGTCATGGTGGCCCGGGCGCAGGGGTCCGACGTGACGCTGCCGGCACTGCGCGCCCTGCATCCCGCCTCGACGGCCGGCACCTCGCTGTGGGACCTGCGGGCCAGGCTGCGCGAGCTGGGCATCACCGCCCATCCCGTCGAATTCACGCCCGACGCGCTCGAAGATCTGCCGCTGCCCGCGATCGCGCACTTCGGCGGCCACCACTTCGTCGTCCTCGCGGACCGCGCGGGCGCCTGGCTGCGGGTGCTCAACCCGGCGTCCGGCGAAGCCTTCGTGCCCGCCGCCGGACTGCGCGACCGCCTCAGCGGCCGGGCGCTGATCATCGATGCCGGAGAGGACGGTGCGATCGCAGCCTCGGGTGCATCGTCGCGGCCAACGACACCGCCGGCCTCCTCCCGCCTCTCGCCCGACCTCCTGGCCCGCCCCCATCTGCGCCGCCTGATGCCGCTCGCCCTGACGGCCGGCCTGCTGGCGCTCGTCGTGCCGATGGCCTTGAGCCGCGTGCTCGATCTCCAGGCCCCCGGCGCCGGCGGCGCATCGGCGATCGCGATCGCCGCAGTCCTGGGCTGCGTGATCGCGTCGGTGCTGGCCGACCTGCTCCTCGGCGGGCTGCAGATCCGCACCGGCCAGGCGGTCGAGACACGCGTCCTGCCCGAGCTCTTCGCCCGGCTGATGCGCAAGTGGCCGCGCTTCTTCGAGAAGCGCGACCTCGCGGACATCTATCAACGCTTCAGCGCCTTCGCGCCCGTCGTCAGCGGCCGCGCCGAGCTGACGGCCGGGGTAAGCACGGCGGCGCTGAGCGCGGTGGTCTGCCTGTCGCTGATGGTCTGGCTCCATCCGTGGCTCGCGTTGCTCTCGCTGGCTGCCGTCGCCTTGATGGGGCTGGTGTCCGCCCACTACGAGCCGCGCCGTGCCGCGCTGAGACTTGCCGCCGAGGAGGCCTCCGCGGCCCGCAACGAGTTCGTCTTCGAGACGATCCGCGGCGTGGCCGCGATCAAGTCGGCACGACTGGAGGACCGGCGCGCCGCGGGCTTCGCGGCCGTGCTGCGCCAGGCCCAGACCGTCGCGCGCACCATCGGGACCGCGCAGTTGCGACAGGAGGCGCTCTACAAGCTGATCTCGCGCGGCGAGTCGGTGCTGCTGCTCGTCATCGGCCTGCGGCTGCTGGAACGCGGGCAGCTCTCACTGGGCCATCTGCTCGTCTTCACGTTGTTGAAGGACATTGCGATCGGCGCCGCGACCACGCTGTTCTTCGCCCGCATGACCCGGCGCGAGCAGGAGGTCGTGGAAGGGCGCGCCGGGCTGATGATCGATGCCGCCGAGGAGCCCGCCGTGGACGGCTCCACGCCGGCGGTCCTGTCCTCCACGCTCTCGCTGCATGACGTGCACCTGGTCCGGGAGGACGGCTCCCCGCTCCTGGGGCCGCTGGACCTGACGCTGCGCCGAGGCGAGAAGGTCGCGCTCGTCGGCCCGTCCGGCTGCGGCAAGAGCAGCCTGCTGCGCCTGATCGGCGGCGCATCGCTCGCGTCGGCCGGCACGGTGCGCGTGGACGGCCGCCCGGCCGGGGGACCGCCGCTTCGCGCCGTGGTGTTCCACCAGGACGCCCAGGGCGTGCTGTTCCAGGGTTCGGTGCTGGACAACGTGGCGGCGTTCGGCGCCCATGCCAGCGATGAAGCGCGGGTCAAGGGCATCGCCGACCGGCTCGGTCTGGGCCCGGTGATCGACGCCCTGCCGCACGGCTGGGCGACACGGATTTCCGAGAGCGCACCGCTCATGTCCTCCGGTCAACGGCAGCGGCTGCTGGTGGCACGGGCGCTGGTCGCGCCACAGCCGGTGGTGCTGCTGGACGAGCCGACGGCCAACCTCGACGACGCCAGCGCCGGCGCAACGCTCGATGCGCTGCTCGCGTCCGACAAGGGCCTGCTCGTCGTGCTCCACGACCGCCGGCAGGCCGCCCGCTTCGACCGCGTGCTGGTTCTGGAGGCGGGCCGCCTGATCGAGCTCACCGCCCCTGGGAACACCCCATGAAGGCTTCCGACCTGACGCGTGCCGGCATGACCTGGCGCCTGCTGGGTGGCCTCGTCGTCCTGTCGCTCGTGGGGCTCGGCATCGCGGCGACGCTGCACGGCAACGGACAGCGCGAGGACGGTGCGGTTGCGGTCGTGCTGCGCGGCGACCTCGAGGACGTCGTGCTGGCCACCGGCACCTTGAACGCCACCGGCATGGTCTCGATCGGCGCCCAGGTGAACGGTCAGGTGCGCACCCTGCTCGTGAAGGTCGGAGACCGGGTCCGGCGCGGCCAGCTGCTGGCCGAGATCGACCCGGCCCTGGCGCGCAGCGCGCTGGACAAGGCACGCGCGGTCCGCGACGCGGCACAGGCGCAGCTGGCGATGCGGTCGATGACGCTGCAACGGCTCCAGAAGGTGCTGGACCGCCAGTTGGCGCTGCGGAGCCGCCAGGCCAATGCCGAGGCGGATGTCGAGAGCGCCGGCGGCGATGTCGACACGGCACGGTCCGAGCTGACGGTGGCGCAGGCGCAGTGGCGTCAGGCTCAGCTCGATGTCGATGCGGCCCAGGCCGGCCTTGATTTCACGGCGATCCGCGCGCCCGCCGCCGGGGAGATCCTCCACATCGCCGCGCAGCCGGGCCAGACGCTCGTCTCGACCCAGGCTTCGCCGACGCTGATGGTGATGGGCTCCCTCGACGTGATGACCTTGAAGGCCCGCATCGGCGAGGCCGACGTGATCCGCGTGCAGGCCGGGCAGAAGGCGCTGTTCACCATTCCCGGCGTGCCGGGCCGGACCTTCTCCGGCATCGTGCGCGCGGTCGAATCGCTGCCGGCACAGTCGCTCGCCGACCCGCGCGGCCCGGGTGCCGCGCCGGCGGGGCCGGTCTATTACGACGCGCTGCTGGAAGTCGCCAATCCGGACCGCCTGTTGCGTCCGGCCATGAGCGCGCAGGTGCGCATCGTGCAGGCGTCGGTGAAGCAGGTGCTGACCGTGCCGCGTGGCGCGCTGATCGATTGGTCCGGCGACAAGGACACGGCCGTCGCGATGGTGCGGCGGCCGGGCCGGCCGCCGGAAGCCCGCCAGGTCCGCATCGGGTTGGACGACGGCTTGCGCGTCGAGGTCCGCGAGGGTCTGGATGAACTCGACCGCCTCGAGCTTTTCGAGCCCGCGGCGGACGAGGACAGCGCCGCGCGCGCCGCAGGCGGGGAGCGTCGACCATGAGCGGCGCGTCGGCGCCCATCGCGCTGCAGACCGCGGCCCCGCCTCCCCTGTTGAGCCTGCGCGGCGTGGGCCGGCGTTACGGCCACGGCGATCTGGCCGTCGAGGCCCTGCGCGATGTCGACCTCGACATCCGGGCCGGCGAACTGCTGGCCATCGTCGGCCCCTCCGGCTCCGGCAAGTCGACGCTGCTGCAACTGCTGGGCGGCCTCGATCGTCCGACCTCGGGCTGTTACCGGGTCGACGGCGTCGACACGGCGACGCTGGATGCCGACGGACTGGCCGTCCTGCGCAGCCGCGTGTTCGGCTTCGTCTTCCAGCGCTACCACCTGCTGCCTGACCTGAGCGCCGTGGAGAACGTCGCCATGCCCGCGCAATACGGGCCGCCGCGCTCCTCCGTCCAGCGTCGCCAACGGGCGATGTCGCTGCTGTGCGCGCTGGGATTGGAGGACCGGCTGGATCGTCGTCCGGCCCAACTGTCGGGGGGTCAGCAACAGCGCGTCGGCATCGCCAGGGCGATGATGAACGGCGCGCGGGTGCTGATCGCCGACGAGCCCACGGGCGCCCTCGACGCCCGCACCGGGCAGGCCTTGCTCGACCAGTTGAAGGCCCTGCATCGTCAGGGGCAGACGCTCGTCCTGGTGACGCACGATCCGGCGGTCGCCGCGCAGGCCGACCGCGTCGTCGAGCTGCGCGACGGCCGCATCGTCGCGGACCGCCGGCCGACACCGCGCGCTGTCCCGGCCTCCATGGGCGAGCCGGGCGGCGCCGCCGGCAAGCCGGAGCACCGGCGCCCTCGGGCCAGCCTGATCGAGGCCCTGCGGGTCGGCGTCCGGTCGCTGCTGCGCAGACCCTTGCAGACGGGCCTGACGATGTCCGGCGTCGCGATCGGCATCGCGGCGGTATCGCTGGTCACGGCGTTCGGCGACGGCGCGCGCGACAAGGTGCTCGCGGACATCCGCGCGCTGGGCGCCGACACCGTCGAGGTGCGCGCCGCGCCGCCCGGATCCGGTGCCCGCATCGCGGGTCGCCTCGGCCTCCGCGAACTCGAGCTGCTGCGCGCGCTCCCCTTCGTCGACGGCGCATCGCCGGTGCTGAGCGGCAACGCGCCCTTGTCCGTCGGCGCCACGACGGTGACGGCATCGATCGAAGGGGTCTCCGAGGACTACTTCCGGACGCGCAGCCGACGATTCGCCGCAGGGGGCGGATTCCAGACCGAGGACGTCGCACGCCGCGCCGCATCGGTGGTCATCGACGAGGCGGCGGCGCGCGTGCTGTTCCCCCCGCCGCATCAGGCGCTCGGACGGGTGGTCCGGCTGGGCGAGATGGCGGCCGTCGTCGTCGGCGTCCTCCAGCCACCGCCCGGGTTCCCGCCGCCGCCGGGCAGCTATCAGGTCCACCTGCCCTACACGACCGCACTCAGCCGGCTGACGGGAGAACGTCCGTTCGACGCCATCACCGTGCGCGTCCGCCGCGGCGTCTCGATCCCGACAGCGGAACGGGCCATCGCCCGAGCCCTCGCGGCGCGCCATGACGGGCAGTCCTTCGCGACGCAATCGGTGGACGCCATCCTCCGCGCCGTGGACCGCGCGTCGCAATCGCTGACGCGGCTGGTCACCGCGGTGGCCGTCGTGGCCCTCGCGGTGGGTGGGATCGGGGTCATGAACATGATGCTGGTCACCGTCGGCGAGCGCACGGCGGAGATCGGCCTGCGCATGGCCGTCGGCGCCAGACGACGCGACATCCGCGCGCAGTTCGTGCTCGAGGCCACCGTCGTCTGTCTGCTCGGCGCGGTGGCGGGCCTGGTGGTCACCGGACTGGCCGCGGCGCTCCTGCCGCTGCTGCTCCCGGACGCCCCGGTCCGGCTCTCCGCAGGGAGCATCGCCAGCGGGTTGGCCTGCGCGGTGGGCGCCGGCCTCTTCTTCGGACACTGGCCGGCCGCCCGGGCCGCCGCGCTGGATCCGGCGACGGCCCTTCAACGATGACGACGCTGCTCTTGTGCGCCTCGCTTCGCCTTCGCGGGCAACTGGCCGTCTGGCTGACCGGGGCCGCACTCGTCGGCTGCGCCGCCGCCCCGGCACCGGACCTCGCGGCCATCCGCGCCGACGCGGGAGCGCCGCCCGCGATCGAGCTCGCCGCCGAGCCGCCCTGGTGGCGCGCCTTCGAGGACCCCTTGCTCGCGCAATGGATGGAGGAGGCGCTGCGTCGCAATGTCGATGTCGCGCTGGCGCGCTCGCGCGTTCAACAGGCCCAGCTCGAGGCGAGCGTCACGGACACGAATCGCCGGCCCGACGCGAGCCTCGCCCTCAATGGCGGCGTATTGCGACGACTCGACGAACCCGCCACCGCCAGCACGCGCAGCTACACCGGCACCCTCGCCGCCAGCCGTCAGCTCGACCTGTGGGGCAAGCTCGCGGCGACGCGCGACTCAGCGACGGCCAAGGCATCGGCCTCGGGCTTCGACCGCGAAGCGGTCCAACTGGAGATCACCCTGGCGGTGGCGGAGCTGTACTGGCGGAACGGATGGCTGCACCAGCGATTCGAAGGGCTGGCAAGGACCGACACCGACGCGCTGCGGATCCTGGCACTGGCAGAGGCCCGGCAGGATTCGAGCGCCGCGTCGTTGGACGAAGTGCTGCAGATCCGTCAGGAGATGATCACCCATGCGCAGGAGCGCCGCACGCTCGAACACGAGCTCGCGCACGTCCGCTCCCGGCTGGCCGAGTTGACGGGACATCCTCCAACGTGGCGCCCCGCCGAGGAACCTCGCGCGCTGCCGTTCGCGGCACCAGAGCTTCCCCTCGTGACGATGGCTTCGGCCTTGTCCCGCCGCCCCGACGTGGCCGCGGCCGAGGCTCGACTGCGGGCCGAGTGGTCGGATGCCGACGTGCAGCGCACCAGCCTCTACCCCTCCATCAACTTGACCGCCGGCATCGGCACGAACGGCGGCCGCGACCTGTTCCGGTGGCTGCAGGATCCGGTAGGCAGCCTCGCCGGATCGGCGATGGTCGCGCTGATGCGGCCGCAGACGTTCCGCACCTTGTCGCAACTGGCCGGGGAACGGCAGCAACAGGCGACGCTGAGCTTTCAGAAGCAGCTGCTGCACGCCTTGCGCGACGTTGCAGACGCGCTCGAGACGAACGACCGGGATGTCCAGCAATCGGTCCGGCTCCACGACGCGCTGCGACTGGCACGCGACGCGACGACGCTGTCCGAGGCGCGGCTGTCGCTCGGACAGACCGGCCTGCTGCCGGTGCTCCGTGCCCGCGATGCGCAGCGGCAGGCCGAACTGGTCCTGGCCGAGGGCGACTATCGTCGACTGATGTCCACCGCACGTCTGATGCTGGCGCTGGGCGGCAGCGTCCCGGCCAGGCAGGACGCCGCGCCATCCGTGCGAGAATCCGGCGCCTTGGCGGAGCCGTACCGCCCTGGCTCTCCGTAGTTCAATGGATAGAACGGCCGCCTCCTAAGCGGCAAATACAGGTTCGATTCCTGTCGGAGGGACCAACGCCGCGCGTCGGTCCCGGCGCTCCGCTAGCGCTTCAGCACGATCGTCACCAGCGCCGACGCGTCCACCACGCCGGTCACCGTGTGCACCACGCCCCCTTCGAGATAACACAGCTGCCCCGCGCGCAAGGTGTTGCGCTGCTGCGCGCCGTCGCGCTGGACGCTGAGCTCGAGTTCGCCTTCCAGGCAATGCAGCGTGATCTCGCCGTCGACCTTGTGCGACGGCAGCGACTTGCCCTTGGGCAGCACGACGCGCATCACTTCCAGGCCCTCCGACTTGAACAGCGCCGAGGACGGCGTCGAGGTCAACGCGGCACCCAGCGGCGCGACATCGATGGGCTGGGCGGGGGCGGCATGCGGCAAGGCCATGGAACTGCTCCTGGTGGGCGGGCGACTGCGGCAGCACATCGAGGTCGTGCCGCGGCTGGCATGGCATCGATCATGGCACCGACCGTGCCCGTTCGCATCCCTGCCACGACGCGCCCCTGCCGGAAGTCATTCACTCGATCACCCCCGTTGCCACGGCATGCCCGGAATGGGCGCAAGATGCTCGGGATACGCGTAAATGAGGGGTAAACCGGCTTTTGATGCCGGGCCGGTTTTTTGCCTCACGCATATACTGGGAACGCCTTTGTTCCGTCCCGCGCAATGGGGACGGACCATGCGGCGCCAAGCAGCCAGGCTGTACTGATTCAAGGTTTTTCATCATGGGCGCCAAACTGAAAGTCGCGGGCTGGGTCGCATTGGGTGCGATGGCCGGTGTCATGACGACAATGCAGCTGCAGGCCAATGCCCGCAGCACCGCCAGCCCCCTTCCGCTCGAGGAACTGCAGCAGCTCGCCGCGGTCTTCGGGATCGTGAAGTCCGACTACGTCGAGTCCGTCGACGAGAAGAAGCTGATCAACGATGCCATCTCCGGCATGGTCAGCGGCCTGGACCCCCACTCCCAGTTCTTCGACAAGAAGAGCTTCAAGGAATTCCGCGAGAGCACGTCCGGCAAGTTCGTCGGCGTCGGCATCGAGATCGGCATGGAAGATGGCCTGGTCAAGATCGTCTCGCCGATCGAAGGCAGCCCCGCGTTCCGCGCCGGCCTCAAGAGCGGCGACCTGATCAGCAAGATCGACGAGACGGCCGTGCGCGGCCTCACGCTCGACCAGGCGGTCAAGAAGATGCGCGGCGAACCGGCCACCAAGGTCACGCTGTCCATCTACCGCAAGTCGGAAAGCCGGACCTTCCCCGTCACGATCGCCCGCGAGGAAATCCGCGTGCAGAGCGTGCGTGCCAAGCTGGTCGAACCGGGCTACGCCTGGATCCGCGTGAGCCAGTTCCAGGACCGCACCGTCGAGGACTTCAGCCAGAAGCTGGCCGAGCTCTACAAGCAGGACCCCAAGATCAAGGGCGTCGTGCTGGACCTGCGCAACGACCCGGGCGGCCTGCTCGAGGGCGCGGTGGCGATCTCCGCGGCCTTCCTGCCCAAGGGCGTCGAGGTCGTGTCGACCAACGGCCAGCTCGCCGAATCCAAGGCCAGCTACCGCGCCGATCCCGATTTCTACGCGCGTCGCGGCTCCGGCGATCCGCTGCGCCGCCTGCCGGACGCGATCAAGAACGTGCCGATGGTGGTGCTGGTGAACGAGGGTTCCGCCTCGGCCAGCGAGATCGTCGCCGGCGCGCTGCAGGACCACAAGCGGGCGACCGTGATGGGTCTGCAGACCTTCGGCAAGGGCTCGGTGCAGACCGTGCGCCAGCTGGGCCCGGACACGGCGGTCAAGCTGACCACCGCGCGTTACTACACGCCGAGCGGCCGCTCCATCCAGGCCAAGGGCATCGTGCCGGACATCCCGCTGGACGAGACCGCCGAAGGCAACGTGTTCGCCGAGCTGCGCATGCGCGAGGCCGACCTCGAGAAGCACCTGCACGGCGCCGACGAGAAGACGGAAGAAACGCGCTCGAAGGAACTGGAGAAGATCCGTGAGGAGCGTCGCCAGAAGCTGGAAGCCGACTACGCCAAGCGCGCCGAAGCGCCGAAGCCGCTGCCCGAGTTCGGCAGCGCGGAGGACTTCCCGCTGCGCCAGGCGCTGAACCAGCTGCAAGGCAAGCCGGTCGCCGTCTCCAAGCTCGCGCAGGAACGCAAGGCCGAAGCGAAGACTGAATAAGTCTTTCACCGGCTCCAAAGACAAACGCCCGATGCTTGCATCGGGCGTTTTGCTTGGTGGGTCCTGATCGGTCAGCTTGGCGAGGTGCCGTTGCTCTCTTCCGCTTCGGTGTCCGGCGCCTTCGAATATCTTGCGAAGGCGTTGGCGGCCCAGAGGCCGACCTCGTAGAGCAGGCACATCGGGATCGCCAGCGCGAGCTGGGAGACGATGTCCGGCGGCGTGATCACCGCCGCGATGACGAAGGCCAGCACGATGAAGTAGCCGCGGAACTGCTTGAGCTGCGGCACCGTGACGATGCCCATGCGCGCCAGCACCACCACCACCACCGGCACCTCGAAGGCGGCCCCGAAGGCGATGAACATGTTCATCACGAAGCCGAGGTAGGCCTCGACGTCCGGTGTCGCGCTGATGCTCTTGGGCGCGAAGCTCTGGATGAAGGTGAAGACCTTGCCGAAGACGAAGAAGTAGCAGAAGGCCACCCCCGCGAAGAACAGCAAGGTGCTCGACACCACCAGCGGCATCACCAGCCGCTTCTCATGCGAGTACAGGCCCGGCGCGACGAAGGCCCAGACCTGGTAGAGCACCACCGGCAGCGCCACCAGGAAGGCGGCGAGCAAGGTGACCTTCAGCGGCACCAGGAAGGGCGACAGCACGTTGGTCGCGATCAGGGTGCCCCCCTGCGGCAGATGCGCGACCAGCGGCTTCGCCAGCAGGTCGAACAGGCCGTCCGTGCCCGGCCAGATGCACAGCAGGGCGAAGGCACCGGCGATCGCGAGCAGCGCCCGGATCAACCGGTCGCGCAGCTCCATCAGGTGGGACACAAAGGGCTGTTCGGTGCCGGCCAGTTCGTCTTCTTGGGGGCTGCTCATGGGGCTCGGCGGGAGGGACGGAAGCGCGCCACGCGGGCCGCGCCGGATTGGGCGTGGCGACGCACGCCCTGCTGCTGCTTGAACCAGACCGGCGTGGCGCCGCGCTTGAGGCGCCAGTTCTTCTTCGGATGCGTGTAGACAGGGACCGCCGCATAGCCGCCGATCGTGCCGTCCGCGTTCGTCCCGTCCACCGACAGGTCGGACCAGGTGGACTGCAGCGACTGGTTGGCGGCGTCCATCTGCTCCTGCACGCTGGACTGCACGTCGTTGACGGCGGTCTGGAACTGGCCCTTCATCTTCTGGAGTTCCTCCAGCTCGATGGACCGGTTCACTTCCGCCTTCACGTCGGACACGTAGCGCTGTGCCTTGCCCAGCAGCGTGCCCACCGTCCGCGCCACGCGCGGCAGGCGTTCAGGGCCGAGCACGACCAGCGCCACGGCGCCGATCAGCATCAGCTTGTCAAAGCCGAAATCGACCATGCGGGCCGCGCTCAGTTGCGCGTCTTGGCGTCGACGTCGACGGTGTTCGGATCAGCCGCCTTGTTGGCGTTGACCACCTGCTGCGGCGGCGTCTCGGACGAGGTGCCGTCCTTCATGCCGTCCTTGAAGCCCTTGACGGCGGCGCCCAGGTCGCCGCCGACGTTGCGCAGCTTCTTGGTGCCGAAGACGGCGATGACGACGACCAGCACGATCAGCCAGTGCCAAATGCTCAAACCACCCATGACAATCTCCAGAGTCGGAAGCCGAAATTCTACGGTGCGCGCATGACAGGCATGTCGGCAAACAACGCCCGCCCCTCCCCGCTTCAGCGGCTTATGGGCCCGTAACCAACCGCTGGACGAACGCCCGGCATCGGAAAACCGATCGATCCGGCCGGCTCAGCCCGCGGCGGCGACACAAAGATGAGGCCGGCGCTCAGCCTTTCAACCAGGGCCGCGGGCCGCCGACGGCGTGCATGTGGAGGTGGAACACCTCCTGACCGCCATCCGAACCCGTGTTGATCACGGTCCGGAAACCGTTCGTGACGCCGAGTTCCTTCATCAGCTTCGGCACCAGCACCGACATCTTGCCCAGCAGCGGCGCGTGCTCGGGCTGCAGGTCGGCCATGCTGGCGATGTGCTGCTTGGGGATCAGCAGGAAATGCACCGGCGCCCACGGATGGATGTCGTGGAAGCCGATCACGTCGTCGTCCTCGTAGACCTTCTTCGCGGGAATCTGGCCCTGCACGATCTTGCAGAAGAGGCAGTTGGGGTCGTGGCTCATGGTCGGAGACGGTTGGGGAGGTCAGAGGGGCATGGGCCGGCGGTCGTTCATGGCCAGCCAGCCGCGCACGATGCGGTAGAGGAACCAGATCGAGATCAGGCACCAGGCGATCCAGCCCGGAATGATGAACAGGAACCACAGCGGGATCGTGACGACGTACAGGATGCCGCACCACAGCACGCTGCGCAGGCGCCACGAGAAGTGCGTGGCCTGCCAGGTGCCGACAGCCTCGTCGCGCTTCACCAGGTCGACGATCACCGCGACGATCAGCAGCACGATGCTGGCCTGCACGCCGGGCAGCAATGCGCCGATCGCGACGACCGCATGCAGCACGTAGCTGATGATGCCGACGCTGCGCAGGCTCGCTTCGCGCTGCGGGTCGAGGACGACGTCGGGCGGCTGCGGTTCGAACGACTGGGTCATGCGATCTCCTTCATGCGCGCTCCTTATGGGGTCCCCGCCGGGGGGCTTCTGCGGGCGAATTCCTCGAGGCCGGACAGGCCTTCACGGCGGGCCAGTTCGGCCAGCACCTGCTCGGGGCGCAGATCGAAGGCGGCCAGCGCCACGATCGAGTGGAACCACAGGTCGGCGACCTCGTAGACCAACTTGTCCGGCGCGCCGTCCTTGGCCGCGAGCACGACCTCGGTCGCTTCCTCGCCGACCTTCTTGAGGATCTGGTCCAGGCCCTTGGCGAACAGCTTGGCGACGTAGCTCTTGTCCGGATCGCCTTCGGCACGGCGCTGGGCGACGACGTCGCCCAGATGCGCCAGCACGTCGGTGCCGTTCAGCGGCGCCCTCGCCGGATCGGTCAGCGGCGCCGTCACCGCGGGCGAGGGACTGTCGGGCAGGAAAACCGAGTCGGGTGCGCCGGGCGCGCCTGCCATGGCGGTCTTGCCGGAAGTGTCGGAGGGGGCCATCGCGCTCATGCCTTGTAGATGCTGGCCGGGTCCTTGAGGACCGGCTCGACCGCCGTCCACTGCCCGTTCTCCAGCTTCTGGAAGAAGCAGCTGTGGCGGCCGGTGTGGCAGGCGATGCCGGGTTCGTGGCCATGCTGCGTGACGCTGAGCAGCACCACGTCGTTGTCGCAGTCCAGCCGGATGCCGTGGACCTGCTGCACGTGGCCGGACTCCTCGCCCTTGTGCCACAGCCTCTGCCGCGAGCGGCTCCAGTAGACCGCCTCGCCGACCTCGGCGGTACGGGCCAGGGCTTCGCGATTCATCCACGCGAACATCAGGATGTCGTTCGAGCCCCGCTCCTGGGCGATGACGGGCACCAGCCCGTCGCGGTCCCACTTGATCTGATCCAGCCAGTCCATCGGGGCAGTGTAGTCCGCGGTCGTGCCGGCGGCATCGCTCACACCCTCGGTCGCGCCTTCAGACGACATGGGTCGCTCCGACATGGAAACGCTCGGCGGCGAACCACTGCAGCACCGGGATCGTGCCCGGCAACACCGGCTGCACCTGCACCGGCAGGTGCTGCCAGCTCATGGTCTGGCCTTCGCGCATCTCGAACTCGCCCTGCCACTCGTACACCTTGCAGAAGTGCAGGCGCACCTTGGCGTGCGGGTACTCCATCAGCTCGATCTTCCACGGCAACGCGGCACCGATGGTGATGCCGAGTTCCTCGTGCAACTCGCGGCGCAGGGCCTGCTCCACCGTCTCGCCGGCCTCGAGCTTGCCGCCCGGGAATTCCCAGTAGCCGGCGTAGACCTTGCCCTCGGGGCGCGAGGTCAGGAGGAACTCGGTCTCGCGGCCGTTCGGCTCGCGGCGCACCAGGACGCCGACGGCCACGTCCACCGGCTTGCGATCGCTCGCGGCGGAGGGGCTGTGTGGATTCGCGGATTCGTTCGTTTCAGACATGGACGTGTTGGACTCGGACTTGTCAGACATGGTCGAGACCCTCCGGCACATCGCCGTCCCGGGCCGATGCGGAGGCGCCCTCCGCGGCACGGCCTTGTGCAGCCCCCTGCCCCGCCAGATCGCGGGCGAACTGGTAGGCGACGCGCCCCGAGCGCGAGCCGCGCTCCAGCGCCCAGACCAGCGCCGGCTGGCGCGCGGCCTCGATGCGGGCGGCGTCCAGGCCGAAATGCGTCAGCCACTGCGCGACGATCGCGAGGTATTCCTGCTGGCTGAAGCTGTAGAAGCTGATCCACAGGCCGAAGCGCTCGGACAGCGAGATCTTCTCCTCCACCGCCTCGCCCGGATGCACCTCGACGTTGCCGTCGCGCTCGGAATAGGTGGACGCGAGGTTGTCCTTCATCTGCTCGGGCAGCAAGTGGCGGCGGTTGCTGGTCGCGTAGATCAGCAGGTTGTCGGTGGCCGCGGCGACAGAGCCGTCCAGCATCGACTTCAGCGCCTTGTAGCCGGCCTCGCCTTCGTCGAAGCTGAGGTCGTCGCAGAAGATGACGAAGCGCTCCGGACGGTCGGCGACGAGGTCGGCGAGGTCCGGCAGGTCGACCAGGTCGCCCTTGTCGACTTCGATCAGGCGCAGCCCCTGCCCGGCGAATTCATTGAGGCAGGCCTTGATCAGCGAGCTCTTGCCGGTGCCGCGCGCGCCCGTCAGCAGCACGTTGTTGGCGGGCTGGCCTTGCACGAACTGGCGCGTGTTGCGCAGCAGGCGATCCTTCTGCGGCTCGACCTCCTTGAGGTCGGCGAGCCGGATCGCGGAGAGGTGCTTCACCGGCTCCAGCCGCGCGCTCGCGCCGCGCTTGCGATAGCGGAAGGCCACGGCCGCATCCCAGTCGGGCGGCGTCAGGGGCTGGGGCAGCACGGCCTCCAGGCGGGTCAGCAGCGCGTCGGCGCGTTGGAGCACGGCGACAAGGGCTTCAGAGGCATCAGGAGCATTGGCCATAGCCACCGAGTGTAGGCGGCGCCCCGAGGCGTCCGGGGCGGTTGGCATCGCGAAAGCTCAGGCGAGCATTCGCATCGCGGCATCCAACTGTTCGGTCGGCAGGCGCTTGAAGCCGGAGCGCGCATAGCGCTGCAGCCGGCCGATGATGAAGCTCACCAGCACCGAGGCCTGCGCCTGCGCCTCGACGGTCGGCGTGGTCGATCCCGAGGCCTCCGCGGCGGTGCGCAATCCCTGCCGCAGCGAGGACTCGACCTTGTCGAAGAACTGGTTCATGCGCGCGACCAGACGCTCGTTCTCGTACACCAGCGCGTCGCCGACCATCACGCGGGCCATGCCCGGATTGCGCTCGCCGAACTGCAGCAGCACGGCGACGATGCGCTGCGCCTGCGCCAGCCCGTCCGTCTCGCGCTCGGCGATCTGGTTGAGCAGCGAGAAGATGCTGGTCTCGATGAATTCGATCAGGCCCTCGAACATCTGGGCCTTGCTGGCGAAGTGGCGGTAGAGCGCCGCTTCGCTGACCTCGAGCCGCGCCGCGAGCGCGGCGGTGGTCACCCGCTCGGCGCCGGGCTGCTCCAGCATGCTGGCCAGCGTCTGCAGGATCTGCACCCGGCGCTCGCCCGGCTTGAGCCGCTTGCGGGGCAGCTCCGCCGGCTTGGCGGCGGCGGAGTCCGGGGTGTCCGAGGAGCTGGGGTGCATGGAGGGGGCCGAAGTGTGCGGCGATTCTGGCACAGCCGGAACGCCGTCTTGACGCCGATGCCGGACGTCGTACGCCAACTCCCCGAGGCCGGTTTCCGGCTCATTCTGGAAGGACCGCCGCCCTGCGAAGGGACAGTCCTTGCCTGATCGATCCGCAGTCAGTCGCGCAACCAGCCAAGGCGGCGCGCCTCGTAGATCGCCTCGACCTTGGAGCGCACCTGCAGCTTGCGGTAGGTGCGCTTCACGTAGGTCATGATCGTGTGCGGCGACACGTTCATGAACTGCGCGATCTCGTCGAAGGTGAACCCCTTGGCGGCCAGGTGCAGCACGCGCGATTCCTGTTCGGACAGCGCGACGACCTGCTCGTCGACCAGCGGCATCGGGGCCGAATCGCCGAAGCCGCGTGGATGCGCGCCCGCGCCCTGCGGCGCCAGGCGCAGCAGCAGGCGGCGCGCGATCACCGGCGAGATCGGGCTGCCGCCCGCGCGCAGCGAGCGCAGTTGCCCGGGCAGGTCCAGCGCGAGCGAGTCCTTGAGCAGGTAGCCGGTCGCGCCGGCCTCGATGCTCGAGAGCACGTGCTGCTCGTCGCCGAAGACGGAGATGACCATCACCTCGCACTCGGGCGCGACGTGGGCCGCGTGGCGGATCAGTTCGATGCCGCTCCCCCCGGGCAGGTCGAGGTCCACCAGCAGCACGTCGGGACGCGTCTGGTCGAACATCTTCCGGCCCTGCTGGAGATCGGTGGCCATGCCCACCAGACGGATGTCCGGTGCTTTCTCAAGGGCGTGGGCGAACGCTTCGCGGAAACGAAGCTGATCCTCGACGATCAAGACGCTGAAAAGTGACATGCAATCCCTCACGGCCTGTGGAGCCGTTTCGTGGCGCATTCTGGGATGTCGCGTGTTTCAGCGGCAATCCCCAGCTTGCAGTGGTATGACCTTCGACCAAGCCCGGCGGCCAGAGGGACAGCGAGGGCAAGCAGCGATCCTGCCTCCCCTCCGGAAACGACCGAGCCCCCTCGTTCGGAGGGGGCTCGGTGGGGAAGATCCACCCATCAGGGGGATCCCAGGCGCCGCTGTCGGTCCGTTCAGTGCGAGCGGATCATCGTGCCGTAAGCCTGCTCGGACAGGATCTCCAGCAGCATGGCGTGGGGGACACGGCCGTCGATGATGTGGACGGCCTTGACGCCGCTGCGGGCGGCGTCCAGCGCGGAGGCGATCTTGGGCAGCATGCCGCCGGACAGCGTGCCGTCGGCGAAGAGCTCGTCGATCTCGCGCGCGGACAGGTCGGTCAGGAGGTTGCCCTGCTTGTCGAGCACACCGGGCGTGTTGGTCAGCAGCACCAGCTTCTCGGCCTTGAGCACCTCGGCCAGCTTGCCGGCGACGACGTCGGCGTTGATGTTGTAGCTCTCGTTGCTCTCGCCGAAGCCGATCGGGCTGATGACGGGGATGAACTGGTCGTCCTGGAGCGCCTTCACCACGCTGGGGTCGATGGCGACGATGTCGCCGACGGAGCCCACGTCGTGCTCCTTGGCCGGGTCGTCCTTGTCGATCAGCTTGAGCTTCTTGGCGCGGATCATGCCGCCGTCGCGGCCGGTCAGGCCCACGGCCTTGCCGCCGGCGACGTTGATCAGGCCGACGATGTCCTGCTGCACCTCGCCGGCGAGCACCCATTCGACGACGCTCATCGTCTCCTCATCGGTGACGCGCATGCCCTGGATGAAGTGGCCCTTCTTGCCGAGCTTGTTGAGCGCGTCCTCGATCTGCGGGCCGCCGCCGTGCACGACCACCGGGTTCAGGCCGACCAGTTTGAGCAGCACCACGTCCTCGGCGAAGTCCTGCTGCAGCGCCGGATCGGTCATCGCGTTGCCGCCGTACTTGATGACGATGGTCTTGCCGTGGTACTTGCGGATGTAGGGCAGCGCCTGGGAGAGCAGCTCGGCCTTGTCGCGCGGCGGGATGTGGCTCAGGTCGGCGTCGTGGACGGGAGGGGTGTTGCTCATGGTGCTGTCCGGAGGAGGCTGAGGGGTGGGACGTGGTTGAAAGCGGAACGAGGAATGGGTCGGGCGCCATTCTAGGACCGGCAAAATCGACGCCATGCAAGTGCAGCAATATCTGAAGGTGTCCGCCGGCGTGGCGGTGCTGACCATCGCCTTGAAGACGACCGCCTGGTGGTGGACGGGGTCGGTGAGCCTGGCCTCGGACGCGCTCGAATCGGGGGTGAACCTCGCCGGGGCGCTCTTCGGTCTGGCGATGGTGACGGTCGCGCGACGGCCTCCCGACGAGGACCATCCCTTCGGTCACCACAAGGCGGAGTACTTCTCCAGCGCCTTCGAGGGCGCGCTGATCCTGATCGCCGCGCTGGGCATCGCCTGGGCGGCGGTGGAGCGGCTGCGCACGCCGCAGCCGCTGGAGCAGCTCGGCATCGGCATGGCGCTGTCGCTGGTCAGCACGGCGATCAACGGCGCGCTGGCTTGGAAGATGCTGCAGGCCTCGCGCGAGCATCGCTCGATCGCGCTCGAGGCGGATGCGCGCCATCTGTTCACCGATGTCTGGACGTCCGTGGGCGTCGTCGCCGGCCTGATCGGCGTGATGCTGACAGGCTGGACCTGGCTGGATCCGCTGCTCGCGATCCTGGTTGCGCTGAACATCCTGCGCGAAGCGGTGCACCTGATGTGGAAGTCCACCGGCGGGCTGATGGACATGGCGCTGGAGCCCGAGGACCAGCAGACGATCGCCGAGGTGCTGGCGCGCTTCGAGTCGCCGGAGTTGCGTTTCGATCACGTCGCGACCCGCGTGGCGGGGCAGCAGCGCCACGTCGACTTTCACCTGCACGTACCGGCGCGATGGACGCTCGGTGAGGCCGCCGCGTTGCGGGGTCAGGTCGAGCAGGCGCTGATGCGCGCCCTGCCCGGCCTGCGCGCCAGCATCCAGCTGCTGCCGGTGAACGTCGAGACGCGCTTCGCCGAAATGGCGGAGCGCGAGACGGCGACAGCCACGGCCACCACGACGGCCACGCCCTCATCGACGGCCGCGCCCGCGGCCGCCTCCAACCAGGAAAGACCAGAATGATCGCGCTGCTGCAACGGGTGAAGGAAGCGAGGGTCGATGTCGGCGACCGTTGCACCGGACAGATCGGCGCGGGCCTGCTGCTGCTGATCTGCGCCGAACCGCAGGACACGGAGGCGGTGGCGGAGAAGCTGCTGCAGAAGATCCTGAAGCTGCGCATCTTCAGCGACGAGGCCGGCAAGATGAACCGCAGCGTGCAGGACGTGGGCGGTGGCTTGCTGATCGTCTCGCAGTTCACGCTCGCGGCGGACACCTCCGGCGGGAACCGGCCGAGCTTCACCGGCGCGGCGCCGGCGGAGCTGGGCCGCCGGCTCTACGACCATGCGGTCGCATTCGCGCGGTCGCAGCATCCGGTCGTGGAGACCGGCGAGTTCGGCGCGGACATGCAGGTCCGCCTGATCAACGACGGGCCGGTCACGATTCCGATGAGGATGTGATGAGAATGCAGTGCTACAACTGCACATCGAAGCAAGGAACCCCACCATGATCAGCTACGTCACCCTGGGCAGCAACGACCGCCGCGCGGCCAAGGTGTTCTATGACGCCGCGCTCGCGCCGCTGGGCCTGAAGCCAGGCTACTCGGACGACGAGATGGTCGGTTACGGCCCCGAAGGCGGCGAGACGCAGCTGTGGGTGGTGCAGCCCTTCAACGGGCTGGACGCGACGGTCGGCAACGGCTCGATGCTGGCGCTGGCGGCGTCGACGCGGGCGCAGGTCGACGCGGTCTACGCCGCCGCGATCAGCGGCGGCGGCAAGGACGACGGCCGCCCCGGCCCGCGCGAGAACTACGGGCCGAATTTCTACGCGGCCTACTTCCGCGACCTGGATGGCAACAAGGTGGGCGTGGTGTGCCGGTCGCCGGCTTGACGCCGGCACAGCTGGATGCACACCGTCAGCTCTTGTCGGGCCGATTGCTTTCTGGGAAGCCGTCCAACCGCGAGCAGTACCCCTGACTGCGCATGAACTTCGCGTCGTCATCGGTCCACGCTTCGCCGGCGCGCTTGCGCTTTGTCAGTTCGTTGATCTTCTTCTCTTCGGGCGAACGCTCGCGCGGTTTCCTCCACGGTTCCTTTTTCTCGAGTGCGGCCTTCGCTTCGTGTCCCTGCCGATTCAGCTGCTCGGCAAAGTCGAGCAGTTCCGACTGCTTCCGTGCGTCGCTATGCGGCCACCGCCACAGCAGGTCAAGCATCTCATCGCGATAGCGACGAGGCCTCAGTTCACTGTCGATCCAGCGACCTCCACTCGCCCTGTCCATGCCCGAATACGGGTTGTCCTCGCTCAGTTCCTTCAATCGACGCAGGCCGATTTCGCCCGTTTTCCAGGACGGCACGTGGTGGTCGGCATCAGCGCCTCCCGGCCCGGCCAACCACGTAAAGACTGAGGGGAGGTGAGGCAACATTCGATCACCTTTGCTGGCGAGTTGGAAAGTCCATCAGTTGGCGCGCGAGAGGCCGGAGTTCGTCCGTCGTTCGGGAACGAAAAAAGCCCGCCGTGAGGCGGGCCACGTCACCTCGCTGGCCGAGCTTCTACGCGGCCTACTTCCGCGACCTGGACGGGAACAAGGTGGGCGTGGTGTGCCGGTCGCCGGCGTGACGAACGGGGAGACAGGCGCGGAGAACGCCACCAGACCTGAGTGAACTCAGTCGGAATCGGAATCGGCCCCGACGACTTCACATTCCCAGATGAAGCCGGTCTTCTCGTCGCGCCAGCCGTGGAGCCGGTGGTAGAACGATGCGTCGGACTCCCCCTCCCACTGCACCGGATCCCATGACACCGTGGGGAGCGCCGTCGGCTTCAGCGGCGTTGCCTTGCTTGAGGACTCCACAGGGGCGGGCATCTCCTTCGCGGGCGATGCCTTGCTGGAGGATGCCGTGGACGCCCTTGCGTCGCGATTCATCTGCTCGGCGCGTTCCAGCAAGTCCGCTTGCTGACGCCCGCTGCTCAGCGGCCACTGTCGCTGCAGTTCCGCCATGCCGTTGGCGTAGGTGCGCCTGCCCACCAGATCCGTGTGCGGATTGCCCTCGCTCAGGGCTTTCAGCCGGGTCCAGCCGGAATCACTCTGCGGCGAGGACTTCGGATTGCTTTCAGGCTGGACTGCCATTGCCAAGTGACCCTGCGACACCGCGCACTCACAGCTTCCGTTCCACATATCGATCACCTCATTGGCAAGTTGGAAAGGCGATCAGTTGGCGCACAGAAGGTCGAGGTTCGGCGGTCGCGCAGAAATGGAAAAGCCCGCCATGAGGCGGGCTTCGACGCTGGACTCGAAGCGGCGGGAGCCGCTCCGAAGGGTCGCGCGGCGATCAGTCGGCGTACTGACCGGCCGCCTTGATGATCGGCGTCCACTTGTTGATCTCGTCGGCGACGAACTTCTTGTGCTCGGCCGGGTTCACGCGGTTGTCGGTGACGATGACCGCGCCCAGCGCTTCCTCGCGCTTGTGGAACTCGGCATCCTTCAGCGCCGTCTTCAGCGCCGTGTTGATCTTGTCCAGCACCGCTTTCGGCGTGCCCTTGGGCGCGTACATGCCGTGCCAGATCGTCACGTTGAAGCCCTTCAGGCCGGACTCGTCCAGCGTCGGCAGCTTGGCGAGCGAACCGCCCAGGCGCTTGGTCGTCGACACCGCGTAGGCCTTGACCTTGCCGCCGTCGATCTGCGTCGTGGTGTTGGTCGTCTGGTCGCACATCAGGTCGACCTGACCGCCGATCAGGTCGGTCATCGCCGGGCCCGTGCCCTTGTACGGGACCGTGGTCATGTCGATCTTGACCGTGCTCATGTACAGCAGGCCGCACAGGTGCGACGCGGAACCCAGACCGGCGTTGGCCAGGTTGATCTTGCCCTTGTTGGCGCCCAGCCACTTCACCAGGTCGGCGTAGTTGGCGGCCGGCAGGTTGGGACGCGAGATCAGCGTCATCGGCACTTCGTTGATCAGGCCCAGGTACTCGAAGTCGTCCAGCGTCTTGTACTGCAGGTTGCGGTACAGGGCCGGCGAGGTCGAGATGCCGATGTGATGCAGCAGCAGCGTGTAGCCGTCCGGCGCGGCCTTGGACACCTTGGTGGCGCCCAGCGTGCCGCCGGCGCCGCCGACGTTCTCGATCACGATCGTCGCGTTGAGCGGCTTGCGCAGCGCCTCGGCCAGGTCGCGCGCGACCTTGTCGGTCGGGCCGCCGGCAGCGAACGGGACGACGATGGTCACCGGCTTGTCCGGGTAGTCGGCCCAGGCAGCGCCGACGCTCAGCGCCGCGACGGAGGCGAGCAAGATCTTCTTCATGGTGTCTCTTCCTCGTTGGAGGTGTGGGTGATGGCGCGGATGCTAGGTCTCCCTCCCACATTGCAACTTACGGAAACTACGTAAGCCGGGATTGCCCCGAGGCATGGAACCGCTGCCATCCCCCTCCATCTGCGGGAATTCAGTCGAACTTCCGCAGGTCTTCGATGACTTTTCCGTCGTTGGGCAGCCCGCCCGCCGCGACGAACACGACCTCGCCGCGCAGCTTGGTCACGTCGCGCAGCGCTGCGGTCAGGCCTTCGGCCATCCCCTCGGGCGCCGCGCCCTCGGTCTCGACGCGCAGCGTCATCCGGTCCTGCGCCATCTCGCCCTCGACGACCAGCCGCCCCCGTCGCGCCTGCGGGAAACGCCGCAGCACCTCGGCCACCTGCCCGGCATGCACGAACATGCCGCGCACCTTGGCGCTCTGGTCCGCGCGTCCCATCCAGCCCTTGATGCGCACGTTGGTCCGCCCGGTCGGGCAGGCGCCGGGCAGCACCGCCGACAGGTCGCCGGTGCCGAAGCGGATCAGCGGGTAGTCGCGGTTGAGCGTGGTGACGACGACCTCGCCCACCTCGCCGTCGGGCACGGGATCACCGGTGCCGGGCCGGACGATCTCGAGGATCACCCCCTCGTCGACGACCAGCCCCTGCCGCGCCACGGTCTCATACGCGATCAGCCCGAGGTCGGCGGTGGCGTAGCACTGGAAGCCGCTGACGCCGCGCTCGCCGCACCAGTCGCGCAGCGCGGCCGGGAAGGCCTCGCCGCTGACCAGCGCCTTGCGCACCGACAGGGGCTGGCCCTGCTCCGCCGCCTTGTCCAGCAGGATCTTCAGGAAGCTCGGCGTGCCGACGTAGGCCTGCGGCCGGAGCTCGGCCATCGCCTGCAGCTGCAACTCGGTGTTGCCGACGCCGCCGGCGAAGACCGTGCAGCCCAGCGCCTCCGCGCCGCCTTCCATCATGGCGCCGGCCGGCGTCAGGTGGTAGCTGAACGAGTTGTGGACCAGGTCGCCCGCGCGCAGGCCCGCCGCATGCAGCGCACGGCCGACGCGCCAGTAGTCGCGCCCGTGCCCTTCGGGCTCGTAGATCGAGCCCGGCGACTGGAACACGCGACGCGCGCCGGTGTCACGCCTCAGTCCGCGCCAGCCGATCGTCGAGAAGCCGCCGAAGGGCTCGAAGGGCACGCGTCCCGCGTCCGCGCGCACGGCCTGCTGGCGCGCGAGCAGCTCCGACTTGCGCGTCACCGGCAGCCGCGCCAGCGCGTCGCGCGTGCGGATCAGGTCCGGCTCGACGTCGCCCAGCAGTTCGCCGAAGGCATCGGTGTTCTGCCGCGCGTTGGCCACCTGGTGCGGCAGTGCGGCCAGCAGCGCGGCCTCGCGCGCGGCGGGATCGCGCGTCTCCAGCGCATCGTAGAAATCGAGGCTGGCGGCGCCCATCACTCCTCCGCCCATTGCGCCAGTCGACGCTTGAGGTCGTCCTGCAGCTTGCGCACGTCGGCGGCGTTGCGGCAGACGCGCGTCTCCCAGTCGGGGCTGCGCGCCGGCTTCTTCGCCAGCTTCGCGGTGATCTGGCCCTCGCCGGCCGCGAGCTGGAGCACCTCCTGGTTCTCGAAGCTCCAGCCGTTGCCGCGCTCCGTCAGCGCGCGCAGGTCGCGCAAGGCGCGCTTCAACTGCACGAGCGCCTCCTCGGCCTTGAACGGCGGAGGCGCGAAGAAATCGTTGTCCATGAACTGCTCTCCCATCCATCCTTGAATTCAGGCGAGCCAGCGCTTGCGGCGCTTGTAGCTCTTCACGTCGCGGAAGCTCTTGCGATCGGTGCCGCCCATGCCGAGGTAGAACTCGCGCACGTCCTCGTTGTCCCGCAGGGCCTGCGCCTGGCCGTCCATGACGACACGGCCGTTCTCGAGGATGTAGCCGTAGTCGGCGTAGCGCAGCGCCATGTTGGTGTTCTGCTCGGCGAGCAGGAAGGTCGTGCGCTCCTTGCGGTTGAGGTCACGCACGATCTCGAAGACCTCCTCGACGATCTGCGGCGCCAGGCCCATCGAGGGCTCGTCCAGCAGCACCATCTTCGGATCGGCCATCAGCGCCCGGCCGATCGCGCACATCTGCTGCTCGCCGCCCGAGGTGTACGCGGCCTGCGAGGTCCGCCGCGTCTTCAGCCGCGGGAAGTAGGCGTAGACCTTCTCCAGCGTCTGCGCGATGGCGGCCTTGCCGTCCGTGCGCGTGTACGCGCCGGTCAGCAGGTTCTCCTCGATCGTCAGGTGCGCGAAGCAGTGCCGCCCCTCCATCACCTGCACCACGCCGCGGTGCACGAGGTCCGCCGGGGTGAGCCGCTCGATGCGCTCGCCGCGCAGCTCGATCGAGCCCTTCGTGACCTCGCCGCGTTCGCCCGCGAGCAGGTTGGACACCGCGCGCAGCGTCGTGGTCTTGCCGGCGCCGTTGCCGCCGAGCAAGGCCACCACCGCCCCTTCGGGCACGCGCAGCGAGACGCCCTTCAGCACCAGGATCACGTGGTGGTAGATGACCTCGATGCCGTTGACGTCGAGCAGCGCGGGCGCCGCCGCGGTGGTGCCCGCGGGGGATGCGGAGGGAACGGAGGTGGCTTGCATGGCGGTCGTGCTCAGGCAGGATTCACTGGGACGTCAGCTGCAGCTGCGCGGCTTCAGGTTCTTGGTCTGGGCGTACTTGGCGGCGTACTCCTTGACCAGCGGATCGATGTGGGTCTTGTCCGACTGGTACCAGTCGGACGCGAGGTTCCACTTCGCGCCGTCCCACTGGACGATGCGCGCCCAGTCGTTGCCCATGTGGTTGGCGCAGCTGGTCTGCACCGGCCGCATGACGTCGCCGAAGCCCAGCGCCTTGAGCCGGTCGGCGCTCAGGTTCAGGTTCTCGAAGCCCCAGCGGACCTGCTCCGGCGTCATGACCTTGCCCTTGCCGAACTTCTCCTGCGCGGCGCGGATCGCCTCGACCTGCAGCATCGAGATCATCATGCCCCGCGTGTGCGCGATCGCGCCGATGCCGGTGGCCGGGCCGGTGCCCTGGCCCTTGTCGTAGACGAACTTCTTCAGCTCGTCATGGACCTTGTCCTTGGCCGAACTGTTGTGCAGCGTGATCGCGTTGTAGCCCTTGGCGCCGGCACCGATGTCCTTGACGTCGTGGTCCGAGCCGGCCCACCAGATCGCGTAGATCTTCTCGCGCGGGTAGCCGCTGGCCTGCGCCTCGCGGATGCCGGCCGGCGTCATCACGCCCGCGGACCAGAACAGCACGTAGTCCGGCCGCTGCTGGCGGATCTGCAGCCAGGTCGACTTCTGCTCCACCCCGGGCGGCGTGACCGGATACAGCAGCACCTCGAAGCCCTCGGCCGCGGCGCGCTTCTGGATCAGCGGGATC
This sequence comes from Roseateles sp. GW821-FHT09G03, assembly GCF_059416045.1. Lineage (NCBI taxonomy): Bacteria > Pseudomonadati > Pseudomonadota > Betaproteobacteria > Burkholderiales > Sphaerotilaceae > Roseateles > Roseateles sp. GW821-FHT09G03. The sequence goes on from NZ_JBWKOK010000009.1 coordinate 199,141, forward strand.
GGCTCCTTGCCGTAGGGGCTGTCGTGATAGACCAGCGCGATCTTCTTGCCCTTGAGCGAGCCCTTCTCCTTCTTCGCGATGTCCTGCAGCATCACGTCGGCGGCGGTCCAGTAGGTGCCCAGCAGCGGGAAATTCCATTCGAAGACGGTGCCGTCGGCGGACTGCGACAGGCCGTACCCGGGGGTCTCCACGACCACCTTGTCGACGAAGGCCTTGTCCGTCACCGCGAAGGTGATGCCCGTCGATTGCGTGTCGAAGCCCGACGCGCCGCCGCCCTTGCCCTTCAGGCGCTCGTAGCACTCGACGCCCTTGGCGGCGTCGTACGCGGTCTCGCATTCCTCGTAGGCGAGCTTGACGCCGTTCACGCCGCCGTCGCGCGCGTTGATCAGCTTCAGGTAGTCCTGCTTGCCGTCCGCCCAGGGCATGCCCAGCGGCGCGAACTGGCCGGTGCGGTACACCAGCAGCGGGATGAACTGCTCGGTGGCGGTCTGTGCCGCTGCCGGCAGCGCCGCCGCGACCAGCGTGGCCGCGCAGAGCGCGCCTCGCGCGAGGGTCTTCAAGCTCATGGTGTCGTCTCCTGGTGGTGCACTCTGCGGTGCGGTTTGAAATCTCGTGGATTCAATCGGTGACCAATGCGCGATCAATGCGGGAAGGGCCACAGGCGCAGCTTCTGGCGCGCCGTGGACCAGAGTCGCGCGAGCCCGTGCGGCTCGACGATGAGGAAGAACACGATCAGCGCGCCGAAGATCATGTGCTCCAGGTGCGAGGCGGCCGCGGTCGACAGCGGCAGGCCCAGCCAATGCGGCACGTGGTTCAGCAGCAGCGGCAGCAGCACGATGAACGCGGCGCCGAAGAAGCTGCCCGCGATCGAGCCCAGCCCGCCGATGATGATCATGAACAGCAGCTGGAAGGACTTGTCGATGCCGAAGGCGGCCGGCTCCCACGCGCCCAGGTGCACGAAGCCCCACAGCGCGCCGGCCACGCCGACGATGAAGCTGCTGACTGCGAAGGCCGTCAGCTTCGCGTGCACCGGCCGGATGCCGATGACGGCGGCGGCGACGTCCATGTCGCGCATCGCCATCCATTCGCGGCCGATGGCGCCGCGCACCAGGTTCTTGGTGAGGATGCCGCACACGACCACCAGCGACAGGCACAGCAGGTAGCGCTGCGCCGGCGTCTCCAGCGGCAGGCCGAAGAGTTGCAGCGTGCCGACGCTCACCGAGCCCGACGAGGAGTTCGTCACCCACGGCACGCGGTTGGTGAACCAGTCGATGAAGAACTGTGCCGCCAGCGTCGCGACTGCGAGGTAGAGCCCGCGGATGCGCAGGCTCGGCAGTCCGAAGATCACGCCGCAGACCGTCGCGGCCAGGCCGCCGCCGATCAGCGAGAGCAGCAGCGGCATGCCCTCTATGCGCACCTGCAGGTTGTAGGCCGCGTAGGCGCCGACGGCCATGAAGGCGCCGGTGCCCAGCGAGATCTGCCCGCAGTAGCCCACGAGCACGTTCAGGCCCAGCGCGGCCAGCGACAGCACGAGGAAGGGGATGAGCACCGCGCGGAAGGTGTAGTCGCTCGCCAGCCAGGGCACGGCGACGAAGGCGATCAGCGCCAGCGCGATCACCGCGCGGCGGTCCTGCGCGATCGGGAACAGCGCCAGGTCCGCGCGGTAGCTGGCCTTGAACTGGCCGTTTTCACGATAGAACACGGTCGTCTCCTTGATCGTTCGTCGAGCGGGAACTCAGACGCGATCGATGATCTTGTCGCCGAAGAGGCCTTGCGGCCGCACCAGCAGGAAGCCCAGCGCGAGCACGTAGGCGAACCAGTTCTCGATGCCGCCGCCGACGGACGGACCGAGGTAGATCTCCGACAGCTTCTCGCCGACGCCGATGATCAGTCCGCCGACGATGGCGCCCGGCACCGAGGTGAGGCCGCCGAGGATCACGACCGGGAAGGCCTTGAGCGCGACGAGCGAGATCGAGTACTGCACACCCAGCTTGCTGCCCCAGATGATCCCGGCCACCAGCGCGACCAGCCCGCCGACGGACCAGACGATCACCCAGATGCGCGACAGCGGGATGCCGATGGACTGCGCGGCCTGGTGGTCGTCGGCGACGGCACGCAACGCGCGGCCGGTGCGGGTCTTCTGGAAGAACAGCGACAGCAGGCCCACCAGCGCGGCGGCGATCACGGCCGAGTACAGGTCCTCCTTGTTGAGCAGCAGCCCGCCGGGGAAGCTGTCCTCCAGCACGAACAGCGGATCCTTCGGCAGGCCGACGTCGATCTTGTAGGTCGAGCTGCCGAAGATCAGTTGACCGGCACCGTCGAGGAAGTAGCTGATGCCCAGCGTCGCCATCAGCAGCGTGATCGCCGGCTGGTTGACCAGGCCACGCAATGCCAGCCGCTCGACCAGCCACGCGACGACGACCATGCAGGCCGCGGCGGCGATCAGCGCCAGCCCGTTGGCCAGCCACTGGCTCTCGAAGCCGAACCACTGCGGAAACCATTCGGCGAAGCGCGCCATCGCCAGCGCCGCGAACAGCACCATCGCGCCCTGCGAGAAGTTGAAGACGCCGGAGGCCTTGAAGATCAGCACGAAGCCCAGCGCGACCAGCGCGTACAGCATGCCGGCCATCAGCCCGCCGAAGACGGTTTCGAGGAAGAAGCCCATGATCGTTTCCTTGCTTGCCTGCTTGCTGCTGCCTGCTTCTTCCGGCGCTCACTCGCCCGCGCCGAGGTAGGCGCGGATCACCTCGGGATTGGCGCGCACTTCGTCGGGCGTGCCGTCGCCGATCTTCTTCCCGTAGTCGAGGACGACGACGCGGTCGCTGATGTCCATCACCACGCCCATGTCGTGCTCGATCAGGACGATGGTGGTGCCGAACTCGTCGTTGACGTCCAGGATGAAGCGGCACATGTCCTGCTTCTCCTCGACGTTCATGCCGGCCATCGGCTCGTCGAGCAGCAGCACCTTGGGCTCCATCGCCAGCGCGCGGCCCAGGTCCACGCGTTTCTGCAGCCCGTAGGACAGGCCGCCGACGGGCGTCTTGCGATGCGCCTGGATCTCGAGGAAATCGATGATGCGCTCGACCTTCTCGCGATGCTCGATCTCCTCGCGCACGGCCGGGCCGAGGCGCAACGCCTGCCACAGCAGGTGGCGCTTCATGTGCAGGTTGCGGCCGGACATGATGTTGTCCAGGACGCTCATGCCCTTGAACAGCGCGAGGTTCTGGAAGGTCCGCGCGACGCCGCGCTCGGCCATGCGGCGCAACCGCGTGCGCGGGCTCCACTGCCGCACGTCCTCGCCGCGGTAGCGGATGTCGCCCTGCTGCGGCTGGTAGACGCCGTTGATGCAGTTCAGCATCGAGCTCTTGCCGGCGCCGTTCGGGCCGATGATGGCGCGGATCTCGTGCTCGCGGACGTCGAAGCTGATGTCGTTGAGCGCCTTCACGCCGCCGAAGGACAGCGAGATGTGCTCGACCTCGAGGATCACCTCGCCGATGCGCCGGCCCGGGGCGGCGTCGCCGGCGGAGCGCGGCGATGCCGCGCCTTGCGCCGGCGATGCCGGCGATGCCGGCGGCGCGGCGTGGCCGGCCTCCTGGAACTGGGCCCCGGCCGCGGAGTCACCTGCGGCGCCGGCGGCATTGACGGTGAGACTGGCGCTCATCAGGCGGCCCTCCGGGTGTGCGGGAAGGTGGTCGCCTCCTCGATGCGCAGGTCGGCGCTGACGCTGCCGCTGCGGCCGTCCTCGAAGCGGACCGCCGTCTCGATGAACTGCGAGGACCTGCCCTCGTAGAGCGCGTCGATCAGCACGGCGTACTTGTCGGCGATCGCGCCGCGGCGGACCTTGCGCGTGCGGGTGAGCTCGCCGTCATCGGCATCGAGTTCCTTGTGCAGCACGAGGAAGCGCGTGATCTGGCTGCCGGCCAGGCGCTCGTCCTGCGCGAGGTCGGCGTTGACCTTCTCGACGCAGTCCTTGATCAGCCCGAGCACCTCGGGCTTGCCCGCCAGATCGGTGTAGCCGGCGTAGGCCAGGTTGCGGCGTTCGGCCCAGTTGCCGACGGCCTCGAAGTCGATGTTGACGAAGGCGCAGACGCGGTCGCGCCCGTCGCCGAAGGCCACCGCCTCCTTGATGAAGGAGAAGAACTTCAGCTTGTTCTCGACGTATTTGGGCGCGAACATCGCGCCGTCATGCGCGCCGCCGCGCAGCCGGCCGACGTCCTTGGCGCGGTCGATGATCTTCAGATGACCGCCCGCGTCGAGGAAGCCGGCATCGCCGGTGCGGTACCAGCCGTCGGCCCCGAGCACTTCGGCCGTCGCCTCGGGGTTCTTGTAGTAGCCCTGGAGCAGGCCGGGCGAGCGCACCAGGATCTCGCCGCTGTCCGCGAGCCTGATCTCGACGCCGTCGATGGGCACGCCGACGGTGTCGGACTTCGCTTCATGGTCCGGCTGCAGGCAGACGAAGACGGCCGTCTCCGTCGAGCCGTAGAGCTGCTTCAGGTTGATGCCGATGGAGCGGTAGAAGCTGAAGAGATCGGGCCCGATCGCCTCGCCCGCCGTGTAGGCCACGCGCACCCGCGAGAAACCGAGCGCGTTGCGCAGCGGGCCGTAGATCGCGAGATCGCCGAGGCGGTACTTGAAGCGTTCCCAGGCGTCGACCGGCTTGCCGTCCATCAGCGCCGGGCCGACGCGTTCCGCGAGCGCCATCGCCTTCGCGAAGAGCCAGCGCTTGGGCGCGCCCGCGTCCTCCATGCGGATCATCACGCTGGTGAGCAGCCCCTCGAAGACCCGCGGCGGCGCGAAGTAATAGGTCGGCCCGATCTCCTTGAGGTCGATGCTGACGGTGCTGGCCGACTCGGGGCAGTTGACGACATAGCCGCAGGCCAGCCACTGCGCATAGCTGAAGACGTTCTGTCCGATCCAGGCGCAGGGCAGGTAGGCGAGGACCTCCTCGTTGGCCGTCAGCTTGTCGAAGCGCGCGCCGGCCTGGGCGCGGTCGATCAGCGAGGTGTGCGTGTGCACCACGCCCTTCGGATGGCCGGTGGTGCCGGAGGTGAAGAACATCGCCGCCACGTCGCTGGCGCGGCCGGCGTCGACCTCGCGTTCGAACCAGCCGGGGTGGCGCAGCGCATGGGCGCGGCCGTCGTCGCACAGGCTGTCGATCGAGGCGAGCCCGTCCGCCGCGTAATGGCGCAGACCGCGCGGATCGTCGAACCAGATGCGTTGCAGCGCGGGACATTGATCGCGGATCTCGAGCAGCTTGTCGACCTGCTCCTGGTCCTCGACGACGACGAAGGCGACCTCGGCGTTCTGCAGCGGGTAGGCGAATTCAGCGGCGACGGCGTCCTGGTAGAGCGGCACGGGGATCGCGCCCAGCGACTGCGCGGCGAGCATCGCCGCATAGAGCCGGGGCCGGTTCTCGCCGATCACGACGAGGTGCTGGCCGCGCGTCATGTCGGCGGCGGCGAAGCCGTGCGCGAGATCGCGCACGAGCGCCGCCAGCGCCGCCCAGTCGAGGGTCTGCCAGATGCCGAGCTCCTTCTCGCGCAGCGCCGGCGCGTGGGGGCGCTGGGCGGCGTGAGCGAGCAGCAGCCGGGGGAAGGTCTGTTCCACCGTCGTCTCCTTTGTGCTCCCCGCTGTCGCCTCTCTGATGGAGGCGCTCTGGCCGCGGGGTTGCGCCGACTGTAGGCCGGACCATTGACGTCGTGTTGTCGTTGCGACGACAGTCCTAGGGAGAGTTCGGGGGAGCGTTTTCCCGGATCAGACGGGCGTTCCCTCGTCGGGTCGAGGTGTCCGGTGCGCGCTCACCTGCCGCTGATGGAAAGAGATCTTCTGCTCGATCGCGTGCCTGCGTGCCTCGCGGTCGGCAGGCGGTTGCAGCTCCGACGCGACGGCGAGGATCGGCTGACGATTCCCGAGCCTGATGCCGGAGTCCGAGTAGGGCGCCAACGAGGATTCGGCGGTTTGAACCTTGGCGCACAGGACCCGGAAGTCCTCCTGCAGCGATGCCAGCGCGTCGGCCTTCTTCCACTGCATGCGCCAGTGCAGGTAGAACGACCGGCTCAAGTCCACCATCTCCTGGTCGCAACCGTCGTTGCAGCGCTGTTGGAGTTGCCCGATCAGGTCTCCGAATTGCGCGACGTCCCGAGGAATGAAAATTTCATCGGGACACAGGGGCTCCGTATCTTCACCATCGCCGGTCAGGGCATCGACAGCCATGGATAGCCCGTGATCGTTCAACGACATCAATTCGTCGAGATACCGCTGGAGCCGCTCCACCCACATGCCGAAGTCTTCCCCATCTCGCGGCCTCTGCGCCGTCTCCAGCAACACGTCGGCCCGCTCCCGGAAGGGGCGAAGATTGGGCCCGTCTCCTGGCACGCGACGCAGTGTGTCCAGGATCAGGTGCTGGTGACGGGCCTGCTGCTTGATCGCGGCCTGAAGGTCCTGGGGGGATGAGAGCGGCTTGGCGTGCCGATCGAGCAGCGCTTCTGTTTGCGTGGTCAGTTCGTTCAGCCGCGCGAACACCTCCACCTGGTGCCTTGCCTCGGCAAGCGCCTGTTCGGGCGTCTCGCGAAGGATCTGGATTGGGCCAGCTGACATCGGACAGCAGGGCGTCCTGGTTCTATTGGTAAACATCGGGTCACAAATCAGAGAAGGGGGGCTGCATTAGTCGGCGTGGTTGTCAGACGGGTTCCTGCTCCGTGTTTCCCCCAGGGCGCCTCGTCAGGTTCGTGTCATGCACAGGCGCGATGAACGGGGGATGGCTCCGACCACCGACACCGTTGTCCACGCCGCGCCGGGCTCCCCCCCGCCCGCGGCCCTGCAGCCGTCCCTTGCCGGAGCCGTGCCGACGCAGCCGATACGCTTGCGGGCGCGGGCCGCGAGCGCCCAGGAGATGAGCGCCATCCCGTGGCTGAAGGCCATCGAACCCGAGTTGCGCGAGCGCGTCGCGTCGAGCATCCAGGTGGCGGAGGTCGAAGTCGGCGAGCGCATCTGCCGCATCGGTCGCGAGGCCAACTTCTGGTTCGGCGTGATCGACGGGCTGCTGAAGATGAGCAACGACGAGGCGGCGGCGCGGCAGGTCACCTTCACCGGCGTGCCGCCGGGCGGCTGGTTCGGCGAGGGCACGCTGCTCAAGCGCGAGGCCTACCGCTACAACATCCAGGCGCTGCGGCGCAGCGTGGTGGCGGGCCTGCCGTTGGAGAGCTTCCACGAATTGCTGGCGACCAGCCTGGCCTTCAACCGCTACGTGCTCAACCAGCTCAACGAGCGGCTGGGCCAGTTCATCGCCGCCCGCGAGATCGACCGCCAGAGCGATCCCGACCTGCGTGTGGCGCGCAACCTGGCGTCGCTCTTCCATCCGCAGCTCTACCCCGGCGTGAACGGGCTGCTGCGCATCACGCAGCAGGAGCTGGGGCACCTGGTGGGACTCTCGCGCCAGCGCGTCAACGAGGCGCTGCGCCACCTGCAGGAACAGCGCCTCATCGCCGTGGAATACGGCGGGCTCCGGGTGCTGGATCTCGCGGGGTTGCGGGTGTATCCGCAGCAGTGAAGACGCGCTCGCCGGACATGTCGACGATGAATGCGACGACGTCGGGTGAGGCCGTCTGCCTCACGCCCCGAACGGCGTCGCTTCCGGCGGTTCCTGCGGCAGGGCCGCGTACTGCCCGGCGTTGATCTCGTAGAGCAGGCTGGCCGCCTCGCCCGGGCAGTCGGCGACCGAGCCGGTCAATCGCAGGCCGACACGCTCCAGCGTCTTGCGCGCCGCCGTGTTGCCCGGCGCCAGCAGTGCATGCACCGACGTCGCATGCAGGCTGTCGAAGGCCAGCGCCAGCGCGGCCGTCGCCATCTCCGCCGCGTAGCCCCGGCCCCAGTGGTCGGACAGGAAGTGGAACTCCAGCAGCAGCGCCGGCGCGCCGCAGATGCGGCCCCGGCTCAGGCCGCCGAAACCGATCGCGCCCAGCGAGGGCTGCTCCCGCAGCGCCACCGCCCACGGCCCCAGACCGTCGCGCGTCCACAGCGCGCGCCACAGTTCCAGCCGCTCCGACGCGGCTGGACCGCCCGCGTCGAATCGACGGTTCGCGGGATCGGTCAGCAGGTCGCGGAAGCTGCGCGCATCCGCAGCGGCCGGCGGACGCAAGGTCAGCCGGCGGGTCGCGGTGAGCCGCTCGACGGCGGGGATGGAGATGAAGGGCGCAAGCATAGGGTTAACCCGCAAATTATGCGCCCAAGCCGGATTTCAAGTGCACCCTCGACCGAGCGGTCGGTGACAGCCCCGGACTTGCGTCACGAAACGTGACGAAGAGGAAGGAACCTCAGAAGCTTTGAACCTGATGCGCGCCCATCGCCCATCTTTTGCCCACCGTTCGCCCCGATCACGGGCGATGCCCCTCGCGTGGGCGGTGCCGACAGCCCGCGGACAGGTCGGGAGGTCCCCGCTCGCATAGCATTCCCGGCATCCGCGGGGCTCGCGGGGGGAACACTCCCCTCCGGGTCCCGTCCCCCAGGACGACGCGGCGCCCGGCGCCGCAGGAACGAGAGCCTCGTGATGAAGCTGCTGGTCATCGAAGACAACCCGGACATCGTCGCGAACCTGTTCGCCTACCTCGAGCCGATGGGCTATGCGCTGGACGTGGCCCGCAACGGCCTGGGCGGTCTGGCGCAGGCCGCCGCCGGCTCCTACGACGCGATCGTGCTGGACCTGACCCTGCCCGGCCTGGACGGCCTGGACGTCGCCCGCCGCCTGCGCAAGGACTTCCGCCGCCCCACCCCCATCCTCATGCTGACCGCCCGCGACACGATCGCGGACAAGGTCACCGGCTTCGAGAGCGGCGCCGACGACTACCTCGTCAAGCCCTTCTCGCTGGTCGAGCTGGAGATCCGCCTCAAGGCGCTGATGCGGCGCTCCCACGGCCTGAACCTCAGCTCGGCGGTCAGCTACGCGGACGTCAACTTCGACCCCGACACGCTCGAGGCCACCCGCGCCGGCAAGCCGCTGCAACTGACGCCGACCGGCTACAAGCTGCTGTCCGCGCTGCTGCGCGAGGCGCCCAAGCTGGTCCGCCGCGAGGACCTCGAGCGCGAGGTCTGGGGCAACGACCCGCCCGACAGCGACGCGCTGCGCACCCACATCCACGCGCTGCGCGCGGCGCTGGACAAGCCCTTCCCCGTCCCGCTGCTGAAGACCCATCCGGGCATCGGCTACCGGCTGGTGTCGCCCGATGCGGGATGAGCCGCGGCGCGACCGCGGCGACCATCGCAGCCCCCACCGCAGCAACCACCCCGGTGAACACCGCGCCGGCCGCTCGACCGCCGCCCCGACCACGCTGCGCACGCGCGTGGCGGCCGCCTTCCTGCTGCTGACGCTGCTGGTCTGCGGCGCCTTCGCGGTGGCTGCGGTGCGCATCGCCTCGAGCATCGAGGACCGCCTCGTCGACCAGCGCCTGGACCGCACCGCCGACGAACTGGTCGCCCGCGAGAAACAGGGCCTGGAGGCCGACCTGCCGCCCAGCGTCACGCTCTACCGCGGCGACGCGATCCCGCAGGCGCTGCGCGGCAAGCCGCCGGGCAAGTACACGCTGCCGCAGGAAGACACCACCTTCACCGCGCTGGTCCGCGACGACCTCGGGACGGTCTTCGTCCTGACCGACCGCGACGAGGACTTCGCCAAGATCGAGGCCGGCGTCTACGGGCTGCTCGGCCTGGCCTTCGTCTGCTGCCTGGGGTTGGCGCTGTTCCTGGCACAGCTGACCGCGAGCCGCATCGTCGCCCCCGTCACCGCGCTGGCCAGCGCCGTCGAGACCGATGCCGCGCCGCGCGACTATCCGCTGCTGGACTCGACCGACGAACTGGGCGTGCTGTCGCGCGCCTTCGCGGCCAAGACCGAAGCGCAGCAGCGCTACCTGGACCGCGAGCGCTGGTTCACCGGCGACGTCAGCCATGAGCTGCGCACCCCCCTGGCGGTCATGCTGGGCGCGGCCGAGATCCTGAAGGCGCGCCTGCACGACCGCGACGACATGGTCGAGCTGGCCGAGCGCATCCGGCGCACGGCCGCCGACACCAGCGAGCGCGTCGTCGCGATGCTGCTGCTGTCGCGCGATCCGGCCAGCATCGGCGCGCCGCCGACCGCGCTGCTGCCGCTGCTGCGCCAGGAAATGGAGCGCTGCCGGCCGCTGCTCAAGGGCAAGGAGGTCGAGATGACGCTGCATGCCGCGTCCGCCGACGCCGGCCTGGAAGTGCCGGCGCGGCCCGAGCTCGCGGCCATCGCGCTGGGCAACCTGATCCGCAACGCCTGCCAGTTCACCGACCAGGGCCGCGTCGACATCCGGCTCGAGGCCGGCCGCGTGGTCATCGAGGACACCGGCATCGGCATCCCGCCGGCCGTGCGCGACCGGATCTTCGACCGCTTCATGCAGGTCGACCCGGCCGGCGCCGGCAGCGCGGGCCTGGGCCTGGCCATCGTCAAGCGCGTCGCCGAGCACCTGGGCTGGAGCGTCAGCCTCGAGGCGCCAGCACGCGGAGGGACGAGATTCGTACTGACCTTCCCCGCTTCGCCCGTGCCTGAGGGGACCCCGGGCGGCTCTTCCGGACATTCTCCCGGGTTGAGTTGAAACAGCCCTGGACGGGCCTGTCGTCGTCCTATACTGTATGCAAATACAGTAATTCCACGCCGGTTCCTCAACCGGCGTTTTTGTCTCTCGCCGACGCCCGCCATGCCTTCCCCGTCCACCCCTCTTGCCCCGCTTCCGCCCGCCGTGGCAGAGGCGATCTGGCGCGGTGACGCGCTGGGCCGCGGCACCGACACCGTCTGGCCGAGCGGGTTCGACGCGCTCGACGCCGAGCTCCCGGGCGGTGGATGGCCGGGCCGCCAGCTGACCGAGGTGCTGCTGCCGCAGTTCTCGCTGGCCGAATGGCGGCTGGCGGGTCCGGCGCTGCGGCGCGTGGTCGCCGACGGCGCCGCGGTGGCGATGGTCGGACCGCCCAAGCGCCCCCACTTGCCCGGCCTGATGCACCTGGGGCTGGATGAACGGCACCTCGTCTGGATCGACGCACGCGCGCCATCGGAACGGCTCTGGTGCACCGAACAGCTGATCAAGTCCAACGCCGCCGGCGCGGTGCTGGCCTGGATGCCTCAGGCCGCGCCCGAGCAGTTGCGAAGGCTGCAGGTGCTGGCGCAGTCGTTCGAAGGGCCGGTGTTCCTGTTCCGGCCGCTGGCGGCGCGCCATGACCCTTCTCCGGCCCCGCTGCGGGTGCTGGCGACGATCGATGCCGACTGGGCCCTGGACGTCCAGATCCTCAAGCGCAAGGGGCCCGCCCACGAGACCCCACTGCGGCTGGCCTCGATCCCCGGCGGGCTTGAGCGCGTGCTGACGCCGCGCGTGATGCGGCCCAGCACGATGCGTCCGGTGGCGCCTGTTCCCCTGCCGGCCCCCATGCCGGCTCCGGTCCCAGTCGCCGAGGCGGTCACCCACGCCGAGGCCCTTTCCCCGGGCGAGCCCGTTGCGCTCGCCCTGTTCCCGGAGTTCTCCCATGCTGTGGGTCGCACTGGTATTGCCGCCTCGTCCGCCGGCACCGTTTGAGGACCCGACGACCGCCCCGCCGCCCCATCCCTGGGGCGTGTGTGCGGAGACACAGGCGGGTCTGGCCGTGTGGTGCCTGCAGTTCACGCCGCGCGTGGCCTTGATGGAAGACGCTGTCGTGATGGAGGTCGAGGCCAGTCTGCGCCTGTTCCGGGGCCTGCCCGCGCTCAAGGCTCGCCTGAGCGACGAGGCGCCCGACCTGGGCGCCGTCGGCATCGGCTGGGCGCCGTCGGCCACCGCCGCGCTGGTGCTGGCGCGCTGCGGCGTGCTCGACCTGGGCGGGCGGCTGCTGCAGGCGGTGCTGGACCCGCTGCCGCTGCAGACGCTGAGCGCCGGCGCTGAACACGCCGAGCCGCTGAGCCGCGCCGGCATCAACACCCTGGGCCAGTTGCGGGCCTTGCCGCGCGGCGGCATCGGCCGGCGCTTCGGCGCGGCGCTGCTGACGATGCTGGACCAGGCCTACGGGCTGCGCCCCGAGGCGCACGCCTGGGTCGCCCTGCCCGAGGACTTCCACGCCCGCATCGAGCTGCCCAGCCGCGAGGACCATGCACCCGCGCTGCTGATGGGCACGCGGCCGCTGCTGATGCGGCTGTGCGGCTGGCTGGCCGCGCGCCATGCCGGCGCCACCGGCGTGACGCTGCACTGGGTGCACGATTCGATGCGCGCCAAGGACGCCGGCGAGGGCGGCAGCCTGACCGTGCGCACGGCCGAGCCGATCCGCGAGCTCGAACACTTCTGCCGGCTGATGGCCGAGCACCTCGCCAAGACCCAGTTGCTGGCGCCGGTCGGCGAGCTGCGGCTGGAAGCGGTCGGGGTGCAGGCGCTGGTCGAGGACAGCGGCTCCCTGCTGCCCGACGTGGTGCGCACCGGCGAGACGCTCTACCTGACGCTGGAGCGCATCGCCGCGCGGCTCGGGCCGGAGCGCGTGTTGCAGCCGGTACTCGCCGACGACCATCGACCCGAATGGATGACGCTCTGGCGGACCTGCGGCGATGGGCGGACGCCATCCCGCCGCAAGGGCCGGCACGCGGCGGTGCGCGCGCCGGACGTGCCGGAGCCTGCCTTCCTGCTCGATCCGCCGCTGAGGTTGGCGGTGCGCGAGCACCGGCCGCACTACCAGGGCCCGCTGACCTTGCTGATCGGTCCGGATCGCGTCGAAGGCGGCTGGTGGGACCGTGTGCCCGCCACTGAACAGGGTGCGCAACATCACCGCCAGGTCACCCGCGACTACTGGATCGCCGTCAACGAGAACGCCGGCGTCCTGGCCGTCTATCAGGAACGGTTGACCGGGCCGGGGAACGAGGGCGACGACAAGGACCCCGTGCAGGCGTGGTATCTCCACGGGATGTATGCCTGAGACCGCCCCCTCTGACGCCTCGGCACTCCCCGACTACGCCGAGCTGCGCTGCCTCAGCAACTTCAGTTTCCTGAAGGGCGCGAGCTGGCCCGAGGAGCTCGTGGTGCGTGCCAAGGAGCTCGGTTATTCCGCGCTCGCAATCACCGACGAATGCAGCATGGCCGGCATGGTGCGTGCGCACGTGGCGGCCAAGCAGCACGGCATGAAGCTGCTGGTGGGGAGCCAGTTCCTCATTGAGCCCGGTGGCGCTTCAGGACGCGCCGTGGGCGCGATGACCGGTCAGGCCGCGGATGACGAGGGCCCGTTCACGCTGGTCGTGCTGGCCTGCGGCATCAACGGCTACGGCAACCTGTGCCAGTTCATCTCGCGGCTGCGGCGTTCGTCCGAGAAAGGCACCTACCGCTGCACGCTCGCCGACATCGGCCCGCAGACGCTGGACGACTGCGTCGTGATCGCCTGTCCAGACCGGCATGCCACGCCAGCGCAGCTACTGTCCATGGCGCGATGGCTGCTGTCGCACTTCATGGGACGTTGCTGGCTGGGCATCGACCAGCCGCAGCACGCGGACGACGAGATCCGCCTGCTGCGCCTGCGCGAGGCCGGCGCGCTGACCGCGATCCCGCTGGTGGCCGTCGGTGACGCCCTCATGCATGTGCGCAGCCGCAAGCCGCTGCAGGACGTGCTGACGGCAACGCGCCTGGGCAAGCCTCTGACCGAGTGCGGCCAGGCATTGGATCGCAACGCCGAGCGGCATCTGCGCCACCGCAGCCGCCTCGCGCTCAGCTTCCCGGCCGACCTGCTCACCGAGACGCTGCGCGTGGCCGAGCATTGCAAATTCAGCCTCGACGAACTGCGCTACCACTACCCCTCCGAGGTCGTGCCCGACGGCCAGACGCCAGCCAGCCATCTGCGACGGCTCACCTACGAGGGCGCGGGCCGGCGCTGGCCGGCGGGCGTGCCGGCCGCGGCCAGCGAGCAGATCGAGCGCGAGCTCGCGTTGATCGAGGAGCTGCGCTACGAGCACTACTTCCTGACGGTGGCGGACATCGTCCAGTTCGCGCGCTCGCAGGGCATCCTGTGCCAGGGTCGCGGCAGCGCGGCCAACTCCATCGTCTGCTATTGCACCCACGTGACCGAGGTCGACCCGGCGCGGATGCAGGTGCTGTTCGAACGCTTCATCAGCAAGGAACGCAACGAGCCGCCGGACATCGACATCGACTTCGAGCACGAGCGCCGCGAGGAGGTCATCCAGTACCTCTACCGCAAGTACACGCGCGAACGCGCGGCCCTGGCGGCGGTGGTGATCTCGTACCGCGTAAAGAGCGCGCTGCGCGACGTCGGCAAGGCGCTGGGCTTCGAGCCCGAGGTGCTGGACACGCTGTGCAGCAATCACCAGTGGTGGGACGGGCAGACCATCGATGCCGAGCGGCTGCGCGAGTCCGGCTTGGAGGCCGACGACCTCGCGGTGCGCCAGTTGGTCGAGATCACGTCGGAGTTGCTGGGATTCCCGCGGCACCTGTCGCAGCATCCGGGCGGCTTCGTGCTGACGCACGGGCCGCTGACGCGCATGGTGCCGGTGGAGAACGCGTCCATGCCGGACCGTACCGTCATCGAGTGGGACAAGGACGACCTCGACGCGGTCGGCCTGCTCAAGGTCGACGTGCTGGGACTGGGCATGCTGACGGCGATCCGCAAGACGCTGGACTTCGTCGGAAAACGGGAGCGGTATCCGTTCGAACTGAAGGACATCCCGGACGGCGACAAGAAGACCTACGAGATGATCCAGCGGGCCGAGACCATCGGCGTGTTCCAGATCGAGAGCCGCGCGCAGCGCAGCATGCTGCCGCGCTTGAAGCCGGAGACCTTCTATGACCTGGTCATCGAGGTCGCGATCGTGCGTCCCGGACCCATCCAGGGCGGCATGGTCCATCCCTACCTGCAGCGACGGCAGAAGCTGGAGTCCGTCGTTTATCCACAGGGGCTGGAGACGGTCCTGGAGCGCACGCTGGGCATTCCCGTGTTCCAGGAGCAGGTGATGCAGATCGCGATGATTGCGGCCGGATTCACCGGGGGAGAAGCCGACGAGCTCCGGCGCTCGATGGCCGCATGGAAACGCAAGGGCAGTCTGGAGAAGTACCGCGCGAAGCTGATCGACGGGATGCGGGAACGAAACTACCCGGTGTCCTTCGCCGAACAGATCTTCGAGCAGATCAAGGGCTTCTCGGAATACGGCTTCCCGGAGTCGCACGCGGCCTCGTTCGCGCTGCTGGTCTACACGAGCAGCTGGTTGAAATGCCATCGCCCGGCGGAGTTCCTGGCAGGCCTGCTGAACGCGCAGCCGTTGGGCTTCTATTCGCCGAGCCAGCTGGTGCAGGAGGCCAGACGCAAGGGCGTCGAGGTGCTGCCGCCCGACGTGATGCACAGCGACTGGGACTGCATTCTGGAACGCGCGGATGGCCGCGTCATCCGACCCGCGCGGCGTGGCGCGGCCGCCGACACGATCGATGCGATGCCGCTGGACGAGGATGGCATCGTCCAGGAGGACAACGGCGATCCCTACCTCGACACGGCAGAAGCGCTGGCGGCCGACGCGGCGCCGGTGAAGGTCCGGCTGGGATTGCGGCTGGTCAAAGGGCTGCAGCAGTCGTCGGCGGGACTGATCTGCCGCGAGCGACGGAACGGCCCGTTCAACGATGCTGAGGACCTGGCGCGACGCACCGGGCTGAACCAGCAGCAGATGACGATGCTGGCCGCTGGCGACGCGCTGACCAGCATCAGCGGTCACCGCCGCCAGCAGATGTGGGACGCGGCCGCGCAGCACGCGCCGCCGCCGCTGCTGGTCTCGGCGCCGGTGCAGGAGGATTTTCTCGCTCTGCCGCAGGCGCCGGAAGGCGAGGAGATCGTCTTCGACTACGCGTCGCTGGGGCTGACGCTGCGCCGCCATCCGCTCTCGCTGCTGCGGCCGCTGCTGCGCGAGCAGCGCTGGATGTCGGCCGAGGAACTCAACGGACTGCCGGACGGCCGGCCGGCGCGGGGCTGCGGGATCGTGACGGTCAAGCAGCAGCCGGCGACGGCCAAGGGCACGATCTTCATCTCGCTCGAGGACGAGACCGGCGACATCCAGGTCATCGTGCACCGCGCGCTGTGGCAGCGGCAGCGCCACGTCATGCTGCATTCACGGCTGATGGCGGTGAAGGGCAAGTGGCAGCGCAGCGGCGACGTGCGCAACCTCATCGCCGGACACATGGAAGACCTGACCCCGATGCTGGGACGGCTGAGGACGGAGAGCCGGGATTTTCATTGATCTCCCCCGGATGTAGGCCTCGTCCGACGATCACATGCGACCTTGTGGGGATGCCCATGGAACGCAGCTTGCGGAAAGATCGACTCAACTGTCCTTCTGCCGACCTCGCCGGTCACTCCGGGAAGGCGGCCCCAAGACCATGAAGAAGATCGCCGCTCTTCCGTCCGCCCACCCCTCCGCCGTGCCGGTTCCGGCCCCGGTCATCTGTTCCCCGTCGTGGGCCCTGCTCGGCATCGAGCCGCTGCGCGCCGCGATGGAATACGCGAGCTGCCGGATGATGGACCGCAGCGGCCACGCGCCCGGCGACGGGCATCCCGTCATCGTGTTCCCCGGCCTCGCGGCCGACGCGCAGTCGATCGCGCCGCTGGTGGGCTTCTGCCACGGGCTGGGCTACGCGGCGCGCGACTGGGGTCGCGGCATCAACACCGGCCCGACCGGCGACATCGACCTGTGGCTCGACACGCTCGCCGCGGACATCGAGGCACTCGTCGCCGAGCAGGCGCAACCGGTCTCGCTGGTGGGATGGAGCCTCGGCGGCATCTACGCGCGCGAGATCGCCAAGCGCATCTCGCTGCCGGTGCGTCAGGTCATCACGATCGGCACGCCGATCACCGGCGAGGCGACACAGACCAACGTCAGCCTGATCTACCGCTGGGTCAACGGCTCGCTGCCGGTGCTCGACGACGACTTCAAGTCGCGCCTCATCGCCGCGCCGCAGGTGCCGACGACCTCGATCTACAGCCGCAGCGACGGCGTCGTCGCGTGGCAGGCCTGCGTGCAGCCCGAGGACCATCCGATGGTCGAGAACGTCGAGGTCGACGGCAGCCACTGCGGCCTGGTCTGGAATCCCGCCGTGCTCAAGGTCGTCGCGGATCGGCTGTCCAATGCGCCCGGCGCATGGCGGCCTTACGGCGAACCGATCGACCGCGCGAGCGCGCTTGCCACCTCGTCGATGAACTGAATGCCGGCTGGCCTTACCGGCCGGACGAACGGGAGACCATCGAAGGAATTGGCGAACCAGACACGGATGAGCAGGACTCACGGTCCTTCCTCATCAACTGTCCACGTCCCCCTCCATGTCGTTTCCTGTCCCCACCTTTGAAGCCTTCGTCATGAATCCGCTGAGCGGCGACGTGTTCGTCCAAAGCATGGCGAAGTACCAGCCCGCCGAGAAGCTGGCCGCCGAACTCTTCCGACGTCCCTTTCCGGATACCTTGAAAGGAAAGGCGGCCTACTTCGAGGATTGCGCCCAGTACGTCAAGGACCACACCGAGCTGGCCGATTGCCCACGCTTTGCGCCGAAGCTGGCAACGCGCTTCGGTCAACTGCGCACCCAACTCAAGAGCTGCACCGACGGCCTGCAAGCGCTGCGCATCGCGCGCGAGGCGAAGTCGATGGTGGCCTCTCTGGCCTTGAGGCTCGCTCCCGCCGGCGACATCACCATCAAGCCCTATGGCACCCCGCCCGGCAACATCCCCGAGATGCTGGACTTTCTTCACTATCCTTACGACGTCAAGGCCCGTGCCGTGGATCCCATGCGCCCGGACGCGCTCGACATCATCACCGCGCTGTTCGAGCAGTCGTTGGCGCAATCGAGGACGTTCCGATGGGAAAGCGACTTCGGTCCGTCACCCGACGCCCTCATCGTTGCCGCCGAGAACGGCCAATCCTTCGATACGGTACGTCGAAAGATGGTGAGCTCGCAGGCGGACGCCTTGTTCCACGACGGTTGTCACGACAGTCGTCACCACAGTCGTCACGACAGTTATTTCGATATCCAGGGCGACTTCGAGTGATCCGCCAGGGCCTTGGACAGTGCCGCGATGTCGGCACGGGTCTCATCGCCCGGCAGTCACATCGCGCGACCGCATCATTGCGGTCGCGCAGTGATCATCTGATCAACGCGATCAGGATGATGATGGGAATGGGCACGCCCAGGAAAAAGAGCAGCAACGATCGCATGTGAGTTCTCCTTGTCTTAGTCGATGAGGTCGCGCTGACGGCCGCCGAAGGTGGCCAGCAGGCTCGCGGTGAACGCGCCGATCAACAGCGCGACAACCATCCACAGCGCCGTCGTCAACGCCGTCTTGCGAGCGGTGTCGGCGGCTTCACGGGCACGGGTCTCCAAGGCTTGCGCCTCGGTGCGGGCGCGTTGCAGCGTCTCGGTGACGCGCCGCTCGGCTTCCGCCTGGGTCAGGCCGGTGCGTTGCGCCACCAGTTGTCCCGCCGCGCGCGTGTCCTCTGGAGACAGCGTGCCGCCATCACGCACTGCACGGACCAGCAGACGGTTCAGCGATGCCGACGATTGCTCGTCTGCGTGGACCATCGAGGCATCCGGCCAGGCGCGCAGCGTTGCCGGATTGACCCCGGCGGGCGCCGCGGACGGTGTGGAGGTGGTCGTGGGCGCCGTCGCCGCGGGACGCAGCAGCGTGTCCACGTAATAGCCGAAGTCGCCGCTGCCCAGCGAGGTCCGCGCAGTTCCCGAAGAACCGCCCTTCATGCCGGATTCATCCACGGCAGTCCCGGCGGCAGCTGTCGCCGCCGCCGCCCCTGTTGCCGCGGTTCCGGCCGCCACGGCCGCGCCCTTCACGCCGATCCCCGCGATCGCGCCGACCGAAGCGGTCAGCACGGCAGCGGTGAACAAGGTGGCCACGGCCCAGGACAGCATCCCGTGCGCCGTGTCGCGGAAATGGACCTCGTCCGCATCCGTGTCGCGCCATCGCACCCGCAGCCGGCCAGCGAGATAACCGCCGAGTCCCGATGCGGCCAATTGCGTGAACGCGAGCCACACGATGCCCGCCACGCCCAGCGCCGCGGCGCTTGCGCCGTCGCCGGCCCAGGGCGACACGGCGGACAGCCCCAGTCCCGCACCCAGCAGCAGCAGGATCAACGACAGCGCCGCGGCGGCCGTCGCACCAGCCAGCACCGCGCCCCATGACACCGCGGATGTCGACGCGCGCGGCGCGACAACGCCACCCACGCCGGCTTCGCCCGGATACCAGGCTTCATTCTTCACCACCATGGCAGTCCCCTCGAGTTGTGATGGACAACCACAGGCAAAGGGCGGGCCTGACGTTTCGTTACCGGCCGCTCTCGAGAGCCATCGACGAGCGGTGCGGCCCGCCTCCGCGATCGTCTTGACGGTTCCTTTGCACGGCCCCGCTCGCGCCACGACCTGCGCCTCGCGCCGTAACCCGCCCGCGTAACGCCCGTTACGCCGATGCCGTCACACCGACGAAGCGCCCGGCGCAGAATGCGCCTCCAATGACCGCTCCCGCTGCTTCCGCCACCGCCACCGCCATCGCTGCTGCCTCGCCGGGCGCCGGCACGCTCTCGCATCGCATCCAGTTGCTGGCGCAGGGACTGCGCATCGACGGACTGCCCGAACTGCGCAGCCGGTTGCTGCCGCGCCTGCTCGCCGCGCTGCTGCAGGCGCACGAGCAAGGCTTGGCGCGCATCGACAGCCCCTGCCCGCGCGCCGAACTGCGCGAGCGCATCGCCGGCATGGCCGAGCTGCACCGCACGCAGGTCTGGCGCGCGCTCGCGCTGCTGGACGACGGCCCGCTCGCCGCGCTGATCGAGGCCAGCGCCCGCAGCAGCGGCCCGTTCTGGCTCAACGCCGCGCTGCTGCCGGCCTGCCGCTTCGAGATCGACGGCGAACCCGCCACCGGCGAGGCGCTCGCGCGCTGGCTGGGCCAGCAGCGCCCGGTGCGCGCGCCGGCCGCCGCGCCGCTGCTCCCGCTGGCCTACGCCGAGGCGCTCGCCCGCGCCGACTACCTGCTCGACCGCGGCGAGCTCTACCCCGCGCGGCTCGCACTGCAGCAGGCCGCGCCGCACGTGCCGCCGGGCGACGACGCCGCGGCCGCCGCGCTCGGCCTGCGCCGCGCCCGCATCGCGCGCCGGCTCGGCGACTGGGCCGCGTTGCAGGACGAGTTGCGCGAACTGGGCCAGACGCTCAACAACAGCCGCCTGCCGCGCCTGGAACGCCGCCAGTTGCGCGCCCGCGTCGCGATCCTCGCGGCCTGGCACTGGTTCGGCAGCCTCGGCCAGGCGGCGCCGGCGCTGGACAAGCTCGACGAGGTCGATCCCGACGTGCTCGCCGCCGACTCCACGTTGCGCTGCGATCACGGCAACCTGCGCGGCATCGTGCTGCGCGACCTCGCCATCGCCCGCGGCGACGCGGCGCTCGCGGCGCAATCGCTGGCCAGCCTGGGCGACGCGCTGCGCAGCGCCTCGCTGGCCGGGCTGCCCGACGCGCTCCAGGTCTGCGCCGCCAACCTGTCCAACGCGCTGGGCCGGCTCGTCGAAGCCGACCTGCTGCCCACGGACGGTCCCGGCGTGGAGGACGCGCTGCGCTGGCTGCTGCTCAGCGACGCGCTCTGCGCGCGCTGGCAGCTCGGACGCAGTTCGCTGCTGAACACCATCTTCCTGCTGCGGCTCGCGGCGCTC
Organism: Roseateles sp. GW821-FHT09G03; assembly: GCF_059416045.1. Lineage (NCBI taxonomy): Bacteria > Pseudomonadati > Pseudomonadota > Betaproteobacteria > Burkholderiales > Sphaerotilaceae > Roseateles > Roseateles sp. GW821-FHT09G03. The sequence goes on from NZ_JBWKOK010000009.1 coordinate 219,827, forward strand.
GGACGCCTGGACTTCGCGGCGCTCCAGCGCCTGGCCACCACGCAAGGCCTGCCCCTCCCCGCCACCTCCTTCGGCGATCTTGCGGCGCAGCGCTGGGCGTCCTGTCGAGCGCGTCAATCGCAGATTCCCGCCGACCAGCGCTGCGCCTTCCTCCTGCTGTGGGCCCGGCACGCGCTCGACGAGGGCGATGCCTTCAGCGCGACCGACCTCGTGCGGCAGGCGCGGTTGCAGGCGCGCAAGCTGCGCGATGACGGCGCGCGGCGGCGCTACCTCGACGAGGCCGACGGATTGATGCCGCAGTCGCAACGGGCGTAACGGCACTTCGACGTCTTCCGTCGCAGAGGACTTCGCACACTGGCGACGTCCCTCACCGACCGGAGACCGCCATGTCCCTTCCCCGCCTGATGGCGAGCGCGCTGCTCGCCTGCCTCGCCCTCACCGCCTGCCGCGCCTCGATCGCGCAGACCACGCCCGCCGACGAGCGCGAACGCTGGGAGACCCGTCCTGAACTGCAGCGCCATTTCACCGAACTCGGGACGAAGGGCACGCTCGTGATGCTCGACACCCGCGCGCATCGCTGGATCGCGTCGGACAGCGTGCGCGCCTTCGAGGGCTTCCTGCCCGCATCCACCTTCAAGATCCCGATGTCGCTGATCGCGCTGGAGACCGGCGCCGCCGCCGACCAGACGCAGCCCTTCAAGTGGGACGGCACGAAGCGCCGCATCGAGGACTGGAACCGCGACCAGACCCTGGCCTCGGCCTACAAGGTGTCGGCCGTGTGGGTGTTCCAGTCGCTCGCACGGCAGATCGGACAGCCGACGGTGCAGCAGTTCGTGCGCGACTTCCGCTACGGCAACGCCGTCGCCGGCCCGGTCGGGGACCGTTTCTGGCTCGACGGCGACCTGCGCATCTCGGCGGTCGGCCAGATCGACTTCCTGCGCCGCGTGCACGACCGCGCGCTGCCGCTGTCCGACCGCACCTACGACATCGCCCGCCAGGTGATGCTGCGCGAGCAGGGACCCGGCTGGCGCCTCTACGCCAAGACCGGCTGGGCGGACAACGCCGAGCCGGGCCTGGGCTGGTTCGTCGGATGGGTGGAGCAGGACCGCGAGGCGCGGCCCGTGTACTTCGCGCTCAACATGGACATGAAGGACCCCGCCTTCTCTTCGAAGCGCGAAGAGATCGTCAAGCGTGTGTTGCGCTCGATGGGAGCGCTCGAAGAACGATGACCGATACTTCCGGATCGTCATGAATCATGGATTGGACGCCCCGATGAAGTTCCGTTCCCTCGCCCGCCTGGCTGTTGTTCCCACCCTGCTGCTGACTGCCGGCCTGGCGCAGGCGCAGGTCGTCGTCGCCGACGCCTGGGTGCGCGCGACGGTGCCGCAGCAGAAGTCCACCGGCGCCTTCATGCAGATCAAGTCGCCGACGGACGTGAAGCTGATCTCGGTCAGCACGCCCGCGGCGGGCGTGGCCGAGGTGCACGAGATGGCGATGGACGGCGACGTGATGCGCATGCGGCCGGTGACCACGCTGGCGGTGCCCGCGGGCAAGCCGGTGGAGCTGAAGCCCGGCGGCTATCACGTGATGCTGATGGACCTGAAGGGCCCGCTGAAGACCGGCGATGCGGTGCCGCTGACCTTCGTGTTCGAAGGCGCCGACAAGTCCCGCTCCACGGTCACCGTCCAGGCCCCGGCAAGGACTGGCCCCGTCGCGTCGCCCGATGCCAAGGACCCGCACGCGGGTCACGGCGACCACAAGCACTGAGCGGTTCCTGACTGGCCCTCGAGCGGCCCCTGAGCGGCCCCTGAGCGGCCGATCGACAGTGCCTGCCCCCGGCACGCGCAAGCGCGCCTGCCGGTCAACGCCTGAGCGCTTCCGCTAGGTGGTCCACCAGCGCCTTCAGCCGTTGCGGCAGGAAGCGCTGGCTGGGCATCAGCGCATGCAGCGGCATCGGCCGGCCGATCCAGTCCGGCAGCACCTCGACCAGCGCCCCGCTCGCGAGGCTCTCCCGGATGTCCAGGCAACTCTTGTAGGTCATCCCCCGCCCTTCGAGGGCCCACTGGTGGGCGATGCCGCCGTCGTCCGCCGTGCGGCGGCCCTGCACCGTCACGTCCACCGGCGCCGCCTGCATCGCGTCGCGTCGCCAGAAGCGCCACTCGCGCTCCAGCCGGTCGCCGATCTTGAAGCGGATGCACTCGTGCTGCGTGAGTTCCCCGGGATGGGCCGGCCGGCCATGCCGCTTCAGGTAGTCCGGCGACGCCACCAGCAGCCGGCGCCCGTCATGGAGCTTGCGCGCCACCAGCCGCGAGTCGGCCAGTTCGCCGTACCGCAAGGCCAGATCGACCTCGTCGCGCACGACGTCCTGCAGCGCGTCGCCGACATTGAGCTGCAGCTCGACCCCCGGATGCCGGTCGAGGAAGCTGTCCAGCAGCGGCAGCATGATGCGCCGCGTCAGGTCGCTCGACGCGCTGACGCGGATGCGCCCGCGCAGCGCCGTCGCCCCACGGCCCTTGGCGGCGCCCTCGTCGCCGCCTTCCGAGACCAGGGCGAGGCCTTCGTCCAGCAGTTCGAGCGCGCGCTGCGCGTAGTCCCTCAAACGCTCGCCGGCGGCGGTCAGCCGCAGCGCCCGCGTGCTGCGCTCGGCGAGCCGCACGCCCAGCCGCGCCTCCAGCTTCTTCAGCATCGCGCTGGCCGCCGCGGGCGTGATGCCCATCTCCCGCGAGGCCGCCGTCAGGCTGCCGCCGCGCGCGCATTCGATCAGCAGGCGCAGCTCGGCGGTGTTCTCGATGTCCATGGCGCGCCCTCCTCCGTCGATCTTCAATCCAGCATTGAAACTGATAGCAATTCAGCGCTCTTCATTGATTCTGCCGGAAGGCTCACCATTCGTTCCCACAGCATCCCGCTACTTCCGCCTTCCCTTCCCATCCGAATCTCAGGAGTCCCGCCATGAAAGCCGTCGGCTACTTCAAGTCCCTGCCCATCACCGAGGCCGAATCGCTCATCGATCTCGATCTGCCCACGCCCGCGCCCGGCCCGAAGGACCTGCTGGTCGAGGTCTCCGCCATCGCCGTCAATCCGGTCGACACCAAGATCCGCGTGCGGCGCGCCAGCGCCGACGGCACGACGCCCGTGATCCTCGGCTGGGATGCCGTGGGCACGGTCCGCGCCATCGGACCGGACGTGAGCGGCTTCGCCGTCGGCGACCGCGTCTGGTATGCCGGCGACATCACGCGCCCCGGCAGCAACGCGCAGTTCCAGTGCGTCGACCATCGCATCGCCGCGAAGGCGCCGACCTCGCTCAGCGACGCCGAAGCCGCCGCGCTGCCGCTGACCGCCATCACCGCCTGGGAACTGCTGTTCGACCGCCTGCAGGTGCAGCAGCAGCCGGAGCGCCCGGTCAGCCTGCTGGTCACCGGCGCGGCTGGCGGCGTGGGCTCGATCCTGGTCCAGTTGGCGCGCCGGCATGAGCACCTGACGGTCATCGGCACCAGCTCCGAGCCCGAGGGCGACGGCGGCAAGTGGCTGCACGCGCTGGGCGCCCACCACGTGATCAACCATCGCGAGCCGATCGCGCCGCAGATCGCCGCGCTGCAGAAGAAAGGCGTCCCGCCGCTGCGCTACGTCACCAGCCTCACCCACACGCCGCAGCACTTCCAGGGATTCGTCGACGCGCTGGAGCCGCAGGGCAAGCTCGCGATGATCGACGACTTCGGCCCGAACGATCTGGACGTGATGGCGCTGAAGGGCAAGTCGCTCTCGCTGCACTGGGAACTGATGTTCACGCGCAGCATGCATGCGACGCACGACATCGCCGCGCAAGGCCGCCTGCTGACTGAAGTCGCGGCACTGGTCGACGCCGGCAAGATCCGCACGACGCTGTCCGATGTCGTCGGCCCGATCGCCGCCGAGACCCTCAAGCGCGCCCACGCGCTGCAGGAGAGTCAGCGCCAACGCGGCAAGCTCGTGCTGCAAGGCTGGCCCGCCTGAGCTTCGTGCGCTGTACGGCTTGCGTTGCGCGCATGCCGCACTTTCTGTCACCACTGTGACGTCTTACCGCCCCGGCCCGCCGGGGCGTTTTCATTCGTGGGGACTCCCGGGAAAACCTCCAGTGCGCGCGCCCTCCGCGCAGGCGATACCTCGGCCTTGGACGCCACAACGCAGTCCCGGCGACAAATCAACAAGCGGCCGCTACCCCGGCCACGAAGAACAAGAGGGATCGTCATGAACATCCGCAAGGTCCTGGGCGCCGTCGCGGGCGCCGCACTACCGTCGGCGCTATCTGCCGTCCTGCTGTGCGCCGCCGTGCCAGCCACCGCCGCCACCATCGGCGTCATCCTGCCGGGCAGTTACCCGAGCGCCGGGCAGGCCGAGGAACTCCAGCTCGGCATGACGCTGGCCCTCAAGACCTGGCCCGGCGACGCCGCGCCCAAGCTGATCGTCAAGGACAGCGGCTGCGACGCTCGCAAGGCGGACGCCATCTCCCAGGAATTCATCAAGGCCAAGGTGGACGTCGTGCTGGGCAACTGGTGCGAGATCAACGCCGGCGCGGACGCACTGCGTGCCGCGGGCATCCCCTTCATCTCCAGCAACGCGGAGCGGATGAAGGACCAGGACCTGCAGCTGCAGCTGGGCCGCATCGAGCTCAATGCCGGAGAGAAGATCGCAGCCGACCTGCGCCGCCAGACCGGCTTGCGGATCAGCGCGCGGACCTCGTGCTGGATGGACTTCGACGCGACGCTGTCGGATCGCGTCGACGCGGTGTTGTGCCCGGTGCTCACGATCGATCGCGGCCGCTGGGACCAGGTCGCCAACACCTACGGCGCCGCGTTCCGCAAGCCGTTCACGGCCTCGGCCGCGCGCGGGTATGCGGCGATGGAGGTGGCGCTGAACTACCTGCGCCGTGCCAAGGGCATGAAGCCCGCCGCGGCGCTGAAGGAAACCCTGACGATGGCGACGCTGCTCGGTCCCGTGCCCGCGCTGGACGCGCCCGCGCCGACGACCGCGCTGCAGCTGGTCTTCAAGCACGACCTGCCCAAGCTCAACCCGCAGCAGTCGCAGACGCTGGACAAGCTGGTCAAGACCAAGGGCTGCGGCTGCCCGGGCGGCACGCTGCGCAACGGCTGTCCGCGCGATTCGGGTCCGTGGGGCGAACTGCCCTTCGTCGTGCGCGGCGGCGGCACGCCGGCGGCCTGCGCGAAACCGATCGGGGTGCTGGAGCTCTGATCGAAGCGCGCCTCGCGCGCGCCCGCATCACTTCTTCAGCAGCATCGCGGCAAGACGCAGCGCGATCTCGATCAGCGTGGGCGGCGAGCCCTCGCCGGACGAGGGCCATCCGGACGCGTCCCACCCGCGTTCGCCGTCGCGTCGTCGTTCGCGGCGATCGTTCTCCGCGTCGTAGCGCTTCTCGTACTTGCCCTTCCAGAACAGGCCGTGCTTGCCGCCGGCCGGATCGCGGTGCTCGAAGTTGTAGGAGGCCAGCCGCTCGCGGCGCTCGCGTTCGAGCTGGGCCTCGGCCTCCTGGCCATCATGCTCGAGGGCATCGAGCAGCGGCCCCAGGTCCTCCATCGACGGCGCGACCACCGTGTGATGGCAACGCCCGCAGCGCGTCTCGCGCGTCGGATCCATGGGCGCCCCGCAACCGCGGCAGGCCCAGCCCACCGGCTTGCCGCCGTTGGACATCAGCAGCGGCTCCGACGGCGAGCGACGGCGCAGCGCATTCGCCAGGCGTGGCATGTCCACCATCAGCAGCGGGCTCTTGCACCAGCTGCAGTCCTCGCTCTTTCCGTCCGCCGGACCGCCGCAACTCAAGCAGAGCAACTGGCGCTTCTCGGCCTGCAGCGCGTAGCGTTCGCCTGGCAGCAACGGACGCACCAGGCCGCGCTCCGCCAGCATGCCGGCCTGGCTGTGCAGATGACCGCCGCAACTGCCGCACTCCAGCACCGGGAAGCGGCCGTAGCGCGTGAGGTTGCGGACCTCCTTCAGCGCCTTCGCGCACAGCGGGCAGGCGCGATCCGGCTGATGGGGCCGGTCGCTCTGACGCAGGCGGTTCAGGTCGCGCAGCAGCTGGATCCAGGCGGCCGTCGAGAGATGCACCGACTCGCGCGCATCGAACCAGACCAGGCCGCATGGCTCGCAGTGATCGATGTCGACCGTGGCCGGCGCGTGGTGGCCCGGCAGGCTGACATGGCGCATCGGCGCGCGGCATTGCGGGCAGTCGATGAACGCGCCCTTGCGCAGCGGCAGGTCGCCCGCCATCGGCAGCGGCGGCAGGACCGTCGGCGCCTCGGGGAGCAGCTGGGGCACGGTGTCGGGGAATTCGTCGCCGGAAGGGCGGCCCCGCGAGGAGGTCGGCACGGACATGGCCGATATTCTGGTCCCTGCGCCGATCGCCCCGATGGGGGGTTGCGGGTCAGGTCAAAGACGACGTGCGACACGGCACGCCGCCTATAGTCCGGTTCTCGGCGAGCGACGACAAGGAATGCCCATGGTCAAGAAGCAACAGAAGACGGCCGCGGCCAAGCCGGCGGACACGCCGTTCGCGGAGCAGGTGAAGACCTCGGCGCAGCAGATCTGGTCAGCGGGGCTGGCGGCGTTCGCGAAGGCGCAGGACCAGGGGGGCGCCGCCGTCGGCAAGGCCGAGGCGACGCTCGACACCACCGCGCGCCGCATGAGCGATCTGGCCGGCGAGGTCGGCTCGCGTGCCGGCCAGCATTGGGACAAGCTGGAAGCCATCTTCGAGGACCGCGTGGCGCGAGCGCTCGCGCGCCTGGGCATGCCGGCGGCGGATGAAGTCGCGCAGTTGAAGGGGCGCGTCGAGGCGCTGTCCGCGGAGGTCGCGATGCTGCGCGCCGCGCAGGCCGGCAGCACCAGCACCAGCACCACGCCGAAGCCGAAGCCGGCGGCCAAGCCCGCCGCGAAGAAGACGGTCGCGGCCCGGCCCAAGCCCGCCAAGACTGCCAAGCCTCTGAAGGTCGCCAAGACCTTGAAGGCTGCAAAGGCCACGAAGACCGCAAAGCCCACGAAGGGCGGCAAGCGCACCACCTGACCCCCGCGCTCCCCGCGGGGTGTGCACTGCGTCACGAAACGCATCGCCATCCCCATCGCCCAGGGGGATGGCACCCGGGAGGCGGTCTCGAACAATTCGACACAAGCGCAGACGCTCCTGCGCACCTCTTGTCGAACTTCCGAGCCCGTCCCATGAAGCGCCTGATCGCCGCCACCCTTTTCGCCGCCCCGTTGTTCGCCCTGGCGGCTCCGGTGAACCTGATCACCAACGGCAGCTTCGAATCGAACGCGGTCGGCAGCGGCAGCTACAGCATCGTCGGCAGCACCGCCGGCTGGACGGTCGGCCCCAACGGCCTGGAGATCCGCAACAACGTCGCGGGCAGCGCGTTCAGCGGCGGCAACTACGTCGAGCTGGACACCACCGCCAACAGCTGGATCAGCCAGACGCTGAACACCGTGGCGGGCGCGACCTACTCGCTGTCGTTCTCCTACGCCAACCGCCCCGATTTCCGCAGCGTCGCCAGCAACGGCATCGACTGGAGCATCGGCAGCCTGAGCGGCCTGGTCGGCAACAACGCGACGACCACCTGGCAGACCTACACCACCACCTTCACCGGCACTGGCAGCCCGATGACGCTGCGCTTCGCCGCGGCGGGCATCAGCGATTCCTACGGCACCTCGCTGGACAACATCAGCGTCAGCGCCGTGCCGGAACCGCAAAGCCTCGCGCTGATGCTGGCCGGCCTGGGTGCGATGGGCTTCGTCCTTCGCCGCCGCAAGGTGGCTGGCAAGGCCTGACCCCGAAGACAACAGCATTCGAGTCCTCGACGACTCGTTGGGAGCGCCGCGGGTAGAGACTGCGGACGCGCAAGGAGAAAAGGGCACCCCGCGCGGGGTGCCCTTTTCCATTGGCGACGCGGAACGCGTCAGCCGCGGGGATCAGCCCAGGTAGCGCGACTCGAGATGCCGGCGGAAGTGCGCCGGATTCAGCGGCTCGCCGCTGGCGCGCTGCACCAGCTCGGGCGTTTCCCAGCGGCTGCCCTGCGACCACACGCGCGCCTTCAGCCAGTCGAAGACCGGCGTGAGTTCGCCGCGCGCGATCTCCGCATCCAGCGTCGGCCGCTCGCGGCGCATCGTCGCGAACCACTGCGCCGCATACATCGCGCCCAGCGTGTAGCAGGGGAAGTAGCCGAAGAGTCCGCAGCCCCAGTGCACGTCCTGCATGCAGCCGTCCTTGTAGTTGCCGCGCGTGTCCAGGCCCAGCAGCTCCTGCATCTTGGCGTCCCACAGCGCGGGGATGTCCTCGACCTCGATCTCGCCCTCGATCAGCGGGCGCTCGATCTCGTAGCGCAGGATCACGTGCGCCGGGTAGGTCACCTCGTCCGCGTCCACGCGGATGTAGCCCGGCGCGACGCGCGTCATCAGCTTGTGCAGGTTGTCGGCGGCGAAGCCGCGCTGCGCGCCGAGGTGGCGCTCCACCAGCGGCTGCAGCAGTCCGGCGAAGCCGGGATGCGAGGCCAGCTGCATCTCGAAGGACAGGCTCTGGCTCTCGTGCAGGCCCATCGAGCGCGCGCCGGCCACCGGCAGGCCCAGCCACTCGCGCGGCAGGTTCTGCTCGTAGCGGCCGTGGCCGGTCTCGTGGATGGTGCCGGTGAGGCTCTGCAGGAAGCTGTCGTCGCGGTAGCGCGTCGTCATCCGCACGTCCTCCGGCACGCCGCCGCAGAACGGATGGGCGCTCTCGTCGAGCCGGCCCGCCTCGAAGTCGAAGCCCAGCAGCTTCATCGCGTCCAGGCCCAGCGCGCGTTGCGACGCGGCGGGGAACGGCCCTTGCGGATGGATCACGCGGTCGTCGGCCTGGCGCGCCATCACCTGCCGGATCACGCCGGGCAGCCACTGGCGCAGATCGCCGAAGACGCGGTCGATGTCGGCGGCACGCATGCCGGGTTCATACTGGTCGAGCAGCGCGTCGTAGCGGCTCAGGCCCGAGTCGTCGGCCAGGTATTGCGCCTCCTCCCGCGCGTAGCGGACGACGGGACGCAGGTTCTCGACGTACCCCGCCCAATCGTTGGCGGGACGCTGCTGACGCCACTGGTGCTCGCAGTGCGAGTTGGCCAGCGAGCGGGCTTCCACGAGCCGCTGCGGCAACGCGTTGGCCGAGCGCCACACGCGGCGCATCTCGCGCAGCGAGGCGCGCTGGAAGTCGTCGAGCGGCTCCTGCGCGGCGTCGTCGAGCAACTGGCGCAGCGCCGGGTCGGTGCCCAGCTGGTGCAGCAGCCCGCCCATCTCGGCAAGCGCCTCGGCGCGCGCCTGCGCGCCGCGTGCCGGCATGAAGGCGGACTGGTCCCACGAGGCGATCGACTGCAGATGGGAAAGGCGGTGGATGCGCTGATGGCGCTGGCACAGGGCGTCGTACGCCGGGGTGCTGGGGGTGCTCATGGCGGGGTCTCCTCTTGAGTGCCCCTGAATTGTGCAAGCGCGGAGGCGCTCATCCAGCGGTCACCCCCGAAGTGGCGAGAGCGACCGAGCGCTCATTCGAAGATGGCGATGCCGATGGCGGTCATGAGCAGATAACGCATGAACTTGCCGATCGCCATGTAGGCCACGCAGGGCCAGAACGGCAGACGCAGCCAACCGGCCAGGGCGCATAGCGGATCGCCGACGATGGGCAGCCAGCTCATCAGACAGGTCTTCGCGCCGAAGCGCCGCAGCCAGCCGAGCACGCGCTGGTCCCGCGGCGAGTGGTGCACGGCGGCCTCGTAGGCCCGCTCCGCGCCGTAGCCCATCCACCACGTGATCGCGCCGCCGATCGTGTTGCCCGCCGTGGCCACGAGGATCGCGGGCCAGAACAGCTCCGGCTTCGCATGCACCAGCAGCAGCACCACGGGCTCGGATCCCATCGGCAGCAGCGTCGCCGAAATGAGCGCGACGACGAACACCGCGCCCAACCCCACCTGCGGGAGAGATAGGGTCTCCAGCATCAGGTGAATCATCTGTTGCAGCCAAGCTTCCATGCGTGGGATTATCTGAAGACCATGTCCTTGCGCCGCCTAGCCGTTTCGTCGTTCGCGCTGATCGGCCTGGCCGTCGCCGGCCTGGGGCCCACCGGGTCGGCGCCATTCGCGCTGTCCGCGCTGTCCGCGCTGTTCGGTCCTGCGGCGATGGCGCAGACCGCGCCGCCGCCGTCTGCCACCCAGGCAAGCGCGGCGCCCGGTCCTTCGACCTCCCCGCCGACGTCGCCGCAGACACCCCCCGCACCGATCGCCGGTTGTCCGATGCTGATCGCGTCCGGCAACCCCCAGTACCCCCCATACCTCTGGCGTGATCCGGCGGACGAGCAGAAGCTGGTCGGTGCCAACGCCGACATGATGCAGTGGCTCGCGGCGGAGATCGGCATCCCGGTCGAGACCCGCTACGTCGGTCCTTGGGGACGCGTGCAGGAGGAGATGCGCGCGGGCCGCATCGACCTGATCGCGGGCGCCTTCTTCACGCTGCCGCGCACCGAGTACATGGACTACTTCCATCCCGCGTTCCGCGAGACGCGCAGCGTCATCTGGACGCGCGCGTCGGCGCCGGTGGCCTACAAGCGCTGGAGCGACCTCGCGCCCAAGCAGGGCGTGACGGTGATCAACAACAGCTTCGGCGTCGAGTTCGACAACTACGCGCGCCAGTCGCTGAAGATCAGCCAGGTCGCCAGCATCGAGCAGGCGATCCAGATGCTGCAGCGCGGCCGCGCCGACTACCTGATCTATGAGGACACGCCGGCCGAGGCCTATGCCGCGCGCAACGGCGGTCCCGCGATCCAGCCGCTGATGCCGGCGATCGCGCGCGAGGGCCTCTACGTGACGCTCTCCCACCGCTCCCGCTGCAACACCCCCGAGCTGCGGGGCCGCATCGCCCGCGCGGTCTACAAGCTGTCGCAGGACCGCGTGATGAACCGCTTCGTCGAACAGGGCTTCGTGCTCTGGCGCAAGCAGCCATCCCTCTAGAACGCTCCCGAGAGCAGTCCTCGTTCGGAGCCCACGGGAACCCGGGGTCCCCGACGATTTTTGGAGCCTGCGACAAGTATGAGGAGGGGTCCCCCGGGTTCTCGTGGGCGATCGCCCGCGATGACAGGCCCACGCTTTCGAGGTACCCAACGGCGGTATACTTCTGCCTCTTTTTTGTGCAACCGCTCTGTCGCTCCCGATGTCCACGCCGCCGCCCGGCCAGTCACCCAGTCCGCTTGTGCTGGGTCCCTACGTCCTGCCGAACCGTCTGTTCGTCGCCCCCATGGCGGGTGTGACCGACCGGCCCTTCCGCGTGCTGTGCAAGAAGCTCGGCGCGGGGTACGCGGTGAGCGAGATGGTGACTTCGCGCAAGGACCTGTGGAACAGCCTGAAGACCTCGCGCCGAGCGAACCACGAGGGTGAGTCCGCGCCGATCTCCGTGCAGATCGCCGGGACCGACGCCGCGATGATGGCCGAGGCCGCCGCGTACAACGTGGACCGCGGCGCGCAGATCATCGACATCAACATGGGTTGCCCGGCCAAGAAGGTCTGCAACAAGTGGGCGGGCTCGGCGCTGATGCAGGACGAGGCGCTGGCGCTGGAGATCGTCGAGGCGGTGGTCGCCGCCTGCGCGCCTCGCGGCGTGCCGGTCACGCTGAAGATGCGCACCGGCTGGTGCCAGGCGGAGAAGAACGCGGTGGCGCTGGCGCGCGCGGCGGAGTCCGCCGGCATCGCGATGGTCACCGTGCACGGCCGCACGCGCGAGCAGGGCTACAGCGGCCGCGCCGAGTACGACACCATCGCCGCGGTGAAGGCCGCGCTGCGCATCCCCGTCGTCGCCAACGGCGACATCGACACGCCGCAGAAGGCGCGCGAGGTGCTGGCCGCGACGGGCGCCGACGCGATCATGATCGGCCGCGCGGCACAGGGCCGGCCGTGGATCTTCGCGGAGATCGCGCACTTCCTGGCCACCGGCGAGGAACAACCGGCGCCGCGCATCGCCGATGCCAAGGGCTGGCTGATCGAGCACCTGCACGACCACTACGCGCTGTACGGCGAGCTGACCGGCATGCGCAGCGCGCGCAAGCACATCGGATGGGCCGTGCGGGCGCTGCCCGGCGGCGAGGACTTCCGCCGCCGCATGAACACCCTCGAGAGTTGCGACGGCCAGGTCCGCGCGCTGTCGGACTGGCTGGACGCGCTGGCGGACGACCATGACCGGCTGCCCTATCTGCCGGTCACCGACGATCCCCTCGACGACGCAGCCGCGAACGACGAACAACACCAAGACCAAGAAAGAAGGCTGACGGCATGACGCCAAAACCGATCGACTCCTGCATCCGCGAAAACCTGGAGGTCTACTTCAGGGACCTCGGCGGCGAAGTGCCGCACTCGATGCACGAGATGCTGATCCGTCTCGTCGAGAAGCCGCTGCTGGAAGTGGTGATGCAGCACAGCGACGGCAACCAGAGCAAGGCCGCCGAGTGGCTGGGCATCAACAGAAACACGCTGCGCCGCAAACTGGTCGAACATAAATTGATCTGAGCGCCCGCGCCGAAACGAATCCCCTTTAGAGAGCTCCCATGGCCCAACTCACCGCCCTGATCTCGGTCTCCGACAAGACCGGCATCGTCGATTTCGCGAAGGCGCTGCACGCGCTGGACGTTCGTCTGCTGTCCACCGGCGGCACCGCCAAGCTGCTGGCCGACGCCGGCCTGCCGGTCACCGAAGTCGCGCAGCACACCGGGTTCCCGGAGATGCTGGACGGCCGCGTCAAGACGCTGCATCCGAAGATCCACGGCGGCCTGCTGGCCCGCCGCGACCTGCCCGAGCACGTCGCCGCGATCGAGCAGCACGGCATAGCCACGATCGACATCCTGGCGGTCAACCTGTACCCGTTCGAGGCCACCGTCGCCAAGCCCGGCTGCACGCTGGAGGACGCGATCGAGAACATCGACATCGGCGGTCCGGCGATGGTCCGCAGCGCGGCCAAGAACTGGAAGGACGTGACGGTGCTGACCGACGCGTCGCAATACGCGCAGGTGCTCGAGGAGCTGAAGGCCCACGGCAAGACCAGCGACAGGACGCGCTTCGCCGCGTCGGTGGCCGCGTTCAACCGCATCGCCCAGTACGACGCCGCGATCAGCAACTACCTGAGCGCACGCCTGGAGGACGGCTCGCTGTCCGAGTACCCGGCGCAGATGAACAGCAGCTTCATCAAGGTGCAGGACCTGCGCTACGGCGAGAACTCGCACCAGACCGCCGCGCTCTACCGCGACCTGCATCCGGCGCCCGGCTCGCTGGTCACCGGCAAGCAGCTGCAGGGCAAGGAGCTGAGCTACAACAACATCGCCGACGCGGACGCCGCGTGGGAATGCGTGAAGAGCTTCGACGTGCCGGCCTGCGTGATCATCAAGCACGCGAACCCCTGCGGCGTGGCCGTGGCGGCGACGGCGGCCGACGCCTATGCCAAGGCCTTCAAGACAGATCCGACGAGCGCCTTCGGCGGCATCATCGCCTTCAACCGCGAGGTCGACCGCGCCGCCGCGGAACTGGTGTCCAAGCAGTTCGTCGAGGTGCTGATGGCGCCGTCCTTCAGCGCCGAGGCGCGTGAGGTCTTCAAGGGCAAGGTCAACGTGCGCCTGCTCGAGATCGCGCTGCCGCCGGGCGGCGCGCGCCCCTGGGACCAGGGCCGCAATGCGCAGGACGTCAAGCGCGTCGGCTCGGGCCTGCTGGTGCAGACCGCCGACAACCACTTCCTGACCAAGGCCGACCTGAAGGTCGTCACCACGTTGCAGCCGACCGCGCAGCAGCTCGACGACCTGATGTTCGCGTGGACCGTCGCGCAGTACGTGAAGAGCAATGCGATCGTCTTCTGCGGCGGCGGCATGACCTTGGGCGTCGGTGCCGGGCAGATGAGCCGCATCGACTCGGCGCGCATCGCGTCGATCAAGGCGGAGAACGCCGGCCTGACGCTCACGGGCTCGGCCGTGGCGAGCGACGCCTTCTTCCCGTTCCGCGACGGCCTCGACGTGCTGGCCGATGCGGGCGCCTCCTGCGTGATCCAGCCGGGCGGCTCGATGCGCGACGAGGAGGTCATCGCCGCGGCCAACGAACGCGGCATCGCGATGGTGCTCACAGGCGTGCGTCACTTCCGTCATTGATGCCCTGCTGACCGACCGGCACCGCGTCCACGCGCGCGGTCGCCCATCGCATGAGCCCGGCCCTGCCGGGCTTTTTTTCGATCCCACCGCCGCGGCATTGGCGCGCCATCGCGTCAAGACATCGTCAAGCCTTGGTCGCATTGACGAAAAGTCTCCCCTCGAAATGGGGAACGCTGACGCGCCGCCCGCTGAAACGCGTCGTGGCGAGACAACGCTCTCCGCACATATTTGGCCGACTGTGACGTCTGTCATAGCGGTTAGGGGTCAGGCATTGATACCTTTCGCACCCGCACCGCCGAGGTGCGGTTTCTTTACCTGAGAGAAGTATTCAAATGACCAAGATTTCTGTCATCGCCGCTGCTGTCCTGCTGGCCGCCGGCGCCGCTCAAGCTCAGACCGCCGCCGGAAACGGCGTGTACGGCGAACTGGGCTACACCTTTGCCAAGATCTCGGCTGGCGGCGAGTCCGTCAAGCCTGGCGCGCTGCGCGGCATCGTGGGTTGGGACCTGCACCCGAACGTCGCCCTGGAAGTCATGTTCGCCACCGGCGTGTCCGACGACACCTCCGACGGCGTCAAGTTCAAGATCTCGAGCACCTACGGCTTCTTCGTGACCCCGAAGTACTCGTTCGACCAGTTCGAAGTGTTCGGCCGTCTGGGCTACGCCGACACCAAGCTGAAGATCTCCGGCGGCGGCCTGAGCGGCTCGGGCAGCGACAACAGCTTCGCCTGGGGCCTGGGCGGCAAGTACAACTTCACGAAGGCCATCTACGGCGGCGTGGACTACATGCAGTACTACAAGAAGGACGGCCTGAAGATCGACGGCGTGACGCTGAGCGTCGGCTACAACTTCTGATCGTCGACCACCGCCTTGCGGCGGTGCGACGGGCGCTTAGTCGCTCCCCTCGAAGCCCGGCTCCGGCCGGGCTTTGTCGTTTCTAAAGGGCAACGCCTTCCGCTTCCATGCAGCTCGCAAGTTGACATGCCGTGACCTCCTGCCCGTCAAGGGCAAGTCGGGAGAGAGTCAACTTCGCAGGCTCGCCACTTCGAAGCGATCGTCGATAGGCACCGAAGGCCCGGAGGAATTCCGGGGCGTGATCGACAAAGAGCGCGGAGAGAAAGCTGTCGGGGTGCTGGAGATCGATCCCCAGCCTTCGAAGCGCGAGCCTGCGAAAGTCCTTCAGGTTCTTCGTCAAGAGATGGACCGCCTTTCCCGATTCACGCGGAACAAGCGCCATGGCGCAAGCGGCCACATGGGCATCCTTCATGGACCGGACCGCTCGCCGGGCGCTCACGAGTTCTCGCTGAACATCCCCGGCATCCACTTCAGCCCCTGGCAAGGACAGTTGCATCAGCGCTTCGTTCTGGAGAGCATGCGCCGCATCCTTCCGGCGCCCGGAACGCACAAGAGCCCGACTCATCTCCGAGAGGATGTCTGCACTCCAGTGAAGTTCGATGAGGCCTTCGTAGTCCAGATGAATGAGCAACGCT
This sequence comes from Roseateles sp. GW821-FHT09G03, assembly GCF_059416045.1. NCBI lineage: Bacteria > Pseudomonadati > Pseudomonadota > Betaproteobacteria > Burkholderiales > Sphaerotilaceae > Roseateles > Roseateles sp. GW821-FHT09G03. The sequence continues at coordinate 235,474 of NZ_JBWKOK010000009.1, forward strand.
CGCGTGGTTCCACCGAACAGCGTGTCCGCGTCGGCAACGACGGAAACGCTGATCGCATCAGTCACAGATCGACAGCCTCGTACTCTCCACTGACCGACCGGCCCAGTTGCTCCAATGCTTCCCACTGCTGGCGTCGGGCGCGCTTCTGCCAGGCCAGGAGATCCGACTTCAGGACCCTGCGTTGATTTCCCACCCGTTGGAACAATGGGATGTCGCCCGCGTCGATCCGGGCCGTCAGATAAGGCCGCGACACCTTCACGAGGTTCGCCGCCTGTTGCGTGGTCAGCACCATGTCTTCACCATCCTTCTTCGTCTTCGAACGTATTGCCGGGGCAGGTCTTGCGGCAGGTCTGAGCAACTGGGCACCGAGCACCTGTTCGAATTCCCGCCTGAGCGCCTTCTCTTTCGCCGCGGAGAGCGGCACATGCCGCCGGACCGCATCGACCAGCGGCTGTACGTCGAGAACGAGGCTGGACGAAGAAACCGACGGGGTCGTTGTCATGGCAGTGAGCAGAAAGTTTAGAGAAACTCGAAATTCTCGCAATACTCGAAACACGTCAAGTGACTGACGCGGATTAGTCATTGATCTCTACTCGGGATCGCACGGCCTGGGCGCCAACCCTGAGCGGGCGTACGCTTGTTGCCATTCAAGAACGACAAGGCGGAGACACACCCCATGGACCAAGCCCTGCACGAGCGCCTGCACCTGGTGTTGGAGCAGCAGCGCGCCGCGTTCGACCGCGAGCGGATGCCGACCCAGGCGCAGCGCCGGGATCGTCTGGCACGGCTGCTGCGGATGACCGCCGACAACGTGGACGCGCTCGCCGACGCGATGTCCCGCGACTTCGGCCACCGCTCGCGGCACGAGAGCCTGCTGGCCGATCTGTTCACCGTCCAGTCGGGCGCGAAACACGCGATGCGGCACCTCAGGCGCTGGATGGCCGTCAAGCGCGCGCCGACCGCGCTCCACTTCCTGCCCGCCGGCAACCGGCTGATGCCGCAGCCGCTCGGCGTGGTCGGCATCGTGTCGCCGTGGAACTATCCGTACTACCTCGCGATGGCGCCCGCGCTCGCGGCGCTGGCCGCCGGCAACCGCGTGATGATCAAACCGTCCGAGCTGACCCCGGCCACGTCGGCGCTGATGGCCAAGCTCGTCGCCCAGCACTTCGCGCCCGACGAGATGACGGTCGTCACCGGTGATGCCGAGGTCGGCAAGGCCTTCACGCAACTGCCCTTCGATCACCTGTTCTTCACCGGCTCGACGCCGGTGGGCCGTCTGGTCGCGCAGGCCGCGGCGCAACACCTGACCCCGGTCACGCTGGAGCTCGGCGGCAAGTCGCCGGCGATCGTCGACCGCAGCGCGGACCTCGCGCGGACCGCCGAGCGCATCGCCTTCGGCAAGCTGCTCAACGCCGGCCAGACCTGCGTCGCGCCGGACTACGTGCTGGCGCCGGAGGAACTCGTGGCGCCGCTGGCCGATGCCATCGTCGCGGCCATGCGCCGGCTGTATCCCCGCATCGAAGGCAATCCGGACTACACCGCCATCGTCAGCCCGCGGCATCACGCCCGGCTGAAGGGCCTGCTGGACGACGCGCGCGCCCGCGGCGCGGCGCTGCGTCCCACGCACGACGACGTCCCCGCGGACCGTCGCCTCGTCCCGACGCTGCTGCTGGGCACCACGCCCGAGATGGCGGTCATGCGCGAGGAGATCTTCGGCCCGCTGCTGCCGATCGTGCCCTACGGCCATCCGTCCGAGGCGATCGCGCACGTCAACGGCGGCGACCGGCCGCTGGCGCTGTACTGGTTCGGCGAGGACAAGGCCGCGCGCGACGACGTGCTCGCCCGCACGCATGCCGGAGGCGTCACGGTCAACGACTGCATCTGGCACCTGGGCCAGGAGGAACAGCCCTTCGGCGGTGTCGGCGCCAGCGGCATGGGCGCGTACCACGGCGTCTGGGGCTTCAACACCTTCAGCAAGCTCAAGCCGGTGTTCCTGCAGTCGCGCTTCGCCGGGACGAAGCTGTTCTACCCGCCTTACGGCGCGACCTTCGACCGCCTGCTCGGCCTGCTGAAGAAGATCGCATGAGCGCCGCGGACGGAAGTGATGCCGACGTCGTGATCGTCGGCGGCGGCTCCGCGGGCGCGGTGCTCACGAGCCGGCTCAGCGAGGACCCGGGCTGTCGCGTGCTGTTGCTTGAAGCCGGCGGACGCGGCGACAGCTGGGTCACGACCACGCCCTTCGCCGGCGTGCTGCAGGTCGCCTCGAAGCTCAACAACTGGGGCTTCGAGACCGAGCCGCAGCCCGGCCTGAACGGCCGGCGCGGCTATCAGCCACGCGGCAAGGCGCTGGGCGGATCGTCGGCGATCAACGCGATGGTCTACACGCGCGGCCACCGCAGCGACTACGACGCCTGGGCAGCCGCCGGCAACGTGGGCTGGGGTTACGACGACCTGCTGCCGTTCTTCATCAAGGCCGAGCGCAATGCGCGCTTCGGCGCCCCGTGGCACGGGCAGGAGGGCCCGCTGCGTGTGGGGGACCTGCGCACCGACTCGCCGATCCACGCCGCCTGGCGGGCGGCGGCGCGTGAGTCGGGCCATGCGGTCGTCGAGGATTTCAACGGCGACGACATGGAAGGCCTCGGCGTCTACCAGGTCACGCAGTTCGAAGGCGAGCGCTGGAGCGTCGCGCGTGGCTATCTGGCACCGCATCTCGGCCGGCGGCCTCACCTGCGCGTCGAGACCGGCGTGCGGGCGCTCTCCATCGTGCTGGAAGGCCGGCGCGCGGTCGGCGTCGAGGTCCTGCAAGGCGGTCATCGCCGTACGCTGCGGGCGGCGCGCGAGGTCATCGTCTGCGCCGGCGCGTTGCAGTCGCCGCAGTTGCTGATGCTGTCGGGCATCGGCGACGGCGCCCAGCTGCAGGCGCACGGCATCGCGGTGCGGCACCACCTGCCGGGCGTCGGCCGCAATCTGCACGACCATCCGGATTTCGTCTTCGGCTACGAGTCGGACTGCCTCGATGTCGCGGGCATCTCCGCGCGCGGGACGGCCCGCTTCGTCGGCCAGGTCCGGCGCTATCGCCGCGAGCGGCGCGGCCTCATCACCAGCAACTTCGCGGAGTGCGGCGGCTTCCTGTCGACGCGTCCTGGCCTGCCCGCCCCGAACGTTCAACTGCACCTGGTCGTGGCGCTCGTCGAGGACCATGCGCGCAAGCTGAGGCTGGGACACGGGTTGTCGTGCCACGTGTGCCTGCTGCGGCCGCGCAGCCGCGGTGCCTTGGCGCTCGCCAGTGCCGATCCGTTGGCTGCGCCACGGATCGATCCGGCCTTCCTGCAGGACGCCGAGGATGTGCGTGAACTGATCGAGGGCTACAAGCTGACGCGCGACCTGATGCGTGCGCCGTCGATGAAGGCATTCTGGAAGAAGGAAGCCTGGAGCGCCGGCATCGACACGGACGCCGGCATCGAGGCGCTGCTGCGCCGGCGCGTCGACACGGTCTATCACCCGGTCGGCACGTGCCGCATGGGCAGCGACGCGCAGGCCGTCGTCGACAACCGCCTGCGCGTGCACGGGATCGAGGGACTGCGCGTCGTGGACGCGTCGATCATGCCGAGTGTGGTCAGCGGCAACACGAATGCGCCGGTGGTGGCGATCGCGGAGAAGGCCGCGACGCTGCTGCGCGCGGATTGAAACCGCCCCGCGCAGGCGGGGCGTTGTCCGGAGGCTGGTTGCCGTGGTCGGGCTCAGATCACCGACGAGTTGAGCGTGAACTGCAGCGAGCTGGTCGGGCTGATGTTCAGGAACGAGTCCGCGACCTGCACGAGCACGTTCTTGACACCGTCGGCACCGAACACCGCGTCGGGGATCTCGCCGCCGCTCTGCCAGTCCGACCAGTGCTGCCCGTCGTCCAGGCTGTAGTGGACGTAGTCCCCCGTCTTGAGCCCCGAGACCTGCACGGTCCCATCCGACGTCACACGGTCCGAGTGGTTCGCACCGGTGTCGTTCTTCAGCCCCACGTCCGGCTTGGCGGGCGCGATCACGTCCGCGACCACGGTCACCGTGCGGCTCGACGTGTTGCCGGCCTTGTCGGAAGCCGTCACCAGCAAGGTGCTCTGCACCGGCGTGTCCCGTTGTCCCAGGGCGAAGAATTCCGCTCCCCAGCTGGCGCCGGCATTCGCGCCCAGGTCATAACTTGCGCCGCCGACCCTCGCCGTGGAGGCGTCGTTGCCGTGGATGCTCACCGCGACGCTGCTCTGTCCATTGAGCTGCAGGTACGAATCGGTCGCGAAGACGGCATTGACGCCCGTCACCTCGATCACAGGCGGCGTCGTGTCCAAGGACAACTGCAACGAGCCCGCCGCGCCGGCATTGCCCGCCGCATCGATCTGCCGGACTTCCACGACGTTGTCGCCCTCATCGAAGAAGCGGCTGGACAGCTGGGTCCCCGAGCCCTGGCGCCAATGGTCGTCGCCGTTGACCTTGAACTCCCAGGTGGCGCTCGCCTCGAGCGTGTCGATCGAAACATAGCCGGTGGCATTGATCAGGTTGTCAGTCGCAGCCGCGCCGCCCTGCTTGTGCACACTCGCCAGCAAGGCCTCCGGCGCGACGTTGTCGACGGTGACGGCCGATGAGGCGATCTCGCTCACATTGCCGGCCTTGTCACTCTGACGCACATCGACGGTCTGGTGCCCGTCGTGGAGCACACCGGCCGCGAGCGAGCCTCCCGTCCCGGCCTGCCAGTCGCCGCCGTCGATGCGGTATTCCCAGGTCGCGGTATCCTCGAGCCGATGCACCAGCAGGCTGCCCTGTGCGTTGATCACCGGCAGGCCGTTGCTGGTCGCCAGATCGGGACGATCCGGCACCAGGCTGTCGCGGGTGACGGTGATGGCGGTGACGCCGCTGTCGTGTCCCGCGCTGTCGGTCTGCATCAGCGCCACGTCGTTGCGGCCTTCGACCAGATAGTTCGCCGGCAGCTGTGAGCCCGTGCCGACGTGCCAGTCGCCTTCTCCGTTGATGCGGTACTTCCAGGTCGCGCCTGCCTCGATGTTGTCGAGGACGACCGCTCCTTGCAGCGGCACCAGATCGCCGCGGCCCCCTTCCAGATGCGCGTGCAGGGCATCGGGCGCGTCCAGGTCCTGCCGCACCTTCAGCGTGGCCACCGCGCCCACGTTGCCGGCCGCATCGACCTGCACGACGTCGACCTGGTTCCCGCCATTCGACAGCGCCGCCGCGGGGATGCGCCCGTCATGTCCCTCGATCCAGTCGCCCTGCCCGTTCACGCGGAACTTCCAGCTCGCGCCGCCCTCGATGCCCGAGACGTTGATGAAGTCCTTCGCGTTCAGCAGGTCGGTGCCGTTGCTGGTCTGCAGCAGCGGCGCGTCCGGCGACGTGAGATCCGGCGTCGGCATGGGCGCGAGCGCCTCGTCGTGCACCCGGACCGCCAGCGTGGCGACGTCCCCGCGGCGGCCCTGATCGTCGACCTGCGCCACCATCACCGCGTGCACGCCGTCGCTCAAGGTGCCGGCGCCGATGCTGCTGCCCTGGCCGGCGTGCCAGGTGTTGTCCCCGTCGATGCGATACACCCACGAGGCGCCCGGCGTGGCGAGCGCGACATCCACGTGCCCGGCGCCATCGATCGTGTCCTTGCCCGAACTGGTCGACAGCCGCGGGGCCGCGGGCAGCGGCGCGTCCGGGGGAGCGGGCGGCGGCGTCGGCG
>NZ_JBWKOK010000010.1:0-205073 GCF_059416045.1 Roseateles sp. GW821-FHT09G03
GCCGGCCGGCGCGCGCCTGGGTGCCGGCGCGACGCTGCCGGTGGCGGTGCCGCTGGCGCGGCTGGTCTGGCCGGGCGGTGTCGCGCTGCCGGTCGACATGACGCAGTCCGGCCGGCTCGCGCTGCCGCTGGGCGCGCTGATCGCCGCCGGCACCAACGTCGTCCTGCCTGACGGCGCCAGTTCGGTGAACCTGCGTCCGGCCGATGCGTCGGGACGCCAGGCGCTGAACTGGGCGCTCGCGCCCCTGCTGCCCGCCGGCTCGCAATCCTGGAGCCTGCGCCTGGTTGCCGGCGCCGACCTGGATGCCGCCGACGCGCGTCTGCGCAACACGCGCGGCACCGGCACGCTGACGCTGGCCGACACGCACTACGGCGTGAAGGTCACGGCGGGCGGCGTGGTGGCGGGGCTCAACTCCGCCGGCGCGATCGAGCTCTTCAACAACGTCGGCATGCCCGACGGCAGCGGCGACTGGACGCCGCTGCTGGGCAAGACGATGGAAGAGATCATCCAGCTGTACGGCGCGTTCTCGTGGGCCGACTTCGGCCTGCCGATGGACTTCTGGGACGCCGCGCGGGGTCACCTCCAGATGACTCTGACCCTGCAGGGCGCGAACGACTTCAACAACCAGTTCGGCCTGCCGCCGGGGATGAACAGCCCCGCGGAACTGGTCGGCAAGACCGAGAACGAGCTGATCACGCTGTATGGCGCGTTCTCGTGGACCGACTTCGGCCTGCCGTCCAACTACTGGGAACTGGGCCTGGGCAACGGCGCGACGATCAACCTGCCGTCGACGGTCGCGGCCAAGGCGCCGGCCTACAGCGTCGTGCGCACCGGCACCGGCGATCTGTCGCTGGCGGCTGCCGGCGATCTGACGATGAAGTCGGCCTACGGCGTCTACACGGCGGGCACGCCGACCAGTCTGGGTGCTCTCTTGGGTGACGCGGCGCTCGACGCGCGCTTCAACCAGCCGCGTGGCGCGCTCAACGGCGGCACGGTGCTGGGCAACGCGTCCGGCTCGCAGGCCCCCGCCTACGAGGCGCTGGTGGCCGGCACGGGCAGCCTGTACCAGGCCTGGTACCCGGACCGCGGCGGCAACCTGAACGTCGACGTGGGCGGGAACCTCACGGGCGACTCGTGGGCCGCGAGCGGCGAGATGCAGACGGCCAGTTCCGGCGTGGGCAACTGGCTGTGGCGTCAGGGCAGCGGAGGCACCGGCGGCACGGCTGAGGTGCCCACCGCGTGGTGGATCAACTTCGGCACCTACGTCTACCAGGACCGCCGCGACGTCAACGGCGATCCGCTGTACTGGCCGACGGTCACCGGCTTCACCGGCATCGGCACCCTGGGCGGCGGCGACGCGCGCATCCAGGTCGGCGGCGACGCGGGCATGATCTCGCGGCGCACCACCGGCACCGCGGTGAGCAACCGCAACGACAGCAAGGCGGCGCGTGGCGAGGGGCTGGTGCTGGCGGTGGCCGGCAGCGGCCGCGTGCTGGACGACGGCCGCGTGCTGCAGACCGGCGGCGGCGATCTGGACGTGCGCATCGGCGGCGGCTGGAACAGCCACCTCGAGGCCCGGCTGAGCGGCGGCGGCAACCAGCCGGCGCAGACGCACGAGCTGTACGGCGCCCTGGTGAACCTGCGCGGTGCGATCGACCTGTCCGCCGGCCAGATCGGCACGGTCGAGCAGTTCTACGGCGGCGTGCAGGACGCCCGGGAGCTGCGCGCGCCCGATCCCTACGCGTCGACCATGACCCGCGCCACCGGCGGGCTGATGCTGATGCCCGGCGACGCCGGCATGAGCATCACCAGCCGCGGCGATCTGGTGCTCGGCGGTACCGGCGATCCGGGGCTGGTGGGCACGCCCAATGCGACGCCGTTCAGCGCGATGGCCGGCAACGGACAGCGCGGCGTGACCTGGTTCAGCCTGTGGACCGACCGGACGGCCTTGCAGATGACGGCGGCGGGCGGGCAGCTGGTGCTGGACACGCGCGCCGGCGAATCGATGGCGGACCGCACGGTGGCCGACTTCGACTACACGAGCAACGGCGGCTGGTTCCTGCTCCCGGGCCAGGTGGCCGCGACGGCCCCCGGCGGCAGCGTCTACTACGGCACTTCCGCGGCCAATCTGCTGCCGGTCAGCTCGGCGACCACCCAGTGGAACAACGCCGGCCTGCTGCTGGCGCCGCTGGGCGAGCGCCGCATCGAGCTGCTGGCGGGGCAATCCCTGTACGGCGGCGGCTACGCGATCAGCAGCTCCGGCGCGGACACGGCCATCATGGCGACACCGCAGCGGCCCGGATTCGCGGGTTACGACGCGGACGGCGCGCGCATCGTCACCAACGGCGGCGCGACGGCGCCCGCGATCGATCGCGGTCTGTATCCGGTGCTGATGTTCGGCGCGAACACGCTGGACGAGGCCATCGCCGTCCGCACGACGGTCGCCGAGCCCTCGCGCTTCTATGCGGTGGCGGGCGACGTCGTCGGTCTGCGCACCGGCACGGTCGCGACCTACGGCGGTGCCGGCGACCGCACCGGCGAGCGCGACATCGTGGCCGCCGGCCCGGTCGCGATCAAGGCGGGCCGCGACATCGTCTACACCGGCAACCGCCTCGGCGACACACTGCCCGTGACGGGCGAGCTCACCGGCGACTCCCGCCAGAACGCCGTCCTGTCGGGCAACCTGATCGTGCACACGAACCGCAACGACGTGTCGACGCTGCAGGCCGGCCGCGACATCCTCTACGCCAACGTCGACGTGGCGGGGCCCGGCACGCTGGAGATCATGGCCGGCCGCAACGTGATCCAGAACGACCGGGGCGTGCTGAACAGCACCGGTCCCGCGGTCGCGTCGGATGCGCGGCCGGGCGCGAGCATCGTCGTCCAGGCGGGCATGGGCGCGAAGGGCGCGGACTATGCGGACTTCATCCAGCGCTACCTGGACCCGGCCAACCAGGCCGCGACGGGCACGCCGCTGGCGGACCAGCCGGGCAAGGTCGTCAAGACCTACCGCGCGGAACTGACCGACTGGCTGAAGGCGCGCTTCGACTTCGCCGGCAGCGCCGACGAGGCCGTCGCGGTCTATGCGGCGTTGCCGATCGAGCAGCAGCGCATCTTCGCGCGTCAGGTGTTCTTCACCGAGCTGAAGGCCGGCGGCCGCGAGTTCACCGCGATCGACGGCGTGCGCACCGGCAGCTACCTGCGCGGGCGCAACGCGATCGCGGCGATGTTCCCGGTGGTGGACGGCGGCAAGAACGGCGGGGACCTGCTGATGTACGGCGGATCCGGCATCCACACCGACCTGGGCGGTTCCATCCAGGTGCTGACCCCGGGCGGCGCGCAGACCTACGGTGTGGAGGGCGCGGCCCCGCCGTCGACCGCGGGCCTGATCACGCGCGGCGACGGCGACATCCAGCTGTTCTCGCTCGGCAGCATCCTGCTGGGCCAGAGCCGCGTGATGACGACCTTCGGCGGGGACATCCTGGCCTGGTCCGCCGGCGGCGACATCAACGCCGGCCGCGGCTCGAAGACGACGCTGGTGTTCACGCCGCCGCGCCGGGTGTACGACGAGTTCGGCAACGTGCGGCTCTCGCCGGACGTGCCGAGCACGGGCGCCGGCATCGCGACACTCAATCCGCTGCCAGAGGTCAAACCCGGCGACATCGACCTGATCGCGCCGCTGGGCACGGTCGACGCGGGCGAGGCCGGCATCCGCGTGTCCGGCAACATCAACATCGCCGCGCTGCACGTGGCCAACGCCGCCAACATCCAGGTGAAGGGGCAGTCCGCCGGCTTGCCGACGGTGGCCACGGTCAACGTGTCCGCGCTGACCAGCGCGAGCCAGGCCGCGAGCACCGCGGCCACCGCCGCGCAGGACATGGTCCAGCGCGAGCGGGAGGCGACGCGTCAGCAGCAGCCGTCGGTGTTCACGGTGCGCGTCGTCGGCACCGGCGGCGACCCGGCGGCGGCGCCGGACAAGCCGGCGGCATCGCCGACGAGCCAGGCGCCGACCTATGACGCGCGCAGTCCGGTGCAGGTGGTCGGCCACGGCAAGACGCTCGATCCCGCCGTGATGGCGCAGTTGACCGAGGCCGAGCGCAAGGCGCTGCTGGCCGAGCGGGACAAGGGCCCGACGAAGCCCTGATTGACTGCCGAGGCCGCTGGCCCTCACCCCCACCCTCTCCCGCAAGGCTCGGTGCTCTTTCTCCCTCTCCCGCTTGCGGGAGAGGGCAGGGGTGAGGGGCGCGCGCAGCGCGCGGGGTCTGGGCAGTCATGAGGCCTTGCCGGGCTCCGAATCCTCCCGAACTTTTTTATGAAGTTTTCGTGACCCCCGGTGGTTTCGGCGAGCCCGGGCCGTCTATGTATCGGGAAGTGACCTGCGAGGAAAAGAAGATGAGGGAGAGAAAGCTCGGGAGGACGGCGTGGGCCGGCCGCGCGGCGTGTGCCGCGTCGGTCGGCCTGATGGCCGCGGCAGCGCAGGCGCAGTCCGCGCCGCCGGTGCCGGAAGCGCCGCCCGCGGCGGCCGCCGCGACCGCGGAGGACACGCGCCAGGTCGATGTCTTCGAATACCTGGTGCGCGGCAACACCGTGCTGGACGCCCGCGCGATCGAGCGCGCGGTGATCCCGTTCCTCGGCCCGGGCCGCACCCGCAAGGACATCGACGGCGCGCGCGACGCGCTCGCCGCCGCCTACCAGGCCGCCGGCTACCAGTCGATCAGCGTGGACCTGCCGGAGCAGCAGGTCACCGACGGCGTCGTCGTGATCGAGGTCAGCGAGGTGCGCGTCGGCCGCCTGCGCGTGACCGGCAGCCAGTACAGCTCGCTGACGGAGTTGCGCGAGCAGGTGCCGTCGCTGCGCGAGGGCGAGGTGCCCAACTTCCAGCAGGCACAGGTCGAGCTCAACGCGATCAACAGCGCGCAGCGTCAGGTCATGCCCCTGGTGCGCCCGGGCCGCCTGCCGGGCACGATGGACGTGGACCTGAAGGTCGACGACCGCAGCCCGTGGCGCGCCAGCGCCGGCCTCAACAACGACAAGAGCGCCGACACGCGCGCGCTGCGCGCCAGCCTGTCCATCGGCTACGACAACCTCTGGCAGGCCGGCCACAGCGCGTCGCTGAGCCTGTTCGCGACGCCGCAGGACTACGAGCAGACCAACGTCGTCTCCGGCTCCTACACCGCGCCGATCCGCGACACCGCGTGGAGCGTCGAAGCCTCGGGCTATGTCTCCGACAGCAGCGTCGCGACGGTCGGCGGCACCACCGTGCTCGGCAAGGGCTACTCGGCCGGACTCAAGGCCACCTACACGGTGCCCGACAGCGGCGCGTGGTGGCATGCGCTGAGCCTGGGCGTGGACGTCAAGCGCAACCGCGAAGCGCTGCGCATGGGCGCCACCGGCGACAACGTGCCGCTGGACTACGCGCCGTTCACGCTCGCCTATGCCGGCCTGCGCCAGGGCGAGGACAACCAGCTCGCGCTCAACGTCGCGGCGGTGGTCGGCACGCGCAGCCTGTTCGGCTACGGCAGCGACTGGCAGCAGTTCGACTACAAGCGCTACAAGGCCTCGCCCAGCTTCCTGGTGCTCAAGGCCGACGTCAACGCCAGCCAGAACTTCTGGGGCGGCGCGCAGGCCGCCGTGCGCGTGGCCGTGCAGGCCAGCGACTCCGCGCTGGTCTCGGCCGAGCAGATGGCCGCCGGCGGCATGAACTCGGTGCGCGGCTACCTGTCGGCCGAACGCGTCGGCGATGTCGGCCTGGTCGGCGCCTTCGAACTGCGCACGCCGCCGCTGAGCATCGACGCCATCGCGCTCGACAACGCACGGCTCTACACCTTCTTCGATTTCGGCCACCTGCGGCTGCGCGATCCGCTGCCGGAGCAGCAGAGCCGCTTCACGCTGTATTCGGCGGGGCTGGGCGCGAGCTTCGGTCTCGGTCCGTACCTGAGCGGGCGGCTGGACTTCGGCTATCCGCTGCGGGCCGGCGAGCGCACCGAGCGCCACGACCCGCGCCTCACCTTCAATCTCAACGCCAGCTTCTGAGGTGGCGACCGCCATGTTCCTTCGATCCAAGACCTCCGCGGAGACCTCTGTCATGCGACGCATCCTCTTTCTCGCGCTCACGCTGATGGGCGCCCTCTGGCCGGGCCTGTCCCACGCCTGGTGGCAGGCCGACTGGGCCTATCGCAAGCCGATCACGCTGGACGCCGGTCCGCAGGGCGCGGCCCTGGGCGGCGACGCCGGCCGGGCGCCGGTGCTGGTGCGGCTGCACACCGGCAACTTCAGCTTCGAAGGCGTGTCCGAGAACGGCGCCGACCTGCGCTTCGTCGCCGCCGACGACAAGACCGTGCTCAACCACCAGATCGAGCAGTTCGATGCGCTGCTGGGCATGGCCCTGGTGTGGATCGACGTGCCGGCGCTGCCGGCCGGCGCGCCGCAGCAGATCTGGATGTACTACGGCAACAAGAAGGCGCCGGCCGCGGGCAACGGGCAGCGCAGCTTCGATCCGGACTACACGCTGGTCTACCACTTCGCCGAGACCGGCGCCCCGGCGCGCGACACCACCGCCTACGGCAACAACGCGCAGACCGCGACACCGCCGGCCGAAGGCACCGTGATCGGCCGCGGCGCCCAACTGGGCCGTGGGCCGCTGATGCTGCCGGCCTCGCCGTCGCTGGCGGTCGGCGCGCGGGCGCCGTTCACCTTCAGCGCGTGGATCCGTCCGGAAGCGCTGGGCGAGCGCCAGGTCGTCTACGCCCGCCATGACGGCGGCGGACACCTGGTGATCGGCGTCGACCAGGGCGTGCCCTTCGTCGAGGTCAACGGCCAGCGCAGCGCGCCGGGCCAGCCGATCCAGGCCGGCCAGTGGTCGCACCTGGCAGTGAAGGCGACGTCCGACAGCGTCACGCTGCTGGTCGGCGGCCGCGTGGCTACACGACTCGCAGGCGGTCTGCCGGCACTCAACACCGCAGCCGCGATCGGCGGCGACGGCCAGGGGCAGGGCGCCACCGGCGGAACCTCCGCCAACGCGTTCAGCGGCGCCATCGACGAACTGCGCCTGTCCAAGGTCGCCCGGCCCGATGCGCTGCTGATGGCGGACGCCGTCTCGCAGGGCGCCGAGTCGCGCCTCACGCGTTTCGGTCCCGACGAGCAGCAGGCCGGCAAGAGCCACTTCGGCTTCATCGTCGCGGCGATGCCGCTGGACGCCTGGATCGTGGTCGCGATCCTCGGCCTGATGATGGCCGTGTCCTGGATCATCATGATCGGCAAGGGCCGCGCGTTCGGCGCGATGGAACGCGCCAACGCCGATTTCATGGCGAGCTTCCGCGAGACTGCCGGCCAGGCGCTGGACTCGCTGTCGCGCGGCGACCGCGTGGCGGAGGACGTCAAGGCCGACGCGCCGCTGTGGCGCCTGTATGCCGTCGCCATCGACGAACTGCGCCGCCGCCATGAACGCGGCTACGACGTGAACGCGGTGTCCGCGTCCACGATCGGCGCGATCCGCGCCGCGATGGACGGCGTGATGGTGCGCGAGTCCGAGAAGATGGCGCGCCGCATGAACTGGCTGTCGACCACGATCGAGGGCGCGCCCTACGTCGGCCTGTTCGGCACCGTGATCGGGATCATGCTGGTGTTCGTCGTCGCGGCGATGGCCGGCGCGGTGGACATCAACTCGGTCGCGCCGGGCATGGCCGCGGCGCTGCTGTGCACGGCCGCGGGCCTGGGCGTCGCGATCCCGGCACTGTTCGGCTACAACTGGCTGTCGGCGCGCTCCGACGCGATCGGCGCGGACATGGCCGTGTTCGTCGACGAGTTCGCCACCCGCCTCGCCGAAGAGCAGGGCGAGGGCCGCCAGGCGCCCGCGCCGGTGACGACGATGCGGAGCGCCTGACCATGGCCCGCGCAGCGAAGTTCGGCGTCAAGAAGCGCTCGGGCGGCATCAACATCACGCCCTTCGTCGACGTGCTGCTGGTGGTGCTGGTGATCTTCATCCTGACCAGCAACGCCAGCATCCCCGGCATCAAGGTGGACCTGCCGAAGGCGAGTTCGTCCGTCGCGCTGGAGAAGCCCAAGACCAAGGCGATCACGATCGACAACGAGGGCCGGCTCTTCCTGGACGCGTACCCGGTGTCGCTGACGGAGCTCGAGGAACGGCTGCGCACCGAGAAGGCGCTGACGCCCGACTTCCCGGTGATCGTGCGCGGCGAGTCGTCGGTGCCCTACGCCAAGGTGGTCGAGGTGCTGGACCTGCTGAGCCGCATCGAGCTGAGCCAGGTCGGCCTGGTCACCGGCAAGCCGTCCTGAGGAACGCAGCGTGGACTCGAACCGTCTTTCCCCAAGGCCGTTGCGGGCCGCGTGGCGCCGCTGGGGCGGCTGGGCGATCGCCGCGGGCCTGCTGGCGGCTGCGGCGGGGCTGGTGTGGCATCTGATGTCGGACACCGCGGCGCAGCGCCGCGAGGCGCCGCAGACGGCGCTGCTGAGCCTGCCGCTGCCGCCTCCGCCACCCCCGCCGCCGGAACCCGAGCGGCGGCCCGATCCGGAGCCCGAGAAGCCCCAGAAGATCACCGAGCCGGACCCGACGCCGGAGAAGCCCGCCGAGAAGCCGATGGACGACAAGGCGCCGGAGCCGAGCCGCGACCTCGCGGCCGACCCGGTGACGATCGCCGGCGATGCGCAGGCGGGCAACGACGCCTTCGGCATCCAGGCCGGACGCGGCGGCGGGTCCACCGGTGGCGGTGGCGGCGGTGGACTCGGCGCAGGCTCGTACACGCGCTACGTATCGAGCCGGCTGCAGCAGGTGCTGCTGCGCGACGCGCGCACGCGGCACCTCGCCTTCGAGGACATCCGGCTGGACCTCTGGCTCGACGCGGCTGGCAAGACATCGCGCGTGGAGCTGGTGCAGGGCTCCGGCACGCCGCGCGTCGACGCGCTGGTGCTGGCGGTGCTGCGCGAGCTCGACGCCTTGGATGAACGTCCACCGGCGTCGCTGCGGTACCCGATGCGTGTCTCCATGAAAGGCGTGCGGCCCTGATCGGGCGGCGTGCTCCGTTTTTCCGAATCTCGAGAGATCGACATGAAACAACTGAAGGTGATGAACGCCGCGAAGGCCGCGAACGCCGTGACCGCGGCCTGCGTCGTCTCGCTGACGATGGTCTGCGCGCCGGCCATGGCGCAGGACGCCGCTGCGGCGCCCGCGGAAAGCACGATGGTCAAGCTGATCCGAGGCCTGATGAAGAGCGGTGCCCTGGCCAAGGACGTCGGCGATGCACTGCTGGCGCAGGCGCAGGCCGAGGCGACGGCGGCGCAGGCCGCGCAGCGTCGCGCGGCGCCGGGTGCTGCAGGCACTGCGGTCGCAGCAGCTGGTGGCGCCGCGGTGACGCGGGCCGAGGGCGGCGACGTGCGCGTGACCTACGTGCCGCAGGTCGTGAAGGACCAGATCCGCGACGAGGTGCGCACCGAGGTGATGGCGCAGGCCAAGGCCGAGGGCTGGGCCGCGCCCAACGAGACGCCGGAGTGGTCCAAGCGCATCCGCATCGAGGGCGACGTGCGCGTGCGCAACGAGTCGCGCATGTACTCGGGCAACAACAGCAACCAGGAAGTCAACTTCGCGGCGATCAACGACGGCAATCCGTATGACGTCAACCCGAACACGACCGCCGGCCTGCCGCCGCTGATCAACACTCGCCAGGACCGCAACAACCAGTGGCGCGTGCGGGCCCGGCTGGGCGTCGTGGCCGACCTGTCCGAGGACACGCAGGCCGGCATCCGCGTGGCCACCGGCAGCGACGCGAATCCGGTGTCGACGACGCAGACGCTGGGCGGCGGCCTGGACAAGAAGTCGATCTGGCTGGACCAGGCCTGGCTTTCGTACAAGCCGATGAAGGGACTGACGGTGACGGGCGGCCGCTTCGGCAACCCGTTCCTGTCGACCGACATGCTGTTCTCGTCCGACCTGAACATGGACGGCGTCGCGGCGCAGGCGCGCCTGGTCCCCGAGAGCAACAAGGACCTGGAGCTCTTCAGTACCGCCGGCTTCATCCCGCTGGAATACCTCTCCAACGACTTCCCCAAGACCGGCCAGGACAAGATGGCCAGCAAGAGCAAGTGGCTGCTTGGGCTGCAGGGCGGCTTCAAGTGGAAGCTCAACCAAGCCAACCGCGTGACCGTCGGCGTGGCGGGCTACGACTTCCGCAACATCAGCGGCGAGCTCTCCGCGCCCTGCGCGCTGTACGCGGGCGAGGACCACTGCGGCAGCGACTGGTCCCGGCCGGTGTTCATGCAGCGCGGCAACACCATCATGTCGCTGCGCGACATCGCGCTGAATCCGGACGACCCGGCCAACACGCCGATGCCGCAGTACTTCGGCCTGGCCTCACGCTTCCGGCTGCTGGACCTGAACCTGCGCTGGGACACACAGGTGGCTGGCGGGCTCGGGCTGCGGCTGGACGGCAACGTCCTGCGCAACCTGGCCTACAACGCCGACGAGATGTTCGCGCGGGCGCGCGGCAACATCCTCAACAACTTCGACAGCTCGGGCGGCGTGGGGCGCGCGGCGTTCCGCAGCGGCGGCTCGGCGTACACGGTGCAGGCGACGCTGGGCTGGCCGGTGACGCAGGCGCGTGGCGACTGGAACCTGCTGGCCGCCTACAAGCGCATCGAGCCTGATGCGCTGCCCGACGGCTACAACGATTCGTCCTTCCACAACGGCGGCACGAACGCGCGCGGCTTCATCGTCGGCGGCTCGTACGCGTTCGACAAGAACGCGTGGTTCACGGGACGCTGGATGTCGTCGAAGGAGGTCTACGGCGCGCCGCTGTCGATCGACACGCTGCAGCTCGAGTTCAACGCCCGCTTCTGAGGAGCACGCCGCCATGCCCACCACACTCTTGCCGCGGCGTCCGCCGTCGCGGCCGGCCACCAGTACCGGTCGATCCGGCCGGGCCCTCTCGTCAGGATCGTCGCGCTCGTCGGCTGCATCACGCCCGCTCGTGTCCGGTCCCGTCGCGTTGTTCGCCGGACTCGCGCTCGGTGCGTTGACGCTGGTCGCGCCCGCGCTGGCGCAGCAGCCGTCGATGGAGGAGCGGCTGCGCACGCAGCTGCGCGCCACGACGGCGCAACTGCAGCAGGCGCAGAACGAGCTCGCGCTGTTGAAGGGCGCCACGGCGACGCGGAGCGCCACGCCATCACCGACAGCGGCGGCGACCACGGCGGAGGTCGTGACGCTGCGGCGCGAACTCGCCGAGCAGCGCGCCGCGCTGTCCCGCGAGCGCGAGGCCCGCGAGCAGCGCGAGCAGCAGGACCGGCAACTGACCGAGGCGCGCGACGCAGCCAAGGGCGCGGCGGAGCGCTCGACGGCGCAGGCCGCACAGATGCGAGCCGCCTACGACGAGCTGCTGAAGCTGGCGCGGACCAGCGAGGCGGAACGGCAACGCCTGGCCCTCGACGTCGAGGCGCGGTCGCAGGCGATGAAGCAGTGCCAGGCCAAGAACCAGCAGCTGTACGAGGCGGGCCTGGACGTGCTGAAGGCCTACGAGACGCTCGGCCCGGGGACGATTCTGGCGACGCGTCTGCCGTTCGCGGCGAAGAGCCGCGTGCGGCTCGACGAGATCGCGCAGCAGCACGGCGACAAGCTGTACGAAGGCCGCTTCGACCCGCGCGCGACGCAGGAAGCACCGGCGGCGGCCGCGCCTGCGGCCACCACCCCTTGAAGGACGAATGAATGACCGAAACAACGCAGATTGATCTCGAGCCGACGACGACCGCCGCGACGGAGTCGCGCGTGGAAACGAAGCTGCTGACCTTGCTGGACGCGGGGGTCGTCACCGAGGCGATCCAAGCCGCGGGCTGCGGCGTCACGCCGGTGGTGGCGCCGGACGGCGTGTCGCATCTGCACAGCGCCTGCCACGGCGTGGCTTTCCAGGTGCTATGGGGCAATCCGGTCCCGCCGGCCGAGGACGGTGGAGCGGTCCGCTGGGCCGACCTGACGCTGAGCTGCCCGCTACGCGTGCAGGGCGGATCGCTGCCGGCCACGCTGGAATCGGAGTGGCACCGCGCCAAGCGCTTCGCGCGCGTCTCGCGGCACGCCGATCACGTGGTGCTGGAGATGGACATCGTCGCGGTGGGCGGCGTCTCGAAGGACCACCTCGATGTTCAGCTGCGCTTGTGGACGCAGATGATGGGGCAGTTCTTTGCGTTCCTGAGGAACTTCAGGACGGAAGGCGAGGCCGCAGCGGCTGCGGCGGCCTGACGCTCAGGGCCTCCCAGGCGTTCCTGGAGGGCCCCATGTGGCGCGGGATTGCCCTGGACGGCCCAGGACGGCTCATGCCGATGCGCGGTCCTGCGTCACTGCCTCCACCGCATCCAGCACCGCCTCCGGCGTCGCCGGCGCGCGCAGCGGCGGATCGCAGCGTTCCGGCCCGCAGGCCGCGACCGCGTCCTTGATCGCGAGCAGCACCGAGAACGGCAGCAGCAGCGGCGGCTCGCCGACCGCCTTCGAGCGGTGGATGCTGTCAGCCGCGTTTGGCGCGTCGTAGAGCGCGACGCGGAAGTCCTGCGGCATGTCGTTGGCCGTCGGGATCTTGTAGGTGCTGGGTGCGTGCGTCAGCAGCAGGCCTGACTGCGGATGCCAGACGAGCTCCTCGCTCGTCAGCCAGCCCTGGCCCTGCACGAACGCGCCTTCGACCTGGCCGATGTCCAGCGCCGGATTGAGCGACTTGCCGACGTCGTGCAGCACGTCGGCGCGCAGTACGCGCGTCTCGCCGGTCAGCGTGTCGATGAGCACTTCCGACACCGCCGCGCCGAAGGCGTAGTAGTAGAACGGGCGGCCCTGCAGCTTCGCGCGGTCCCAGTGCAGGCCCGGCGTCGCGTAGAAGCCGTCGCTCCACAGCTGGATGCGCTCCAGGTAAGCCTTGGCGACGAGCTCCTTGAAGCTGATCGCCTTCGGACCGTCGAGGCCTTCGCGATGACCATCGCCGTTGCCATCGGCTCGTCCGTCGACCCGGACCTCGCCGCCGTCGAAGACGAGCGCCTCTTCATCGCAGCCGAGCAGCCGCGCCGCCAGCGGCTTCAGGCGCTGCTTGATCTTGCGCGCCGCATCCTGCGCCGCCTTGCCGTTGAGGTCGGATCCCGTCGATGCCGCCGTCGCCGAGGTGTTGGCGACCTTGCTCGTGTCGGTCGCGCTCGCGCGCACCTGTGACGCCGACACGCCCAGCTCGTGGGCCACCACCTGCGCGACCTTGGTGTTGAGCCCTTGGCCCATCTCCGTGCCGCCGTGGTTCACCAGCACCGAGCCGTCCGTGTAGACATGCACCAGCGCGCCGGCCTGGTTCAGGTGGACGACGTTGAACGAGATGCCGAACTTCACCGGCGTCAGCGCCAGCCCGCGCTTGAGCACCGGGTTGGCCGCGTTGAAGGCCGCGATCTCCGCGCGTCGAGCGTGGTACCCGGAGGTCTCGACCAGGTGGTCCGTGAGCGCCTGGATCTGGTTGTCCTCCACGCGCTGGCCGTAGGGCGTGACGTCCTGGCCGTCGCGATAGAAGTTGCGCTGCCGCACCGTCAGCGGATCGAGGCCCAGTCGCCGCGCGACGCCGTCGAGGATCATCTCGATCGCCAGCGCGCCCTGTGGGCCGCCGAAGCCGCGGAAGGCGGTGTTGCTCTGCGTGTTCGTCCTCGCGGCGTAGCCGTGCATCGACACGTTCGGCAGCCAGTAGGCGTTGTCGAAGTGGCACAGCGCGCGCGCCATCACGGGCCCCGACAGGTCGGCGCTGTGGCCGCAGTTGGAGATCAGGTCGATCTCGGCGCCAAGGATCCGGCCCTCGTCGTCGAAGCCGACCGACCAGCGGTAGTCGAAGCCGTGACGGCGGCCGGTGACGAGGAAGTCGTCGTCACGGTCGACGCGCAGCTTGACCGGCCGGCGCAGCTGGTGGGCGGCGATCGCCGCGACGCAGGCGAAGAGCGCCGACTGCGATTCCTTGCCGCCGAAGCCGCCGCCCATGCGCCGGCACTGCACCGTGACCTGGTGGGACTGCCAGCCCATCGCATGCGAGACCAGCTGCTGCATCTCCGACGGATGTTGCGTCGAGCAGTGGATCAGCAGCGCCTGGTTCTCCTGCGGCAGCGCGTAGCTGATCTGGCCTTCCAGGTAGAACTGTTCCTGCCCGCCGACGGCCCACTCGCCATCGAGTCGATGAGGCGCTGCGGCGAGCGCGGCCTGCGCATCGCCGCGCGCCAGATGCATCGGCGGAATGACGTATTGCCCGATGGCATGGGCCTCGCGCGCAGTCAGCACCGCCGGCAGCGGCGTGCTGACGATGGCCTGCTTCGCCATCGCGGCGGCGCGGCGCGCGAGCTCGCGATCGGTCGCGATCACCGCGTAGACCGGCTGGCCGACGTAGCGCAGTTCGCCGTCGGCCAGGATGGGATCGTCGTGGAGCAGGGGGCCGCAGTTGTTCTCGGCGGGAATGTCGGCGGCGGTCAGTACCGCGACGACGCCCGGCTGACGGCGCAGCAGCGCGATGTCGATGGACACGAGCGTTCCGTGCGCCACCGGCGACAGTCCGAGCGCCGCGTGCAGCGTGCCCTGGGCCTCGGCGATGTCGTCGATGTAGGTGGCCTCGCCGCTGACGTGCAGGTGCGCGGCCTCGTGCGCGCGGCTGACGCCGACCTGCGGCTGCAATGCGGCGGGGGGCGCATCGATGGGCTCCTCGACACTGAAGCCGACCGGGAGTTCCGAGGGCTTGTTCATGCGACGCTCCGCTGCAGGTTGACGGCCTGCCAGACGCTGCTCGCCTCGGCGGCGATCGGCGCGTTGGCGCGGGTCTCCAGCCAGAAGCGGCGGATCAGGTTCGCGGCGGTGCGCTCGCGGTAGCTGGCACTCGCGCGCAGGTCGGTCATCGGCTTGAAGTCCTCGCGAAGCGCGGCGGCCGCAGCGATGGACGCAGCCTCGTCCCAGGCGCGGCCGGTCACCGCAGCCTCGGCCTTCGCCGCGCGCTTGACGATCGCGGCCATGCCGCCGAAGGCGAAGCGGGCATCGCGCACGACGCCGTCCTCGAGCCGCAGGCTCAGCACCGCGCAGACGGCGGAGATGTCGCTGTCGTAGCGCTTGGCGATCTTGTAGCCGCGCAGCCGCGTGCCGGGCGGCGGGGTGGGGACCTCGAGCGCCTCGACGAACTCGCCGGGCTCGAGCGCGTTCTTCATGTAGTCCAGATAGAAGGATTCGAGCGGCAGCGTGCGCCGCGTCGCGCCACGGCGCAGCACGATGCGCGCACCCAGCGCGATCAGCGCCGGCGCGCCATCCCCGATCGGCGAGCCGTTGGCGATGTTGCCGCCCAGCGTGCCGGCGTGGCGCACCGGCGGCGATGCGAAGCGCAGCCACAGCTCGCGCAGGGCGGGCACGTGCGCGGTCAGCGCGGACCAGGCCTCTTCGAGCGTCACCGCGGCGCCGATGCGCAGCGTGGTGCGCTCCTGCACCGTGATCGTGTCTATGCGGCGCAGTTCCTCGACGCTCCCCGTGAGGATCACGTCGCCGAGTTCGCGCTGCTGCTTGTTGACCCAGAGTCCGACATCGGTCGCGCCAGCAACGAGCCGCGCCTGCGGCATCGATTCGCGCAACGCGGCGAACGCGTTGATCGAGCGCGGCGCGAAGACGCGCTGCGGCGAACCGGCGCGCGAGGGCGCTTCGTAATGGAGCGGCGGGTCCTCGGCCAGCACACGCAGCGCCTCGACGATGGGCGCGCGATCGATCGTGCGCGCGGGCGCGTCGAACATGCGCTCGCCCGCGTCCAGGATCGGCCGGTAACCGGTGCAGCGGCACAGGTTGCCCGACAGGTCGTCCGCGAGCGCCTGGCGCTCCGGCCGCGTGCCGCAGGCCTGGTGCCGCTCATAGATCGCCTGCATCGTCATCGCGAAGCCGGGCGTGCAGAACCCGCATTGCGAGCCGTGGCAGTCGACCAGCGCCTGCTGGACCGGGTTCAGGTCGGTGCTGTCGCCCAGGTCCTCGACGGTCAGCAGCGCCTTGCCGTCGAGCATCGGCAGGAACTGGATGCACGCGTTGACGTTGCGCAGGCCGACGGCGTGGCCGTCCGCATCCAGCTCGCCGACCAGCACCGTGCAGGCGCCGCAGTCGCCCTCGGCGCAGCCTTCCTTGGTGCCGGCGCAGCGGGCGTGCTCGCGCAGGTACTGCAGCACCGTGGTCGTCGGCGGCAGACCGGTCACGGACTGCAGCTGACCCTGGTGGAAGAAGCGGATCGGACGGGGAGAGGTCATGGACGGGAACAGGCTGGGGCGCGCACGGATGCAATTAACCAGAACGGTACTCCTCCGACGGCGCTATGGTTATACGATGGGTGTTATGACATTCATATGCCATCTGACATGTCGGAAGCGCTGAACTTCGACAAGATCGACCTCCTTCTGGTGCGGGTCCTGCATACCTTGATTTCCGAGCGCAGTGTGTCCAGGGCCGCCATGCGGCTCGGCAGCACGCAGCCCGCCTTGAGCGCGCAGCTGCGGCGTCTGCGCACCCTGACGGGGGATCCGCTGCTGGTGCGCAGCGGCGCCGGGATGACGCCGACCGCGACCGCGCTGGAACTGCTCGCCCCCGCTGAACGTTTGTTGCGCGAGGCCGACGAACTGTTCGGCGCGCGGCTGCGCAAATCGGGCTTCGACCCTTCCACCGCTGAGTTGCGCCTGCGCGTCGCGGCCAGCGACTACCTCGATCCGCTGTTCCTGCCGATGCTGGTGGCGCACCTGCAGCGCCTGGCGCCGGGCGTGCAGCTCGACCTGCAGCCGCTGAACGCCGATTTCGACTACCGGGCCTCGCTCGCCCGCGGCGAGGTGGACCTGGTGATCGGCAACTGGCTGGAGCCGCCCGGCGAACTCCACATGGGCCGGCTGCTGGTGGACGAGGTCGTGTGCCTGGTCAGCAAGGACCATCCCGCCGCACGGATGACGCCGCGCGCGTGGACGCAGGAGCGCTACCTCGACTGCCAGCATCTGGCGCCGATGCCGCTGAGCCGCGGCCAGCCGGGCGTGATCGAGCAGCACCTGGCCTCGCTCGGGCTGGAGCGCCGCATCTCGGTGCGCTGCGCCCATTTCGGACAGCTGCCGCAGATGGTGGCGCGCAGCTTGCTGGTGCTGACCACCGGCCGGCTGTTCTGCAACCGTTACCTGGACCAACTGCCGGTGACGGTGCTGCGCTGCCCGGTGCAGTTCCCGCCGATGACGTACTACCAGCTGTGGCACGACGTCAGCCACAACAGCGCGCCACTGCGCTGGCTGCGCGAGCAGGTGCGCGAAGTCGCGCGCGAGCTCGTGAAATAGGGGCTTCTGAGTCGCCGCGCCTGAATCGCTTCCTGAGTTCCTTCCGCCGATTTCCTCTCTTCGAATCTCCTTCCGCTGAACGCATGACGACCGACCGATCCGCCGCTCCCGCAAGCCTGGCCCTGAAGGGCGACCTGCTGGACTTCACCGCCGCGCCGCAGTGGGCGCGCGTGGACGACCCCGCCGTGCGCTTCCGTCCGGATCACTGGCTGCTGATCGAGGATGGCCGCATCGTCGGTGCGCAGCCCGAGGATCCGGGCGAGGGCTGGGTCCGCCATGACCACAGCGGGCGGCTGATCCTGCCGGGCTTCGTCGACACGCACGTGCACAGCCCGCAGCTGGACGTGATCGCGTCCTATGG
Organism: Roseateles sp. GW821-FHT09G03; assembly: GCF_059416045.1. Taxonomy (NCBI): domain Bacteria; kingdom Pseudomonadati; phylum Pseudomonadota; class Betaproteobacteria; order Burkholderiales; family Sphaerotilaceae; genus Roseateles; species Roseateles sp. GW821-FHT09G03. The sequence continues at coordinate 17,672 of NZ_JBWKOK010000010.1, forward strand.
CACGGAGTTGCTGGACTGGCTCAACACCTACACCTTCCCGGCGGAGCAGCGCTATCAGGATCCCGAGATCGCGCGCATCGGCGCGGGACGTTTCCTGGACGCGCTGCTGGCGCACGGCACGACCTCGGCGGTCGTCTATCCGACGGTGCACAAGGTCTCGGCGGATGCGCTGTTCGATGCCGCCGCAGAGCGCGGCATGCGGCTCATCACCGGCAAGGTGCTGATGGACCGCAACGCGCCCGAGGCGCTGCGGGACGACGTCGTGCAGGCCGAGCGCGACTGCCTCGACCTGATCGCGAAGCACCACAACCGCGAGCGGCTCTCCTACGCCGTCACCGTGCGCTTCGCGCCGACGAGCACCCCCGAGCAGCTCGCGATGGCCGGCGCGCTGTGCCGCGCGGATGCCAGCCTCTACATGCAGACGCACGTGGCCGAGAACCGCGGGGAGGTCGAGTGGGTGGCCAAGCTCTTCCCCGAAGCGCGCAGCTACCTCGACGTCTACGACCGCGTCGGCCTGCTGCATCCGCGCGCGGTGCTGGCGCACGGCATCTGGCTGGACGACGAGGATCGCCGCGTCGTCGCGCGGACCGGTGCCCACATCGCGCATTGCCCCTCGTCCAACCTGTTCCTGGGCAGCGGGTTGTTCGACTGGCCCGGCGCGCTCGCCGCGGGCGTGCGCGTGAGCGCGGCCAGCGACGTGGGCGGCGGCACCTCGCTGTCGGCGCAGCGCACGCTGGCGGACGGCTACAAGGTGCAGGCGCTCAACGGCCAGCGCCTGACGGCGTGGGCGGGGCTGCATGCGGCGACGCTCGGCGCGGCGGAGGCGCTGGGGCTGTCGGACGAGCTGGGCCACTTCGGCGCGAAGACCCTGGCCGACGTCTGCATCTGGGACTGGGCCGCCGGCCCGGTCGCCGAGGCGCGCATGGCCCTGGCGCGCGACCCGCATGAGCGCGCCTTCGCGTGGATGACGCTGTCGGACGACCGCAACCTGGTGGCGAGCTACGTCGCCGGCGTGCCGCGTTATCGCAGGGGGTTTGCAGCGAGCTGATGCGTGAGATTCCGATCCGCGATGGATCGACTACGCACGGAGACGGTCAGACTGGCGGTCAACGAGAGACAAGACAAACGCGCCGAGAACTGCGGCGAGGTATTCCCCGAGGCCAATCAGCCGCCAAGGCAGCCCGCGGTGGCCTCGGAGATCCAGGACCGCGATCTCTCGGAGCGCGTGCATGTGTCCGCGCTTTGCGGCCTGTATCAGGTATCGGTAGCCCTCGACGGGATTGGCCTCGACGCCTTTGCCTCGCGCGGTTGCATAACCGAGCCAGAACAGCGACGGCAAGTGGCCCGTTTCCGCCGCCATGGCGTAGCGAGCTCTTGCTTCCTGGTGCCGGCCTGAGCGAGTGAGATAGCGGCCGCAATAGAAGTTGCCCTGCGGCGAGCCGAGCGCCGCCGCCCGCTCGAACCAACGCGCGGCGCCCGCTTCATCTTGGGCGACGCCAAGACCATTGAGCAGTTGCCAGGCCACCATCAGCTGGCTGTCGACGTGGCCTTCCTCGCCGAGCTGCGAGTAGAGGGCGAAGGCCGCTGCGAAGTCATGCCTTCGATACGCCGATTCGGCAGCCGCGAGATCGTCGGTTGTGGAATGGGGCTTCATGGTCCTGTTGGCTTGATCCATTCCGGAAGTGGTGGGGGCGTCGGATCACCGGGTCTGCAGATAGGAGGACGAGGAATCAGAGGAGGCCGCGGCGGAATCGGTGGAGGGAGCGCTGCTTCATCGATTCCTCGCGCGACAGAGATAGCAGTGCGCGCCGCTGCGGGCAGTAGACCGAAGTACGCGTAGGCACCATAGGCCGCTGAAGCACTCCCAATCGATCCAATCGCCCCCGCCGTCATTGCAGCATTCCCTGCGACACCGTAGGTCGCGGCCTGTCCGAGCGTCGTCCCGCGTTGAACGCCACCAACAGTGGACATGAAGAGCAGTCCGTCTGGATCCACGCGGTGAATTGGATTGCCTTCCACATAACCATACGTGTTGATTCCTCCGGACAGGCCGATTGGATCACTCTGCGTATATCTGCCCAACATGGAGTCGTAATACCGATTCCAGTTGTACCAAAGCCCCGTCTCTTGGTCCCAGTACTGACCGGGGAATCCGACATTGAGTCCACCGACGGAGTCCGTCACCACCTGACGATCGAACGCCGAGTTCACCGCGCGCCACACGACTTGCGCAGAGGAGTTGGTCAGCACTTCAGGACGTCCCAGATGGTCGTTGTGGCTGGCATAGAACTGTCCGTTGCGGAAGATGCCGAGCAACTCCCCTCCCGCCCGGATGTACATCGTCGTCTGTTGTGGCCCCGCCTCGTAGATCAAGTCTCCTGAGGGCGAATAGAAGTAGCGCGTGTCTCCTTGGGCGGTGTGCTTGTAGACCCGCTGATTGAAGGCATTGCTCGCGTACTGGGCCACCGTCACACCGTTGACGGTCACGCTCGAGAGCCGATTGAAAGCGTCGTAGCCGTATCCGCGTGCGCCATCCCACCGACTTTCCGTTGACAGGTTGCCCATCGCGTCGTAACCCATGTTTCTCCATTGCGAGCCGCCGACCGATGCGAGCCGGTTGGTCGACGGCTGCAGGGTGAGAGCTGCGCTGTTGCCCTGTCTCGTATAGCTGGTCCGATTGCCCATCTTGTCCAGAACGAAGCTCTGGTCGTCGCCGCTGCGTGCCACGCTGGTGAGTCGATCCGTGGCGTCGTATCCGAACGAAGCCGTCTGATTGGGGTAGATGCTGTCTGCGATCTGCTGGACCGTGTCCGTCGCGTAATACGAAAAATCCAAGCCGTGAACTCCCGGACTCGACAACGCCATGATGCGTCCATCCAGGTCGAGGGTCACCATGCGGGCCAGTCCATTTCCAAAGCGCCACCCGAAGACGCGTGCCGTCGCGGGTTGATAGAGGAATTGATCCGCCAGCGTCGACCAGGCTCCCGTGTGATTGCTGCTGATACGACTCACGCGCCCGCGGTTGTCATACGTATAGCTCAGCGAGATCCCGTTGGTGTAGGTCATGTTGATGGGGCGACCGAATGTGTCGTATCTCCATGAGAAGCCGAAATCCTGTCCCGCCACATTCACGCCCTGGAACGACAGCTGACCGTCCGCGTTGTAGATGTAGGACGTCGATCCCGAGGCATCGCTGAAACCCGTCAGCCGTCCCTTGCCATAGGAGCCTTGGTCGTACGCCAGTGTCTCGGTCACGCCGCCCGAAGATCGACTGGTCATTCGACTCAGGGTGTCCCAACTGAACGTCGTTGCAACGCCATTGGCGCGCGTCATCGTCTGCAACCGACCGACCGCGTCGTAACCGAAGGTCGTGGCGCCGGTATCCGGACTGGTCACCTTGGTACGTTCACCGAAGCCGTTGCTCTCATAGCTCGTGGTCAGGCCTCGTGGATCCTGCACTGTCGCCAATTGTCCTTCGGCGTTGTAACCGAACGCCGTGACCCCGTGATCCCCCGTCTCGCTGGTCTTGAGACGATCCAGGCTGTCGTAGCTGAAGCTTTGCGTGTTTCCTACGGCGTCCGTCGTCGATGTGAGGTTGTCGTTGGCGTCATAGCCATAAGTCCAGAGTTGCCCGTTGTTGCCCGAACGCTTCCAGTCGCGCATACGGCTATCTCTATACAGGCGGCTCGAAAACTTCCCGCCCGCGCGAGAGGCCAAAGTTTGACCACTCAGGTACGGCCGCTCCCGATACGACGAAGTCTCTTCAGAGTTCGATTCGATCCAAATGTCGAACTGGACGCTATCCCCAAACAGGTCTCCTACGGAAATGGCGCGCATTGCGCTGTTGTAGAAGATGGTCGTGCCAGTGCCGTCGGCATTCTGGATCTTTTCCGGCTGCCGATTGTTGTTGTAGGCGATCGTTGTCGTCCGATTACCCGTCGGCAGGCGCTGAGTCCGCTGAGTCTGATTGCCCTTCGCGTCGTACAGATAGTCGATGCTCACGCCGTTGACGTCGGTGAATCGACCATGCTTTCCCAGGCCGTTGTACGACGACCAGGTCGAGGTCTGTCCCGCGAAGTTGACCGTCGATGCAAGATTTCCAGAGGCGTCATAGTTGACGCTCGTGGTGACGGGGCCGGCCGGTAGCGTGACCGTCGTCGAGCGCTGGGCCAATGCGCCGCTCGGATGGAAGGTGTAGCCGTAGGTGAGCTTTCTCTCCCGGGACGTGAGGAGATCAACAACAGTTTGTGTCTCCAACTCCCCGCTCGCGGATCCAGACGATACGTAGGTGTACTTGATCTTGCGATAAGCCAGATCGTTGGCATTGAGGAACGTCGTCTCGCTCAGACGATTGCCGGACCAGGTGTTCACTTGCGACAGCTTGTCCGTTGTGCCGGCGGCGTAGATCGCCTTCATCAGCTTGCCGGCGCTGTCGTTCTGGTACTCCGTCCGGTTGCCTTTGCGATCGACGGAGAGATTGACGTAGCCATAGGCGTCATAGCCCATCGACGCGATGCTCGATGCGCAACTGCTGGTCTGGGCCTGCGAGGTGCTGATGAGCCGATAGGCGTCGCCCGTCCATTGATAGGCGTAGGTCGTCGGCTGTCCGGCGCGATCGGTCACGGTCACCGTGCTGTTGCCGGTGTTGTAGGTGAAGGTGTCGCGCGCTTCCCCGTTGGTGGTACCGCTCGAGCTGACGCGCTGATCGCCGTAGTAGGCATAGGTCGTGTGCCTGATGCCGTTGATCGAGATGCCGGTCAGGAACGTCGGGCCCACCGGGCTTTCGTAGTGATACGTCCTGATGTCGGGATTGGGCCCGGGCGAAGTCACGGACGCCAGCATGCCGTTGCCGTCGTAGCCGTATGTCCAGCGATTGCCGGCAGGATCGGTCACCGCGGTGACATGTCCCGCCGACCATTCGAAGACCACGGATTGCCCGACTGTGTTCGTGATCGTGCTGACCTGCCCAGGCGCGCCGTATTGCAGTTGCGTCCGTTGACCTTGAGGACCAGTCACCGATTGCAGGTAGCCGTCGTCCGAATAGAAATAGACGGTCTGACCCTTTGTCAGCAGATAGCCGTAGTACGGCAGGTACTCCAAGGTGCCGCCACTCGCGGCGCCTGTCGTGTAGATGAAGGGGTCTGACGCACTCGGGATCAACCGATAGTGTTCACGCGAGCCGTCGGCATTCCAGAGGTTCACCGTCTGCGGAATGATTCCCCAGTCCGGATTGTTGACCTGCCCGGCGGTCATGAGCTTCAGCGTCGACAGGCTGGAAAACCACTTAGGGCCGAACATGCCATTGGCGCCGTAGGTCGCCGGCATGCTGCGGTAATGACGAGAGAGGCTCAGACCGTAAAGGCCGGCGGAGGTGAAATCGACCTCGGTCTTGATCTTCTCGCCAGTGGCGATGATGACGGGGTTGCCGGTGGTGGGGTTCTTTCCCTTCCCATCGCCTTCGCACGGGTTCTCTGCCTTGGCGTTGTCCTTTGCTGGCGCCGCTTGCTGCTGGCCCGGTGAGGGGTCACTGCCGCCGGGGCCGGCGCCGCCATCGGTGATGTCACGCCCGGCGGGTGGGCGGTCCGGAGGCAACGGCGGAGGCGGGCGAGTGCCATCGGTGACGGACGTAGGCAGAGTGGCGTCGGGCACGGGTGGCGCTTCCGGTGATTCCACGGGAACCGTCGGCAAGGGCTTCTCAGTCGCAGCGGCCATTGCCGTCGTCGACTGAAGAAAGGCGAGCGCAACCAGAGCGCTCATTCGCGCTTTACATTTATTCATATTTCCTCCCCAAGGCGGCGGAGTATCGCGACCCTCCCGCGCTCATGGCGCTGGTGGTTCCCCTCGTATTGCTTCCTTCGCATTCCGGCGCGGTTGCAACTCGGCCAGCGCATTGCACCGTTTGTCGGCTCGATCAGCGTGTCGTCTGCGGAGGATTGGCAAGTCCTGCCCCCGGCATAAAGTGCGCTGTTCCCGGGACGTCCCCGGGACCGATCAGGAGAGGAGATCCCCGATGACGAAGTTGTCCCCGATGGGCGTGTCGCGTCTGGCGCTGACGGCCCTGTGCTTGGCACTGACGGCCGCGACGGCGATGCCGGCGTTGGCCGCGACGGAGAAGGTCGCGAAGACCCCCGCGACCGCCGCCACGGCGAAGGCGCAGGCCAGGCCCGCGCAGCCGCGCCCGGCCAAGCCCTACACGATCGAGCAGTTCATGGCGACGACCTCCGTCCGCGGCGCGTCGTTCTCGCAGGACGAGCGCCGCATCCTGTTCAGCAGCAATGCGACCGGGATCTTCAACGTCTACAGCCAGTCCGTCGACGGCGGCGAGCCGGTGGCGCTGACCAAGTCGACGACGGAGAGCCACTACGCCGTCAGCTACTTCCGCAATGACGACCGCGTACTCTTCACCCGCGACCAGGGCGGCAACGAGAACAACCACCTGATCGTGCGCGAGCTCGACGGCAGCGAGCGAGACCTGACCCCCGGCGACAAGGTCAAGGCCGGCTTCTCCGGCTGGAGCCGCGACGGCGACGCCTTCTTCGTCACGACCAACGAGCGCGACGCGCGCTACATCGACGTCTACCGCTACGACGCGAAGACCTACGCCCGCACGCTGATCTACCAGAACAACGACGGCAACGCGGTGTTCGACGTCAGCGGCGACGGCCGCTGGGTGGCGCTGGGCAAGACCAACACGACGGCGGATTCGGACGTCTACCTGTACGACACGCAGTCCAAGGAAACCAAGCACCTGACGCCGCACCAGGGCGTGGCCTCGTTCAGCACGACAGACTTCGATCCGGAATCGAAGACGCTGCTGATCCTGTCGAATGAAGGCTCGGAGTTCCAGCGCCTGATCGCCTATGACCTGGCCTCGGGCCAGAAGCGCGACCTGGAGAAGGCGGACTGGGACATCGTCTACAGCAGCTACTCGCGCGACGGCCGCTACCGCGTGACCGGCGTCAACGCCGACGCCAGCCTGGAACTGCGCATCGTGCAGACCGCCGACGGCAAGCCGGTGACGCTGCCCAAGCTGCCCGGCGGCGAGCTGCGCGGCGTGACCTTCTCGAAGAGCAGCCAGCGCATGGCGTTCTACCTGAACGGCGACCGCTCGCCGAGCAACCTCTACGTCTACGACTTCGGGACGAAGCAGGTGAAGCAGCTGACGCGCACGCTGTCCAAGGACATCGATCCGGAAGAACTCGTCGAAGGCCGCATCGTGCGTTTCCGCTCGTTCGACGGGATGGTGATCCCCTCGGTCTACTACGAGCCGAAGGAGGCGTCGCCGACGAACAAGGTGCCGGCGGTGGTGATGGTGCACGGCGGGCCCGGCGGCCAGACCACGCGCGGCTACGCGGCGATGGTGCAGTACCTGGTCAACCACGGCTACGCGGTGCTGGGCATCAACAACCGCGGCAGCTCCGGCTACGGCAAGACCTTCTTCACCGCCGACGACGGCAAGCACGGCCGCGAGCCGCTGTGGGACTGCATCGAGGCCAAGACCTACCTGGCCGGCACCGGGGTCATCGATCCCGAGCGCATCGGCATCATGGGCGGCAGCTACGGCGGCTACATGACGCTGGCGGCGATGGCCTTCCGGCCGGAGGCCTTCAAGGTCGGCATCGACATCTTCGGCGTGTCCAACTGGCTGCGCACGCTGGAGTCCATCCCGCCGTACTGGGAGAGCTTCCGCAAGGCGCTGTACCTGGAGATCGGCGATCCGGTGAAGGACAAGGACTTCCTGGTCGCGACCTCGCCGCTGTTCCACGCCAAGGAGATCCGCAAGCCGCTGCTGGTGATCCAGGGCAAGAACGATCCGCGCGTGATCAAGCCGGAGAGCGACGAGATCGTCGACGCGGTGAAGAACAACGGCGTGCCGGTCGAGTACGTGGTCTTCGACGACGAGGGCCACGGCTTCTCGAAGAAGAAGAACCAGATCGAGGCCAACCAGAAGATGCTCGAATTCCTCGACAAGTACCTGAAGCCCGGCTTGAAGAATTAAATCCGTGCGAAGTTGCACGGTTTACAGGCTGTTGCCGCGCCTCGCGCCGGCATAGGCAGGATGCCCCCACAAGCAGAAAGCGCCCGGCCAAGTGCCGGGCCTTTTTGTCCAGACAGAGCGAGAAACGCCCGGTCCAGGACGCCTCTCGCAGGTCACGAGCCTGCGGGGGCTCGTCGGGCTTCTACACGATGGGGGATCAGATCATGCGATTCGATGGCACGTTGGAGAGCTGGTACGCCGAGCGCGGCCACGGGATGATGAAGCCGGAGCAGGGCGGCGATGCCCTGTTCGTGCATGTGTCGGCCTTCCCGATGGACGGCCAGCCGCCGCGGGAAGGGGAGCGCCTGAGCTTCGAGGTTGTGTCCAGAAGTGACGGCAGCAAACAGGCGGTGCGGGTGCATCGCCTGCAGGAATACAAGCTGCCGTCGCAGCTGCGTCCCGCGCGCACGGGCTCGCGCCCGCCGCGGCCGATCGCGCGCCGCCGCACGTCGCCGCTGACATGGACGGTCCTGGCCCTGCTGGTGCTGGGCGTCGGCGCCACCGTGTGGGCACCGGCCAGCCATGCGATCGGCGGCAAGTTCCTGAGCCAGGCACAAGACCTGACCCCGAGCCAGGCGCGCCGCTGACAAGTTGACTCCTTGGGGCTGGCACCTGCAGCCCCGTCGCCCTCGCGGAGGCCCTCTCGCTCCGCATTTTTCAGGCTGCCCCCGCGGGCAGCCTTTTTTGCGTCCTCAGACCTTCAGTTCGAGGCGCACGGTCCACACGGTGAAGCTGCGGCCGGTGCTCTCGCTGGTGACGATGCGGCCCGGCGTCGTGGCAATGCTGCCGTTGCCGAAGGTCAGCGGCACGAGGTTGCTGGCGGCGACGCGCACGGCCACGGTGGGCGAGAAGGTCCACATCGCGGAGAGGTCGATGACGCGCTTCTTGTCGATGTCGTTGAGGACCTGGTCGCTCTGCTGCAGCAGCGTCGTCGGCGTGTAGTTGAGCGACGCGCCCAGCGTCAGCGGGACCGAGCGCAACCGGTAGTCGGCGCCGAGGTTGGCCGTGTAGCGCGGCTGCTGGTCCAGCTTGTTGTTGGGGCCGGGGATGCCGTCCACCGCCGAATGGAACAGCGAGAGGTTGCTGCGCACGTTGACCGGGATCGCGTCGGTCAGGTATTCGTCGAGGCGGAACTTGGCCTCGAGCTCAACCCCGTAGGTCTTCGCGTTGCCGATGTTGCGCGGACGGATGACCCAGCGTTGCTCGGTGGCGTAGGGCACGGTCTCGAGTTGCGCCTGGCTGCGGATCAGGTCGGTGATGCGGCGGTAGAAGAAATTGGCGCTGAGCAGGCCGCCCTTCGAAAGGTATTTCTCGTAACCGATCTCGACACCCGTGGCCATCTCGGGCTTCAGGTCGGGGTTGCCGAAACGGTCCGGATAGTTGATCAGGTTGGGACCGCAGAGGACGTCCGGCGGCTGGCAGGTGAACTGGTTGTTGATGCTGAGCCGGCCGATGACGTCGTTCAGGTTGGGCGCCTTGTAGCTGCGCGTGAGGCTGGCGCGGATCTGCTCGCGGCTCTTCTCGTCGATCTTGTAGACACCATGCAGCAGCGGGGTGAGGACGCTGGAGGTGTTCTTCACCGGGCCCTGGTTGTTGGTGCTGTCGGTCTGGATGCCTTCCCAGCGCAGGCCCGCATAGAAGCCCCACTGCTTGCCGACGCTCCATTCGTCCTGACCGTAGACGGCGAGACGGCGCGTGGAGGCGCTGACGTTCTCGCCGAAGTCGGCGAGGAACGCGCAGTTGTTGCCGCGCATGTTCTGGCCGAAGACCTCATAGCAGCCGCGCGTCTGGTTGCGCTCGGTGCCTTCGCCCTCGACGCCGGCGACGAGGTTGTGCTCGTTCTCCATCTGATGCGTGAGCTTGAGGTTGACGCTCCACTGCGTGTCGCGGCTCTTCGTGGTGTCGTCCTGCGTGCGATAGAAGACGCCGGGCGTGGCGTCGAGGTCTTCCTCGCGATGGGCGCTGCTGTTCATCGTCATGCGCCCGGCGCCCAGGCGCGTTTCCATGCGGGTGCGTTCGTCGATGCGCTTGTTCCACTGCAGGTTAAGACGCGCCATCGCGGAGCGGCTGGTGCTGTCGTTCGTGGCGGTGTCGTACTTGATGCGTTCGAAGGCGTTCTCGTCGGGCACCGCGGACTGGGTCTGCCGGGAGCTGCTGCCGCCGCTGCCGCGGTTGACCATCACGAAGGGCTGCAGGGCGATGGTGTCGCCGCCGTCCAGGCGCAGCTGCAGGCGACCGGTCATGTTGAGCGACTTGCGCTCGTCGGCGGTCTGTCCGCGGGTCTGGAGCAGGGTCTGGCTCTGGGGCGCGCCGGTGGCCGTGTCGAAGCGCTGCGTGAAGGACTGCGAGTCGATGTCGTCCAGCCGCTTGTGCTGCATCGCGTTGACGGTGAAGTTGTAGGCGTCGCCGTTGTCGCCGATCTTGTCGTTGCGGGTCCAGTTGAAGTGCGGCGTGACGTGGTCGCGTTCGAAGGCGGTGGCGAGGCGGACCTCGTTGAGCCGTCGCTGGATGGCTTCGCGCAGGACGACGTTGATGGTGCCGGCGATGGCGCGCGCGCCGTATTCGGCGGTGGGGGCGCGCATGACCTCGATGCGTTCGATCTGTTCGGGCGGGAGCTCGTCGAGCGAGAAGCCCGGCGGCATGCGTTCGCCGTTGACGAGGATCTGGGTGTAGCCGCCGCCCATGCCGCGCATGCGGACCTCGCCGCCGCGGCCGGGGCGGCCGCCGGTGGTGACGCCGGGCAGGCGCTTGAGCACTTCGCCGATGGTGGAGTCGCCGTAGCGTTCGATCTCCTCGCGGCCGATGATGATCTTGGAGGCGGTGGAGGCGCGCCGCTGGTCGTCGTCGCGCGAGGTGCCCTGGACCTCGACGCGGTCGAGCTGCGTGGGGCTGTCGGCCTGCTTGGTGGCGGGCGGCGGTGCGGCGGGACGCGAGCGCTCAGGCGTCGGGGCGGGGGCTTTCGCGGGCGGGGAGGCGGGGGCGGGGGGCGTGGTCTGGGACCAGGCGGAGGCACTCAGGCCCAGCATCAGGGCGAAGGACAGGGGATGCAGGGCAGGTCGGCGGGTGCTTGTCATCGAATGAGCAATGGCAGGAGCAAGCGCGGCCCGATCTGGCGATGGCTGGGACGGAAGCGCGAAACAGGGTTGTGGGGAGGTCGCGGACGACGGCGGAAGGCGTGTCGTCGCGGATCGGTCGAAAGGATCGCACGCTGTACGTTTCGTGACGGAGGTGAGCGTGGACTTTCAAAGTTCTTTACCCAAGGTGATGGGCGGGCGCGACGGAGGGGTGGGGAAACCCCGGGGATCAGGCCCTTCGCCTGGGGGATTGCGGGCGCTGATCACTGCCGCGATCCCCAATGAAAGAAGCCACCCAGTGGGTGGCTTCGTTTCTGAATAGGGTATCCGTGACGCTGGTGACGGGTTCCAGCTTTCTGCCCAGTAGTGCAGCCGGTTGTTGCCTCGGATGCATTGCATTCTGCCGAGGTTTTGTGACGGGCAGTTGACGAAAAGCAAGGGAAGTTCAGCTCAGTTCATTGATGGCGACGGGCCGCGCTCCTGGCCCATTCGCAGGCTGATCAACAGGCGCTCGCTGCCGTCGACTGGAGGCGCCGGGTCGACTCCCGCACGATCAGCTGCGGCGCGGGCGGCTCGACCGACGAGCCGCCGGTGCGCAACAGGTCCAGCATCGCGGACGCCGCGCGACGGCCGAGTTCGGCGATGTGGACGTCGACCGTCGTGCGCGGCGGACTGGCATGCGCGGTGTTCAGGAGGTCGTCGTAGCCGACGAGCGAGACGTCCTCCGGCACGCGGAAGCCGCGGCTGTGCAGCACGCGCGCGGCGCCGGCCGCCATCTGGTCGTTGGCGGCGAAGACCGCCGTGAACTGTGCGCCGTGATCGAGCATCCGCGTCATCGCCGTGGCGCCGCCGACTTCGCAATAGTTGCCGCTGCCGATGAGGGACTCGTCGACGGCGAGACCCGCTTCGGCGAAGGCTGCGCGGTAGCCGCGCTCGCGCTCGGACGAATCCGCGTGCGCCGGATCGCCGCTGATGAAGGCAATGCGTGTGTGACCCCGCTCGATCAGATGCCGCGTCGCCACGCGGGCGCCTTCGAGGTCGTCCGTCTTCAGCGCATGAAGTCCGTCCGCCTGCAGCGCGCGGCCGGTCACGACGACGGGCAGCTCCCGCGCAAGCGCGGCGAGGAACTCATCGCTCAGGCCGCCGGTCAACACGATGATCCCGTCCACGCGCCGCGATCGCAGCGAGGCGATGCAGCGCTGCTCTTCATCCGGCTGCCAGTGCCCGCTCGCCACCACGAGTCCGTAGCCGGCGGGCGTCAGCACTTCCTCGATGCCGCGCAGCATCAGCGCGTAGAACGGGCTTTCGAAGTACTGCGCGAGCAGCCCGACGTTGAACGTCCGACCATCCGCGAGCGCGCGGGCGATGGTGTTGGGGACGAAGCCCAACTGGTCGATCGCGCGACGGACGCGCTCGGCCTTGTCCGAACTCACCTGCGCGGCGCCGCTGAGGACGCGCGAGACGGTGCTCGGCGACACGCCGCTGGCGGTGGCCACCATGCCCAGCGTGACCTCGCTGGACGTCGACAGGAGGGGCTTCTTTCTCTTCATGGGAAAGCGCTTTCAGAAACCTGTCGATCCTACTCCCGCGGACGTCTGGTGGAAGAATGGTCCTCGTTGCCGGCGCGGCTCTCGCGCCGGAGCAGGCTCGCCGCTTGCTCTAGCCGCCCCAACTGTCATTTCTGCCAAGCCATGTCGGAACGCCTCAAGGTGCTGGTCGCCGATGACCAGCCGGATTCGCTGGATCTGCTGCGCGAGTTGCTCACGGTCTACCACTTCGAACTGCGGGTCGCACGCAGCGGGTTGGAGGCGATCGGCATCGGGCTGAAGTGGGAGCCGGACATCCTGATCACGGACATCGACATGCCCGACGCCGACGGCCGGCACCTGACGGGACGGCTGAAGCTGAGCCTGCCGGCGCTGATCGCGATCGCGGTCAGCGGCACGCCGCTGAACACGGACTTCGAGTCCGCCGAGGATCTGATCTTCGACGACTACTTCGTCAAGCCGATCGACTTCGGCCGGCTGCACAAGACGCTGACCAAATACGGCGCGAAGCTCACCGGCCAGCCCGCGACGCCCTGAGCAGGCGCCGGAGCGCCCGTATCATCGGTCGCACTCTGATCGACATCGGGAGGCGCCGTGAGGCGACTGCTGCACCTGACGAGCCGCCATCGCGCGCCGTCCACGAACCAGGCGCTGGGGCTGCTGCTCGCGTTCAACGCGGGGGCGGTGAACGCGGGCGGGTTCCTGGTCCTGCAGCGCTACACCTCGCACATGACGGGCTTCGCCTCGCAACTGGCGGACGGCGCGGTGATGGGGCAGGGGACGCTGGTGCTGAACGCGCTGGGGGCGATCCTGGCCTTCCTGGCCGGCGCGGCGGTGTGCGCGGTGATGGTGAACTGGGCGCGGCAGCACGGCCTGCGCAGCGTCTACGCGCTGCCGCTGATGCTGGAGGCGGCGCTGCTGTTCCCGTTCGGGCTGATGGGGGCGATCACGCTGACCTGGCACACGCCGTTCGCCGTGCCGCTGACGGTGCTGCTGCTGGCGTTCATCATGGGACTGCAGAACGCGGTGGGATCCAAGACCTCGGGCGGGAGCGTCCGCACGACCCACATGACGGGGAACATCACCGACCTCGGGATGGAGCTCGGCAAGATGCTCTATTGGAACCGGCAGCCGTCGGTGAGGCGCGCGGCGGTGCGGCATGACCGGCAGCGGGCGATCCGGGCGGGTGGCCTGCTGGCGGCGTTCGTGCTCGGCGGGGGCGCGGGGGCGCTCGGGTTCAAGTACCTCGGGTTCGTGTGCGTGGTGCCGCTGGCGGCGGTGCTGTTCGTGCTGGCGTTGCCGCCGGTCACCAAGGATTGGGGGCGGTGGCGGGAGTTGTTGACGAGAGGGCGTTGACGCCTTGCGCCGACGGCACAATCGCGCGGATTGGAGCCCCGCATGCAAGACCACCTCGACGTCGACCTCGACCCTCAGAAGATCAACGCCTTCTGGGCTTGGCTGGTGTCGCGCCAGTCGGACCTGAATGCCCTGGAATCGCCGGACGATCCCTTCTGGGATGAACTGCTCGCACGCCTTCAAGCAGTGAATGAGGGCTTGTGGTTCGAGGTCTCGGCGGCCAGCGAAGAGGACCGCGAGTTGGTGATCACCGCTCAAGGCGACTGGGAGCTGTTCCCGCTGGTCGAGGCGATGGTCTCGGTGGCGCCGGAGTTGCCGGGATGGACGGCGGTGGCGTTGAAGCCGGCGATGGGCTTCGGCTTCAGCATCGGATATCGAGGGTTGGAACTGAACCCGGAAGACATGTGGTTCGAGCCGCTGGTCGATCCCGAAGCGCCGGAGGTGCTCGGCCTGCGCGTCGCGGTTCCTGGCTTCAACGACGACCAGGAAGAGGAATTCGCCAACGGGTTGCTGCTGATCCTGGACACCGCGCTCGGAGAGAAGGCGGCCGCGACGGACGTCGACCTGGTGGAGGTCTGCGAAACTCCGCCGGACCCCGATGACGAGGGGTTCCTGCCGCTCGCGGAACTGGTCAGCTATCTGGCTTGGCGGAAGAGTCGGCTGACGCATTGAGCGGCAGCCGGGATCTCATCCGACCTCAGCGATCGCGCTGCGGTTGTTGCTGGTTCAGCCGCCGCTGGGCGTTGCGGTCGTCGACTTCGCGCTGACGCGCGATGCGGTCGCCCTCGCTGGCGTTGGCGGCGCTGTGCATCGCCTCGGCGCGACGGCGTGCGTCGGCGCCGCCGGTCAGGCTGCTCTGAGCGTCGACGGCCTGCTTGCTCACGTTCCAATCCGAAGCGGAGTAGCTGCCCTGGCCCTTCTGGCACTGGCGCGCGCGGCGGATCTCGTCCTGGACGAAACGCTTGGCATCGGCGCTCAGCGAGATGGAGCTGGCCTTGGTCTCCATCGCGGCGATGTCGCGGTCGGAAGGGCAGTAGTTGGATGGGGCGGTCTGCGCGGTGGGTTGAGCCGCGTTGGCTTGCTGCTGCTGTTGCTGCTGTTCAGCGGCTGCTCTGGCGCGCTCCGCCGCAGCACGGTCCGCAGACGTGTCGATGACATTGCTCTGTAGCGCGTGCGACTTCATCTGCTCGCCTTTGGCCGCGCAGGGCTGGTCCGAATAATGGGTCTTGCCGTCGGCGGTGGTGCATTTCCAGACTTGGGCGTGGGCTCCGGTCGTGGCCAAAACGGCGAGCAATCCGCCGATGACAGCCAGATGGATCTTCTGCATTTCATGTCTCCCTGAAACGAATCGAACGCACGGCGGGACGAAGCAGTTGACTGCAGGTGTTGCGAAGGGTGTTCTGAACCGCCGATCGATCTCACGCCCGCTGCGTTCCCGCCCCTGAAGGAGTCAGGGGCAGCTCACGGTGAGCCTTCCGCAGCTTCGGGACCAACTTCCATCCAACGAAGCCTGCAGCCACCAGCGTGGGATTCAGATAGATGGCGAACACGAGTGCCAGGTCTGTCCTCCCCCATGCCTCGTCCACTGTGAGGGCGCCTCGCAACAGCGCGGGGACGTACCGCAGGCACTGAAGCACGCCCGTCACCCCGAATCCGACAGCGATGGCAATTGCGCATTGCGTGAGGGGGCGACTTGAGTGGGCAAGGGCGGGCCAGATCGCCGTCAATGCGAGCAGCACGAGGCAGCAAAGGAACCCGTACAGGAGCGCGTATGGAAGACCGATGAGGTAGCTGAAGAGCGTGACCGAGAACAGCGGAAACGCGTTGTCTGCCAGGTTGAAGCCTGTGTAGACGATGAAGCCCAGCGCAGCCACGAGGGGGCCGATAGCCACGAAGTGCAAGGTGCCCGAGACCAGGAACCGGAGCGCGCCCAGGGAGATCGATTCCGTCTTCATGTCGATTTCGACCTGCTGCTCGACTTTCGGTGTGGGCTGTTCGTCCATCGTGCGCCTTTCCTGAGATGACGAGGATTCTCTTCAGCCAAAAGCGCGAGGGAGGTGACAAAGGTCAGCGGAAGCTGGCCGTGCCAGCGCCGGTCGGAGACAAAGAAAACCCCCCACTCGCTTGCACGAATGGGACTTCAATCCAGGCTCGTTGTGAGCCCAGGGAATTATTCTTCCTGTAAGTCGGCTGGCGGGCCCGCCAAGCCTAATGCTCGGAGTTCCTGGCAGGTCTTGGGTTTCCACTGGGGTTCCCGGCTGCAGGATTTTTGGATCAAATCCCGATCTTTTTGACTGATCGGCGCTGACCCATGGCGAATAAACAGCTTAATACGTTCAAGGGCATGAAGCCGCTTGGCGGTATAGCCATTTTCTTCAAATTGAAGTGCGTCGAGAATGGCTACCTGCAAGGCAGTCCACGGTCCCGTGACGAATTGAAGTTCCCTGTCGACGTGCGCGCCGGACTCAATAAAGAGCTCAATCAACTCGGGGTCCTTGCAATATGTCAGCAATGATTCACGACCATATAGGGCATGCACGTCTGCCCCATATTCTTGGATCAGAACTGCATATGTGTTGCGCCGTGCAGCGGCGGATGTCTGCGTTTCGGGGAGATGAAATCGACGACCTTCGCAATTGAAGAGGATATCCGGTGGGAACTGAGGTGAAACACCGAGCGGTTTACCTAAAAGATGGCGTACAACTTCCAAATTGCCCGCTTCGATTGCGAATGGGAGTAGCGCGCCCGGCGCACACGCCGGCGACTTCTTGTACGAACCCTGAATCAAGTCCAGAATCGCTTGGTCGCGTCGATATGAGAGGCTGATACGTGGCGCCTGCGCATTGACCATTTTAAGGATTTCTGTATCAACATCCAGGGGCGAGCCTGATCTCAAGGCAAGGCCGAGTGGCCCTCTTGGAAAGTCCCCACAGCCGCCACTGTCGCCAATGGCGTGGGCGAAAAAAGAGGCCCACGGGCCTATCAGCATTGCGAGGATGATTGTCCTGAACATACGTCCCTCCGTTTATCACTCTTGGAATAGATGGTATTCGACACTAGTTTTGCGGGCTGTTCCCTGTCTGACTATGTCTCGTTCCAAGTTTTGGCCGAGCATAGGCGAAACGTGCAGAAGGGGTGTTCCGGAGAGGCCCTTACATCGCGCCAAAAGAAAAAGCCCCGGCATCTCGCGATGACGGGGCTTCAATTTTGGCTCCTCGACCTGGGCTCGAACCAGGGACCTACGGATTAACAGTCCGGCGCTCTACCGACTGAGCTATCGAGGAAAAGTCTGCTCAGATCCAATCGACCTGAATTCTTGGGCCAGCATCTTCGGTAGGACACTGGCTGAAATAAAACGAAGGTCCGGAGACCTTCGTTGTCTGATCTTGGCTCCCCGACCTGGGCTCGAACCAGGGACCTACGGATTAACAGTCCGGCGCTCTACCGACTGAGCTATCGGGGATCAGAGCCTAAGAGTATACACAGAAAAATCAGACCCTCACAAGACCCACTCCACCGACGCCCGCCATGTGCGATTGGCGAGCGGGTACAGGTAGACGTGACCGTACTGATAAGGCGACTCACGCCACGCACGACGGTCCGTCACGTTGTCCACGCCCACGCGCCAGATCAGCAGTTGCCGTCCGACGTTCTGCTCGTAGCGCGCGCCCAGGTCCAGTCGCGTCCAGCTCGGAATCGCCACCGAGTTGTCCGGCACCACCATCCGCTTGCCTTCGTAGACCACGCCCGCCTGCAGCTCCAGCCCCGGGAGGCCCGCGCTGTGCCGCGCCTGCAGCTTCAGCACCGTCTCCGGCACGTTCGTCGGCTTCAGGCCGTTGAGCGTCGCATCCGCGCTGCCGTCGCGGCGCGCGTGCAGCTTCATGCCGCTCACCATCAGGCCGCCGCCCGTCCACTTCAGGTCGGCCTGCGCTTCCACGCCGCGATGGTTCTGCTTGCCGTCGATGCGGCTCTCGAGTTTGTCTTCGCCGCCGACCACGACCGGCACGTCGTTCGTCGCCGGCTTGCTGATGTCGAAGTAGTTGATCGACCAGTCCACCGTGCGGCTGCCCGACTTCAGTCCGATCTCCCATTGCTTGCTGCGGATCGCCGCCAGCGGCCGGCCCGCATTCGCGTAGATCGGCAGGTTGGGCGCGACGGCCGATTCGACGCCTTCACCCCAGCTCGCATAGGCCAGCAGTTGCGGGTCGATGGCGTAGCTCACGCCCAGCCACGGCGTCGTGACCGACTGGCGGTAGCTCGTCGCCTGGTTGTCTTCGCCGGCGGGCACGTTGACCTGGAACGAATCGCGATTCAGCCGCGTGTGCCGCAGGCCCAGCCAGCCTTGCCACTGCGCGCTGAACTGCATCGCGTCGCGGAAGTAGAACTCGGTGCTGCGCTCGGTGCGGTCCGTGTTGGTCGCGCCCAGCGTCGGGTCGGCCACCGTCGGCAGGGTGCCCCAGATGTTGCCGGTGCCCGCCCAGTTGTAGGCCTGGCCTTGCAGCCGGCTCTTGTAGCGCGAGAAGAGCACGCCCGTCGTCACCTGATGCTCGACACCCAGCAGGCGCAGCTTGCCTTGTGCGGACAGGTCGAGCGCATCGCTGTTGCGATGCTCGTTGTCGCTGCGGAAGTCGTACTGGTCGAAGGTGCCGTCGGGGCAGTAGGTGCTCGGGTAATACGTGCCGTCGCCCGCGGTGCAGCCGAACGGATAGGCGAGGCGGTCGTCGTTCACCAGTCGCTGGATCGCCGCGTGCGCCTGCAGCTTCCAGTCGGCGTTCAGCTGATGCTGCACGCGCAACGAGGCGGTGCGGCCTTCGAAGACCACCGGCTGGCTCCACGACTGGTTGTTCAGGTTGATACGCGGATCGATGGCCTTCGCGTCGGGCAGCTTGTCGCCGAGCAGGCTGAAGCCGGGCTGGCTCGGCTGGGACTGGCGGCTGATCTCGACTTCGGCCTCGACCAGCGTGTCGCGCGTGACGCGCCAGTCACCGGCGACGGCCATCAACCAGCGGCTGCCATCGGCGTCGCGGAGCTCGGGGCGCAGCTTGGCGGCCTCGATGTTGACGCGCAGGCCGAAGGCCTTGTCGTTGCCGTGACCGTCGCCGAAGCGGTGGCTCCAGTCCATCGCGGACTCGATCGTGCCGCGCTCGCTCACGCCCAGGCGCACGCTGGTGAGTTCCACCGTCGGACGCTTCACGACGAGGTTGACCAGGCCGCCCGGGGCGCTGGTGCCGGCCTGGATGCCGGTCGTGCCCTTGATGGCTTCGACGCTGCTCTTGTTGGCGAGCGACAGCGCGGTCTCCGCGTTGATCGGCAGGCCGTCGCGGCGGTAGTTGAAACGGTTGTCGAGGTCGTAGCCCCGGATCTTCAGATAGGAGACGTAGCCGGCCGAGTTGTACGAGTCGCCCACGCTCGCGTCGAGCAGCGTCAGTCCGGCGAGGTTGAACAGGCCGCGATCGGTGAGCTGCTCGGCGCTGACGATGCTGGCCTGCATCGGGAGCTTCGCGACCGGCGTGTCACCGAAGCCGCCGACCATCACCGGCGCTTCGGACGTGCCCTTGACGACGACGCTGGGCAGGGCAGGGGAGGTCGTCGACGTGTTGGTGGCCGGGTTAGCCGACGCGTTGGCCGGTGCGGCGGTCGACGTCGTCGACTGCGCAACGGCATGGACCGAGACGCCGCCGGCGATCAGCGCGATCACGAGCCGGTGCAGCGGGAAGGAATTCAGAGCGGACGAAGTTGCCATCGATGTGCCGAAGCCAGAAATGCGATGGCAGGTCGGCAAACCGGGCACGCCGATGAGAAGGCGGCGTGCGGGACACGAGGCGTGTCGAAGGCATGCTTCCCTGCGCGAGGATTACCTCGGGCCTGCAAGACATGACTCCTGCGGGCCTGGCGGCCGAAGCCGCCGATCAGGTTCAAAGGGACTTTCTCAGCCGTTCCATCGACGAATCGATCGGACCAGCACCCCTAGCGAAACTCGCCGGACAGGCCGGCGAGCGGTGGTGATTCTAGCGGCTGAGCCGAAGCGACATCGGCGGGGATCGCCTGATGGGAAGCGGAGGTCTCCCCCGCGGTTGCCGCTCGATTGATTGTTGCTGCGTCAGCAACCGCCCATTGCCGGCGCCTGCATTTATGGGATTCGAGCCGCCCTCTATTGTTTGGTCAACGGCAGACGAAGCCGGCAACGACTCCAGACACCGACCTCCACGCTCTCTCAAAGGAACCGCCATGACCGCCACCAAGACCCTGATCGCTTCCGTCCTGATCGCCCTGTCGGCCGCTGCCTCGCCGGTCTTCGCGCAGAGCTACAGCCACCTCGACCCGATCACCCAAAGCCAGAAGAGCCGCGCTGAAGTGCTGGCCGACCTGCAGATCTATCGCGAGTGCGGCCTGGCCGCCGTGGACCGCACCGAAGACTTCGCGCTGAACGCGACCCAGCGCAGCCAGGCTGAAGCCCGCTACGCGGCGCTGAAGTCCTCGCCGAAGTACGCCGAGTTGGTGCAGCGCTTCGCTGCCAAGGAAGGCAAGGGCTCCGTCACCGAAGGCGTGTCGGCCCGATAAGTCTTGAGCTCGCCCTGCTCAGCGCCGCCAGGACGCAGGTCCTGGCGGCGTTTGCCATTGGGACCATCAACAGCCGCTCCCGTTTATCCGGCGCAGATGCACTTCACGCCGCTGCCGCGCAGCTTCGTCTCCTGACGCTCGCAAGCGGGCGGGTCGATGACGACACTGACTCCATCGACACAGCAAACCGCCTCAGGAGAACGACATGAACGCCACCCGCCTCAGCATCACTTCCGCCACCAACACCACTGTCAAGGCCGTTGCCTTCGGTGCCGTCGCGGCGCTGGTTCTGGGCCTCGGGATGGCTCATGCACAAGGGCAACGCGAGATGCGCGCCTCGATCGTCACGCTGGATCCGGTGGTGATCAGCGTCAAGCGCGAGCAACTGCCGACGGTCTATATCACCGGCCGTCGCAGTGCTGACGCTGTCGACACGCAAGTCACCTCTGCCGAGTGAACGTCGCAGGTCGCGCTGTATCGGTGGAGCGATCCACGGACTGACACCCTTCGGTTCGCTCCCATGCAAGACGCCCGGCTCGTGCCGGGCGTCTTGCTTTGTGCAGAGCGCGTGCGATTGTTGCCGCGATCACAACGGCCCATTGCGACGCGCCTCGTTTATCCAAACGAGGCCCGCGCCTAACCTTCAGTCATCGGCAAACGAAGCCGGCCCAAGACCCCAGACACCCTGATCCAACGCTCTCTCAAAGGAAACCATCATGACCGCCACCAAGACCCTGATCGCCTCTGCCCTGATCGCCCTGTCCGCCGTGGCCGTGCCGGCCTTCGCGCAGAGCTACAGCCACCTCGATTCGATCACGCAGAGCCAGAAGAGCCGCGCCGAAGTGCTGGCGGATCTGCAGATCTATCGTGAGTCCGGCCTGGCCGCCGTGGACCGCACCGAAGACTTCGCGCTGAACGCCACCCAGCGCAGCCAAGCTGAAGCCCGCTACGCGGCGCTGAAGTCCTCGCCCAAGTACGCCGAGTTGGTGCAGCGCTTTGCGGCCAAGGAAGGCAAGGGCGCCGTCACGGAAGGCGTGTCCGCCCGCTGAGACTTGAAGTCACCCGCTCAGCGCCGCCAGGATGCAGATCCTGGCGGCGTTTGCCATTGAGGACAGCCGCGAGCCGCTCCCGTTTATCCGGCGCAGATGCACTTCACGCCGCCGCCGCGCAGCTTCGTCTCCTGAGGCTCGCAAGCAGCCGGGTCGATGACGACACTGACTTCATCGACACAGCAAACGCCTTCAGGAGATCCACATGAACGCCACCCGCCTCAGCATCACTTCTGCCACCAGCACCACCGTCAAGGCCGTTGCCTTCGGTGCCATCGCGGCGCTGGCGCTCGGCCTGGGGATCGCTCATGCACAAGGCCAACGCGAGATGCGCGCCTCGATCGTCACGCTGGATCCGGTGGTGATCACCGTCAAGCGCGAGCAACTGCCGACCGTCTACATCACCGGCCGCCGCGACACCTCGGCTGACGCCGCCCAGATCGCTTCGGCCCAGTAAGCCCTGACGCTTGCGCTGTATCGATGGAGCGAGTCTCCGGCTGACACCGCCTCTGCCGCTCTCAAAAAACGCCCGGCCCGTGCCGGGCGTTGTGCTTTCTGACGAGCGATTCTTGCGATTCAGCTTCGGGTCACGGCTCTAGGCGGATCAGTCGGAAACCCGCAGAGTGACAGTGCGTGGCGCATGAAGGTATTCGCGCACCATGTCGCGAGGGGTTGCGCGACGTTCCAGCTCAGCGAGCGTGTATGCGTGCAACGACAGGTGGGCGCGATCGGGACGGTGCATGTTCCATGCGACGTGGAACGCGAAGGCGTGATCGTCCTCCTCGGTCCGGCCTTCGAAAGCAACGCCGCACGAGCTGCTGAACGCCAGTCTGTACCCCACGCGATGAAGCGGCTTCGCACGGATTTTCTCGAACGCTGATGCCTCCGACGGCTCGTCGTCCGGTTCTTCGTCGTCGGGCCCATCGGGGAACAGCTCCTCGATCGTCTTGCCCGGTGGCGCTGTTTCGCCCACCTCCAGGAAACGCACCTCGACTTGCTGACCTGCGTGCAGCGTCAGGCTGCCGATCCAGATCAGGAAGGTTGACTCTTCCGACGTGGTGCCGTGCAGGTCCACGCTCGCGAATTCCTCGTCGCTTCGCGATCCCTGCACGTGGGCCGACAAGACGCTGAGGCCTTCGGTGTTGGCGGTGGCGATCGGTTCGCCATCTACAAGGATGCTGATTGCGGGCATGTCGTGAGACAGAAATGAGCGGGTCTTGGATCGGATTGTTGCCCCCCCTGCATCCGTCCATTGCTTGCGCCCGTATTTATGGAGAGCGGGCCGGCTTCTATTGTTCAGTCAACGGCAGACGAAGCCGGCCCCGATACCAGACACCCACCTCCACGCTCTCTTAAAGGAAACCATCATGACCACCACCAAGACCCTGATCGCCTCTGCTCTGATCGCCCTGTCCGCCGTGGCCGTGCCGGCCTTCGCGCAGAGCTACAGCCACCTCGACCCGATCACCCAGACCCAGAAGAGCCGCGCCGAAGTGCTGGCCGACCTGCAGATCTATCGCGAATCCGGCCTGGCCGCCGTGGACCGCACTGAAGACTTCGCGCTGAACGCCACCCAGCGTAGCCAAGCTGAAGCCCGCTACGCGGCGCTGAAGTTTTCGCCGAAGTACGCCGAGCTGGTGCAGCGCTTTGCGGCCAAGGAAGGCAAGGGCGCCGTCACGGAAGGCGTGTCGGCCCGATAAGTCTTGAGCTCGCCCCGCTCAGCGCCGCCAGGACGCAGGTCCTGGCGGCGTTTGCCATTGGGACCATCAGCAGCCGCTCCCGTTTGTCTGCCGCAGATGCAGTTCACGCCGCCGCCGTGCAGCTTCGTCTCCTGTCGCTCGCAAGCGGGCGGGTCGACGACGACACTGACTCCATCGACACAGCAAACCCCTTCAGGAGATCGACATGAACGCCACCCGCCTCAGCATCACTTCCGCCACCAGCACCACCGTCAAGGCCGTTGCCTTCGGTGCCATCGCGGCGCTGGCCCTGGGCCTCGGGATCGCTCATGCACAAGGTCAGCGCGAGATGCGCGCCTCGATCGTCACGCTGGATCCGGTGGTGATCACCGTCAAGCGCGAGCAACTGCCGACTGTCTACATCACTGGCCGTCGCAGCACCGACTCGATCGACACACGGGTCGCCTCCGCCGAGTGAACGTCGCAGGTCGCGCTGTGTCGATGGAGCGATCCACGGGCTGACGCCTTCGGTTCGCTCCCATGCAAGACGCCCGGCTCATGCCGGGCGTCTTGCTTTGTGCAGAGCGCGTGCGATTGTTGCCGCGATCACAACGGCCCATTGCGACGCGCCTCGTTTATCCAAACGAGGCCCGCGCCTAACCTTCAGTCATCGGCAAACGAAGCCGGCCCAAGACCCCAGACACCCTGATCCAACGCTCTCTCAAAGGAAACCATCATGACCACCACCAAGACCCTGATCGCCTCCGCCCTGATCGCCCTGTCGGCCGCCGCTTCGCCGGTCTTCGCGCAGAGCTACAGCCACCTCGATCCGATCACCCAGACCCAGAAGAGCCGCGCTGAAGTGCTGGCCGACCTGGAGATCTATCGCGAGTCGGGCCTGGCCGCCGTCGACCGCACCGAAGACTCGTCGCTGGAACTGAACCAGCGCGCCAAGGCCGAAGCTCGCTACGCCGAACTCAAGGCCTCGCCGAAGTACGCCGCGCTGGTGCAGCGCTTCGCCGCCAAGGAAGGCAAGGGCGCCGTCACGGAAGGCGTGTCCGCCCGCTGAGCCTTGAGCTTGCCCCGCACAGCGCCGTCAGGACGCAGGTCCTGGCGGCGTTTCCCGTTGAGGACCGCCGGGAACCGCTCCCGTTCGTCCGGCGCAGATGCAGTTCACGCCGCCGCCATGCGGCTTCGTCTCCTGTCGCTCGCAAGCAGCCGGGTCGATGACGACACTGACTCCATCGACACAGCAAACCGCTTCAGGAGAACGACATGACCACCAGCCGCTTCCACATCGCTTCCGCCACCGAAACCACCGTCAAGGCCGTCCTCTTCGGCGCCGTGACTGCCGTGGTGCTGGGCCTGGGCATCGCCCACGCCGAAGGCCAGCGCGAGATGCGCGCCGCCATCATCACGCTGGATCCGGTGGTCATCACCGCCAAGCGCGAACAGCTGCCCACCGTCTACATCACCGGCCGCCGCGACACGTCGGCCGATGCGGTCCAAGTCGCTTCGGCCCAGTGAGGCCTGACGGTTTCGCTGTATCGATGGAGCGAGTCTCCGGCTGACGCCGCCTTCCCCGCTCCCAGAAAACGCCCGGCCCGTGCCGGGCGTTCTGCTTTCTGTCGACCCCTGCTCGTGGTCCTGCGCCGGCGTCCGGGCAGGTCGATAATTCCGCCGCCATGGACGATCTCCGAGCTCCTCTGTCACTGCGCTTCGGCGCCTTCGCCTTCGATGAGGCGGATGCGCGGCTGCTGGCCGACGGCCAGCCGGTCGCGCTGGCGCCCAAGGCCTTCAGCGTGCTCGCGGAACTGCTACGGAATGGCGGCCAGCTCGTCACCAAGGACGCCTTGCTCGATGCCGTCTGGGGTCATCGCCACGTCAGCGAATCGGTCCTGAAGACGACGGTCAGCGAGCTGCGTGCTGCCCTCGGCGACGATGCGAAAAGCCCGCGCTGGGTCGAGACCGCTTCGCGCCGCGGGTATCGCTTCATCGGCCCGATCGAGGGCCAGGGGAGTGGCGAGCGAAAGGGCGAGCAGAGGGACGATCGACAGGGCGATGTCGACAGCGGAGATGAGCGCGAAGGGGCAACGTCGACGGTTCCTTCCTCCACGCTCATCGGCCGCGATGCCGAACTCGCGCGACTTCACGCCGCCTGGGCGCGCGCCTCCGGCGGCCAACGCCAACTGTGCTGCGTCGCCGGCGAGGCGGGCATCGGCAAGACCGCCATGATCGATGCCTTCGTCGCCGCGCTCGGCGACGCGGCCATGGCGCACGGCCAGTGCATCGAACAGGTCGGCGAGGGCGAGCCCTACCTGCCCGTGCTGGACGCGCTGGCCGGTCTCGCGCGGACGGACGCCTCGCTCATCACGCTGTTGCGCCGTGTCGCGCCCACCTGGCTGCTGCAGCTGCCCTGGCTCATCGACCGCGACGAGCAGGAGCGCCTGCAGGCCGGCCTCGCGAACTCGACGCAGGACCGCATGCTGCGCGAGTTCTCGGAACTCGTGGAGCAGCTCACCGCCGTGCGTCCGCTGCTGCTCGTCACCGAGGACCTGCACTGGTGCGACGAGGCGACCGTCCGCCTGATCGACCACGTCGCGCGTCGCCGGCCGCCCGCGCGGCTGATGTGGATCGCGACCTACCGGACACCGGAACTCGTCGCCAACGAGCATCCGCTCAACGGGCTGCGCCATGAGCTGCGCGCCCGCAAACTCTGCGAGGAACTGCTCCTCGACCCGTTCAGCGAGGCGGAACTCGCCGTCTACCTCGCGCGCCATCGGCCCGGCCTCGTCGCCGACGAAGCGCATGTGCGACGCCTGCATCGGCAGACCGACGGACTGCCGCTCTTCGTCGCCAATGCGATCGATGAACTCGCCGCGGCGTCGAGCGAGGCCGCGTCCTCGGACGACTGGCCCGTGCCGGATTCGCTGGCCGGCGTCATCGAGCGTCAGCGCGCCCGGCTCGCGCCGGACGCGGCCGCGTTGCTGGAAGCCGCCGCGGTCTGCGGCGTCGAGTTCGAGTGCTCGATCGTTGCCGCGATGCTGGGCCTGGATGCTGCGGCCGTGGCGACCCGGTGCGACGAACTGGCGCGGCATCAGGCCTGGCTCGCGCACTCGGTGCTGGAGACGCTGGCCGACGGCACGCTGGAGGCGCGGTTCGCGTTCCGCCATGCGCTGTACCGGCAGGCGCTCTATCAGCGCATCGCGCCGTCCACGCGCGTGGGGCTGCATCGGCGGGCCGCCGCCGCGCTCGCGCAGTTGCGCGCCGACCGGATCGGGGCCTTCGCTGCCGCGCTCGCGCTGCACCATGAGCGAGGACTGGAGGCGCTGGCCGCCATGAGCGCCTACGCCGCGGCGGGCGAGCGGGCGCTCGGACGCTTCGCGCCGCGGGAGGCGCTGCTGCTCGCCACGCGCGGTCTGGCGCTGCTCGAACGCTGCCCGGAAGGGGAACCCCGCTGCGTAGCCGAACTGGCGCTGCAGCAGATGCGGGGCGCGTCGCTCGCCCAGTCCACGGGCGTGACGACGCCGGCGGGCCGCGAGGCCTACCTGCGCTGCGCGGCGCTCTGCGAGATGCTGCCGCCGACCCGGCCACGCGCCTGGGTGATGACGGGCCTGGTCTGGATGTTCATCGCCTGCGGCGAGTACCTGCAGGCGGAGGCGATCGCGCTGCGCTTGCGCGACGCCGCCGATGCCTTCGACGACGACCTGCTGCGCGCGGCGGGCGCCGTGTCGCTCGCAGTCACGCTGCTGCAGCGCGGACGCCTCCGCGAGGTGCTGCCGCTGGCCGAGGAGGCGCGTGCGCTCACCGAGGCGCTGGGCCATCCGCGCCTGCCGCCGACCGTGCTGCACGACCCTTCAGCGCTGGCGCTCGGCGTCGGTGCGGTGGCGCATGCCTGCGTTGGAAGCGGCAGGATCGCCACCGAGTGGGCCGATGCCGCAGTCGCCCATGCGACCAAGGTCGGACTGCCGGTGATGCGCGGCTTCACGGCGCGCTGCGCCAGCATCGTCGACGTGCGTTTCGATCGCGCCGAAGCGGTGATGGCCCGAACGCTGCCCATGCGGGAGCTGGTGCGTGAGCATCAGTTGGGTCAGGGCGAGGGGCCGAGCCTGGCGATGCTCGGCTGGGCCCGTGCCTGCACGGGCGATGCAGTGGAGGGGTTGCGCGAGGTGGAGGCAGGCTGCGTCGCCCATGCGGCGACCGGCGCCTGGTTCGAGGCCTCGGGGCTGCGGCGGATGGCCGTCGATGCGGCGCTCGCCGCCGGCGACCTGGACGCGGCGCGGCGCCACCTGGCGGACGGCTTCGAGATGGCTCAACGGCTGGGCGAAACGCTCCATCTGCCGGACCTGTGGGTATCCAGCGCCCTGCTGGCGGCCCAGGAGGGCGATGACGCCGGTGCGCGCACGGCGGCCGAGACCTCGGCCCGCATCGCGCGCGAGCAGGGTGCGCTGACGGCGGAACTCGTCGCCCGGGTGACGCTCTGCGAGCTGCCTGAGGCGACGGCCGTGGACCTCGACGCCCTGCGCGAGGTCCGCTCGCGCTGGCGGGATGCCTTGCCGTGGCCCGTGCTCGCGCGCGCGGACGCGCTGCTCGCGTCCGGCCGCTGACCGGTCCGCCCGGGGCTGATCTGGCCTGACTCGTGTGGGGGTCCTGGGCGGCCCTGTCCCTGCCGCGCGGGCTCGCCTCCCGACCGTTTCCAGACCGTTCCCCGACCGTTCCCGAACGACTTCCCTGACCGTCGTCCCTACGCTTCAGTCCATGGTTGCCGCGCCTTCCGCGCCGACCGTGACGACCTGGAGAAATGACGATGTCCCCCTGCCTTCGCCGCTTTGCCCGCCCCGCGCTGGTCTCGGCCGTGGCGCTCGCGGTGGCCGCTTGCGCCGCGCTGCCCGACGTGCCGCCGCTCACCACCCCGCGGCCGGTCGACGGCTACGCGTCGACCCAGACGCTCGCCGCCGCCCGTGCCGACTGGCCGTCCGACGCCTGGTGGCGCGGCTACGGCGACGCGCAGCTCGATCAACTGATCGATGAGGCCCTGGTCGGCTCGCCGTCGATCGCCACCGCCCAGGCACGCCTGGCGCGGGCGGAGGCCACCGTGCAGACCTCGCGCGCCGCCGACCGGCCGCAGCTGCGCGGCAACGCCTCGATCACCGGGCAGAAGCAGAGCTACGAGTACCTGACGCCGCGCGCCGCCGTGCCCGAGGGCTGGAAGGACTACGGTCGCGCGACGCTGGACTTCTCCTGGGATCTCGACTTCTGGGGCCGCAACCGGGCGGCGCTGGCGGCGGCGCTCTCCGATGCCGAAGCGGCCAAGGCCGATGCGGCCCAGGCCCGGCTGATGCTTGCCGCGTCGATCGCCTCGGGTTATGCCGAGTTCGCCCGGCTCTGGGCCGTGCAGGACACCGCCGAGGCCGCGCTCGCCGTGCGCGAGAAGACCGTCGAGCTGTTCCGCATGCGCCGCGACAACGGACTGGAGACGCTGGGCAGCGTGCGCCAGGTCGAAGCCCGTCGCGCGATGGCCGAGGCCGACCTGCTGTCGGCGCGCGAGCAGCTCACCTTGCAGCGGCATCGCCTTGCGGCGCTGGCCGGCGCCGGTCCTGATCGCGGAATGACACTCACCCGTCCGCGTCTGGACGTCGCCCGCGAGTTCGGCCTGCCGGAGCGCCTGCCCGCGCAACTGCTGGGCCGCCGCCCCGACATCGTCGCGGCGCGCTTGCGCGTCGAAGCCGCGCTGGGCCGCGTCGACTCCGCCAAGGCGGCGTTCTATCCCGACGTGAACCTCACCGCGTTCGCCGGCATGCAGTCGCTCGGACTGTCGAAGCTGACCGACGGCGGCGCGTTCATCGGCAGCATCGGCCCGGCGATCTCGCTGCCCATCTTCGACGGCGGCCGGCTGCGCGGGCAGTTCCGCGGCGCCCGCGCCGACGCCGATGCCGCCGTCGCCAGCTACGACCAGGCCGTCGTGCAAGCGCTGCAGGAAGTGGCCGACATCGCCGCCAGCACACGGTCCCTCGGTGGCGAGCTCACGAGCACCGACGCCGGCGTCGACGCCGCGCGAGAGGCCTGGGAGATCCAGCAGCGCCGCTACACCGGCGGCCTGTCCACCTACCTGGAAGTGCTCACCGCGGAGGACGCGTGGCTGTCCAACCGCCGCGCGCAGACCGACCTGCGCTCGCGTGCCTTCACGCTCGACGTGTCGCTGAAGCGCGCCCTCGGTGGCGGGTACAGCGCCACGCCGAAGTCCTGAGTTCCAGCCTGTACGCGTGCCCGCACCAGCACCCGAATCCGTTCCCCCGACAAGAAGCCCGAGAGAGAAAGCGAGTCCCGCCATGTCCGAAGCCGTCTTCGATGCCCAGCCGCATCAACCTCAACATCAGTCGCAGCACCTGCACGCCGTCGAGCAACCGGCCCACGCCGCGCCCGCCGCACAGGCGCGTCCCGAGGCGCGCAAGAAGCTGTTCACCGTGCTCGCGCTGACGGTCGTCGCGGCGGCGGTCGGCGTCTTCGCCTACGAGCACTTCTTCGCGTCGCGCTACGTGACCACCGACAACGCCTACACCGCGGCCGAGACCGCGCAGGTCACGCCCTTCGTCGGCGGGATCGTGAAGGACGTGCGGGTCTCCGACACGCAGGCCGTGAAGCGCGGCGACGTGCTGGTCGTGCTCGACGACACCGACGCGCGCCTCGCGCTGGACCAGGCCGAGGCGGAGCTCGGCCGTGCGCAGCGCCGCGTGCGCGGCTACGTCGCCAACGACGCCAGCCTCGCCGCCCAGATCTCCGCGCGCGACTCGGATCGCACCCGCGCCGAGGCGCAACTGGCCTCCGCTTCCGCCGACCTCGACCGCGCCCGCGTCGACTTGCAGCGGCGCGAGGCGCTCGCCGATTCGGGTTCCGTCTCGGCCGACGAGATCACGCGCGCCCGCAACGCCTTCCTGACCTCGAGCGCCGCGCTCGCCGCCGCCAAGGCGGCCGCCGCGCAGAGCGCCGCCAACCGCGTTGCGGCCGTCGGCCAGCGCGACGCGAATGCCACGCTGATCGCCGGCGTCAACGAGGACACCAATCCCGAGGTCGCGCTTGCCCGCGCCAAGCGCGACCAGGCCCGCGTCAACCTCGAACGCATGGTCTTGCGCGCGCCGGTGGACGGCGTCGTCGCTCGTCGCGCCGTGCAACTCGGCCAGCAGGTCGCTGCCGGGACGCCGCTGCTCAGCATCGTCCCGATCGGGCAGGTGCACGTCGACGCCAACTTCAAGGAAGGGCAGCTCGACAAGGTCCGGATCGGGCAGCGCGTCGAGATCGAGTCCGACCTCTACGGGCGCTCGGTCGTCTATCACGGCACCGTCCAGGGCCTGTCGGGCGGCACGGGATCGGCCTTCGCCGCGATCCCGGCGCAGAACGCGACCGGCAACTGGATCAAGGTCGTGCAGCGCGTGCCGGTGCGCATCGCGCTGGACCCGCGCGAGCTCGCCGAGCGGCCGCTGCAGGTCGGCCTGTCGATGAGCGCCACCGTCGACACGCGCGCCGAGTGAGCCGCCGTCAAGGAGTCGCGCCATGACCGCCGCCGCCCTTCCCAACAACGCTGACGCCAAGGACCGCCCGCTCGAGGGCGGGCAGTTGTGGCTCGCCGCCATCGTCCTGGCCGCCGCGAACTTCATCGCGGTGCTGGACATGACGATCGCCAACGTCTCCGTCCCCGACATCGCCGGCAGCCTCGGCATCAGTTCGAGCCAGGGCACCTGGGTCATCACCTCGTACGCGGTCGCCGAGGCCTGCATCGTGCCGCTCACCGGCTGGATCGCGGGCCGCTTCGGCGCGGTGCGCGTGTTCTCGACGGCGATGGTGCTGTTCGGCTTGTGCTCCGCGCTGTGCGGGCTCTCGCCGACGCTCGGCCTGCTGGTCACCGGCCGCGTGCTGCAGGGCCTGTCGGGCGGATCGCTGATGCCGCTGTCGCAGACGCTGCTGCTGCGCGTGTTCCCGAAGGAGAAAGCCGGCAGCGCCATGGCGCTGTGGGCGATGACGACGCTGGTCGCGCCCATCCTCGGGCCGATCCTCGGCGGCTGGCTCTGCGACGCGTTCTCGTGGCCGCTGATCTTCTTCATCAACGTGCCGATCGCGCTCGCCGTCGCACCGATCGCGGCGCGCCTGCTGCGCCGCTACGAGACCCCGCTCGAACGCAAGCCGATCGACAAGGTCGGGCTGTTGCTGCTGATCGTCTTCGTCGGCGCGCTGCAGCTGATGCTGGACCTGGGCAAGGAGAAGGACTGGTTCGAGTCCAACGAGATCATCGCGCTGGCGGTGGTCGCCGCGGTCGGTTTTGTCGCCTTCCTGATCTGGGAGCTGACGGAGCCCTATCCGATCGTCGACCTGCGGGTGTTCCGTCACCGCGGCTTCGCCGTCGGCGTGCTGACGATTGCGCTGGGGTTCGGCGCGATGTTCGGCGCCAACGTGCTCACGCCGCTGTGGCTGCAGAGCTTCATGGGCTACACGTCGACCTGGGCCGGTCTGGCGACGGCCTGGTCCGGCGTGCTGGCGGTCGCGGCGGCGCCGCTGGCCGGCAAGCTCGCGGGCAAGATGGATCCGCGGCCGCTGGTGTTCTTCGGGCTGGCCTGGCTGGGCGGCGTCATGATGCTGCGCACGGTCGGCACGACGCAGATGGGCTACTGGCAGGTCGCCCTCCCGCTGCTGCTGATGGGTGTCGGCATGCCGTTCTTCTTCGTGCCGCTCACGGCGCTCTCGCTGGGCAGCGTCGAGCCGCACGAGACCGCGTCCGCCGCGGGGCTGCAGAACTTCATGCGCACGCTGGCCGGCGCGGTCGCGACCTCGCTCGTCACCACGAGCTGGGAGAACCGCACGACGGCGATCCATGCGGATCTCGTCGGTTCACTGGACAGGTCGGGGGACGTGATGCGCTCGCTCACCGGACTGGGTCTGGCGCCGGACGCGCGCAACGCGATGCTCGACAACCTGCTCACCGGGCAGAGCGTGATGCTCGCAACGAACCAGATCTTCTGGATCGTGGCGGCGATGTTCGTGATCTCGGCCTTCGCCATCTGGCTCGCGCCGCGGCCCACCCGCGCGGTGGCGATGAGCGAGGCCGGGCACTGATCGCAGGAGGACGGCCATGACCCTGACCCAGGACCCGCTGCATCCGGTGCGCCGCCACTACGTCCTCAAGCTGGATCGGCAGGCCGATCTGGCGCGAGGCGAGGTGAGCGGACGGGTCGAGAACCTGGCGACAGGGCAGAGCTTCGATTTCAGCGATGCGACGTCGCTGCTGGAGGGGTTGGCGCGGGAGTTGGCCGGGGAACAGGGCGATGCCTCAGGTCGATGAGGATGGTGGCCTTTTCCAGATCGACTCGAAGTGATGCAGCTTGCAGAGAGCGCTGTGTTCGACGGCGCCTTGTTGGCACCCCGCCATTCGGCATGACAGGAACTGGCTTCGCGGGGTCAGCCGGTCGAGGAACTCTTGGTCGGCGATCCGTTGTGCTTCCTCGGGCGGCGGAGGATCAGGGGCGCCGGGGAAGGGCAGCCACGCGTCGTGTCGCCAGTAGTAGAGGAATGATTCGAGCAGCAGGTCGTCCGTTGGATTCAACTCGAACATCGAGGCGCAGCCGGCCACATCCTCCAACAATGCAGTGTCGAGGCCCTCGTGCGGGAAGCCGGCTGGCGCCGCCTCGGCGTGGCAGTCATCGGCACCCGAGACCATGAGGCAGGCAGCGCCGAGGGTGACGTCGTCCCGCTCCGCCAGGAATAACCATCCATCCTCCAGCGTCTTGGCGGAGGCTTGGCGCAGGACCTCGCGAAGCGTTGAGATGCGCGTGATGGGCATGACTAGAGCCTGATGTCGACGCGCAGCACCGTGATTCCCTCGCTGTCGGCGAAGGCGTAGCGCTTGTTGATCGGATCGAACGCCATAGGCGGCGTCGTGGAGGAGTTCCCCATGATCGGACCGGTCCGGTTGCCAGAGGCGATGTGAGGCCAGCGCTGCACGATGCGGCCGTCGCGCAGGTCGATCAGTCGCGGGTGTTCATGCAGGCCAAGTACGTGGTGCTCTCCGACCGCGATGATCTGTCCGACGCGGCCTGGAACGCGGACCGCCTTGAACTCCTTCGGCCGACTCAAGTCGATGCTTCGGATCTCCGTGACGCCGAGCGGTATCTCGTCGTCGTTCCAGCTCTCGCCCTGATCGAACAGGGCGATGGCCAGACGATCGTCGGCAACGAACGTGGCGCTGCTCTCTTCGGCACACGCTTGGACGCCGACGCCGACGCCGTCTGCGTCCAAGTGCGTCGGATCGCGCAGTGCCGCCTCCACGTCGAACACCACGATCTCGTCCACCGGATGCCACACCCATCCCGCGCTGACGAGATACCGGCCCTCAGGCGATGCGATCAGCCGGGACTGGAAGAAGTCCCGCGCCTTCCGGGACGGGCTGCGCGTCAGCGGCTCGCCGGTCTCGAGATCCTCGATTTGCAGTTCGTTGTAGTGGTCCGGGCAATGCGCCAGCACCGGTCGTCCCGATGGCAGCCGCAAGACAGCGGCGGGGCAGTCGTAGGCGTTCGCGTGATAGAAGCTGCGGTTGATCTCGCGAAGGACCTTTCCTTCTTTCAGGATCAGGCCCTTCGTGCCTGCGTTGGCGTAGATGACTGCAAAGGAGCCGTCTGGCAACGCCACCGCGGTGTCGAACGGATACGCGAACCGGACGTAGCCGTCGGCGCTGCTGCCATCGAGTGCGAAGGCTCTCCCGCCTCCCACCCAATCGACAAGGTAGTCGCCCTCCCAGACGAGGGATCGAACTCCCGGGGCGTTGATCCGGATCTCTTCGAGGTTCAGCACATCAGCGCCTTGTCGCTCACATCGCCGCGACCAGCAGCGTCGGATCTACTTTCTTGCCAAGCTTGTGCTTGTGCGCCGTCAGCTCCGTCAGCACGCCGCGTATCTCGTCGGGCGAGGGACGCAGCGGGCGCAGTGCCGTCGCCAGGCGAGGGACGATCTCCTCGGACATGTAGCGCTTGCCGCCGGCCATGATCTGCCAGACCACCAGGCCCAGCCCGATGACCAGGGCCGTCAACACCATTTCGGGCAGTTGATTCGGCGCGAAGCGGTTGGCGATGCCGGATGTCGCCAGCGGCAGGACCACCATCGCGACGATTGCCAGCGCGCCGTAGCGGTCGAACTGCGTGCGGGCGAAGCGCTCCTCCACCATCTGCGACAGCACCAGGAACGGCGAGGCGATCAGCGCCGAGCGTTCCTCGGCGGTGACATGCGTCGGGCCGAGCTTGATGCGGTTCTCCAGCTCCAGGCGATCGGCGTAATGGGCACGGATCGTCGGGAAGGTCTTGATGATCAGCATCTCGACCGCCGGCAGCTTCTTTTCCGGCGTGCCGTAGCGGGTCTCTTCCGTCATCGAGGTCGTCTTGCAGTGCTGGCAGGTCCGCTCGTGACCCACGAGCCGGCCTTCGCCGAAGCTCAGGTAGTAGACGTGCCCGGCGGAGCCGATGCGCCCCAGCCGGTGCGCGGTAACGGCCCGGCAGATCGGGCAGAAATCGGCGACGAAGCCGAGCTTGCGGCGCACGATCTTGCGCCCCCAGACGATGAACATGGCCCGTGGCCCTCCCTTGGTCAGCGCGTACTGATTTCCGGGCCGGCCGTGCGCTTGAGGCTCTCTGGGCTCCGGATCGGGCGGGAGTATCCCTTTGGCGGGTTGGCCGGATCCGGGGAAAAGTCGCTGGTTCGGGTTTTCCTGTTGCCGGGTGTCGCTTTCGCAGGACAGACAATGCGCCGCGCCCGCTCGACCGGGCGCGCAAGACAACCGGAGCAGCTGGCCGCGCCCCTCGCGCAGGCCCTGCCGACACCCAGGGAGCCCTCACTTGATCCTCGTCTTCAACATCACCGGCGCGCTCTGCGCCGGCATCGCCATTGCCATCCTCGTCCTGCTCGGCCGCGTGTTCCCGGGCATGACGCAGCTGCAGGACTTCCTCGCGGCGGGCGTGATCACCGGCATCGTCGGTGACATCGCGGAGCGGCTCGGCCTGCGGCCGCGGATCTTCTACCTGTCGCTGCGCCTGTGGGGCGTGCTGATCCTGCTGCTCGGCGTGGCGCAGGAATCGCCCGTCGCGGCGATGGCGCTGGGCCTGGTCGTGGCGGCCGTTTACATCGTGCTCAATGGCCGCAACTCGGAGACCAAGCGCTGGGAAGCGGCGGTGGAGTCGCTGCGGCAGTACAAGCTCGTCACCGATCTCGACAACGGCCAACTGCGCGGCGTGCTGCTGTACGACGCGCTCTTCAGCAACCTCTGGCTGCGCTCCGACGACGCGATGCGCCGTCACACGGCCGATGTGATGGGACGGCTTCGTGCCGACCCCGCGATCGCCGTCAACGACCAGGAGCGCGCCGTCATCGCCACTTTGCAGCAGCAGGTGGAATCGACCTTGGTGACAGGTGTTGCCCCCTGGCGCCTCGCGGGTGTCGGCATGCTGCGCACGCGGTTGAAGCGCTTGGCGGGGTGAGTGAGGAACCTGCCGGCATCGACGGCGCGCATTGAGCATTCACAAGCTCGCGCATCCGCGCAACGAAAAAGCCCGCCGGCTTTCGCCAGGCGGGCTCGTGTTCCGAAGCGCTCCGTGGGAGCGTTCGACGGACGTTCAGTCGAAGTTCGGCGTCTCGACGCCCAGCACCTTGTGCAGCTTCGGGCTGGTGGTCGTGTACTGCAGGTGGACGCGCTTTTCCGGGTTGATGATCGGCATCGCGCCGAACGCGGCCAGCGCGGCCTCGTGGAAGCCCGACAGGATCAGCTTCTTCTTGCCCGGGTAGGTGTTGATGTCACCCACCGCGAAGATGCCCGGCACGTTGGTCTGGAACTTCTCGGTGTCGACCTGGATCTGCTTCTTCTCCAGCGCCAGACCCCACTCGGCGATCGGGCCCAGCTTCGGCGACAGACCGAAGAAGACCAGCACCTGGTCCGCCGGCACGACACGCGTGACGCCGTCGCCGCCGGTGATCTTCAGGCCCTTCAGCGCGTCCTCGCCTTCGTCCAGGTCGCTGACCTGGCCGACGATGAACTGCATCTCGTAGGCATCGCACAGCTCACGCATCTTGGCCACCGAGGCCGGCGCGGCACGGAAGCCGTCGCGGCGGTGCACCAGGATCACGCTCTCCGCCTTGTGCGGGTTGCCGTCGGCGTTGCCACCGCAGAAGTTCAGCGCCCAGTCCAGCGCCGAGTCGCCGCCGCCGATGATCACCAGGTTCTTGCCGGCGAACTGCGACGGGTTGCGCACGCGGTAATGGACCTGCGAGCCCTCGAACTTGTCGATGCCCTCGATCTTCAGCGTGCGCGGCTGGAAGGAACCCACGCCGCCCGCGATGAAGATGGTCTTGGTCAGGAACTGCGTGCCCTTGCTCGTCGCGACGAAGAAACGACCGTCCGCCTGCTTCTCGACCGTCGTGACCTCCTGCCCCAGATGGAAGGTCGCGCCGAACGGCTCGATCTGCTTCATCAGGTTGTCGGTCAGCTCCTTGCCCGTCACCACCGGCAGCGCCGGGATGTCGTAGATCGGCTTGTCCGGGTACAGCTCGATGCACTGGCCGCCGGGATAGGCCAGCGAGTCGATGATGTGGGCCTTGATCTCGAGGAGGCCCAGTTCGAACACCTGGAACAGGCCCACAGGGCCCGCGCCGACGATGACGGCGTCGGTCTCGATCACGCCCGCGTGCGGGGCGGAGGTCGCTTCAGTCACTTGCGTTTCCATTCTTGTGTGGGGCGGCCGCCGGCAGCAGGACCCGACGCCGCGAGATGAGGGGATCGGTCAGCGGACCAGCTGATCGATCTTGCCCGTCTTGTCCTTCCACTCCTCGGCGTCCGGGAGCGGGGCCTTGCGCTTGGTGATGCTGGGCCATTTCTTCGCCAGGTCGGCGTTCAGCTTGATCATGATCTGCTGATCGCCGGGCACGTCTTCCTCCGGCATGATCGCGTTCACCGGGCACTCCGGGATGCAGACCGCGCAGTCGATGCACTCATCGGGATCGATGGTCAGGAAGTTCGGACCTTCGCGGAAGCAGTCGACGGGACAGACATCGACGCAATCGGTGTATTTGCAGCGAATGCAGGCTTCGGTGACGACGTGGGTCATGGCGGCTCTTCTAGTGACGGGGCCGGCGGATGGGCCCTCGAAAATCAGCGATCCCTGGCAAACGGCGAGGTCGCGCTGACGGAAAACGGGAGATTTTAAACGTTCGGGCTTTGGACCAGGGTTTCCGGCCCGCGCGGCTCAAGGTCTTGGCGTGAGGACGGCGTCGCGTAATCGCCCAGATCGGCGTCCGGAGCCCCGGCCAGCGGGGCTGCGCCCGCACCGACGATCACCACCGTCGGCCGTCCCTTGTGCAGCATCGACGCCGCGCCCAGTGAGGCCACCTCGTGCTCGCTCGACAGCGCATCGGCGCAGCCTGCGCGCGACACGACGCTCACGGGTGTCGAGGCGTCCCAGCCCGCGGCGAGCAGCCGGCGGGAGAGGGCGGCCAACTGCTGGCCGGCCATGTAGAACACCTCGGTGTCGGCGGACCTGCCGGCCTGGAGCTCGCCCTCGCGCGTCATCGCGGTCGTCAGCGCGACGCTGCGGCCCGCGCCACGACGCGTGAGCGGACGCCCGGTCTGCGCGGCGGCCGCGATCGCGGCGGTCACGCCGGGCACGATCTCGTAGGGGATGTGCGCTTCGGCCAGCGCCAGCAGCTCTTCCTCGAGGCGGCCGAAGACGCTCGCGTCTCCCCCCTTCAGGCGGACGACGACCTCATGCGCCTTGGCCTCCCGGACCAGCGCGGCGTTGATCGCCGTCTGCTTCGTGGAATGGCAGAAGCCGCGCTTGCCGACGTCCAGCCACTTCGCCTGCGGCGCGAGCTCGCGCAGCGCCGGGTCGGTGAGCGCGTCGAAGAGCACGACGTCCGCCTGCGCGAGCGCCCGCGCGCCGCGCAGCGTGATCAGGTCGGCGGCGCCGGGCCCGGCGCTGACGAAGAGGACACGTCCCATGGCGGTGGCTCCTGGCGGTCGTTCGGGTGGGCGGGTCAGCGGACCAGCAGCGCGCCGCTGGTGCGGTTGCTGGTGGGATCCACGACGATCAGCGCGCCGCCGACGCGGTTGTCCGCGTACGGCTGCAGCGGCAGCTCGGCCTGCAGCTCGATGGTGACGTGGCCGATCTCGTTGACCGACAGCTCGTGCGCCTCGGTCTCGGCCAGCGTCTGGATGTCGAGCCGGTGATCGATCGCGGCGATGCGGGCCTGGACCCAGCGGTTGCCGTGACGCACCCAGTACTTGCGGCCGAGGACGGCCGGCTCGGTATCGATCCACGCCAGCGTGGCTTCGAAGGTGCGGCGGGGCGTGGCCGCGCCCGGCGCGACGATCCAGTCGCCGCGCGAGACGTCGACCTGGCGGTCCAGCAGCAGCCCGGCGGATTCACCGGCGACCGAGGTCGCCACCGGTTCGCCGGCGCGGCGCAGTTCGCCGACGATGGCGGTCTGGCCGCTCGGCAGGATCTGCACTTCATCGCCGACCTGCACCTGGCCTTGCGCGATGCGGCCCCACAGCACGCGCGGGTTGTTGCCCGTGCCGTCGCCGTCCTTGGCGACGTACTGGACCGGCAGCGCCAGGGGCGCCTCGACGGTCTCCTGCACGGTCGGCAGCGACTCCAGCACCTGCAGCAGCGACGGGCCGTCGTACCAGTCCGATTCCAGCGGTTGCGTCACGTTGTCGCCGCGCAGCGCGGAGACGGGCACGACCGCGGTCACGCGGATGCCGGCCGCCGAAGCGAACTTCTCCAGCGCCAGCGAGACCTTGCGGAAGGCATCGCCCGGGTTCGCGGCGGCGTCGATCTTGTTGATCGCGAAGACGATGCTCGGCACGCGCAGCAGGTGCGCGAGCAGGCTGTGACGGCGCGTCTGCGGCAGCAGCGGGACGTCGTCGACGGTCAGGTCCAGCTTGGTCACGTCGACCAGCACGACCGCGGCATCGCTGCCCGCGGCGGCGGTGACCATGTTGCGCGTGTACTGCTCATGACCGGGGGCGTCCGCGATGATGAACTTGCGTTGCTTGGTCGCGAAGTAGCGGTAGGCAACGTCGATCGTGATGCCTTGCTCCCGTTCGGCTTCGAGGCCGTCGGTCAGCAGGCTCAGGTCTATCGGCTGGCCGGCGGCTCGCTTGGCCAGCGTGTCGAGCTGGTCGGCCAGGATCGCGCGGCTGTCGAAGAGCAGGCGCCCGATCAGCGTGCTCTTGCCGTCGTCGACGCTGCCGGCGGTCAGGAAGCGCAGCGCGCGGTGCGTCGTGTCGACGTCGGATTGATGGATCTTGGTCACGGCGGGGGAATTCACTGGGTTCAGGACGGCGGACATCAGAAGTAGCCTTCCTTCTTGCGACGTTCCATGGAGGCGTCGGAGGTGCGGTCGTCCATGCGCGTCGCGCCACGCTCGGAGACGGTGACCGTCAGCGTCTCGGCGACGATGTCGGCGGCGTTGGCGGCCGGGCTCTCCACCGGGCAGGTGCAGGTCATGTCGCCGACGGTGCGGAAGCGCACCTGCGCCGTCTCGACGGTCTCGCCGGCTTCCGGCGGTGTCACGTCGGTCAGCGGCACCAGCAGGCCCTTGCGGCGGATCACCTGGCGGTCATGCGCAAAGTACAGCGACGGCAGCGGGATGTTCTCGCGGGCGATGTAGAGCCACACGTCCAGCTCGGTCCAGTTGCTGATCGGGAACGCACGGAAGTGCTCGCCCGGACGGATGCGGGTGTTGAAGAGGTTCCACAGCTCGGGCCGCTGCTCCTTCGGCTGCCATTGGCCGAAGCTGTCGCGGTGGCTGAAGATGCGCTCCTTGGCGCGCGCCTTCTCCTCGTCGCGGCGGGCGCCGCCGATCAGCACGTCGAAGCGGTGTTCCTCGATCGTCTCCAACAGCGTCACCGTCTGGTGGCCGTTGCGCGATTCCAGCGGATGCGCCAGCCGGATCGTGCCCTTCTTGATCGAGTCTTCCAGGTGGCCGACGACCAGGCGTTCGCCCATCTCTTCGACGCGGCGGTCGCGGAACTCGATCACTTCGGGGAAGTTGTGGCCGGTGTCGACGTGCACCAGCGGGAAGGGCAGCTTGCCGGCGAAGTCGTTGCCGGCGATGCGGCGCTTGAAGGCCTTCTCCGCCAGGCGCAGCACCACGCACGAATCCTTGCCGCCCGAGAACAGCAGGGCGGGGCGCTCGAAGGCCGCGGCGACCTCGCGCAGGATGAAGATGGCCTCCTCTTCGAGGTGGTCCAGGTGGCGGTGGTCCGCCAGCGGCAGCAGTTGTTCGAGGTTCACGGGGGCGTTCATGCCGGGGCTCCGGAGGTCGATGTCGGGGGGGACACTTCGGGTTCAGATTCGGTGTGCGTGGCGTGCAGCCCGCATTCCTTGGAGGAGTCTTCCCACCACCAGCGGCCGGCGCGGAAGTCCTCGCCGACGGCGATCGCGCGGGTGCAGGGCGCGCAGCCGATGCTGGGCATGAACTGGTCATGCAGCGGGTTGTAGGGAACGACGTGCTGCTGCACGTAGTGCCAGACATCGGCCCAGCTCCACTCGGCCAGCGGGTTGACCTTGGTGCGGCCGTGGCCGTCGTCCTCGCGGAACGGGACCTCGGCGCGGTTGGCGCTCTGCTCGCGGCGCAGGCCGGTGATCCAGGCGGTGCGGCAGGCCAGCATGCGCGACAGCGGCTCGAGTTTGCGCACGCCGCAGCAGGCCTTGCGCAGTTCGACGCTGCGGTACATCGGCTCTTCGCCGTGGGCGCGGACGAAGTGGACGACCTGCTCGTTCACCGGCGCGAAGACTTCCACCTCGATGCCGTAGCGGTCGTGGATGCGCGGGATCAGCGCGAGCGTTTCCGCATGTAGCTTGCCAGTGTCCAGCGTCGCCAGCGCGATCGGCAGGCCGTGGCGCGCGATCAGGTCGGTGATGACCATGTCCTCGACGCCCAGCGAGGTCGATTGCAGCGCGCCGGGACCGAAGTCCGCCGCGGCTTGTTTCAACACCTCGACCGTGCGCGCGACGCGCTCGTCGAAACCGGCGGTCTTGCGGGCGTACAGGCCGATGGCCGATCCGACGCCGGCATCGGAGCCAGGCAGCGCAGAGACACCGGCCGATGCACTCTCGGACGCTCCGCCGATAGTCGCGAAGTCCAGCGAAGACACCTCGCCGCTCATGCTCAGACCTCGGTCTTCTGCCCCGGACGGGCGAACAGCGGGCGCGTCTCGTTGACGTCCGCCTGGTAGTGGCCGGGGAAGAAACCCAAGGCGCGCTCGGCCGCTTCCTGGTTCTGGTCGCCGCGCATCTGCACCGCATCGACGCCGCAGCGTTGCAGCAGCGGCAGCATGTCCACGAGGACCTCGCCGATCGCGCGGACCTCGCCGGCGTAGCGCAGCCGCGAGCGCAGCACGTGCGCCTGGCTGTAGGCGCGGCCGTCGACCCACTTCGGGAACTGCAGCACGACCAGCGCGAGGCGCGGCAGGTCGGTCTTCAGATCCAGCACGTCGATGTCGTTGGGCAGGATCACGCCGGTGGCGAGGCCTTCCGGCCAGGTGTCGCGCACGGCGTGCCACTGCTCCAGCGTCAGCAGCTTGTGGTCGGCGGCGGCGGGATGCGGTTGAGGACCGTCCTCGCCCGCGCAGGTGTGCCAGGGGTCTTGGGCCTTGGAAACGAACTTCATGGTGCGGCGGCGGTCAGTCGGTGGTCTGCTTGGCAGTGGTGCGGCGGATGCCGTTGGTCGCCTGCTTGAAGGCGTCCAGGCCGATGCGGCGGACCGTCTGCAGGAAACGTTCGCCGGCCTCGCGCTCGCGGCGGTAGGTCGCGATCACGGCTTCGACCGCATCCGCGGCCTCGTCGGCGGCGAAGGACGGACCGATCACCTTGCCCGGCACCGCGGCGCCCGACAGCGTCGAGCCGTCCGAGCCGCCCAGTGTGATCTGGTACCACTCGCTGCCGTCCTTGTCGACGCCGAGCACGCCGATGTGGCCGCTGTGGTGGTGGCCGCAGCTGTTGATGCAGCCGCTGATGTGCAGGTCGATGTCGCCGATGTCCCAGAGCTCGTCGAGGTCCTGGAAGCGGTCGGTGATCTCGGCCGCGACCGGGATCGAGCGGGCGTTGGCCAGCGCGCAGAAGTCGCCGCCAGGGCACACGATCATGTCGGTCAGCAGGCCGATGTTGGGCGTGGCGAAACCGTGTTCCTTCGCGGCCTCGAACAGCGCGGCGAGGTCGCTCTCGCGCACCCAGGGCAGCAGCAGGTTCTGGTCGTGCGAGACACGCAGTTCGCCGTGGCTGTACGCGTCGGACAGCGCGGCGGCCGCGTCCATCTGCGCGTCGGTGATGTCGCCCGGCGGCAGGCCGACGCGCTTGAGCGACAGCGTCACCGAGCGGTAGCCGCTGACGCGGTGCGCGTGGACGTTGCGTTCCAGCCAGCGGCGGTAGGCCGGCGAAGCGCCGTCGAAGATGTCGACGCCCGGCACCGGGGTCACGCCTTGCGGCTCGACGAAGCTCGCGGCGACGCGCGCCAGTTCGGCCTCGGGAATGATCTGCTCGTGGCTGCCGGTGTCGTCGCTGAGGATGGACTGGTACTCGGCGTTGACCGCGTCGAAGTAGGCCTGGCCCTCGGCCTTCACCAGGATCTTGATGCGCGCCTTGTACATGTTGTCGCGGCGGCCGAAGCGGTTGTACGTGCGCACGATCGCCTCGAGGTACAGCAGGATGTGCTGCCACGGCACGAAGGGGCTGATCTCCTGGCCGATGATCGGCGTGCGGCCCATGCCACCGCCGACGAAGACCTGGAAGCCGATCTCGCCGGCCTCGTTCTTGCGCAGTTGCAGGCCGATGTCGTGCCAGGCGATCGCGGCGCGGTCTTCCTTCGCGCCCGAGATCGCGATCTTGAACTTGCGCGGCAGGAAGGCGAATTCCGGATGCAGCGTCGACCACTGGCGCAGCACTTCGGCGTAGGGGCG
The DNA here is from genome assembly GCF_059416045.1 of Roseateles sp. GW821-FHT09G03. Taxonomy (NCBI): domain Bacteria; kingdom Pseudomonadati; phylum Pseudomonadota; class Betaproteobacteria; order Burkholderiales; family Sphaerotilaceae; genus Roseateles; species Roseateles sp. GW821-FHT09G03. The sequence goes on from NZ_JBWKOK010000010.1 coordinate 60,957, forward strand.
CGGATCGATGAGCTCGTCCGCCGCCACGCCGGCGGTGACGTCGCTGGTGATGTTGCGGATGCAGTTGCCGCTGGTCTGGATGCCGTGCATGTCGACATCGGCCAGCAGGTCCATCACGTCGGCCGACTGCGGCAGCGGGATCCAGTTGAACTGCAGGTTCTGGCGCGTCGTGAAGTGGCCGTAGCCGCGGTCGTGCTCGCGGGCGATGCGCGCCAGCTGGCGCAACTGGCGGCTGTCCAGCACCCCGTACGGCACGGCGACGCGCAGCATCGGCGCATGGCGCTGGATGTACCAGCCGTTCTGCAGGCGCAGCGCGCGGAAGTCGTCGTCGGGGAGCTGACCGGCCAGATGGCGTTCGAGCTGGTCGCGGAACTGGGCCGCGCGGGCGTGGACGAACTGGCGGTCGAAATCGGTATAGGCGTACATGGCGTCGGCTGGACCCGGCCGGGTTTCTCAAGGGGCCCGCCGCGCGTCAGAGACACCGCGGCTGGCCCAGGGCTGGCCGGGAGTCTGCACTCTATGAACGCTTTATATATATGAGAACTACAAATTCGTAGATTGCTTATGGCCAGATAAGCATATGAAGATTCCTGCAAAAGGCAGGGCGAAGGTGGGATGGCGGCCACAGGCCGCGCCCTCAGCCCGTCGCCAGTCGGCGTAGAGCCACGATCTGATCGGTGATCCGCGGCGGCAGAGGCTCCGTGCCGGCCAGGATCGCGCGGATGAGGTCGGCGTTGGCAGCCGGCTCACAGGCGGTCGAGAGCGGCCAGTCCAGATCCTCGTTGCTTGCCGGGTTGAGATCCAGGCCTTGCCCGTTCGCGAAGCCTTGCAGGTGGGCCTTGCGGCGCAGGTGCAGGTAGGCCTCGCCCTCGCTGGCGCGCATGAGGAGCGCCCGCCCGTCGTCGGCGCTGAGCTGAGGCAGCGCCTCGCCCATGCTGTCCACGTATTCCGGATGCGTCACCGCGACCACGCGCACGCTGCGACCCGGCAACGGGTCCAGCAGCTTGGCGACGCTGTGGCTGCTGTTGCGCAGGCCCATGCGCGGGCGCAGCGCCATCATCGCGTCGAGGCCGGGATGGATGACCTCGGTCGGCAGGATGGCGAGGCGATTCGAGGCCAGATGTCGACCGGCTTCGTCCACGTCCTTGGCGACGGGCAGTGCCAAGGCCTCGAAGAGTTCGAAGGGGCTGATGCGGCTGTCGAAGTCGTGCCGGCCATGGATCAGCACCGGAATGCCGTCGCGCGCCAGCAGCATCGCCACCAGCGGCATCAGGTTGGCCTGCTTGCGCGCGCCATTGAAGGTTGGCAGCACGACGGTCCGGGGGCCGGCCGGTGCCGCCACGCGGGCGGCGCCGGCCTGCATCGCCTCGACGAAGCCGAGCAGCTCGTCGAGGCTCTCGCCCTTGATGCGCATCGCGATCAGGATGGCGCCGCGCTCGAGATCGGGCACGGTGCCGGCCAGCAGCGCGGCGAAGAGCGCGCGGGCCTGCTCGCGCGTCAGGTCGCGGGCGCCTCGAGCGCCGCGGCCGATTTCCTTGAGGAGGGGGGCGTAGTCCATGCAGGTCCCGTTTGAAGGCGGTCATCTTAGAGGCGGCCTCGGTACCACGGACGCCAACGGCCGACCAGATGTCAATCCTCGCAGCACCTCCCGGCGCGCGAAGCCGCTATACCGCTTGCTGCCCGGCGCCATCCTGGCGTCGAGGCCACACGCAAAGAGGGAGTGATCTTGAAAATCTCGAAGACTTTGAAAACGATCGCCGCAGCCTTGGGCTGCGTCGTGGCAGCGGCCGCGCAGGCGCATTGGGTGCCGAGTGGCGGCACGAGCAGCTACACCGCCACGGTGTCCACCGGCTCGGGGGCATTCTCCTACACGGACGTCGACAACACGTTCACGCCGAAGCCGCTGCCGAGACTGGCGGGCCAGTTGGCGAGCGTCAACACCCGTCTGGAGTCCGCGCTCAACGAGCGGCTCAAGGCGGCGGCCGTGGCGCAAGGCCTGAACTATCTGGGCGGCACCGTGTCCGGGGACCTGTCGATCACCATCCAGCCGGTCGGCGGCGCGATGCAGGCCACCTTGTCGGGCTTGTCCTTCCGCGGCACGACCCAATACAGCGGAAGGAAGTTCGGTGTCATCACCTTCGACTGCATCAACACCGCGACCATCAGCAACATCACGATCCGCGCGCAGTACGGCGCGAGTACGGGCGCCGTGTCCGCGCCGACGGTCGGCATGACCGGGCAGGTCGGTTCGTCGACCGAATGCGATTCCAACCTGAGCTGGGTCCTGCCCTTCATCGGCGACCTGCTGATCGACTACGCCGCCAACAAGATCGACGACAAGATCCTGGCGGGCGCCGTTCAGCTGATGGCGGACTCGCAAGGGTCGCTGTTGTACGGGCAGGATGCGAACCTCGGCCAGACGGTCGTCGGCCTGCTGACCCTGATTCCGGATAACGCCAACATCGCGGGATTCGCGGTGGGCAGCTATGTCCGCAGCAACCTGCCGTACCTGCTGGCCAACAGCCAGTTCACGATGAAGCTGGGGCATTGGCCCAAGATCGATCCGTGGCGCCGGAACGTGCCGCCGGCGAGCGACCTCGTGTACACCAGCGAGCTGCTGAACATGTCGCTGACGGCACCGGGGGCGTCGTTCAATGTCCGGCTGACCAACTCGATGACGGACGTCGAGTGGGTCTGGGTCTGCAACGTCGACAACCTCGCCTTGCAGTGCCCGCAGCCCTGATGCGGTACGCGTGAAAGCAAAAGCCGGCCCGAGGGCCGGCTTTTTCGTTGGGCACGTCGGAGACGCGACGCCGCCGACGGGTCGCCGATGTCGTCAGGCGAGTGCGCGCTCCGATGCCGCGGCCTGGTCGGCGGCGACGGCCTGCGGCAGGGCGGGCAGACCGAGTTCCCCGAACAGGTCCTTCGGATCGTCCATCTCCGGCACCAGCGCGAGTTCCCGGCCCAGGCCGAGCGCCTCGGCGCGGTCGCCCAGCCAGCGCAGCGTGGCGAAGTCCTCGAGGGCGAAGCCGACGGAGTCGAAGACCGTGACCTCGTCGGCGCTGCGCCGGCCGGCAGCCTCGCCGCGCAGCACGCGCCAGAACTCGGTGACCGGGAAGTCCGCCGGCATCTGCTGCACGTCGCCCTCGATGCGGGACTGTGGCTCGTACTCGACGAACACGTTGGCGCGCGCCAGCACGTCGTGGTGCAGTTCGGTCTTGCCGGGGCAGTCGCCGCCGACGCCGTTGACGTGCATGCCGGGCTCGATCATGTCCGGCGTCACGATGGTCGCGTTGCGCTTGTCGGCCGTGACCGTCGTGACGATGTCGGCGCCGCGTGATGCTTCAGCGGCATCGCGGCAACGGACCAGCGTCAGCCCGTCGATGCGCGACAGATGACGGACCAGCTTGTCGGTCGCGGCCGGGTCGACATCGAAGAGGCGGATCTCATCGATGCCCAGCAGGTGGTGGAAGGCCAGCGCCTGGAACTCGCTCTGCGCGCCGTTGCCGATCAGGGCCATCTTGCGCGAGCCGGGACGTGCCAGGTGTTGCGCGGCCAGCGCGGAGGTGGCCGCGGTGCGCAGCGCCGTGCTGAGTGTCAGCTCCGACAGCAGCCGCGGCGTGCCGGTCGCGACGTCGGCGAGCACGCCGAAAGCCATCACGGTGGGCAGGCCCACGAGGTGGTTTTTGGGGTGGCCGTTGACGTACTTGAAGCTGTAGCGCGAGGCATCGGAGATCGGCATCAACTCGATCACGCCCTCGTCCGAATGGTTGGCGACGCGGGCGCTCTTGTCGAATTCGCTCCATCGGACGTAGTCGTCGGCGATGTAGCGGGCGAGGGTCTGGAAGCTCCGGGCGATGCCGTCGTGTCGGACGACGCGGGCGACATCGGGCGTGAGGAGGAGGCGGGTCGTCATCGGCGGGCTCTTGGCAGTGGGAATGCCTCCATTCTTCGGATCCTCGTGTCAGCAGGAAGCCAGAGAACTGATCAATAATCGAAGTGCCTTGTGCATTTCGTCAGGGAACTCTGACGTTCTGCCGTGAATTTGGGGTTAACCCTGGGCGGTCCGCGCGCAGCGGGGCCGTCGATGCACCAACATGGACACACTCGACCATCAACTGATCGCGCTGCTGCGGCAGGACGCCCGCGCCAGCATCGCGACGCTGGCGCACAAGCTGAAGGTGTCGCGGGGGACCGTGACGAACCGGCTGACGCGGCTGGAGGACAGCGGGCAGATCGTCGGCTACACGGTGAAGCTGCGGGCCGACGTGGTCCAGCCGCACATCACCGCATGGATGAGCATCGCGGTGGAGGGCAACCGCACGCGCGAGGTCGTCGGCATCCTGCTGGGCGAGCCCGGCGTGGCGGGGCTGTTCGACACCAACGGTCGCTGGGACCTGTTGGCCGAGCTGCGCGCCGACAGCCTCAATGAACTGGCCGAGATCCTGGAACGCGTGCGCCTGATCAAGGGCATCGGCGCGACCGAGACCAGCATCCACCTGCAGACGTACAAGCTGGCGTGAGCGCCCGCGCGGCGAGGCGCCTCAGCGTTTCGGCGTGGAGGCCGGCGCGTCGTCGTCGTCCGGCTCGGGTGCATCCGGTTCGAGCTGGAAGCGGCCGTCGCGCAGCTCCATGCGCGTGCGCTGCACCACCGCCCGGAGCGCATTGCAGGCGCCCTCGTTGAAGCGCAGCACGATCTCCACGCGCGGGCCACGTCCCGGACTCAGCACGCTGACGCCGGAGGTCTGCGGGGCCGCCGTCGCGCCGCAGGCGAGCGGCCCCGGCTTGTTGTCGAAGCCGAGCTCCGCGCCGAGCTGCAACTCGCCATCGCGCTCCAGCACCAGCCGTTCGGTGCGGCTTTCGCGGCCGCGGTCGACGTCGTAGCGGCGGCTGCGCAGGATCCAGTGTTCGTCGGCGATCTGCAGCAGCTGCAGATCCTCGTCGCCGGACCCCGGCGCGCCCGGCATCAGCAGCAGCCCCTTGGCGCGCAGCTTCCAGCGGCCGGCCTCGTCGGCGGCGAGCACGGCGGCACCCAGCGCAGGCACGCACGCCGCGCAGCGGAACTGGTCGCGCGGGCCCGGCGTCAGCTGGTAGACCAGCATCAGCTTGTCGATGTCCGATTCGACATAGCGGCCGCGGAAGACCTCGCGGATCTCCGCGCGCAGCGTCGGCGAACGCCCGCCGAAGAACGCCGCCGCGCGCTCGTGGCGCCAGGTGTTGCCCCCGTAGACCAGTTTCATCGCTGCCGCGGCATCGGGCGGCTTGTCGATCGCGACAGGGACCTGCGCGCGCACCGCCCCGGCGATCAGCAGCAGGGCGGCGGCGCCAAGGCGACGAAGGATGCCAAGGCTGCGAAGGTGGGCGAGGGGCTCGTGCACGAAGGTCGGGTTCGGCGTGTGGCGAAGCCGCGATCATCGCCGAGCCGCGCGGCCCCCGGGTACAGTCCCCGCCCATGAGCCGTCCCGACGCCACGCCCCCGGTGATCCGCAGCCTGCTGGAGACCGACCTCTACAAGTTCACGATGTGGCAGGCGATGCTGCACCGGTATCCGCAGGCGCAGGCCGAGTACCGCTTCGCGTGCCGCAACACGCCGCAGTACCCGCTGGCGGAACTGGTCGCGGACCTGGAGCGCGAGATCGACCACCTCTGCGCGCTGACCTTCCGCGCCGACGAGCTCGAGTACCTGAGCGGACTGCGCTTCATGAAGCCCGACTTCATCGACCTGCTGCGCATCTTCCGCTTCCAGCGCGCGTTCATCGCGGTGCGCGCGGACGGCGAGAAGCTCGAGATCGTCGTGCGCGGCCCGCAGGTCCACGTGATGGCGTTCGAGATCTTCGTGCTGGCGATGGTCAACGAGCTGTACTTCCGCCGCTTCGACCAGACGGCCGCGATCGAGGAGGGGCGTCGTCGGCTCGCGCAGAAGATCGATCTGATCCGGACCTTCACGCGGGAGGAGGCGCCGCGCCGCCATCCGTTCCAGTTCTTCGACTTCGGGCTGCGGCGTCGTTTCTCCGGCGCGTGGCACGAGGAGGTCTTGCGCACGCTGCGCGACGAACTGCCGGAGACCTTCCGCGGCACCTCCAGCGTGCTGCTGGCCAAGGAGCTCGGCCTGGTGCCGATCGGCACGATGGCGCACGAGTACCTGCAGGCCTACCAGGCCACCGGCGTGCGGCTGCGCGACCACCAGAAGGCCGCGCTCGAGGACTGGGTGCAGGAGTACCGCGGCGACCTCGGCATCGCGTTGACGGACGTCATCGGCATGGACGCGTTCCTGGCCGACTTCGACCTCTACTTCGCCAAGCTCTTCGACGGGCTGCGCCACGACTCGGGCGATCCGGTCGAATGGGGCGAGAAGGCGCTCGCGCACTACGACCAGCTGCGCATCGACGCCAACACCAAGCGGCTCGTGTTCTCCGACGCGCTGGACATGCCGAAGGCGCTGGCGCTGTACCGCCACTTCGCGGACCGCGTCCAGCTGGGCTTCGGCATCGGCACCAAGCTCAGCAACGACGTGGGCCTGCCGACGCTGAACATCGTCATCAAGCTGACCCACGTCAACGGTCAGCCGGTGGCCAAGCTCTCGGACAGTCCCGGCAAGACCATGTGCGAGGACCAGACCTTCCTGGCCTACCTGCGGCAGGTGTTCAACGTGCCGCCGCCGGTCTGATCGTTCGGATCGGATGCCGCGACGGCCCGCGACCATGGATCGCGGCCATGCCGCGCGCGTTCAATCGCGGTGGGCTGTGATCCGATGGATCACCGGCCCCGCGAGCAGCGGCGTCGGTTTCCCCTCGACCCAGTCCTGATGGCCCGCGCCGTAGAACGGCGACATCGGATGCCCGCTCTGGCCGCCAGGCATCGACAGCCAGCCTTGTTCCTCGCGACCCGGCGACACGACCAGCCGTTCCGACTGCCCGAAGGCGGGGCCGGCGACGTGAGGCAGGTTGCTGTCGCCGCCCTGCGGCACCGACGGCATGTCGAGCCATTGCGACAAGGCCGGGATCGCCTTGGCCAGCGGATGCTGGATGCGGCTCGCGTTCTGCGCGCCCCAGGTGGCGCCGCCGAGGTTGCCGTCCGGCGCGATCTCGCGCACCGCGCCGTCCAGCTGCGCGAGCAGCAGCGCATCCCAGTTCGCGAACGCGGCAGGCAGCAGGTGTGTCGGGCGTTCGTCGAGGGCGCGCGTGGCGCTGTACTCGAACTGGTTGCGCCAGCGCATGCGCCGCGCCGGATCGAGCTGCCGCTCGCCGAGCGACGGCAGCGTCCACGCGTCCCACAGGGTGTCCAGCACGCGCAGCCGCGCCTGGCGCACGAGGCGGTAAGCCGCTGAATCCGCATCGGCGCGGCCGTTCCAGTTCTCGAGCAACTGCACGAAGGCCCGATGCGTCGGATTCGCGCCGGCATCGGTGCGCGCCGCCGCCAGCAGGCGCGCCGCCCAGGTCTTCATGAAGCGCGCCTCGTCGTCCTGATGGATGGCGCCGATCGAGGCCTCGTCGTGTTTCTCCCGGGCCGAGAGCCGATCGCGGATCTGCTGCGCGCGGGCGCCCAGGTCGAAGCCGCCGTCGCCGAGCAGATCGCCTGGCGCGCCGTCGAGCTGGCGGTTGTTGGCGGTCCACAGCTGACCCTGCGCAGGCGACAGCACCTGCGGCGCGCGATCGGAAGCCAGCCAGTCGCGCCGCATCGCCGACGGCGCGATGAACCGGCCGTACCCCTCGGGCAGGCCCGGCTGCGCCCACAGCCGTCCGGCGACGGTCCAGCCGATCTGGCCGTCGCGATCGGCGGCCAGCAGGTTCTGGTGCGGCATGCCCGCGCGTTGCGCGAGCGCCAGCGCATCGCTGACGTGACGCACCTGCAGCATGCGGTCGAGTTCCAGGTTGTAGGCCGCGCCCTGGTGGGCGATCCAGTGCAGCGCGAAGCGGCGCCCGCCCTCAACGGTCACGATCGGCGCGTCGTCGATCTCGCTCACGTCCAGGGTCACCGCCGGGCCGCCGTGGACCTCGATCGTTTCGGTGCGCGTCGAGACCTTGGCGTCCGGCGGGACCTCGATCCAGTCGAACCATTGCCCATAGGCATTGGTGAATCCCCAGGCGACCGCGCCGTTGGACCCCACCACCAGCGCCGGCAGGCCGGGCAGCGTCACGCCGGCGGCGCGCAGGCCGGTCGGACCGGCGCCGATCTGGAACTGCGCGCGGTACCAGATGCTGGGCACGCCCAGACCCAGGTGCATGTCGTCGGCCAGGATCGCGCCGCCGTGCGTCGAGCGCGAGCCGGCCACCGCCCAGCTGTTGCTGCCCAGGACCGGCAGATCGGGGCTGGAGGGGCTGCTGGACAAGGCGCTGGCCGGAGCGCTCGCCGGGCCGCTGGCCGCCGAGGCGGGCGACTCGGGAGTCCGCGCCCGGCTCACGTCGAGTTGCGCGGGTGTCGGCATCGGCGGCGGCGGCAACTGGCTGCCGTCCAGCGCCGCGTCCCAGCGGCCGCCGCGCGGGCTGAGCCAGTCGAAGAGGGCGTCGCCAGCGTGCTCGCGCAGCGTCGCGCGGTCGAAGCCCGCGTCGAAGCTGCCGGACTGCAGCATGAAGTACATCTCCGAGATCACCAGCAAGGAGTCGACCGGTGTCCAGTCCTGCGGCCTGGCGCGCAGCAGCAGGTACTGCCAGGGGCGCATCGGCAGCGCATGCAGTCCGGCGTTGACGCCTTCCGTGTACGCGAGCAGCAGCAGCCGGTCCTCGCCGGAGAGACTTTCGAAGCGGTCGGTCAGCCGCGCGCGCAAGCGGTGGACGCGGCGGGTGCGGTCGCGTTCCAGCGCCTTGGCGCCGAAGAGCGCGGACAGTTCTCCGGCGGCCGAGCGTCGCGTCAGGTCCATTTCGAAGAAGCGTTCCTGCGCGTGGGCGAAACCCAGGCCGCGCGCCACGTCCAGTCGCGTGCGGCCTTCGACGACCAGCGTGCCCAGCGCGTCGCGACCCAGGCTCACCGGCGCGCTCAGGCCGGGGATCTCGGCGTCGCCGTCCAGCTGCGGCAGGCTGGCCCGCACGCAGGCCCAGGCCGCGACGACCAGCGCGACCAGCAGGAACGGCAGCCCGACCAGGCCCCGCACGGTCCAACGCCGCAGCGCGCTCTTTCCACTCATGTGCTCTCCTCATTCGGGCATCGATCCTGGGCCTCGATTGCCGGGCCGCGATTGTGCGTGCGCGCTGCAACAGCATTGCTACAGAGCTTCCCTAGAATCCCGCGCCATGCCCCGAGACGACCGCGACCATACCAAGCCTGTCCCTGCCATGCCGGCGTTGCCTTCCCGCCGCCGCTGGCTGACCGCCGCCGGCGCGCTGGGATTGAGCGCGCTCAGTGCGTGCTCGACGTTCACCCCGTCGTCGGCGCCGCCGCCGGTCGTGACAACACCCGACCCCGAGCTGCCCACGCCCGTCACCCCCAAGCCGATCCCCAAGCCGCCGCGCGTCGGGCTGGCGCTGGGCGGCGGCGCGGCGCGCGGCTTCGCGCACATCGGCGTGATCCAGGTGCTGGAGGAGAACGGCATCAAGGTGGACCTGGTCTGCGGCACCTCGGCGGGCAGCCTCGTCGGCGCGCTCTATGCCGCGGGACGCACGGGCAAGGAACTGCAGACCGTGGCCGAGGCCATGGACGAAGGCGCCATCACCGACTGGACCTTCCCGATGCGCGGACTGATCCGGGGCGAGGCGCTGGCGCGATACGTGCGCCAGATGACGGGCAACCGCGGGCTAGAGCAGTTGCCGCTGCCGTTGGGCATCGTCGCGACGGACCTGGGCGACGGCTCGCCGATCCTGTTCCGCCAGGGCGACGTGGGCACGGCGGTGCGCGCGTCGAGCGCGGTGCCGGCGGTGTTCCAGCCGGTCAAGATCGGCAACCGCGAGTACGTGGACGGTGGCCTGGTCGCGCCGGTGCCGGTGCGCTTCGCCAAGCAGATGGGGGCCGAGTTCGTCATCGCCGTCGACATCGGCGAGCCGCCCGATCCGAAGATCCCCGGCGATGCGATGCGCATGCTGCTGCAGACCTTCTCGATCATGGGCAAGTCGATCAACCAGTACGAGCTGCAGGGCGCGGACGTGGTGCTGAGGCCCAAGCTCGACGGCTTCAGCGGATCGGACTTCACCACGCGCCGCCGCGCCATTGCGCTCGGACGCGACGTGGCGACGGCGATGCTGCCGGAGATCAGGAAGAAGATCGCGGCCAGGACCCGATGATCGCGCGCTGAGCGTCTTCAAACACAGGCGATCGACGGTGTCCGTGTTCAGAGCCGCTCGCCGCGCGCGCTCGCCTCGATCAGCTTCTCCAGACGCGCGAGCTGCGTCTCCGGTTTCTTCGCGCTGAGGATGTGCCAGATGCTGGTGCGGCGGTAGCCGTCCGGCTGGGCCTGGAAGAAGGCCCAGGCCTTCGCGTCGCGCATGAAGATCACCTCGTGCGACGGCGAGAACTCGACCAGTTCCTTGGGCTGCTCGAAGGCATAGACGCGCGAGCGCTCCTCCTGCCGCCGCTCGAACGCCGCGAGGCCGGCGGGCTTCATCCTGCCTTCCTGGATCAGCGCCTCGGCGCGGCCGATGTTGACGGCGCTCCAGATCGACACCGCCTTGCGCGGCGTGAAGCGGATCTTGTAGCGCTTGTCGTCGATGCGGGTGCGCACGCCGTCGATCCAGCCGTGGCACAACGCCTCATCGACCGACTCCGGCCAGGCGAGGCTGGGCTCGCCGGTGGCGCGCTTGTGGAAGCCCACCAGGACCTCGGTGGCCGTGGCGGCGTGCTCGTCGAGCCAGGCGCGGAACGCCGCGGCGCTGGCGAAGAAGATCGGGGTGCGGGTGGCCATGGGCCGGAAGTATGCCCCGCGCCTTCTTGCCCCCTCTCCCGCTTGCGGAAGCGGGCCGGGGCGAGGGCCAGCGGCGTTCGCCGTCAGGCGACCTTGAAGACCGAGACGACTTCCGACAGCCGTTGCGCCTGCTCGCGCAGCGAGCCGGAGGCGGCGGTCGATTCCTCGACCAGCGCGGCGTTCTGCTGCGTCATCTGGTCGAGGTTCGAGACGGCCTGGTTGACCTGCGCGATGCCGTCGCGCTGCTCGGTGGCGGCCGCGGCGATCTCGCCCATCAAGTCGGTGACACGGCGCACGCCGTGGACGATCTCGTCCATCGTGCGGCCCGCCTCGGCGACGTCCGAAGTGCCGGCCTCCACCGTCTCCACGGAGCGGTTGATCAGCGTCTTGATCTCCTTGGCCGCCTCGGCGCTGCGCTGCGCCAGCGACCGCACTTCGCTCGCGACGACGGCGAAGCCGCGGCCCTGCTCGCCCGCGCGAGCGGCTTCGACCGCCGCATTCAGCGCCAGGATGTTGGTCTGGAACGCGATGCCGTCGATGGTGCCGATGATGTCGGCGATGCGGGTCGAGGACGCGCTGATCTCCTGCATCCGCGACACGACCTGTCCGACGACCTTGCCGCCGCGCGCGGCCGACTCGGCGGCGCTGCCGGCCAGCTGGTTGGCCTGGCGCGCGGTGTCGGCGGACTGGCCGACGGCGCTGGTCAGCTGCTCCATGCTGGAGGCGGTTTCCTCGAGGTTGGCCGCGGTCTGCTCGGTGCGCGCCGACAGGTCCTGGTTGCCGACGGCGATCTGCGAGGAGGCGCTCGACACCGATTCGACCCCGTCGCGCACCTGCGCGACCACCGACTTCAACTGGCCGACCATGCGCATCAGCGCGGTCTGCAACTGCGCAACTTCATCGCGGCCCTGCACGCGCAGCGTGCGGGTCAGGTCGCCCGAGGCCACCGCTTCGGCGATCGCGACCGAGGCCGCCAACGGCCGCGTGATCTTGCGGGTGATGGCGAAGCCCAGCGTCGCGCCGATCACGACGGCCAGCAGCGTCATGCCGATGATCATCCAGCGGCTGCGGTCGTAGATCTGGTCGCCCAGCGCGTCGGCCGCGGCGGCGCCGGTGGTGTTGATCTCGACCAGCTCGTCCACCGCCTTGCCCATGGCTTCATAGACCGGCAGGCTGTCGACGGCGAGCAGGCGCTTGGCCGTGTCATCATCGCCGCGGACCGCGGCCTCGACCAGCTTGACGTTGTGCGCGTCGTAGGTCGTCCACAGCGCGCGGATCTGCCGCAGCTTCTCCCCCTCGGCCGGCGAGGAGACCATCGGCTCATACGCCTTCAGGCGCTGCTCGATGCCCTGGCGGCCTTGCGCGACTTTCTCGGCGTAGGTGGCGCGCGCATTGCCCTCCGTCAGCAGCAGCCGGTACTCCCGGGTGCGCAGGCGCGTGACCTCCTGGTTGATCGACTGCGCCGCGCGGGACGACGGCAGCCAGTTGGACGCCATGTCGGTGGCGGTGTCGTTGACACGGCCCAGCTGGAACAGGGCCAGGACGCCCAGCAGGGCAGTGATCAGGAGAACGCAGAAAAATGCCAAGCTGAGCTTGGCGCCCACGGACAGGCGGTCGAGCATGAGGGAACTCTTTGCAGGTGGAGAAACCCGCAAAGAGGCGCGGGCATGCCGTTTGCAGCTATTTTCGTACTTGTACGTAAGCAGCAATGCTGCTTAACAACCAGGGTTCGTTAGTATTTAACGTGACCCTTGGTATGAGATAACGTACGCCGACAATAACTTCTAGGGACAGGAACGCCGTGCGAAACACCGATCAGGACTCCGACCGCGAGCGGCCCCGGCTGCGCCGCGGTCCGGCCGAGATGGCCGCGCTCAAGCGCGAGATGCTGGAGCGTGCACGCAAGATCTACCGCGACGAAGGCGTCGAGGCGCTCAGCATGCGCCGGCTGGCGCAGGAGCTCGGCATCTCGACGATGGCGATCTACAGCTACTTCGAGAGCAAGAAGGCCCTGCTGGACGGCCTGTGGATCGAGGTGTTCGAGTCCCTGACCGACGAGTTGCTGGATGCCTCCAAGGACCAGCGCGGTCCCCGCAAGGTGCTGGAGGCGCACACGCGCTGCCTGCTCGACTTCTGGGAGCGGCACCCGGAACAGTTCCGCATGATCTACATGTCGCTGACGCAGACCGGCACGCTGGACGAGATCGGCCAGGCGCAGCAGCCTGTCTACAACCGGCTGCTCGGACTGATGCGGGAGCGGGTCGCGGCCTGCGCGCCGGCCGGCTTCGAGCCGGGCGAGACGGTGATCCGGTCGATGTGCGACCAGATGTCGGTGCGCACCATGGGTTTCATGATGATGACGATCGGGCTGCCCCGCTACCCGCTCTACGACCGGGAGGCGCTGCGCGAGTTCACCGTGCAGGGCGTGTTGCGCGACGTGGCGGACCAGTTCGCACAGCATGCGTCGGGCGTCCGGCCTACCTCTGTGGAGACGGCGTCCTCGGATGCGTCGCCGACGGGCTCGAACTGAGCTTCCGGTTGGGATGCCCGCGCTCCGGGCATCCGGGCGATTGCCGGAGCACCGCGCCGGTGCTCCTGATGCCGAGTGGGGCGAGCCCTCAGCGCTCCGACCGGCGTCCCGAGTCGTACAGGCGAAAAAAAGCCCAGCATGAAGCTGGGCTTGAAGGGCACTTGGGAAGCTTGACTTCCTTGGGTACCGAGGAGACAACCGATACGGCAACTCGCTCGCTCAGGCCGTGGCGCGCTTGGCGCTACGGGCGGCGGTCTGGGTCGCCTTCACCGCCGTGCTGGTCACGGCGTTGAAATTGGATTCCGCGATGTCGGTGGCTTGCTTGGCGGCCTTGTGCAGGCTTTCGTAAGCGTTGTTGGCCGCAGCCACCGCCGACTTCACCAAAGCAACAGCATTTTCCGTGCCAGCCGGAGCGTTCTTGGTCGCGTTGTCGACGACGGCGCCGAACTTGACCTGGGCGTCAGCCACTTGCGACTCGGCCAGCTTGACGAACTCGGAGGAGGTTGACGTGGCGATGTCGTACAGGTGGCGGCTGTAGGCCACGGCCTTTTCAGCCGACGGTTGCAGCAGCGCGGTCTGCAGGGCCCACAGTTCCTGCGGATCCTTGACCGTGATGGCTTGCTGGGCGGTTTCGGCGGCTTCGCCGAGGGCAGTCTTCGCGACTTGCAGGTTCAGTTCGACCAGCTTTTCATAGCCTTCGAAGGCCTTGGCGGTCAGGCCGAACCACGAAGCTTGCAGGTTCTTTTGTTGGTCGAGCACTTGGTCAGCAGTCAGCATGCGAAATCTCCTTGAGGAATGAGGTCAGCCGGGGAAAACGCGGCGGGCTGAGCGCCGTCGCCACACATTTGTTGCGGTGCAGCATGGAATCAGTATAGGACCGCCGGCGATGATTGCAAGCACTTTTTGTGCATCGCAGCAAAGTTCGGGTTCCGTCCTCTGTGAAGGCTTCCAGGAACGCCTCCCGGCGTGCTGGAGCGGGGCGGCAGGCGCTCTGCTAGGGTGCCCACCATGCTCGCCTTCCATTACGACCATTTGACGCTGGCTCTGCCGCCGGGTCACCGCTTCCCGCAGTCCAAGTACCAGATGCTGCGCGAGCGGGTGGAGCGCGCACCCGGCGTGATGCGACCCCAGGTGGCGGAGGCGGCGGGGCCGGAGGAACTCTCGCTGGTCCACACGCCGGACTACATCGATGCGGTCCTGCACGGCACTTTGAGCGCCGCGGCGCAGCGCGAGATCGGCTTCCCCTGGGCGCCGGGACTGCCGCGGCGCTCGATGTGCTCCGTCGGAGCGACCATCGCCGCGGCTCGCGCCGCCCTGGAGGAGGGCGTCGCCGCCAGTCTTGCGGGCGGCACGCACCACGCCTATGCGGACAAGGGCAGCGGCTTCTGCGTGTTCAACGACGTCGCGGTCGCGGCGCGGCTGATGCAGGCCGAATGGCACCGCCGCCATCCGGACCGCCGAGGCCTGCGCGTGCTGGTCGTCGACCTGGATGTCCACCAGGGCAACGGCACGGCGAGCATCTTCCGCGACGACGACAGCGTGTTCACGCTCTCGATCCACGGCGAGAAGAATTTCCCCTTCCGCAAGGAGTCCAGCGACCTGGATGTCGGACTGCCCGACGCCTGCGGCGACGCGGTCTATCTCGACGCGCTGGAGACGGCGCTCGCCGAGGTCTGGCATCGGATGGAGGATTGGCCGCCGGGGCTGGCCTTCTACCTGGCCGGCGCCGATCCGCATGAGGGCGACCGGCTCGGCCGGCTCAAGCTCAGCGCCGACGGCCTGCTGCGCCGCGACCGCATCGTGCTGGATGCGCTGTTCGAGCGCCGCATCCCGGTCGCGCTGAGCATGGCCGGCGGCTACGGCGAGGACCTGAACGTCACCGTCGACGTGCAGATGAGGACGTTGGAGGCTGCCGCTTGTGCCTGGGAGCGGTGGCAGAGCGACTGAGGGGTTTTCCACTGCAAGGAGCGCCGATGTTCTCAGCCGAGGTCAGCCTTCCCATGCCCCACGACTGTGTGGCTTACCACGCGACGTCCGCCAACGCATTGCCACCGATCTCCGAAACGGAGAAGGCCATGATGGTCGAGGAGGCCAGGAAGATCGAGCGGACCTGGACCGGCCAGCCGCTGCCATGGCCCGACCGTTACAGGCTCATCGCCCAGACGTTCGCGATCACCGACGCGAGACCCCTGGCGGAGCACCACCATCCCTTTCCGCGCTTTGGCTGGGTCGTGGAGGGGCATCTTCGCGTCGTCCAAATCGGCACGCGCAAAGAGCAGGTCTTCGGGCCTGGAGTGGTGATTGCCGAATCCATCCTCCAGCGGCATTACGGCGTCAAGGTCGGGGAACCTCGCGTGCTCTTGAAGCTGCTCGATGTCGTGCCGGCTGACTGGCAGGGCGGCAACACGGTCCTCGACCCGCTCCAGTAGCCGCGCAACACCTGACCCCGCACCGCGGTCGAGAATCGGCGCAAGCGCCGATGCCACCGCCTCCTCTGCCGCCACGCCGGGACACGTCCGGCCCCGAGCCGCGCGAGGCCTTCGCCCTTTTCCTCCCGGCCCCGAAGCGCTGGATGGACAAGTGTTGATCTTTTTATAAAACAACACCTTACGGAGCCCTTGGACAAGATCCAGGCGCCGCAGGGCTACTGCCCATGCTCGGGGGTCACCTTTCGTAGCCCAAAGGGGGTGGGCAGGTTTTCCTCTCCCCTCGGTGCTTGGGTCTGGGGCAAGAGGAAGCCATTGCCTAGGGTTTACGTTAGCTTTGGCTGTCGCCACAAACTCATTGCACTCGCTTACATATAGAGGTCACAACTTGGCAATGCCTGCACTTGACGGGCACACGGTTGAGGGAGCCTCTAAAAGTGATTCATCGCATCAATCGCCTTCGGCAATTCGGCATCTTTGCCGACTACAACGGTTCAGGCATTCAGCAGTTTGGCAAGTTCAACCTCATCTATGGTTGGAACGGAACGGGGAAGTCAACCCTGTCTCATGTGTTTTCTTGTCTTGAAAGTCGTTCACTGATTCCCCGCTTCTCAGGATCTCAGTTCAATATCGCACTTGAAGATGGTTCTTCAATCACGGAAGTCAACTTGGCAGCTTCGCAGTTGAACATCCATGTCTTCAATCAAAGTTTTATCCGCGACAATATTGACTGGGATAAGTCGGTCAAGAGCATTCTCCTGATTGCGAAGGAGAAGATCGAAGACCTACAAACCTTGGAAAAGATGAAGCTTGACCTTGGTGGCAAGAAAACTGCCTATAGTGCCAAGCTGAACGACATAAAGACCAAGACTGAAGGACTGGAGAAATTCCTGACCAGTGCTGCCAAGAAGATGAAGATTGGTCTTCAGGCAATTGACACCAGCGATAGCTATTACCTCAACTATGACCGCCGCAAGCTCTCAAAGTTTATCGAGGGGAACGGCGAAGCGGTTGAAAAGAAAGAGTCGGTGCTAAGCGAAGACAAGGTCATTGAGTTGACTAATGCAGCCAAACCCGACCATCTGCCCATCATCACATTTGTTGCGACGCTCATTCCCGAAGATTACTTCAAGAAGGCTGCGGGTCGTATCCGTGACCTGATTGCCACAACCGCAGTTAATCAGGCAATTCAGCGACTTGCTGATAATCCCGATATCCGCGACTGGGTGCAGAAGGGCTTGGAAATCCATGAGCATCATCATTCGGAGAAGTGTGAATTCTGCGGCGAGCCGTTCACGGAGGCTCGTGCTGAAGCTTTAGCGGCTCATTTCAGCAAGGAATTTACCGCCTTCCAAACGAGATTGAATGATGCAGCGACTTGGATGCAATCCCAAGGTGCGCCAGCCAACGAGCTACCTGTAGCGACCAGCTTCTATAAGGAATTTGCTGCTGATGCGACCAAACTGGAAGGCGAGTACAAAGTCGCTGCTGAGAAAATAAATCAGCAGATTGATGGGTGGCGGGAGGCCCTCAAAGCGAAAGTTACAGACCCAGCTAAAACCAACATTCAGATAACGGATGTGGTCGAGGGCGATGTGGCGGCTTTCAATGCCGTGTTGTCGTCCATTGTTGCCGTCGTCCAAAAGCACAACAATAAAACCGACAACTTTAGTGCGGAAACCTCAAAGGCCAAAAAGGCACTTGAGCTTCATTTTGCTGCGGCGGAAATTCAAGAGTTTGACTATGCGGGCAATGAGAAGAAGTGTAAGGATCTGCAGGAGGCCGCCAACATCGATAAGAAGGCGATTAACGAGCTTCAATTGAAGGTCGACGACCTTGAGGCTCTACTATCCAATGAAACCGTTGGAGCCAAGGAATTCAATGATGTGTTGCATCGCTTCATCGGTCGCTCGGAACTGTGCTTGAGCTTCAATCAAGAGAAGAAGGGCTACGAAATTATTCGCAATGGGGGAGGCGAGCATGACGGAAACCTGAGCGAAGGCGAGAAGACCGCGATTGCCTTCGTCTACTTCATCACAAAGCTGCGGGAGAACGGGAACAACATCACGGACACGATTGTTGTTGTGGACGACCCTGTTTCAAGCTTTGACTCCAATCACCTGTTCCATGCCTATTCGTTTCTTAAAACACAATGTATTGACGCCAAGCAACTGTTCGTCCTCACCCACAACTTCACCTATTTCAAGTTGGTGAGGGATTGGTTTGCGACGACGAACAGGAACAGGGCAAGAAAAAATCCACCGAAGGCGCCGGTCGCATTTTTCTACAGGCTCGATGCCCCGCCAGGATCTCCCCGTCATTCGTCGCTCGTTGATGCAGACGAGTCGCTTAAGAATTACGGATCTGAGTATCACTACATCTTCAAGAAGCTCTATGCCTACAAAGCTCAAACGACCTTGAATCGCGACGAGGCGTTCTTGACCGCCAACCTTGCTAGAAAGCTGCTGGAGTCATTCTTTACCTTCAAGTTCCCCAGGGGGCGGAGCGATGTAAGTGCTCTCATGGATGCGGGTCTGGCTGGCTGCACCGTGACCACTGCGGAGCTTAAGGAGAAGATTTACAGGTTCATCAACAAGTACTCTCACAGCGATGTGATTGAAATCACCGAGGAGTCAGCCGAGAACCTTGCGGGTGAGAGTCATAGTGTTGTGAACAACATCTTCCAGTGGATTGAAGAGGTGGACAAGAAGCACTTTGATGAGATGGTTGAGGTCGCCGAAACGGCCTGATGGGACGCTCGAACGTACGATGGCATGGGATACCAGAGGCGACAGCCTTTTACCCGACCCAGATGGAAGAATCGCTGTTCATGAGCAACGAGCGCCCCAGTCCCGAGCCACGCGAATCCTTCGCCCACTTCGTCCCGGTCCCGACGCGCTGGATGGACAACGACCTCTACGGCCACCTGAACAACGTCGTCTACTACAGCCTCTTCGACACGGCGGTGAACCGCTACCTGATCGAGCAGGGCGCGCTGGATCTCCACCATGGCGAGGTCATCGGCCTGGTCATCGAGACCCACTGCAACTTCTTCGCGTCGCTGGCCTTCCCGCAACAGGTCGAGGCCGGTCTGCGGGTCGCGACGCGCGGCCGGTCCAGCGTCCGCTACGAGATCGGCCTGTTCGCCGAAGGCGAGCCGCTGTGCGCGGCCCGTGGGCACTTCGTCCACGTGTATGTCGATCGCGAGACGCGCCGCCCGGTGGCGCAACTGCCCGAGTCCTATGTGAAAGCGCTGAGCGCGCTGGAGATGCCATGACCTTCCCCGATCCCTTCGTCCCGCCGACGCCCGAGCAGTCCGCCGCTGTCGAGGCCGCGATCGTGACGCGGCATTCGATGCGCGCGTTCCTGCCGACGCCGGTGCCGCGCGCGCTGATCGAGGAGCTGCTGGCCGTCGCGGCCCGCGCGCCGTCGGGCACCAACACGCAGCCCTGGCAGGTCCACGTGCTGACCGGCGCGGCCAAGGAGCGTCTGGTGAACCGCATCCAGGCGGTCTACGACGATCCCGAGGAACTCGCGACCCACGGCGAGGAGTACGCCTACTACCCGCGCGAATGGGTCTCGCCCTACATCGACCGCCGCCGCAAGGTCGGCTGGGACCTGTACGGCCTGCTGGGCATCACCAAGGGCGACAAGCTGCGCATGCATGAGCAGCACGGCCGCAACTACCGCTTCTTCGACGCGCCGGTCGGCCTGATGTTCACCATCGACCGCGTGATGCAGCAGGGCAGCTGGCTGGACTACGGCATGTTCCTGCAGAACCTCATGGTCGCCGCGCGCGGCCGCGGCCTGCACACCTGCCCGCAGGCGGCGTTCACCCAGTTCCACCGTGTGATCGCGGAAGAACTCGGCCTGTCGCCACAGCAGCAGCTGGTCTGCGGCATGTCGCTGGGGTACGCGGATCCGGCCGCAGTCGAGAACACACTGATCACCGAGCGCGACGCGGTCGCGTCGTTCACCCGCTTTCTGGAGTGACACGCCGGGGCTGATGTCCGATGCCCGTGGGCGATCCATGGGCGATTTGCGAGCGGGTGACTGGAGCGTCCACCCTACAGTTGGCGCTTCCCTGCAAGGAGATGCGTCCATGAGCAAGCCCAGCGTCCTGGTGGCCCGCAAGACCTTCGACGACATCGTCGACCGGCTGCGCCCGCACTTCGAAGTCGAGACCAACGACAGCGACACCGGCTGGTCGCAGGACGAGCTGATCCGGCGCCTGCAGGGCAAGGCCGGCGCGTACATCGCCGGCGGCGACAAGATCGACGCAAAGCTGCTCGACGCCTGTCCTGACCTGAAGGCCATCTGCACGATGGCCGTCGGCTACAACAACATCGACGTGCCAGCCTGCACGGCGCGCGGCGTCGTGGTGACCAACGCGCCGGACGTGCTGACCGAGACCACCGCCGACTTCGGCTTCGCGCTGATGATGGCCACCGCGCGCCGCATCACCGAGAGCGAACACTTCCTGCGCCGCGGCGAGTGGAAGCAGTGGTCGGTGACGATGTTCGCCGGCGCCGACATCCATGGCGCGACGCTGGGCGTGCTCGGCATGGGCCGCATCGGCGCGGCGATCGCCAGGCGCGGGCATCTCGGTTTCAGCATGCCGGTGATCTATCACAACCGCTCGAAGCTGCCGGCCGACCAGGAAGGTCCGCTGGGCGCGCAATGGGTCGAGAAGGATGAACTGCTGCAGCGCGCCGACCACCTGGTCATCGTCGTGCCGTACAGCGCGTCCTCGCACCACCTCATCGGCCAGCGCGAGCTGCGCCTGATGAAGAAGACCGCGACGCTGACCAACATCGCTCGTGGCGGCGTGGTCGACGATGCGGCGCTGGCCGCCGAGCTGCAGGCCGGCACCATCGCCGCCGCGGGCCTGGACGTGTTCGAGGGCGAACCGACGGTGCATCCGGCGCTGCTCGCCTGCACGAACGTCGTGCTCACGCCTCACATTGCCAGCGCCACGATCGCCACGCGGCGCGCGATGAGCGATCTGGCCGTGGACAACCTGATCGCCGCGCTGACCGGCGGTGTGCCGCCGACGGCGTTGAATCCCGAGGTGCTCAAGCGCTGAGAGAATCGGACGCATGTCCTTTCCCGACCTGCTGCAGCTGACCCTCTCCGGGCTGATCCTGATCCTCCTTGTCGTGGTGCTGCTCACCCGGCGGCGGAGCTCGGACGGGGACACGGCAGCGGCGCTGGCGCCGCTGATGCAGCAGTCGGGCGAGCGACTCGAGCGCCTGGAGCGCGCGCTGCGCGATGAGCTCAGCCGCGGCAACGCCGGGCTGCGCCAGGAGACGCTGGCGACACTGACGCAGTTCCAGCAGGCCTTGGGCCAGCAGGCGACGCGCGCACGCGAGTCGCAGGACGCTGCCGCGTCCCGCATGACGACCGTGATGACTGAACAGCTGCAGGCGCTCGCGCAACGCAACGAGGCCGGCATGGCCGAGACGCGGCGCACGGTGGAGGCTCGCCTGCAGGCCATCCAGCAGGACAACGAGAAGAAGCTCGAGCAGATGCGGGCGACCGTCGACGAGAAGCTGCACGCCACGCTGGAGCATCGCCTGGGCGAGAGCTTCAAGCAGGTCGCGGAGCGGCTGGAGCAGGTCTATCGCGGCCTCGGCGAGATGCAGACGCTGGCGCGCGATGTCGGCTCGCTGAACCGGGTGCTGACCAACGTCAAGACGCGCGGCATCTTCGGCGAGGTGCAGCTCGCGGCGCTGCTGGAGCAGGTCTTCACGCCCGAGCAGTTCGCGTCGAACGTGGAGACCGTGCCCGGCACCGGCGCCCGCGTCGAATTCGCGCTCAAGCTGCCGGGCCAGCGCGACGACGGCCAGCCGATCTGGCTGCCGATCGACGCCAAGTTCCCGCGCGAGGATTACGAGCGCCTGCTCGACGCCCAGGAGCGCGCCGACGCTCCCGCGGCGGAACTGGCCGGCCGCGCGATCGAGACCCGGCTCCGTCTGGAAGCGAAGAGCATCCGGGAGAAGTATCTCGGCCCGCCGCACACGACCGACTTCGCGCTGCTGTTCGTGCCCACCGAGGGCCTTTACGCCGAGGCGCTGCGACGCCCCGGCCTGAGCGAGGCGCTGCAGCGCGAGCACAAGGTGATGCTGGTCGGTCCGACGACGCTGCTGGCGACGCTGTCCAGCCTGCAGATGGGATTCCGCACGCTGGCCCTGGAGAAGCGCTCCGCCGAGGTGTGGGACGTGCTGCGGGCCGTCAAGACGGAGTTCGGCAAGTTCGGCGACGTGCTGGCCAAGACGAAGAAGAAGCTCGACGAGGCCAGCAACAACATCGAGCTCGCGGAGCGGCGCACCCGCGTCATGACCCGTGAGCTGAAGTCCGTCGAGGCATTGCCGGACGACGAGGCCGCACGCGTGCTGAAGCTCGGCGTCGGCGTCGGTGCGGGCGCAGCGAACGCTGCCGGTGGCGGTGCGGGAGTCGGTGCCGACGGCGAGTCCGATCTCGACGACGAGGGCGCCGCGGGATGAGCCACGACGCATCGGCGGCCAAGGGCTATACCGGCTTGAATGCCGGCTTCGTGGCCGTCATCGCCTCGCTGGTCGCGGTGCACGCGTGCATGGCGACGACGCGCGTCGCGGCCACGCTGTGGGTGCTGCATCAGGGCTACGGTGGCGGATTCGTCGGCGTGCTGCTCAGCCTGTTCGCGGTCGCGCCGCTCGGCCTGTCGTTGTGGGCCGGTCGGCTGGCCGACCGCCACGGTTTCCATCGCCCGGTGGGGATAGGCGTTGCGATGGCTTTCGCCGGCGCGGTGCTGGCGTTGTGCGCGCAGGTGCTGGGCTGGGTCTGGCTGCTGGCGTCGGGTTGCCTCCTGTGCGGCGGCGCCGTGGCGGTCGCGGCCGTCGCGATCCAGCGCGAGGCGGGCCTGATGGCGCATGACGCCTCGCAACTCAAGCGCGTGTTCAGCTGGGTGGCGCTCGGTCCGGCGTTGTCCAACGCGTTCGCGCCGGTCATCACCGGCATCGTCATCGACACGGCCGGATTCACCGCCGCGCTGGTGCTGGCTACGCTGCTGCCGCTCGCGGCGTGGGCGATCGCACGGCGCGTGCCGCGTCACGAGCCCGCGCCCGCCAAGGTTGGCGTCAAGCCGCGTCCCGCCTGGGACCTGTTGAAGGACCGCGGCCTGCGCAACCTGCTGATCGTCAATGTCGCGATGTCCTCGTGCTGGGACGCCCACAGCTTCGTCGTGCCCGTCGTGGGCCATGCGAAGGGCCTGTCGGCCTCGAGCATCGGCCTGGTGCTGGGCAGCTTCGCGGCGGCGGCGACGCTGGTCCGGCTGGCCATCGTCCGCTGGGCCCACCGGATCGACGACGTGAAGGCGCTGCGCGCCGCGATGGCCGTCGCGACCCTCACGCTCCTCGTCTACGCGTGGCTGCCGGGCACGCTCGGACTGATGCTCGGTTCCGCCGTGCTGGGGCTGGCGCTGGGCGCGGTGCAGCCGATGGTGCTCGCGACGATGCATCAGGTCACGCCGCCGGACCGCCATGGCCAGGCGCTCGGACTGCGGATGCTGGCCGCCAACGGCGCCACCGTCGCGATGCCGCTGGGCTTCGGCGTGCTGGCCGCGGCCAGTGTCGCAGCCGCGCCGTTGTGGCTGATGGCGTCGATCCTGGTGGGCGCGCAGTGGGCGGCGCGTCAGATCGAGTCGCCGGCGCGCGGCGCGCCCTGAGACCTCACGCGCCTCACTCGTTCATTCGTTCATTCGTTCATTCGTTCATTCGCCCGGCGCGATGGCGACCTGCCGGCGCGCTTCCTTGTGTTTCATCGCGACGTACTCGTCGAGCGACTGCTCGTGGAGCTGGCGCGCATAACGCTCGGTGGCCGCGAACCAGTCGCGCAGCCTCCGGTCGAGCCGCTGCTCGGGCGGCGCGGGCAGCGTGTCGAGGTAGGACTCGATCGCCAGGAAGTAGCGCATCGTGTTGCGCTCCGCGATGCCCTGGATGCCGCCGACGTAACGCGGCTGACCGTCCCCGTCGCGTCCGACGACGGTGAAGCCGACCTTGTCACGACCCGAGGTGGACAGGTAGGCGCTGGTGGCGACGCGCGCCGCGAGGTTGTTCATGTAGGCGTAGCGCAGCCGCACGAACGAGCGCTTCGCGTCGAGCGGCACCGCCTCGAAGGTCAGGCGGTAGTTGCTGGTGCCCATGGGGCCCTTGTTCGCGCTCATCTCGACGAGCAGGTACTGCGGCTGAGCCGCCAGGACCTGGAAGCGGAAATCGAGCGCGTAGGCGTCCTCGATGGGCTGGTCGAACTTGCGGCCGACGGCCATGTGCAGCGTCGCGCCCGGCGCCGGATCGTCCTCGACGGCGCAGCGCTTGACGTTGGCCGGCAGCGTCAGCAGTTCGCACCAGGCATCGGCGTTTCGAAGCGCGCCGGACAGCGCCCCGAACGGATGCTCGACGACGGCGTGCATCTCGCCGGTGGGCCGCTCCGTGTCGTCGGCGGAACTCAGCACGATGGGCTTCTGGAACGGGCTCTTCGACAGTTGCGGCGAGAGCTGGTCGTACTGCGCGCGCAGCCCGGCCCCTTGTTGCGCGGAGACTTCGGTCGCGATCAGCAGCAGGCCCAGCAGCACGGCCGCGTGGGCGAGCCAGAACAACGCGCCATGATGCGGTGCCGGGTGTTTCGACTGCCGGAACATCCGGCCGAGGTGCGGATGGGAAAGGTGCGGGAACGAACGCATGGCGAACTCCATCGCTGGCGCTAGGGCCGTTGATCCACCTTAAGACCGGGCGCGGAGACGGTCTGTCGGACAAGGCCGCGTCCCCTCGTGCTTCAACACCGCACTCGCGGTGTTGGGCGCCTGCCGGCGTTCACCTAGGATGCTCACCAGCCCGGCGCAGGCCGGGCAGGAGCCGCACAAGATGTTGGGAACGCGCCGGACACCGACGCGGCGTCGATGCGCGCCGACACGATCTTTCGGACGACGGCTGGGCGCGTGGGCGATCGCTTGCGCGGTGCTCGGTCCGCTGGCTGGCGTCGTGCTCGCGCAGGAAGAGGCGCCCGGCACGGCGACCGCCGAGGACGTCGACGCGCAGGACGGACTTGCCAGCGGGCTCAGCGCGGAGGAGGCACGTCGCCTGCTCGCCGAGCCGCTGCCCGATGCGCCTGACGCGCGTTATGCGCTGCTGCAACGGCAATGGCCGGCCGCGCGACGGATCGAGGACCGCGCCCGCCAGATCGAGATCGCGAAGGCGTTGATGACGCTGGGCCGCGGACGGCCCGACGGTGAGGGTTGGATCCGGCTCTACCTGATCACCGAGTACACCTGGGGCAGCTCCGGCACCGCGCTGGCGGCGTGCGAGCCGCTGTTGGCCGACCGGCAGCTCAGCCCGGCCGCGCGAGCGGGCGTCGCGCTGCGCCAGACCTACTTCCTGGCCAACGGCGGCCAGGACCGCAACGTGATGCTGCGTGCCTGGAGCCGGGCCGACGCGCTGGCCGCGGAGGCGCTCAAGCAGCAGCCAGGATTGCCGCTGACGATCGACCGGCTGCAGGTGCGCTCCGAGGTCGAGCGCCTGACCGGCGATGGCGCGGCGGCGGTCGCGACCTTGCGGCAGGCGGTCGCGCGCTCGCGGGAACTGCTCCGGACCGGCGGCGAATCGCGTGTCGCCCCGGACACGCTGCGGCAATGGCAAGGCTGGCTGGACGGCTCGCAGGGGATGCTGGTCTATGCGCTGGTCGCGCAGGGGCGCACGCGCGAGGCGGCCGACGTCGCGCAGGACAACCTGGCGCTGTGGCGGGCCGGTCAGCTCGAGGACGGTCCCGGTGCGCGCTGGCACTACCGCGCCGCGACGGCGCTCAACGCGTCGCAGCAGCACGAGGAGGCGCTGGCCGCCGCGCGGCAGTCGGAGTCGATGCTCGCCAAGGCGAATGCCTCGGCGGCGAGCCAGACGCGCTGGCTCGCGCGGCAGGAGATCGTGCGGGCGCTGCTCGGCCTCAAGCGCTGGGTCGAGGCCGACCAGGCCTATCGCCAGTTCCTCGAGGAGCTCGGTGGCGACGGCGTCGCCCGCAGCCGGGCGCAGGACAACCGGCTGAGCGCGCTGCTGGCGGCCAAGGCCGGCCGGCTCGACGAGGCGCTGGAGACAGCCGAGCGGACGCTGCGCTACCGCACGCGGATCTACGGCCAGGACCACCCGCAGACGCGCGAGAGCGCCGGCGTGCGCGCCGTCGTGCGGCTGCTGCGCGGCGACGCGGGCGGCGCGATGAGCGACTACGAGCAGCTCTTCGCCGCGACGCTGGATCGCAGCGACGGCTGGGTGGACCTGGACGCGCGCGGCTTCCGCGGTTTCGTGCTCGGACTGGCTTTCGACGAGTTCCTCGCGCATGCGGCGCGGCGCGCGGTCGCGGGCGAGACGCTGCCGCCGGCGATGGTCGATCGCGCGTTGCAGATCGCCGACCGGCGCAAGCTCGGCAGCACGCAACGCGCGCTGGCCGACAGCACGGCGCGCATGCTGGCGGCGACGCCTGAACTGCGCGGTCTGCTCGACCAGGAGCAGTCGCTGCGCAAGGCCGCGTCCGGCCAGTACAGCCAGGTGGCCGCCTTGATCGCGGAGGAGGACAAGCTGCGCAAGGAGTTGTCGGGCGAGGCGTTCAAGGCGCTGCCGAAGGAACAGCGCAAGCCGCGCGAGGACGCGCTGAAGGCGCTGCGCCAGCAACTGCTAGCGCAGCAGGGCGTGGCCGCCACGGCGCGCGAGTCGCTCGCGGCGCAGCGGCAGAAGGTGGCCGCGGCCTATCCCGCGTACGCGGACCTGATCAC
This sequence comes from Roseateles sp. GW821-FHT09G03, assembly GCF_059416045.1. NCBI lineage: Bacteria > Pseudomonadati > Pseudomonadota > Betaproteobacteria > Burkholderiales > Sphaerotilaceae > Roseateles > Roseateles sp. GW821-FHT09G03. The sequence continues at coordinate 87,533 of NZ_JBWKOK010000010.1, forward strand.
GCCGGCGACGCCCGGCGCGGTCGCGCTGAGCGGTCGGCTGCGCGCCGGCGAGGGACTGCTGGTGGTGCACGCGCTCGATGACCAGACGCTGGTCTGGCTGCTGCGCGCCGATGCGCCGGCGCAGTTCCGCGCAGTGCCGGAAGGCGCCACCGCGCTGGCCCGGCGTGTGAGGGCGCTGCGTCAGCGTCTCGATCTCAGCGCGATGCCGGCAGGGCGCGAGACGCCGCTGGCGCAGGCCTTGCCGGAGTTGCAGGCGCTCCATCGCGACCTGCTGGCGCCGCTCAACCGGCAGGGGATCCAGACGCTGATCGTCGCGGGCGACGGACCGCTGGCGGGCCTGCCGCTCGCGGCGCTCGTGACCGAGGCGCCCACCGCCGGACAGCCCGTGCCCTGGCTGCTGCGCCAACACGCGGTGGTGCAACTGCCGTCGGGCGCCTCGCTGCAGGCCTTGCGCCGCGCCGGTCCGCCGACCGCGGCGCCGAAGGCGCTTCTCGGTTTCGGCGATCCGGCGTTCGATCGCGGCGCCAGCGCGCCGACCTCGCCGGGCCCGCAGACATCGCGGACGCCGCAGACCCAGTCCGGCGCGAACGCGCGCCATCTGCTCGCGCCGACCCCCACGCGCGCCGCCGGCAGCTACGACGCGCAACTCGGCTTCCGTTACGCCGACATCCCGCCGCTGCCGGAGACGCGCGCGGAACTGCTCGCGATCGCGCGCACGCTCGGCGCCGATCCGGTCGCCGATCTGCGTCTGGGCGCTGCCGCCACACGAAGCGCCGTGCTGGCGATGCCGCTGGCCGACCGGCGCGTACTCGCCTTCGCGACGCACGGCCTGATGCCCGGCGAACTGCCGGGCATTTCGAAACCGGCGCTGGCGCTCGCGGCCGAAACGGACCCGGGCGCGTCGCCGTTGCTCGAGCTCGACGACGTGCTGACGCTGCGCATGAACGCGCAGTGGGTGCTGCTGTCCGCGTGCAACACGGCGGCCGGCGAGCAGGGCGGCGCGGCGATGTCGGGGCTGGTGCGCGGCTTCTTCTTCGCCGGGGCGCGGTCGGTGCTGGCGACGCATTGGGCGGTGGAGTCCGCTTCCGCCGCCGCGCTGACCAGCGCCGCGTTGCAGCCGGCCGACACGCGTGCCGGCGGCCTTCGCCGTGCGCAGCTTCAGTTGGCCGATGGCGGGGACGGGCAGGGCCGCTGGACGCATCCGTACTATTGGGCGGCCTACGCGCTGTTCGGCGACCCGGCGCAGTGATGATGGCGCCCGCCGCATCCCCCCGCGATGGGCGCACGAGAACGAGAACAAGCACGACCACGACCACGACGATGGCGACAACGATGACGACAACGATGAAACACGTGATGAGGGATGCCGCGCTGATCGCGGCGATGACGATGGTCTCGCTGGCCGCGCGGGCGCAGGCCTGCGAGGTCGCCGCGCTGGCGGGGGACGCGACGCGCGTCGTCGCCGGCCGGGCGCAGCCGCTGAAGCTCGGCGAGCCGGTGGGCGAGGGCGCCCAGCTGCGCACCGGCGACAGCGGCCGCGTGCGGCTGCGCTGCCCCGACGGGTCGAGCCTGGTCGTCGGCGACCGCAGCCAGCTGACGTTGACGAAGTTGAACCTCGGCACCGGCGGCACGCCCGGTTATGCGGACGGCGCTCGCGATGTATCGCTGCTGCTGGAACGCGGTCTGCTGGGACAGAAGGTCACGCCGTCGAGCTCGGGCAAGTGGGAAGTGCGCACCCCGTCGGCGGTGACCGCGGTGCGCGGCACCGAGTTCCTCGTGGAGGTCGGCGACAACGAGCAGACCTCGGTGCACGTGCAGTCCGGCCAGGTCGCCGTGCTGCCGGGACCGCGCGCGGCAGGCCGCACGCGTGGACTGGGGGCGCAGTTGCCGGTCGTCGTCGACCGCGCCGGCGGCACGGACTGCGAGGTGTCGCAAGGCTGCACCGCTGCGACGACGTGGCCGGCGGACCGGGTCCGCGCGGCGCTGGACCGTCTGTCGGGGGTCTGATGGCGTCGGGCATGAGTTCCCGCTCCCGGCAGCGCGGCGCCTTGCACTGGCCATCGCGCTGGGCCTGGGCGCAGATGATCGTCGCGCTGCTGGTCACGGCGGCTGTGGCGATGCTGTGGCTCTCGCGCTTCCAGGCGGGGCCGCTGGCGCGACTGGACGGCCTCGTCCAGGACGCGCAGGCGCAGTGGCGCGGCAGGCTCGCGCCGGGCACGACGTATCCGGTCACGCTGGTGCGGTTCGACGACGCCAGCGCCGCGCGCTTCGGTGGCATGGCCCCAGGTCGTCCGCTGTTGGCCGATGCGATCACGAAACTGCAGGCAGCCAAGCCGCGCCTGATCGCCGTCGACATGCTGCTGCTGGACGCGAAGCCGGACAGCGACGCGCTGCTCGCGGCCGCGATGCGCGGTGGCGCGCCGGTGCTGCTCCCGTTCGCGATGCCGCCGGGTGCCGGCGGTGCGAATGCGATCCCGGGCAGTGGCCCTGGCGGGGCCGCAGCCGGTGCCGCCTCGGCGCCTTCCGCCAGCGTGCCGCCGGGCCTGCTGGCGCAGGCTTTCATGCGCGCTGAAGGGGCACCGCGCAGCGCGCTGCTGCCCGAGCGCGCCGACGCCCCGCCGGAGCCGCTGCTGTCGGCGGCGAAGTCGCTCGGCCATGTCCAGGCGGAGCGCGAGGTCGACGGCACCCTGCGCCACGACCTGCCGGCCTTGCCGCTGGACGGCGAGGTCTATCCGTCGCTGGCCGTGCGCATCGCCGGCGACGCGATGCGCCAGCCGTGGTCCGAGGCCACGCTGCGTTGGAGCCGCGACCTGCGCTGGGGCTCCTTGCGCGTGCCGCTGGATCTGCTCTCGCGGCAGGGCGTCAACTACTACGGCCCGGCGGGTACCTTCCCGTCGGTGACGGTGGCCGACCTCGTCGACGGCAAGGTGCCCGAGGAAGCGCTGCGCAACCGCATCGTGATCATCGGCGTGTCGGCGCTGGGCGCCGGCGACCATTTCCCGAGTCCCTTCGACGCCGGCCTGCCCGGCATGGAGCGGCTCGCGACGGTCGTGGACAACCTCCTGACCGGCCGCACGCTGACGCGGCCGTCGTGGGCCTCGCTCGCCGAGCTGGCCGCGCTGCTGGCGCTGCCGCTGCTGTGCGCGTTGCTGCTGGCGCGCGGATCGTTGTGGCGCGGACTGCCGGTCGTGGTCCTGCTCGTCGGCGGCGGTCTCTACGCGGCGCAGTGGGCCTTCGAGGAAGAGCACCTGGTCCTGGCGCTCGCCTATCCGCTGCTGGCGGTGGCCGCGGCGAGCCTCGCCGCGTTGACGCTGCGTGCGCTCGCGGACCAGTCCCGCCGGCGCGAGGCACTCCGCCGCCTGACCGTGAGCGAGGAGCGTTATGCGCTGGCCGCGCTGGGCGCCAATGACGGGTTGTGGGACTGGGACATCGCCGCGGACCGGCTGGACGTGTCGGCGCGCTGGCTCGCGCTGATGGGCGACGCGCGGGCGCCGGACGAGACGCCGGGCGGCGCGAAGCGCCGCTTCTGGCATCGCGCGAAGCGGGGCGTCTCCTCCGACATGACGCGCGGCAGCATCGAACGCTTCACGCGACCGCTGGACGAGGCGGCGGCGGGGCTGTTCCGCGCCGATCTCGACGCGCACCTGCAAGGCCGGAGTTTCCAGTTCCACCATGTGCTGCACTTCGAGCAGGGCGGTCAGACGCGCGCGTTGCTGGCTCGCGGCGTGGCGGTGCGCGAGGAGGGCAAGCCGGTGCGCATGGCCGGCTCGCTGACCGACATCAGCGAGAACGAACGCCTGCAGGCGCAGGTCGCGCACGAGGCGCTGCACGACCGGCTCACGGGGCTGCCGAATCGCGCGCTGTTCGTCGAACTGCTCGCGCAACGGCTGGCCAATCCCACGCCCGGCGTGCCGATCGGCGTCGCGATGGTGGGCCTGGACGATTTCCGCGCGTTCAACGAGCGCCACGGCCTGATCGCCGGCGATGCCGTGCTGGTCGAGAGCGCGCGGCGACTGGCCGGCGGAACAGGTCGCACGGCGCGTGCCGGCCGCGTGGTCGCGCGCTTGGGCGCGGACCTGTTCGGCGTGCTCTTCGAGGCCCGCATCGAGGCTGGCGCGCTCGTCGATCGCGTGCCCGAGTGGGCGCTGGCGCGCATCGAGGAGCCCTTCCTGTTCGAGCACCTCGACGCGGGTCCGGGCGCGGAGGCGCTCGCGGCCGTCCCGGCGGTGCCGGTCAGTCCGGTGACGTCGGCCGCGCGCACCGGCGCGCATCGCCTGACCGCCTGCGCGGGCTGGGCGTTCACGGGGCAGGGCAACTTCAGTCCGGACGACCTGATGTCCGCCGCGGAAAGCGCGCTGGCTCGCGCCAAGGCGGCCGGCGCCGGCCACGCACGCCTCTTTGATCCGGCGCAGCAACTGGTCGAGCAGTCGCGGCGCTGGGTGAAGGAGAACATCGCGCGCGGCCTGGAGGCGGGCGAGTTCCAGCTGCATTACCAGCCCTTCGTGAGGCTGTCGGACCGTGCGCTGCTGGGCTTCGAGGCACTGATCCGCTGGAAGCATCCGACGCGTGGCATGGTGATGCCCGGCGACTTCATTCCCGTGGCCGAGGAGAGCGGCCAGATCGTCGAGATCGGCCGCTGGACGTTGATCGAGGCCGCCCTGCAACTGCGCCGCTGGCGCGAGATCGGCTTCAAGGGCGAGATCGCGGTCAACGTGTCGGGCGTGCAGCTGGAGCGGGACGACGAGTTGCTCAACGACGCGCGCAAGACGCTCAAGGCGCTCGGCGACGTGCCGGCGGCGCAGCTCAAGCTCGAGGTCACGGAGAGCATGGCGATGGCCAATCCGCAGCGCAGCGCCGAGGTGCTGCAGGAGCTCGCGCGGATGGGCTTCAAGCTCTCGATCGACGACTTCGGGACGGGGTACTCGTCGCTCGCCTACCTGCACCGTTTCCCGTTCGACACGCTGAAGATCGACCGGAGCTTCGTGATGCGACTGGGCGCCGGTCGCGAGTCGCGGGAGATCGTGCGGACCATCGTCGGCCTCGCCGACGCGCTCGGCAAGCAGACCCTGGCCGAAGGCGTCGAGGAGGAGACGCAGGCCGCGCTGCTGGAGGAACTCGGCGTGCAGGTGGCGCAGGGCTGGCTGTTCGCGAAGGCGCTGCCACCCGAGGACGCGAAGCGGCTCATCCAGACGGTGCCGTGGAAGAAGCCGGGCTGATTCACCGCCCGGGGCTGTCTGCCCGGCCTACGCGGACGCTTCCATCGTGCGCAGGGGCAACGCTGGCGCGGTCCCTGGGGCCCACAAGCGCAGCCACAACGCGGGTGCGAGATGCAGATCCGCGTCCACGGCGGCATCGATGGCGCGAAGCAGTTGGCGCGCCGCGTGCTGAGCCGACGGCGATCCCGATGACCTCAGCAGACGGTCCGACGTCGCGCCGTTGCGCATCAACTGCTTGAGCAGGCGTATCGCGTGGATGCGCTGCGGCGCGTGGCCGTCCGTGGCCAGGAAGGTCGTCAACCGGCCGGCGTCGAAGCGTGCCTCGCGCCACGACTCCAGGCGATGAAGCGCTGCCGGATCCGAGGCATGTTCACCCGGCGCGAGCCATCCCATCCGTCCCAGCAGCAGCGTCGAGACGGGCACCTCGCCCATCCGCCATTGCGCCTGTGCGTCCCAAGTGTCGGCCCCGGGGGCTTGTGCATCGCCGGGGCCTTCCGCGCCGCGGCCCGGCGTGTCCAGCCAGCTCAGCAGCGGCGCCGGTGACGGCGCCCGGTCCCAGATGCAGCCCTGTCCCAGGTCCGGGTACTTGTCCTTGCGGGCGATCGTGCCGTCGGCATTCAGCGAGAGCACCGCCACGGAGCCCGGCCGGCGATGCATGAAGTCGCCCTCGGCCGTGCGGACGTACTTTCGCCCTTGCACGTCGATGCCGTACGCGCCGCTCCGCACGCTGACCGTGATGTCTGTTCGGCCGTACTTCCTGGAGAGCTCGCGAACGACGTCGCCGCCGTAGTTCCCGTCGACCAGCGGAGAGTCCAGGAAGCAACTCACGAGACTCACATGCGACGGTGTTTCTGTCGTCTCGCCGTCCGGAGTCATCGTCTCCAGCACTCGGGAGAATTGCTGCACGAGATCTTCGGGCGTCATCCGGCTGATCGTCATCTCGCTCGCCTCGCCGCTCAGCGGCGTTGAGCCGCCGACGCAGGTCACGCGCAGCGGGCGTTGATCCTCCCCCGGTCGCCGCGCCAGAGGTCCGGAGTTTTCTGCTTCCCGCACCTTGCCGAGTCGGCTCAGCGACAGGAGTCGCGACGACGCCGCGTGCTTGGAGGCCAGGTCGGCCGCAGCCCCGCCATGGCCCCAGTGCTGAAAGATGACGCGACGGGCTGCGGAGATGCTCGCGTCGGCGGTCGTGGCCGACCGGTCGCCACGCAGGGGTTCCGTCTCGTATCCCAGACTGGCGCCGTCGCCCCGCACACCGTTCGGATCGAAATAGCTCAGCAGCGCGTGGAGTTCCTGCGGGGGGATATGACAGCGCCATCCCGTCCCATCCGTTTCCCGGCGCGCCAGCACGAGTTCCTCGACTCGCAGCACGTCGCCGTCCAGTTCGAAGGAGCGTGGCAGCTTGCAGTCGTCAGGCGCTTTCCAATGCCTGGCCTGACGAAGCACGTCGGTGAGACCGTCGATCAAGCCGGTGAGCGCCGCGGACTGACGAGCCTGATCTGCCGGCGATCCATCGCCGCGAGGTGTGAACCGCAGCGTCAACGACGCGCGGTGTGCGGCCCGGTCGAGCTGGGCGACGCCTGTCCCCCAGTCGATCCGGCCGGAGGTACCGAAATGGCGGCAGAGGTCCGTGAACGCTGCGGGCTCAGCCGGCGCCGCCGCCGCGGTCTCAGGATCGGCGTTCGCGATGGGGGAGGGAAGTTCTGTGATGCGCACGAGACGGGCTTTCAAACGGAAGGCCCATCAGTCGCGCTCGAACCACGGAGGTTCGGCTGATGCCCATCGTCCAGTCAACGAACACGCGGTGACCTGAGATCCATTCCCTTTCCCGGCACCCGCTGCGGCAGCGGTGGCGGCGAGCCGCGCCAGAGCGCTTCCCAGAGCGACACCGGCAGCATCAGGTCGTCGTCGAGCGCCAGCTTGAGCGTCAGCAGCAGATTCAGGGCGGCGGGCATCTGCGCCTTTGAAGCACTGCTTGCATCAGGTTGGCAGATCGTCGACATCGACAAGCCAGCCCGGAGCATCTGCCGGAGCAGACGAAGCGCCGCGATGCGCTCAGGCGCAGTGCCGCCGTCGATGAGTGCCATGAGCGCGTCCGGGGCGAAACGCAGTCGCAGGAATGCATCCGGCACGTCCAGGCGCCGGCCGTCATCGCGCCAGCCCATGCGCCGTAGCAGCGAGCGTTGCATCTCGACTTCGCCCAGGAGGAGCGGCAGGGTCGGTGGTGGAGGTGTCGAGGGTGACTTGCCAGGCAAGGGCTCCGGTCCGGGCGAGGTCCCTGCCGACGGACGAGCCGCCAAGCTCGATCGTTGATGAAGCCAGGCGATCAAGGAACTGGCGTCTTGCCCGGTGTCTCTCACGTGGGTCTGGCCGAGATCCGGGTACTTGTCGGCGCTTCGGATCGAGCCATCGTCCGCGCGCCAGAGCTTGACCGTGCCCCCGGGTGCCTTGTTCAGATAATCGCCGGCGGAACTGCGAACGAACTTCCGGCCGTCCAGATCGGGAACGGACGTCTGGACCACGTTGTGGCCGAATTCGAGCGTGCGCTCGCCGTTCTTGTTCAGCAGTGGGCGAGGACGCTGGCTCGCCACGCGGAAGCCGTCCCTGCGCAGGGAGGCGGTCATCGCCGGGGCGTCGAACAGCTCGACCGCGGTCTTCAGGAAGGACGTGCCGAAAGAAGGCTCCCCGATCTCGGGGTCGGATCGGAAGGCCTCCGACTCGTGGTGTGAACTGAGGATCGACACGTGCGTCGGGACGACTGGCGCGGTCGCGTCCATGTCGGCGATCTTGCCGAAGGCTGTCTTCAGCGCTCGCGCCAATGACGGCGCGTCGTAGTCGCCGGCCCGAGGCTGCGCCGAGCCTTCGTGCCGCGCTGAATCTCCCAGGACCATGGCACGGACCCGGCGCTCTGGCGCGGGTCCGGCGGGGGCCACGCGAGTGGCAGCGTCATCTCCCGCCGCCGCTGGTGACGCGTTCTCGTCACGCCGGATTTCCCGCAGCGCCATCTCGTCGAGCACTGGCGCCGGCTGACGGCTGAGGCGGAACAGCCGAGTCGGTTCCGCTCGCGAGTTCGCCAGCACCGTCGCGACATCCGCATCCCCCGCGATGTCGAACACCCATGTCTCATCGAACCGACCAGGCTTGCGCGTCGATGCCGGGGCCTGATGATCGAACGTCGGAAGGGGATACCGATCGACGCCATTGGCGGCGACCCATGTCGCATCCCGCGCCGGACGCTGCAACATCAAGTGTTGGATCTCGCCGACATCGGGACGCATGGCCCAGAAGGGTCCTTCGGGATCAGGCTTGGAGAGCCTTCGGCCGATCACGAAACGGTCGAACCGCAGCACGTCGCCGTCCAGGGTGACCGTCGACGGTATCGGCCACAGCGTGCACTGCCGATCGTAGACAGCGCGCAGGCTCAACGGGCCAGCAGCGCCTTGGAGCAACCGTGTGAAGGCTCGCGCGACCTTGTCGATCGCCTCGGGGTCTGTCGCCGACTCCGCCGGTGCGACGCACAGTTGCGTGCGCACGTCGCCTCGAGCATCGAGCAACTCCGCCACGCCCGCCTGCCAGTCGATCGGGACCCAGCCCGGATCGAAGCGGGGATCGCCATCGTCCCGACTGAGGGACCGCGTGATGGCCAGTTGTAGCTTTGTCAACTCGTGGACGGCCTGGGCACAGGCCCCGCTGAGCTTCCCGCGAATCGGTGGTCCTTCAGCGTCGACGCCGAAGTCGAAGTCGATGTCTGGATCCAACTCGACGTGCGCGGCCGGTGATGAAGCGGAGACGGTAGGCGGCATTCAGAACTCCTTGGAAAAGGGAGCCTGCGTGCTGAACCGACGCGATGATGTTCATTCGACGACGTCGATGGCCGAGAGTCGAACGCTGCGTACCGATCAGCGAACAGGTGCGCCCCGCACCTGCTCATCCGCTTCAACCTCTCAGGCCATGCCCTGGTGCCTCAGCAGCGCATCGATCTGCGGCTCGCGACCGCGGAAGGCCTTGAAGTTGTCCATCGCGTCGCGAACGCTGCCCATGGACAGGATCTCGTCGAGATAGCGCCGACCCGTCGCCGGGTTGAACACGCCTTCTTCCTCGAATGCGCTCCAGCAGTCGGCCGACAGCACCTCCGCCCACTTGTAGCTGTAGTAGCCCGCCGCATATCCGCCCGCGAAGATGTGCGAGAAGCTGTGCTGGAAGCGGTTGAATGTCGGCGGCGGCAGCACGGCGACCTCGCCGCGCACCTCGTCCAGCAACTCCTGCACGCGCGTCTCCGTGCCCGGCTCCGCGTGCAGGCGCATGTCGAAGAGCGAGAACTCGATCTGGCGCAAGGTCTGCAGCCCGGCCTGGAAGTTCTTCGCCGCCAGCATCTTGTCGAACAGCGCGCGCGGCAATGGCTCGCCGGTGTCCACGTGCGCGGACAACTGCTGGATCACTTCCCATTCCCAGCAGAAGTTCTCCATGAACTGGCTCGGCAACTCGACGGCGTCCCATTCGACGCCCGAGATGCCCGACACGCCCAGCTCCGACACGCGCGTCAGCAGATGGTGCAGGCCGTGGCCGCATTCGTGGAAGAGCGTCGTGACGTCGTCGTGCGTCAGCAGCGCCGGCTTGCCATCCGCGCCTTGCGGGAAGTTGCATACCAGGTGCGCGACGGGGATCTGCTCGGTGCCCGTGCCTGCCAGATCGGGCCGCGCCCAGCGGCTGCGGACCTCGTCCATCCAGGCGCCCGGCCGCTTGCCATTGCGCGCATAGAGGTCGAGGTAGACCTGACCGATCAGTCGGCCGTCGCGGCGCAGCTCGCAGAACTGCACCGACTCATGCCACACCGACGCCTGCGCCGGCACCAGTTGCACACCGAACAGGCGGTCGACGATGCGGAACAGCCCATCCAGCACGCGCGGCAGGGTCAGGTATTGACGCACCTCCTGGGCGGAGAACGCGTAGCGCGCCTCCTTCAGTTTCTCGGACACGAACGGCAGGTCCCAGGCCTGCAGGTCGTCCATGCGCAGCGCCGCGCTGGCAAAGTCGCGCAGTTCGTCGAGATCGCGCTGCGCATACGGACGGGCACGGCCGGCGAGGTCGCGCAGGAAGTCCAGCACCTGCGCGGGAGAAGTGGCCATCTTGGGCACCAGCGAGGCTTCGGCGAAGCTGGCGAAGCCCAGCAGGCGGGCTTCTTCCTGACGCAGCATCAGCAGTTCCTGCATCAGCGGGCCGTTGTCCCAGTCCGGCTTGTCGCCGAGCTCGCTGGCGCGCGTCACGTAGGCGCGGTACAGCCGCTCGCGCAGCGCGCGGTCCTCGGCATATTGCATCACCGGCATGTAGACGGGGAAGTGCAGCGTGAGCTTGTGCGTATCTGGATCGGTGCTGCCGTCCTTTTCCGCCGCGGCGCGCGCGTTGGCGATCACGTCCGCCGGCACGCCCTTCAGTTCGGAGGCCTTCGCGAGGTAACTCCAGCCGTCGGTGGCGTCCATCACGTGCTCGGAGAAGGCCTGGCCGAGTTCGGCGCTGCGTTCCTGGATCTTCGCGAAGCGCTCCTTGGCCTCGCCCTGCAACTCGGCGCCGGACAGCACGAAGTCGCGGATCGAGTGCTTCAGCAACTGGGCGCGTTCGGGCGTCAGGCCGGGCAGGGCGGCGATCGCCTTGTACTTGGCGTAGAGCGCCTCGTTGGCACCGAGCGCGGTGTAGAACTCGGTGACCGCGGGCAGCATGGCGTTGTAGGCCTCGCGCAGTGCAGGCGTGTTGGCGACCGCGTTCAGATGGCCCACGGCGCCCCAGGCGGTGCCCAGTCGCTCGGAGGCGATGTTCAGCGTGCGGGACAGGAAGTCGTAGTCGGCGGGGGCGTCGGGGGCCGTGACCTGGTCCAGGGCTTTCTGGGCCTCGGCCAGCAGCTCGGCAATGGCGGGCTGGATGTGCGAAGGATCGATCGCGGCGAAATCAGGCAGCGGCGCGGTGGAGAGCAGGGGGTTCGCTGCGGAGGGCGCGGCGGCGGTGGAGTCGGTCATGCAGGCCTCGTGAGTCTGACGAAATGCCGGGACAGTGTCTCAGCCTTTCGCGCGCGGTTGCGCGGGAGGTTTCTATCGTGGGGGCGGCGTCCGCGCTATCAAGCCGGACGCGCCGCGGACGAGACCTGCATTCTCTGCCTCAGAACGTCTCCCAGTCGCCGTCGTCGGCCGCCGGCGCCGGTCGGGGTGGCGGCGGGGCCGTCGCCACTGCGGGCTTCGGGTTTGGCTTCGACACCGGCCTCGGCGTAGAAGGGGGAGGCTTGACGGCGTCATGCACGGCACCGCCCGCGGCCGTGGCCATGACCTTGGACGCCGGCTTCGGCGCCGCGATCGGCGCGCTGGACTTCGGCGACTTCGACGACGAAGTCGATGACGCGGCGGACGTCGCCAGTCGGGACGCCGGTGCGGGCTTCGCAGGCCGCGCGATCGATGCCATTCCTTCCGCGCCCAGGCGGAAGACCGAGACGATCTCCGTCAGGCGGTGGGCCTGGTCCTTGAGGCTTTCTGCGGCCGCCGCCGATTCCTCCACCAGGGCCGCGTTCTGCTGCGTCATCCGGTCCAGTTGCACGACGGCATCGTTGACCTGCGCGATGCCGCTGCTCTGCTCGGTCGACGCGGCGGTGATCTCGCCGATGATGTCGGTCACCCGCTGCACGCTGCCCACGATGTCGTTCATCGACTCGCCCGCTGCCTGCACCAGCCGCGAACCGGCCTCGACGCTGGTCACGCTCGCGCCGATCAGCGTCTTGATCTCCTTGGCGGCCTCGGCGCTGCGCTGCGCCAGCGAGCGCACTTCGCTCGCGACCACGGCGAAACCGCGGCCCTGCTCGCCGGCGCGCGCCGCCTCCACGGCGGCGTTCAGCGCCAGGATGTTGGTCTGGAACGCGATGCCGTCGATGGTCCCGATGATGTCGTTGATCTTTCTCGAACTCGCGGTGATCTCGTCCATCGTCGAGACCACCTGACCGACGACCTGGCCGCCGCGCGCCGCGGCGCTGGAAGCGCTCGACGCCAGCTGGTTGGCCGTCTGGGCCGCATCGGAGGTCTGGCGAACCGTGGCGGTCAGTTCTTCCATCGACGATGCCGCCTGCTGCAGGTTGGACGCCGTCTCCTCGGTGCGCTGCGACAGATCCTGCGAGCCGATCGCGATCTCGCTGGAAGCCGTGGTGATCGAGTTGCTGGCGGCGCGTACGTCCAGCAGGATGCGTTGGATCTTCTCGGCGAACAGGTTGAACGAAGCCGCGATACGGCCGACCTCGTCGCGGCCGCCCGCGGGCAGACGTTGCGTCAGGTCGCCGTCGCCGGCGCTGATGTCGTCGAGCGCGGCGCGCACGCGTTCCACGCCGCGCAGCATCGCGCTGATCGTGCCGGTCATCGCAAGCGCCGCGACCGCCATCATGACCAGCGCAGTGATCACCGCCGTGCGCAGCAGGGCGCTCAACGAGGCCAGGGCCTCGTCCTTCCTGGCGGCGACGAACAGCTGCCAGTCGGTGTCCGCGATCGGCGTGCCGCTGACCAGGAAGACATCGTCGCCCACGGTCGCTTCCACCCAGCCTGCCGCCGGGTCAAGCGCCGTGGCCAGCGCCTGCGGCGTCAACTGCCCGGAGATGGCGGTGGCGTCCTTCAGCGCCAGCTTGGCGTCAGGGTGCGCGACGATCTTGCCGTCCTTCGACATCAGGAAGGCGAAGCCGCCGGGCGTCGGCTTGATCGCCTGGACCGTCGCGACGACGTCGTCCAGGAACACGTCCGTCGCGATGACGGCCTTGGTGCCGCCGCCGCTCTTGTCCGCCGCCGCGAAGGTCACGACCAGCCTGCCTTTGGAAGCGTCCATGTAGGGCGCTGTCAGGACCGTGCCCGATGCGCCGGTGGCGCCCGTGTACCACGGGCGCGCGGTGGGGTCGTAGTCGGCCGGCAGGTTCTGCGGCGTGTTGAAGACGATCTTCTTGTCGGCGAAGCCGACGTAGGCGGCCTCGAGCCGTCCCGACTTCGCCGCCTGTTGCAGCAGCGGCACCGGGTCGGCGGCAGCGACGGCCGGCTGCAGCGACGCAACGATGTCGCGCTGCGAGCGGACCCACTGGCGGATCGCATCGGAGCGCGCCGCGGCCAGTTCGTCGAGGGATTGGGAGACCTGCTGGCGGGTGTGGCCCCGTACGGTCACGTAGTTGGCGACGGTGATCGCCAGCAGCGTCAGGGCGACGATGCCGACGCCCAGCGCGATCAGCCGGGTCTTGATCGAGTCGAACATGAACGGGCTCCTTGGCTGTAGCCGGCGCCGGGCATCACGCTCTCTGGCGCCATTCCCCCACGTAACACGCTCTCTCTTGACGCGCCATCACGGCGCGGACCGACCAGAAAAAACGCCCGGTCGGGCCGGGCGTCTTCGTCGTTCGATCAGGCCATCGTGACCGCATCCATCAATCCCATGTCCGCACTGGACATGAGACCCTCGATGTCGATCAGGATCAGCATGCGTTCGGCGACCGCGCCAATGCCCATGATGAAGCTGGTATTGACGGTGCTGGCGCTGAGTTCCGGCGCCGGGCGGATCACGTCGCGATTCAGTTCCAGCACGTCGGACACCGAGTCCACCACCGCGCCGACGACGCGGTTCTTGACGTTCAGCACGATCACGACGGTGAAGCTGTTGTACTCGGCCGTCGCGCAGCCCAGCTTCAGGCGCAGGTCGACGATCGGCACGATCACGCCGCGCAGGTTCACGACGCCCTTGATGAAATCGGGCGCGTTGGCAATGCGGGTCGGCTGCTCATACGACCGGATTTCCTGGACCTTCAGGATGTCGATGCCGTATTCCTCCTGACCCAGACGGAAAGTCAGGTACTCGCCGCTGGCGGGGGCGGCATTCGCGGCACCTTGCGGGACCAGCGCGCCAGAGTTCGCTTGCACGACTTGCGTGCCGGTTTGTTGGACGATTTCCATGTGTTGACCTCGTGCGGCTGATTAGAAGGTTTCCCAGTCGCCGTCGTCGGCGGTGGTGGCCGGGGCTGCCGGCTTGGGAGTGAACGGTGCGGGCGCGGCCTTGGGCAAGGCTGCGGGCTTGACGACGGGCGGCTTGGCCGCCGTCTTGGTGGTGGACTTGGCCGTGGTCGCGGCTGGCTTGGCCTTGAACGCGGTCTTCGCGGCAGCGGGCTTGGCCGGCGCGGCCTTCGTTTCGAGTTTCGCGGCGGGCTTGACCGGTGCCATCGTGGTCGTGGCGGTGTGCGCCGTCGGCGTCGACTCTGCGGCCGGCTTCGTCGCGATGTCGGACTTGGCCGTGAATGCCGTCGCCGACAGCGCCGGCGCATGGCCCGACACGCGGAAGCGGTCGACCACGCCACCCAGTCGCTCGGCCTGGTCCTTCAGGCTTTCGGCCGCAGCGGCGGACTGCTCGACCAGCGCGGCGTTCTGCTGCGTCATCTGGTCCAGGTTGCTGACGCCCTGGTTGACCTGGCTGATGCCGTCGCTCTGCTCGCTGGACGCGGCGGTGATCTCGCCGATGATGTCCGTCACGCGCTGCACGCTGGAGACGATGTCGCTCATCGTGCTGCCGGCTTCCTGCACCAGCCGCGAGCCGGTCTCGACACGCTCGACGCTGGCGCCGATCAGGGTCTTGATCTCGCGGGCGGCTTCGGCGCTGCGCTGTGCCAGCGAGCGGACCTCGCCGGCCACGACCGCGAAGCCGCGGCCCTGTTCGCCCGCGCGCGCGGCTTCCACGGCAGCGTTCAAGGCCAGGATGTTGGTCTGGAACGCGATGCCGTCGATCGTGCCGATGATGTCGCTGATGCGCTTGGAGCTGGCGTTGATCTCGTCCATCGTCGAGACGACCTGGCTCACCACCTCGCCGCCCTTGGCCGCCGCGCCGGACGCGGAGGAGGCCAGCTGGTTGGCGGTGCGTGCCGAGTCGGCGGTCTGCTTGACGGTGCCGGTCAGCTGGACCAGCGAGGATGCGGCTTCCTGCAGGTTGGAGGCGGTCTGCTCGGTCCGGCTGGACAGGTCCTGGTTGCCGGTGGCGATCTCGACCGAGGCCGTGCGGATCGAATCGGCGGCCGTGCGCAATTGGCCGACCATCGATTGCAGCGCTTCCTGCATGTGGTGCAGCGAGCGCATCAGCTTGGAGGCCTCATCGATGCCTTCGACCGGTTTCATCGTGCGCGACAGGTCGCCTTCGGCGATCGCGGCAGCCAGGGCTTCGGCGTCGGCCAGCGGGGCGCAGATCGTCTGCATGTTCAGCAGCGTCAGCGGCACCACGACGATCGCCGCGAACACCAGCACCAGGCCGAAGGTCCACAGCACGCCGCCCTGAGTGCTTTCCATGCCCTTGCGCATCGATTCCGATTGGGCCTCGAGGCGCGTCGCCAGTTCATCGAGCTGTTTCTCGGCCTCGACCACCTGGTCCTTGGCCGGCTGCAGCAGCCGGTCGGCCACTGCGGCGTGGTCGTACGCACCGGCTTCCAACTGCGTCACCACATTCGAAGACTTCGCCGCGTAGGTTTCCAACGCGGTCTGCAGCTTCTTGATCGCGTCCTGATCGTCGGCGCCGCTGAGCTTGGCGAGCTCGGCCAACTGTTCCGAAGCCTTCTTGCGGGCGGCATCCCACTTGGCGTGGCGATCCTTGACCACCTCGGGCTTCTCGTAGTTGATGATCATGTCCTTCTCGTGGACACGGAGCTTGCCCATCGTGCCCGCGAGGTCGCCGAGCAGATTGCCGCGAGCGGTCGACTTCTCGAGGAACTCCTGCGTCTGGCCGCGCATCGACTGCATGCCGAACAGGCCCACGCTGCCGACCACCATCAGCAGCGCCAGCACGATGCCGATCGCGCCGATCATGCGAGTCCGGATGCTGAATTGACGCATCAACGCGCTGAAATTCATGTCTACCTCTTATACGTTGAACGCCGGCCTTCCGGCCGACGTCCGCCCTGATTCAAAAACGCCCGGGAATCTCAATGACGCGAGCGGCGCACCAGGCTGCCCACGTCCAGGATCAGCGCCACGCGACCGTCGCCCATGATGGTTGCGCCGGAAACGTCCGTCACCTTGCGGTAGTTCGCCTCGAGGTTCTTCACCACGACCTGCTGCTGGCCGAGCAGTTCGTCCACCAGCATCGCCACGCGGCCGCCCTCGGCCTCGACGACGACCATGATCGAGCTGACATGCTCGAAGTCGAAGCGTGGCACGTTGAACACCTGTTCGAGTTCGACGACGGGCATGTACTCGTCGCGGACTTCGACCACGCGGCCCGATCCGCCGACCGTCTTGATCGTGTCGGACTGGACCTGGAAGGACTCGACCACCGACGACAGCGGCAGGATGTAGACCTCTTCGCCGACGCCCACGCTCATGCCATCCATGATGGCCAGCGTCAGCGGCAGGCGGACCGAGACCTTCATGCCGTAACCCTCGGCGGAGTCGATCTCCACCGTGCCACCGAGCGAGGTGATGTTCTTCTTCACGACGTCCATGCCGACGCCGCGGCCGGAAACGTCGGTGACCTGATCGGCCGTCGAGAAGCCCGGCGCGAAAATCAGACCCCAGACCTCCTGGTCGGTCATGGTGTCCGGCGCGTCGATGCCCTTTTCGCGGGCCTTGCGGATCAGCTTCTCGCGGTTCAGTCCGCGGCCGTCGTCGCGCACTTCAATGACGATGGAGCCGCCCTGGTGGGAGGCGACCAGCGTGATCGTGCCCTGTTCGGGCTTGCCCTTGGCGACGCGGTCGGCGGGTGACTCGATGCCGTGGTCGCAGCTGTTGCGCACCAAGTGGGTCAGCGGATCGGTGATCTTCTCGACCAGGCCCTTGTCGAGTTCGGTGGCTTCCCCTTGCGTGACCAGCTCGACCTTCTTGCCGAGCTTGGCCGCCAGGTCGCGCAACATCCGCGGGAAGCGGTTGAACACGACCGACATCGGGATCATGCGGATCGACATGACCGATTCCTGAAGGTCGCGTGTATTGCGCTCCAGGTCGGCCAGCCCGGAGGCCAGTTGCTGGTACAGGCCCGGGTCCAGGTTGCGGCTGTTCTGCGCCAGCATCGCCTGCGTGATGACGAGCTCGCCGACCAGGTTGATCAGTTGATCGACCTTCTCGACGGACACGCGCAGCGTGGACTGGTCCGGGCTTGCACCGCCGGCGCGCGGGGCGACGTCGGTGCGCGCGGGCGCGGCCGGCTTGGCGGTGGGCGCCGGCACGTTGGCCTTGGGCGCTTCGGCCTTGGCTTCTGCGGCGGTCGCTTCCGGCACACCGGGGGCGTCGTCGAAGAAGCCGTAGCCGGGGTCCTCGTCCTTCTTGGTTTCCACCGGCGCGCCGGGCGCACCTTCATGGAAGCCGAAGCCTTCGCTCAACGGCAGCAGCTTGACCTGCTCGCGCGAGACGTGGAACGTGAACAGATCCAGCAGGTCGTTGTCAGTGCTGCTGGTCAGCACCTTGAAGCGACGCATGCCGTCGGCGGAGATGCCGCCGTCCAGCGGCTCGATCGTGCCGAGGTCGGTGATTTCCTTGAACAGTTCGACGAGGTTGTCCGCCTGTTCCGTGTTGCTCAGGGGGCCGACGAGCAACTCGAGCTGACGGACGTTCGACTTGAGCGGCGCCGCTGCAGGAGCCGCGGGGGCTGCGGCGGGCGCGGCCGAGGCGGCCGGAGCGGGTGCGGGAGCACGGGTGCCATCCAGTGTGCCGCCTTCCACCAGGGTGCGGATGCTGCTCAGCAGGGCGGAGGTGTCCACCGCGTCGGCGCCCGAGCCCTGATGCCGGGCCAGTTGCGCCTTCAGCGCGTCGCCGGACTGCAGCAGTACGTCCACCATCGGCGAGGTCGGCGCCAGCTCATGGCGACGCAGCTTGTCCAGCAGCGTCTCCATCTGATGCGTCAGTTCGGCCACGTCGTTGAAGCCGAACGTCGCTGCGCCACCCTTGATCGAGTGGGCGCAGCGGAAGATCGCGTTCATCTGCTCATCATCCGGATTCTCGATGTCCAGATTCAGCAGCAGCTGTTCCATGTTGTCGAGGTTCTCCCCGGCTTCCTCAAAGAAGACCTGGTAGAACTGGCTCAGGTCGATGCCTGCGCCCAGGTTTGCGCCCTCGGAGGTCATATCTCCCATGAATCTCTCCAGCTAGCCTTCAGCGAATCACCTTGCCGATCACTTCGATCAGCTTGGCCGGGTCGAAAGGCTTCACCAGCCAGCCGGTGGCGCCCGCCGCGCGACCCGCCTGCTTCATCTGATCGCTGGACTCGGTGGTCAGGATCAGGATCGGCGTGGTCTTGAACTTGGGGTTGTCGCGCAGCTTCTTGGTCAGGCTGATGCCGTCCATCCGGGGCATGTTCTGGTCGGTCAGCACCAGGTCGAAATCGCGTTGAGACGACTTCTCCCAGGCATCCTGCCCGTCCACCGCCTCCACGACGTTGAAACCCGCATTCTTGAGGGTGAACGAGACCATCTGGCGCATGGAGGCCGAATCGTCTACGGCGAGGATCGAGGGCATTTTGAGTTCTCCGGATGACAAGCGGTTTTCGGGTGGACCTGAAGATTCTTGAGGACCTTGAGGGCGGTCTGGTGACGGTGCCCGGTGATTTCGTGACCTAACGGACGGATCGAGGGAACATTCAGAAGAGTTCGACCGAACCTGCATCCATCTCGTCCTGCGTGACGGGATTGGGCCGCAGGGGCGCGGTTTCGACGACGGCCATGCCGTCCTCGTCGTCCCCGAAAGTGTCGCGGGCGAGCTGGTCCGAACAGTTGCGCAGCCGCTGGCTGGTGTGCGCGATCAACTGCGTCGACATGTCCTGGAACTGCAGCGCGGTGATCGCACCGGCCAGATGCAGCATCAGCTGTTGAAGCGCATCCTGATCCTTGGCTTCCGGCAGACGCTCGCGCATCTGGTCCACCAGGCTCGACGCGCCGAAGAAATGTGTCGACAACGCCTCGCAGGCGTCGTCGAGCAGGCGCTGCAGGCGCTCGAGATCGTTGTTGACCGTCATCAGATGGTCCTGCAGCTCGGCAGCGGCGAGCAGCGGCATCAGTCCTGTGCCTTCCGGCTCGACCGACGTCTCATCGATTTGCATCTTGGCTCCACTTAGGGTGTCCTGGTGCGTCTTCATGTCTGCCCAACTCAGACATGCGCCCGGACTTGTCGGCTGGCAAGAATCTTCGGCTTTTGCCACGCATCTGTCGACGGGACTAACCGTGCAAAGTCGTCCCAATAGGTCAGATCGGTGGGTCATCGACTTGACCGTGACAAATCTCGATAAGGGTAAACCCAAGACTCTACGGTTTCCAGATGAATAAAGCGTGGGGGCTCCCTGCATAGATGAGGGATACGCGACAAACTTGGCATACTCCCGGCCATGCCGACTCTCCCCCTGGCCGAGCGCTCTCTGCGCCTGCTTCATATCGAGGATTCCGACCTGGATCACCAACTGATCCTGGCCCAGTTGCAACGGGCCGGATTGCGATTCGAGATCACGCGGCTGGACACGCTGCCCGATATTGAGGCAGCCCTTGACCGGACCTGGGATGCGGTGATTTCCGATTACAACCTGCCGGGGTATTCGGGCCTGGTCGTGCTGGACATGATCAAGCAGCGGCAACTGGTGCTCCCGTTTGTGCTGGTGTCGGGCGAGATCGGCGAGGACACGGCGGTCGCGGCAATGCGCACCGGTGCGTCGGACTACCTGCTCAAGAACAACCTGGCGCGCCTGGCGCCGGCGCTGCTGCACGCGATCGAGTCCTGCGAGGCTCAACTCGCGCGGCAGGAAGCCGACCGCGAACTGCTCAAGTCCAAGCAGCAACTGCACGAGCTGGCGGGCCACCTGCAGACCAGTGTCGAAATGGAGCGGGCGGCGATCGCCCGGGAGATCCACGACGACGTGGGCGGCTCGTTGACGGCGCTGAAGTTCGACTTGGCCTGGATCGCGCGGCACAGCAAGGACGACGACGTCCAGCAGCGCGTGCAGTCGGCGCTGGAGACGGTGACCAGCGCCATCGAATCGAGCCAGCGCATCATGCACAACCTGCGGCCGGCCATCCTGGAACAAGGATTGCTGGCAGCAGTGCAGTGGCTGGCGGCGCGCTTCGAGCGCCGGACCGGCATCGCGACCGCGGTGCGGCATGTCGGCGAACAGTTTCAACTGCCGGCGGGCGTCCCGCTGGTGGCCTACCGTTGCGCGCAGGAGGCGCTGACCAATGTGTCCAAGCATGCCGGGGCGACCAAGGTCGACGTGGAATTGAGCATGGAGGGCGGCGTGCTGACGCTGGAGATCAAGGACAACGGTCACGGCGTCGCGCCGGGCGACCTGAGCAAGGCCAGAAGTTTCGGCATCCGCGGCTTGCGTGAACGCGCGGCGACGGTGGGCGGCTGGGTGGATCTCAGCAGCGGTCTGCAGGGCACGGCACTGATCCTCTCCGTGCCCTTGCGCGGCATGATCGGCGACTTCGAATTCGATGACGACGGGGAGCCGATCCCGACCGGTGCCGCGCATGATCCCTCCTCGTGGGGCGCCCTATGATCAAAGTCATCCTCTGCGACGACCACGCGCTGATCCGCCGCGGGATCCGCGACACCTTGTCCGATGCGCCCGACATCGAGGTGGTCGGCGAGGCCGGCGACTACGGCGAGTTGCGCAGCCTGATGCGCACGTTGCCGGTCGACAAGCAGTGCGATGTGCTGGTGCTCGACATCAACATGCCGGGACGCAGCGGCCTGGACGTGCTGCACGTGCTCAAGGACGAGGGCACGACGACGCGGGTGCTGATCGTGTCGATGTATCCCGAGGACCAGTACGCGATCCGCGCGCTGCGCGCCGGGGCCTTCGGCTACGTGAACAAGGGCGGCGATCCGCAACTGCTGGTGCAGGCGGTGCGCACGGTGGCGCAGGGTCGCAAGTACGTGACGCCCGAGATCGCGCAGATGCTGGTGGAGAGCCTGACCGCGCCGGCGCCGGAGCAGGCCCATCAGAAGTTGTCCGATCGCGAGTTGCAGACGCTGGTGATGATCGCCTCCGGCAAGCGCCTGTCGGACATCGCCGAGGAACTGATGCTCAGCCCGAAGACGGTGAGCGTGTATCGAGCGCGGGTGCTGGAGAAATTGGCGCTGTCCAACAATTCCGAGCTGACCGTCTACGCCATCCGCAACGGACTGGTCGAAAGCTGAATCAGGGGCGAAGTCGAAATCCGCCATCCCCGTTCGTCGTCATCCGGGGACGTTCACGCCAGCCAGCCGCCATTCATCGCAAGTCAGCATTGACGAGGAGGGGGCGCCTCGGAGAATGCGCCCCGTACTGACACACAGGGGGCCGTCATCGATACCGCACTGTTGAAAGAGCTGCGCATCCAGGGGAACGAGCGCGACGACCATGGCGGCGGACCGCCCAGGTGGGTCTGGGGGCTGCTGGCGGCGCTGGTGGTGCTGGCATTGCTGGCCGCGGGCGGCTGGTGGTGGTGGCGGCAGTCGCAGGTGCCGGAGGTCGAGACGGCCTCGGCGCAGGCGCGTGGCGGCGCTGGCGGCACCGCCGTGCTGCAGGCGACCGGTTACGTGACGGCGCGTCGTGCCGCGACGGTGTCGACGCAGATCACCGGCACACTGACCGAGGTGCTGTTCGAGGAAGGTGACAAGATCCAGAAGGGTCAGGTCTTGGCACGGCTCGAGGACCACGCGTTGCGTGCCGCGCTGGACATGGCCCGGGCCAACGTGAAGAGCGCGCAGGCCAACATCGAGGCGACGCGCGCACAGTGGCTGCAGTCACAGTCCGATCTCAAGCGCCAGGACGAATTGGCGCTCAGCGGCATGACCACCAGGCAATCCGCCGAACAGGCCCGCACGGCGGTGAATGCCTATGCCGCGCAGTTGGAAGCGCGCCGGCGCGAAGCCGACGCCGCGGCCGCCCAGGCCACGCAGGCCCAGGTCAATTTCGACTACACGGTCGTCAAGGCGCCGTTTTCCGGCGTCATCACCGCCAAGGCCGCGCAGGTCGGCGAAATCGTCTCTCCGCTGTCCGCCGGCGGCGGCTTCACACGGACCGGCGTCGGCACCATCGTCGACATGGACTCGCTGGAGGTGGACGTCGACGTCAACGAGGCCTATATCGGGCAGGTCAAGGCCGACATGTCGGCCCAGGCCGTGCTGGACGCCTATCCCGACTGGCGCATCCCGGCGCACGTGATCGCGGTCGTGCCCTCGGCCGACCGCGGCAAGGCGACCGTCAAGGTCCGCGTGGCGCTCGAACAGAAGGACCAGCGCGTCGTGCCCGACATGGGCGTGCGCGTGTCCTTCCTGGCCGCCAAGGAAAGTGCCCAGACCGCGCCGCCGCCTGGCGTGCTGGTGCCGAAGTCGGCCGTCGCGTCGCGCGACGGCGGCGACATCGTGTTCGTCGTGAACGGCCAGGCCGTCGCCCAGCGCAAGGTGCGCCAGGGAACGCCGGTCGGCGATCAGGCGGTGGTGCTCGACGGCGTGAAAGCCGGCGAGACCGTCGTCCTCAATCCGCCCGAAGCCTTGCGCGATGGCGGCGAGATCAAGC
The DNA here is from genome assembly GCF_059416045.1 of Roseateles sp. GW821-FHT09G03. NCBI lineage: Bacteria > Pseudomonadati > Pseudomonadota > Betaproteobacteria > Burkholderiales > Sphaerotilaceae > Roseateles > Roseateles sp. GW821-FHT09G03. The sequence continues at coordinate 110,248 of NZ_JBWKOK010000010.1, forward strand.
CGGCGGCCGGCAAGTGAAGCCGACAGTGCGGGGACGCAGCGTCCCTGCCGGAGTACCTGGAAACCGAAGCGAGGAGTCACCGTGAGCAATCTGATCGAGATCCGTGACCTGTCCAAGGTCTACACCCGCGGCAAGCAGAAGGTGGAGGTGCTGCACCACATCGACCTGGACGTGCAGCAAGGCGAGTTCCTGGCGCTGATGGGCCCGTCGGGCTCCGGCAAGACGACCTTGCTGAACCTGATCGGCGGGCTCGACCAGCCCAGCGGCGGCAGCATCGCCATCGGCGGCGAGCGCATCGACCAGCTCAATTCCGCGGCGCTGGCGAAGTGGCGCGCGGCCAGGGTCGGCTTCGTGTTCCAGTTCTACAACCTGATGCCGACGCTCTCGGCGCAACGCAACGTGGAGCTGCCGCTGCTGCTGACCAAGCTCTCCGCGGCGGAGCGCAAGAAGCGCGCCGCGATCGCGCTGCAGCTGGTGGGTCTGTCGGACCGCGCCAGCCACAAGCCGACGGAACTCTCCGGCGGCCAGCAGCAGCGCGTGTCCATCGCGCGGGCGATCGTGTCCGATCCGACGCTGCTGGTCTGCGACGAACCCACCGGCGACCTGGACCGTCAATCGGCCGAGGACGTGCTGGCGCTGCTCCAGGCGCTCAACCGCGACCATGGCAAGACCATCGTGATGGTCACCCACGATCCGAAGGCCGCCGAGCGTGCCCGCCAGACGCTGCACCTGGACAAGGGCACGCTGGTCGAGCAGACCGTGTCCGCGACCGCCTGACCCCGCGGCGCCAAGAAGAGGCTCGCCATGAAATACCTTCATCTCATCTGGGCGGCGCTGTTCCGGCGCAAGCTCCGGACGGTGCTGACGCTGGTGTCCATCATCACCGCGTTCCTGCTGTTCGGGCTGCTGGACGCGGTCCGTACCTCCTTCGACCAGGCCGGCCAGTCGGCCAACGGCGCGTCGCGGCTGCAGACCGGCTCGCGGCTGTCATTCATCCAGACCTTGCCGATGGCGCTGACGCAGCGCATCCAGTCCGTGGACGGCGTCAAGCTTGTGACCCACGCGAACTGGTTCGGCGGGGCGTACCAGGATCCGCACAACCAGGTCTTCAGCTTCGCCGTCGCGCCGAACTATCTCGACATGTATCCCGAGATGCAGGTCACCGATCAGGCCAGGCAGGCCTTCGCGACGACGCGCATCGGCGCGCTGGTCGGCGAGGGCCTCGCCAAGCGCTTCAACTGGAAGGTCGGGGACAAGATCCCGCTGCAGTCGACGATCTTCCCGGACCGCAACGGCAGCAAGAACTGGCAGTTCGAGATCGTCGGCCTGATCCATGCCGCGGACAAGAAGTCCGGCGGCTGGTACGACCAGATGTTCCTGCTGAACTGGAAGTACTTCGACGACACGACGCCCTACAACCAGGGCGCCGTCGGCTGGTACGTGACCCGGGTCGCGGACGCGAACCAGGCGGACCGCGTGGCCAAGGCGATCGACGCGATCTCGGCCAACTCGGACCATGAGACCCGCACGCAGACCGAGCAGGCGGCGATGGCCTCGTGGATGAAGCAGGTGGCCGACATCGGACTGATCGTCAGCTCGATCATGGGGGCGGTGTTCTTCACGCTGCTCCTGCTGTCGGGCAACACGATGATGCAGGCCGTGCGCGAGCGCACCAGCGAGATCGCGGTGCTGAAGACGATCGGCTTCTCCGGCCGCAGTGTGCTGGCGATGGTGCTGGCGGAGTCGGTGCTGCTGCTGGTGATCGGCGGTGTCATCGGCCTGGGACTGGCGAGCGTCATCGGACCGGCGGTCAGCGCGGGCAGCGGCGGCACGCTGAACCTGCCGGCGGCCGGCTTGAACAGCTGGGCCACGGGCGTCGGACTGATGGTGCTGTTCGGCGTGATCGTCGGCGCGCTGCCGGCCTTGAATGCGATGCGGTTGAACATCACCGATGCGCTGGCGGGGAGGGCCTGACCATGAAATTCCTGAAGAACCTGGGATTGGTGCTGCTGCTGGTGCTCGTGCTGGTGGCGTGGGTGATGCTGCCGTGGGCCGGTGCGCTCGGCCTGGCGGTGCTGCTGGCGCTGTGGATGTTCCTGACGCGACGTGGTGCGCAGGCGCGCTCGGTGACCGGCGTCGGCGTGAGCACGCTGCCGCAGCGCATCGGCTCGTCGGCGGTGATCGTCGTGGGCATCGCGGGCGTCGTCGGCGTGCTGGTGGCGCTGCTGGCGATGGCCGAGGGCTATTCGGAGACGCTGCGCAAGTCCGGCAGCGAGGACACGGCCATCGTGCTGCGCGGCGCCTCGGCGGCGGAGGTGGCCTCCGTCATGACGCGCGACGACATCACGCAGATCGGGCAGGCGCCAGGCGTCGCGAAGTCCGCGAAGGGCGAGCCGCTGCTGTCCGCCGAGACGGTGGTCGCGGCCAACCTGCCGGTCAAGGGAACGAAGACCGACGAGGAGGGCAGCGTCCAGATGCGTGGTGTCGGCGACGAGGCTTTCGCGGTGCGGCCGCAGGTCAAGATCGTCGCCGGGCGCAAGTTCCAGCCGGGGCTGAAGGAACTGATTGTCGGCCAGGGCGCGGCGCGCCAGTTCGAGGGCATGGAGCCCGGCAAGCAGATCCGCCTGGGCAGCCAGATGTGGACCGTGACGGGCGTGTTCGCGTCGGGAGACTCGATGGAATCGGAGCTGTGGGCCGATGCGCCGGTTGTCGCCGAGACCTACCGGCGCGGCGCGAGCCGCAATTCGGTGACGGTGAAGCTGACCGATGCGAAGGCCTTCAAGGAGTTCAAGGCGGCGCTCGAAGCCAATCCGCAGTTGAAGGTCGATGCCACGACGACGCTGGCGTTCTTCGCCAAGCAGTCGGAGCAGATGACCAAGATCCTGCGGATCATCGGGATCGTGGTCGGGTCGATCATGGCGGTTGGCGCGGTGTTCGGCGCGTTGAACACCATGTTCGCGGCTGTTGCGACGCGGGCCCGCGAGATCGCCACGCTGCGCGCGATCGGTTTCCCCGGACTGCCGGTGGTCGTGGCGGTGATGCTGGAGACGATGCTGCTGGCCGCGATCGGCGGCATCATCGGCGGCGGGATCGCCTACCTGATCTTCAACGGGCATGCGGCGTCGACGATGGCGGCCGGGTCCGTGGGCAAGCTGAGCTTCGAGCTGCGGGTCTCCGGTCAGCTGCTGTGGGAAGGCCTGAAGTGGGCCCTGGCCATCGGCTTCATCGGTGGCCTGTTCCCCGCGGTGCGGGCGGCGAGCCTGCCGGTCACGACGGCACTGCGCGAGCTTTGACATGAAAGTGCCGGTCGATGCGGGGAAGCATCGGCCGGCGGCAGTGCCGCGGTGATCAGTTGAACGCCGCGAGCATCCGCTCCAGCGCGATCATGAACGGCTGATGCATCAGCGGCAGTGTCGCGACCAGACCGACCAGGCCGATGCTGACCGTCAGCGGGAAACCCACCGAGAACACGTTCAGCTGAGGCGCCACGCGCGAGATGATGCCGAGCACGAGGTTCACGAACATCAGCATCGTGATCAGCGGCAGCGCGATCCACAGCCCCATGCGGAAGATCTCGGCGCCCCACACCTGCGGCTGCGCGATGCGCAGGAAGCGGAAGGGTTCCTCGCCGACCGGGAAGGCCTGGAAGCTCTCGACCAGCGAGTTGATCAGCATCAGATGTCCGTTGATCGCGACGAACAGGAACGCCACCATCGAGCCGAGGAAGCGCGATGTCGACGTGCCTTGCGAGCCGGTCGACGGATCGAAGAAGCCCGCGAAGTTCAAGCCCATTTGCAGGCCGATCAGTTCGCCGGCGAATTCGAGCGCCGCGAACACCACTCGCACCGCGAAACCCATCGCCAGTCCGATCAGCAACTGTTGTGCCGTCACCGTCAGGAGTTGCGGCAGCGAATCGAGCGGGATGGCCGGCATGGCTGGCAGCGACGGCTGCGCCGCCACGGCGATGAACAGCGCCAGCCCGATGCGCACGCGTGCCGGCACCTGACGCTGGCTGAAAACCGGCATCCCGGCGAACAGCGCCAGCGTGCGGATGAACGGCCACAGGATCGGGCTGATCCAGGCGAGCAGTTGCGCTTCGCTGAAAGAGATCATCGGGATCGAGGCGGCGGAAGACTCAGCCCAGTGCCTGCGGGATGCTCTGCAGCGTGCGCTGGATGTATTCGACCAGCGTGGTGATCATCCAGGGGCCGGCCACCGCCAGCACCAGCACTGCGGCGACGATCTTGGGCACGAACGACAGCGTCGATTCGTTGATCTGCGTCGCCGCCTGGAACACCGACACCAGCACCCCGACCGCCAGCACCGTCAGCAGGATGGGGGCGGCGACCATCAGCAGCACATACAGCCCTTGCTGACCGATGGAGAAAACCTGTTGAGCATCCATGAGCTTGTCCTTGGAGTCGCTGTTCCAATCGCTGTCGAACGGGCGTGCCGCTACTGCGCGAACGAGGCCGCCAGCGATCCCAGCAGCAGGTTCCAGCCGTCCGCCAGCACGAACAGCATCAGCTTGAACGGCAACGACACCAGCACTGGCGACAGCATCATCATCCCCAGGCTCATCAGCACGCTGGAGACGATCATGTCGATCACCAGGAACGGGATGAAGATGAGGAACGCGATCTGGAACGCGGATTTGAGCTCGCTGGTCACGAAGGCCGGCACCAGCACGCGGAAGGGCACGTTCTCGGGCGCGACGTTGGGTTCGAGCTTGGCCAGCTTGGCGAACAGCGCGACATCCGATTGGCGCGTCTGCTTCAGCATGAAGGCGCGCATCGGCACCTGGGCGCGGTCGAGGGCAACCTCGAAGCCGATCTGCCCGGCCTGGTAGGGCTGCCAGGCCTCAGCGTAGACGCGGTCCAGCGTCGGACTCATCACGAAGAAGGTCAGGAACAGCGACAGCCCGACGATCACCTGGTTCGGCGGCGCCGCCTGCGTGCCCAGCGCCTGACGCAGCAGCGACAGCACGATCACGATCCGGGTGAAGCCGGTCATCATCAGCAGCACTGCCGGCAGGAAGCCGAGCGCGGTGAAGAACAGCAGCGTCTGGATCGGTACCGAGTAGCTGTTGCCGCCCGCGCCCTGGCCGATGATCAGCGGCACGCTGGCCGGTGCGCCACTTTGCTGGGCCCAGGCCGCGGCACCGAGGCCGCCGAGCGCGAGCACGCCGACGATGCCCAGCGCGCGTCGCGGCGACCGCCTGGCGTGGGGCGCCGGCAAGGCTGGTGCGTGGGAGGTCGAAGCGGTCATGCGCCGTTCCCGATCAGGCCGAAGTACTCGAACCGGGGCCATCGGCGTGCCTGCCGCCCAGGCTGCGCTTGAGCAGCGACGAGAACGACGGCTGCGCCGCCTGCAACGCCGCGCCGGCGTCCGCCTGCGGCGGCATCACGTGCAGCGTCCGGATCTGCTGGCCGGTGATGCCGAGCACCAGCCATTGGCGGTCCTCGTTCTGGCCGACCTCGACGATGACGATGCGCTGGCTCGGCGCGATGACCAGCTGAGCCACGGTGCGCAGCTGTCCGCCCAATGCGCCGCCGCCCAGCGGCGTGCGCTTGAGGAGCCAGAGCACGACCGGAATCAAGGCCAGGATGGCCAGGAACCAGAGCAGGGGGACGAGGCTGTTGTTCATGGCGTTGAATTATGCGTCCCTGAAACGCCTCAGCCCCACCGGAGTGGGGCTGAGGAGGGGTCAGGTTATGCCTTGCTGAGGCGCCGCATCCGTTCGGACGGGGTCACGATGTCGGTCAGGCGGATGCCGAACTTGTCGTTCACGACCACGACCTCGCCCTGCGCGATCAGGTAGCCGTTGACCAGCACGTCCATCGGCTCGCCGGCCAGCGCGTCGAGTTCGACGACCGAGCCCTGCGCCAGCTGCAGGATGTTCTTGATGGGAATGCGCGTGCGGCCGAGTTCAACTGTGAGCTGGACGGGGATGTCCAGGATCATGTTGATGTCGCTGCCGGGCAGGTTGCCCGGCGTCGGCGAGAAGTTGGTGAAGGCGGCCGGCGCGACCTGTTCGGTCACCTGCTGCACTTCGGCCGCGACCTCGCTGCCGCCGCCGCCGGCTTCCGCCAGCGCCGCCGCCCATTCGGCGGCCATCGCGTCCTGTTCGTCCATCGGGGTGTTGTCAGCCATTGCGGGCTCCCAGCCAGCCGGCGTCCGGGCCGGTCAGCATCTTTTCAATCTTGATCGAATATTTGCCGTTCGAGGTGCCGTAGTGGCAGTCGAACACCGGCACGCCATCCACCTTGGCCTGGATGATCTGTTCCAGGTCCAGTTCGATGAAGTCGCCCGGCTTGAAGGCCAGCAGCTGTTCCACCGTCGCGGGGGCCTTGGCCAGTTCCGCCACCAGTTCGACCTCGGCCGACTGGATCTGGTGCTTGAGCAGGTTGACCCAGCGGCGGTCGGGTTCGCTCGAGTCGCCCTGCGTGGTGCTGTACAGCACGTCGCGGATCGGCTCCAGCGTCGAATACGGAATGCAGAAGTACACCGTGCCGCTGGTCTCGCCGATCTCCAGCGTGAACGACGTGGACACGATGATCTCGCTGGGCGTGGCGATGTTGGCGAACTGCGGCTGCATCTCCGAGCGCTGGTATTCCAGCTCCAGCGGATAGATGCCCTTCCACGCCTTGGTGTACTCCTGGATGATCACTTCGACCAGGCGCAGGATCACGCGCTGCTCGGTGGCGGAGAAATCCCGGCCCTCGATGCGGGTGTGGAACTTGCCGATGCCGCCGAACAGCGAGTCGATCACCGCGAACACCAGCGTCGGATCGCAGACGATGAGTCCGCTGCCGCGCAGCGGCTTCACCGACACGATGTTGAAGTTGGTCGGGACCACGATCTCGCGCAGGAAGGCGCTGTACTTCTGCACCTTGATGCCGCCGATGGCCACTTCCGGGCTTTTGCGGATGAAGTTGAACAGCCCGATGCGGATGTTCCGCGCGAAGCGTTCGTTGATGATTTCCATCGTGGGCATGCGCCCACGGACGATCCGTTCCTGGCTGGCGAGGTTGTACTCGCGGATGCCGCCGGTCTGGACCTCTTCGGCCTCGAGCTTCTGGCTCTCGCCGGTGATGCCCTGCAGCAGGGCATCGACTTCGTCTTGGGAAAGGATCTGCTGATTCATCGCGCGCTCCTTGCTGTGCGGCCCGTCACTGCACGATGAAAGTGGAGAACAAGACCTGCGTCACCGGGCTCTCGACCTGGCGTTTCTTCTTCTTTTTCTTCTTGGGCGCGGCGTCCTCGTCCTCATCCTCGTCGTCGAGCTCGATGCCCATCGGGCGAACGGCTTCGCGGCGGATTTCCTTGGCCAGCTTTTCCTTGCCTTCGGCGCTCAGCAGTTCTGCCGAGGTCTTGTGCGACAGCACCAGCAGCACGTTGTTGCGGATCGCCGGCATGTAGGCCTTGAGCTGGTCGGCGAAATGCGCGTCGGCGACTTCCAGCGTGATGCCGACCTGCGCGAAGCGGTCGACTTCCTTGTCGGCCAGGTTCACCGTGAACGGGTCCAGCGGGACGAAGGTGGGCGGTGTACCCGGCTTGGCGTGCGCGGCCGCCGCTGGCTTCTCGTCGGCGGCGGCGCCTTCCTCGTCGTCGGCATGCGACTTCTTCTTCATCATCAGCAACGCGGCGACGCCCACCAGCACCACCACCAGAACGATGGCGACGATGATGATCAGCTTCTTCTTGCCGCCGCCCTTGACGGCGGCGTCGTTGCCTGCGGCGGCTGTGGCCATGGGCGCTCCGGTGATGAAAAGAGGGACGTTGGCGGGGAACCGGGCCTGATGACCCGGCAATGTCTCCCATTGTGAAGCGCCGCCACAGCGCTCAACGCGCGAAAAGGCGGCGGATTCCGGTCAGACTCGGCGACCGTCAGGCGTACAGATCGACCAGCCCGCGCGGTGCGGAGCGGCGCTCCGACCGGCCGGCGGCGGCGATCGCGCCGTCGTCATCCGAGCCTTGGCCACGGCCGCTCCGGCGACCCTGGCCGTTCGAGGCGCCGTCAGCAGATCCATCGCCACGATTCTGGCCGCCGCTGGACTGCGACTGGGCGAAGACCCCGCCGCCACTCAGGGTCAAGCCCTGCGCTTGAAGGGCGGCTGCCAGATCAGGGAGGCTGCGTTCCAGCACCTCGCGGGTCGCGGCGTGCTGAGCATGGAAGTTCACCTGCGCCTGCTGGCCGTCGAGCTGGATGTTGATCGACACCGGACCCATCTCGGTCGGGTTGAGCTGGAGCTGCGCCTCGTGCACGCCGTCCTGGATCAGCAGGCTAACGCTGGCGGACAGTTCCGGCGCGAAGTCGGGGCTGTCCAGAGGCTGGCTGAGCGGGACGCTCGGGGCCTGGGTCGCGGACGTCGCATCGGCTCCGGACGTGCCGGACGCCGAACCGGTCTGCTGCGCCGCGGCGAGCAAAGCCTCAAAGCTCGGCTGCGGGCCCTTGGCAGCGCCGTCGCCCATCGAGATCTCGTGCGCGCCGCTGGATGCGGCTTGCAACGCATCGGTCTGGGCGGCCTTGTCTGCGCCTTCGGTCGCGCCAGCAGCGCCTGAGGCCGCCTGGCTCAGCTCGCGTTGGAGTTGCTGACGCTCGCGCAGGACATCGCCGGTCGTCGGTTGCTTGCCGTGGGCATGCGCGCCGCCGGGGAGAGCCTCGGCACCCGCCTCGTCGCCTTCGGCAGCGCCGGCGCGCGGCTGGGTCTTGGTCTCTGCCGGGGCCTCGCCCCGCAGCATGGCCAGGATCTGCTCGGCAGCGGTCGCGCCGGTGTCCTTCGCATCCTTGGCGGCCTTCTTGTCCTTGCCGTCGTCGTCCTTGGCGTCGACGCGTTCGGCGTCCCTGCCGCTGGCCGCGTCGGCCCTGACCGCGTCCTGCGGGTCGGTTGCGTCAGCGGCGTCGGTCGTGTCCGGTGCTTCAGCAGCGTTGGCCGGATCCGCCTTCGTGGCACGGGACGACGCTTTGCCGTCCTCGGCCTTGTTCGCACTGTTGCGGGCGGCGGCATTGCGGGCGGCCAGCTTGCTCTCGTCCTTCGCGGCGGTGTTCTCGGGTGCGCGCGCGGGCGGGGATGCCGGCTTCGGTGGCTGTGCCGATTCCTGGCGCTGCGCCTGCTGCTGGGCTTCCAGCTGCCGGGCCTGTTGTTGCGTCTGTGCCTGCTGGCTCGCCAACTGCTGCGATTGCAGCTGGGCCATGGCCGTCTTGGCCGATTGCGCCGACTGGTTCTGCAACTGCTGGTTGCTCTGGCTGAGCAGGCGTGAGAAGTCCGTCGATGCCCCGTCCTTGCGGCCGGAGTAGGCGGGGTTGTTCGCGCCGAGGCCGCCAAGGGCGCCCGGCATCGGGGTGGTGTTCTGGATCTGCGTCATGGCGAGGGGGTTCCGGGTGGACCGGGCCGCGGTCAGGCGACCAGCCGGGACATCGGGTTGCCGCCGCGCGAGGCCGCGCGGGCGGCCTGTTCGTCGGTGGCGCGCTGTTCCTGGCGCATCTGGGTGCGCAGCGTCTCGGCGCGGCGGCGCTCGATCAGCTTGCGCACCGAGGCGACCCGCAGTTCGCGCTCGCGCACCAGGTCTCGGGCGGCGGACAGGCGCTGGTCGGCGTAGTCCGCGATGCCGCCCTGCTGACCGATGGCCTGGTCCAGGCGCTGGCCGAAGTTCTGATAGCAGCCCAGCAATTGCACGGTCGTCCGTTGGGCGAATTCCTGCGACCAGCGGGTGCGGTAGTCCGTGCGGTACTGCGACAGCTGGTCATGCTGGTTGCGCGCCGCGTTCGCACGCGACTGCGCGTCTTGCAGATGACGCAACGCTTCATCGCGCTCGGCCTCTGCGCGTTCGAGGAGAACGGTCAGGGCCTGCAGATTGGAACTACTCATGTCGATGACCTCGCTTTACGGATGTCGGCAGCTATCACGCAAAGTTAAGTGTGGCGGTCAACTGATTGAGGCAATCGTTCAAAGAAGCGGGGGAATGCATGTCTTGTTGGAGCAATCGGTCCATGTCGCCGTGCAGGCGGACCGCCATGTCCAACTCGGGATCGTGGCCGGGCTGATAGGCGCCCAGCTGGATCAGGTCGCGCGCCTTGTTGTACTTCGCGAGCAACTGCCGGAAACGGCGCGCCAGTTCGACGTGGCGCTTGTCGGCCACGCTGGTCATGACGCGAGAGATGGACCGTTCCACGTCGATCGCTGGGTAGTGCCCACTCTCCGCCAACTCGCGGCTGAGCACGATGTGGCCGTCCAGGATGCCTCGGGCGGCATCGGCGATCGGGTCCTGCTGGTCGTCGCCTTCGGACAGCACGGTGTAGAAGGCCGTGATCGAGCCTTCGCCGGCCAGGCCGTTGCCGCTGCGCTCCACCAGTTGCGGAAGCTTCGCGAAGCAGGAAGGCGGATAGCCCTTGGTGGCCGGCGGTTCGCCGATCGCGAGGGCGATCTCGCGCTGCGCCATGGCGTAGCGGGTGAGCGAATCCATCAGCAGCAACACATGCTGGCCGCGGTCGCGGAAATGCTCGGCGATCGCGGTGGCGTAGGTCGCGCCCTGCATCCGCAACAGCGGCGGCGCGTCCGCCGGCGCGGCGACGACGACGCTGCGGCGCAGGCCTTCCTCGCCGAGGATGTCCTCGATGAATTCCTTCACTTCGCGGCCACGCTCGCCGATCAGGCCGACGACGATGACGTCCGCCTGCGTGTAGCGGGCCATCATGCCCAGCAGTACGGACTTGCCGACGCCGGTGCCCGCGAACAGGCCGAGGCGCTGTCCGCGGCCCACGGTCAGCAGCGAATTGATGGCGCGAACGCCGGTGTCCAGCGGGCGGCGGACCGGGTCGCGGTCCATCGCGTTGATCGGGCGGCGGACCATGGGTTCATCGCGGATGTCGGCCAAGGGGCCGCGGCGATCGATCGGATGACCCTGCGGGTCGACGACGCGCCCCAGCAGGCCGTCGCCCATCGGCAGATGCAGGCCGCGGTCCTCGTCGCGACGCCAGGGATGGCGTTCCTCGCCCAGCACGGGACCATGCAGCGCCGCCGGTCGCGGCAGCACCATCGCGCCGCTGGCCAGGCCCTGGATCTCGTCGGTCGGCATCAGGTAGGCGCGGTCGCCGGAGAAACCGACCACCTCCGCCGTGACCGGGCGCTGCCCGCGACGCGGCGAGGCCGCCGTCGAGGGCATGTGGATCTCGCAGACCGATCCGACCGGCACCTTGACGCCGGTGGCTTCCAGCACCAGACCGGCGACGCGCACCAGCTTGCCCTGCGGCTCGATCGGCGGCGCATTGCCGGCGAAGGCCTGCAGGTCGTCGAAGTACTGGCGCCAGCGGTCGGTGCGTGCGCTCATGACTCGCGGTCCTCGGGCGCGCCTTGGTTCGTCCCGTGGGGCAAGCCGCCGTACTGGCTGGGCGTGGGTTCGAGGCGGAAGTCCAGCCGCGCGTCGCGTTGTTCATCGGCGGCGCTGCGGCGGTTCTCCCAGACGGAGGTCTGCCCCAGCGCGCCGACCGCCGATTGCCAGCGCGCCGGCAACGAGGCGTCGACGCTGCAGATGTCGGCGTCGACCTTGACACCGCCGCGGGCGAGCGAGGGATCGGGGATGACCTGGGCCTCGCGGGCGCGCAGCTCCTGGCCGGCGCCTTCCAGCACCAGCGGCAGGTCGTCGGGGTGCACGCGCACACGCACGTGGCGGGCGTTGATCAGCAGCGCCTCGACGGCGTCATGCGCCACCTTGGACACGAGTTCCGGCGCGGTTTCCAGTTCATTGCGGACGACCTGGCGGGCCAGTTCGACGGCAGTGCGCGCCAGCGCCTCGGCCATGTCCTGCTCCATGGCGGACAGGTCCTGGTCGAAGCTCGCGACCAGTTGGCCCACCTGGGCGCTGATCTGCTTGGCGAAGCTCTGCTTGAAGGCGTCCAGCGCGGCCATGCCGTCACGATAGCCATCCTGGTAGCCGGACTGCCGGGCCTGCTGCAGCAGTTCCTCGACGCTCGGGCCGGGCGGCGGCGGCGGGGGCGGCGGTTCAACCGGTGCCGGGGCCGTGACGGCCGGGCGTCGCGGTGCGGCGCCGCCTTCGAGCGCGCCGGGATTCCACGCGGCGAAGCCGGAGAGCTCCTCGCGCGGAATGATGCGGCCATAGGTGCTGCCGCGCTGCTGGTCGCCGTCGGCGCGCGGCGGTGGCGGAACTTGGCGGGGAGGGCGGGTGACCATCGGTGCGGGTATCCGTCGGCGGAAGGGGCGACCAGCGTATTACAGGAACTGGTCGTCGCCGCCACCGGCGAGCACGATCTGACCCTCGTCGACGAGGCGGCGGACGACCTTGAGGATTTCCTTCTGCTCGGCCTCGACCTCGGACAGGCGGACGGGACCGCGCGAGTCCAGGTCCTCGCGCAGGGTCTCGGCGGCGCGTGTGGACATGTTGCGGAAGATCTTCTCGCGCAGTTCCGGCCCGGCGCCCTTGAGCGCGACGATGAGCGATTCGGACTGCACTTCCTTGAGGATGGCCTGGATGCCGCGGTCGTCGATCTTGTCCACGTCGTCGAACGTGAACATGTTGTCCATGATCTTCTGCGCCAGGTCGGAGTCGGCCTCGCGGATGTAGTCCAGCACCGAGGCTTCGACGCTGGTGCCCATCATGTTGATGATTTCGGCCGCGGTCTTGACGCCGCCCAGGTTGGACTTCTTCATGCGTTCGCCGCCGGCCAGGATCTGGCCCATGACCTCGTTGAGGTCCTTCAGCGCCAGCGGCTGGATGCCGTCCAGCGTGGCGATGCGGATCAGCACCTCATTGCGCTGGCGCTCGGTGAAGACGCGCAGCACCGAACTGCTCTGGTCGAAGTCCAGGTGCGACAGGATGGCGGCGACGATCTGCGGATGCTCGTTGCGCAGCAGCTCCGCGACCGAACCCGGGTCCATCCACTTCAGCGATTCGATCGAGGACACGTCCGAGCCCTGCAGGATCCGGTCCAGCAGCAGGTTGGCCTTGTCCTCGCCCAGCGCCTTGCGCAGCACCGAACGCACGTACTCGTCGGTGTCGCTGACCAGGGTGCTCTGGGTCTCGGCGACGAGGTCGAACTTGTCGAGCACACGCTCGACGCGCTCGCGCGGCACGACCTTCATCTTGGCGATGGTCTCGCCGAGCTTCTGCACTTCCTTGGGCGCGAGGTGCTTGAAGACCTCGGAGGCTTCTTCCTCGCCCAGCGACATCAGCAGGATGGCTGCGTCTTCTACGCCTTTGTCGTCCATGATGATTTCTCGCTAACGATCCGGTGGGGCGTTCTTGTGGGCGCGGCTCAGCGGCGGCCGCCGGCGGGAGCGGCCGTGTCCAGTTCCTCGCCATTGACCCAGGCACGCATGATGTTGGCCACGGCGATCGGGTTCTCCTTGGCCAGCAGGCGGGCACGCTCGAGCTTGTCGTTGGACACCGGCGCCTCGAGGGCCGGCAGGCCGCGCGGACCGCCGAGGGCAATCTGCTCGTCCTCGACCACGCTGAGCGCGTTGTTGCTGGCAGTGTCGTCCTTCTGTTCGGCGGGCGGCGGGAAAGCCGCCTTGAGAGCAGGGCGAACCAGCCCGAACACCGCGATCAGCGCCACCAGCACCAGGGCGGCGGGCACGGCGAAGTCGCGGGCGACGTCGCGCAGCCACGGTTGCTGCCACAGCGGCACGTCGGCGTTCTCGATCTTGTCGGAGACGAACGGGGCGCTGAGCACCTTGACCGAGTCGCCGCGGTCCTGCGAGAAGCCCAGCGCCTCCTTGACCAGCGAGTCCAGCTTCTGGATCTCGTTCTCGGACAGCGGCTGGCTGGAGGTCTTGCCGTTCTTGTCGGTGACGGTCTTCTGGTTGACGACGACGGCGGCGTTCAGGCGACGGATCTGGCCGATCGCGTTGCGCGTCACGCGCACGGTGCGGTCGAGCTCGAATTGCGTGTCGTTGTTGCGGCGCAGGTTCTGCGTGCCGCCGGACTGGCCGGCCGGCTGCAGTTGTTGCGCCTGGCCGTTGATCGGCGCGGCTGCCTGCGGCGGCACCTGGTTGGTGGTCGCGCCGGGCACGCCGGTGGGCACGCCGGCGCTGCCGCCGGATTGTTCTTCCGAGGTCAGGCGGCGCACGCTGCTCTGCGTGTTCGGGCCTTGATTGGGCTTGTATTCCTCGGCGGTGGATTCGACCTGGCTGAAGTCGACGTCGGCGGTGACGGTCGAGCGCAGGTTGTCGCGGCCGACCATGGGCTCGAGCAGCTCGGCGATCCGCTTGTTCAGGTTGGCTTCGATCTGCTGCTTGTATTGCAGCTGCTGGCTGTCCAGGCCGATGGCGTTGCCGTCCGGGTTCTGGGAGAGCAGGGCGCCGGTGCTGTCGAGCACGCTGACGGCCTTGGGATTCAGTTCCGGCACCGACGAGGACACCAGGTGGACGATGCCGGCGATCTGGGCGCGGTCCAGCGTGCGGCCGCCGCGCAGCGTCAGCATGACGGAGGCGCTGGGCTTCTGCTGCTCGCGGAAGAAGCCGTTCTGCTGCGGCATGGCCAGATGGACGCGCGCATCGGCGACGTCGGCCATGGCGGTGATGGTGCGGGTGAGCTCGCCTTCGAGCGCGCGCTGGAAGTTCAGCCGCTCGTTGAAGGCGGTCTGACCGATGGACTGCTTGTCCATCAGCTCGAAACCGACGACGCCGCCCTTGGGCAGGCCGGCCGAGGCCAGCTTCATGCGCAGGTCGTAGACCTGGTTGGCCGGCACCATGATCACACCGCCCGGGTCATTGCGGTAGGGCACGTTCATCTGCGACAGCTGCGCGATGACGGCGCCGCCGTCCTTGTCGGACAGGCCGGAGAACAGCGGCCGGTAGTCCGGCTTGGCCGTCATCATCGACATCGCCACGATCACCGCCAGCAGGGCGGCCACGCCGCCGCCCAGCATCATCTTGCTCTTGGTGGGCATCGCCGCCAGGCGGGCGGGCAGGCCGGCCGGTTTGGCGGTCTGCTGCACCTCGGGGAGTCCGGCGGCGGGGCTGCTCAGGGCGTTGTCCATGGGGCGTCGGTGTACGGCTGGTGTCGAACGGAGTGCCCAGGCGGACGCCTCGGCACAGGTCTGGATTATTTCGATCGGCGCCCTCAAGAATGGTGGGAACAGGCCGAAGAAGGCCCCCCAGTTCAGAGCTATGGACGGCGCGGGGATCCGTACGATGCGTTCCGTGGACCTGAAACTCAAACCCTTCGACTTCGCCAACGCGGTGGCGCGCGCCGGCCTGACCCCCCAGGGTCAGCCGGTGGCCAAGGCCGCGACGGGCGGCACGAGCTTCGCGGATGCGATGAGCTCGGCGTTGAAGTCCGTCAGCACGCAGCAGAACGAGGCGTCGCGGCTACAGAGGGAGGTTCAGCTGGACAACCCCACGGTCAGCCTCGAAGAGACCATGGTCGCCATGCAGAAGGCACAGATCGGTTTCCAGGCGACGCTGCAGGTGCGCAACCGGCTGGTGTCGGCCTATTCGGAAATCATGAACATGCAGGTGTGAGCGGCCTGGACGTCGAGCGCTCCGTCACATCGCCAACGAAAAAGCCGCCTCCCGGGCGGCTTTCTGCATTCTGAAATCGAGGGCTCAGAGGCTGCGGCGCATCAACCGTTCGCGCTTCTGCGCCTGGTCGATGAAGATCTGAAGCGCGCGGGCCGCCGTGGGCGACAAGGAGACGAAGGCGCAGCCGGCATGATGCGGCGCGCCCGTCTCGCTGTCCGACATGTGCTGGATCCGCAGGAGCGTCGAGAAGCTGACTTCGCGCTCCAGTTCCAGCGTGCCGCTGATTTCCTCGCCCGCTTGCGGGACCGGGACCACGTTGGCCGGCCATTGCAGCGCGATGCCGCCGGCGCTCACGTTCATGACGCGCATGCGGGGCAGGTCCGGGTTGGACAGCTTCAGCGCGGGATAGAGCTGACCGGCCGACGCCACCCGGTAGGCCTGACGTCGCTGGAAGCGGTACAGCCGCAGCGGGACCGGGGACCGCAGGACTTCGGCGCCGTCGCCGCGGACGGCCACCAGCCCGGAGACGTCGAACTGCAGCTTGATCTTGTCCAGGAAGGCGGTCGCGACCAGTTCATCGCTCGCCAGCACCGGCGCGAGCGTGTCGCCGACCTGCGGCGCTTCCATCGTCAGCATCCCGTGCGGCGTGTCCAGCGCCCGCAGCACCGTGTGGATGGCTTCGCCCTCCGGCGTCGACAGCTGGATGCGCGCCTGTGACTGCAGCAGTTCGCGCAGCCAGTTCATGATCTCGCCGGGCGCGTCCATCCGGAAATCGGTGTCCGCGGCGTCGGGGGGACTCGGGGGTAGCTTCAGGTCGCTCAAGGCCAATATCCGGCAGGATTCGTTGGAAAAATTCTCTCGCATCCCCAAGGCAAACGCCGCGCCAACCCCATCCGTTCAAGGGGCCGGTCGCGGCGCTGTCGTGAGTCCGGAGCCCGCTCGCGTGATCGATGTCTCGGATCGCGGAGCCGGTCGGCAAGACGATCAGTGGACCGTCTTGGACTTGCCCTTCATCAACTGGTCCAGGTCTTCCAGCCACGGCTCGGCCAGATGGCGGATCTCCGCGTCGTTGACCAGGATGCGCTGCATGATGCGCGTCTTCAGCTGTGCTTCGTCCGGGCCCAGGTTCTGGCTGGCGGCCGCATGCTTGAGTTGCGAGATCAGCAGCACGCAGGCGCCTTCCAGCTTCACCACTTCGTCCCAGTTGCCCGAGCGGGCGGCGCTCAGCATGTCGGCACTGGCTTGTTCGATGGCTTCGTAGTAGCTCAGCAGTTGGGTGCTCATGAGGCGGTCCGGGGTCGGGGCGGCGTGGGCGGCGGAGGTCTGGGGCTTGGCGGTGTACTTGGACATGGAACTTCTCAAGTCGTCAGGCTGAAAGGCTTGGGGGCCGGGGCTCAGGCCGCGGCGCGTTGGTCGGCGGTGGCCGGGGCGATGCTGGCCCAGGCCTCCTTGATCGGCTGCAGCAGCTTCACGCATTCCTCGATCGCGGCGTCGTCGCTGCGCAGGTTCGCGTAAGTCAGCCGGGTGCAGATGTAGGCATACAGATCGCGCAGGTCCAGGGCCAGTTCGCCCGATTCCAGATTCAAGGCCGCTTTCAGGCCTTCGTCCAGGATGCGGACCGCGCGGCTCAGGCTGCGGTTCTTCACTTCGACATTGCCGGAGCGGATCGCGCCGATGGCTTGCGTCATCGAATCGAACGCGCCGTCCAGCAGCAGGCTCACCAGGCGATGCGGCGAGGCCGTCATCACATCCGTTTCCACGCCGACGCGGTTGTACATGCTGCTGGCGCGCTGACCGTGGGAGGCGAAGGGGGAGGAGTTGCCGTACATGATTTGTCGCTGCGGTGTGCTGTAGTGCTTGAATCAGTTTTCGGCCCCCGCCGGCCCAACTTGAGCCTCCCCCGTGTCGAATTTGTCTCGAAATTTTGCTCGCGTGAAGAAAAAGGAAAGCCTCCGTGAGGAGGCTTGTCGGCGCTCTTTTCGAAGCGCCGGAGAAGGGCGGTGGCGACGGCCCAGTTCCGGGCGCGGCCGCCATCCCGGCGTCAGCCGCTGCTGATCATGCTGGTGATCTTGTTGACGTAGCTCTGCAGGTCGTTGAGCTTGGCCATCTGCGTGTCCAGCGCCGTGTACTGCGCGCGCAGGCGTTTCTCGTAGGCGTCGGCGCGGTCGTTGAGCTCGTCGACGCGTTTGCCGTTGGCGGTCACGCGCGATTGCAACCCGGTGGTCCGGGTCGTGATCGAGCCGTCGAATCCGGTCACCTGGTCGGCGAAGGCACGCCAGCGCGTGGCCAGGCCGTTGTTGTTCGCGTCGTTCTTGTCCACGCCCATGAACAGGTTCTTCAGATCGCTCATGCTGCCCAGCGCGCTGGTCAGCTTGGTGTCCGTCACCTTCATCGTGCCGTCCGCGCCGATGTCCACACCGATGTCCGAGAGCCGGCCGAACTGGCCGCCCAGGCTGCTGCCCGAGGCGGTGATGTTGCGCAATTGGCTCTGCAGGCCGACCGCGGTGCTGTCGCCCTGAAGCGTGCCCGCGGTCTTGTTGGCGTCGTCGTACTTGGTGTCGTTGCGCATCAAGGTCATCAGGCTGTTGTACGACGTGACGAAGTCGTTGATCGCCTTCTTGACGCTGTCCTTGTCCTGACCGACGGTGATGGTCGACTGCGCGGGAATGATGGTCGCACCCGTGGAATCCGCCGGGTCCTTCGTGCCGCCCTTGAGCAGGTTGATCGTCAGGCCGTCCACCGCGCCTTCGATGTTGTTCGAGGCAGAACTGATCGCCAGGCCGTTGACCGTGAGGTTGGCGTTCTTGGCCGCGGTGTTCTGCGTCATCGACGTGACCGAGGACGTCGGGTCATACGCCAGCGCGGACAGGCCGCTGGCATCCGAGCCGTTGCCGTCGTCGTCGGCGGTGGTGATGCGGAAGCCGTTCGCCTCGCCGGTGTCCTTGGAACGGATCACCAGACGCTGGCCGTTGGCGTCGGTCACGACCGAAGCGAGCACGCCCGCGCCCGAGCCGTTGATCTTGTCGCGGATGCTGGACAGCGTGTCGGTGGCCGAGATGGAGACGCTCACCGGCGATGCGCCGTTCTTGCTGGTGAAGGTCGAGCTGTCCGAACTCCATTGGCCCAGTTCGATGGTCATCGACCCCGACCCGACCGTCGCGTTGGTCGCGAAGGCTTTGCTCGACAGCGACTGCGGCGACGCGAGGTTGGTGACGCTCAGCGCATAGGAGCCTGCGCCCGAACCGGCGCCGGCGATGACGGTCGCCATGCTCGTGTCGGAGGAGGTGGCGGTCAGCGCGGCCCAGGTACTGGGATTGGCCAGCTTGGCGGCCGCGTCGCGCATCGCGCTGAAGGCGCTCTTGATCTTCCCGTATTCGGAGATCTGCGTCTTGATCGTGTCGGTGCGCGTCTGGAGGTCGGTGATCGGCTGCTTCTCGAGCGAGACCAGCTTCGTGACGATGCTCTCGACGTCCAGGCCGCTGCCGAGACCGGCCGAAGTAATGGATGCCATCGTTCGTACTCCCTGTGACCCTGGCCACTGTTGCCGGATTCCCTCGGCGGAAACCCCATGCGCGACAGGGCCTCGCGTGAACCGCGTGAGGCCCTGTCCTGCATATCGGCGCCCCTCGCACCGACTTTAGGACGGCGACCCGGGGAATCGATTGCGTTTTTCTATCAGCCCTTGAGCAGCGACAGCACCTGCTGCGGCAGCTGGTTCGCTTGCGCGACCATCGCGTTGCCGGCCTGCTGCAGGATCTGCGCGCGACTCAGGTTGGAGGTTTCCACCGCGAAGTCCGCGTCCATGATCCGGCTGCGGGCGGCGGTCTGGTTCTCGTAGGCCACCTGCAGGTTGGAGATCACGGCGTCGAAGCGGTTCTGCGTCGCGCCGAGCGTGGCGCGCTGGCTGTTGACGGTGTCCAGCGCGGTGTCGATGTTGGCCACGACGGTGGCGATGGCCGCCGCGTCCGCCGTGCGGTCGATGACGGCCCGGCCGGTGCCGTTGGCGTCCTGACCCGCGACGTTGGTGATGGTCGCGTCCTCCGACATGTTCGGCGTCGTGACCGTGATCTCGTCGTTGGACGTCGTGTTCGGGCCGACCTGGAAGGTCTGCGGTGTCGACGCGTCCTGGCCGAGGATGTACTTGCCGTTGAAGGTCGTCCCCGCGGTGACGCGCTGGATTTCCTTGGCGAGCTCGCCGAATTCCTTGTCCAGCGAATCCTTGTCGCTGTCCGCGTTGGTCGCGTTGCGGGCCTGGATCGCCAGTTCGCGCATCCGCTGCAGCGAATCGGCCACCTTGCCCAGCGCGCCTTCAGCGGTCTGCGACAGCGAGATGCCGTCGTTGGCGTTGCGCATCGCCACCGTCATGCCGCGAGCTTGCGCGTTCATGCGTTCGGCGATCGCCAGTCCGGCGGCGTCGTCCTTCGCGGAGTTCACCCGCAGGCCCGACGACAGGCGCTGCATCGAGGTCGCCAGCGACGACTGCGACGAGTTCAGATTGCGTTGCGCGTTCAGCGAGGCAATGTTGGTGTTGATGGTCTGTGGCATTGATGCACTCCTGCGGAGATCCTGTCCTGGCTGCGATCCCGGTTAGGTGGGTCGGGTCCCGACCTCACCTGCGGATCCTCGCTGCGCCATCGCAGTCATTGTTTGGATCTGCCGGTTGGACCGGTGGTCGAGCGGTACTACGTGCTCGATGGTTCCCATTGTGCGAAACGTGCATCAACGCCGATTGGCCGATTAGCGGGCGGAAAACCCGCCATTAGCAAACCAATAAAAGAAGGCCCCGCATCGGTCCCGGAGGGGCGATGCGGAGCCTTTGGAGGCCCGGCCACGAAGGCCGGTGCTTGAGGAGTCGACCGATAGAAGAGGGATCAGCTGCGCAGCAGCGACAGCACCTGCTGCGGCAGCTGGTTGGCCTGCGCCACCATCGTGTTGCCGGCCTGCTGCAGGATCTGCGCGCGGCTCAGGTTGGCGGTTTCCGCGGCGAAGTCGGCGTCCATGATGCGGCTGCGGGCGGCGGTCTGGTTCTCCACCGAGACCGACAGGTTGGAGATGATCGCGTCGAAGCGGTTCTGCGAGGCGCCCAGGATCGCGCGCTGGCCGCTGACCGTGGTGATGGCCGCGTCGATGTTGTCGATGACGGTCTTGAGCGTGTCAGGCGTCGAGGCGTTGTCGATCACGCCACCGGTCACGGCGGTGATCGTCGCGTCATTGGTCATGTTGTTGGTGATCACGTCGACCGAGTCGTTGGCGCTGGTGTTGGCACCGATCTGGAAGGTCTGCGTGCCGGCGTCATCACCCAGGATGGACTTGCCGTTGAAGGTCGTGCCGCCGATGACGCGGCCGATTTCCTGACCCAGCTGGGCGTATTCCTTGCCGATCGAATCCAGGTCGGAGGTCGTGTTCGTCGCGTTGCGCGCCTGCACCGCCAGTTCACGCATGCGCTGCAGCGAGTCGCCCACCTTGGACAGCGCGCCTTCAGCGGTCTGCGCCAGGGAGATGCCGTCGTTGGCATTGCGCACCGCGACGTTCATGCCACGGACCTGGGCGTTCATGCGCTCGGCGATCGCCAGGCCGGCGGCGTCATCCTTGGCGGAGTTGACGCGCATCCCCGAGGACAGGCGCTGCATCGAGATCGACAGCGACGACTGCGAGGACGACAGGTTGCGCTGGGCGTTGAGCGATTGCAGGTTGGTGTTGATGATCTGAGCCATGATCCATTCCTTTAAATTTCAAAGACCTTCTGCGGTCTCGGCGGACGGTTGAATAATCGTCCGACTGAGCCGGACCACGCGGCCCATGCTGTTGAATTGCGGACCCGTTGATGCAGTTATCGGGCCGCGTAGGAATGGACTTGAGGCCTTCTTCAAAAGAAAGCGTGTAACGGCCCTTGACGGCCGTGATGGAGTGGCGGGGAGCCACTGGGCGTGCGCTTGCGGCGCGCCTTGTTGAAGACAGCCTTCGAGAGGCCTGGCGCGGGCTCTCCACGGGGCATGGGGCCTCGCGTCCGCGAACCCCAAGCCCCATTCCGGCCCCACCCTCGCTCGCTGACTTCTCTTTCACCACCACCACCGGAGCGATGGGGAAAGAGAAGGGGACCGCGTCCCCTTCGAGGGTCCTGGCACCCGCTGACGTGTGAGCGTCGGCGGGTGACCTCTTCCTTCTCTTCCGTCTATCAGCGCAGCAGGGCCAGCACTTGCTGGGGCGCCTGGTTGGCCTGCGCAATCATCGCGTTGCCGGCCTGTTGCAGGATCTGCGCACGGCTCAGGTTGGCGGTTTCCGAAGCGAAGTCGGCATCCATGATCCGGCTGCGGGCAGCGGTCTGGTTCTCGACCGAGATCTGCAGGTTCGACACGATCGCGTCGAAACGGTTCTGCGAGGCACCCAGCTTCGAACGTTCGCCCGAGACCGTCTTGATCGCCGAGTCGATGTTGTCGATCACGGTGGCCAGGTCGCTGGTCGAGGAGGCGTTGGTGATCGCGCCGCTCGTCACGCCGGTGATGGTCGTGTCGGTGGTCATGTTGGTCGTCGTGACGTCGACCGAGTCGTTGGTCGTCGTGTTGGCGCCGATCTGGAAGGTCTGCGTGCCGGAGTCGCCGGCCAGGATGGCGCGGCCGTTGAAGGTCGTGCCGCCCAGGACGCGCTGGATTTCAGAACCCAGCTGGGCATATTCCTGACCGATCGAGTCCAGGTCGGTGGTCGTGTTGGTCGCGTTGCGAGCCTGGACCGCCAGTTCACGCATGCGTTGCAGCGAGTCGCCCACCTTGGACAGCGCGCCTTCAGCGGTCTGCGCCAGGGAGATGCCGTCGTTGGCGTTGCGCTGGGCGACGTTCATGCCGCGGACTTGCGAGTTCATGCGGTCGGCGATCGCCAGGCCGGCAGCGTCGTCCTTGGCGGAGTTGACGCGCAGACCCGAAGACAGGCGTTGCATCGACGTGGCCAACGAGGTGGCGCTGGTGCTGGTGTTGCGCTGGGCGTTGAGCGACAGCAGGTTGGTGTTGATGACTTGGGCCATGATTGCTCCTAACAGCTATACGTAAATACCGGCAAAAGCGCCGAACCACACATGAGCGCCTGAGTCCTCCGATCCTCCGGCCCGCCGTGAGGCGAACCGGCCGAGGATCTCGGATGCTCCTGCTGAACCGCCCGGGCCATTTCCCGGTTCGGTCCCAGTCCGACGCTAGTCAACCGTTGCCGTCCCACCCCTCATCGGAAGCCAAGAACGTCAGGCCTTCTAACCGGACCACGTGCCGCCTGCCTGCTTCGACCTGCCAGCAAGACTGCTTGTCTTTGCTTGCCTGTCGCTGCATTCAGCAGCCCCGTTGAGTTGGTTATCGGGCCCCTCTCCTTAGAACTTGAGGGCAATTTGTCAAGACTTGTGATCCGTGGATAAGCAGGCCTTGCAACGTGTTGTTTGTCGTTTGACTTCGACCCGGACTCGTGCCCGGGTGTCGGTCTGGCGACGGACATGGGGGTAACTACGGCCTGAATGAGCCAGGATTGAGGGGGAGTTCCAGCGCTTTTCGTGTGCTCGATCACGGGGGTGGCCCCCTAAAGTGCTTCCTGGCGATGCCGACAGGCGGGATCGCCGCATCCGCCACCTTCGCCGGGACCGGTCTCGGCTAGAGACCGGACTCGATCGACGAGTCCCAACGACCATGGAGAGGTCTATGCCACTGCAAGCGCAAACCGAGGCACGGTCCACCGTGTCGATGATCGACGCGTCGATCGATGAACAATTTCACGGAAAGATCCGCCCGGGATCCAGCGAGGCTCGCCTGCTGCTGGCCCAGGCGCGCAACGCCGCCTATGCGCAGGCCGCGCAGGGGCGCATCGGCGACGGGGTCGCGCTGCTCTACAACGCGCTGGAAATGGCGCCGATGAGCGTCGACCTGCTGTCCGACGTCGGCGCGCTGCTGCTGGCCGCGGGCCAACTGAGCGACGCCGCGCTGTATGCGCATCGTGCGGTCGAGCTGTCGCCGCAGCATGCGCCTTCCCTCTACACCCTCGGCTTCGCGCTGTCGGGTCTGGGCGAGGTGAAGGCGGCCATCGAGGTGTTGAGCATCCTCAATGAAGGCCAGGCGCTCGAGATGCTGCGCCGCGATTCGCCGGAACTGATGGCGATCGTCGACTCCGAACTGCTGCGCCTGCAAGCCGCCTGAGCGGTCGACGATCCGTCGCCGCCGAGATGGCCTGACAGGCTGTCTCCCTGAAAAACCGCCGCCGAGCCCGCAACCACGGGTTTCGTCCGGCGGTTTTCTCTTTGGGCCCTGTCAACGTGTAGGAATCAGGCTGACAAGGCGGTCGTCCCGCTCCCTAGCCTGTCTCTGGCGCCAGCCTGATGTTGCGCGAATGGGTGTTTCTTCAGAATTCATTCCATCGCAGCAACGCCACCCACCAGGAGCCACCAGATGAACAGCGACCAGATCCTTGCCGAGATCCGCGAAGCCAACCTGTCGTACCTGATGCTGGCTCAGAGCCTGATCCGTACGGACCGGGAACAAGCGCTGTACCGCCTGGGTATCTCGGAAGAGACCGCGACGCTGCTGAATACGCTGAGCCCGGCGCAGATGATGAAGATGGCTTCCGGCAACACGCTGCTGTGCCGCTTCCGCATGGACGACGACCTGGTGTGGGGCCTGCTGACCTCGCACGGCAAGCCGGCCGCCAACGACAGCGTGTCCCGTCTGCATGCCTCCATCCTGATGGCCGGCAGGCACCAGGAAGCCGCTGCCTGACCCAGAAGATTCAGGCAACTGCCCCAGGCAGAGAATTTGCCGCCCGAGAACATCCGAACGCCACCGGAGCACCCCATGCGCACCAAGTCCATCCTGACCGAAGCCAAGCAGATCGATCGCGCCGTGACGTTGATCAAGCTGGGCGCGCGCCTGCAAGTGCTGGAATCGGAAACGGACCTGAGCTACGAGCGTCTGCTGCGCCTGTACAAGGAAGTCTCGGGCAAGAGCCCGAGCAAGGGTCAGCTGCCGTTCTCGACGGACTGGTTCATGACCTGGCAGCCCAACATCCACGCCAGTCTGTTCCTGAACATCCACGAGTACCTGAACAAGGTCGCCGAGATGGACGAGATCGACGTCGTCATCAAGGCCTATCAGCTGTACCAGGAGCAGACCGCTGCGCAGAACCTGGAGCAGCTGCTGTCGGTCACCCGTGCCTGGCGCCTGGTGAAGTTCGTGGACAACGGCATGCTGACGATGACCAAGTGCAGCAAGTGCGGCGGCCACTTCGTGACCCACCCGCACGAGGTCGCCAAGCATTACGTCTGCGGCCTGTGCAACCCCCCGGCACGCGCCGGCAAGGGCAAGGCGGCCGGCGGCATCCAGATGCATTGAGTCCTTCGAGTCAGGACGCCTCCCTCGAATGTCTACCCGCTGGCGCAGTTGCCTGGTCGTCATCGTCCGCAATGAAGCGGCGACGATCTCGAGGTTGCTGGCCAGCGTTCGTCCGTTCGTGGACGATCTGCTGGTGATGGACACCGGGTCCACCGACGACACCGTCCGACTGGCTGAAGCCGGGGGCGCCCGGGTCGCGCATTTCCCCTGGATCGACGATTTCGCCGCCGCGCGCAACGCCGCGCTCGAGGCGGCAGGCGCCGACTGGCACATCGTGCTCGACGCCGATGAATGGCTGATCGGGGAGGGCAGTGGTGCGGAACTCGAAGCACTGCGCACCACCGCCCCCGACTTCGTCGGCACGATCGCGCTTCAGGACCACTTCGAGGGCGGCACTGCGCAATCGCGCCTCAGCCGGGTGCTGCCGGGGCATGTCCGCTACGCCGGCCGCATCCACGAACAGCCCTTGCATGAACTGCCCGTTCGATCGCTTGATATCCACGTCGCGCACGACGGCTATCTGCCCGAACGGCTTCACGTGAAGCAGGGACGCAATGAGCAGTTGCTGCGCGCGGCGGTCGATGAGGATCCTGGCAATCCGTACCTCTGGTATCAGTTGGGCAAGGACTTTTCGGTGTACGACCGCTTCGCGGATGCGGAGGCAGCGTTCGCGAATGCAGTCCACCGCTTGAACGCCTTGGCCGTATTGCCCTCATGGTGGAACGATCTGGTCGCGAGAAGACTCTTCGGCCTGAAGTCGCTCAAGCGCCATGCCGAGGGGATGGTCTTCGCCGAAACGCAATTGCACGGATGCGCGGATTCGCCGGACTTCTTCTTTGCGCTGGGTGATCTGCTGCTGGACTGGGCGGCGGACGAGCCGCAGCAGGCGGATACCTTGATCCCGATGATCGAAGACGCCTGGCGTCGCTGCCTCGAGATCGGTGAGCGGCCGGACCAGCCTGGCGCGGTCGAGGGGCGGGGCAGCCGCCTGGCGGCCTACAACCTTGCCTTGGTCCTGGACGCCACCGGGCGTCCAGAGGAGGCGAGGACATTGCGCGAGGCGCGGTGATCCCTCAAAAAGCAGCGCCGGGATGGCGCTGATCTGGCATCTTGTAGGAATTCATCTGACAAGCGCGTCGGCGCGCTCCCTAACCCGGAGATGGAAGCGACCTGATGTTGCTGACGTGTCGTGATCTCTACAGTTCGTCTCACGCTGAAACGAAACGACATCAGCACCCAACACCCAGGAGCCGAACGATGAACGCCGACCAAATCCTCGCCGAGATCCGCGAAGCCAACCTGTCGTACCTGATGCTGGCCCAGAGCCTGATCCGTGCCGACCGCGAACAAGCGCTGTACCGCCTCGGCATTTCGGAAGAGACTGCGACGCTGCTGAACACCTTGAGCGCTGCCCAGATGCTGAAGATCGCCTCGGGCAACACGCTGCTGTGCCGCTTCCGCATGGACGACGACCTGGTGTGGGGCCTGCTGACCTCGCACGGCAAGCCGGCCGCCAACGACAGCGTGTCCCGTCTGCATGCCTCCATCCTGATGGCTGGACGTCATCAGGAAGCCGCCTGAGTCATATCGAAGCCCCTTGCGTCAACTGAAGCTGAACTGAAGCCGGAGACACCGACATGCGCACCAAGTCCATCCTGACCGAAGCCAAGCAGATCGATCGTGCGGTGACGCTGATCCACCTGGGCGCGCGCCTGCAGGTGCTGGAGTCGGAAACGGACCTGAGCTACGAGCGTCTGCTGCGCCTGTACAAGGAAGTCTCGGGCAAGAGCCCCAGCAAGGGCCAGCTGCCGTTCTCGACGGACTGGTTCATGACCTGGCAGCCCAACATCCATGCCAGCCTGTTCCTCAACATCCACGAGTACCTGAACAAGGTCGCCGAGATGGACGAGATCGACGTCGTCATCAAGGCCTATCAGCTGTACCAGGAGCAGACCGCGGCGCAGAACCTGGAGCAGTTGCTGTCGGTCACCCGTGCCTGGCGCCTGGTGAAGTTCGTGGACAACGGCATGCTGACGATGACCAAGTGCAGCAAGTGCGGCGGCCACTTCGTGACCCACCCGCACGAGGTCGCCAAGCATTACGTCTGCGGCCTGTGCAACCCCCCGGCACGCGCCGGCAAGGGCAAGGCGGCCGGCGGCATCCAGATGCATTGAGGGCGCCGTCATGGCCGCCCGACTCCCCCACGCCGCTTCTGGAGACGCTCCCTCCGCGCTGCGCTGGCCGACGCTGGCGCTGCTGAGCTGGGGCGCCTGTTTTGCCGTCTGGCGACTGTTCGGACCCGACTGGCCGGCGGCGATCGTCGCCTCGGGCCTTGGGCTGATCCTCGCCGGGCTCCATCGGCAGACCTGGCGCCGGATGATCGTCGCCGGCGGCTTTCCGATGGCCTTGCTCTTCACGGGCACCGATCTGCCGGCCTGGATCTGGCTGATCCCGCTGGCTGTTCTGGTGCTGGCCTATCCGCGCCGCGGCTGGAGCGACGCTCCGTTGTTCCCGACACCTCACGACGCGCTGCGCGCGCTCCCCGAGCGTGTGAAGCTGCACGAGGGCGCCCGTGTGCTGGACGCCGGCTGCGGACTAGGCGACGGATTGGTGGCCCTTCGCCGCGCTTATCCGGGCGTGCGTTTCGCGGGCATTGAATACAGTGGCTTCCTGTGGCTGCTGGCCCGCCTGCGTTGCCCCTGGGCCGACATCGCCCGGGGCGACCTGTGGGCCCAGTCGTGGCGCGAGACGGACCTGGTCTACCTCTTCCAGAGACCCGAGTCGATGCCGCGCGCGCTGGACAAGGCGCGTACGGAAATGCGGCCGGGCAGTTGGCTGGTCAGCCTCGATTTCCCGCTGCCGGGACAACCCGTCTTCGCACAGTTGGACACCGGCACCCGCCACCAGCTTTACGTCTACCGGGTGCGAGACCTTCAGGCCTGAGGCTGGCGGGACACGCTCCGCCGATTTCGAACGACACAAGACAGCGACGCCCGACCGGCGCCCGCGCAGGAAACCAGCCGTCACAGGCCGGACTCAAGCGAGCGGAGAGCCGGTCGATAAGGGATGAGATGGCCCGGACCGCGAGGGGACGCGGCGGCAACTTCAGGACGGAACGAATTCCATGTTTGTCATCATCGGTTGGCTGCTGGCACTGGCCTGCATCTTCGGCGTGTTCATCGCGCACGGAGGCAACATCAGCGTGGTGCTGCACGCGCTGCCGTTCGAGATGACCACCATCTTCGGCGCGGCGATCGGCGGCATGCTCGCCACGAACCCGCCCAAGGTCATGAAGGCCACCATGAAGGGCCTGGGTGACTGCTTCAAGGGCAGCAAGTACACCAAGGCGCGCTACATGGAGCTGCTGGCGCTGCTCTACGACATCCTGCAGAAGGCGCGCAAGGAAGGCCTGATGTCCATCGAAAAGGACGTCGAGGATCCGCACAGCTCGCCGCTGTTCCAGAAATACCCGACGGTGGGCAACGACCACCACGTCACCGAGTTCATCACCGACTACCTTCGGATGATGGTCTCCGGCAACCTGAACGCGCACGAGATCGAGTCCCTGATGGACGCCGAGATCGATACGCATCACCACGAAGCTTTCCTTGCCGTGATTGCGTTGCAGCGCCTGGCGGGTGGCCTGCCGGCCTTCGGCATCGTGGCCGCGGTGCTGGGCGTGGTGAACACCATGGGCTCGGTCGGCCAGCCGCCGGCAGTGCTGGGCGGGATGATCGGCTCGGCGCTGGTTGGCACCTTCCTCGGGATTCTTCTGGCCTACGCTTTCGCCGAGCCGCTGGCCGGCGCGCTGGAAGCCAAGGTCGACGAGGCCGGCAAGGAACTCCAATGCATCAAGACCACGCTGCTGGCCTCGATGCAGGGCTACGCGCCTCAGGTGGCGATCGAATTCGGACGAAAGGTGCTGTACTCGACCGAGCGCCCGACCTTCGCCGAGCTCGAAGGCCATGTGAAGAAGAAGTGAACGGAGTGAATCACCATGGCCGGTGACGCCAAGAAGCTCCAGCCCATCATCATCAAGCGCGTCAAGAAGGGCGGCCATGCCGCCCACGGCGGCGCGTGGAAGATCGCGTACGCCGACTTCGTGACGGCGATGATGGCCTTCTTCCTGCTGATGTGGCTGCTCGGCTCGACGACCGAGGGCGACAAGAAGGGCATCGCGGACTATTTCGCCTCGCCGTTGAAGGTGGCGATGTTCGGCGGTTCGGGTTCGGGCGACGCCTCTCACATCATCAAGGGCGGCGGTCAGGACCTGACGCGCCAGACCGGCCAGGTGAAGGCCGGCGACGTCGAATCTCCTCGGAAAACCATCAACCTGAAGGCTCTCAAGGAAGAGCAGCGGCGGGCGGAGCGCGTACGACTGCAGCAGTTGAAGGACAAGGTCGAGAAAATCATCGCCGAGAACCCAAAAATTGCGGCATTAGGTGGACAAATCCGGCTGGACATGACACGCGAGGGCTTGCGGATTCAAATCGTGGACGAGAATAATCGTCCGATGTTTGACAGCGGCAGCGCGGTGGTGAAACCGTATATGCGCGAGTTGCTGCAGGAACTCGGCAACGTGTTGTCCGAGGTGCCCAACCGGCTGACGCTGGAAGGACATACGGATTCACAGCCGTTTTCTGCAGGCGAGCGCGGATACAGCAACTGGGAACTGTCGGCGGACCGGGCCAATGCCTCGCGGCGCGAGCTGGTGGCGGGCGGTTTGCCGGATGCCCGGGTCCTTCGCGTGCAGGGGTTGGCGTCGAGCAAGTTGCTCGACACGAAAGACCCCAAGGCCCAAGTCAACCGCCGCATCAGCATCATCGTGATGAATCGCGATGCCGAGGATGCGGTGCTGAAGAACCTGCCCGACGAGGACGAGGACGCTTCAGACCCCGCGGCAAGTGCGCCGCAGGCCTCAAGTTCCGCGCCCTTGGGCCGATAACGTTCCGGATCGACGGTCTGTCATCTATAACCAGATCTCGCCTTAAGCCCTCCAGTCCCCTCAGAGGAACGCCATGAGCACTGACATGAAATTCTTGATCGTCGACGACTTCTCGACCATGCGCCGCATCGTGCGCGGTCTGCTGAAGGAGATCGGCTACAACAACGCCGAAGAGGCGGAAGACGGCGTCGAGGCCCTGAGCATGCTGAAACAGGCGAAATACGATTTCGTCGTCAGCGACATCAACATGCCCAACATGAATGGCTTCGAGCTGCTCAAGGCCATCAAGGAAGACGCCACGCTGAAGCACCTCCCGGTGCTGATGGTGACGGCGGAAGCCCGCAAGGAAGACATCGTCCTGGCCGCGCAAAGCGGTGCGGCGGGCTACATCGTGAAGCCATTCACGAAGGCCACGCTGGAGGAGAAGGTCCTGAAGATCATGCAGAAGCTGGCCGCTGCGGCCTGACGCTGGGAGTCCCACCATGCAGATGGAAGAGCTGGCCAAACTGACCTCGCAATCCAACGAGCCGCTGACGGTCTCGCCCGAGGTGTTCCAACAGATCGGCACGATCACGCGCGTGCTGCACGACACGATGCAGCAGCTGGGCGTGATGCCCAAGCTGCAGGTGGCGACCGACGGTCTGCCCGATGCGCGCAGCCGCCTGACCTACATCGCCAACAAGACCGCCGACGCCGCCAACAAGGTGCTGAACTCGGTCGACCAGGCCAAGGCCGAGCACGCCAAGATCACCGAAGCCGCCAATGCGATGGCCCAGGCGATTACCGCGGACCCGGTTCGCGCGGTGGCGTCGGGCGCGGTGTTGAACTTCGTCAAGGAGGTCGAGTCTTCGACCACGAAGATCGACACGCACCTGACCGACATCATGCTGTCGCAGGACTTCCATGACCTGACCGGCCAGGTGGTTGCCAAGGTGGTGACGCTGGCCAATGACCTGGAAGATTCGCTGGTGAAGCTGCTGGTTTCGGTGGTCCCGCCGGAACAGCGCGAAAAGGTCGATCCGAGCATCCTGCAAGGTCCGGTCGTGAATCCGGAAGGCCGCGCCGACGTGGTGGCCAACCAGTCCGAAGTGGACGATCTGCTGGCCTCGCTGGGCTTCTGATCTTTCGAAGCCGGCCTCGCCGCAACGAAACCCGCGCCTTGGCGCGGGTTTCCGCTTTGGGGGGCCGCGTGTTTTGAAGTCCGGCTGATTTCAGGCCCTTATCCGGCTAAAGCGAAACCCCCTCCGGCCGAACAATGGCGGGGCCACGGCATAGGGCCGTGACCACCCATGGCCGATCAAGACGCACAAGACCGCAACTTACCCGCCTCGCAGAAAAAGATCGAAAGATCGCGCAAGGAGGGTCAACTGCCGCGCTCCCGGGACCTGCCGCATTTCGCGGTGATGGCCACGGGCGGCGCCTTGTTCGCGACCTCGACGCCGTACGCGGTCGAAACCCTGCAGCGCATGCTTGAAGGGGCACTGCGTTTCGATGCCGAACAGCTGCGCAGCGCCGGCATGATGACCGAGCGCCTGTCCACGCTGACCTGGCAGGGCTTCATGCTGGGCCTGCCGGCGCTGATCATCCTGGCGCTGGCCGCGATCGCGGCCCACATCGCTTCGGGCGGCTGGAACTTCACGATGAAGCCGCTGGCGCCGAAGTTCTCCAACCTCAATCCGATCACCGGGTTCGGCAAGCTGTTCCAGATGCAGAACCTGACCACGGCGCTCAAAGCCGTGGCGCTGTCGCTGGTGCTGGGCGTCGTCGGCGCGATGGCGCTGAAGGACCGCATTGCCGGCTTCATCGGGATCATGTCGGTGCCGCTGCCGGCGGCGCTGGCCTTCGCGGGCAAGCAGCTGATGGGCGGCCTGATGATGCTGGGCCTGTGCCTGGCGCTGTTCGCAGTCATCGACGTTCCGCTGCAGCGCTTCCAGTACCTCAAGCGGCTGAAGATGTCCCGCGAGGAAGCCAAGAACGAGCTCAAGGAAGCCGAAGGCAACCTCGAGATGAAGCACAAGATGCGCGCCAAGGCGCGGGAACTGGTGAAGCGCCGGATGCTGGCGGCGGTTCCGAAGGCGGACCTGGTCGTGATGAACCCGACCCACTATGCGGTCGCGATCGCCTACGACGAAACCAAGTTCGGCGCGCCGCGCGTCGTGGCCAAGGGCCTGGACCTGCTCGCGTTCAAGATCCGCGACATCGCCAAGGAAAACAAGGTCCCCGTCCTGCAGGCGCCGGCGCTGGCCCGTGCCTTGTACGCCCACGCCGAGCTGGACCGGGAGATCCCCGGCGCGCTCTTCGGCGCCGTGGCGCAGGTGCTGGCGTACGTGTACCAGCTGAAGGCCGCGCTGAAGGGGCAGGGCGCCTCGCCGCAGGCCGTGCCGAACCCACCGGTGCCGGACGAGCTCGACCCGCACAAGAAGCCGGGCTGGACACCGCCGGAAGAGGAGCTGGACGACCAGTTCCCCGAGGGCAACCCCGCCTGAAAGTGACCCGATTTCGGGGGAGATTCCCCCCCTTATCCAGCTAAAGGAAACGAGGCTTCCGCCGAACAATGGCGGGGCTCGACGGCAGTGTCGGGCGAATGATTCCCCCGGCATCCAACAGGCAGAAGGCAGACCCGATGAACGAGCTGATGGCCCGTTTGCAGAACTTCCTCGGACCCCGCGCCGCCATCGTGCAGGCGCTCGGGGCGCCGATCGCCATCATGATCATCCTGTCGATGATGGTGCTGCCGCTGCCGGCCTTCGCCCTGGACCTGTTCTTCACCTTCAACATCGCCATGTCCATCATGGTGATGCTGGTGGCCTCGCAGATGCTGCGGCCGCTGGACTTCGCCGCCTTTCCGACCGTCCTGCTGATCACGACGCTGCTGCGCCTGTCGCTGAACGTCGCCTCCACCCGCGTGGTGCTGCTGGAAGGCCATACCGGCGCCGGCGCCGCCGGCAAGGTCATCGAATCCTTCGGCCACTTCCTGATCGGCGGCAACTTCGCCGTCGGCCTGATCGTCTTCGCGATCCTGGTGGTCATCAACTTCATCGTGGTCACCAAGGGTGCGGAGCGGATCGCCGAAGTCGGCGCGCGCTTCACCCTGGACGCGATGCCCGGCAAGCAGATGGCGATCGACGCCGACCTGTCCGCCGGCCTGATCGACGAGAAGGAAGCCAAGCGCCGCCGCGCTGAACTCGGCGACGAAGCGGACTTCTTCGGCTCCATGGACGGTGCCTCGAAGTTCGTCCGCGGCGACGCGATCGCCGGCATCCTGATCCTCTTCATCAACATCGTCGGCGGCTTCGTCATCGGCGTGGTCCAGCACGGCCTGACCGCTGGCCAGGCCGCCGACAGCTACATCCTGCTGGCCGTCGGCGACGCGCTGGTGGCCCAGATCCCGGCGCTGCTGATCTCCGTCTCCTCCGCCCTGGTCGTGTCGCGCGTCGGCAAGGACAAGGACGTCGGCCAGATGATCGGCTCGCAGGTGTTCGGCTCGATCAAGGCCGTCGCCATCACCGCGGGTGTCGTGTTCCTCCTGGGCCTGATCCCGGGCATGCCGCACCTGGTGTTCATGATCATCGCCGGCGCCCTGGGCTACCTGGCGTACTGGCTGCGGACCAAGGAACAGGCCACCAAGGCCGCCGAGACCCGCAGCAAGGCCGCCGCGCCGGTCCCTGGCGCGCCGAACCCGGACGCCGAAGCCTCCTGGGACGACGTCGTCGCCGTGGACACGCTGGGCCTGGAAGTCGGCTACCGCCTGATCACGCTGGTCGACAAGACCCGCGAAGGCGACCTGCTGAGCCGCATCAAGGGCGTACGCCGCAAGTTTGCGCAGGACATCGGCTTCCTGCCCCCCTCGGTGCACATCCGGGACAACCTGGAACTGCGCCCCAGCCAGTACCGCGTCACCCTGCGCGGCGCCGTGATCGGGGAAGCCGAGGCCTACCCGGGCATGTGGCTCGCCATCAACCCCGGTCACGCCACGCAGAAGCTGATCGGGACGCCCACCACGGATCCCGCCTTCGGACTCCCGGCGGTCTGGGTCGAGGAGCGGCAACGGGATATGGCGCAAATGGCGGGCTTTACCGTCGTTGATTGCGCGACCGTGGTGGCCACTCATCTTTCACACTTGCTGCAAGTTCACGCGGCCCGGTTGTTGGGCCGGGTGGAAACCCAGCAGCTGGTGGATCACCTCACCAAGCAAGCGCCCCAACTCATCGAAGACGTGATTCCCAAGATGGTCAATGTCGCCGCCCTGCAAAGAGTCCTCCAGTTCCTGCTGGAAGAGGGCGTGCACATCCGCGACATGCGTTCCATCGTGGAGAGCCTGGCCGAAAACGCCACGCAGACGACCGATCCCGCCGAGCTGGCCCGTCGCATCCGCATCCACATCGCTCCGGCGATCGTGCAGCAGATCTACGGACCGGCCAAGGAGCTCGACGTCATCGCCCTCGACCCCGAGCTGGAACGTCTGGTCTCGCAGGCCCTGCACTCGCCTCACGGCGCGGCGCTGGATCCCGGTGTGGCCGACACGCTTGCAAGAAGTGCCGCGCAGACCGCGCAATCCCAAGAGGATCGCGGTTTGCCCGCCTGCCTGCTGGTGCCCGACCTGATTCGCGCTCCCCTGGCCCGTCTGCTCAAGCGCGCTGCGCCGCGGCTGAAGGTGCTGGGACACAGCGAGATTCCTGAAACGCACACGATCCGCATCGGCTCCATCATCGGAGGCACGGCATGAACGTCAAACGCTTTACCGCCCGCAATTCCCGCGAAGCCATGGCCCTGGTCCGCCAGGCCTTCGGCGACGAAGCGGTCGTGCTCTCGAACAAGCCCTGCCCCGAAGGGGTGGAGGTGCTGGCGATGGCGCCGGAAGGCATGTCGCAGATCGAGCGCGTCGCCGCCTCGACGCCGCGTGCCGCCGCCGCTGCGCCCCGCGCCGCCGCGCAGCCGCAGCGCCAGCAGCAACGGGAAGAAGTGCAACCGCGTCAGGCGCTCAAGCAGCGCCTGGCCGCGTCGCCGGCCCCGCAGCGCGCCGAGCCCGGTTTCGGCGGCTCGGTGGGCGAGGACGTCAACGCGATGGCGATGAGCACGCTGTCCTTCCAGGACTACGTCCGGGAGCGGATGCTCAAGCGCCGCTCGGCCGAGATGAACGGCCTGCCCGATCCGATGATGGACGAGCCGGCGCCGGCCTTCTCGCAGACGCAGATGAATGAATCGGTCGCCTCGATGGCCGCGCAGCGCGACCAGCGCGCGCGTTCCGCGATGCAGACCCTGGGCGCCCGTCGCGTCGACGAGCGTGCTTACGAACCCGCGCCGGCCCCCGCCCAACGCGTCGTGCCGCCGGTGCTGCGCGACGAGATCCGCGTGCAGCAGCAATCGATGCAGGACCTGGGCGGTATCGGCCACGGCTTCGGCGGCATGGGCAACCATCCGCTGAACGACATGCCGGCGTCCTCGCGTCGCGAGCAGGAGATGATGACCGAGCTCCGCGCGATGAAGGGCATGATCGAAGAGCGCTTCGGCGCGCTGGCCTTCATGGAAAAGCTCCAGCGCCAGCCGGCTCAAGCCCGCCTGACGCAGAAGCTGCTGGATTCCGGTTTCTCTCCGGCCCTGGTGCGCAAGCTGGTCGAGGGCCTGCCGGCGCAGACGACCGAGGAAGCCGACTCCCACGCGTGGGCCGCCAACGTGCTGTCGCGCAACGTGCAGACCGCCGAGCAGCAACCGCCCCTGGAAGATCAGGGCGGCGTGTTCGCGATGATCGGCTCGACCGGCGTCGGCAAGACGACGACGACGGCCAAGATCGCCGCGGCCTTCGCGACCAAGTACGGCGCGAGCCAGCTCGGCCTGATCACGCTGGACGCCTACCGGATCGGCGCTCACGAGCAACTGCGCGCCTACGGCCGCATCCTCGGCGTGCCGGTGCACACGGCGCATGACCGCGCGTCGCTGGAAGACCTGCTGGACCTGCTGTCGTCCAAGAAGATGGTGCTGATCGACACGGCCGGCACGGCCCAGCGCGACAGCCGGACCGCCGAGCTGCTGGACATGCTGGCGCACAAGAGCATCAAGCGCATCCTGGTCGTCAACGCCGCCCAGCAGGGCGAGACGATCGAGGACGTGGTCGGCGCATGGCGCGGCGCGGAAGCGCAAGGCGTCATCCTGTCCAAGCTGGACGAAGCGGTGAAGCTGGCCCCGGCGCTGGACACCGTGATCCGCCACAAGCTGCGCGTCCTGGGCGTCACCAACGGCCAGCGCGTGCCGGAAGACTGGCATCGCCTGTCGTCGCAGGCGCTGGTGCAGCGCGCGCTGCGCAGCCACGGCCAGGCGGCCTGGCGCGTGGACGCCTCCGACGTCAACCTGATCTTCACCGCCGGCACGATGGCTGGCGCCGTGGGCGCATCCTCTCCCATGGGGATGAACTGACCCAGGGCTGACCGCTCGATCGGAGGGGCTTCCGGGAGACGGGAGTTGCCAAACCCGGTCACAAGTTCTAGAAAGGGGGACGGGCTCGGGCTCTTCCCCCTTTTTCCGTTGTCGCGGGGGACGCTCGAAGTCGTTGTGTGAGAGGTCCACGAGGTGAGGGTGCCGGAAGAGAAAAGCGGGGTGTTTCCCCCCTTCAATTCCCGGTCAAGGAGTGGCCCCCGGGGCGAAACTTCCGGTAACGGCTCCAGCAATGGCCGGTTCCTTTCGAGAGGGACAAGGGCGCTGGGGCGGAACACGCAAGAGACACAGAGCAGCCCAATGCGCGACTTCAGCAATGCTCCCAAGGACCAGGCCGACGGCCTGCGCCGTCTGTTCGCCACGGCGCGCGTGCGCGTGGTGCCGGTGGTGAGCAACCCGCATGTCGTAGGCAGCGGCGCGCTGCTGGAAGGCATGTGCGCGGCCTTCGGCGAACTCGGATTGCACACGCTGGTCGTGGACGCGGGCGAGCACGCCTCGGCGGCGTCGGAGCTGGCGGCAGTGGACCTCGCAGCCTGCGTGGAACCGCTGTCGGCGAAGGTCTCCTTCCTCGCGGCGCGCGGACTGCCGATGCGCTACGTCAACGCCAACGGCTCGGCCGCCCAATTCCTGGAAGCGGTGACCGACGCGGCCCCGTTCGCCGACGTCGTCCTGCTGCACGCCAGCGCCGCGGAACTCAGCCGCGTGCTGGTGTCGCGCGAAGTGCGTCCGGTGCTGCTGGCCGACACCGACGTGCAGAGCGTGACCTACGCCTACGCCGGAATGAAATGGCTCACGCAGCGCGCGGGCCTGATGGTCTACAGCCTGCTGCTGGCCTGCAACCCGCAGCTGCGCCTGGCGGAGCGGATCGCCCAGCAGCTCTCGAGCTGCGGCGACGGCTTCCTCGGCGCGGTGCTGCGCGAGTGGGCTTGTTTGGATCCCCGCCAGCCGGTGACCGCGCCCCTGACGCACGAGATGCGTCACATGGCGCGCGAACTGCTGCTGGCGTCGGTGCCCGGTGCGGCGCTCGACAGCGCTGCTGATGCGATGCCGCTGCGTCCGCGGCCGATGTGGCAGCCCAAGGCTGGCCGCGCCCCGCAAGGCGTGACCCTCGCTGCGCATTGACGCCGGATTGGAGACGAGACGATGTACACCGCCAAGGGTCAACTCGACAACAACTCGCTGATCCGCCAGTACAGCCCGCTGGTGCGCCGACTGGCGCATCAGATGATCGCGAAACTGCCGGCCAACGTTGAACTGGACGACCTGATCCAGGTCGGCCTGATCGGCCTCACGGACGCGCTGTCGCGCTTCGACACGGCGCAGGGCGTGCAGTTCGAGACCTTCGCGACGCAGCGCATCCGTGGCGCGATGCTCGATGAACTGCGGGGCAGCGACTGGATGAGCCGCGGCAACCGCCGCCAGCAGCGTTCGATCGAGAGCGCGGTGCACAAGCTCGAGCAGAAGCTCGGCCGCCCGCCGCAGGAGTCCGAGATCGCCGCCGAGATGGGCATCTCGCTGACCGAATACCAGGAGATGCTGGGCAAGGTGCGCGGGACGCAGCTGGTCTATCTGGAGGACATCTCCGGAGGCGAGGACAACGACGACTATCTGGACCGGCACGTCGGGGACAACTCGGCGGATCCGATGGCGATGCTGGGCGACCACCGCATGCGCGAGGCGCTGGTGGAGGCGATCAAGAACCTGCCGGAGCGCGAGGCCTACGTCATGTCCATGTACTACGAACATGACATGAACCTGAAAGAGATCGCGGCGGTGCTGAAGGTGACCGAATCGCGGGTGTGCCAGTTGCACAGTCAAGCGATTGCCCGATTGCGCGTGAAGCTGCGCGACTGGTAAAACGAGCCGCATACGCGGCCGCAATCCTTGTGGTCCAAGAACCATGAGGGGAGCGTCCGATGTGGGACTCATTGCGCAGGCGCGCCGGGAAGGCGGCGCCTGACGCGTCGGTGGGGGGAGCCGAGGTTGGCTTTCGCGAGCCGACGCTGCAGGGCAACACCACCAAGGTCGTTCGAGAGCTCTCGAGCGGCGTTTCCAAACTGGGCCGCGACGCGGCCGAAGTCCGCGGACTGCTGGAGGACACGCAGAAGGTCGTGACCTCGCAGGCGCAGGCGATGCAGGCGCTGGGCTCGGAGCTCGAGCAGGTCCGGCATGCGCAGGACGGCATCAATCAATCCACGAACCAGACCCGCGAGGCGGTCGAGCGCGCGCGCACGGCCCTGTCCGGCGTCGGCGACGAAGTGGGCGGGATCGTGTCCACCTTGCGTCAGGTCTCCGGGGCGGCGTCCGAGATCACGAAGATCGCGTTGCAGACGCGGCTGGTGGCGTTCAACGCGTCGGTGGAGGCCAAGCGCGCCGGCGAAGCGGGCCGCGGTTTCGGCGTGGTGGCGGATGCGGTGAAGGACCTGGCGGCGCAGGTGGAGGCGTCGTCGAAGGCCATCATGGGCACGGTGGGGACGCTGGACACGCGGATCGAGGCCTTCAGCCGGGAACTGAGGGCGGACGGCTCGGGAGGAGCCGGCCAGAGCAAGATCCTGCAGGCGTTCGCGGATGTGGAGGTCGACGTCGACCTCATCGCGAAGTCGGCGCAGGAGAGCCAGGCGACGACGCAGCAGTTGGCGGAGCGCTCGGGAGAGCTCGGGGTGGAGATCCAGCAGGCGATGCGCAAGCTGGAGTCGGCGTTCGCGTGCAGCGACCGGTTCCTGCGGCTGTCGGAGCAGATGATCGAGCAGATCGCGTCGAGCGGCGTCGAGGTCGAGGACTCGCCGTACATCCAGGCGGTGCAGGGGGCGGCGGCGGAGATCGCGGGGTTGCTCGAACGCGCGGTGAAGGAAAAGCGGATCGATGTGTCGTCGCTCTTCGACGAGCATTACCAGCCGATCGCGGGGACCGACCCGCAGCAGTTCACGACGAGATTCACGCAAATCGCGGATCAGCTGTTCCCGGAGGTCCAGGAGCGGGTGCTGAAGTTCTCGGACAAGGTGGTGTTCTGCATCGCGGTGGACCGCAACGGGTACGTGGCGGCGCATAACAAGCGGTACTGCCAACCCCAGCGCGCGGGCGACGTGGCTTGGAATACAGCCAATAGCCGCTACCGGCGGATCTTCAACGACCGGACAGGGCTGGCTTCAGCCCGGAATCAACGACCGTTCCTTCTGCAAACCTACCGCCGGGATATGGGCGGCGGGAATTTCGTGCTGCTCAAGGAGGCTTCGGCACCCGTCACCGTTGCTGGGAGGCATTGGGGTGGGGTGAGGTTGGCGTTTGGGTTCTGACTTGCAATACGGAGGATAGCTAATAATGATTAGCTCCAATACCATAATTCATTTTACAAAAACCAAGAGGGCGCTTGCCGGAATCCTCTCGGAAAATTTCCGAATCTTCTATTGTCGAGAAAACTTCAAGCTAGGGGAAATCAACTACACGATGAGAGTGCCAATGGTGAGTTTTTGCGACATTCCGCTCTCACAAATTCATGAACATCTTGGAAAGTATGGTTGTTATGGTATTGGGTTAACTAGAGAATGGGCCGAAAAGAATTGTTTGAATCCGGTTTTGTACCTGGACTCGAAATCACATCTTTCGGCAAGCCTAGTAAAGGTTTTTGAAGCTTTTGTCCGCGATGCAAAGAAGAGCCATTCTGCTCAACGCAATCTCTTGGATGTTCTACGGTATATAAAGAACTTTCAAGGTAAGCTTCAAAGAGGAAGCAAAGTCATAGAGCGGTATAGGTTCGCCGATGAGCGGGAGTGGCGCTATGTTCCCTCAGTTGATGATCTTGTGAACTTTATGGTCCCTGAAGTCGATTACAAAGAGGAGAAGAGGGACTTCGATGAAGCCCTGTCTGGGTTGAGATTGAGCTTCGAGCCGAATGACATAAAGTACATAGTAATTAACTCTGATGATGAAATTTCGGAGTTTGTCAATATTCTTCAGGCTGCGAAGGGGATTAAATACTCATTCTCCGATGTGCAGAGGTTGACAACAAGAATACTGACCGCAGAGCAAATCAAGGAAGATATGTAGCCTGAAAGAGGCTCGTAGCTGACTTGTTCGAGTTGTTCTGATGTTCATTTTCTACCTTCATAGGGAATTGTCGGTCGATAGATAAGGTGAGAGGATTCATTCAGGTGCTCAAAACACTCATTGCCACGTCTCGGCGATTTGCCGGCTTCTCAAATCCGTTCAACGGGCGAGATGGACTTCTCCGTGAGGATGGTCGCACGTCAGCAATGCGTGTTTTGACATCTCGCCCACCCTCCGCATTAAATTGCTCAGGTGGTCGTCCCTCAACTGCCGTTTAGTTAAGGACTTCCATGCTCACCACTCGCTTCATCCACGACGTCGCTGACAGCAATTTCCGTCTCTCGGAATTTCTCGCCCTCGAACATATCGAGTTGGACCCCGGTCCCGGCGCACGCTCGGTTCCGTTCCTCGACCGTCAGCCCCTCGCGCTCAATTCCGACCGTACGTTGGAGCAGCTCAATGTAGCCGCCGGTAATCCCTATTACTACGGGATGGCGGAGGACGGCGGGTTTTACAACCATCCGCTTGTGCTCGACCAGAACATCACCGTCCGCGTCGCTATTGCCAACGTGCGCGACCGTCTCACGCACGCGACCTCGCTCCTTCAGGAAGTCGACGTTTCGATGGACAGGAGCCGCAAGCACGGCAACCCGCGCCATATCGCCGTCGAGCTCCTTCACGATGTCGCCAGCTTCTTCGCCGTGATCGAGATTGCAGCCGTCGAAGACCACGGCCGCCAGCTGAAAAACTCGATCGAGGCAGGCTGACAGTGTCGGGTTTCAGATCGACCACTCATCTCCTGACCACCAAAAGAAAACGAGTGCCCACGCAGGAGCGTGCGGCACTCGCTTTGTT
Organism: Roseateles sp. GW821-FHT09G03; assembly: GCF_059416045.1. Lineage (NCBI taxonomy): Bacteria > Pseudomonadati > Pseudomonadota > Betaproteobacteria > Burkholderiales > Sphaerotilaceae > Roseateles > Roseateles sp. GW821-FHT09G03. The sequence goes on from NZ_JBWKOK010000010.1 coordinate 151,353, forward strand.
TTGGGGTTGCTTCGTGCGCTACGCTGCGTCGAGCAACAAGGAAGACACCAATGAAAAATGTCAGCATCAAGGCGATCGGCGTTCCATATCGCCAAGGTTGGATTGAGGTGGCTCAGATCCATCCTGGCTTTGTCAACATCGAGACGTGGCAAGTGCATCCCGATGTTGATATCTCGGTCTCCGGAATTGAGGGGATCGCTGATCTGCACGTGACCGCGAATAGTGAGCTCGAATTGAGTGTCGATGAAGTTCAAAAATTCGCCGAGGCACTTCTTAAGGCAATTGAAGACGTCTCGCGCGGGGTAGGCCGGAGCAGCGAGTAGTAGCACGCTTACTCCAGTCGCAGCGTCAAGCAATGGAGTCTGCCAATGAAACGAGTGCCCACGCGGGAGCGTGTGGCACTCGTTTCGTTTTGGCCTATGCGTCTGTAGGCGCGGTTCGCTAGCGTTTGCACGAATACGGCGAAAAGTCAGCTACTGCGACGGAGGTTTTATTGGCGGCAGACGGGGATCACGATTCTTACGCGCCGTGAGATAGGCCTCGATTAACTGCTTGGCGGCTTCGTCGACTCGTTTCGCAACGTCGTCCGGAGTGTCTGGAGGATACGACGCCATTTGCTGAGCCATGATCAGAAAGTCATCGATCTGGCTGAATCCGCTTCCATCGTTCTTTTGTATCCAAGCAGCCGCAGCAGCGAAGGCCCAGCGCGTCTCAGGGGGAAGTTGGTAATTCTCCCCCTCGATCCCAAGAATGAAGATTGCATGGCGGCTTCCAGCCCGAGCGTCGACTTGGAGATTTTTGATCGCTTGATTCTTTGCGTTGATGTCTGAATCGACAGCCTCATTCGACTGGGTGAGGTATTTCAACGCAGCGCCCGGCACCCCTTGTGCGTTCGCAATCTTCAGTAGATCGCCGCGACGGGACTTGTGATACGCGGAGAGGGTCTGACAGCTTCTTTGCTCTTTCGACAGTGCTTCTGCAACCAATACATATCCCCTTCTAAGTTTCGGATCTTTGATCTCATCGCGCATCCTGAATACGTCGGCCAACATCCTGTCCGTGCTTTCGCACCGTTCCATGTCGTATACGGCTTTCATGGCTGCTTCGCCATCACTGCCAGACAGCGCGGCTTCAACTTGGAAGCTGAAAGGCGGATCATCGAATTGGGGAGACGCCTTGGTCTGAGACGCAGTATTTGCGACGACGATTGGTTCGTCGGATCGAGCGTGTGATAACTTCTGTGGTGCGGGAGCGGCAATCGGGGCGTTTAAAGACTTGGCTGTGACGTTAGCTCCTTCGCCCTCTCCAGATGAAACTTTCGAGAGGCCGACAAGCGCCAATAGAACAATGGGCACAAGCAGGCCTACGATCCATTTGAGTCGCATCTCGACTCTCCCTCAAGTCAAATTGGTTCAAGTGTTTTTTCGGTGCTGAACAGCAGACTAGCCTCCGACGGAGCAACTGGTGAACGAATTCGCGCACTCATTTTCATTCCGCTTCTTCATCCATTCTGCAGCTGCTCCACAGGCCGTGATGATGGCGGTATAGATCAGGGCGCCCCAACTCGGCCTCCTCACTTTGGCGAAATCAGAGGTCTTCAAGCAAGCCGAAAAGAACATGGGAAGATTTTCAGCAGCTTGTTTCATGCAGCTGTCGTAGCCTGGCTTGCAGGCCTTCACACGATCCGGATCTGGACCAAGCCCCACAACTTCGGGGACCGATGGGTAAACGGTTTGCGCGATGTCTTTCCAGAAATAGGTGTCACCGGCACTCTCTCTGGTGATTTCCACCCGCGGCAGCCCCGCGACGTCCAGCATCAAAGAATCCCCACCCGTTTGGCACGGATCAAGTGCTTCTGAAGTGATGCCGCGCTTGCCCGAAGGGGCCGCTTCATCGATTTCTACGATGGGCGTAGCGTGGCCTGCTTCGTCCACAAACCCCGTGATCGTGCCCCGAGCGGAGCGGGTGATTCGAAACATCCTGCCGTCCATCTGAACGCTGGAAATCTTGCCGCCGCTCGCGTTCACAGTCGTACTGTGTGGGGTTTCTACAGAGCCTGGGCTCGGGGTCATCAGGTACTCGTCGTTTGCACAGTACGCAAAAGATGAGCTGGTTCCGATGCTCAGCAGGACGACAAGTCCGAGGGTGACGATTCTCTTCATCTTTCTTTTCTCCTAAGAAGCGCGTCAATCTTGGCGTCCCAGAATTGCTCCCAATGAGCTTGGATCATTGCCAAGGATTCCCTGCTGCCTCGAATAGGCCGGAGGAATCGCGCACTTGAATCGTCGCCATCTTTCGGTTATTTGAAACCTGCAACTGCTTACATCACTTGAATCCATCAGTCGAGCTGACTTAAATCTGCATAGCTATACCCATGTTGGTTAGCAAAGCTCCTGCCAGCGCGGATGTCCTAAGTCGAGGCGGCCCATCGATTCCGGCCACACGCCGGCCCACTTGGTCAGCTGTAAGTTGAATGGCTCAAACGGATATGTTGAATCCGGGGCGAAAAGCCGTTTCTGGACAACCACTTGGCCGGCGCGTTCGGAGTAAATAAGTTGAATCGTCGCCGATTGGATGTTGAAAGAGCCTTCGCCAAGGGGCGAAGGCGAGATGCTGCCCAATCATGCGACTTCAATTGACGCTGATCAGGCCGCCCACGAAAAACGAGTGCCTACGCGGAACGCGTGTCACTTGGCTTGTTTTGATGGGACGTTTCTTGGGGGATTTTCTTGCCGCTTATCGCGCGCCGTCAGAGAGCAACGATATGTGGAGCACGGCATCCTCAACTTAAAGGATGCCGAACTTCATATTGGGGCGTACGATGCCGCGCAGCAAGGGAGCACGATGAGAACGAACGGCGGGATTTGGATGAGGGCGACAAGACAGGATGAACGTGTCCTGTTTGGCGGCCAAGTGCTTGAGCTCCGGGCGCCGGACCGCAGATTTACCGCCGCAGGCAACACTCCGGTTGGCGGAAAAAGGTGATGCACTTACAGTCGTTCAATGGCCGGTGCGGCTACTGCTGCCGGCTGGAGATCCAGAAAGCCTATTCGGTGCCAACTGCCCGATTACTCTAAGGTCTCACAATGTTCGACGGAGAAGCAATTGCCAAGACCTTCACCCGATATGTGGTGCCTGGTCTCATCTTTGTCTTCCTTGCGTTGATTGCTCCGGCGTCTTTCGTTGAACCGACGCTGTTCTTCGGCAAGGAGCCGTTGGTCGGACCTACGCAGGTCATCATTCTTTCGGTGCTCACAGGCTATGTGCTCGATGCGGTGCGTGGTTATCGATGGACACTTTCCTGGCGAGCCTACAAACGCGAGCGCGCAAGATTGGTGGAGACCCTCGCAATCCTTCTGAATCATCCACAGCCTAATCCCGACGATCAATTGGCGGTGCTATGGAAGCAAGACGAAACCCTGTACAACCGAGTCTTCGTGGAACGTGCCGAATGGGTGATGGTCCTCGAGACGGCCCTGTCGCTGTGGCTGAGCGCTCTTGCGCTGGTAATGGTCGGATTCTATTTGGAGTTTGAAACCTCCGCGCCAGGCTGGCCTGCATGGCTTTCTGCCCCATTTCTTCTCGGAGTTTCGTTGCTCGCTAGTCGAAACGGTATTGATCGCATGCGCTCGCACAACCTAAAATTGGTAGAAGCTATACGGAGCCTTCGTGCAGGATCTTCGCCAAACGCTTGACGAAATTTTTGCAACCGATTCGGTGCCTGAGATTGCTCGGGAGCTCGCTGGTTTGGTGTTGAAATTGGCAGAAGAAGGTGAATTGAATCGCGGCTTCCACCTTGAGTACTCCGAAGCATCGAACTCGTCTGCTTGCGAGTCTATACAGCCATGGCTTTCGCGTCGCCCGCGTATCGACGGCGATCTCTCCCGGCAACGGCGCGAAGATTTGCCACCTGATGCACTCATTGAGGATTTTTGGAAGAATAAGTGGGATGGAAGAGGATGGGCTTCATTGCAGCCTTCTTGCTTGAACATTTGTGATCGTTATTTGCAGGAGAAGCTGGCAGGACTCTTTGTTGAGAGTGCTTCAGAAGCGCAGGATGTCATTGATTTGATCCGCATTTGGGATGTGCTGGACGGTTGTTTCCCTGAAAACAAAGATATGTTGAGTGTGGCGATATCCGAGAAGAATCTTTTCGAGAAGCTCGGTCGGTGTGAGCCATGTGTTGACTTGGATATCGAGTTGTTTGATGACTGTCGGCAGAATGGTGTGTGGGTAAGTGCTATTGCCAAAGATTTGGATAGGTTGATTCTGTTGATTCAATGCTGTCTCTTTTATAGGATCTTAAACGCGAAGAATTGGAGTTCATTTCTCAAGTTGAATTTCGTCAATGAAAAGGTTGAGGCATTTGCACAGCGGTTCTTGGCGAGTTTTTTGGCAGAGCTGGATCAAGCCAACACTTGACATTTGAGGGCGCACTAGACTCTGGAGCGCTTCCATTTGGCTGAACCGCAGCTTGCGCCATCCAATTCAACGTGGCAGCAGCGAGACGCGCGAATGGCTGTTCATGGACATCTACAAGGTTGCCCAACTGCTGAGCAAGCACGACGACGTCCGCAGCTACGTCAAGCAGTCTCTTCAGGAGGGCGACCTTCAGATCGCCAGCGAAGAAGGCTTCGACGGCAGGCGGCGTTTCTTCCCTGTGTTCATCCATCACGGCGAAGGCCAGGAGTGCCAGGTCATGCCCGTCACTCAGTCTGGCGGCACGAAGCAGATCGTCCGGTTGATGCTGTCGATCGGCGCCTTGGTCGAATGGGGTCAGTCCTTGTGCGCGACGAGCTTGACCTGCACCCAGCCGGTCACTCTACAAACCCTCGGCGATGTCCACAGCTCGCGAACCTTGCATCAAATGCGGCGCAGTCATCCTTGCTGACCATGGCGTATCGCTCGGGACGGTCGCCCAGCTTTCGACGCTGCCGCCGGCGAACTACGCCGAAGCGATTGCAAGGTTGGAAGGCCTTCCGCTGGACGTCGCACAGGAGTACGTCGATCACAGGATGGGGCATCGCTGCCACAGGACCGAGCCCCCATGTCCGCTCTGCTCGTCACCACTCAAGACCTGGCACGCCACCGGCTGTTGGACCTGTGGTTGGCGGAGGAATTCAGGGTGGGAGGGGCCACTCCCAGTGGCGCCTGAAGCACACCGATAGAACGGTCGCCAGCGACCGCCGAGGGGACCCAACCGGTGCCCCACGCGCGAGTCCGCCGCTTTACCCCTCGGTCGTCTGCAACCGTGTCCGCATTTCCGCCGCGTACTCTGTGAACCCCAGCGATCGATAGAGCTCCCGCGCGTCCTCGGTCGCGCCGAGCCGGACCTCGTTGATGCCCAGCCGGCGCAGGTGCTCGAGCGCGGTCACGACGAGCGCCTTCGCGACCCCGCGGCGGCGATGGGTGCCGGCGGTGAAGACATTCGTGACCCGGGCCATCTGCCCGCCGGGATTGCCGCGCGTGGGTCCCCAGTCCAGCAGGACTACGCCGGCGCCCCCCACGACGATCCCGTCGTCGACGGCGAACCAGCCCAGATAGCTCCCGGACCCGATGCGCGGCTTCACCCAGGCCGAGTAGGCGGGGCGACGCTCGGCGTCGTCCTCGCGAAAGCAGCCATGCGCCGCGACTTGATCAGCGTCGGAAGGGGCGACGCGCCGGATGATCCAGGGGGTTTCCATGCGGGCATTGTCGGTACCTCACCCCGGGCCCTTGCCCCGGCCTCGGCCGCAGTGCTCCTATCACTCGACCAGCGGCTTGAAGTCGCTCATCGGGATGAGCTCGCAGGCCATGTGGCGGTTCGTATCGTCCGGAGCGCAGATCGAGGCCATCTCGGTCTTGCCCCGCTTGGCCGCGTCAGAAACGGCAGTCGCCTTCCAGCAGGACTCGGACACGTGGCGCATATCGGGATACATCACCAGCGCGCTCTTCCAGGGCGAGACCTTGGCGGTCGACGGATCGATGCACCCGCCTGCCACGTCCTTGCACGCCATCGCGTGACCCGCCTCAAGGTGGCGTGTCACCGCGGGGTAGCCGCAGGGCTGCGCGGACAGCGCGTATTGATAGCCGCCCCGCGTCGCCACGGCGAAGTGGTCTTTGGCGTTGATGGACGGCATGCGGTACGTCGGCACTCCCGGCTGCACCGCGTGAGCGGTCAAGGTCAGTAGTGCCAGGATGACCGCGGTGCTCGATTGCAGAACGGGGTGGCTCTTCATGGGGGCATTCTCCAGAGGCGGATCTTATGAGCGGGACGTCCCGGCCAATCGGACGCTCGATCGCATCCGGTGAGCGCATGGATCGACGGACCTCGGAATGCGCGACTCATAATCCCCGCATGAAACTTGTAGTGGCTGTTCATTTCGATGGCGCGCAGGCCAATGCCGCCGCCGTGGCGTTCGATGCCTGGGATGCCGCTGAAGCGGCGAAGACCTATGTCTCGCGCATCGCTCATGTCGAGAAGGCCGTCCGCGGCGAACTCGACCTGCGGGAACTGCCCTGCGTGATGCAGCTGCTGCGCGAGCACAGCCTGGAGCCCGAGCTCGTCCTGATCGACGGCTTCGTCCACCTGGATGCCGACGACACGCCTGGCCTCGGCCAGCACCTGCATCACGCGCTGGGTGGCGGGGTGCCCGTCGTCGGCGTGTCGAAGAAGAGCCTGCCGGGCCTGTCGTCGCAGTTCGAGGTCATGCGCGAAGAGGAAACGCCGCCGCTGGTGGTGACCTGCGCGGGCATCGACATCGGCGCGGCCAAGGTGCGGCTGCGATCCATGCACGGCAGGAAGCGCGTGCCGACGCTCATGAAGCTCGCCGCCCGCCTTGCGAAGAACGCGGACTGATGCCCGCCGCAACGGTTCGCCCTGGCGACGCTCAACGATGGCAATCCCTGAACTCCGCAAGTTGATCGACTGCGCGCGCGCCTACATCGCGGGGGATATCCACTTCTCCTTCGTCTGCTGCGAGGCCGTCACCTTCGCATTCGCTGCCAAGCACTACAACTCGAACCCCGCCATCAAGCAACTGGGCGAAGACTGGATCGGAATGGCAACGCGCGTTTGGCCAGGGGTGCTCCCGGTCGAGAACCCGATCTCCGAAGCGGAGTTCAGAGCGTGGGTCATCCATCAGCTCGACGTCTTTCGCCCATTGGGCATCGACGTCTGACCGAGACCGTTGGAGGCGCTGGACGGCCAGAACGTCTCAGAGCGCCTGAGCCTTCCAGCGCAGCACCAGCTCCTCCGGCCAGAACTCGGCGGGCAGGATCATGACGGCCGGGGTCGACGGGTGGGTCAGCAGGGGCAGGAGTCCGTGCAGCAGCACGCCCGTGGGCAGGTGCTTGCGGAAGACGACGATGGTGGAGTCCTGCAGCGGTCGGCGCGAGAACACGCCAGGCACGACCTGACCCATCTGGCGGCTCATCTCGTCGGTGACGCGGCGCGAGACCTCCTTCAGCGCCGGGTCGGTCTGCTCCGTGTTCTTGAGCGCGTAGTACGCCTGGCTGATGTGCCTCATCTCCTGCGGATGGTCGTCGAAGTAGGCATCGGCGGAATGCACGATGGCCGCGGCGCTGTCGACCTCACCGGGCGAGAACAGGAGCCGGTTGGCCTGGACCAGCCCGGCCCAGACGATCCGCCCCTTCGTGAGCAGCAGTTCCTGTTGCACGAGGACCTCATGCAGCGCGTCGGACCGCTGCATCCACGGCGGCGCCGCGCCCTTGACGGCCGCCAGCGCGGCGGCGTCCATGCGCTGGAGGCGCTCGGCGTGCTGGGCGCGGGTCGCGTCGAGGAGCCGGGCGTGGTCCGGTTGCGGCGGGCCGGGCTCGACGAGCGGCTCGCGCGTCCAGAGCGGAGTGGCCTCGGTGCCTGCGCCGCTCGGCGTGCCGCTCGAGGCGGGTTTGAACCAGGCGCCGAAGAAGGCGCCGATCCGCTGCAGCGCGCCGCGCTGCCGTGAGCCGCTGGACCGGGTGACGTCGTCGCGGGATTCCCTGTTGGCCATGACTGTTGAAGCCTTGTTGTGGTCGAGGCGGGATTGTCGAATCCGGCAGGCCGGGCGCCATGCCAACTCCTCCACGCCGCGCGCGGCGGCGTGGGCGGACCGTATGCTTCGAGGTCCGGACTCTCTTGTGAAAGAACCATGCTTTCCCGTGATCGAACCTCGGATTGCCCCACCTGCGGCGGCACGACGTTCACTGCGCCCGAGACCCCATCGGCGATGGAGATCTGGCAATGCCAGAACTGCGGCGGCGAGATCGCTGTCCATTGCAACTTCGTCCCGGATCTCACCGGAACGAAGGGCAACGAGCTGTTCACGGGCACGGTCACCATCGACTCCGAAAGGGAGGCCCTCAAGCTGCTGCTCAAGCTGAAGCATGCGCTCTCCTTTGCGCAGCGCTTCGAGCCGTTCAAGCTGGAAGCGCAGCATCGGGAAGGGCGGTTGATCTGGGACCTCGGGCTGTTTCTCGATTTCGAGGTCGAACGCGCGGAGGCGGCTTGCATTCGCGCTGGCGCCCGGGCGACGTTCAGGAGCGGGGACCTGCCGCGCCATGAGGTGCTGGTCGATCGTCAGCTACCCGATGGGCGCTGGGTGGTGACCAATGCTGGCAGGCTGAACGTTCCGATTGGCGCCGTATTCAAGTTGGCCGTCGTGGAACGCAGTCGCAAGGAGCCCGACGGCAGCTTCCGCATTGTTGAAAGGGCTGAGCCGGTCCCCCTGCGATCGGAGCTTGCGAGCGTCGAAGTCCTTCACCATCCACTGCAGCACATTCCCGGTGGGTACTCCGGGGCGATCAGTCTCATCGGCGCCGACGAGGAGCGTCTCCGCGCCCTCGTGGCGCAACGCCTCGACGGTTGGTCGATCAAGCTGTCGACGCGATGACCGGCCACACCCTCATCGCGTTCCCTGATGAGGGGTCGACTCGCCCATGTCTGGCATCAGTTCTCTCCCGCCGGACGCGCCTCGCCGAGACGCCACTGGACGATGCCGGAGTGCCATGGGTTCACTTTCACGCTCCTGCCACCAACGCCGGATAGCTTCTTCCCGATCGTCGACGGGGTGTCGGGGCGGCCGGTCTGGCTCTCGACGCCTGTGCCTGCTTTGATAGAGTCCCGCACGCTGCGGCGGAGCGGCGCAATACCACCTGAGGGAGATGGAGCCATGAGCGAGCGCAATCAACGGCTGGACGATCTGCTGGCCGACAAGAGGCCCGAGATCGAGGCGCACTGGACGGCCATGCGCGAGGTGGAGGGTTCGGCGCATACGCAGGCGGCGACCGATGCCGTGGATGCCGAGATCCAGGCGTTCTTCGATCGCCTGAAGGCCCTGCCGGAACCGGCGACGGACGCCTTGGTGCTGGCCGAGATGAAGCAGCTCTACGACGGGTTGCATGAGGTCATGGAGGCCACCGACGGTGGCCTGCTCGAAACCGACGAGCGGGAGTTGCTGGTCCCGCTGTTCATCGATGCCGTGCAAGTCTGTGGCGTGGACCCCGATGAATACGACGGTGAGCCGGGTGGGGAGTACCGGGACTTCTGAGCGGGAATCGACACGCCGGCCCTGGGGAAGGGCGCATCGAAGGAGTGGCACTGATGAACGATCTCTGGAAACAGTTCGAGGACTGGCTCGCCGACAACTGGCCCGAAGGGCTGGAGTCCCTCAACCCGCCCGCGACGGACGAGGAGATCTCCGCGCTGGAGCAGGCGCTCGGCGCTCGACTCCCTCAGGACTTCATCGACTGCCTGAAGGTCCACAACGGGCAATCGGACTCGGCCGGCGGGCTCTTCGACAACGCCGATTTCCTGTCCACCGAAGCCATCCTCGACGAATGGACGGTCTGGAAGGAGTTGCTCGAATCGGGCGACTTCGACGGCATCGAGTCCGAGCCCGAAGAGGGCGTGCGCAGCGATTGGTGGAACGCGCTCTGGATCCCTTTCACCTACAACGGCGCAGGCGATCACTATTGCCTCGACCTCGCGCCGGATGAGGGTGGAGAAGTCGGCCAGGTGATCACGATGTGGCACGACTCGAGCGAGAGAGAGATCCTTGCGAAGAGCTTCGGAGCGTGGCTGAGGCAGTACGTCTCGGCCGTCTTGGCCGGCGAGTACGTGTACTCGGACGACTACGGTGGTCTGGTGCCCAAGGACGACGCCTGACGCTTCTAACGGGTCGCATGGAAACCCGCAAGGACGCGGAAGGCTTCCACGCGCCGGTCAGCTTCGACGAGGTCATCTTGCCCAGCGAGGACTCGCCATCCGGATGGCGTCGCCGTGGTGTCCTACTAAGTCGGGCGTGCCGGGTCTGAGGTGATACAAGCTCTCCATCGCTCCGCCCAGGCAGTGCCCCAGGCACCGAATCTGCCGCCCCGTCGCCGATGCCCTTGATCTCCTCACCGAGTCCTTCCGACCCTCGCGCCGCCGACCTGCGCCGCATGAAGCGGGTGGCGCTCGGCTGCCTGCTGGCCTCGCTCGCCGGCTTGATCGTCAGTCTCGTGATGGGCGCGCAGGGCCCGTGGGCCTGGCTCAAGGCCTTCTGCGAGGCCGCCGCCATCGGCGGCCTGGCCGACTGGTTCGCCGTGGTCGCGCTGTTCCGCCACCCGCTCGGGCTGCCGATCCCGCACACCGCGCTCATCCCGCAGGGCAAGCACCGCATCGCCGACAGCCTCGCCGAGTTCGTCCGCGACAACTTCCTCCACCCCGAGGTCCTGCTTCAGAAGCTGGAGATCCTCAATCCCGCCGAACGCCTCGGCCAATGGCTGCGCGAGCCCGTCAACCTCGCGCAGGTCACCGGCTCCGTGCGCACCATGGCCGTCGAGGCGCTCTCGCTGCTCAACGAGCAGGCCGTGCGCCGCGCCATCGGCGAGTTCCTGGTCGCCCGCGCGCTGTCCTGGAACGCGACCGGCACGGCCGCCTCGGTCCTGGACGTGCTGACCAAGTCCGGCCGCCATCAGGACGTGCTCGACGGCGCGCTGTCCAAGCTCCGCGACTACCTCTCCACGCCCGAGGTGAGGGCGCTCGTCGCCGCGCGGCTGGTGAAGTTCGCCAGCACCCAATGGCCGAAGGCGATCAAGCTCGTCGACACCATCGCCAACGTCGACAAGATGGCCGACAGCCTGTCCGACAAGCTCGCGCTGCAGTTGGTGGAGGAAGTGCAGACGGCGCTCTCGCAGCCCGACCACTCGGTGCGTCGCCAGTTCGACGATTGGATCCACGAGTTCATCGAGCGCTTGCGCCACGACCCCGAGTTCGCGAGCGAGGTCAACGCGATGAAGGACCGCGTCGTGCAGAGCGACGACGTGCGCGCCTACCTCGACGGCGTGTGGACTGAGGTCCGCGCCACCATCGAGCAGGACCTGCGCCGTGACGACTCCGTGCTGATGCGGCATCTGGACCAGTCGCTGGCAGCGCTCGGCGACCGGCTGAGCCGCGATCCGGCGCTCGTGCAGGCGATCAACGAGCATGTGCTGTCCGCTGCCGGCCGCATGGTCGGCAGCATGCGCGAAGGCATCACGCGCCACATCGCCTCGACCGTCAAGGATTGGGATGACCGCAGCCTTGTGCGGCAGATCGAGCTCAGCGTCGGCCGCGACCTGCAGTTCATCCGCTTGAACGGCACGCTGGTGGGCGGCGTCATCGGGCTGCTGCTGTATGCGGTGACGATCCTGGCACAGCGCTGAAGGTAGTCGGTCGACGGACGAATCGACGATGATCGTTGTTCAATAAACATCGTTCGTTGTACATTGAGCATCGACTGTGGCCTAATCAACAACATCGATCTCCAAGCGTTTTCTGCGATGAACACGGCATTGATGAACGAGCTTGTGGGCGGCGCGGGACGCTACCGCGCGCTTCGTTGCCTCTATGAACAGCCCGAACGCGAATTCGGCACACGCGAGCTGGCGGCCGCTGCCGAGATCGATGCGGGCAATGCGTCGCGTTGGCTCCGCCGCTGGGCGGAGGTCGGCCTGGTCGATCGCAAGGCCGTTCGGGGTCTGCCGGTCTTTCAGGCCTCCACCGATCCCGCGCTTTCTCCGCTGCGCGCGCTGGTGATGCAGGACAGCGTACTTGTCCGGGTCATGCGGGAGCATCTCGCGTCCATCAAAGGACAGGTGGAAGTTGCTGCGCTATTTGGGTCAGCGGCACGCGCAGACATGCATTCCGACAGCGATGTTGATCTTCTCGTGTTGACCGCCGACCTCTCGCGCCTTCAAGCTCAGGCTCACTTCAAACCAGCCGGGCGCGCGCTGAAGCGGGCCGTCAACGTGCTGGTCTACACGCCCGAGGACTGGCGGCAGGCACGCGAAGATCGCAACCCCTTTGTGCTCGACATCCTCGGTCATCCGACCATCGAGCTCAAAGGATCGCTGCATGCTCCGTAAGCCAGAGGATTTCTACAAGGAAGGCAGCAAGGTCTTCCGCAAGGCACCGTTCAACGTCAGTTCCATCAAGGGCTGGGTCACGATCTCCGAGGGCAAGGTCGCTGACTCGCTTCGTGCGGAGAACTCCAGCACGACACGGCTCGGCGCCGCCTACGACGCGATCCTCAACCTGAGCTTTGCGTTGCTGTGTTCCAAGGGATGGCGCTGCACCTCCGCAGACGGTCATCACGTCCAGGCGCTGGAAGCGGCTTGCGCTTACGCTGGGTTGTCATCGAATGTCTTCGACCAACTCGATGCCATCCGTGATCTGCGGAACGACCAGTATCAAGGCGTCCCCGCGACATCGAAGGATGTCGACGAGGCGCTGGCGCTGATGGAGCGCATCGTCCCGGAGTTGTTGTCGCTGCTTGCGGTGAAGCCGTAGCGGCACCGCTCCGACCGCACGTAGACTCCGGCGTCTCCTGCACTTCCCGGAATCTCACCATGCCCCGTTACGTCGCCTTCCTCCGCGGTGTCAGCCCGATGAACGCCAGGATGCCGGACCTGATCCGCGCGTTCGAGGCCGCCGGCTTCACGCGGGTGAAGACGGTGATCTCCAGCGGCAACGTGGTGTTCAATCATGACGGCGCGCCGGTCGATGAACTCGAACGCATCGCCGAGCAGGCGATGACCGACACGCTGGGCAAGACCTTCGGCACCACCGTGCGGCCGGTCGAGCACCTGGCGCGCCTCGTCGACGCCGACCACCACGACGCGTTCAACCCGCCGGCCGCGGCCAAGCGCCTGATCACCTTCCTCAAGAGACCGCACGAGGGTCAGGTCTCGCTGCCGCTGGAAGGCGAGGGCGCCGCGATCTGCAAGCTCGACGGCGTCGAGGTCTACAGCCACTACCTGCCCAACGACAAGGGCCCGCTGTTCATGACGATGCTGGAGAAGACCTTCGGCAAGCAGATCACGACGCGCACCGTGGACACGGTGCGCAAGTGCATCAAGGCCTGAGGCATCAAGGCTGGCGGGGCGCCGGGCTCACGACAGCACGTTGTAGAGCCGTAGGATCCACCACTGCTGCACCGCCAGCGCGACCAGCACCAGCGCCCACTGGAAGCGCCGGCTGGTGACCAGCGCCGCGACGCCGCACAGCACGATCGCCGCGGCCGTCTTCACGGCGTAGGCCGTCCCCAGTTCCTGCAGGTGCGCCGTGCCCTTGAGCCCGCTGTCCGCCACGTCCAGCAGCAGCGTGAACGCCAGGATCCCGAAGAACCAGCGTCTGCGCGACATGAAGTAATCGCGGTAGCCGGCGTACTCGGCGATGTCGTCGGGGAAGAGGATCGCGCACAGCAGGTACAGCACCGCGCTGTAGCCGACCACGAACACGAACTGCATGAAGTGCCACGGGCCGACGCGACTGAGCGCGAACTCCCACCACCAGAAGTGGATCAGGGTCACCAGCATGTAGAGCACCCACAGCAGGTGGACGCCGTCGACCTTCAGCCGGCCCGGGTGCTGCACGAACTTCGCCAGCCCCGACAGCAGCCGCGCGATCGACAGGCTGACCACCATGCTCAGCACCATCCGGATGTGGATGAACTGGGTGGGATCGATCGCGGCGTGGTCCATCGGTCGGGCTCCTGGCGCGGCGCCGGGTTGCGGCGCCATCGAGGGCAATCGAAGGCAGTTGAGCGGACCGGCGGCTTCAGTCCTTCAGTCGCGCCGGTTCACACGCATGATGCGCCTCAGGCGACGCACGCCCGGTTCTTGCCGGTGCGCTTGGCCTCGTAGAGCGCTTCGTCGGCGCGGTCCAGCGCCTGCTCCATCGTCTCTCCCGCGCGGAACAGCGTCACGCCCGCCGAGAACGTGACGAAGACGTCGCGCCCCTCGTGCATGAACAGGCTGGCCGACAGCGATCGCTGCAGCCGCAGCAGTACCGCCTGCGCCTCGTCGAGCGGCGCCTCGGGCAGGATCAGCACGAACTCCTCGCCGCCCCAGCGTCCGACCTTGTCGCCAGGCCGCAGCAGCCCCGACACCCGCGACGCCAGCGCCTTCAGCGCCTCGTCGCCGGCCGCGTGGCCGAGGTTGTCGTTGAGCTTCTTGAAGTTGTCGATGTCCAGCAGCGCCAGCGCCAGCGGCTTGGGATCGCGGTCGAGCTTGGCCCGCTCGGTCTCGAAAGTCGCGATCAGGCCGCGACGGTTGGCCACCTGCGTGAGCTGGTCGGTCTGGACCTCGCTGGACAGACGGCGCAATTCGCCTTCCAGTTGCTCGACGCGACTGGCGAGCTGCGTCGCGCGGTCGTGTTCGTCGCGCAGTCGGCCTTGCGTGTTCTGCACCAGCGACTGCACGCTGCGGCTTTCCTCGACCATCTCGCGCACCACGCCCGCCAGGCTCTCCAGCGAGTCCGCCTGCTCGATCACAGTGGCGTACTTGCCGACGCTGTCGCTGAAGCGGTCGGTGTGCTGGCCGAGCTCGCCGAGCTCCTGCAGCATCCGGTTGATCAGGCCCTTCAGCGCGTCGCGGGCGCGGCTGCGCTCCTCGCGCAGGCTGTGCTGGCGCTCGCGCGTGCCGTGCAGCAGCTCGCTGACCGAGCGCACGCTGCGCGCCGTCAGGCCCTGCGCCAGCGTCTGGCTCATCGCCTCGCACTGGCCTTGCGCCCAGGAATCGTCCTCGGCGAGGTCGGTCAGGCTGCCGGTCAGCTCGCCGCAGAGCTTGCCGAGCTCGGTGAACGCGTGATTGCGGTGGTCCAGCCAGCGGCGCGCGCGGATGCACAGCGCATCCATCTGCGCTGCGCGCTCGGGCGTCGCGCCGTCGCGGATGAGCTCCGCGTGCGCCACGCCGAGTTCGTCGATGAGTTCCTGCGCCCGCGCGTCGTCCGAGCGCAGCGCATGGCGCACGGTGCCGTTCAGGTGCGTGCCGACTTCCGGCCACGATTGCAGGCCGGGGCTGGCGTCGCCCATCAGCGTGTCGAGCGAGCCGTAACGCGCCGGCTCGGACGCCTCCGCGGGCGCTTGCGCGGCTTCCTCTTCGCTGAAGAACTGCGTCGGCGTGCCGGTCCGTTCGCCGTCGTCTTCCTCCTCGACGCCATCCAGCGGCGCCGGCTGTGTTTCCACGCGCGAGTCGCTGACGTCGGTATCCCAGCTCGCGACTAGCTGCTTCAAGCGCAGGGTCAGTCGTTGCGGGTCGCTGCGGTTGCTCTGCAACACGCGCAGCACGCCGTCCTTCTTGCGCGCCAGCGTCCATTGCCGGCCGCCGCGTTCCAGGCCGCGCATCATCCGCTCGATCAGTTGGGCGAGCTGCTCGGCCTGCGCGCCGGGGCCATGCGTCTGCTGCAGCGCTTCCAGCGCGCGCTGGAGCTCGTCCCACTTGCCTTCTCGCACCTGCGTCGCGAAGCCCTGGCGCTGCTGCGGATCGGGCACGGCCAGACCCAGCAGCCTTGCCACGGACGCCTGCGCGCGTTCGGGCAACTGCATGCTCGCGGCGCCGCGGGCGGGCTCTCCGGACTCCTGCGCGTAGGCGCGGGCGTAGTTCTCGGGGGTGGGTTCCAGCTTGTCCAGCGCCAGCCGGCGCAGGGCCGCTTTTGCCAGGAGAGCGGGGGGCTGCTGCGGCATCGGTCGGGACTCGGTGAATGCGGGGAGGGGCGCTGACGCTCGCGGCCGGAACCGGGCTCAGCGGGTCGGAATGTCTTCGCCGGCGTCGGACGTCGGCAGGATCCAGGGGGCCTTGCGCGGCAGCACGGTCTGCGCGAGCCAGCGCTCCAGGTCGTCCGGCGGCAGCGGCTTGCTGAACAGGAAACCCTGCATCAGGCTGCAGTCCAGGCGTCTGAGCACTTCCATCTGCCGCAGCGTCTCGACGCCCTCGGCGATGACCTGCAGCCCCAGCGAACGCGCCAGCGCGATGATCGCGGTGACCACCGCCGAGCTCTGCGGCGTGATGCCCAGGTCTCGGACGAAGCTGCGGTCGATCTTCACTTCGGAGATCGGCAGCGTCGTCAGATACGCCAGCGACGAGTAGCCCGTGCCGAAGTCGTCGATCGAGATCTCGACGCCGACCTCGTTGAGCCGGTGCAGCGACGGGATCACGCTCTGCAGGTCCTTCATCAGGCCGGTCTCGGTGATCTCGAGCTGGATCGCGCGGTGCGGCACGCCCCACTGGCTGACGAACTGGTGGATGTGCTCGACCAGGTCCGAGCGCTCGAACAGCCGGTTGGGCAGGTTCACCGCGATCGATTCGCTGAAGCCGAAGTTCAGTTGCCAGACCTTGGCCTGGCGCGCGGCCTCGCGCAGCGCCCATTCGGACAGCGGCACGATCAGGCCGGTTTCCTCGGCCAGCGGGATGAAGTCGCCCGGCGGCACCAGCGTGTTGCCGCGGCGCCAGCGCATCAGCGCCTCGGCGCCGACCATGCGGGCGGTGCGGACGTCGATCTTGGGTTGGTAATGGAGCACCAGCTCGTCACGCTCGATCGCCTTGTGCAGCGCGGATTCGAGCTCGAGCTTCTCGCGCCCGCGGCCCGCCAGCATCGGCGAGTACAGCGCCGACGCGTTGCGGCCCTGGTTCTTGACCGCGTACATCGCGACGTCGGCGTTGCGCAGCAGGTCGGCCATCGTCAGGCCGTCGCGCGGGTAGAGCGAGATGCCCACCGACGCGGTCACGAAGCATTCCTGGCCGGCGATGAAGATGGGCTCGCGCAGGGCTTCCAGCACGCGCTCGGCGACCCGTTCGGCGTCGCTCTCGTCGCCGACCTCGGGCAGCAGCGCGACGAACTCGTCGCCGCCCAGGCGGCCCACCGCCTCCAGCGTGCGGTGGGAGCGCGTGCCGACCGATTCCAGCATGCCTTCCATCACCTGGTCGCTGTGGCGCACGCAGGAGCGCAGGCGGCGGCCGACTTCCATCAGCAGGTCGTCGCCGGCGGCGTGGCCCAGCGTGTCGTTGATGACCTTGAAGCGGTCCAGGTCGATCAGCAGCAGGCCGACCTCATGGCCCATGCGACGGCCGGCCTCGATGGCGCGCTCGGCGCGCCACATCAGCTGGCGGCGGTTCGGCAGGCCGGTCAGCGCGTCGAAGTTGGCCAGCTCGCGGATGCGGTCCTCGGCCATGCGGCGGTCGGTCACGTCCTGGATGACGCCGGTGTAGCCGCAGGCGTTGCCGTGTTCGTTGAACTCGGGCTCGGCCTCGATGTGGATGACGCGCTTGCGGCCGTCCAGCAGCGTGAAGGGCAGGTCGGTCACCAGGACCGAGTTGTGGGCGACCACGTCGCGCAGCAGGCGCATGAAGAGCAGGCGTTCCTCGCGCGGCACCATGCGCATCACGCCGATGAAGTCCAGCGGATCGATGGGGCCGCGGCCGAAGACGCGCAGCGCCTCGTTGGCCAGCTTGAAGCCGTGGCCGGTCTGCCATTCGAAGCTGCCCATGCGGGCCAGGTCTTGCGCGCGGGCCAGCTTGGACTTGCTGCGCTCGAGCTCCTGGCGCGTGCGCGAGCTGCGCAGCATGTAGCGCAGCCGGCCGGCCAGCAGCCGCCATTGGGTGGACTTGACGAAGAAGTCGGTCGCGCCGGCCTGGTAGGCGCGGTTGATCGAGGCCTCGTCGTCGAGGCCGGTCAGCATCAGGATGGGCGCGTTCTCGAAGCCGGGCAGGTTGCGCAGCCGCTCGCAGGTCTCGAAGCCGTCCAGTTCCGGCATCAGCGCGTCCAGCACGATCAGCTCGGGCGTCCATTGCGTGACCAGCTGCAGCGCCTGCAGCCCGCCGGTCAGCGCGGTGACCTCGAAGCCGTGTTCCTGCAGCGCCGCCTCGATCAGCATCAGGTTGACCGGGTCGTCGTCCACCAGCAGGACGCGCGGTCGTTCGATCAGGTCACCTTCCATCACGACGCGGCTCATCGTGAGGGTTGCACCAGTTGCTGCATAGCGAGGCGGGCGGCGGCGATGTCGTCGAGCACGGTCCCGACCAGGTCGGCGAGGCCGTCCTCGCGGCCGGCGCGGGCGAGGCTTTCGATCTCGGCGCAGCGTTGCGACAGCACCGTCGCGCCCAGGCTGGCCGCGGCCGACTTCAAGGTGTGCGCCACATGGCGCAGCGCGTTCAGGTCGCGCGGCGCGTCGCGGCCTTGGGCCAGCACCTGCTCCTGCTGGTCCAGCGATTTCAGGAAGGCGGCCACGACACGCTCCAGCAGGTGGTTCACGCCCGACGGGTCCAACTCGCGCAGACGGGCGAGGGCCTGGTCGTCCAGCACGGCGGGTTCGGGCTGCGTCCGGGAAGGCATGGTCGTGGCGTAGTCTGGTGACATCTTCTGATCATGGCGCCGCGGGCGGTTCCACGCGGAGTTGCAGACCATTGTCGTTCACCGCAAGGATGCAAGCGCGCGAAAAAGCAGTCAATTCAGGTGTTCTTGGAGAGGCCGCTCGGGGTAAGTCCTGGGGTGGGTGTCGCATCCATGCCGCCTGATGCGAAGCGCCGGGGAGCCGCGCCCCGCGTTCGAGGCCCGGGGGCCAGCAGTTGCCTGCCTACAATGGTCCGCATGAACAGGTTGGGGGAAGCCGCCGCGCGCCGACGGCCATGGAAGGGAGCCGCGCTGGCCTTGGGGCTGGCGGTCGTGGTCCTGCTCCTGCTGTTGGCGCTCAACCTCGAGCCCACCGGCCCCGGCCTGGTGCTGACCGCCGTGATGGCGGGCGCCGCGCTGATGATCTTCGTGGCCGCGCTGACCTGGCACCTGGCGGTGCGGCTGGCGCGGGCGCAGTTCGGCGAGCTGCTGAGAGAGAGCCGGCAGCAGGCGGTCTCGCTGACCCAGCTGCAGCCGGACTGGCTCTGGCAGACCGATGCGCAGCATCACCTCGTCCGCTGGCAGGCGCCGCAGGGCGCGCCGGCGTCGAGCTGGGCCGGCACGGCCATGAATGGCTCGGTGACGCAGCGCTTGTGGGAACGCTTTCAGCCATTGCCTGTGCTCGCCGGTGGAACGGACGATGCGACGACCGAGGCGGCCCCCCTCGATGTGCGCAGTCACGTGGAACCGGGTCAGGGCTTTGACCGCCTGCGCGTGATCGACGGCCAGGGCCGCCGGTGGGAGCTGCGCGGGCAGCCGACGACGGACGCGGCGGGCCGGTTCGCCGGGTATCTCGGCGCGGCGCGCGTGCTCGACGAAGCGCCGACGACGTCTCCGGCCGGTGCGGCGCTTTCAGCCCCTTCGGCCGATATCGCGGCGGCTGCTTCCACCGACTGGCTGCAGGCGCTGCCCGGCCCGGCCTGGCTGCTGAGTGACAGAGCCGGCGCGGGCGACGTCGCCGCTGGCAATGCCGGTGGCAGTGCGGCCGGCGGGTCTGGCGCATCCACGCGCCTGATCGATTTCAACGAAGCCGCCGCGCAGATGATGGGCGGCTCGGAAGCGCGGGGTCAACTCTGGCGTGCCTGCGAGGAAAGATTGCCCGAGGAGCTCCGCCAGGCGCTGGCGCAGCCCGATCTGCAATCCGGCAGCGCGTGCGGCGCGTGGTGGTTGTGCCTGACGGCGCTCCCCCACGGCGGCGGCACGCTGCTGAGCCTGTGGCCGCAGGGCGCGGTCGAGACCGTGCCGGCGGCGCTCGCCATGCAGGCCGCGGAGCAGGCGCGGGCGGACCAGGCCTCGTTCAGCTACACCGTGTCGCACGACCTGCGTGCGCCGCTGCGCGTGGTCGAGGGCTTCACCCGCATCCTCAAGGAAGACTACGGCCGGCTGCTGGACCGCGCCGGCAACGACCACCTGGACCGGGTGCTCGGCGCGTCGACGCGGATGCACAGCATGATCGACTCGCTGCTGGCGCTGTCGCATCTCTCATCGCAGGCATTGCGGCATGAGACGGTGGACCTGTCGCTGCTGGCGTCGCAGGTGGTGGACGAACTGCGCCGCGGGGCGCCGACCCGCGCGGTCGATGCCCAGGTGCAATCGGGCCTGCGCGTGCAGGGCGATCCGACGCTGCTGCGGATGGTGCTGGAGAACCTGCTCGGCAACGCCTGGAAGTACAGCGGCAAGCGCGAGCACGCCGAAATCCGCTTCGAATCCGAGCAGCGCCAGGGCGAGCGGGTGTTCGTCGTCACCGACAACGGCGCCGGCTTCGACATGCGTTTCGCGGACCGCCTCTTCGGCGTGTTCCAGCGCCTGCACAGCGCGAGCGACTTCCAGGGCACCGGCGTGGGCTTGGCCTCGGCGCGGCGCATCGTGCGCCGGCACGGCGGCGACATCTGGGCCGAGTCGGAGATCGGGCAGGGCGCCCGGTTCTACTTCACCTTGCCGAACTGAGCGGCGCCTGCGCCGCGTCGGCCGGCGCGGCCAATCGAGCCGCCGGCCGGCTCAACTCCCGAGCGCGAGCTGCTCGACGGCCTCGACGATGCGTCGGGCCTGTTCCCCGGTCTCGATCGACTGCTCCGCGGCCATGCGTTCCAGCCGCGACAGCGCCTGCGCGCGGGTCAGCGAGTAGCGGTGCATCAGCACGCCCAAGGCCATCGCCTCGATCACTTCGAGGGATGCGCTGGTCTCGACGGCCGGCGCCGGCGGGGCCGCGACGGTCCGCGCCGGCCGGTTGGCGAAGGCGGCCTCGACGGCGGGGACGATCTGGTGGATGTCCAGCGGCTTGACGAGGTAGGCGAGGGCGCCGAGTTCCTTCACCTTGGCGATCGTGGCCTCGTCGGCGAAGGCCGAGAGGAACATGAAGGGCAGCTGCAGGTAGTCGCGCAGGTAGCCGGCGACGTCGAAGCCGGTCATGCCCTCCATGCGGATGTCGAGCAGCGCGAGGTCGGGCCGGTGCTGGCGGGCGATGAGGATCGCGTCGTCGCCGTTGTCGGCGTCGAGCACCTCGTAGCCGGCCTGAGCCAGGCCGTGCGTCAGGGTGGCGAGCACCAGCCGGTCGTCGTCCACGACCAGGATACGGCCCTTGCCGCTCGCGCCCACATCCTTGCTCACGCCATCCAAGCTGCTCACGCTGCTCCCGAATCCAAGGCAACCCCGATCAACGGGGGACTGGAGATTGTCACCGAAATGCCGCGGACGGGTCCGCCGGGACCGGGCCCCGGTTTCGGGTGGTCACAAGTGACCCCGCAGCCCGTCTGCGGCGCTGCTGTCGGGGTGGGAATTGGGAATGCGCTGAACGTGACGCCTAGAGCGCCTCCAGCAACTGCACCCCGGGCGGCCACAGGCTGAGCTCGCACACCACCTGATCGCCGTCCTGCGTGAGCCCGAGCAGCGCGCTGCGCCGCGGCAGCAGCGCGCGCACCAGTCCCAGGCCCGACACGCCGCCGCGCACCTGTGCGAGGTCGAAGCCCGCCGGCAGCTTCCCCTGGTTGATGATGCGCAGCACCACCTGCTCGGGATCGAAGCGCAGTTCGCAGCGCACCGGCGTCTCGCCGCCATGCTTCACCGCGTTGGTGAACAGCTCGTTGAGCGTCAGCGCGATCGGGATCGCCTCGGCTTCGGGCAGGCCCCAGCGGTGCGACTGCTCGGCCATCGCGCCGTCGATGTCGACCAGGATCTCGCGCCCGAACATCCGCTGCACCGAGCCCATCACCGCCTCGACCACCTTGCGCAGCCGCAGCGGTCCGGACATGCCCACCTGCAGTCCGTAGACCTGCGCGATCGCCTGCACCTGGCCGACGGCTTCGTTGATCACCGTCCGCACCTCGGGCCGCCGCGCCGCGATCTGCTGCAGCAGCCCGGCCACGCCCTGGAGGTTGTTCTTGATCCGGTGGTGGACCTCGCGCACCAGCAGCTCGCGCTGCGCGATCGCCGCCTCCAGCCGCGCCGCTTCCTGCGCGCGCTGCTGCGTCACGTCGGTGGCGACCAGCAGCAACTGCTCCGGCTCCAACTCGCCGCTCGCGTCGTTGACTCCGGCCAGATGCAGCAGACGCGCGTCCCAGACGCGCGCCTGTCCGCGCACGGTCAGCCGGTACTCGCGCTGCAGCACCTCGCTGCTCTGCAGCGCGAACTCCATGTCCGAGCGGATCGTTTCCGCCTCGTTGCCGCTGCCGAAGAGCGCTTCCAGGCTCGCGCCCAGCAGCTCTTCCTCCGGCCGGCCCGCCAGCGCCGCGGCGGCCTGGTTGATCTGCCGCACCTGCAGCG
The DNA here is from genome assembly GCF_059416045.1 of Roseateles sp. GW821-FHT09G03. Lineage (NCBI taxonomy): Bacteria > Pseudomonadati > Pseudomonadota > Betaproteobacteria > Burkholderiales > Sphaerotilaceae > Roseateles > Roseateles sp. GW821-FHT09G03. Next base: position 173,779 of record NZ_JBWKOK010000010.1, read on the forward strand.
TGCGCGCGTCGTGCAAGCTGATGGCGATCGGCGCGGCCTCGATGATCCGGTGCAGCGAGGCTTGCGCCTGTTGGCTCTGCGCCTCGGCCTGGCGGCGGCGTTCGATGTCGAGCAGCGCGTAGGTGAGCTGACGCGAACTGTCCGGGCCGACCGTCGCCACGGCGTTGCCGACGACCCAGAACTCCCGTCCGTCGCGCGCGACGACGCGGCATTCAAAGGTCTCGGCCTGGCCTTCAGGCAGGTCGTCCAGGTAATGCGTCTGGCGGAACGGATGATCCGGCGCCTCCGTGGCGACGCTGCTGATCGGCTGCCCGGCGAATTCCGGCAGGTCACCGCCGAACATCCGCCGCGCCGAACGATTCATCCATTCGATGCCTTGCCGGCCCACCGTCACGATGCCGACCAGCACCGAATCGAGCACCGCGCGCTCGCGCTCCGTCTGCAGGTTCAGCGAATGCTGCAGCAGCTCGTTGCGCTCCTGCGCCTGCTGGTGGTCGGTGATGTCGACGGTCAGCACCGAGGTCGTCTTCTGGCCCGAGGCCAACTGGCCGATCTCGACCCGCGTCATCAGCCAGCGCAGCCCGTGCTCGGGATGGCGGACCGCGTAGCGCGCCACCGTCGGAGTCGCCTGCTTCAGCGCCTGCTGGAGCTTCTCGTATTCGGCGCGCGACTCGGGTTCGACCATGTCGCGGTTGACGCCCTGCAGCGCCGGCGCCGGTCGCATGCCCTCGTCGCCAGGGATCGGTGGCGGCGGCGGCGCGCCGGTGCCCGGGCGCGACCAGCCGCCTTCCGCCTGGAAGGTCGCCAGCCCCACGCCGGCCGTGTCCATCAGTGTCTGAAGCTGCTGCTGCGCGAGCTCCAGGTCCTGCTCCGCGCTGCGGTCCTCGAGCATCACCAGCGTACGCGGCCGTGTCCACGGCCCGATCAGCCGGCGTGCGCGCACGCGGATCCAGCGCCGGCGGTCGCCGGGCGGCGCGAGCAGGGCGTTGCGGTGCGTTTCCTGTCCGGACTCCGGCGCCTTCGCATGCAGCAGATCGCGCCACTCGGGCGGGAGCTCGTGCAGGCTGATCGGCATCTGCGGGCTCAGTCGTCGGCACAGCGCCGCGAACGCGCCGTTGAAGCGCAGCAGCAAACCCTGGTCGTCATGCATCAGCGCAGGCAGCGGACTGAGGTCGAGCCACTGGTCAATCTCCGACTGCATCCGGTCCGCGCGCTCCCGCGCCGCGAGCTCCGTGCTGTGGTCCTGCAGCAGCGCCAGACCCAATCCGCCGTCCAGCGGATGCACCCAGGCCTGCAGCAGATGATCACGGCCCTGGTCGTCGACCAGACGCAGCTCCTGCGCCTTGCCGCTGGGCAGCAGGCGCTCACCTTTCAGCGAGATCGCCCCCATCAGTCCCTGCAGCCGCGCGTTGGTCAGCAAGACCTGGCCCTTGGCGTCCAGCACGAAGGCCGGCCATGGGCCCTCCCACAATCCGGCAAGGAGGTCCGCCAGCGCCAGACCGCGTGCCGTCAGCAGCGCACGCAAGGCGTCGAGGTCAGGAGAGGCAAGGGGAAGTTGGGTGGACACGGGCCGAGTTTATGCCGGTGGGGAGCGCCTACCTGCAACGGTTTGAGCGTTGGCCGCCAGGTCGCAGGGCCTTGGCGTCAAGCGCCAAGACCCCGCGACCTGCCGTCCCCGACCAGCGTCTCACTTCCGAGGATTTGCCACCGAGGACCGCAATGAAAGAGGCCTCGCGGGTTGCCGCGAGGCCTCGTTGCGGTGAGCTCGATGCCCGTTGCTTATTCGAGTTGCGATGCCTTGTTCAGGGCGCGCAGCACGGCGCCATTCACTTCGTCCGGGCCGAGCATCAGCGTGTCGAGCGCGGCGCGGACGTCGAAGACCGACTCGTTCTCGATCGCCTGCACCAGGTCCAGGTAGCCCTTGTACGGACCGGTCTGCTCGACCAGCGCCTGGCGCACGCGCTCGGGCACCGGGATGGACTGCAGCAGCTTCTCGAAGGGCTGCTTCAGCATGTGATCCAGCAGCGAGAAGAGGCCGCAGATGAACATCTCGTCGCGGACTTCGGAGTCCGTCATGCTCTTGGCCAGTTCTTCCATCACCAGGCCGCGGCGCAACGCGCCGAACATCACCGGGCGCATCGCGTGGTCCTTGCTGGCGGTGGCCAGCAGCAGCGCCAGCCAGCGGCGCAGGCGCGCGTAACCCAGCAGCATGATGGCGTGACGGAACGACGACACCTCGACCGACAGGCCGAAGGCCGCGGAATTCATGTAGCGCAGCAGCTTGAAGGCCAGGCTCGGATCGCGCTTGAGCGTCTGCTCCAGGCGCTCGACATCCTCGCCCTGGTCGACGCGCGACATCAGCTCGACGATCACCTGCAGGTCGGCCTGCGAGTCGTTGCGGGCGGCCGGGGCAGCGGGGGCCTCGAACTCGCCGTGCACGGTCCAGCCCAGCACGCCGGCCGCGCCGGCATCCAGCGCCTGCTTGAAATCACCACCGTTGCGGGCGCCGGAGACCAGCACCGACTTGCCCGCCGGCAGCGGGCCGCCGCCGAGCTCCTGCAGGTCCAGCACCAGCTGCTTGAAGCCGGCCGCGTCGGAGCGGCCCTTCAGCAGCGCGCCGCGGGCCTGCGCCTGGGCGGCGAGGTCCGCGTCGGACAGCAGGAAGGCGGGGACTTCAATCTTGAAATTGCCCGGCAGCGCCGCGGCCAGCAGGCCCTTGAGCAGGCCCTCGTGCGCCACGTTCAGCAGCACCGCCTTGGTCGGGAAGGCCTCGGCCAGCGCGGTCAGCAACTCGCCCGCATCGGGCGTGACGTCGGGGCGAAGCGCGAACACCGTGATGCGGGTGGCCTCGATGTCGAAGGACTTGGAAACCAGGGGCGCGTACCCCAGGGCCACTTGGCCCAGCACGGCGTGTGTCGAGTTCATGCAGATCGGCGCATCAGGAGTTGATGTACTGGAACAGCGACATGCGCTGCACCATCGAGTAGGTCTTCAGCGCCGCATCGTAGCCCGTCTGCTGGTTCTGGAAGTCGGAAATGCCCTGGGTCATGTCCAGATCCTCTGCGGCAGACTGCTCAGCCTGGTTGTAAACCTTGAGCGTCTGCAGGCGGGACTCCGAACCGTCCAGGTTGTTCATCTGCTCGCCCACCTGGCTGCGCACGTTGGCGAGGTTGTTCATCACCGCGTCCAGGTCGCGCAGGTTCATCAGGTTGGACTGCGTGATCTCGGGGCCGGTGCGGCCCGTCGTCTTGAGCGATTCGATGGTGCGGTCCAGCACTTCGAAGAGCTTCAGGTCGGCCGTCGACGGCTTGACGGTGAAGGTGTCGCCGTCGGACGGCGCGCCCGCCACCGTCATCGCCATGCCGTCGAACTTGACGGTCTGGCCGGCGGCGTAGTTGTCGCTGGCGACGGGCACGTGGCCCTGGGATTCGTTGAAGACGGTGTAGGTCTGAGCCGGGGCGGTGCCGCTGACGACGATGCTGTAGCTGTCGCCGGTGACCAGCGCCGGATCGGTGACGCGGCCGGAGTCGATGTAGCCGGTCGAGGCCTTGCCGGTCAGCGCGTTGGGCGCGGGGCCGGTCTCGAAGGTGCCGTTGCCGCTGCGCGCCTGCTCCCAGGCCTGGCGGCCGTCGACGCTGAGCGGGTAGTTCTCGAGGTTGCCGGTGGTGACGCTGCCCGAGATGCCCTCGAAGCCGACGCCGCCGCCGATGCGGTTGCCCGCCGCGTCGCGCTGTACCGGGTTGTCGAGGAAGGGCACGCCCGAGGTGCCCTGGCCGGAGAAGAGGTAGCCGCCCGCGCCGTCGGTGCGGTTGGCGATCGACAGCAATTGGTCGCGCAGGCCCTGGACCTTGGTAGCCAGGCCCTGCCGCTCGGGATCGCTGTAGCTGGCGTTGCCGGCGGAGACCAGCGCCTCGCGGATCTGCTGCATCAGCTCGTTGGCATCGCCCAGTCCGCTTTCCGCCAGCGTCATGCTGTTGCGGCTGGCGTCCAGCGCGCGCTGGCTGGCGTCGACCTGGCCGAGCGAGGTGCGCGCGCGCTCGGCGCGGGCGGCGCCGGTGGGGTCGTCGCTGGCCTTCTCGACGCGCTTGCCGCTGGTCAGCCGCTGCTGCGCTTCCTGCATCTCCTGCTGGCGGCGCTGCAGCGTCGCGATGCTGGTGTCGAACATGTTGTTGGTCGAGAGTCGCATGGCTGCGTCCTTCAGGGTTCAGGCGATCGGTCGCGTATCGGGTGTCGCGGCCGCGTCAGCGGCCGACCACGCTCAGCAATTGGTCGAACAGGCTCTGCGCGGCCTGCAGCATCTTGGCGGCGGCCTGGTAGCCCTGCTGGAACTGCATCAGCTTGGCGGCCTCTTCGTCGAGGTTGACGCCGGCCTGGCTGGAGCGCGTCTGCTCGGTGTCCGAGGCCACGGTCGTGGAGACCTGCGCCAGGTAGTCCGCGCCCTGCACGCGGGAGCCGATGTCGGCCATCGCGGCGGCGTAGGCCTCGTTGACGGTCTGGCCGCGCGACAGCGTGCCGTCGACCTGCAGCTGCTTGCCCAGGAAGGGCTCGCTCTGCATCGCGAGGAAGGCCTTGGCGTTGCCGTTGTTGGTGGAGACGACGGCGTCGGAGACCTGCAGCGCGATCTTGTCGCCCTGGCGCGGCACGCCGTTCAGGCTCAGCTCGAAACCGAGGTCCACGCCGTTGGCCGGATCGTTGCCAATCTTGCCGCCGGCCTTCCAGGTCCCGCTGACCTGCGTGTTGTCCGACAGCGTGATCGTGTAGTTGATGCTGTTGTCGGCGTTGACGGCGCCGAACTCGACAGTCGCGGGCTGCTTGCTCTTGTCGAACTTGTCGTTGATCGCGTAGAGCGTGTCGACGGTCGCGGTGCCCTTGTTGTTGATGTCGGTCGTGCCGATGATCGGCGACGCCGCGGCCAGGCCCGCCGGATCGTCCAGCGCGCGCTTGAAGCTGCCCGCCGCGTTGGCCACCGGCTCCAGCAGGAAGCTGTCGCCCTGCTGCATGGTGCCGGTCGTCGACAGGCTGATGCCGTAGGCGGCCTTGATCTGGTCGTTGCTCATGATCGTCGGCTGGCCGCCCGGGCGCACCGCGATCTGGTAGCTGTCGGGCGTGCCGGTCGGGTCCGGCGTGACCGTGAACGACAGCGCCGGCACCAGCGAGCCGTCCGTGACGGTCGCGCTGAGCTTGGCGTCGCCCCGGTTAGTCGCCGCCGGCAGCACCGTCGGATTGGCGATCGTGAACAGCGGACCGCCGGCCTGCGCCTTCAGGTCGATGCCCAGGCTCTGCTGCTCGTTGACGCGCGTCGCGATCGCGGTCGCCATCTGGCCGAGCAGGTTGCGGGCGTCCTGCAGGTGGGTGTTCTGGTAACGCAGCATCGCCGTCAGCGAGCCGCCGGTCAGCGTGCTGTCGTCCAGCGCGCGGGTGCCGCTGGTGTCGGTGATGGAGAGCTGCGCGCGCGCGCCGTCGTACGGATCGGGCGTGACCGAGAGCTGCTGCGCCTGGCCGCCCAGCACCAGCACCTGGCCGCCGCCGATGAACACGCCGGTCGTGCCGTCGCGGGCGTTGGGGACGGTGCTCACCTGCACGTACTGGCTGAGCTGCGAGATCAGCTGGTCGCGCTTGTCGAGCAGGTCATTGGGTGTGTGGCTGGTGCCGGCCGAGCGCGCGATCTGGTCGTTCGCGGCGGCGATCTGCTTGGCGAGTTCATTGACCTGCTTGACGTCGGCGTTCATGTCGCTGACGACGCCCGACTGCAGGTCGGCGAGCTGCTGGCCCGCGCTCTGGAACCGCGAGGCCAGCGCCTGCGCCTTGCCCAGCACGACCTGGCGCGCCGACGGATCGGACGGGCGGCTGGCCACGTCGACCAGCGCGTTCAGGAAGTCGTTGGCGGACTGGCCCAGGCCGTCGGAGCCGGTGGGGAAGAGCTTCTCCAGTTGCGCCAGCTGCGACTGCATCGTCGTGTCGGCGAAGGCCTGCGACTTGGCGGCCGCGGCCTCGCGGGTCAGGAACTCGTTGTGCGAGCGGGTCACCGTCTGCACGTTGACGCCCTTGCCGAAGTAGCCCGCGCCGGTGAACTGGCCCTCGGGCGTCGTCAGGACGACTTCCTGGCGGGAGTAGCCCTGCGTGTTCGCGTTGGCGATGTTCTGGCCGATGGTCTGCAGCGCCGCCTGGTTGGCGAACATGGCGCGCATGCCGAGCGACAGCAGCGGGGAGGTACTCATGTCGGGCTCCTCGGTCCTTCCTGGGCGTCTTCAGCGGGGCGCGATCAGGCCAGCGCGCGCTGCACGCGCATCGTGGTGTTGATCGTGCGCGCCAGCTTGGTCGCGTATTCGGGGTCGGTGGCGTAGCCGGCCTTCTGCAGGCCCTTGGCGAAGCCTTCGGCGCTGCCGGTGTTGGCCTTGGCGACGACGTCGCGGTAGCGGTCGTTGTTGCCGATCAGCTTGGCGTAGTCCTTGAAGGCCTCTTCATAGCTGCCGTAGGCGCGGAACTTGGCCGTCACCTTGGTCGGCTTGCCGTCGACGTATTCGGTGGTCTGGACCTCGGCGACCTTGCCGGTCCAGTTGGCGCCGGCCTTGATGCCGAAGACGTTGAAGCTGCTCGAGCCGTCCTTGTTCAGGATCTCGCGCTTGCCCCAGCCGGACTCGTGCGCAGCCTGCGCGATCATGAAGCTCGCCGGGATGCCGGTCGACGCCTGCGCCGACTTGGCGGCGGCGTCGTGCTTCAGGATGAAGTCCTGCACGTGCGGCTGCACGTTCTTGACGGCCAGCTGCGGCAGCTGCGGGACCTTGGTCGCGTCCTTGGCGCTCGGCAGTTCGCCGTCCTTGACGCCGAGCTGGCGCTGCAGGTGGCGCTCGATGGCCTGCGACAGGCCGCCGGGCAGGCCGGTCATCTTCGCGGCGTACTGCTGGTCCAGCATCTCGCCGCCCATCTGGGTCGCCGAGTTCTCCATCATCCCGCTGTTCATCGTGGCCTGGCGCATGCTCTTCATCACTTCCTGCATGAAGAGGGCCTCGAACTGGCGCGCGGTCTCCTTGACGGCGGCCTTGGGGTCGCGCGACGCGGTGCCCTTGAGCTGCTCGACGGAGCGCGTGTCGGACGACAGTCCGTTCACGCCCATGCCGAGCGCGGTGCTGAGAGGAGTGGAGAGGGCCATGTCAGATCACCTCGAGTTCGGCGTTCAAGGCGCCGGCGCTCTTCATCGCCTGGAGGATCGCCAGCAGGTCCTGCGGCGTGGCGCCCAGCGTGTTCAGCGCCTTGACGACGTCGTTGAGCCGCGCGCCGGCCGGCAGCTGGATCAGCGAGCCGGGGTCCTGCTTGATCGAGATGTCCGTCTTCTGCGTGACCGTGGTCTGGCCGCCGGACAGCGCGTTGGGCTGGCTGACCTGCGGCGTGCTGGAGATGGTCACCGCCAGGTTGCCGTGCGCGACCGCGCAGGGCTGCAGCGTGACGGCCTGGTTCATGACGACCGAGCCGGTGCGCGCGTTGATGACGATGCGGGCGGACGGGATCTCCTGGTCGAAGCTCAGGTTCTCCATGTCGGCGAGGAAGGCGACGCGCGCGTCCGGCGCCAGCGGCGCGCGGACTTTCACGACGCGGCCGTCCAACGCCATCGCCGTGCCTTCGCCCTTGGACTTGTTGATGGCCTTGGCGACGGCGCGCGCGGTGCCGAAGTCCGAGGCATTCAGGTCCAGCTGCAACCACTCGTTCTGCTGCAGCGGCGTGGGCACGCTGCGCTCGACCAGCGCGCCGCCGGGGATGCGGCCGGCGCTCAGGTGGTTGATCTGGACCTTGGAACCGCCCGCGGACGCGCCGGCGCCGCCGACGACTAGGTTGCCCTGGGCGATCGCGTAGACCTGGCCGTCGGCGCCGCGCAGCGGCGTGGCGATCAGCGTGCCGCCGCGCAGGCTCTTGGCGTTGCCCATGGACGAGACAACGACGTCCAGCGGCTGGCCGGGTTGCGCGAACGGGGGGAGGGAGGTGGTGATCATGACCGCCGCGACGTTGCGCGGCTGCATGGTCACGCCCGGCGGGAGCAGCACGCCGAACTGCTGCAGCATGGCGGTGATGCTCTGGCCGGTGAACGGGGCCTGCGTGGTCTGGTCGCCGGTGCCGTCCAGGCCCACGACGAGGCCGTAGCCGGTCAAGGGGTTGGAACGGACGCCCTGCACCGCGGCGACTTCCTTGATGCGCGTCGCCTCGGCCGGCGTCGCGATCGCGAGCAGGGCCATCAGCGCGAGCAGGCCGGAGGCCAGCAGGCGTGGGGAGCGGGAGAAGAAGCGGGGGAGTGTGTTGGGGTACATCTCGGTCACACGGTTGCAGACTCGTGTGACCGATTGTGGGGAAACTTAAATGGGCGAAAGGTTCAAGAAGAAGCGGGATAGCCAGCCAATTCCATGCGCGTCGGCGACGGCGCCGCGTCCGCGCTGTTCGACCCGGACGTTGGCGATCGCGGTCGAGGCCACGATGTTCCCCTGCCGGATCGACTGCGGGTCGACCTGGCCGTAGAAGCGCAGCACGTCCACGTTGGAATTGACGCCGACCTGCTTCTCGCCCGAGATCAGCAGGTGGCCGTTGGGCAGCACGCCGGTGACGACGGCGGTGATGGTGCCGGAGAAGTCGTTGGTGTTCTCGTTCGTGCCCTTGCCGGTGCTCTTGTTGGAGGACGAGCCCGTCAGTTCGGCCCGGCCGCCGCCGAAGGAATTGGCGGCGATGCCCGGGATCGCGCTCACGCTGGCGCCGATGGCGCCGTTCTTGTCGAGTTCGGAACTCGATTTCTGCGTCGCGCTGACCTTCTCGGTGATCGTCACGGTGACGATGTCGCCGACCAGGCGGGCGCGGTGATCCTCGAACAGCGGACGGTAGTTCGCGTTCTGGTAGATCGCGCCGTTGTTGGCGGAAGCCGGGATCGGCTCGGGCATCTTCACGACCGGTGCCGGCTGCATGTCCACGCGCGGCTGCGGGTACATCGTCGAGCACGCGGTCAACGCGAAGGCGGCCGGCACGAGGGCCAGAGAGACGAGAGAGCGGGGCAGGGACGGGAACGAAGGCATGACGACTCCTAGGATCGCGGACAGGAACGAGGGCCCTCGCATCGTCGCGCGGGCGGTCATCGCCCGGTCGGTCGAAGAGCGGGGCGAGCGCCCGTCAGATCTGCGAGAGCTTCTGAAGCATCTGGTCGGTGGTCGTGATCGCCTTCGAATTCATTTCGTAGGCGCGTTGCGTCTGGATCATCTGGACGAGTTCCTCGACGACGTTGACGTTCGAGGTTTCGACGAAGCCCTGCTGCACCGTGCCCAGGCTGTTCTGGCCGGGGGCGCCGGTCTGCGGCGTGCCGGAGGCGACCGTCTCGGCGTACAGGTTGCCGCCCAGCGACTCCAGCCCCGGCGGGTTGATGAAGTTCGCCAGCTGCAGCTGGCCCAGCGTCGTCGGCGTGGCGCTGGCGGCGGTGGTGACGCTCACCGTGCCGTCGGCGCCGATGGTCAGCGACTTGGCGTCGGCCGGGACGATGATCCCCGGCAGCACGGTGTTGCCGTTGTTGGTGACGACCTGGCCGTTGGCGTCCAGCTGGAAGCTGCCGTCGCGGGTGTAGGCGGTGGTGCCGTCGGGCATCTGGACCTGGAAGAAACCGTTGCCCTTGACGGCGACGTCCAGGTAGTTGGACGTCTGCGTCAGGCTGCCCTGCGAGTGGCTGCGCGAGGTCGCGACCGCGCGCGAGCCCAGGCCGACCTGCATGCCGGTGGGCAGCGTGGTCTGCTCGGTGTTGTTGGCGCCGGGCTGGCGCAGCGTCTGGTACATCAGGTCTTCGAAGACCGCGTGCGACTTCTTGAAACCGTTGGTCGAGACGTTGGCCAGGTTGTGGGAAATCACGTCCAGCTGGGTCTGCTGGGTTTCCATGCCGGTCTTGGCGGTCCAGAGCGAACGAAGCATTTGAAGTCTCCTGAATCCTGTAGCTAAAGCGGTTCCGTACTGCGAACTGTGAGCCCGCGGATCAGCTGTCGGACAGCAGCTTGGAGGCTGCCTGGCCGTGGGTCTGGGCGATCGTCAGCATCTTCATCTGCTGCTCGAACTGGCGGGCGGCGGCGATCATGCCGACCATGGTCTCGACCGGACTCACGTTGGAGCCCTCGAGGGCGCCCGACTGCAGCCGGGCATTGGGATCGGCGGGCAGCGGGTCGCCGCCGTCGGCGATGAACAGGCCGTCCTCGCGGCGCGTGAAGCGGCCGTCCTCGGTGACCAGCTTGATCTTGCCGATGTTGACCGGACGCTGTCCGTCGGCCTTGGCGACCACGGTGCCGTCGTCGCCGATCGAGATCGTCGAGTTGGGCGGCACGGTGATAGGACCGCCGTCGCCTAGCACCTGCAGGCCGTTGCGCATGCGCAGCACGCCGTCCTGGTCGACGTCCATCGAGCCGGCGCGGGTGTAGGCCTCGGTGCCGTCCAGCGCCTGCACCGCCATCCAGGACTTGCCCTTCATGGCGACGTCCAGGTTGCGGTCGGTGGTCGTGATCGGGCCGGCGCTGAGGTCGTGGCCGGTGGTCGTCTCCAGCGCGAAGGCGCGCGTGGACGCGCCCTCGCCGCGGATCGGCACCGCGCGGAACGCCTGCAGCTCGGCCCGGAAGCCGTTGCTGTTGGCGTTGGCCAGGTTGTTGGAAAGCACGTCCTGGCGCGACATCGCCGCCTGGGCGCCGCTCATCGACAGGTAGATCATGCGGTCCATCGGAACTCCTCAGCGATCGGCTATGGGCTGGATCAGGTCGGCGGCGCCGGGATCAGCGCAGGTTGACCAGCGTCTGCAGGACCTGGTCCTGCGTCTTGATGGTCTGCGAGTTGGCCTGGTAGACGCGCTGCGCGGTCATCATGTTCACCAGCTCGGAGGTCAGGTCGACGTTGGATTCCTCCAGCGCGCCCGGGGTCAGCGAGCCGAGGTTGCCGTCGCCGGGAACGCCGACGACCGGATCGCCCGACGAGTTCGTGCGCGCCCAGACGTTGCCGCCCAGCGGCTGCAGGCCTTGGGGGTTGCGGAAGTTGGCGAGCTCGACCTGGCCGGCCGGCTTCGATTCGCCGTTCGAATAACGGGCGGTGACGATGCCGTTGTCTTCCAGCTTGATGCCGACCAGCTGGCCCGGCGCGTAGCCGTTCTGGTTCAGGTCGGTGACGGCGAAGTTGGAGCCGTTCTCGGTCGCCGAGCGCAGGTCGAAGCTGATGCCCTGCACCGACGGATCGGACGGGTCGGCCGGCGGCGCCGGGATCGGCAGCGTCGGGGCGCCCTGCGAGTTCGTGCCGGCGGGGATCTTCAGGTTCAGGAATTCGCTCGGGCCGGGCGAGACCGGCTTGCCGCCGGTGGGCAGGAAGGTCATCTGCGTGAACGGCGTCAGCGGGTTGCCCTTGGCGGTGCCGTCGTCGGTCTCGATCGGGTTGCCCTGCGAGTCGAACTGCACGGCGCTGCCGTTGGCCGTCAGGTAGACGTTCCAGACGGTGTTGCCATTGGCGTCGTCGTTGTTGGCACGCTGGAAGTACATGGTCAGCGCGGTGGGCTGGCCCTTGGCGTCGTACACCGTCATCGACGTCGCGTTGTTGTACGAGGTCGGGTCGTTCAGCGTGATGCCAGTCTTGTCGATCTTGGGCGAGTTCGGATCGGCCGGATCGGTCAGGTCGTAGGCGGCGGTCGGGCCGGCGCGGGAGTCCAGGTTGAACTCCATCTTGATGTCGCTGGTGACCTTGGGGTCGATGCCGCCGGTGGGCAGCTTCAGGCCCTGCGCCAGACCCGGCTGGATCACGCCGTTGGCGTCGGCGGGGTAGCCCATCAGCTTGAGCTGATCGTTGTTGACGATGTTGCCGTCCTTGTCGACCTTGAACTGGCCGTTGCGGGTGTACACCGTCGGGCTCTTGCCGTCGGAGACCTGGAAGAAGCCGGCGCCGTTGATCGCCAGGTCCATCGGGTTCTCGGTGATCGAGATGTTGCCCTGCGTGAACTGCTGGGCCACCGTCTGCACCTGCACGCCGATGCCGACGTCGCTGGTGCCCGCGCCGTTGAGCGAGGCGGCGTACATGTCGGCGAACTCGGCCCGCGACGACTTGGCGCCGTAGGTCTGCGAGTTGGCGATGTTGTTGCCGATGACTTCCAGGTTCTTGCTGGAAGCGTTCAGTCCGGAGAGGCCTTGTTGGAAGCTCATGGGATGTCCTTGGGCGATTCAGGCGAGGTAAAGCGGGGGGCTGGGCTGGGGCGGAATGCTGGGATCAGCCCAGCGAGCGGACCTTGTCGTAATCGACCAGGCCGGAATTCTTGAGTTCGAGCTGCAGCGTGGCGCCGCTCGTGTTGACCGCGCGCACCGTGTCGCGGGTGAGGGTGGTGGCGGTGACCGGGGCGCTGGCGTTGGTCGCCGTGACGCGGAAGCTCAGGTTGGTCGTCTCGGTGGCCTTGGACGCGTCCCAGGTATAGGACTGCATGCCGGCCTTCATCTTGCCGAGGTCCTGCGTGGAGATCACGTCGCCGGCACCGTTGAGGATCTCCAGCTTGACGGCGTCGGCGGCGCCGCCGAGGTCGAAGCTCATCGTGGATTTCCCGTCGGCGACGCTGATCTTGTTGCCGGGGACGGTGACGTCGCGGCCGACCAGGCTCACGCTCTGCAGCGCCTGCATCTGGCCGAACTGGCTGCCCAGGGCCTGGATGCTGCTGTTCAGCGTGCTGACGCCGGTGACCGTCTGGATCTGCGCCATCTGCGTCGTGACGGCGGCGTTGTCCATCGGGTTCATCGGGTCCTGGTTCTGCAGCTGCGCGACCAGCAGCTTCAGGAAACGGTCGGACGTTTCCTGCGCGCTCGTGCCGGTGGCGCTCGCGGCGGCCGTGTTCGAGGCGGCGCCGGTCTTCGTGTTGTTGTTCAGGGCGGTGAAGTCCATGATGGGCGTTCCGTTCGGTTAATAGGAAGAGCGGGCGGTCAGCCCTGGCCCATCTGCAGGGTCTTGAGCAGCAGCGACTTGGCGGTGCCCATGACCTCGAGGTTGTTCTGGTACGAGCGGGAGGCGGAGATCATGTTGACCATCTCCTCCACGCTGTTCACGTTGCTGTACGTGACGTAGCCGTCGGCGTCGGCCAGCTGGTGGCTCGGATCGTGGATGCGGCGGCCGGGGGTCTGGTTCTCCTGGACGCCCACCACCTGCACGCCGACGTCGGTCTGGTCCATGCCGTTCTGGGCCAGCACGCTCTGGAACACGACCTGGCGTGCCTTGTACGCCTGGCCGTCCGGGCCGGCGACGGTGTCCGCGTTGGCCATGTTGCTGGCCACGGCGTTCAGGCGCTGGCTCTGCGCGCTGACGGCGCTGCCGCTGATGTGGAAGATGCTGAACATCGACATGACGGGCTCCTTCTTCTAGCGCGCGATCAGGACGCGTTCGGCGACTTCATCGCGTCCAGCATCGTGCGGATGGAGCCGTTCAGGAATCGCAGCGAGGCCTCGTACTTCACCGTGTTGTCGGCGAAGCTGGCGCGCTCGCGGTCCATGTCGACCGTGTTGCTGTCCATGCTGGTCATCGCGCTGAGGCTGCTCTGCAGCGCGTTCTGCGTGCGCTGGGTCAGGGTCTGGTTGGAATCCGAGGGGTTGGCCGCCGGGGAGGTCGCCATGCGCAGCGCCTTGGCGAAGTCCATGTCCTTGGACTGGTAGCCCGGGGTGTCAGCGTTGGCGATGTTGCTGGCCAGCAGACGCTGACGCTCCGCCCGCAGGGTCAGCGCCTGGGACTGGAAGCTCATCGCGTCGGTCAGTTTGTTCAGCATCTCGTTTCTCCTTCGGACGACCTGTCACCCGTTTCTGTCAGGTTCGAGCATTGTGTTCAGCAGGTCCGAAAACATGAGCGCGATAAGACGGGTGATCCCGGCGCATTTCGAAGCCACCGGCGAGCCCCGGATCCGTACAGTTCCGACCCATGCCGCAAAGCTGCCCCTCCACCCATGCCCGCCACGCGCAGGCGCTGCCCGCCCTGCTGGCGGGGGCGCTGATGTCCGTGTGGCTGATGTTCGGGCTGGTGGATGAGGCCGACGCGCAGACCGCGGCGCCGGTGCAGGTCGCCGTGGCGCCCAATATTTCTGTCAGCGAACCGGGTGGTTCAGGCCTGAACGCGCTGGACGCGACGCTGGAAGATCGTCTGCAGACGCTGGCGATGGCCGGCGCCCGCCAGGTGGCGCCGAACCAGGCCCGCGTGGAGATCGAGATCGGCAAGCTGGACCCGCGCCTGCGCCTGGCGCCCTGCGCGCAGATCCAGCCTTACCTGCCGCCCGGCACCAAGATGTGGGGCCGCAGCCGCCTGGGCCTGCGCTGCGTGGCCGGCGTGACCAAGTGGAACGTGACGCTGCCGCTGACCATCAAGGTCTACGGCCAGGCCTTCGTCGCGGCCGCGGACCTGCCGACCGGCACGGTCCTGACTCAAGAACACTTCCGGCTGGCCGAAGTAGATATTGCCGGTGAAGCCGGCGCCATCTATACACAGACGGATGGCTGGCTCGGGCGTCATCTGGCCAAACCGGTGGCGGCCGGCCAGGCACTGCGCTCCGTGGACCTGAAGCTGCGCCAGTGGGTGCAGCCGGGCGACCGGGTGCAGGTCATGGCGACCGGCGATGGGTATGCGATTGCCGGCGAAGGCCAGGCAATGGGCGTCGGGCTGGAAGGCCAGGATGTCCGCGTGCGTTTCGACAATGGCCGCATGGCCACCGGGCGTACGATCGGTGAACGACGGGTGGAGGTGGTACTGTGATGCCCTTCACCGAGAGATCTGTCTAATTTGTGAAGCGCGGCCCTCAAGTTCTGTCCGGGCGGGTCGATAAACCCGCTAATGGAAGGGTTCCGGAAGTTCTCGGACCCATGGAGAAACACCATGAAGATCGGTAACAACGCTGACATCAACGCCTACTCGAAAGTCGGCGGCACTGCTGCCGGCGCGACCGAGGGTGGCGCCAAGACCGCCAAGGGCGGCGCCGCGGCCCCCTCGAACGAGGGATCCAAGGTCGAACTGTCGAGCACGGCCAGCAGCCTGATCGCAGGCCCCGGCTCGGACGACGGCAGCTTCGACGCGGAGAAGGTCGCCCGCATCGCGAGCGCGATCGAGAAGGGTGAGTTCAAGATCAATGCCGACGCGATCGCCGACAAGCTGATCGCCAACGCGTCCGAGATGCTGGGCCGCACCCAGCAGTCGCACTGAACCGCTCCGTCGCAAGACGCTGAGCTGTAGCGAGCCACGACCCCAGCATTTCCGGTGACGCCCATGACCGCCACGCCTCTGACCACGACCCCCGTCGACCTGGAGCAACCGCTCCAGGACGTCGAAAGCTGCCTGAACCTGCTGGGCGACGCGCTGCATCGACGCGACTCGCAGGCGATCGAGCTGCACGCGGCGTCGCTGCACGCGGCGCTGGCCCGGGCGATCGAGCAGTTCAGCGCGGCCGCCCGCACTGGCACCGTGCCGCAGGGACTGCGTACGCGTCTGATGCAGGCCGGTGGCCGTGTCGCCGCCCAGCGCGAATCGCTGGCCCGCGCCACCGCGGCGCTGGACCGCGCCATCGATGTGCTGATGCCCGGCGAGCCCAGCGGTCTGTACGGCGCGTCCGGCAAGAACGAGCGCAAGTCGGGGCTGGGTGGAGCGATCCAGGCTTAAGCCCGGTTCTCCTCCCCAATGACGAAGGCCACGCAGTGCGTGGCCTTTTGCTTTTCCGCAAGCTTGCATGCGGGTCGG
The DNA here is from genome assembly GCF_059416045.1 of Roseateles sp. GW821-FHT09G03. Lineage (NCBI taxonomy): Bacteria > Pseudomonadati > Pseudomonadota > Betaproteobacteria > Burkholderiales > Sphaerotilaceae > Roseateles > Roseateles sp. GW821-FHT09G03. The sequence goes on from NZ_JBWKOK010000010.1 coordinate 189,493, forward strand.
CGCGTTGGCCACAGCCGTCCCCAACCATCGGCGTCCTTCGACGGATCTGCTACCGAGAACCTCGGATGAGGTGAAGGTGGGTCAGGTCGGCGTCCGGGTGGCCTTGCGTCGCAGGCAGTCCAGGTAGACGTGGCCGTCCGGTGGCAGGCCGCTGCGCTGCGAGGTCCAGATCATCTCGCCCAGGCACTCCATGGCCTCGTGGTGGGCCTCGTGCAGCGACTGGCGACGGGCGGCCAGCAGGTCCAGCGCCTGGCGCACGCCCGTCGGCTGGTCGATCTGGTGCTGCTCCATCAGGCTCAGGTGCATGGAAAGGTGCAGGAACGGATTCGTGCGGCCGTCCTCGACCGTGTAGACCGCCGCGAGCGCGGCATCCTCATCGGCGAGTTCGTCGTGGTACTCCGGGTGCTGCTCGATCCAGTCCGAGGCGATGGCCTCCATCGGCGTCAGCGGCAGCTTGTCGCGGTACTTGCGGAAGGTCTGGCAGAAGAAGCGCCTGACCTCGAGTTGGGAAGGGGCAAACATAAGCGCGTGATTGTCGCCGGCCTCGTCAGGCCTTGTCGGGCAGGGGATGCTCGGAGGAGGCCGATGCCGCGCCGGGCGCTGCTCCCGGCGCCAGATGCGGCTCCTGCCACGGGTTGCGGACCTTGCCCTCCGCCAGCGCCTTGCGCTCCGCCGCCAGGCGTTCCTCCAGCTGTTCGCGGCCACGCTTGGACATCGCGATCAGCGTGTCCAGGTCGCCGCGGTGCGGGCGCAGTTCCTCGGTCTGCTCGACGGTGTGCCGCCGGAAGCGCCACGCCATCTGCCGCGCCGCGTGCGGCTCCCAGCCCAGCTGCTGCAGCACGCTGCGCGCGCTCATGAGCGCGGAGTCCAGCGTCTCGCGTTCGATCAGCTCGACGCCCAGTTCTCGCAGCGCGTAGTAGTGCTGGACGTTGCGCGCCCGCGCGACGATGGTCAGGTGCGGGAAGTGCTGCCGCGCGATCTCGGCGATCTTGACGCTGTGGTTGAAGTCGTCGACCGCCAGCACCAGGACCCGCGCCTGCTGGGCGCCTGCGGTGCGCAGCAGCTCCAGCCGCGTCGCGTCGCCCCAGAAGACCCGCCAGCCGAAGCGCCGCAGCGATTCGACGGTGTCGGCGTCGTGGTCCAGCACCGTCGCCGGAATGCCGTTGGCGAAGAGCATCCGGCCGATGATCTGCCCGTAGCGCCCGAAGCCCGCGATGATCACCGTCGACTCCTGCTGTTCGGTGAGTTCATGCGGGGACTTGCGCTCGATCTGGCCGGCGCGCCGCTGCGCCCAGGCGAGCAGGGCCGGCGTCAGCGCCAGCGACAGCGCCACCGCCGCCACCAGCACGGAGCGCTGCGAGGCGTCCAGCAGCGTCGCCTGCTCCGCGAGCTGGAAGACGACGAAGCCGAATTCACCGCCCTGCGCCAGCAGGATGACGAAGACCGCGCGCTCCGGCCTGGGCAGGCCCATCGCCCGGCCCAGCACCGCCAGCACCAGGCCCTTGCACAGCCACAGGGCGGCCAGCAGGCCCAGCACCGCCAGCGGCTTCTGCCACAGCACGGTCAGGTCCAGGCCCATGCCCACGGCGATGAAGAACATCCCGAGCAGCAGGCCCTTGAAGGGCTCCAGGTCGGCCTCGAGCGCGCGGCGGTACTCGCTCTCGGCGAGCAGCACGCCGGCCGCGAACGCGCCCAGCGCCATGGAGAGCCCCACCTTCTGCATCAGCATCGCCGCGGCCAGCACCAGCAGCAGCGAGGCGGCGGTGAAGATCTCCGGCGTGCCGCTGCGCGCGATCCAGCGCAGCAGCGGCCGCAGCAGCAGCCGGCCGCCGAGCACGATCAGCACCAGCGCGCCGAGGGCCAGCCAGATGCGGTAGCCGGAATGCCCCGCCGCGGGCCGGCCCTGGCTGGCCAGGATGGGCACCAGCGCCAGCACCGGGATCGCGGCGATGTCCTGCAGCAGGGCGACGCTGATGACGCTCTGGCCGGCGCGCGTGTTGCCGAGGTTCTTTTCGCTGAGCGTGGCCAGCGCGACCGCCGTCGACGACATCGCCAGCCCCAGGGCTGCGATGACGGCGGCATGCCAGTCGGCATCGAGGAAGAACGATGGGATCAGCAGCAGCGCCGCGCAGCCCAGCATCTGCGCCGAGCCCCAGCCGAAGATCGGGCGGCGCATCGCCCACAGGCGCTTGGGCTCGAGCTCCAGGCCGACCAGGAACATCATCAGCACGACGCCGAATTCGCCGACCTCCAGGACCGTCGCCGGTTGGCTGATCAGCCCCAGCACCTGCGGGCCGAGCAGCACGCCCGCGACGAGGTAGCCGAGGATCGAGCCCAGCTTCAGCCCGCGCGCCAGCGGCACCGCGAGCACCGCCGCAGCCAGCAGCACCAGCGGTGTCAGCAGCCAGTTGCCCTGGGCGCCGTGCGCCGCGGCTTCGGTCGCCGTCACGGCGGCGGAGGCGGCGGCCATCGCGGCCGATGCCGCGTTCATCGGGGTGGAGACGTCCATCAGACCGGCGCTCCTTCCTCGCGCACCGGGCGCTCGTCGTCGGGGACGGCCTCCTGGTCCGGCTCGGGCTGGTGCTCGCACCATTCGGGCAGGGCGCGGAGTCCTTCCAGGAAGGCCTGCGCATGGGCCTGGACCTGCTCGGCCGACGCCTTCTGCGCGCCATGCAGGATCAGCGGCGGCAGGAAGCGCATGCCGCACAGCGCGGCCGTCTGCGCGTAGGGCAGCAGGAAGTCGCCGACCGGATGGCGGTTGTAGCCTTCCGCGCTGTACGAGTGCTCGCTCCCGCCGGCCGAGGTCACCAGCCACAGCTCCTTGCCGTGCAGCGCGTGGCCGGTCTGCCCATACGCGAAGCCGACGCTCAGCACCTCGTCCACCCACAGCTTCATCAGCGCGGGCATGCCGTACCAGTGCATCGGATGCAGCCAGACCAGCATCTCGGCCTCGCGCAGCGCCTCCTGCTCGGCGTGCGTGTCGATCGAGTAGTCCGGGTACAGCGCGTAGAGGTCGCGCACGCGGACATTGGGCAGGCCGTGCGCGGCGGACAGCATCGCCCGCGTGACGCGGGAATGGGCCAGGTCCGGGTGCGCGGCCAGGATGAGGATGGAGGAGGGGGCGCTCATGGCGGCCGATTTTGCGGCATCGCATAACATCCGACGCACCTCATCGAGGAGAGGAGAGGCCATGCCGGTGATCCTGGTCGCCAACCCCAAGGGCGGGGTCGGCAAGAGCACGCTCGCGAGCAACGTCGCGGGATTCCTGGCCCATCGCGGCCGCGCGGTCATGCTGGGCGACATCGACCGCCAGCAGTCCTCCGCGCGCTGGCTGGCGCAGCGGCCCGCGGCACTGCCGGCGATCCGCGGCTGGGAGCTGGCCTCGGTCGAGCAGTTGCGGACGCCCAAGGGCGTGTCGCACGCGGTGCTCGACACCCCCGCCGGCCTGCACGGGAAGAAGCTGGCGCAGGCGCTCAAGGTGGCGGACCGCGTGGTCATTCCGCTGCAACCCAGCCTCTTTGACATCCAGGCGACATACGACTTCGTGCGCGAGCTGCAAGATGCATCGCAGGATCGTGGCAAGTCCGGCGCGCTCGACATCGGCCTCGTGGCGATGCGGGTGCGCGAGGGGACGCTGTCGCAGCAGCAGCTGCACCAGTTCATCGAGCAGCTCGGGCTGCCGCTGCTGGCCGAGTTGCGCGACACCCAGAACTACGTGCAGCTGGCCGCGCGCGGCCTGACGCTCTGGGACATCGCCCCCGGCCGGGTGGCCCGCGATCTGGAACAGTGGCAGCAACTCTGCGCCTGGCTGGATCAGCCGGTGAAGGGGAAGGACGGCAAGGACTGACCCCTTGCGTTCCCCCTCTTAACCGCTTCCCCTCTTCCCGGGGCCTGCCGGCGCTGAAGACTTCAGAACGACAGGAGACCGGGATGCGGATGTTCGAGAAGCTGGAAGACCTGACGCCCCTCGTGGGGCAGGAGATCGGCGTGTCCGACTGGATCGTGGCGGACCAGCCGCGGATCCAGGCCTTCGCCGACGCGACCGAAGACCAGCAGTGGATCCACACCGACCCGGCGCGCGCCGCGGACGGTCCTTTCGGCACCACCATCGCGCATGGCTTCCTGACGCTCAGCCTGTTGCCGCGCTTCTACGAGACCGCCTTCCGGGTGCGGGAGGTCCGCATGGGGATCAACTACGGCCTGGACCGCGTGCGTTTCCCGGCGCCGGTGCCGGTCGGCAGCCGGCTGCGGGGGCGCTTCGTGCTCAAGCGCCTGGAGCCGGTCGAGGGCGGGGTGCAGATGATGGTCGAGGTGACCGTCGAGCGCGAGACCGGCGGGAAGCCGGTCTGCATCGCGGAATCGCTGACGCGCCAGTACCGCTGAGCCGCCCCTGCGGACCCATCCGCGGCGCCAGCCGAGGATGGGCGTTTGTCGCCCGCGGGTGGCATTTCCATCATTTCAGACGCTGGCATTTTCCATCGACACACTCGACGGACGGCCTTCACACGCCGATACCACGATGTGCGAATACAAAAATGTCAGTTTGCCAATAGAACTTTCTACTGTTTCAGATGCCACCGTAAGGGGGAGTGCCTGTCCGGAAGCGCCCGCCTATGATCGCGCCCTGATTCGAAAGTTATTCGGTGCGGCCGGTGGGGAGTCTCCCCTCGTCGAAGTCCGACCATCCAAGGAGAGACACCCGTGAGGGTTTTGCTGATCGACGACCACCCGCTGATCCTGGCCGCGCTGCAGACTGTGATTCAAGGCTTGGGAGAAGACGTGCAGGTGCTGGGCGCCGACAGTGCGGCTCAGGCCCGCGACACACTGAAATCGCGCCAGGACTTCGATCTGGTGCTGCTGGACCTGAACCTGGGCGACGCCAGCGGATTCGATGTGCTGGAAGAGTTCCGCGCTCAATACCCGTCGCTGCCGGTGGTGGTGATCTCCGCCTCCGACCGCGCGAGTGACGTGATCCGCGCGATCGACCAGGGCGCGATGGGATTCATCCCCAAGCGCACGGGCAACGACGTGTTGGCGCAGGCGCTGAAGCTGGTGATGTCGGGCGGGATCTACGTGCCGCCGATGTCGCTGGGGTCGGATGTGGCGCCGGAACCGGAGCCGGTTGCCGTTGCCGAGGCCGCGTCGGGCAACGCCAAGCTGCATCAGGTCCAGGCGCTGGCCAGCCAGGCCGGCTACCAGACCACGGCCGGGCTTGAGAGCCTGCAACTGACACCGCGCCAGACCGATGTGCTGGCGCTGCTGCTGCAAGGCAAGCCGAACAAGATCATCGCGCGCGAGTTGGGCGTGTCGGTGGAGACGATCAAAGACCACGTCGCCGCGGTGCTGAAGGCGCTGGGAGTCAGCTCGCGCACGCAGGCCGTGCTGGCGGTGGGTCAGATGGTCCAGCGGCAGCCGAATGCCGCGTTCACGACCTTCCGCTGACGCCAAGTGTCGCGCCAGGCCACGTGCTCTGGCTCAAGGAACAACGCCGGGTTCGACCCGGCGTTTTGCATGGCAGGTGACGTGGCGGTGCTCAGCTCGGCGAATAGGCCAGCCGCACGTAGATCGGCGCGAAGGCTTCGGCCTGCGTGATCTCGACGAGGCGCTCCCGCGCCAGTTCGAGCATCGCGATGAAGGACACGACCAGCACCTGCGAGCCCTTGTCCAGCTCGAACAGGTCCTCGAACTCCACGAAGCGTTCGCCTTGCAGCCGGCGCAGCAGGTGCGACATGTACTCGCGCACCGACAGCTGCTCGCGAGAGATCTTGTGATGCTGGTTGAGCTTGGCGCGGCGCATCAGGTCCGCCCAGGCCGCGCGCAGGTCGTCGACGTGCACGTCCGGCAACCGTGGCGCCAGCGACTGCTCGATGTGGATCTGCGCCCGCAGGAAGTCGCGCCCCAGCACCGGCATCTGATCGAGTCGCAGCGCGGCCTGCTTCATCTGCTCGTACTCGAGCAGCCGGCGGACCAGTTCCGCGCGGGGATCCTCGACCTCGCCGCCGTCCTCGGACTTCTTGGGCGGCAGCAGCATCCGCGACTTGATCTCGATCAGCATCGCGGCCATCAGCAGGTACTCGCTGGCCAGTTCGAGGTTGTGCTTGCGCAGTTGCTCGACGTAGCTGAGGTACTGCCGCGTGACCTCGGCCAGCGGGATGTCGAGGATGTTGAAGTTCTGCTTGCGGATCAGGTACAGCAGCAGGTCCAGCGGCCCCTGGAAGGCCTCGAGGAAGACCTCGAGCGCATCCGGCGGGATGTAGAGGTCCTGCGGCATGTCGAACAGCGGTTCGCCGTACAGCCGCGCGACGGCGACATGGTCGACCGTTTCGGGCGTGGAAGCATCGCCGCCCTGATCCGCCGGAGGATCCGGCAGCGTCAGGGCGGTGTCGCGGTGGTCGTCTGCGTTGCTCACGCGGGGAACGACGATGGCGCGAAGCGGATCGCGGTCCGGCTTATTCCGACTTGGTCTGGTAGACGTAGGCCTGCTGCGACACGCGTGCGTCGTTGTAGCCGGCTTGCGCCTGGCGGTCCTGCTCGCGGTCCCACAGCAGGGCGCGGCCGGCGCGTTGTTCAGCTTCCAGCGTCGGCTTCTTGGCCTTCAGTTCATTGATGAACTGCGTGGCTTCGGATTCGTACTTCTTCCAGAACAGCGGCATGGTCGTCTCTTGATCGAGTGTTCGAAAACTGGGGGGATTCTAGGCGGTCGGTGTCGTCGGAGCCTGTGCTCAGCGAACGCGCATGCCAGGTTGAGCGCCCGGGAAGGGTTCCAGCACGAAGATGCCGGGATTCGCCTTCTCGTCCGCATGGCTGGCGGCCAGCACCATGCCCTCGGACACGCCGAACTTCATCTTGCGCGGCGCCAGGTTGGCGACCATCACCGTGAGCTTGCCTTCGAGCTGCTCCGGCTGATAGGCGCTCCGGATGCCGCTGAACACGTTGCGCAGGCGGCCCTCGCCGACGTCCAGCGTCAGGCGCAGCAGTTTGTCCGAGCCGTCGACCAGCTCGGCCTTCACGATCTTGGCGATGCGCAGGTCGACCTTGGCGAAGTCGTCGATCTTGATCTCGGGCGCGAGTTCCTCGCCGCCGGGAACGACCTTGGGCGGCGCGGGCGGTTCGAACAGCGCTTCCAGCAGCTTCGGGTCGACGCGCTGCATCAGATGCTCATAGCCGCCGATCTTGTGCGCGCCCAGCGCGCGATCGGCGTCGACGAAGGTCATCGGCGCGACCTGCAGGAAGGCCTCGACCTTCGCCACCAGCGCCGGCAGCACGGGCTTCAGGTAGATCGACAGCAGGCGGAAGGCCTCGATGCAGACGGTGCAGACGTCCTGCAGCACCTGGTCCTTGCCCTCGAGCTTGGCGAGGTCCCAGGGCTTGTTCTGGTCCACGTACTCGTTGACGCGGTCGGCCAGCAGCATGATCTCGCGCAGCGCCTTGCCGAACTCGCGGGTCTCGTAGAGCTCGACGATCGTTCCCTTGTGCGCGCGCAGGCCGTCCAGCAGCGCGCGGCCCTCGACGCCGACATCGGCCGACAACTGGCCGCCGAAGCGCTTGGACAGGAAACCCGCCGCGCGGCTGGCGATGTTGATGTACTTGCCGACCAGGTCCGAGTTGACGCGGGCGACGAAGTCCTCGGGGTTGAAGTCGACGTCCTCGACCTTGCTGTTGAGCTTGGCCGCCAGGTAGTAGCGCAGCCACTCCGGATTCATGCCCAGCGACAGGTACTTCAGCGGATCCAGGCCGGTGCCGCGGCTCTTGGACATCTTCTCGCCGCCGTTGACAGTGAGGAAGCCGTGCACGAACACGTGGTTGGGCGTCTTGCGGCCGCTGAAGTGCAGCATCGCCGGCCAGAACAGCGTGTGGAAGTAGGTGATGTCCTTGCCGATGAAGTGGATCTGCTCGGTGGACTCGTCCTTGATGAACGCGTCGAAGTCGCGGCCGGTCTTGCCGAAGTAGTTCTTCAGCGAGGCCAGGTAGCCGATCGGCGCGTCCAGCCAGACGTAGAAGTACTTGCCCGGCGCGTCGGGGATCTCGATGCCGAAGTAGGGCGCGTCGCGGCTGATGTCCCAGTCACCCAGGCCGCCCTTGCCGTCCTCGTCCTTGGCGAACCATTCCTTGATCTTGTTGAGCACCTCCGGCTGCAGGCGGCCGGGCGCCTGCGTCCACTGCTCGAGGAACTCGACGCAGCGCGGGTCGGACAGCTTGAAGAAGTAGTGCTCGGAGCTCTTCATCACCGGCGTCGCGCCGGTCAGCACCGAGAACGGGTTCTTCAGCTCGGTCGGCGTGTACACCGCGCCGCAGACTTCGCAGGAGTCGCCGTACTGGTCCTTCGCGCCGCACTTCGGGCACTCGCCCTTGATGAAGCGGTCGGGCAGGAACATCGCTTTCTGCGGATCGAAGAACTGCTCGATGGTCTTGACGGCGATCAGCTCGTTGGCGCGCAGCGACTTGTAGATCTCCTTGGACAGCTCGTGGTTCTCCGCGCCGTCGGTGGAGTGCCAGTTGTCGAAGCTGATGTGGAAACCGTCGAGGTACTGCTGCCGGCCCGACGCGATGTCGGTGACGAACTGCTGCGGGCTCTTCCCCGCCTTCTCGGCCGCGATCATGATCGGCGCGCCGTGCGCGTCGTCGGCGCAGACGAAGTGCACCTCGCTGCCCTGCATCCGCTGGAAGCGCACCCAGATGTCGGCCTGGGTGTACTCCATGATGTGGCCAATGTGGAAATTCGCATTGGCGTACGGGAGGGCGGTGGTGACGAAGATCTTGCGTGTCATGGCGCTGAGGAGGCGGCTTGTTGTGAAGCTGCGGTTCTTCTCCCCGCGCCCGGAGCCTGGATGGGCCATGCGGTCGCGCGGGGGGAACCGGCCATTTTAGGCGCCGGAAGGCGGCGTCGGGCGCGCCGCGTAACGCTGGGCGAGCCACGAGCACAGGATCAGCTGCAGCTGGTGATAGAACATGATGGGCAGGACGATCACGCCGACCGCAGGATGGGCGCCGAACAGCAGCTTGGCCATCGGCACGCCGGAGGCCAGCGTCTTCTTGGAGCCGCAGAACACGGCGGCGATCTCGTCCTCGACCGACAGACCCATCGCGCGGGCCGCCAGACGGCTCAGCACGATGACGACGGCCAGGAACAGCGCCGCGCCGAGGGCCGCCTTGACCAGCAGCTCCGCGCCGTGGTCGCGCCACAGGCCCGAGGCCACCGAGTCGCTGAAGGCCGACAGCACCAGCAGGATGATGACCCAGCGGTCGATCAGCGTGATGCGCGACTTGTGGCGCGTGTAGAAGCCCAGCAGCACCGGGCGCAGCAGCTGGCCGGCGACGAGCGGCAGCAGCAGCAGCTGGGTCAGCTTCCAGACCGCCTCGCCGAAGGGCAGCGTCGCGCCGCTGGTGCCGGCCATCAGCGCCACCAGCAGCGGCGTCAGCACGATGCCGAGCAGGCTGGAGACACTGGCGTTGAAGATCGCGGCCGGCACGTTGCCCTTGGCCAGCACCGTCATCGCCACGGAGGACGAGATGGTCGACGGCAGGGCGCAGAGGTAGGCGAAGCCCAGGGCCAGGTCTTGCGGCAGCCAGCGGCCGAAGAGGGCGCTGAAGCCCCACCACAGCAGCGGGAAGAGCGCGTAGGTGCTGAGCTGCACCAGCACGTGGACCTTCCACTTGAGCGCGCCGTCGCGCAGCGCCGCGGCGGACAGGCCCAGCCCGGTCAGGAAGAACACCAGCGCCACGCCCCAGTTGCTGACGACCTCCAGCCGGAGCCATCCGCCGCTGCGGCCCAGCTCGGGCCAGAAGCTGGCCAACGCCACCGCGCCGACCAGTGCCAGCAGAAACCACTCCTTGCGGAGCCAGGACCGGATGCCCATCGCCAACCTTTCGCCGGCGCTCGGCCGGCACGTCACAACCATCGGGAAAAAACGGGGGAAAAACGGGGGAGAAACAGGGACAAGGCCGGCACTCTAGCGGGACCGTGACTTGCCCACCTGTCATCGGCCTTGCCGCTGCGCCGATTTCGCCTCGTGCTGAAACGCTGGTCGCCCCGGATGTCGGATTCGTGACGCGGCCTGGTGCATTCATGACGGCATTCGCACGGGCGAGCGAGCCCGCGATCGACAGATGCGACTGGACTTGTAACGGTCCGGTGGTCTGTCGCAGCGTCCAGACACCCCCTCGACACCCCGTCGAAGGGGTGTCCGACCTCGTCCTGCGGTTCAAGCAAACGCGCTAAATGCTTGATTTCAAAGACCCCGGAAAGCTATCCACCGAGACTGTGGATAACTGTGTGGGAAACCTGCCGGGGATTGCTCTAAACCCTTGATCGACGGACTCCCGAGGTTCCGTGCCTCATTTCCGGGCAAGCGAAATCGCGCCATATGAATCAATGACTTGGCGGCGTCCCGGGAAAACGAGCAGCTGCGATGCAGCAGCGGGGTCCCCGGGACCGGTGGAGCGGCTGAATGGGGATAAGTCAAGCCCCGCATCCTCGAATTTTGGGTTGACAACCCTCCGATGACGCCGGAAGAGGCGACCGGACGGTAGCGCTGTCGTCCCTCCGCACGGAGGATCTATCCCCCGCCGCTGTGGACAAGCATGTGTGTCACTTGGCGATGACGCTTGCAAGTGCTTGTCACGACCGGTATTCCGGTGGTTTGCTCAAAATTGAGGCAGTCAACGACCGATCCGTGACGACGCTTCGGCGGGACATGACAGGTCCGTGATGGTGTCTGGCGGGTGTCGGCACCGTGCGGGCCGGGCAGGCCCCTAAAGGGAGGGCCTCGGCGCACCGCTAAAATCGCGACTTTGCAAACGCATTCCTCATTTCTTTCATGACGCAGGCAGTGGCGGGCAATACCTCGGGGCGGTCGGGCGCTGGCAAGACCCCGGAACTTTTTGAACTGAAGAGCGCCTCGCTGAGCCTGCTCTCCCTCGTCCTGAAGACGGCCGATCCGGCCGCGCTCGACGCGGAGCTCCAGGCCAAGCTGGGCGAGACGCCCGACGCGTTCCACCACGATCCGCTGCTGCTCGACCTGAGCCAGCTGCCGGTGGTGGCGGAGGCGGTCGAGGAGGCGACGCAGGGCGCGGAGCCGGTTGAGGCCATCGATGGCCAGGGACAACTGAGCCTGGAAGCCGGGACGCTGGTCGACACGGCGGACGAGGCCGCCGAGCCCGTCGCCCGCGTGGACATCGCCGCGGTGCTGCCGCTGCTGCGCCGTCACCGTCTGCAGCCGGTCGGCGTGGTCGGCGCGAATGCCGCGGAACTGGCGCAGGCGGCTGAACTGGGTCTGGCCGAGGCGCCCGACCTGCCGGCGCGCGTCGAGCGTGAATCCCGCGAACCCCGCGTCGAGAAGGTCGTCCAGCAGGTGATCAAGGAAGTCGTCGTCGAGCGGCCGGTGGAAGTCCCGGTGCCGGCCGAGTCCAGGACCGTCTACGTCGACAAGCCGCTGCGTTCCGGCCAGCAGGTCTACGCCAAGGGCGCCGACCTGGTCGTGCTGGCGGCGGTGAACCACGGCGCCGAGGTGATCGCCGACGGCAGCATCCACGTCTACGCGCCGCTGCGCGGCAAGGCGATCGCGGGCGCGCGCGGCAACACCGACGCGCGCATCTTCGCGCAGCAGCTCGAGGCCGAACTGATCGCCATCGCCGGCATCTACCGCACCAGCGAGAACCCGCTGCCGGACAACGTGCGCGGCAAGGCGGCGCAGGTCCGGCTCGACGGCGAAAAGCTGCTGATGGAGCCGTTGGGCACCTGAGCCCGCGGACCATCCCCCACCAGACACTCTGAAAAAAAGGACCTAGCCCCATGACCAAGATCGTTGTGGTGACTTCCGGCAAGGGCGGCGTCGGCAAGACCACCACCAGTGCCAGCTTTGCCACCGGCCTCGCGATGCGCGGCTACAAGACGGCCGTCATCGACTTCGACGTCGGCCTGCGCAACCTCGACCTGATCATGGGCTGCGAGCGCCGCGTCGTGTACGACCTGATCAACGTCATCAACGACGAGATCAAGCTCAGCCAGGCGCTGATCAAGGACAAGCAGCTGGACAAGCTCTTCATCCTGGCGGCCTCGCAGACGCGCGACAAGGACGCGCTGAAGCAGGAGGGCGTCGAGCGCGTGCTGGAAGAGCTCAAGGCGATGGAGTTCGACTTCATCGTCTGCGACTCGCCGGCCGGCATCGAGACGGGCGCGCTGATGGCCATGCACTACGCCGACGAGGCGCTGGTGGTGACCAACCCCGAGGTCTCCTCGGTGCGCGACAGCGACCGCATCCTGGGCATGCTCAACAGCAAGACCAAACGGGCGATCGAAGGCAAGGAGCCCGTCAAGGAGCACCTGCTGATCACGCGCTACAACCCCAACCGGGTCGAGGGCGGGCAGATGCTGTCGCTGGAGGACATCCACGAGATCCTGCGCACGCCGCTGATCGGCGTGATCCCGGAGAGCGAAGTGGTGCTGCAGGCCTCCAACCAGGGTCTGCCGGCCATCCACATGAAGGGAACGGATGTTGCCGAGGCCTATGCCGACGTCATCGCCCGTTTCCTGGGCGAGGACAAGCCGATGCGTTTCGTCGAGGCCGTGAAGCCGGGCTTCTTCAAGCGTCTGTTCAGCCGCTGACACCCGAGGGAGAGACCATGGGATTCATGTCCTTCTTCCTGGGCGAAAAGAAAAGCACCGCCAGCGTTGCCAAGGAGCGCCTGCAGCTGATCCTCGCCCATGAACGCAACGGTCGCGGCGCGAGCCCCGACTACCTGCCGCAACTGCAGCGTGAGCTGCTCGCGGTCATCTCGAAGTACGTCTCCATCAACCCGGACGACATCAAGGTCCACATGGAACGCCAGGACGACCTCGAAGTCCTCGAAGTGAAGATCGAGCTGCCCGAAGGCCGCAAGCTCTGACCCTCACAGCCTGAAGACGGCGACCGCCTGGTTCAACTGGGCAGCCTGCTGCTTCAGGCTCTCTGCCGCCGCGGCCGATTCCTCGACGAGCGCGGCGTTCTGCTGCGTGACCTGGTCCAACTGCGTGATGGCATCGCCGACCTGGTCGATGCCCTGGCTCTGTTCGGCGCTCGCGTTGCTGATCTCCGCGATCAGGACCGAGACCTGCTGCACCTGGTCGACGATCTGGCCCATCGTCTCGCCCGCCGAGCCCGCGATGCGGGTACCGGCCTCCACCCGGGTGCCGCTGTCGCTGATCAAGGTCTTGATCTCCTTGGCCGCCGCCGCGCTGCGCTGCGCCAGCGCGCGCACCTCGCTGGCCACGACGGCGAAGCCGCGTCCCTGCTCGCCGGCACGCGCGGCCTCCACGGCCGCGTTCAAGGCCAGGATGTTGGTCTGGAAGGCGATGCCGTCGATGGTGCCGATGATGTCGGTGATGCGGCGGGAGCTCTCGTTGATCTGGTGCATCACCGCCACCACCTGCTGCACCGCCTGGCCGCCTTCGGCCGCGACTGCGGAGGCGCTCTGCGCCAGTTGGGTCGCCGTGCGCGCGGTCTCGGCGTTCTGCTTCACCGTCGCGGTGAGCTCTTCCATCGACGCCGCCGTCTGCTCCAGGTTGGCCGCCTGCTCCTCGGTCCGCTGCGACAGGTCGGCGTTGCCGCTGGCGATCTCGCCGGTGCCCGTCGCGATCGAGTCGCTGCTCATCCGCACCTGACCGACGATGCGGGTGAGGCTCTCGTTCATCCGCTGGAGCGCTCCCAGCAACTGCCCCGTCTCGTCACGGCTGTCGACGCGGATCTCCGAGCGCAGATCGCCGGCCGCGACGGCCTCCGCGACCTTCACTGCCTGCGCCATCGGCGTCACGATCGCGCGGCTCAGCAGCCAGGCGGTGAACAGCCCCACCGCCGCGATCACGACGGCGCCCAATCCCGCCTGCCAGCGCAGCGCCGTGCGCGCGCCGGCCGCGGCCTGGCGCGCCTCCTCCGCGTGCCCCTCCTGCATCGCGACGAACTGCCCGATCGCTTCGAGGTAAACCTTCACCGACGGCACGTACTCGTTCTGCACGATGCGGCTGGTGGCGCTCCAGTCGCCGGCCGCGCCGGCTTCGCGCGCCTTCTTGCTCGCGGCGAGCAGCGTCTGCCCCAGCCCGACGATCTCCTTGAGCTTGGCCTGGTCCTCCGGGCGCTTGGCCTCGGCGGCGATCTGCTCGCGCAGCTTGGCCACCTCCGGCGCGTCGTTGGCGATGTTGGCCTTGAAGAGCTCGCCCACGGCCGGGTCCGAGCTGATCGCGCTGGCCATGCTGCGCGCCACCGCCGTCTGCGTGATGCCTTGCCACTGGACGGACTTGCGGATGATGTCCTGCGCGTCGTTGATCGCCGCCGTGGACTCGCTCGTGATGCGATCGCTGCGCCAGAGCGTGAACATGCCCACCACGAGCATCGCCACGATCAACAGCACGATCGCGCCGTTGAGCTTGCTGGTCAGGGGAAGGTCGTTGAGCCGCATCGCTGTCTCCTGGAGGTTCTGGTTTTTCGATGAAAGGATCTGGACGCACCGATTCTGAGCATCGCTTCGTGACGCTGCCAAGAGAGCTTCCGCCCGCCACGGTCCCGTGTAATCCCCTATGCCTGAAACGCCGCCGCGTCACTAGGGTGACGCGAGGCGGTCGGGGTGGTCGATAGACTGACTCGAACAGCCGAAATCAAGGCGCCCGTGCGCTGTCGGACCGCGTCCCGCGCGGCCCGGCAGCCGAGAGGCACCGGCCAAAAATATCCAGGAGACGACATGGCACTGATGGGCCAGATGATGTCGATGCCCTTGCTGATCTCATCGTTGATCCAGCATGCGGCGCGCCATTCCGGGGATACCGAGATCGTCAGCAAGCGGGTCGAGGGCGACCTGCATCGCACCACCTGGGCCGCGGTCGAGTTCCGCGCCCGGCAGCTCGCGCAGGCCTTCGCGCGGCTCGGGCTGACGCCCGGCGAACGCGTCGGCACGCTGGCCTGGAACGGCCACCGCCACCTCGAGATCTACTACGGCACGTCGGGTTCCGGCCTGGTCTGCCACACGATCAATCCGCGCCTGTTCCCCGAGCAGATCGCGTGGATCTCCGGCGACGCCGACGACCGCGCGCTGTGCTTCGACCTGACCTTCCTGCCGCTGGTCGAGAAGATCGCGCCGCAGCTGGGCCAGGTGCGCCACTTCATCCTGATGAGCGACCGCGCCCACATGCCGGCGGAGTCCTCGATCCCGAACCTGCGCTGCTACGAGGACCTCGTGAACGCCGAGGACGGGAACTACGTCTGGCCCGAGTTCGACGAGAACACCGCCTCCAGCATCTGCTACACGAGCGGCACGACCGGCCACCCGAAGGGCGCCGTCTACAGCCACCGCAGCTCGGTCCTGCATGCCTACGGCGCGGCGCTGCCGGACGCGATGGCGTCCTCGCGCCGCGACGTGATCCTGCCGGTGGTGCCGATGTTCCACGTCAACGCGTGGGGCCTGCCCTACAGCACGGCGCTGGTCGGTTGCAAGCTGGTGCTGCCCGGACCGCACCTGGACGGGAAGTCGCTCTACGAGCTGTTCGAGGTTCTATGGTTCCTTTCAAGCTCCAAGGGACGAGAGCATCGCTGGATTGAATCGTTGCCCACTGTTCC
>NZ_JBWKOK010000011.1:0-139341 GCF_059416045.1 Roseateles sp. GW821-FHT09G03
CTCTGGAACAGTGGGCAACGATTCAATCCAGCGATGCTCTCGTCCCTTGGAGCTTGAAAGGAACCATAGAACCTCAAACAGACGGCGCTCAAGTCAGTTTTGAAAGCTCGGCTTCGCCGCCGGCTCCGGCCAAGCTCTTCGAGACATCACAGCACCACGAAGAGTCCCCACACCACCACCGGTGCGATCACCGTCACCGCGACGCCATAGAGCAGCAGCATCCGGAAGAAACGGTCGCGGTCCATGCCCTTGGCATTGGCCAGCACCAAGGCGCCGTTCGTCGAGAACGGACTCACGTCCACGATCGTCGAGGACACCGCCATCGCGGCAATGAATCCGATCGCCATCGTCGAGTTGTCACCGGTCAGGAACGGCACGCCCAGCGGAATCAATGAACCGAGCACCGCGGTCGACGACGCGAAGGCCGAGACCACCGCGCCGACGAAGCACAGCAGCAACGCGGCCATCAATGGCGAGGTCAGGTTCGCGACGCTGTGGCCGACGTAGTCGATGGTGCCCATCTTCTCCATCACGCCCACGTACGTGCTCACGCCGACGATCAGCATGATCTCCGGCCACGACACCTGGCCGAGCGCACTCTTCTGCAGCCGCGGCTGCATCAGGCTCAGGGCCAGACCGATCGTGATCGACACGAAACCGATGTCCAGCTTGTAGCCCAGCGTCAGCACCGCCAGCAGCAGCAGGCCCAGCGCCGTGATCACCTGGTGCGGACCGGTGTCCTGGAAGGTCTGCGTCTGCACCTGGCCCAGCATCGAGGACTTGCTCGCCGCGACGCGGCGGCCCTCGCCGTAGGACGCAGCCTCCGCGTCGCCGAAGACCTGCGGCCCGCCTTGCGCGCGGGCGACCGGCGGGATCGGCGCGAGTTCGCCCTCATCGGCGACGCGGCCGCGCCGGATCAGCTGCAAACCGCCGAGCGCGAGGAAGAGCCCCAGCGCCACCGCGAAGTTGACGCCGAAGCTCGCCAGCATCGTCGTGATCTCGCTGAGCGGCAGGCCCGCCTTGGCGACGATCTTGTTGGTGATGCCGCCGTAGATGCTCATCGGCGAGAAGCCGCCCGCCTGCGCGCCGTGGATCACCATCAGGCCCATCATCAGCGGATGGATGCCGTGCCGCGCGGCGAAGCCGAGCGCGATGGGAGCGATGATCGCGACCGCCGCCGGACTGACCGCGCCGAACGAGGTCAGCAGCGCCGCCACCAGGAACATGATCCACGGGATCGCCGCGATGCGGCCCCGTACCGCGCGCACGGCAAGCCGCACCAGCCAGTCGATGGTGCCGTTGTTCTGCGCGAGCGCGAAGAGGTAGGTGATGCCCGCCAGCGTCAGGAAGAGCTCGGCGGGGAAGCCGGCCATGATGGCCTTCGCGCTCATGCCGGCCGCGAGTGTGCCGACGAGGAAGGCGCCCACGAAGGCCAGCACGCCCATGTTGATCGGCAGCGCCGTGGCCACGATGAACATGGCTGCGAGCGGAAGAATCGATATCCAGTGGATGCCCATCGCTTGTCTCCTGTTGTGACGGTCCGGCGCGTCGAACGCCGGCCGCATCGTTTCTCGATGGCATGCACGGTATCGAGCGCGCGGGCGGGCTTCAATCAAGCTCGCACTCGGACCGTTACGCACGCTGCAACGATCGAGGGACTACCCGCGCCGGGCCGGACTTCTTCGCGTGCGTCACGCGACGGCGTGCGTCAGGACGCGCTGCGTTCGATCCACGCGAGCACGCCGTCGAGCGTGCGGAACTCGTCGGCGGAGCGCGCGGGAATCGACGGGTGCCGCTGCTGCCACAGCCGCGCGAGCGCCTGGCCGCCGCCGATCTCCAGCACGCAGGACGGCGCGCGCGCGGCGAGCTGGTCCATGACCTCGTCCCATCGCACGGTGTGGGCGATCTGACGGGCGAGTCCCGCGCGTGCCTGATCCGCGCTCCACACGCGATTGGCCTCGCTGTCGAAGAGCGCCCGTGTGGGCGCTCCCATGTCGATCCTCGACAGGGCCGATCCGAACGCCTCCGCCGCCGGGCGCATCAGTGGTGTGTGCGACGCGACGGAGACGGCGAGTCGCGTGCACCGCGCCCCACGTGCGGCCAACGCGGCTTCGACCGCTTCGAGTGCGGCAGGCGCGTCGGGCGCGTCGAGCCCATCGTCGTTCAGCGGTCCTCCGATCACGACGGAGTCGTCGCCGTTGCGGATCGCGATGGACACGGACGTTCCGGCCAGAACGGTTTCCACCTCCGACACGGCGACGCCGGTCACGCCGCACAGTCCGCCCGCGAGCGATCGGCTCGCGTCGTCCATGAACGCGGCGCGTTGAGCGGCGAGCCGCATCGCGTCGTCGGCACTGAGCACGCCTGCGGCCGCGCACGCGGCGAGTTCGCCGACGCTGTAGCCGGCGACGCCGTCGATCTCGATCGATGCGGACATCAAGCGCGATGCGATCCGCGACCACGCGGCGAGGCCGCTTGTCGTGATCAACACCTGCGCGTGCGCGTTCGCTCTGGCCCAGGCGGGATCGGCAAGCGCCGCACGCCAGTCGGAGACGCCGAGTCGCGCGCTCATGGCCGATAGCGAGGCATCGTCGTCCAGCCACGGGAGCATCGCGGGATGCTGATTCCCCTGGCCGCTGAAGACGACCGCGACGCTCACGGCAGTGCGAGGCGAGCCGGCGGCACCACATCGACCCCGTCGAAAGCGCCGAGGGCGCCGATCCGCCGCATCCAGCACACGGCTGCCAGCATGTCTGCGGAACCGCCGGGCGAGAGCCGGCGGGCTTCGAAGTCGACGGCGATCGCCGCGGCGCGGGTGATGGCGTCGGGCGTCGCGGCGCCGCCCTGTTCGATGAACTCACCGGCCGCGCGCTGCGCGAAGCGCAGCCCCTCGAGCCCGCCGCGATGCGCGAGGTTGCTGTCGTCCAGCACCGCCATCAGGTGGAAGAGCGTGTCGAGCTGTGCGCCGTCTCGTGAGAGGCCGCGGGCGATCGCCGAGCGCATCGCCGGCACCGCGACATCGAAGACGGCCGGGAAACCGAGCGCGGCCTCTTCGGACGCGCTGCGCAGGCCCCACCGCCGCGCGGCCGTTCCGCCCGGCAGCGTGGATGGGCGCAGCGCGCGTTGCCGGAGCGCCGCCCCCCACCGCTCGATCAGCGCCGTGCTTACCGCCTGCGGTGTCAGCGGTCGATGCGCCGCGACGACGGCGCCGGCGGACGCGCACAGCAGACCGAGGAGGAAGATCGCGCCGCGATGTGTGTTGATGCCGCCGGTCGCGTCCAGCATCCGGGCCTCGGCCTCGATGCCGGCGCGCTCCAGCGTGGGGAAGTCCGCGCCGGCCGCGCCCAGATGAGCGATCCGGACGAAGTACCGGCGCAGCGACGAGATGCTGCGCATGAAGGTCCGCGCATCCATGTCGCGATGACTGCCGTTGCTCGTCAGCGTGACCAGGCCCGGCTTGGGCGACAGCGCCAGTTCGTCATGCAACGCGACCGCCGCGGCGCGGCCGATGTCGCTGGCCGTCAGCCCGCGTCGCGCCGGCGCCGCGCAACGGTTCGAGCGCCCGGCGCTGTGCCAGCCGGAGTCGGGGGAGAGGACCCGTCCGCTCATGGTGCGCTCACGCCGCCGCCTTGACGTCCCGGACGATCTCGCCGAGCTCCGTCGCGAGCCGGCTGCCGCCCATCGACTTCGCCAGGATCGAGCGCACGCCGCCCGCGCGCCAGGTGAGCCACTCCCGCCAGGACACGGCGTTGTCGCCGTCGAAGACGAGTTCGCCGTCGAGCCGCAGACCTGAAATCTCGGCGGCGGCCAGCAGCGCGGCGACCTGATCGGCCTGGTCGGCATCGGTCACGCCGACCCACAGGTCCACATCGGAGTCGGCCCGCACATGGACCATCGCCGACAGCGCCTGCCAGCCGAAGCTGCCGTAGACCCGCGGCTGGACGCCGCAGGCGAGCATCGCGCGGCACAGCGCGTCCCAGGCGGCACGTGCGGACGGGGGCAGCAGCTTGGCCACGGCGCGCGCGGCGGGGAACTCGTCGAAGAACATCACCTCGCTGCGCGCGACGCTCACGCCGATGCGGCGCGACTCCCAGCGCAGCGGCGCGGACAGCCCCATCGCGATCCATGCCGGGTCCGTACCCGCGTCGCAACGCTGCTGCGTCACGACCAGCGGCAAGCCGCGCGACGCCCACAGCGTCAGGCATTCGCGCTCGGTGGCGTCGCGCGCGATCGCGCGCAGCCGCTCCCACGCGGCAGGCGTCAGGTGCACGAGCTGGTGGCGGTGAAGGCGGGTCATGGCGGTGTTCCGGTCCGCGGGGTCAAGCGGCGTCGAGCACGCGCTGCGTCACGTCGGCCGCGAGCCGGCGTCCGCCGCGCCCGGCGCCGTCGATCGCGCGGCGGTCTTCGGTGGGGGCATCAGTCAGCGCCTGCCGCAGCGCGGCTTGCAGGTCGCCGGTCCACAGTCGCCGCACGCCGCCCATCGCGACGTAGTTGTCGACGCCCGGCGCGAATACCGGATTCGTCTCGGACAACGCGGTGAGCATCTCCTCCGGCAGCTTGGTCACGCGCGACATCGCGGGGATGCGCATCACGCGGATCTCGGCCTCGGGCAGCGCGTCGCAGGCGTCGGCGATCAGGCCCGAGGTGATGAAGCCGCCCGACAGCGCCTGGTCGTACACCAGCCCCAGCACGCGATGTCCGCGACGTCGCGCCAGATCGATCGTCATGCCCAGGTGCGCCATCGCGCGGTTGATGCCGAGCAGCTCATCGCGGCGCCGCAACTGCTGCCCCTGCGTGTCGATCAGCAGCAGGATCGGCCGGCCAGGATGGCGGGCGAGGGTGTCCAGCACCACACGCGCCTGCGCCAGCGCGAGCTTCACGCCGATCGGCGCATGTCCCGTCGTGCCCAAGACGGTCAGCGGTTCGCCGTCGAGCTCGACCGTGCCGTGCAGGAAATCGCCGTCCAGCGTCAGCTCGCGGTCCGAGCCGAACAGCGTCGTCGCCAAAGTCTTCCAATCCATGTTCGTGTCTCCTGCCGGGTTCTGTCATTCAAGGGCTCAACGGCTCGGGCGCTCAAGGGCCAGACCTTCGATCACGCGGGCGCTCGACCGCTCGACCGCTCAAGCACTCAAGCGCCCGGCGGCAGAGGGCCGCAACGCGACGACCTCGGCAACCTCCACGTCCGGCACGCGCGCGGCGTCCGCGACGCCGAGCCGCGTCCACAGCGCCTGCGCGTCGTCGCCGGTGACGGGCTCGTCGAGCAGCGCCAGCCGGTGCGCCAGCAGCGCGTGTTCCTGCTCCAGGGCGCCGAGCGTGACCGGACGCGATGTCGGCAGCGTGTCCAACGCGGCGATCGCCGCCTGGCGGAAAGCGGCGACGTCGTCATCGACGAGCGCGTCGCAGTCGCCGCTCAGCCAGCGGTGCTTGCCGCCGGTGGTGCACCAGACCAGCGCGCGGTCGCGGGCGTCGAACTCCTCGACGCCGTGGGAGGCCTCGATGACTTCAGGTCCCGACATCGCGAGCCGGCCCAGGTCGCTCATGACGACGAAGTCCGTGCACCGCGCGACGATGCCCATGCCGCCGAAGCAGCCGTTGGCCGCGCCGATCAGCGCGATCACCGGGATGCCGGCATCGCGCACGTCCAGCACGGCGCGCATGACCTCGGACACGGCGATCAGGCCCGCGTTGGCCTCATGCAATCGAACGCCGCCGGAATCGAGCAGCAGCAGCACCGCGGCGGGTCGGTCGCGCAACGCGCGGCGCAGCAGGCCGACGAGCTTCGCGCCGTGCACCTCGCCCACGCCGCCGCCCATGAACGCGCCTTCCTGCGCGGCCACGAAGATCGGTCGACCGTCGAGCGCCGCGCGCCCGATCGCCACGCCGTCGTCGAAGGCGGAGGGCACGCCGAGCTGCGCCAGATGCGGGCTCATCACGCGCGCCTGCGGCGGCAGCCATTCATGGAAGCTGCCCGGGTCGAGCAGCAGCGCCAGCCGCTCGCGCGCGGAGCACTCGGCGTAGGAGAGCGTCGTCATGGCCGCAACTCCTGGACGGCCTGGTCGAGCCGCAGGCTGACGACGGCCGGCGTGGCACCCATGTCGTTGATGGACACGCGCACGCCGGCCAGGTCGTGGCGGCGATGGAAGTCGTCGAGCACGGCCTTCCAGATCGGCGCGAAGCCGCGCGCGGAGGTCTGGACGCGGACCGCGCAGTCGCCGCCGGCTTCGGGCTCGAGCATCACCTCGAGGTTGCCGGAGCCGACGACGCCAACCAGCACCGGCGCGAAACCGCTCTGCGCGTGAGAGCCGGCGAATCGGAAGTCCAGGGTTTCCAAACCGGGAGGAACGGGCGGAACGGGCGTCATGGCATCTCTCTCGTGTTGTCTCTCACCAGTTGCGGAAGCGCTTCGGCGGGCGGTACAGACCACCGGAGGCGCGCACCAGGTCGCGCATGCCGCGAGCGGCCAGCAGGTTGCGGGTGGCGTCGCGCGGGGCTATGCCGAGGTCCTCGGGGCGTTTGATCACGCCGCGGTCGCGCAGGTTCTCCACGGCGCGTCGGTCGCGTCCCAGCCCCACGGCCGTGTAGCCGGCGACGCCGCGGATCGCCTGCTCGCGTTCCTCGTCGTTGCGGCAGAGCAGCAGGTTGGCGATGCCTTCCTCGGTGAGAACGTGCGTCACGTCGTCGCCGTAGATCATGATCGGCGGCAGATCCATGCCGGCCTGGCGCTGCAGCTCCCACGCGTCCAGGTGCTCGACGAAGGCGGGCTGCATGTGCTCGCGGAAGGTCTCGACCATCTGCACGACCAGCTTGCGGCCGCGCGGCGTGGCGGCGGCGCCGGTCAGGTGGCCGCGCGCTTCCTCGCCGGCCTTCAGCCACGCGGGGCTGGCGTGGCGGCGGCCGCGCGCATCGGCGCCCATGTTGGGCGCGCCGCCGAAGCCGGCGATGCGGCCCAGCGTCGCCGTCGAACTGTTGCCCATCAGGTCCATCTGCAGCGTCGAGCCGATGAACAGGTCGCAGGCGTAATGCCCGGCCGCCTGGCTGAACGCGCGGTTGCTGCGCAGGCTGCCGTCGGGCCCGGTGAAGAACACGTCGGAGCGGGCGCGGATGTAGTCCTCCATGCCGAGCTCGGAGCCGAAGGAATGGATGGACTCCACCCAGCCCGCCTCGATCGCCGGGATCAATGCCGGATGCGGATTCAACGCCCAGTGGCGGCAGATCTTGCCCTTCAGACCGAGCGATTCGCCGTAGGTGGGCAGCAGCAGCTCGATCGCGGCGGTGTCGAAGCCGATACCGTGATTGAGGCGCTGCACGCCGTATTCCGCGTAGATGCCCTTGATGGCCATCATCGCCATCAGCACCTGGATCTCGCTGATCTGCGCGGGGTCGCGGGTGAACAGCGGCTCGATGAAGTTGGGCGTCGGCGCGCGCACGACGAAGTCGACCCAGTCGGCGGGCACGTCGACGCGGGGCAAGGGAGTGCCCTCGGGCAGCAGCTCGTTGACCTGCGCGATGACGATGCCGCCGGAGAAGGCGGTCGCCTCGACGATCGCGGGCGTGTCCTCGGTGTTGGGGCCGGTGTAGAGGTTGCCGTGGGCGTCGGCGGCGTGCGCGGCGATCAGCGAGACCTTGGGCGTCAGGTCGACGAAGTAGCGCGCGAACAGCTCCAGGTAGGTATGGATCGCGCCGATCTTCAGCCGGCCGGCGGACAGCAGCTTGGCCAGCCGCGCGCCCTGCGGGCCGGAGAAGCTGAAGTCGAGCAGGCTGGCGATGCCGCGCTCGAAGACGTCCAGGTGCTCCGGCAGCGCGAGCACGGACTGGACCATGTGCAGGTCGTGGATGCGGCCAGGGTCGAGCCGGACCAGCGCCTTGGCCAGGAAGTCCGCCTGCTTCTGGTTGTTGCCCTCCAGGCAGACGCGGTCGCCGGGCTTGAGCACGGCGTGGAGCAGGTCGACGATCGCGTCGGTGTCGACGCGTCGGCCGGCCAGGCGTGTGCCGAGCGCGTCGCGGGCCGCGGCGAGCCGGGCGGCGCGGTCGCGGGCCTTGGTGTCCATGGGAGTGCGGTCCATGGAGACGGAAGTTACGGGCGCGGCCCCGCCCGATCAATCAACCGGCGCGCGGGACGATTACGGGGAGCGGAACGGTTGGCGAGGGGATACCCGCAGAGGCGCCGACCGGACGTCGGAGTGGCCGCTTCAGTGGCCGGTTCAGTGGCCGCCGAGCTTCAGTGTCCTGCTGGCGGCGAGCAAGGCCAGCAGGTTGGGATCGCGCTCCCGGGTGCGCAGGAAACACAGCGCGATGGTCTGGCGCACGGCGGCGTAGCGGTCCTGCAGCGGGATGAGCCGCACGCTGGGCGGCAGCACGCCGCGCACGCGGCCGGGCAGCAGGGTGCAGCCGATGCCGCCGCCGACGAGGTTCATCAGCGAGAAGATGTCGTTGGTCTTCATCACGATCTGCGGCTCGAACCCGGCGATGCGGAACGCATCGACGAATCGGCTGTAGGTGACGAAGCCTTCCTGCAGGCTGACGAAGCGTTCCTCGGCGCAGTCCCGCAGGTCGATGCTGGTCAGCGCGGCGTAGGGCGACTGGGCGGGGGCAGCGAAGAAGACGTCGTCCTCGAAGAGGGCGTGGGTCTCGAGCTCCGGCGCGGCCTCGGGTTGACCCATGACGGCCGCGTCGATGGTGCCGTCGCGCAGGCGCTGGGTGAGATCCGAATTGGAGCCGAGGATGAGCTCGGCCTGCACGTCGGGCTTGCGCGCCTTGAGCGCCATGATCATCGACGGCACGGTGCCGCTGGTCAGCGAGTACAGCGAGCCGATGCGGATGCGCTCGGCGCCGTAGCCGGCGATGGCGCGGGTGGCGTTGATGCCTTCGTCCATGCGCTGGAGGATCTCGCGGGCGACGTCGGCGAGCGCGTGGGCGGCGTCGGTGGGCTGCAGGTTGCGGCCCTCGAGCCGGAACAGCGCGCAGCGCGTGCCGGCCTCGAGCGAATGCAGCGCGCGGTGCACGCTCACGGCGCTCGTGCCCAGCCGCTCGGCGGCGCGCGCGAGGCTGCCGCTCTCCAGGAACGTGATCAGGATCTCGAGCTTGCGGAAGGTGATCTCTTCGCTGATGCGGGGGAGCATGGGGCGCGACGTCGGGAGTCGGAGAAGACGTCCATTGTGCGGTCATCGAATGATGACTACAGATTCGCGTAGAGACGGAGCGTCCGCGATCGCCTGACGACGATCAAGAGTCTCCACTTCGAACGCCGCAAGTGCCGTCATCGCTGACTGATTCCAGGGATCGGGTACCGCTCAAATCACGTATCGATGCAGTCGCGCCGACCTTCATCTGCCGGTGGTGTTGCACCCGCATCTACCAACGAATTGAGGATCGCGTTGCGGGGCGAGGCGCAGTGCAATGAGCCCATGCACCAAGCAAACCTGAAGGGCCCATCGCAGCGGGTGGCCCACGAGTATTCGATCGACCCGCCGCGACTGTTTTTGGATCCGGAGATCCCGAAACCCGTGCTACGCAGCCCGCGCCCCTGGGGCCTTCTGGTTCATCCGTTCGAAGTGCGTCAGGACTGGTACCAGGAATATCTCACTGAGCTGGGCGAGGATCCGCTTTCCTTCGTTGGCAGCACGACGGTGAATGGCACTCCGCACATCGTGGCGGCATTGATCGTGGCGTTCCTGGGGAGTCGCGGAAGGACCTGCCTTTGGCCGGAGCCGCGGAACCACCTCTTCGACGTGGTCGTCGACATGGCGGAAGCCGCAGGCATTCTCGTGATGACGAGTCCGTGGGGCATAGACGGCGAAGTCGGACCGCCCGATGCAGGGGAGATTCTCGGTCTCACGCTGACTCACGACCTGGCACCTGTGATCGTTCTCAACGAGCGGCAAGGAAAGGACGATCAGCTCCTGACGCTCGCCAGGCACCTTGCCTTGGTGTGGCTCGGACAGTCGGGCATCAGCACCGCAGCTGCTCCGGTTCGCAGCGACGGCAGCATGCCACGATTCTGCGATGCCGTTGCGCGGGAGGTGGTGGCTCGATTCCGCCAGCATGCGCAAGCGAACAAGTTCGTTGTGCCGTGCATGCCCGCCATCGAGGGTTGGCTGGCCATCGCTACACGATCGAGCCGGAGGTTTACTCGGGCTTTGATCTGTCAAACGGGAGGCTCATCGACCACCTACACGTCGGCGTTCCGGATGCTCGGCATCAAGTCCACCGACGTGTTCCACGCGATCGGTCGTTCCCTTGGTCTGGAGGTCTGAGATGGCTTATCTGCTCGATACGAATGTGTTCCTGGAAGCCAGGAAGACTCACTACGGAATGGACTTCTGTCCGGCCTTCTGGCGATGGCTGACGGCCAGCCATGCGGATGGGGAGGTATTCAGCATCGACCAGGTGCGCGAAGAGCTGTCGGATGACCTCATCGTTCCCTGGGTTGCGGCGCAGTCTCCTGACTTCTTTCTCTCGCCGGACGAGACTGTCGCCATGGCGGTTCACGCACTCGTGGTCTGGGTCAAACGGCAGGGCCTGCTCGACCCTGTTATCCGCGAGTTCACGGAAACCGCGGACATGTTTCTGGTGGCGCATGCCCTTGCGAAAGGGCACACGGTGGTGACTTGGGAAAAGTCCGCCCGAGGCTCGAAGAAGAAGATCAAGATTCCTGATGTGTGCGCGGTCTTCGACGTGCGCTGCATCGAACCGCACGTGATGCTCCGCGAGCTCCAGGCCCGCTTCGTCCTCGGCCCGATCCACGAGCCGTACGAAGGCGCGAATCTCGCGAATCTCGCGAAGGTCGCGAAGGACGAACCGCCGAGAGAAGCGGCCGCGGACGTTCAGGAAGCGTTGCTGCGTTCGGTACTCACCGGTACCGATTGACTGGAGCATGCCGCCAGCGCTTCGTCCAGGTGAGCCTGCCAGATTGCGGTCCACGAAGGCGGTGCGGATCGGGAAAGCGCCTGCAGTGGCTCGACCAGGCGCGGATCGGCGAGTGCCTCGGCGGCGTCCAGCTCATACAGGTGGCACTCGGGCGTGAGCTGTGAGATCAGGACTTCGACGATGCCGTGATCGCCGCGCCGCGCGAGCCCCACCAGCGCTTCGCCGCGGACATCCTCGTCGCGGTCCCGCAGGTTCAGGCGCAAGGCTTCGCGGATCTCCGGCGTGTCGTCGTCGCGCAGCGAGCCGAGTCCGAAGGTGGCCCAGTCCCGCACTTCGGCGGACGGATCCGTCGCGAGTCGGATCAGGCCTTCGATCGCCTCCGGCTCCTCGTAGGAGCCGAGCGCCACCGCGACTTGCCAGCGCATCTTGCTGTCCGGATGCGTCGACAGACGGAGCAGTCCCTGGACGCTCGCCCCATGCGGCCGCAACCCGAGTCCGGCGACGGCGGCGCGGACCACGTCGTGATGCGGATCGGACAAGCCTCGCAGGAGGAGCTGCTGCGTCTCCTGCTCCGCGAAGAGCACGTCGCGGCCGTTCTCCCGCCGCATGATTTGCGCGGCGATCGAGAGCCCGACCGCGCGCCGGCGCACTCGCGGGCTTTCGCTCAGTGCCTCGATGCGGGCCAGCAGCGCCGGAGATCCTCGCCGCTGCAGCACCTCGACCGCACGCCATCCTTCCTGCGCATGCCAATGCCGCAGCGCGTGGCGGAGCAACCGTTCAACGCTGAAGGACTTCAACCGATTGCGGGCAAGGCGTTTCATCGGCGCGGGACTCGAAGACGCGATGTCCGACTCTACCCACAACGGCCGGCGGCGCTCCCAGCGGGTCCGTTGGCGCCATGCTTACTCCCTCTCCCGCTTGCGAGAGAGGGCAGGGGTGAGGGCCAGCGGCGGTGGCAGTGCTGAAGCCTCTTCAGCGCGTCGCCGTTTCTTCGTCCCCGGTCGGCAACCGCAGCGCCCCGGTGTTGTAGTCGTACTCGAACACCTCGCCATGCCGCGCCCACGTCACTGCCGTCTGCAGCACCGCATCGGCCTCGGTATCGTCGAGATGCTCGCTCAGCAGTCTGAGCACCGGCTTGTCCGGCATCTCCCCGCTGGGCTCCTGCTCCAGGCTGTGCCGGATGTGCGCGATGAGGGGCACATGCGCCATCAACTGCTGGCCGAAGAGATCGCGCCGCAACCCGTGCGGACCTTCGACGTAGCGTCGACCCAGCGGCGTCAGCTGCAGATCCCCGCTGTCGAGCTGCGCCAGCCCCAGCAGCGCCAGCGCATGCGCGACCGGCAGCAGCTCCGAGTCCGGCAGTCCCGCCTCCTCGCACAGCTGCGGCAGGTCCGCGCGGCCATCGAAGGGCGGCTCGGCGAGCAGCTCCAGCAATCCGTCCATCCGCGCCACGTCCGCCGCCGGCAGGCGCTCGGCCAGCGGCGCCGGCGTGGTCGCGGCGTCGACCGTCCCTGCGGCACGCGACGGCCGCGCCGCGCCCGCCGTCATCAGCGCATAGACCTCGTCGATCAGCGCGCGCACATCGGCGCTCTCCGGATCGCGCGGCCGCGGCAGCTGCACCGCCAGCTGACAACGGATCCTTCCCGGATCGCTCGCGAAGATCAGCACGCGGTCGGCCATCATCACGGCCTCCTCGATGTTGTGCGACACCACCAGCATCGCCCGCGTCGGCATGTGCCCGCCGTCCCACAGTTCGAGGATGTCCTCGCGCAGCCGCTCGCCGGTCAGCACGTCCAGCGCCGAGAACGCCTCGTCCATCAGCAGCACGTCCGGCTCGGTCACCAGCGCGCGCGCGATGCCGACCCGCTGGCGCATGCCGCCCGACAGCTCGCGCGGCAGCGCGCCCTCGAAGCCGCTCAGGCCGATCAGCGCGATCGCCGCCTCGGCCTTGGCTTCGCGCTCGGCCTTGGCGACGCCGCGCGCCTCCAGCCCGAGCTCGACGTTCTGCTGCACCGTCAGCCACGGGAACAGCGCGAAGGACTGGAACACCATGCTGATGCCGCGCGCCGGGCCCGACAGCGGCTGCCCGCGATACCGCACCTGACCTGCGTCGGCCGGCACCAGTCCCGCCATGATCCGCAGCAGCGTGCTCTTACCTGAGCCCGACTGGCCCAGTAGCGCGACGATCTCGCCTTCGCGCAGGTTGAAGTCGACGTCCGCCAGCACGGGACGCGGATGACCGTCGGCCGAGCGGAAACGCTTGCCCACGCCATGGAGTTCGATGATGGATGCGGTCATGCCGGTCTCCTCACAGATCGCAGTTCACAGATGCATGCGGTCTTCGGCCAGCCGGTACAGGCGGCGCCAGACGAAGTGGTTCAGGCCCATCACGAAGATGCACATCACGCCGATGCCCAGCGCGATCCGCGGGAAGTCACCGCGGGCGGTCATCTCCGCGATGTAGCTGCCCAGACCGTGCGCCTTGAGCGTGGTGTCGCCCCAGGAGACGTACTCGGCCACGATGCTCGCGTTCCACGAGCCGCCGCTGGCGGTGATCGCGCCGGTGACGAAGCTCGGGAACACCGCCGGCAGCAGGTAGCGCCGCCATTTCAGCCAGCCGCTCAGGCCCAGGTTGCGGGCGGCGTGGCGCAGCTCGGCGGGGATGTTGGACGCGCCCGCGATGACGTTGAACAGTAGGTACCACTGCGTGCCGAAGATCATCAGCGGCGACAGCCACACATCGGGGTTGAGTTTCCAGCGCACGATCAGCACGACGGCCACCGGGAACAGCAGGTTCGCCGGGAACGCGGCGAGGAACTGTGCCACCGCCTGCAGCCGGCCGGACCAACGCGGGTTCATGCCGATCCAGATGCCGACCGGCACCCACACCAGCGCGGCCAGTGCGATCAGCACCAGCACGCGGACCAGCGTGATCAGCCCGAGTCCGAAGACATGACCGGCTTCCGACCAGCCGACTTCGGTGTGGACGAAGCGGACCAGGTGATACAGCGCCACCATCACCGCCGCGGCCACCACGGCGTCCCAGGCGCGGGTCCAGGTTGCGCTGGCGATGCGCGGGCGGGCGCGGATCGAGGTGCCGTCGTGATGCCGGCGGAACCAGACCAGGCTGCCCTCGAGCCGGTCCACCAGCCACGCCGCCGAGCGCCGCGTGAGCGAGGTGCGACGCAGCCAGTTCAGCATCCACGAGTTGGGCGCGGTGTCGGTGCCGCTGTCCTCGAAGCGGAACTTGTCCGCCCACGCGACCAGCGGGCGAAAGACGAGCTGGTCGTAGAGCACGATGCCCACGAGCATCGCGATGATCGCCCAGCCGATCGCGCCGAGATCGCGGGCCTCGATCGCCATCGCGATGTAGGAGCCGACGCCAGGCAGTTTGATGCTCTGGTCGGAGACCGAGATCGCCTCCGACGCGACGACGAAGAACCAGCCGCCGGACATGGACATCATCATGTTCCACAGCAGGCCCGGCATCGCGTAGGGCAACTCCAGCCGCCAGAAGCGCTGCCAGCCGGAGAGCTGGAACACGCGTGCCGCCTCGTCGAGTTCCGACGGCACCGTGCGCAGCGACTGGTACAGGCTGAAGGCCATGTTCCAGGCCTGCGAGGTGAAGATGGCGAAGATCGCCGCGCACTCGACGCCCAGCAGGTTGCCGGGGAACAGCGCGATGAAGCCGGTCACCGTGATCGACAGGAAGCCCAGGATGGGGATCGACTGGAGGATGTCGAGCATCGGCACCAGCACCTTCTCGGCGGCGCGGACCTTGGCGGCGAGCACCGCGAAGACCGCGCTGAAGAGCAGCGCCAGCACCATCGCAGCCAGCATGCGCAGATTGGTGCGCAGCAGGTAGTAGGGCAGGTGGGACGGGTCCAGCGACAGCGGCAGCGGATCGCCCAGCGCGAACGGGCGCGCCATCTGCGCGGCGCCGTAAGCCAGCAGCACCAGCATCGCCAGCACCAGCGGCAGCAGCGCCCAGTCCCAGCGGTTGGTGCCCGCCTCGACGACAGGACGGGGGAAAAATTGGCGGCGGTCCATGAGCTTTGCTTTCTCGTTCTGCATGGATTCCAGGGATCAGACGGCCCTCAGGCCCCCCGCGCGAAGGTGCGCAGGATGCCTGGGCGTCCCTTCAGAAACCTGTCCGGTTTCTGAGGGGAGTCTGTCGTTGGGAGACTGCCCACCTGATTCGGCCAAGCGTTGGCCGCGAGGTCGCAGGGCCTTGGCCGCAAGGGCCAAAACCCCGCGACCTCCCGTCCCCCATCGTCGCCTTACTGCAGCGGATTTGCTACCGAGGACTGCGGGGGAGTCTTGAGGGCCGTGGCGGTGTCGAAGAACGAGTTCAGCAGCAGGCTGTCCCGGCGTTCCTTGAGGCAGTAGATGTGCGTCTCGGTGAAGGCTGGGTCGCCGTCGATGCGCACGGGGCGGAAACGGGCGTCAGGGATGAACTCGGCCTCGGAGACGACACCGATGCCGATGCCGCGCGCGGCCGCTTCCCGCAGCGCCTCGCGGCTGCCGATCTCCATCGCGACGCGGGGGGCGATGCCCGCCTGCCGCAATGCCGACTCGAGCGCGCGGCGCGTGCTAGATCCGTCCTCGCGCTGCAGCAGCGGCTGGTTCTCCAAGGCCTGCAGCGGAACGCTCTCATGCCTCGCGAAGGGGTGGTCGAGGTGAACGAACAGGATGATCGCGTGTCGCGCGTAGGCCATCGTCTCGAAGCCCGGCGCGTCGTGGAAACGCGCCAGCACGCCGACGTCGATCACGTAGTTCTCCAGGTCCCCGAAGACCTGCGCCGAGTTGCCCAGGCGGATCGACACGTCCACCTTCGGGTACCGCTGGCGATACGCGTCGACCATCTCGATGACGTGGAACGGGCCGACCGCGCCGAGCTTCAACTGGCCGCGCGTGAGTTCGCCGCAGTCGTGCAGCAGGTTGTAGGCCTCGACCTCGAGCGCGGCCAGCTGTCGCGCGATGGGCAGCAGCTGGTGGCCGACGCTGGTCAGCTCGATCCGGTGGCCGCGCCGGTGGAAGAGCTCCACCTTGTGCTGCTGCTCCAGCCCCTGCACCTGGGTCGTCAATGTGGGCTGCGACAGGCCCAACGCCCGCGCCGCGGCGCTGAAGCTGCCATGACGGGCGACGGCGAGGAAGGCGCGGAGCTTGGCGGCCGACATGGGTATAGAGACTCTCGATGATTTCGTGCGATTCGCGATATTGATTCGATCGAGTGACGGTCACGTGACGTTCCTACGCTCCAGGGGCATTTATTCCTCAACCCGCTCAGTCGAGCCCGGAGCCCTCATGACCCTGATCCTCTCCCTGAAACGCCAGTCGGCAGCGCTGCGCGCCCTGGGCGCCGCCCTGGCGCTGGCGGCGCTCGTCCCCGTCGCCGGCGCACAGACCGCGCCGTCGGCGCTGGCGTCGTTCACCCGCACGATCAACGCCGCCATCTCGGGCTACAACCGGGAGCACCTCACCGCGGTGACGCCGGAAGCCTGCGCCGCCGCGTGCCTGAACGATTCGCGCAAGTCCTGGTGCGTCAGCTTCGACTTCTACAAGAACGCCCAGCAGTGCGATCTCAGCGACAAGCGCGCCGCCGATGTCGGCGGCTTGAAGACCGACTATGCGGGCAATCCGTACGACCACTACTCGCTGATCCCGGGGCCGGGCGTGCCCAACCCGATCATCGGACCCTACGGCCGCAGGCATGTGCTCGTGATCGGCATCGACGGGTTGCGCGGCGATGCGTTGTTCTGCGGCGGTTGCGCCGTGACGCCGGCCCTGAGCGCGCTCGCCGGCAGCGGTGCGTTCCACGGCAACGTGCTCGCGGGCGGCGCCCAGGCGACGCTCAGCGGGCCCGGCTGGGGCACGCTGTTCACCGGCTTCTGGGCCGACCAGCACGGGGTCACGAGCAACGACATCGCGTTGCCGCTGAAGAAGCCGCACCTGTTCGACCGCATCAAGGCGGCCTATCCGACGGCCACGCTGGCCGTCGTTGGCGACTGGGCCAACATCACCGGCAACCTGAAGCCCGCCGGCGCCGACTTCGTTGTGGCAAACGCGGCCAAGAACTCGCAGCAGGCCACCAACGCGGTGAAGGGCTGGTTGTCCTGGACGAATCCGCCCGCGGCAATCTTCTACTACCTGCACAACGTCGACATCCATGCGGCCAGCTACGAGCCGCTCAACGCCAACTACCAGTCCAAAATCGTGGCCGAGGATGCGCAGATCCAGCAGGTCCTGGACGCGCTCGCCGCCCGGCCGACCTACGCGCAGGAGGAATGGCTGATCGTCGTCGTCTCCGACCACGGCGGGACGGGCAGCGGCCACGGCGGACAGAGCGCCGGCGAACGCGACGCGGCACTGATCCTGACGAACAGCTACCGCAACCCGGCCAAGCCGGCCTACTGCCAGGGTGATCTGACCGGCACGGCGCTGCTCCAGACCGGCGCGCTGACACCGCACGTGCTCGACTTCCTGGGCCTGCCCAACGACACCTCGGGGACGAAGCACCCCGCCTGCGGCCAGCGCTGACCCGCCGCCCGGGCCGGGGCGCCGCCGGGCGTGACCGGCGGCCCGGGGACTGCGGGCTACGGGCTGCTGACGAGGCCTCAGTTGCATCCATAGATCGGATCAATGGTTTGATCTGCAATTCAACATGGCATCGATGGATGTCCTGTCATGTTGGATTCATAGAGTGCCGGCATCCGCTCACCACTCCCTGGATGCCGCCATGTCGCAAGCCCGCACCTCCGTTCTCCGCCGTGCCGTCCTGGCCGCCGCCGTCGCTGTCGCGGCGGGGCTGCCGGCGGTGGCCTCCGCCCAGCAGCAGACGCTGACGATCGGCCTGATCCCGGCCGAAGACTCGCAGGCGATGATCGAGTCCAGCCGCCAGGTGCTGGACGCGCTGCAGCAGCAGCTCGGCATGACGGTGAAGCCCTTCGTGGCCACCGACTACAACGGCGTCATCGAGGCGCTGCGCTCGAAGAAGCTGGACGTGGCCTATCTCGGTCCGTTCTCGTACGTGCTGGCCAGCTCGGTCGCGAACGTCGAGGCCTTCTCCGTCGCCGTCACCAAGAAGACCGGCCAGAGCGCCTACAAGAGCGTGATCCTCGCCCGCAAGGACAGCGGCGTGAACACGGTCGCCGAGCTCAAGGGGAAGAACTTCGCGTTCGTCGATCCGAGTTCCGCCTCCGGCCACCTGTTCCCGAAAGCCGGCCTGCAGCAGGCCGGCTACGACCCGGACGCGCTGTTCGGCCGTGTGCTGTTCTCCGGCTCGCATGACGCCAGCATCCTGGCCGTCGCCAACAAGAAGGTCGACGCCGCCGCCGTCGCCGACCGCATCTTCGCCAGCGCCGTCGCGAAGGGCACGGTGAAGCAGGACGACTTCGTCGTGCTGTGGTCGTCCAAGCCCATCCCCGAGTCGCCGATGGTCTGGCGCAAGGACCTCGATCCCGCGTTGAAGGACAAGCTCGCCAAGGCGCTGGCCAACCTGAAGGACGTGAAGTGGGGCGACCAGGGCGTGCTCAACGGCTTCCAGCCGACCAATGACGCCGCCTACGACGTCGTGCGCGACACCGCCAAAGTGCTCAAGCTCGACCTGCGGAGCATGAAGTGATCACGCTGCGCGGCGTCACCAAGCGCTTCGGCGACAACGCCGTGCTGCGCGGCGTGGACCTGGATGCGAAGGCCGGCGAATTCCTCGTCGTGCTGGGCCCATCGGGCGCGGGCAAGTCCACGCTGCTGCGCTGCATGAACCGGCTGGCGCTGCCCGATGCCGGCGCGATGACGATTGCGGGCCTGGACGCGATGTCCGGCTCGCGCGCCGCGGACCTGCGCGAGCTGCGGCGCCGCGTCGCGATGGTGTTCCAGCATCACCACGTGGTGCCGCGCCTGAGCGTGGTGAAGAACGTGCTGACGGGCCGGCTCGGCGCGGTGTCGACCTGGAGCTCGGTGCTGCAGCTGTTCCGGGCGGCGGACGTCGCGCTGGCGCTGGAATGCCTCGATCGCGTCGGTCTCGCCCACAAGGCGGATGAGCGTACCGACTCGCTGTCCGGCGGCCAGATGCAGCGCGTGGGCATCGCCCGCGCGCTGGCGCAGCGGCCGCAGGTGATCCTCGCTGACGAGCCCGTCGCGAGCCTGGATCCGCACACCGCGCGCCAGGCGCTCGGGTATCTGAAGCAGGCGTGCCGCGAGCTCGGCATCACCGTGATCTGCAACCTGCATCAGGTGGACTACGCCAAGGAATTCGGCGACCGCATCGTCGGCCTGTCGCAGGGTCGGGTCTTGTTCGACCGGCTGCCCGGCGAGCTGTCCGATGCCGAACTCCACGAGCTCTACGCCGGCCACGCCGGGCTGCAGCTCATCGAGCCCGTGGCGCTCGAAGAGGAAAGGAAAACCGCATGACGACGATGAATGCCGTCGAGCGCGCCGCCGCGGATCGCTTCCGCTGGCTGGTCGGTCTGCCGACGACGCCGGGCGGCTGGACGAAGCTGCTGGCCGCGATGGTGCTGGGCCTGTGGGCGCTGCAATGGAGCGCGAACGGCGCGCAGCTGAGCCCGTCGGAACTGGCGAACGGGCTGCCCCAGATCGCTGATTTCCTGAGCCGCACGTGGCCGCCGGACTGGCGCATCCTCGACCGGCTCTGGGCACCGGCGCTGGAGACGATCCAGATCGCCGTGTGGGGCACGCTGTTGGGCGCGGTCGCTGCCGTGCCGGTGTCCTTCCTCGCCGCGCGCAACCTGCAGGGGCCGCGCTGGTTGTACCAGTTGACGCGGCAGGGTCTGAACGTGACGCGCAGCATCAACGAGCTGATCCTCGCGCTGGTGTTCGTGTCGGCGGTAGGACTGGGACCGTTCCCCGGCGTGCTGGCGCTGGCGGTGCACGGCGCGGGCATGCTCGGCAAGTTCTTCGCCGAGGCGATCGAGGAAATCGACCAGGGTCCGCTCGAGGCGCTGCGCGCCACCGGCGCCCGGCCGTTGCAGGTGATCGTCTTCGGCGTGCTGCCGCAGGTGGTGACCGCGTGGATCGCCGTCGTGCTGTACCGCTTCGAGGTCAACCTGCGCTCGGCGACGGTGCTCGGCATGGTCGGCGCGGGCGGCCTGGGCTTCGAGCTCGTCGGCAGCCTCAAGCTGTTCAAGTACCCCGAGACCGCGACCTGCATCATCGTGATCACCGTGATGGTGGTCGCCGCGGACTTCGTGTCGAGCCAGCTTCGTCGCGCCATCCAGGACAGCGGCCGGCATTGAGCCCGGTGGCGGCCCCGACAACGAGAACCCAACCAGAACCATCGAGAACCAACAAGAGATGACGAGGACAAGGACGTGAACGTGTGGAAGTTTCACAACCCGGTCGACGTGCGGGCCGGCATCGGCGCGCTGGAGGTGTTGCCCGAGCTGGTCGGTGAGCGCGACGCGCTGCTGATCGCCTTCCCGGAGGCGGAGCCGCTGGGGCTGCTCGGTCGGGTGAGGGCGATGCTCGGCCACCGGCTGGTGGCGGTGGAGACCGACATCCGACCCAATCCCGATGTCCGCTGGCTCGCGCCGCTGTACGAGCGCCTGTGGCGCGATCACGGCGACGCGCGCTGCGTGATCGCGCTGGGCGGCGGCAGCAGCATCGACGCGGCGAAGGCGATGCTCACGGCGACACCGTCCGGCCGCTTCGATGAACTGCTCGATCACCTGATCGATCCGAAGGCGGCGCCGCTCCCGGTGGACGGTCCGCATCGCGCGCTGATCGCGGTCCCGACGACCGCCGGCACCGGCAGCGAGGTCACGCCGTGGGCCACGCTGTGGGATGTCGAGCGCTCGCGCAAGCATTCGCTGCACCTGCCGTGGACCTGGCCGGAGGCGGCCATCGTCGATCCTTCGCTGATGGTCAGCCTGCCGGCGGGCGCCACGCTCGCCAGCGGCCTGGACGCGCTGTCGCATGCGCTGGAGTCGCTGTGGAACGTGCACCGCAACCCGGTGTCGTCCAGCCTCGCCGCGAGCGCCGCGCGCACCATCGTCGCCACGCTGCCCGCATTGCTTCAGGAGCCGCGCCGGCTCGACCTGCGTGAAGCACTCGCGGTCGCCGCGCTGCAGGCGGGCATGGCCTTCTCCAACACGAAGACGGCGCTGGCCCACTCGCTGTCCTACGACATCACGCTCACGCACGGCACCGCGCACGGCATCGCGTGCTCCTTCAGCCTGCCGCGCGTGATGCGGCTGGCTTTCGGCCGCGATGCGGCGCTGGATGCCCAGCTGCTGTCGATCTTCGACGCGACCGATGCCGACGGCGCGGTCGCCGCGCTGGAGCGTTTCCTCGCTGTGCTCGGCGTCTCCACCGATCCCGCCGACTACGGCATCGCGCCCGCCGACTGGGACGCGCGCGTCGAACAGGCGCTGCGCGGTCCGCGCGGCCGCAACTTCATCAGGACCTACGCATGAACACGCTCTCTTCGCCGCTTCAAGTGCCGCATCTCCAGGCCGTCATCTTCGACTGGGCCGGCACGCTGGTCGACCACGGCTCGCTGGCGCCGACGCAGATCTTCGTCGACGCGTTCGCGACCTTCGGCATCACGCTGACGCTGGCCGAGGCGCGCGGCCCGATGGGCCTGTCCAAGCGCGATCACATCCGCACGCTGCTCGAGGACGCGTCGCTGCAGGCGCAGTGGCAGGCGCGTTTCGGCCGCCCGTCGACCGCCGCCGACATCGACGCGATCTACGAGCGCTTCATGCCGATGCAGATCGAGAAGGTCGGCCGCTACTCGCAGCCGATTCCCGGCGCGGTCGAGATGCTGGCCGCGCTGCGTCAAGCGGGCTTGAAGATCGGCTCGTGCTCCGGCTATCCGCGCCAGGTGCTGGACGTGCTGCTGCCGCAGGCGAAGGCCGACGGCATCGAGGCGGACCACGTCGTTGCCGGCGACGAACTGATTGCCGGTGGTCGTCCTGGCCCTTTCATGGCGCTGGCGAACGTGCTGGCGCTCGGCATCGGCGACGTGCGCGCCTGCGTGAAGGTCGACGACACGACACCAGGCATCGAGGAAGGCCGCCGGGCAGGCATGTGGACCGTCGGTCTGAGCCTGTCGGGGAACGAGACGGGTCTGACGCTGGCGCAGCTTCAGGCGCTGCCGGACGCCGAGGTCGCGACTAAGCGCGCCTTCGCCGAGCAGCGGCTGGCCGCGGCAGGCGCGCATCTGGTGATCGATTCGGTCGCGCAGCTGCCGAAGGCGCTCATCGAGATCGGCGCAAGGATGGCGCGCGGCGAGCGGCCTTGAGTGGTTCAATGCGCTGACCACTTCGGGACATGCGCATGGGTTGGACTCTCTTCGGATCGGCGGCCTCCGGATCGACGGCGGTGGAAGCCACGCTGACGCTGCTGGGCATCGAGGTCGACCTGATCGAGGGCGCGACCTGGGAGGCCGAGGCCGCCCGGGTGCGCGTCGGCGCGGCCAATCCGATGCGGCAGATCCCGACGCTGGTCGACGACGCCGGCCGCGTGATGACCGAGAGCGCCGCCATCCTGATCCACCTCGCCGACACGCATCCGCAGGCGCGGCTCGCGCCCGCGGTCGACGACCCGCGGCGCGCGGAGTTCCTGCGCTGGATGGTGTTCGTGTCGTCGGCGATCTACTCGCTGCACTGGATCAAGCCGGACGTGACCCGCATCGGCGCGCGGCCCGACCAGCGCGATCAGGTGGTCGACGCGGTCCACGATCGCATCGCGTTCTGCTGGGGCGTCATGGACGCGCAGATGACCCCCGGCCAGTACCTGCTCGGCGACGAGCTGTCCGTCCTTGACCTGTATGTGGCGGTCGTGTCGCGCTTCGGCCCGTGGCGCGAGCGTTTCTATGAGGTCGCGCCGACGATGTCCCCGATCGTTCGCCGTGTCGACGCGGACTCGCGGCTGCAGGAATTCTGGGCGGCGCGCTTTCCGCTCGACGAGGACTGAGCCTCACCGCGTGCGAAGCGCGTGCGCGCCCTGGCAGGCATGCGCGATGGCGCTCCTATCATCGACGGCGAACTCCCTGACTCCATGAGGTCGCCGTGTCCGCCAACCCTTCGTCCGCCAGTCCCTCGTCCGGCTCTCCCCGCAAGCTGCTTGTCCTGATGCCGACGGCGGAAGAGCACCTCTCGCAGTTCCGCGCGCGTTATGACGTGATCTACGCGCCGACCGCCGATACCCGCGCGAAGGCCGTCGCCGAACACGGCGCCGACATCGAGATCGTCCTCACCATCGGCGCCGTCGGCCTGCGCGCCGACGAGATCGCGGCGATGCCCCGGCTGCGCGTCGCCGCGGCCCAGGGCGCGGGTTACGAGGCCATCGACCTCGCCGCCGCCAAGGCGCGCGGCCTCACGCTGTGGAACGGCGCCGGCACCAACGATTCGTGCGTCGCCGATCACGCGATGGCGCTGCTGCTCGCCTCTGTGCGCGCGCTGCCGCAGCAGGAGCAGGCACTGCGCGCCGGCCTCTGGCGCGACGTGCTGCCGCTTCGACCCAGCGTCAACGGGCGCAAGCTGGGCATCCTCGGCATGGGCACCATCGGGCTGCGCATCGCCAAGCGGGCACTGGCCTTCGACATGGAGGTCGGTTATCACAACCGCCGCGAGCGCAACGATTCCGTGGGCTGCCAGTACTTCGGCTCGGCGCTCGACTTGGCGCACTGGGCGGACTTCCTGATCGTCGCCGCGCCGGGCGGCCCGACCACCAAACACATCGTCAATGCCGAGGTGCTGAAGGCGCTCGGCCCGCAGGGCCACGTCGTCAACATCGCCCGCGGCAGCCTGGTCGACACGGCCGCGCTGGCTGCGGCCCTTGCAGCTGGCGAACTCGGCGGCGCGGCGCTCGACGTCTACGAGTCAGAGCCGAAGCCGCCGGAGGCGCTGCTCGGTTTCCCGAACGTGATCCTCACGCCGCACATCGCGGGCTGGTCGCCGGAGTCCGTGCAGGCCACCGTCGACCTCTTCCTCGAGAACGCCCGTCGCTGGGAAGCCGGCGAGCCGGTACTGACGCCGCTCTGAGCAAGCGCGAGCGCTCCGGTCCCACTGGGGCCGGAGTACTGCTTGGGGGTCCTGGAGGGATCCCCCATGCTGTGCGGAGAGCCCGCGCTTGGCGACGGCAGTCCCGATGGCGACCGATGTGGCGATGGCAGTGTCAATGCCTGCCGACGGACGCCATCGCATCGAGCCGGCGCACGGCATCGGCGGAAAGCGTCAGCGCGGCCGCCTGCAAGTTCTGCCGCAGGTGGTCGACCGACGAAGTACCCGGGATGAGCACGAGGTTGGGCGAGCGCTGCAGCAGCCAGGCCAGCGCCACCTGCATCGGTGTCGCGCCGAGTTCAGCGGCGACGGCCGACAGCGTGTCCGACTGCAGCGGCGAGAAGCCGCCGAGCGGGAAGAACGGGACGAAGGCGATGCCTTCCCCAGCCAACTGGTCGAGCAACGCATCGTCGTTGCGATGCGCGAGGTTGTACTGGTTCTGCACGCAGACGATCTCAACGATCTGGCGCGCCTCGGCGACCTGACGCGCTGTCACGTTGCTCAACCCGATG
The DNA here is from genome assembly GCF_059416045.1 of Roseateles sp. GW821-FHT09G03. Classification (NCBI taxonomy): domain Bacteria; kingdom Pseudomonadati; phylum Pseudomonadota; class Betaproteobacteria; order Burkholderiales; family Sphaerotilaceae; genus Roseateles; species Roseateles sp. GW821-FHT09G03. The sequence goes on from NZ_JBWKOK010000011.1 coordinate 24,404, forward strand.
TGGCGGATCAGACCTGACCCTTGCAGCTTCGCCAGCGCGGTCAGCTGTGGTTCCAGCGAGCCTTCCGCCGGGCCATGCACGTCGATCATGCTGCGCAGGTTCACGACGTCGAGCACGTCCAGGCCCAGGTTGCGGAGGTTGTCGTGGACCTGCTGCGTCAAGGCCTCGGCCGACTGCGCCGGTTGCCACGAGGCGTCCTCGCCGCGCCGGGCGCCGACCTTGGTGACGATCGTGAGACCGTCGCGGTAAGGATGGAGCGCCTCGCGAATGATCTGGTTGGTGACGTGCGGGCCGTAGAAGTCGCTGGTGTCGATGTGGTCGACGCCCAGCGCGATGGCCTCGCGCAACACGGCGACCGCGGCGGCGCGGTCCTTCGGCGGACCGAAGACGCCGGGGCCGGCCAGCTGCATCGCGCCGTAGCCGATGCGCGTCACCGTGCGGGAACCCAGCCTGAACGTGCCGGCCTGGTCGAGGAGACGGGGAGAAGTGCTGCTCATGGGGAATCCTTCAATGCTTCGGGGGAGTTCGGGTGAACTTCGAATGAACTTCGGGGGAGATCGGCGACGTCGTGGAAGGACTGTAGGCAGCGCGCGGTCGTACGATAAGGGGATCGAATCCGCACGGGCTGTGCGGAATCAAGGACAGTGAGATGGAACTTGGCGATCTGTCGGCCTTCCTCGCCGTGGCGCGGTCGGGTGGTTTCCGGGAGGCCTCCCGGCAGTCGGGCCTGAGTCCCTCAGGGCTGAGCGAGGCCGTGCGGCGACTGGAGGCGAAGCTCGGGGTCCGGTTGCTGCACCGGAGCACCCGCAGCGTCGCGCCGACCGAGGCCGGTGCGCGCCTGCTGGACCGGCTCGGGCCCGCGCTGGGCGAGGTCGAGGCGGCGCTGGACGTCGTCAACGGTTTTCGTGAGCGGCCGGCCGGAACGCTGCGGCTCAACGTGCCTGCAAGCGCCGCGCGGCTCGTGCTGCCGCAGATCGTCCCGGCCTTCCTGAAGGCGTACCCGGACATCAAGCTCGACATCACCGTGGAGGAGAGCTTCGTCGACGTGCTGGCTGCGGGCTGCGACGCCGGCATCCGCTACGAGGAGCGTCTGGAGCAGGACATGATCGCCGTGCCGATCGGCCCGCGGACGCAGCGTCTGGCGACCGCAGCGTCGCCGGCCTACCTCGCCGAGCACGGCCAGCCGGCGCATCCGCGCGACCTGCTCGCCCACCGCTGCCTGCGCGGCCGCTTCCCCAGCGGCACGATGCCGGCCTACGAGTTCCAACGCGAGGGCGAGTCCGTGACCGTCGATCCCGACGGGCCGATGATCGTGCGCCTCGGCGGCGGCCTGGACCTGGCGATCGACGCGGCGGTTCACGGCTGCGGCGTCATCCAGACTTTCGAGGATTGGGTGCGGCCGCACCTGGAGAGCGGCGCGCTCGTGCCGGTGCTCGAGGACTGGTGGGTGTCCTTCAGCGGTCCGTTCCTCTACTACCCGGGCCGGCGCTATCTGCCCGCGCCGCTGCGCGCCTTCGTCGATTTCGTGAAGGACCAGCAGGCCGCGCAGGCGGAGGCCGGGAAGCGGGCAAAGAGCGGAACGAGCGGAACGCGCGGAAGGCGCGGACAAAAAAAGTCCGCCGCTTGAGCAACGTCCAGGACCGGGGTCAGGCGTTGCTCAAGTCGAGCGGACGAAGGCTTTGAGAACTGAAAGTGGCCCCTCGAAGCAGGGGCAGTGGTTCCGCGAACGGAACACCGGAGGCGAAGATTCGCCAGGCTGAGCTAGGATCTCAGCCGAGCAAACCCGTCGCCAATCCCAGGCAGGACATGACGCCGATGCAGACCACCCAGGCATCCGCGTTGTTCAACGAAGACCAGACCGTTTGCTTGAGCATCTGCATGACCATCTCCTGCTGCAGCCGGGTTGGCTGCGATGGATGGAAATGTACTGTATGTCCATACAGTATTCAACAGGGATGTGCCGGATTGTGCGGCGCCCGCCACGTCGGCCGCCAAAATCGCTTCGGATTCAGCGGCTCCGCTTCGCCCGGCACTCGGGGTTCGAGCACAGCCCGTAGAGCGCGAGGGCGTGCTCGACCAGTTCGTAGCCCCGCTCCTCGGCGATCTCGCGCTGGCGCTGTTCGATGCCGGCGTCGTAGAACTCCTCCACCAGGCCGCAGGCCAGGCACACCATGTGATCGTGGTGCTGCGCGGAGTTGAGCTCGAACACGGCCTTGCCCGATTCGAAGTGCTGGCGCGCCAGCAACCCCGCCTCGACGAACTGCATCAGCACCCGGTACACCGTCGCCAGGCCGATGTCCGCGCCGTCCAGCAGCAGGGCGCGGTAGACATCTTCGGCGCTGAGGTGGCGCTGGTCCGACTGCTCGAAGATCTGCAGCACCTTGATGCGCGGCAGCGTGGCCTTCAGGCCGCTGGATTGCAGGCTCTCGATCTGGTGTTTGGGGGAGTCGGGCTTGTTCGAATCGGGCATGTGCGGTGAGTGCGATCGTGCGGACTGGCGATCAGGCGGCCGCGGTTTCAGGATTCTTGGCGTCGTCCAGGTCGTCGTCGGTGTCGGCCGTCGAAGCCGTCAACGCCGCCGTGCCCTTCGCGCCCTTGCGCGCACCGTGCGGCTTGCGCAGCCACAGGTACAGGCCGCTGCCGAGGACGACGATGGTCGCCACGTCCAGCAGCGCCCAGAGGATCTTCATCGGCATGCCGCCGTAGTCGCCGAAATGCAGCGGCTGCGACACCAGCAGCGCCGTCAGGTACCACGGCAGTTCCGGCGCGGCCGTCAGCTGCGAGGTCTTCGCGTCGATCAGCAGCGGCTGCAGCAGCTTGGAGGTCAGCGGCGTCGTGCCCTTCAGGAAGAAGGTGTTGTGGTGCGGGCTCGAGAACGCCGTGCCCGGGAACGCGATGAACGAGACCTTGCGCTTGTCGCCGACCTTCATGGCCGTGTCCATCGAGCCCTGCAGCGGCGCGCGCTCGACGGCGGTCAGCAGCGGCTGGTCCTTGTACGGCGCCAGCAGCGCGGTGACCTTGTCGTACTGCCAGTACTGCACCAGCAGTTCCGCCCAGGTGTTGATCATCCCGGTCGCGCCGACGACGAAGCACCACACCAGCGTCACGATGCCGATCAGGTTGTGCAGGTCCAGCCACTTCACGCGCGTCGAGCGGTCCTTGCGCACCGCGCCGAAGTCGAGCTTGCGCATGAACGGCGCGTACAGCACCACGCCGCTGACCAGCGCGATCAGCAGCAGCAGGCCCATCAGGCCGAGGAAGAGCTTGCCCGGCAGACCCGCGAACAGGTCGACGTGCAGCCGGAACATCAGGTCCATGAAGCCTTCGCCGATGCGGTACTCGCGCACGGCCAGGCCGGTGCGCGCGTCGACGGCGACCGACTTGAACTGGTCGGTCGGTGCCGGGGTCGGCGCGAGCGTGAACCACCACAGGCGCGGGTCGTCCTCGTTCTCGCCGGCGTACTGGATGACCATCGTCGGGTGCACCGCGTTGGCCGCCTTGGCCATCACGTCCAGCGACACGCGCTGTTTGTCCATCGCGGCGGGCAGCTCCGGCGCCTCGATCTCGTCGCCGAGCAGGTGACCGATCTCGTGATGGAAGATCAGCGGCAGGCCGGTCAGGCACAGCAGCAGCATGAAGAGCGTGCAGACCAGGCTCGTCCACTTGTGGAGCCAGGTCCAGACGCGGATGGCGCGCGAGCTCAGCATCGTCGTGTCCTCAGGCCTTGGGTTGGGAGCGCTGTGGCCGCCATGCGTACCAGGCGATGACCGCCACCGGCACGCCCAGGCCGACCCACGACCAGGCATCGCCCCACTCGTCGGACACCAGCGCGGTCAGCAGGCCGGAGGTGCTCAGCAGGCCCAGCGCGATCGGCCAGGCCCAGAGACGGCTGGATTTACGGCGGGATTCGGGAGACAGCATCGGACGGCGCCCAGTTTGCAAATAACAATTATTCGCATTCTAAGGCGAAGCCGCACGCCGGTGACGGCGTGGGGCGCTGGCTCAGACCGACGCGCGGGCGACGGCGGCAGGGCTGAGGCGCTCGGCGCGCGCCGCGTCCTGGCGGGCCAGGTACTGGTGGATGCTGGCGACGACCTGTGCGCCTTCCCCGATCGCGCCGCCGACGCGCTTCACCGACCCCGAACGCACGTCGCCGACGGCGAACACGCCGGGGATGCTCGACTCCAGCGGCTCCGGCTTGTATTCGGACAGCGGGCAGGCGCAGGCGCGGCCCGTGATGATGAAGCCGGCCTTGTCGAGTTCCAGTCCGCACTCGGCGATCACGCCGGTCTCCGGCTCGGCGCCGATGAACATGAACAGGTGCTGCAGCGCGAGACGCTTCTCCTGGCCGTTGCGTCGGTCGCGCCAGGTCACCGCTTCGAGCGAGTCGCCGCCTTCGAGTTCCTTCAGCTCCTGGTGCGGCTGCAGTTCGATGTTGGCCGTGCCCTGGATGCGATCGATCAGGTAGCGCGACATCGTCGCCGCCAGGCCCGGACCGCGGATCAACATGATGACTTTGGCCGCGTGGTTGGAGAGGAACACCGCCGCCTGCCCCGCCGAGTTCCCGCCGCCGACGATGACCACCGTCTGCCGGCTGCAGATGCGGGCCTCGATCGGCGAGGCCCAGTACCAGACGCCGCGCCCCTCGAAGCGCGTCAGCGCGTCGATCTCGGGCCGGCGGTAGCGCGCGCCGGTGGCGATCACCGCGGTGCGCGCGCGCACCTTGCGGCCGTCCTCGAGCGACAGGTGGAGTTCGTCCTCCATGCCTTGCCGCTCGCAGCTCATCTGGGTGACCTTGGCGGGGATCAGCATGTCCGCGCCGAACTTCTGGGCCTGGACGAAGGCGCGCCCCGCCAGCGCCTGGCCGGAGATGCCGGTGGGGAAGCCGAGGTAGTTCTCGATGCGCGAACTCGCGCCGGCCTGGCCGCCGAACGAGCGGCAGTCCAGCACCAGCACCGACAGGCCCTCGGACGCCGCGTACACGGCGGACGACAGCCCCGCCGGGCCCGCGCCGATGATGGCCACGTCGTACAGCTCGGTGCGCTCGCGCATGTCGACGATGCCCATGCAGCGCGCGACCTCGTCGTCCGTCGGGTCGACCAGCACCTCGCCGCCGGGGCAGATGACCAGCATCTGCACGCCCTCGGTCATGTACTGGTCGGCAAGGGCCTTGGCGTCCTCGTTCTGGTCGGGCTCCAACTGCTGGTGCGGGTAGCCGTTGCGGCCCAGGAAGCTGCGCAGCCGCATCACCGGCGCGGACTTGCCGCGGCCGATCAGCGTCGCGCCGCTGGCCCCGGCCTCGATCAGTCCGACGCGGCGGAGGATGAAGGCGCGGGTCAGGCGCTCGCCGAGGTCGGCCTCGCCGATCAGCAGCGCGCGCAGTTGCGGCGGGCTGACGTCGACGGCCTCGACCTCGGTCTCGGCGATCGCGTCGATGAAGGAGGGCCGGCCGCTGAGCTGGCCGACCTCGCCCAGGAAGCCGCCGGGGCCGTGCCGGTGGATCGGCGTCACGTGGCCGAGGCTGTCGCGCTGCGACACGGTGATCTCGCCGCTGAGGATCAGGATCATGCCCATGCCGGTGTCGCCGGCACGGACCACCCACTCGCCCTGGGAATAACGCCGGAACCGGCCGAAACGCGCCACGCGCGCGATATCGGCGACGCCGAGCGCGGGGAACATCTGGGCACCGCGCGTCTCGATGATGCTCTGCTGCTGGACCTGGACCATGGAACCTCCTGCCGCGCACCCTAACCGACGCGCGTGTCAGCGGCAAGCGCCAGAAGAGTGAGCCGCAGCCGCCCCGGAGTCTGGCACCATGGCGGCCACTCCCTCACTCCCTGATCCGATGCCGGATCCCGCGCCATGGACCTGCCTTCCCATCAACTCACGATGACGGTGCTGATGACGCCGGACATGGCCAACTTCTCCGGCAACGTGCACGGCGGCACCATCCTGAAGCTGCTCGACCAGGTCGCGTACGCCTGTGCCAGCCGGTACGCGGGCCGCTACACGGTGACGCTGTCGGTGGACCAGGTGATGTTCCGCCAGCCAATCCATGTCGGCGAACTGGTCAGCTTCCTGGCGACGGTCAACTACGCCGGCACTTCGTCGATGGAGATCGGCATCAAGGTGGTTACCGAGAACATCCGCGACCAGGTGGTGCGTCACGCCAACAGCTGCTTCTTCACGATGGTGGCGGTTGGCGAGGACGGTCGCCCCGTGCCGGTGCCCCCGCGCACGCCGACGACGCCGGACGAGAAGCGCCGCTGGGACGCGGCGCTCGAGCGCAAGAAGCTGCGCCAGGAACTGCAGAAGCGCCACGACGAACTGCGCAGCTCGTCGCTGCCGGGCTGAGCCGCGGTCCAGCGTCAGCCGAGCGCAACCACGCTCAGCCGCGCAGCTGCGCGGGATCGAGGTACTGCTGGCGGAAGGTCTCGAAGTCGACGGTATCCGCCGCTTCGATCGCCGCCTGTGCTTCCAGCGACGCGCGCGCCGACTGGTCGAAGCGCGCCATCAGGCCCTCGGGCAGCGGCGCCTCCAGCATCTGGCGGCGGGACACCTCCGACTGCGCCGCGACGAAGGCCAGGTGCGACGACGCGTACTGCGCGCGCATGGCCGCCAGCACGCGGGCCGACGGGAGTTGATCGGGAGCGTCCCAGCGCTCGCTGGCTTGCGCGAGCGCCTCGCGGTACAGCGACCCGCCCAGCGTGGCGTCCACCTTGGCCGCGATCGGCGCGAACTCGGTCAGCAGCTCGCGGCCCCAGTCGCGCAGCGACACCTCGCCGCCGCGGCGCTCCAGCTTCAGGCCGGGTTCGCGGCCGGCGGACGCCGTGCGGTGCTGGTTGCGCGCCAGCGCGCCCAGCTCCTCCGGCGTGTCGTTCGGGCTGTCGGTGAGCCAGCAGTGCAGCAGGAACAGGTCGAGGAAGCGCATCGTGCTCGCGGCGATGCCGACCGGCTCGAACGGGTCCAGGTCCATGCAGCGGACTTCGATGTATTCGACGCCGCGCTCGCGCAGCGCGTGCAGCGGCCGTTCCCCGGAGCGGATCGTGCGCTTGGGACGGATCGTGCCGTAGAACTCGTTCTCGATCTGCAGCAGCGTCGTCGACAGCTGGTTGTACTCGCCGCCCGGGTTGACGACGCCCACCTTCTCGTACGCCGCATAGGGGCGTGTCAGCGCGTCCTGCAGCGAGGCCGCGTAGCCGTCGATGCTGTTGTAGCTGACCGCCAGGGACGATTGCGCATCGCTCTGGTACCCGAGGCGGCCCATGCGCAGCGAGGTGCCGTAGGGCATGTGCAGCGTGCCGTCGGTCAGCGGCTGCAGGCCGTGCTCGCGGCCGGCCACGAAGCTCGCGCACAGGGCCGGCGACGCGCCGAACAGCGTCAGCAGCAGGAAGGAGTGGCGGCGGAAATTGCGGATCAGCGCGAAGTGGTCGGCGTTGTCCAGGCCCGGCATCGACCAGTTGTAGTGGATGCCCGAGATGGTCTGCATGCGCCGCCCGTAGCGGTGTCCCAGGCCCATGCGGTAGACGCTCTTGGCGCGCCCGATGTTGGAGGCGCCGTAGCGGCCGATGGGGATGGTCTCGTCGGCCGGGAGCTGGCAGGGCATGCTCGACGCCCACATCAGCTCATTGCCCAGACTGCGGTAGACGGCCTGGTGGATCTCGGTGAGCTGGCGTTCGCAGTCCTCGGCGGACGCGTGCACGCCGGTGATCAGTTCGAGCTGCGATTCGCTGAAGTCGGTGGTGACGGTCTCGTGCGTCAGCGCAGAGCCGAGCGCCGTCGGATGCGGCGTCAGCGCGAGGGAGGCGCCGCTCGGTTGCGCGCGCAGGCTTTCCTTCTCCACGCCGCGGCGCATGCCCGCCAGACGGGCCGGATCCAGGGCCTCCAGTCGCTTCAACCAGTCGTTCAAATGCCGCTCCTCGTTCACTGTGGGCGCGCAAGTTACCAGAAGTGCACGAAACCCGCTTGACTTGGATTTATGTGAATTGTGCTAGCCCTGCGCAGGGCAAAAGGCAGGCCAGCAAGGGTTCACCAGGAGGCGGACCCACCGACCTCGATGTTAGGCGGGCGTGCTCATCCGGCGGCGGGTGCGGCGAAGTTGCTGGTCCGAACTGAAACCCGCGGCGAGCGCCGCCTGCGCCGGGCGCGCGCCGCGCTGGAGTTCCCGTCGCGCCAGCTCGAGCCGGATCGCGCACAGGTAGTCGAGCGGCGTCGTGCCGCCGTGCTGGGTGAAGAGCCGCGTGAGGTGGCGCGGCGTCACGTGCGCGACCTCGGCCATGCGGGGGAGGCTCCAGTCGGCGCGAGGGTCGGCGCAGACCGCGTCCTGCACGCGGTGCAGCGCGGCATGCATGTGGTGCCGGTTCGCCAGCATCGGCGAGAGCTCAGGATCCTGCGCACCGCGGCGCAGATAAACGACCATCACCTGCGCTACCGACGCGGCGATCACCTCGCCGCAGTGATCGGCGATCAGCGCCAGCACCAGGTCGATGCCCGCTGTAATTCCGGCGCTGCTGGCCAGCGCGCCGTCCAGCACGAAGACGCGGTTGGCCTGGACGTCGGCGCGCGGGGCCGCGTCGCGCAGGGCGTCGAGTGCCTCGTGGTGCGTCGTGCAGCGCCGCCCGTCGAGCAGCCCCGCCCGCGCCGCCAGCAACGCGCCGGCGCAGATGCTCAGCAGCCGGCCCTGGCCGCCGGCCAGCAGCGCGCCGCCTTCGCGATGCAGCCAGCGTTCGATGCGAAGGTCTTCTTCCCGATCACTGGTGCCGGCCGGCGCATCGTCCGGATGCGGGTGCCGTCGGCCGCTCAGGACCAGCCAATCGCGCGCGCCCAGCGTGGGCAGCGGCTCGAGCGCGGCGAGCGTCAGGCCGACCGAGCTCAAGGCCGAATCGGCCACGGCGCAGTAGCGCAGACGGAATGCCTCCGGCTCGCCGCGCCGGCGCAGGGCCTGGTTGGCGAGCCGGAGCGCCTCGGCGGCGCCCGCCAGGTCGAGCAACAGCGTGTGGCGCTCGACCAGGATCCAGACGTCGATGGGTCCGGCGCCAGGAACGGCACCGGAATCGGTGGCAGTGTCGGAAATGGACATCGCCGCAGTATGCGCTCAGCCGGCGCGGGCCAGCGCCTGCTCGACCGTCACGATCTCGGCGAAGCGGCCCTGCAGGGCGACCTCGGTGCGCAGCTTGAGGTCGTCGACGCCGACCACGACGCCGCTGGCATGCGGGATCGGGAAGGTGTGCGTCGCCTCGGTCACGTAGTCGACGGTCCATCCCTCGTCGCTGGCATGGCGGGTGGTGGTCTCGCAGCACTGTTCGGTGCGGATGCCGGCGACGATCAGCCGGCGGATGCCTTGCTCGGTCAGCCACACGGTCAGGCCAGTGCCGACCAGCGCGCTGTGGCGGCGCTTCAGGAACTCGGCGGCGATGGGCACCTGGGCCAGTCCGTCCAGCGGGCGGACGTGGCCGCTGAGCAGCGAGAAGGGGTTGTCCGCCGACTCGGGGCCGTCGCTGTGGAGGATGCGGATGATCGGCAGGCCGCGGGCCGCGGCGCCGTCGAGCAGGGCGTTGGTGCGCTCCAGATAGGCCGGCCACGTGCTCTCGTCCCAGTACGGGCGATGGCGGAACGACTCCTGCACGTCGATCAGCAGGACGGCGGTGGTGGGGGTGGCGGCAGCAGCGTTCGAGGCGGTGGTCATCGAGGACTCCATCGGGTGGTTGATGGGAGTCATCGTGCCGGCCGCGGCTCGGTCCGTCGCGCCGCCGGCGGACCAGTCGCCGTCAAATCAGGACATCAGGTATGCCGCGACCGCAGCCCTCACCCCAACCCTCTCCCGCAAGCGGGAGAGGGGGCAAGAAGGGCGCCGGCATTACTCCCTCTCCCGCTTGCGGGAGATGGCAGGGGTGAGGGCCAGCGGCCTCCCGCCGGCCTCAGTCCTCGCGCGTGGTGCGCTGGGCCAGCGGCAGCTTCGCCTCGACGTCCAGCGCATCCCAGCCCTTGCGGCCGATGCGGCGCAGCGTGTCGATGTTGGCCTCGTAGATGGCGTCGGTGTCGGGCATGGTCTCGACGGCGCGTTCGATGCTCTCCTCGCGTAGCAGGTGCAGCGTGGGATACGGCGAGCGGTTGCTGAGGTTGTCGACGTCGTCCACGTCGGTGCCGTCGAACTGGTAGTCCGGGTGGAAACTCGCCACCTGCAGCACGCCGTCCAGGTCCAGGTCTTCGACCAGCGCGTCGGCGGCGCCGAGGAAGTCGTTGAAGTCCAGGAAATCGTTCAACACCCAGGGGTGGACCAGCAGCGTGGTCTCGGTCTCGTCCGGATCAGCGCGGTTGAGCGCGAGCAGTTCGTGCGCCAGGTCCTTGAGCAGGTCCTCCGGCGTGCGCGCCGCGCTGACCACGGTGCGCAGCCGCTGGTTCACCTCGACGCTCTTGGCGAAGGGGCACAGGTTCAAGCCGATCACCGCCCGCTGCAGCCAGCGGTGGGTGTCGTCGAGGACGGTCTTTTCCTGGTCGGGCGCAATCGGGGCGGTCATCGGGCGGGAGGCTGGAGGGGGTCTGGCTGGATGCTGGTCGAAGGTGTCTGGCGCTCAGGCCTTGGCGGGCCGGGGCTGCTTGAACCAGGCGTCGACCAGCCGCACCCACATCGATCCGCCAAGCGGGATCAGCTCGTCGTTGAAGTCGTAGCTCGGGTTGTGCAGCATGCAGGGCCCCAGGCCGTGGCCGCCCTCGCGGTGGCTGCCGTCGCCGTTGCCGATCAGGAAGTAGCAGCCCGGCACGGCCTGCAGGTAGTAGCTGAAGTCCTCGGCGCCCATCGTGGGCTCGAACGCCTGCACATTGGGCGCGCCCAGCATCTCGGTCAGCACGCCGCGGACGAACTCGGTCTCGGCGGGGTGGTTGATCGTCGGCGGGTAGTTGCGGTGGAAGGAGAACTCGCACTCCACCTCGAAGGCGTCGCCCGTCGCCTCGGTGATCTGCTTCATGCGGCGCTCGATCAGGTCCAGCGTCTCCAGCGTGAAGGTGCGGACGGTGCCCTGCAGCTCGCAGCGTTCGGGGATGACGTTGGTGGCCTCGCCGGCGTGGATCATCGTCACCGAGATCACGCCCGCGTCGATCGGCCGCTTGTTGCGCGTGATGATGGTCTGGTAGGCCTGCACCAGCTGCGCGGCCACCACCACCGGGTCGGTGCCCAGGTGCGGCATCGCGCCGTGCGCGCCCTTGCCCTTGATGGTGACCTTGAACTCGTTGCTCGAGGCGAAGACCGGGCCGCTCTTGAGCGCGAACTGGCCGGCCGCCATGCCGGGCCAGTTGTGGATGCCGAACATGGCTTCCATCGGGAACTTCGTGAACAGCCCGTCCTTGATCATCTCGCGGGCGCCGCCGCCGCCTTCCTCGGCCGGCTGGAAGACGACGTAGACGGTGCCGTCGAAGTCGCGGTGCGCCGCCAGGTGCTTGGCGCCGGCCAGCAGCATCGCGGTGTGGCCGTCGTGGCCGCACGCGTGCATCTTGCCGGGGTGCTTGCTCGCGTGGGCGAAGGTGTTGTGCTCGGTGATCGGGAGCGCGTCGATGTCGGCGCGCAGGCCCAGCGTGCGGCCGCTGGCGCCGCCGTCGCGGCCCTTGATGATGCCGACCACGCCGGTCTTGCCCAGGCCGCGGTGGATCTCGATGCCCCAGTCGGTCAGCGCCTGCGCGACGACGTCGGCGGTGCGGTCCTCGTGGAAGCAGAGTTCGGGATGCGCGTGCAGGTCACGTCGCAGCTTGGCGATGGCCGGGGCGTCGGCCAGGATGGGTTCGATCAGCTTCATGTGCGGGCACTCCGATGTCGTCGCGACAGCGCGTCGGGCTTGCCGCGGGCCAGAAAGGCCGCGGCGCCGCTCAGGGCGGCGCCGCTGTGGTCGGACCAGTGTACTCGCGGGCCTGGACCGGCACCGCCGACGGCGTGCGATCCAGCGCCCCGGGTCTGCCCGGGGGTAGGCAGATCAGCGCTTCACGCGCCCGTCGTTGGTCAGCATCGTCATCTCGACGAAGCTCGAGCCGACATGCTTGTTGGGCCGGAAGTTCACGTTGAAGCCGCCGACGTTGTAGTTCGCGAGCGTGTCGAGCGCCGCGACCAGGCCCTCGCGGGTCGGACGGGTCATGCGGCGGATGCCTTCGCTGATGACCTTGGCGCCGATGTAGCCCTCGATGGCGGTGTAGTTGAACTTCTGGCCGGCCTTGGTGGCGGCCTGCTGGTACTCGTGCACCACGCCGACCTGAGAGCCGAACGGGTAGGGCATGACCTGGCTGACGACCACGCCCATCGCGTCCTGGCCGAGCTCGTCCAGCAGCGACTGGGTGCCGACGAAGGACACGTTGTAGAACACGCCGCCGTAGCCCGCCTTGCGCGCGGCGCGGATGAAGGCGGCGCAGCTCTTGTAGGCGCTGATCATGACGATCGCTTCGGGCGGCGAGCCGCTCTGCACCAGGTCCTTGACGGCCTTGGCCACCTCGACGCTGTTGCGCTCGACGGTGGACGTGGCCTGCGGCTGGAGCGCCAGCGGCTTCATCGCGCGCAGCACGCCGTCCAGGCCGGCCTTGCCGTAGGCGTCGTTCTGGTGGAAGACCGAGATGCGCATCAGGCCCAGCTGGGTCAGCTGCTTCACGATCAGGGCGGTTTCGTCGTAGTACGAGGCTCTCACGTGGTAGACCCACGGGCTGAACGGATCGCGCAGCGCCTCGGCGCCGGTGAAGGGTGCGACGAAGGGGATCTTGGCCTGGTTGACCAGCGGCAGCGCGGCCAGCGAGGTCGGTGTGCCGACATAGCCGAACAGCGCGAAGACGTCGTCGGCGATCAGCTTCTCCGTGTTGGCCTTGCAGCGGTCGGGCTCGTAGCCGTCGTCCAGCGTGCGCAGCTCGATGGTTGTGCCGTTGATGCCGCCGGCGGCGTTCTGGGCGTCGAAGAACAGCTTGGCGCCGGCCTGCATCTGGATGCCCAGCTGGGCGGCGGCGCCGGTCAGCGGCACCGACTGACCCAGCACCAGGCGTTTGCCTTGTGCGCGGACGGCCGTCGGGAGGGGCAGGGTGGCGAGCGCGCCCAGGGCGCTGGCGGAGGCGAGAAGTTGGCGGCGATCCAAGGGGGACTCCCAGAGGGGTGCGAATTGATATTGTGGCGTCCGCCGGACGGCAAGCGCGCCAGGGGGCTCGACACGACCTATTTCGGCCCCCTGGCGCGCGAGCTTAGCGGCTCGTGCGTCCAGCGTTGTCGCCGACTCGGGTAAGAAAACGCAAGGGTGTGGTGCCTGTGCAATAGTTGACGCATGTCGTCCGTCCTCTCTGAAGCCGCCGTGAACCTCCCGCCACAGGCCGCCGATCGCGGCACGCGATTCGTCAAGGGGGCCTGCCCGCACGACTGTCCCGATACCTGCGCGCTGCGCATCACGGTCGAGGACGGCAAGGTCGTGAAGGTGCAGGGCCAGCCCGAGCATCCGAGCACCCACGGCGCGCTGTGCACGAAGGTGTCGCGGTATCCCGAGCGGACGTACCACGAGGAGCGGGTGCTGCACCCGCTCAAGCGCATCAGCGCGAAGCACGAAGCGCCGCGTTTCGAGCGCATCGGCTGGGACCAGGCGATCGCCGAGATCACCGGCCGGCTGAAGGCCATCGCGGCGCGCGATCCGCAGGCGATCCTGCCCTACAGCTACGCCGGCACGATGGGCATGCTGCAGGGCGAGGCGATGGCGGGGCGCTTCTTCAACCGGCTGGGCGCGTCCTGCCTGGACCGCACGATCTGTGCATCGGCCGGCGGCGCGGGGCTGGCGGCGACCTACGGACACAAGGTGGGCATGCACCTGCCGCACTTCGCGGAGGCGAAGCTGATCGTGATCTGGGGCAGCAACTCGATCGCGTCCAACCTGCATTTCTGGACCTTCGCGAACCAGGCCAAGCGCAACGGCGCGAGGCTGATCTGCATCGATCCGCGCAGGACCGAGACCGCCGACAAGTGCCATCAACACCTGGCCCTGCTGCCGGGCACGGACGGCGCGCTGGCGCTGGGGCTGATGCACGAGCTGATCGCCAACGACTGGCTCGATCACGACTACCTCTTCCGGCATGTTGACGGCTGGGATGAATTGAAGGCAAGGGCGCTGGCATGGACGCCCGAACGCACGGCGGCCGAATGCGGGCTCACGGCGGACGAGGTCCGCGGCCTGGCCCGGGACTACGGGACGCTGGCGCCCGCGGCGATCCGGTTGAACTACGGCATGCAACGCGTGCGCGGCGGCGGCAATGCGGTGCGGCTGATCGCGCTGCTGCCATGCCTGACCGGCGCGTGGCGACATCGCGCGGGCGGGCTGCTGCTGTCGAGTTCGGGCTGGTTCGCGCCGTTCAAGAACCCCACGCTGGAGCGTCCGGACCTGCGCGCCGGCCGGCCGTCGCGGACGATCAACATGAGCACGATCGGCGACGACCTGCTGCGCGAGGCGTCGCCCGCGTTCGGCCCGAAGGTCGAGGCGCTGATCGTCTACAACAGCAACCCGGTCGCGGTGGCGCCGGAGTCGCCGAAGGTGGTGGCGGGCTTCCAGCGCGAGGACCTGCTGACGGTGGTGCTGGAGCACTTCATGACGGACACCGCCGACCTGGCCGACTACGTGCTGCCGGCGACGACGCAGATGGAGCACCTGGACATCCACACCAGCTACGGCCACACGGACGTGCTGGTGAATGAGCCGGCGATCGCGCCGGTGGGCGAGGCCCGGCCGAACACGCAGGTCTTCCGGGAACTCGCCGCGGCGATGGGCTTCGACGAACCCGCCTTCCACGATGACGACGAGGCGCTGCTGCGCCAGGCCTTCCGCGACGACGTCGATCTGGCGCAACTCCGCGAGCGCGGCTGGTTCAAGCTGCCGCTGGCGGAGGCGCCGTTCGCGGAGGGCGGCTTCCCGTCGTCGAACGGCAAGGCCGATGCGCACGGCGCGGACTACGTGCCCAACTACGAGAGCCGCACGAGCGATCCCGCGCTGGCGGCGCGATATCCGCTGGCGATGATCTCGCCGCCGGCGCGCAACCACCTGAACAGCACCTTCGTGAACGTGAAGAGCCTGCGTGACATCGAGGGCGAGCAGGTGCTTGAAATGAGCGCCGGCGACGCGGTGGCGCGCGGACTCAGCGATGGCCAGCTGGTGCGCGTGTTCAACGACCGCGGCAGCTACGCCTGCCGGCTGGACGTGAGCGCACGGGCCCGCGAGGGCGTCGTGCACGGGCTGGGCATCTGGTGGCGCAAGCTGGGCGCGGATGGGCGCAACGTCAACGAGGTCACGCACCAGCGCTTGACCGACCTGGGGCGTGCCCCGTGTTTCTACGACTGCCTGGTCGAAGTGTCCGCGGCGTGAGCGCGACAGGTCACACCACCGAACGATGCCTGGAACGATGACGAAGCGCGTGCGACGACTGCTGCTGGTCCTGCTGGCCGCGCCGCTGCTGCTGGCGATGACGGCGCTGGGCGGCTGCGCGCAGCTGTCGTACTACGGGCAGTCGCTGTCGGGGCACCTGTCGCTGGTGCGCTCGGCCAAGCCGGTCGATGAATGGCTGGGCCAGCAAGACCTGGACCCCGAAGTGCGCAAGCAACTCGAGTTGTCGAAGTCGCTGCGCGACTACGCGTCCTCGGAGCTGAAGCTGCCGGACAACGACAGCTACCGCCGCTATGCCGACCTGAAGCGCGGCTCTGCGGTGTGGAACGTCGTCGCGACGCCGGAGCTGAGCCTGCAGCTCAAGACCTGGTGCTACCCGATCATGGGCTGCGCCGGCTACCGCGGCTACTTCGACCCCAACGATGCGCGCGAGCTGGCGCAGGAACTCCGCAAGCAGGGCTTGGAGCCTTACGTCTACGGCGTGCCGGCGTATTCGTCGCTGGGCTGGAGCAACTGGCTGGGCGGCGACCCCCTGTTGAACACCTTCATCCGCTACCCCGAGGCGCAGCTGGCGCGGATGATCTTCCACGAACTGGCCCACCAGGTCGCGTATGCCAACGACGACACCGCGTTCAACGAGAGCTTCGCGACGGCGGTCGAGCAGATCGGCGTGGGGCGATGGCTGAAGGACCGGCCCGAGGCGCTGCGCGACGATGAGCAGTCGCGGCGCAGACAGGACGAGATCCAGGTCTTGCTCAAGTCCACGCGGGACCAACTGCAGGACGTGTTCCGCAGCACGGCGAGCGACGACGAGAAGCGCGCCGGCAAGGCCGCGGCCTTTGCGAAGCTGCGCGCGGAATACGAGGCGATCAAGCGCGACCGCTGGAACGGCGACACGCGCTTCGACCGCTGGGTGCTGGGCCTGAACACGCCGGCGCTGGCGATCCAGGGCAGCTACACGGACCTGGTGCCGGACTTCGTCCGGCTGTTCGATCGGCAGGGCGCGGACTGGCCGCGGTTCTATGCCGAGGTGCAGCGGCTGGCGAAGCTGCCGAAGGATGAGCGCCGGGCGGAGCTGGCGCGCTGAGCCGCGTGGCCCTGCGCGTCGGTTCGCGCACTGCAATCCAGAAACGACAAGGCCGCCCCTGCGGGGCGGCCTCATGGCATGGCCGGCGCTGCGGCCGGACCTTGAGGGCTTACTTCAAGCCTTCGACCAGATCGATGTAGTCCTGCATCGCCTGATCGTTGGTCTTGCCCTCGAGGGTCTTCCAGGCGTCCCACTTGGCGCGGTTGACGAAGTCCGTCATGCCGGGGCGGTCGCCCTCGACGTCGCCGGTCGTCGCCTGCTTGAACAGCGCGTACAGCTTCAGCAGCGTCTGGTTGTCCGGGCGCTCGGGCAGATTCTTGGAATCGGCGACGGCGGCGTCGAATTGGTCCTTCAGGCTCATGGTGTGTCTCCCGTGGCGGTGAGCAGGGCGTCCCGTTGGCGACAATCGGAACGGATGGCCGCGATGTTACCCACCCCACCCCCAGGTTCGGACTGGGGTCGCCTCTCTAGATGGCGGATGATCCGGGCTTCATCGCCTCATCCTTCGCTTCGTCCTCTGCCCCGTCCGCCCAGGAGACTGCATTGCCCACCCCCGCCGCGTCCAGACCGTCCCCCCTCCGGAGCGCCAAGCCCAAGTCGTCGAAGGCCGCCCCCACGACGCTTGCGCCCGCCGCAAAGACGCTGGGCAAGGCGTCCGGGACTGGCAGCGGAAACGGGGACGGCAATCGGGCGAAGAGCGCCGACCGCCCGGACGGCCTGCCGAAGGGCGCCGAGCCGATGTCCAAGGTCGACACCGCCTGGCTGCGCCTGGACACCGAAGCCAACCGGATGATCATCCACGGTGTGCTGCTGCTGAAGCCTCACGTGTCGCTCGACGACCTGCGCACGCGCGTCGCCGAACGGCTGCTCCGCTTCCCGCGCTTCAGACAGCGAGTCGTCGAGGCCGGTGACAGCGCCTGGTGGGTCGAGGACGCCGAGGTCGACATCACGCGGCACGTCGTCCCCGAAACGCTGAACCGCCGCCGCGGGCGTCCGCTCGAAGGTGCGCTGCAGGACCGCCTCGCCGACCTCGCCGCGGAGCCGCTGGATCCGTCGCGTCCGCTCTGGCAGTTGCACCTGATCGAGCATTACGACGGCAGCAGCGCGCTCATCGCGCGCGTGCATCACTGCATCGCCGATGGCATCGCGCTGATCGCGGTGCTGCTGTCGATCACCGATGGCGGTCCCGTGCCGCCGAAGCTGCTGGCCACGAAGGCGAAGGAGAAGTCAGGCAAGACGGCCAAGGCAGCGAAGACCGCTGCCGACGAGGCCGCCGAGCCCGAATGGCTTGCCGATGCGATGGTCAAGCCGATCAACGCCTGGACCGTCCGTGAGATCCAGGAGCACGCCGGATCCGGGAAGCCGGACGCCTCGCCGGCCGAGCGTCTGGGCAAGCAGGTTCTCAAGGATGCCGCCGCGCTCACCGACGCACCCGACGACGCGAAGACGCGCCTCAAGGGCAAGGCCGGGCGCGCCAAGCGCGTCGCCTGGGGCGCGCCGCTGCCGCTGGACGCCGTCAAGGCGGTCGGCAAGTCGATGAACGTCTCGGTGAACGACGTGCTGCTGAACTGCGTCGCCGGGGCGCTCGGGCTCTACCTGCGCGAGCACGGAGACGACACCCGGGGCCAGGAGATCCGCGCGCTGGTGCCGGTGAACCTGCGTCCGCTGGAGACCGCGTGGCAGTTGGGCAACCGCTTCGGCATGGTGCCGTTGCCGCTGCCGGTGGGCATCACGAATCCGGTCAAGCGCCTCTACGCGGTGCATGCGCAGACGCAGGCGCTCAAGAACAGCCTGCAGCCGGCCTTGGCGATGGGCTTGATGGCGACATCGGGCTCGGTCGAGAAGGCGGCCCAGCGGGCGATGCTGAAGACGCTCTCACGCAAGGCGACGGCACTGATGACCAACGTGCCGGGGCCGACGCAAGCGTTGCAGCTGTGCGGCTCGGCCGTCGAGCGGGTGATGTTCTGGGCGCCGCAGGCGGGCGACATGAGCCTGGGCATCAGCATCCTGACCTACGCCGGTCAGGTGCAGTTCGGACTGATCGCCGACGCCGGCCTGTGCCCCGATCCGGAACGCATCGTGGCCCACTTCGAGCCCGAGTTCCAGCAACTGCTCACGCTCGCGCTGATGCTGCCGTGGGAGGTCAAGGACTGACCCCGGCGCAGCGGGCCTCGCCCGCCGCCATGGAGAACAGCGCCATGTAAAACGCCGCCCGAGGGCGGCGTTCGTGATTCCGGAAACCGGTGTCTCGACGCCGGGGCTCAGCCGCCGGATTTCCGAAACCGGAACCGATTACTTGGCGGCGGCCTTCTTGGCCGGCTGCGGGCGGCCCGCGGCGGTCGGGTAGGCGGACATCACGCGGACCGGGTCGGCGCTGGCCAGGTACTCGGCGTACTGGGTCTGGCCGCAGGAGACCGCCTGGCCGCTGGTGGCCTCGCCGCGGTACTCGCCGCGGTTGTAGACGAAGCGGTACTCGTTGGCGGCGGCGGCCTGCTCGAACTTCACGGCGTGCTGGCTGGCGCACTCGGCGCGCAGCGCCTTGGCGTCGGCGTTCTCGGCGGTGGCGGCGTGGGCCATCGGGGCGATCAGGGCCAGCAGGGCGGCGGTGGTCAGGATGCGCTTCATGGAATCGGTCCCTTGATGTCGGTGAATACGATATCCCTAATTTATAGGGTGTCGTTTTCCGCCGCCAACCGCGACCAGGGGGTCCGGCTTCGCACGAATCCAGGGTTTGTGCGGAGGACCGGACCCGGGCTTGCTGCTAATTGCGACGCGCTTCATCCGGATGCGTCCGAGCCCATCGCGACTGGCAGGTGTGCCAGGTCATGACGGCCCAGAGGATCCCAAGTCCGAGGAACGCCGCGGCCAGGACGAGCCAGCGAGCCAAAGGGAGTTCAACGCCGTTGAAGATCACCATGGCCACGGTCGGTGCCGCTAGCACCGGCGCCATCCTCAGCAGGCCGTAGCGAATGACAAACCCCGTCGGCCCCCGGCGCCGCAACCGTTCCCAGTCATTCATCAAGGACGATGGCGCCCACGGAGCGATCCTGAAGCTCGAACGAAGAGAGTCAGTGGGCCTCAGTTCCTGAAACATGCTCATCGCTCCAAACGAGTCAGCGGCAATGTCGCCGCCCCTGAACCGTATTCATCGAGCTGCGGACGCGCATGACTCAAGCCAGTCAATCTGACTGGCAGGGATGAGTCAAATGGAGCAGGGTTTGACAAGCGTCAAGAGAGCGCCGAGTCCCAATGGCGGGACGGGGCCGTTCATGCTTGGGCGTTACCACCCGCGTGTGGCTGATACTTCCCCGCCAGCTGGAACAGGTGGTCCCGCGAGGTCGGGTCCAGGTAAGGCAGCAGCAGCCCCAGCACGTGGAAGGCGCCGCGCATCAGCGCTTCGCCGGCCTGCTCGGGCTCGAGCGCGTTGCGCGGATCGCGCACATATTCATAGCTCAGCCAGTAGCTCAACAGCACCACCATCGCGTTGGCCGTCGGCACCGCCTCGCGGACCTGCATCGTCAACGCGCCGCTGGCCTGCAATCCGCCCAGCATCCCCACCATCGCCTGCGTCTTCTGCTCCAGCACGTGCTGGAAATGCGTCTCCAGCTTGCGGTTCTTCGACAGCAGGTCGTTGAGGTCGCGGTACAGGAAGCGGTGCTGCCAGATCAGTTCGAACAGCATGTGGAAGAACAGCCAGGCGTCCTCCACGTTGCGCACGTTGCCCACCGCGCCCAGCAGCTCCGACAAGGCCTTGTCGTAGCGGTTGAAGAGCGCGTTGATCAGCTCGTCCTTGGCCGGGTAGTGGTAGTACAGGTTGCCGGGCGAGATGCCGAGCTCCGCCGAAATCAGCGTGGTGGAGACGTTCGGTTCGCCGAAGCGGTTGAACAGGTCCAGCGTGACTTCGAGGATGCGTTCGGCGGTGCGGCGCGGCTTCTTGGTGGCCATGGGCCCGGGGGCGTTGAGGGGTGGGGGAGGTGGGCGCATTCTGTCATGACCCCAGGCCAGCGCGGGACGGGCCCGCTGCCTACAATCGCCGCCCATGCCCGGAAGCCCCCCACAACAGTCGGCCGCCATGTCCGTGCCGGCCGGCGGTCCGCCCGCCCTGCGTTTCAGCAATGTCAGCAAGACCTACCGCGACGGCCAGTTCCGCGCGCTGGACGGCGTCAGCTTCGACATCCAGCCCGGCGAGTTCTTCGGCCTGCTGGGCCCGAACGGCGCCGGCAAGACCAGCCTGATCAGCATCCTCGCCGGCCTGTCCCGCGCCAGCGGCGGGCAGGTGTCGGTGCTTGGCCACGACGTCGTCGACGACTACGCCGAGGCCCGCAAGAAGCTCGGCATCGTGCCGCAGGAGCTGGTCTTCGACCCGTTCTTCAGCGTGCGCGAGACGCTGCGCATCCAGTCCGGCTACTTCGGCGTGCGCAACAACGACGACTGGATCGACGAGCTGCTGCTCAACCTCGGTCTGGCCGACAAGGCCCACAACAACATGCGCCAGCTCTCGGGCGGCATGAAGCGCCGCGTGCTGGTCGCGCAGGCGCTGGTGCACCGCCCGCCGGTCATCGTGCTGGACGAGCCCACCGCCGGCGTCGACGTCGAACTGCGTCAGACGCTGTGGCAGTTCATCGCGCGACTGAACCGCGAAGGCCACACCGTCCTGCTGACCACGCACTACCTGGAAGAGGCCGAGGCGCTCTGCCACCGCATCGCGATGTTGAAGCAGGGCAAGATCGTCGCGCTCAACCGCACGTCGGAACTGCTGGCGGGCACCGCGTCCACGATGCTGCAGTTCAAGACCGATTCGGCGCTGCCGCTGGCCCTGTCCGAGCGCGCCCGCACCACGGGCCGCATCGTCCAGCTGACCGCGCATGACGCGGCCGAGGTCGAACAGATCCTGGGCACCCTGCGCGAGGCCGCCGTCCCCATCGAAGACCTGGAGATCGGCCGCGCCGACCTCGAGGACGTCTTCATCGAAATCATGCAGGGGAACCGCACATGAGCGCGAGTCACTTCCCGATCCGCCTCGAAGGCGCGCGCACGCTCTTCTACAAGGAGGTCCTGCGCTTCTGGAAGGTCGGCTTCCAGACCGTCGGCGCCCCGGTGCTGACGGCCGTGCTGTACCTGCTGGTCTTCGGCCATGTGCTGGAGGACCACGTGAAGGTCTATGGCACGGTCGGCTACACCAGCTTCCTCATCCCCGGCCTGGTGATGATGAGCGTGCTGCAGAACGCCTTTGCGAACAGCAGCTCGTCTCTGATCCAGAGCAAGATCACCGGCAACCTGGTGTTCCTGCTGGTCACGCCGCTGTCGCACTGGGCCTGGTTCCTCGCCTATGCCGGTGCGTCCATCCTGCGCGGGCTAATGGTGGGCGCGGGCGTGTTCATCGCCACCGTGTGGTTCGCGCCGCCGGGCATGGCCAACCCGCTGTGGGTACTGGCCTTCGCCATCCTGGGCGCCGGACTGATGGGCTCGCTGGGCCTGATCGCCGGCCTGTGGGCGGAGAAGTTCGACCAGATGGCCGCCTTCCAGAATTTCATCGTCATGCCGATGACCTTCCTGTCGGGCGTCTTCTACTCGGTGCATTCGCTGCCGCCGTTCTGGCAGGGCGTCAGCCACCTGAACCCGTTCTTCTACATGATCGACGGTTTCCGCCACGGCTTCTTCGGCGTCAGCGACGTCTCGCCGTGGATCAGCCTGGGCGTCGTTGCCGTCGCCTTCGCGGCGGTCGCGGCCATCGCGCTGGAACTGCTGCGCCGCGGCTACAAGATCCGCCACTGACCTTAGGTAGAATCCCTCCCCATCATGGCCGATCCGACCCCCGCAGAAGTCCAGAGCTACATCGCCCAGGGACTCGCTTGCAGCGAGCTCCAGGTCGAGGGCGACGGACGCCATTTCTTCGCGACGATCGTGTCGGCCGAGTTCGAGGGCCTGAGCCGGATCAAGCGCCACCAGCGCGTGTACCAGGCGCTGGGCGATCGCATGCGCGAGCAGATCCACGCGCTGTCGATGAAGACGCTGACCCCCGACGAGTTCGCGCAGCAAGGCACCGCGCACCACCATCACTGACAGCCACCCGGCCTGCAGGCGGGTGGCGGTGTGTCCCCGTCCGGTGAACCCGCTGCCGTCCCCCTGAACGACCGAGGCCACAGCCCGAGGCGCTTTCCCGTGAAGCGCGCGTTCACCGAGGACCCCGCATGATCACCCTGGCACTTTCCAAGGGCCGCATCTTCGAAGAGACCCTGCCGCTGCTGGCCGCCGCCGGCATCCAGGTGCTCGAAGACCCGGACAGCTCCCGCAAGCTGATCCTCCCGACCAATCAGGCCGAGGTGCGCGTCGTGCTCGTGCGCGCGACCGACGTGCCGACCTACGTCGAGTACGGCGGCGCCGACCTCGGCGTGGCCGGCCGCGACGTGCTGATCGAGCACGGTGGCGCGGGCCTGTACCAGCCGCTGGACCTGCGCATCGCGCAGTGCCGCATGAGCGTCGCGGTGCGCGACGACTACGACTACGACAACGCCGTCCGCCAGGGCTCGCGGCTGCGCGTGGCGACCAAGTACACGACCATCGCCCGCCAGCATTTCGCCGACAAGGGCGTGCACGTGGACCTGATCAAGCTCTACGGCTCGATGGAACTGGCGCCGCTGACGGGCCTGGCCGACGCCATCGTCGACCTGGTCTCCACCGGCAGCACGCTGAAGGCGAACCGTCTGGTGGAGGTCGAGCGGATCATGGACATCTCCTCGCGGCTGGTCGTGAACCAGGCGGCGCTGAAGCTCAAGCGCGAGGCGCTCAAGCCGCTGATCGACGCGATCGCTTCCGCCATCCCCGCTGCTTGACCTGCTGCTTGACCCGCGGCCCGGCTGCTGCCTGATCGCCGACTGATTCCGGAGTCCGTCATGACGAACCTTCGCACCCTCAACACTGCCGACGCCGACTTCGAGGCGCAGTTCCAGCGTGTGCTGCACTGGTCGGCGGAGACCGACGCCGCGATCGAGACGCGCGTCGCCGAGATCCTGGCCGACGTGCGCGCCCGCGGCGACGCGGCGGTGCTCGACTACACCGCGCGCTTCGACGGTCTGCAGGCGGAATCGCTGACGACGCTGGAGCTGACGCGCGAGGAGCTCAAGGCCGCCTTCGACGGCCTGCCCACCGAACAGGCGAAGGCGTTGACGCAGGCCGCGGCGCGGGTGCGCAGCTACCACGAGCGACAGAAGCAGGCCTGCGGCGAGAGCTGGAGCTACCGCGACGAGGACGGCACGCTGCTCGGCCAGAAGGTCACGCCGCTGGACCGCGTCGGCATCTACGTGCCGGGCGGCAAGGCCGCCTATCCGTCGAGCGTGCTGATGAACGCCATCCCGGCGCAGGTCGCCGGCGTGCCCGAGATCGTGATGGTCGTGCCGACGCCGCGCGGCGAGAAGAACCCGCTCGTGCTGGCCGCGGCCTACGTCGCCGGCGTGCACCGCGCGTTCACCATCGGCGGTGCGCAGGCGGTGGCCGCGCTGGCCTACGGCACCGCGACCGTGCCGCGCGTCGACAAGATCACCGGCCCGGGCAACGCCTACGTCGCCAGCGCCAAGAAGAACGTCTTCGGCCAGGTCGGCATCGACATGATCGCGGGTCCGAGCGAGATCCTCGTGCTGGCCGACGGCACCACACCGCCGGACTGGGTCGCGATGGACCTGTTCAGCCAGGCCGAGCACGACGAGATGGCGCAGAGCATCCTGCTGTGCCCGGATGCCGGCTACATCGCCCAGGTCCGCGAGGCCATCGAGCGCCTGCTGCCCGGCATGCCGCGCAAGGACGTCATCCGCGCGTCGCTGGAAGGGCGGGGCGCACTGATCCAGACCCGGTCGATGGACGAGGCCTGCGAGATCAGCAACCGCATCGCCCCGGAACATCTGGAAGTCTCCAGCGCCGATCCGCACCGCTGGGAGCCCTTGCTGCGCCACGCGGGCGCGATCTTCCTCGGCGCGTACACCAGCGAGTCGCTGGGCGATTACTGCGCCGGGCCGAACCACGTGCTGCCGACCTCGGGCACGGCGCGCTTCTCCTCGCCGCTGGGCGTCTACGACTTCCAGAAGCGCTCCAGCCTGATCGAGGTCAGTGAGGCCGGCGCCCAGGTGCTCGGCCCGATCGCCGCGACCCTCGCCTACGGCGAAGGCCTGCAGGCGCACGCGCAGGCGGCGGAGTTCCGTCTCAAGCGCTGACTCTGGGCGATCACCCGGGCGCGTGCCTCTGCCGCCGACGGATTTCACGCGCTGACGCCGGGCAAACCCTGGGTCGCGGATAAACCGCCACATTTCCCGTCGTTTCGCGGTTCGCCCTTTCGTGCGAAACGCCTAGCATGCTTCGAACATCTCCATCACAGGACGTCGAATCATGAAGGTCTCAGATCTGCGCGTCGGGGTACGCATCTCCTTGGGATTCGCGGCCGTGCTGCTGGCCACCGTGCTGGTCGGCGTGGTGGCGCTGACCCGCATGCAGGTGATCCAGGGCAACGTGGAGGAGATGGGATCCGACTGGATCCCGTCGATCAACGCGATCAACGCCTTGCGCGGCGATCTCAACGAGCTGCGACGGGCCGAGATGGGGATGTGCCTGAAGGACGTCATCCTCGAGGTCGAGCAGGAGCAGGAGCGCATCAAGAACCTGCGCGAGAAGTCCCTGCCCGAACTGGCCAAGGCGTACGAAACGATGGTTTCTTCTCCGGCGGAAGCCGAGCAGTGGAAGGACGCGAAGGCCAAGTACGCGACCTTCATCGCCGTCCAGGACAAGCTGATCGCCGCGCGCAAGGCCGGCAACCGCGGCGAGTATCAGTCCACCGTCAACGGCGAATCGCAGCAGGCCTTCGTCGCGCTGATCGGCGCGGTGCAGAAGCTGGTCGACATCAACACGCAGGGCGCGGCCGACAGCGTCGAGGAATCTCGCAAGGCCTACAAGGCGGTGATCACGACGATGTCGGTGCTGATCATTGCCGCGCTGGCCGCCGGCGGCGTGCTGGCGTTCTACTTGACCCGCAGCACGGTCCGTCCGCTGAACGACATGGTGAGCGTTGCCAGCCGTGTGGCCGAGGGCGACCTGACCGTCGAGATCGACACCTCGCGTCGCGACGAACTGGGCCAGTTGGCCCAGGCTTTGGCGGCGATGCAAGGCGCGCTGAACCGCTCGCTGTCGGCGGTGCGGACCAGCGCCGAGAGCATCGCGATGTCCAGTGCCGAGGTCGCCGCGGGCAGCAGCGACTTGTCGGCGCGGACCGAGCAGATGGCCTCGAGCCTGGAAGAGACCTCGGCCACGATGCATGCGCTGACCGACACGGTCCGCCTGAACGCCGACTCCACGCGGCAGGCCAGCCAGCTGGCGCTCAATGCCAGCCAGGTTGCCGACCGCGGCGGCATCGTGGTGTCCGAGGTGGTCAGCACCATGGACCAGATCAACGCGTCCTCGCGCAAGATCTCCGACATCATCGGCACGATCGACGGCATTGCCTTCCAGACCAACATCCTGGCGCTGAACGCGGCCGTCGAGGCCGCCCGCGCGGGCGAGCAGGGCCGCGGTTTCGCGGTGGTGGCCAGCGAGGTCCGTTCGCTGGCGCAGCGCAGCGCCGAGGCGGCCAAGGAGATCAAGACGCTGATCGGCGCCAGTGTCGAGCGGGTCGATGCGGGGTCACGTCTTGTCAGCGACGCCGGCGACACGATGCGGGAGATCGTCTCCGCCGTGCAGCGGGTGACGGACATCATCCAGGAGATCTCCTCGGCCACGCAGGAGCAGAGCACCAGCCTGATGGAAGTCGGCCAGGCCGTTCAACGCCTGGACGAGGTCACCCAGCAGAACGCCGCGCTGGTCGAGGAATCCTCCGCCGCTTCCGAGTCGCTCCGCGAGCAGGCGGGCAGCCTGCAGCACGTCGTCGCGCAGTTCCGCCTGCACGCATAACGCAGTCAAAGAACTGGAGGCAGCGAGTCTCCCTGGGGCCGGAATGACTCTGGGGGTTCCCGAAGGGACGCCCCCTGAGTCGTGGAGAGCCCGCGCCTGGCCTCCCAAAGTCGGTCTTCACGGAACACGAAGTTCGTGCAACACGAACTTCGTGTTAATCTGAAGGCCTGATGAAGAATGTCACCGTGACCATGGAAGACAGCGTCGCCGAGTGGGCGAGGCTGGAGGCTGCGCGGCGCAACACCAGCGTCTCGCGGCTGGTCGGCGAGCTGCTCGCCGAGAAGATGCGCCACGACGACGCCTATGAGCGCGCCCTGCAGGACTGGCTGCACCGTGAGCGCACCTGGTCCTCCGACGGCCAGCCTTATCCGGGACGAGAGGTGCTGTGAACGCCCCCGTCATCACCCCCGTGGAACTGACCGCGCCGGTCTTCGTCGACACCTCGGTGCTGATCCTCAGCGAGGACGGTGCCGACCCTGTCCGCCGCGCGCAGGCCATGGGTTGGCTGCGCTGCCTGTGGCAGCAGCGCCTGGGCCGGACCTCCAGCCAGGTGCTCAACGACTTCTACCGCTCGGTGACGACGCACATCAGACCCGCGATGCCGAACGGCGACGCCCGGGCCGAGGTGCGCCGCTACCAGCGCTGGGCGCCCTGGGCGACCGATCATGCGACGGTCGAATCGGCCTGGTCGCTCGAAAGCCGCTTCTCGCTGCCCTACGCCGATGCGCTGATCGTCGCGGCCGCCAAGGCGCAAGGCTGCGAGACCGTGCTGAGCCTGGCGCTGCCGCACGGGCAGCTCTACGACAGCGTCCTGATCGTCGACCCGCTGCGCGCCTTGCCGGCGGGCGTCTCCCTTTCCGACTTGCTGCCCGCCGCAGCGCTTGCCCCATGAACGCTGCCCTCGATCGCGCCCTCGGTGTCCTTCGTGAGGACGTCCGCGCGATGCACGCCTACCAGGTGCATCCGTCCGCCGGCCTGATCAAGCTGGATGCGATGGAGAACCCGTTCCGGCTGCCGCCCGAACTCCAGCGCGCGCTGGGCGAGCGTCTCGGCGCCGTCGCCATCAACCGTTATCCGGGCGAGCGCACGCAGGAGCTGGCGCAGGCGCTGGCCGCGCACGCGAAGCTGCCCGAGGGCCAGGCGCTGATGCTGGGCAACGGCTCGGATGAACTGATCTCGCTGCTGGCGATGGCTGTCTGCCAGCCGGGTGAGCGCGTCGTCGTGCTGGCGCCGGTGCCCGGCTTCGTCATGTACGAGCTGTCGTCGAGGTACCAGCACCTCGAATTCGTCGGCGTGCCGCTGACGGCGGACTTCGAGCTCGACGAAGCCGCGATGCTCGCCGCGATCGCCGAGCACCGTCCGGCCATCGTCTACCTGGCCTACCCGAACAACCCGACGGCCAACCTCTGGGACGACGCCGTCATCGAACGCATCGCCCAGGCCGCGCCGGGGCTGGTCGTCATGGACGAGGCCTACCAGCCCTTCGCCGCGCGCGACTCGATGGCACTGATGGCGCGCCATCCCCAGGTGCTGGTCATGCGCACGATGAGCAAGTTCGGCCTGGCCGGGGTGCGCATCGGCTACATGATGGGCAACGCCGAACTGATCCGGCACATCGACAAGCTGCGCCCGCCCTACAACGTCAGCGTGCTGAACGCGGAAGCCGGCCTCTTCGCGCTGGAGCATGCCGACGTCTACGAGCGCCAGGCCGCCGAACTGCGGGCCGAGCGTGCCAAGCTGCAGACCGCGCTGGCCACGTTGGCAAGGACCGTCGACCTGCACGCCTTCCCGAGCGAGGGCAACATGATCCTGGTGCGCGTGCCCGATGCCAACCGCCTGCACGCGGACCTGAAGGCCCGCGGCGTGCTGGTCAAGAACGTCTCCGGCATGCATCCGCTGCTGGCGCGCTGCCTGCGACTGACGGTCGGCACGCCGGACGAGAACGCGGCGATGCTGGCGGCGATCGAAGCCAGCCTGGCAACCCATTGAAGCAAGCCCGAACGACCACTGTCCCTCCTCGATCCTCCTGATCTCCCTGGAATCCCCATGAGCTCCGAACGCATCGCCGAAGTCCGCCGCGACACCAAGGAAACGCAGATCCGCGTGCGCGTGAATCTGGACGGTACCGGGCAGGCGTCGCTGAACACCGGCATCGGTTTCTTCGACCACATGCTCGACCAGATCGCCCGCCACGGGCTGATCGACCTCGACATCGAGGCCAAGGGCGACCTGCACATCGACGGCCACCACACCGTCGAGGACGTCGGCATCACGCTCGGCATGGCCGTCGCGCAGGCGATCGGCGACAAGAAGGGCATCACCCGCTACGGCCACAGCTACGTGCCGCTGGACGAGGCGCTGTCGCGGGTGGTGGTGGACTTCTCCGGCCGCCCGGGACTGGCCATGGACGTCAAGTTCACCGCCGGATCGGTCGGCGCCTTCGACACGCAGCTGACCTACGAGTTCTTCCAGGGCTTCGTCAATCATGCGCTGGTGTCGCTGCACGTGGACAACCTCAAGGGCCACAACGCGCACCACCAGTGCGAGACCATGTTCAAGGCCTTCGGCCGCGCGCTGCGCATGGCGATGACGCTGGATCCGCGATCGGCCGGCGTCATCCCCTCGACGAAGGGCACGCTGTGAGCGCCTCCGGAGCCTCTCGGCCGCGCACGGTCGCGGTCGTCGACTACGGCATGGGCAACCTGCGCTCGGTGTCGCAGGCGGTGCTCGCCGCGGCGCAGGACCAGGGCGTGCACGTGGTCATCACCTCGAAGCCCGACGAGGTCTACGCCGCCGAGCGGATCGTGCTGCCCGGCCAGGGCGCGATGCGCGACTGCATGCGCGAGCTGCAGGACAGCGGCCTGAAGAAGGCGGTGCTCGACGCCGCCGCGCGCAAGCCGCTGATGGGCGTGTGCGTGGGCATGCAGATGCTGCTCGACCACAGCGAGGAGCAGGACACGCCAGGGCTGGGGCTGATCCCGGGCCGCGTGAAGCGCTTCCGCCTGGAGGGCCAGGTGCAGCCCGACGGCAGCCGCTACAAGGTGCCGCAGATGGGCTGGAACCGCGTGCACCAGACGCGGGCGCATCCGGTCTGGGGCGAGGTGCCGGACCAGAGCTGGTTCTACTTCGTCCACAGCTTCTATGCCGAGACGTCGGACGCGCGCGACAGCGCGGGCGAGAGCGAGTACGGCCCGCGCTTTACCTGTGCGGTGGCGCGGGATAACA
This sequence comes from Roseateles sp. GW821-FHT09G03, assembly GCF_059416045.1. NCBI lineage: Bacteria > Pseudomonadati > Pseudomonadota > Betaproteobacteria > Burkholderiales > Sphaerotilaceae > Roseateles > Roseateles sp. GW821-FHT09G03. Next base: position 54,011 of record NZ_JBWKOK010000011.1, read on the forward strand.
TTTTTGCCACCCAATTCCACCCCGAGAAAAGTGCCGCGTCCGGGCTCGCCCTGTATCGCAACTTCCTGCACTGGATGCCCTGAGCGCACGACGCCCGGCGTCCCGTCCAGCGATCGCCGCGCCGTTCTCGAGTCTTCCCGGATCCTTCCCTTTCCTTCACCCCCACTGCCTCGGCCATGCTGCTGATTCCCGCGATCGACCTGAAAGACGGCAAATGCGTCCGCCTCAAGCAAGGCGACATGAACGACTCCACGACCTTCGGCGAGGATCCCGCCGAGATGGCTCGCCGATGGGTCGACGCCGGCGCCCGGCGCCTGCACCTCGTGGACCTGAACGGCGCCTTCGCGGGCAAGCCGGTCAACGAGGCGGCCATCAAGGCGATCCTGCGCGAGGTCGGCGACGACATCCCCGTGCAGCTGGGCGGCGGCATCCGCGACCTGGATACGATCGAGCGCTACCTGGACGACGGCCTGTCGTACGTGATCATCGGGACGGCCGCGGTGAAGAACCCCGGCTTCCTGAAGGACGCGGCATCGGCCTTCGGCGGCCACATCATCGTGGGCCTGGACGCGAAGGACGGCAAGGTCGCCACCGACGGCTGGAGCAAGCTCACCGGCCATGAGGTCATCGACCTCGCGAAGAAGTTCGAGGACTACGGCATCGAGGGCGTGATCTACACCGACATCGGCCGAGACGGCATGCTCACCGGCATCAACATCGACGCGACGGTGAAGCTGGCGCAGGCCTTGTCGATTCCGGTGATCGCCTCGGGCGGCCTGTCCAACATCGCCGACATCGAAGCGCTCTGCGCGGTCGAGTCCGAAGGCGTGGGCGGCGTGATCTGCGGCCGCGCGATCTACACCGGCGACCTCGATTTCGCCGGCGCGCAGCGGCGCGCCGACGAGTTGAACGGGGGCTGACCGGTGCTGGCCAAGCGGATCATCCCGTGCCTGGACGTGACCGGCGGTCGCGTCGTCAAGGGCGTCAATTTCCTCGAGCTGCGCGATGCCGGCGACCCGGTCGAGATCGCGGCCCGCTACAACGAGCAGGGCGCCGACGAACTGACCTTCCTCGACATCACGGCGACCAGCGACGGCCGCGACCTGATCCTGCCGATCATCGAACAGGTGGCTTCGCAGGTCTTCATTCCACTGACGGTCGGCGGGGGCGTTCGCGCGGTCGCCGACGTGCGGCGGCTCCTGAATGCGGGGGCTGACAAGGTCAGCTTCAACTCCGCGGCGGTGGCCGATCCGGAACTGATCCGCGCGGCTTCCGACAAGTACGGCGCGCAGTGCATCGTGGTCGCCATCGACGCGAAGCGGCGCCAGAACGACGATGGCAGCGTGGGCTGGGACGTGTACACGCACGGCGGCCGCAAGAACACGGGCCTGGACGTCGTCGAATGGGCGACGCGCATGGCGGCGTTCGGCGCGGGCGAGATCCTGCTGACCAGCATGGACCGTGACGGCACGAAGAGCGGTTTCGACCTGGCGCTGACGCGCGCGGTGTCGGACGCCGTGGGCGTGCCGGTGATCGCGTCGGGCGGCGTGGGGTCGCTGCAGGACCTGGCCGACGGCATCACGAAGGGCGGCGCCGATGCGGTGCTCGCCGCGAGCATCTTCCATTACGGCGAACACACCGTCGGCGAGGCCAAGGCGCTGATGGCGTCGCAGGGCATCCCGGTCCGCCAATGAGTGCTTCCAGTGGGCGGGGCAAGGGCCGGGAAGGCCGTGAGGGCCGAGGCGGTCGTGAACGCGATCAGTCCCCGGAGGTCGACGGCCTGCGTCGCTCTGGCAGGCCCGGTCCGCGGGTGACGGTGGGCGAGGGCGCGGTCAAGCCGCGTCCGCGCGACGCGGGGCCCGGCGAGGTCCGCATCGTCGGGGGTGTCTGGAAGCGATCGAAGCTGCCGGTGCCGTACGTGGCCGGGCTCCGTCCGACGCCCGACCGGGTGCGGGAGACGCTGTTCAACTGGCTCGGCCAGGATCTGGGCGGCTGGCGCGTGCTCGATGCATTCGCCGGGAGCGGCGCGCTTGGCTTCGAAGCCGCGTCGCGCGGCGCGGCCGGCGTGACCTTGCTGGAACGCGATGCGACGCTCGCGAACGCGCTGCGCGCCAACCTCAAGCGGCTCGACAAGGACGGCACCGTGCCGATGACGATCGCGAATGCCGACGCGCTCGCCTGGATGCGGCGCGGGGCGCCGGGCTCGTTCGACCTGGTGTTCCTGGATCCGCCGTTCGCGGAGGGCCTGTTCCTCGACGCGCTCGCCGCGGCCGCCCCGCTGCTGGCCGACAATGGCCTGATCTACCTGGAGTCGCCGGAGGCCATCGAAGCGCCGGCGGCGCTGGGCTTGTCCGTATGGAAGGAAGGGCGTGCCGGGGCGGTGCATTACCGCCTGCTGCGCCGCGGCGGATAATCCGCCCCATGACCTCCCAGATCCTGCTGACGGCCGTCTACCCCGGCACCTTCGACCCGATGACCCTCGGCCACGAGGATCTGGTGCGTCGCGCCAGCCGTCTGTTCGAGCGCCTGGTGCTGGCGGTCGCGGCGGGACATCACAAGAAGACGATGTTCAGCATCGACGAGCGCCTGGACATGGCGCGCCAGCTGGTCGCGCCCTATCCGAACGTCGAGGTGGTCGCCCTCGAGGGCTTGCTGAGCCATTTCGTGTTGGCGAACGGCGGCAAGGTCGTGGTGCGCGGCCTGCGCGCCGTCTCGGACTTCGAATACGAGTTCCAGATGGCCGGCATGAACCGGCAACTGATGCCCGAAGTCGAGACCGTGTTCCTGCCGCCGTCGGACAACTACCAGTTCGTCTCCTCGACCTTCGTGCGGGAGATTGCCAGCCTCGGCGGCGAGGTGGCCAAGTTCGTCTCGCCGCTGGTGCGCGAGCGGCTGGCGGACCGCGTCGCCAAGAATCGCATGGAGCAGTAAGCCATGGCCTTGATGATCACCGACGAATGCATCAACTGCGATGTGTGCGAGCCGGAGTGCCCCAACCACGCCATCTCAATGGGCGAGGAGTACTACCAGATCGAGCCCGGCAAGTGCACCGAGTGCGTCGGCCACTTCGACGAGCCGCAGTGCGCGATGTTGTGCCCGGTGGCCTGCATTCCGGTCAATCCGGAGCACGTCGAATCGCGCGAGACGCTGATGCAGAAGTACGTGCGGCTGACCCAGCAGACGGCTTGAGTCATCCGCCTACTTGAATGGGCAATTGAAGCGCCGGACGCCACGGCGCAAGATCACCGCCTTCTGATTCCGGAACTCGACAGAGCGTCGTGAGACGTGCCGGGATCGCTTCTAAGGAAGGACGGTGGTGATGGCGGATATCAATGACGTCGCAGACTATCTGATCGTGCAGTTGAGCGAAGCGGGCGAGATGCCCAGCGTTCACCGGCTTCACAAGCTGCTCTATTTCATCCAGGGCGGGCATTTGGCGGTGCATGACAGGCCGCTCTTCCCGGAGCCTTTCCAGGCTTGGGTCCATGGTCCGATCTGCCGGCAGCTCTTCGACCGCTTTGCGGCGAGCCGTTCGCTCTATGCGGGCGTTGGCCTGGAGGATGTACGCGACTGCTTCGCGGCCGACGCACTCACGGCTGAGGAGCGCAATCACATCGACAAGGTGATCGATGGATATGGCATCTATCCGACCTTCCAGCTCATGCGCATGTCGAGGGAAGACTCTCCCTGGCTGAAGGCCCGAGGGCGACTGCCCATTGAGGCCCGCTACGAGGCGGAGCTGGACGACGACGAGATGCGCAAGTGCTTCCGGGCACAGATGGAGGAGACCGATGAAGTTCAAGCCCGTCTGTCGGCCGCTTGAACGCGGCTACCGGCCGCCGGATGGTCGCGGGGAAGATGCCGAGACGACGCATCCGTCCATGCGGCGCACGCGCACGTCGAAGAATCCTCCTTGGTCCTTCGGCTTTCGGCTCTTCCGGGAGATTAAGTACTTCGGTTTCGAGTCTGCCGAGATCGACCGGCGTTGGCTCGTCTCGGTACTTCATCGACTGAGCGAGCTCTCCGGTCTCCGTGTCCTCGATGTGATGAACGATCGATCGCTGCGCGAAGGCACCCTGCGGATCCATGACATCGATTGGGCAGCCAAGAGTATCCCGATCCGTCCCGAGGATCTCGATTGGATCGATCAGGATCAACATCGACCAGGCAGCGAGTTCGTCCTATTGCAGATCGCGATATCCAAGGCGGTGGGACGCTTGATCGGCTTCTTCGACGCCGACGAGATATTCCAGATCGTGCTCTTCGATCCCCTGCACAACGCGCAGCCCAGCAAGTACAACGACTACAAGGTCCGCCTGTCCAAGCCGCTCGGCTGCGAGGTGACCGCGCTGCGGCATGAGGTCGCGCAGGTGATGGCGAAGAGCCGGGATCGTGCCTGTGGATGCGAGTCAGACCTCGCCGCGGCGCTGCAATGGCGCCGCGATCAGCGCGGCAGCGCGATCGTGATGCCGGTCGTCGACGGCACGGAGATCGAGGATGCCGACCAACTCATCGCCGAAGGCCGTGTCGGCAGCTACCGAGACATCTTTGCAGCCGGCCTCGTGGCCGTGTTGGAGAGACGTCTCGATAGCTGAGGATGAGGCTGTGGATGGACCCGCCGCGGACGTCGAAACTCAGAGTTCCCAGCGCTCCGAGTAGTCGGGCGGTCGTGGCCATTGATCGGCTCGAGGCGGTCGGTCGGGATGCTGCCGCGTCCACCGCCTCGCCAGCATCCAACCGCCGTGGCTGACGACCAGCGTGCCGCCCGACCACGCCGAGGCGCGTTCGAGCAGGGCCGTCAGCGACTCGCCGCCCTCCGGCGCGTAGCGCGCGAAGTCCGCCACCCAGGCGTCGATCTCGGGCTTCGGAATCTCCGTCCATGGCCGGCCATCCCAGGCACCGAAGTCGATCTCCGCGAGCGACGCATCGATGCGATGCCGCCAGCCCCATCGCTTCAGCCATCGTCCGACATCCGCGCAACGCCGCAGCGGCGAGGTCCACACCTCATGCGGCAGTCGATGTCGTTGCGCGTGAGCCTGGATGCGCCGCGCGAGCCGCTTGGCGCGGCGGCGCTCCACCGGCAGGTCGCAGCGCGCGCCGACGCACAAGCCCTTCGCGCCCTCGGGTCGCGGATGTCTCCAGACAGTGACCTGGATGCTGGCATTGATGCCAGCGCTGGCACCGGCACTGACGTGCATGCTCAATCCACCGGGAACAGCGGCGCCATCGCCAGGAACGCCAGCAGCGCGCCCAGCTCGACCACCTGCTGCGTCGCGCCCAGCGTGTCGCCGGTGTAGCCGTGCAGCCGACGCTCCAGCATCGATTGCATGTAGAAGGTCAGCCCGGCGGAGACCACGACCGCCGCCAGCATCTCCGGCACGTTCTCCGGTGTGATCCACGCGCCGGCGATCGTCGCGAGCACCACCAACGCCAGCGCGATGGCAAGACCTGGCCCGCTGATCTGCGTCGCCAGCGGCTTGGCTTTCGCGTGCTCGGCGTCGCCGGCGTAGGGCAGCGCGTGCAGCAGCCACACGGGCGCCGCGCGCGAGGCCACATGTGCCCACACGAGCGCGAGCATCGCCAGCGCTGGGTCGATGTCCGCAAGTCCCAGCAGCACCGTCGCCTTCAGTCCGAGCACGAGGATCAGTCCCAGCGCGCCGTAGCTGCCGATGCGCGAGTCCTTCATGATGGTCAGCGCCTTCTCGCGCGAGACTGCGCCTCCCAGCGCGTCGCAGCTGTCGGCCAGTCCGTCCTCATGGAACCCGCCGGTCAGCCACACGCTGGCCGCCATCGCGAGGCCCACGGCGACCGTGGCCGGGAACAGCTGCAGCGCGCCCCACAGCACCAGCGCCGAGACGCCGCCCACCACCGCGCCGACGAGCGGGAAGTAGCGCGCGCACTGCTGCAGCCACGCGGGCTCGAACCCGACCCAGCGCGGCACGGGCACGCGCGTGAAGAACTGCAGGGCGACGAAGAAGAGGCGGACTTGATGCATGGACGCGGAAGGGAAAACCGGCCGCGATGATACGAGCCGCCTGACACGGATCGCTGGGTCCGGAGTCAGCGAGCGCTGGTGGGGCCGGAATGGGGCTTGGGGTCCCTGGAGGGGCGCCCCATGCCCCATGGAGAGCCCGCGCCAGGCCTCACGCCGTCGGACGCTTCCGATCCCGCTCCAGCAGCCCCTCATACGCGATCGCGACATTGGCGCAGAAGATGTCGAGCATCTCGCGCCCTTCGTCGTCGAGCGGATCCGACAACACCATGTACAGAAGGCTCTCGTTGCCCGAATGCGTCCGGTAGTAGCCGATGAACCGCCCGTCCTCGAAGCTGCTCTGCCGCGACGACAGCGCGCGTTCCAGGGCGTCCCGCACGTCGGCGGGCAGGTCCGTGACCTGGGCGTCGGCGAGCAGCCCCTGGTATTCCGAGGTCGCGGCCAGCACCTGCAGCCGGCCCTCCGCGTGCGATGCGGCGTACATGCGGCTCGCGCACAGCCCTTGCGCCTGGTAGCCGAGCATGTGCCCGACCTGCTCCAGCAGCGCCGAGGCGAAGTGGCGCAGGTTGCTCGAGTCGTGGATCTGCGTGATCGCGTCGATCGAGCGCCGCAGCGCCGCGCGCGACTGCGACAGGATGACGATGTCGCGGTACGAGCGCAGCGCCGAGTAGAAGACCGTGATCAGCTTGCGCTTGGTCAGCTCGGTCTTCTCCTTGTAATCGTTGATGTCGTAGGTCTTGATGACGTGTTCTTCGGGCGCCTGGCCCGGCTGCCCGGTGCGCAGCACGATGCGCACCTGGGTGTTGCGCAGTTCCTCGCGGATGAAGCGCGCGACGTCCAGCCCCGCGTGCTCCGACTCCATCACCACGTCGAGCAGGATCAGCGCGATGTCCTGGCGGTCGCGCAGCAGGTCGCGCGCTTCGGCGCCGTTGTAGGCGTTGAGGAACTGCAGCTTGCGCCCTGCGAACTCGAAGTCCGCCATGACCAGCTGGGTCACCTGATGCACCGCCGGATCGTCGTCGACGATCATCACCAGCCACGGAGCGAGCGTGCGGGTCCGGGCATCCTCTCCGGGATCCGGCAGCTCGTCGGCGAACACCATGTCGGTCATCGGTTCCTCCCTGGCTGATTTTTGTCGCGGGCCATTATCAACAGCCGAGGTGACATGGGAAGCCCGACAGGGGGGCCGTGGCGGCCGCAGGTGTGACCCTCGCACGACAAGGGCGGGGAACCGGCGGGATCTCAGCAGGAAGGCTCCAGCGGCATGGGCCCCGTGCGGTCCCTGCCTTGCCGCGTACGCTTGGCCTCGTACATCCGCATGTCGGCGCATTCCATCAGCGCCGTCGCATCGCGCCAGTCCTCCGGACAGCGCGAGGCCCCCATGCTGGCCCGCAGTTGCAGCACGCGGTCCAGGTAGGCGAACGGTCCCTCGATCGCCGCGTGGATGCGTTGCAGCGTGGCCTCCAGCGTCGCCGGCGATCCCGCGTGGGTCAGCAGGATGGCGAACTCGTCGCCGCCCAGGCGGGCGACGGTGTCCGACTCCCGCGTGGTGCCCGCGAGCCGGCGGCTGAACTCGATCAGCGCCGCGTCGCCGGCCGCGTGGCCGAGCGTGTCGTTGATGTGCTTGAGCCCGTCCATGTCCAGCAGCACGATGGCGATGGGCGGATCGCCGCGTTCCACCTCCGCGGTGGCGTGGCGCAGCCGATCCATGAACAGCGAGCGGTTGGCCAGCCCGGTCATGTCGTCGTGGGTGGCGCGGTGGAACAGGTCGTCGCGGCCGTAGCGCGTGGCCCAGTACATCGCGGCGCCCAGCACCTTGGACATCAGGGTCAGCACCTCCACCTCGCGATTGCCGAAGTTGCGCACGCGGGACGAGAAGGCCTTGAGCACGCCGACCGGCGTGCCCTGGTGCGACAGCGGCAGCACGACCATCGAGCGCAGGCCCACGCGCCGGCAGGCCAGGAGGTCGACGCGGCTGTCGGTGTCGACGTCGTCGCAGATCAGCGGGATGCCCTGGCGCAGGCAGGTGCCGGAGAGGCTGCCGTCGCGTCGCACGCGCACGCCGAGCTGATGGCTGGCGGCGCCGGCGACGGCGCGGTAGACGAGGTCGTCGCCCTCGGCCAGCTCGATGGCGGCGCCGTCGGCGTCGACGAGCTCCAGCGTGCCGTGGACCGACAGCGACATCACGCCGGCCAGGTCCAGCCCGAGCTGGGCGACCTGGCTGTGGATCTCGATGATGCGGAGTAGTGCTTCCCGGCTCGGCATCGACCGCCCCGAAAGAACCGCTCCCTGGCCCGCGCCGGCTCCGCGCGCGCACTGGGTGCGTCGATGCGCGGGATGACCTGCCGTCGTGCCGCCAGTCTAGACCTGGCGCCCGGGCGATTCATCCCCTGTTTCCGGTGACGTTGCGGCGCGGCACCGATGGCCTCGGGGAATCTCCCGATGGGGGCCATGTCTTTACGCTGTGGATACCAGGCATGCGCAGAATCGCGACCCATGCCAGAAAACAATCCGACCCCGGCTGCCGACGCAGCCTCCGCAGGCGCCCAGCCCGCGAACCAAGCGACGGGCGCGCCGGCCGTGCCCGCGGCGATGGTGCCGTTCACCCCCTACCAGAAGCTCGCCGCGGGCCTGATGGCGCTGCTGCAGTTCTCCGTCGTCCTGGACTTCATGATCATGTCGCCGCTGGGCGTGATGATCATGCCGGCGCTGAAGATGAGCTCCGGCGAGTTCGGCCTGGCCGTCTCCGCCTATGCGTTCAGCGCCGGCATCGCCGGGCTGCTGACGGCGGGCTTCGCCGACCGCTTCGACCGCAAGCGGCTGCTGCTGTTCTTCTTCTGCGGCTTCCTGCTGGGCACGCTGTGGTGCGGGCTGGCGACGAGCTTCCCCTCGCTGCTGGCCGCGCGCATCGTCACCGGCCTGTTCGGCGGCGTCATCGGCTCCATCGTCATGGCGATCACCGCGGACCTCTTCCCGCCGGCGCAGCGCGGCCGCGTGATGGGCCTGCTGCAGGGCGGATTCGCGGCCAGCCAGGTGCTGGGGCTGCCGTTCTCGATCTTCCTGGCCTCGCGTTTCGACTGGCATGCGCCGTTCATCGCGATCGTGCTGTTCGGGCTGCTCGCGGCGCTGGTGATCGCCTTCAAGCTGCAGCCGGTGAACGCGCACCTGGGCGCGGCCGGCACCGGCCAGCACAGCGCGGCGCGGCACCTGCTGCAGACGGTGCGCATCCCTCGCCAGCAGCTGGCCTTCGCGCTGACCGCGCTGCTGACCACCGGCGGCTTCATGCTGATGCCCTTCGCCAGCGCCTTCGTCGTGCACAACGTCGGCATCCCGCTGGACCACCTGCCGATCATCTACCTGATCACCGGCATCTGCACGCTGGTGTTCTCGCCGCTGATCGGCCGCCTGTCCGACCGCATCGGCGCGATGCCCGTGTTCTACGCGGGCTGCGCGATCACCATCGCGACGGTCGCGTTCTACACGCACCTCGGCGCGTCGCCGCTGTGGGTGCTGATCGTGGTCAACGTCGTGATGTTCGTGGGCATCTTCTCGCGGATGATCCCGGCCCAGGTCACGCTCGCCGGGGTGCCCGCGCCGGAGCAGCGCGGTTCGTTCAACGCGATCAACTCGGCGCTGCAGCAGCTCGCCGGCGGACTGGCCTCGCTGGTGGCCGGGCACATCGTGCACATCGGGCCGGACGGCCACGTGAACGACTTCCCCTACGTGGGGTATGTCGTCATCGCGTCGACGCTGGTCGCGGCGCTGCTGATGCGCCAGCTCGTGCGGGGCCGGCCGGCAGGCGGCGTTCCCGCCGCGGTCAAGGCGGGCTGAGGCGGTTCGTCGATCCGTGAGGAAAGTCACGGACTGGCCCGCCTTCTTGCGGAACCGTCTAGAGTCGGCCCTCGAGCGGGGGGCATTGGTTACAAGTGTGGAACATCCGCTCCCTAGAATTCAGGGTTTTCACCGACCCGGAATTCGACCATGTCCTTCGCGATCCGGCGCCTGAGCGGCGCTCTCGTCCTGTCCGCCGTGGTGTTGACCGCGCTGTCGGCCCGCGCCGCCGGCCCCGCCGTCGACACGATGGCCCGCATCAAGGATTCCAAGACGATCACGCTGGGCGTGCGCGAGGCGTCGCGGCCGTTCTCGTTCGTCAACGAGCAGAAGCAGGGCCAGGGCTACTCGGTGGACCTGTGCCTGCAGGCCGTCGAAGAGATCAAGAAGGAACTGAAGCTCCCCGAGCTGAAGGTCAACTACGTGGTCGTGTCCGGCGCGGACCGGATCCCGAAGCTGCAGAAGGGCGACATCGACCTGGAGTGCGGCTCGACGACCAACACCAAGGCGCGCCAGGAGCAGGTCGACTTCAGCTACACGATCTTCGTCGCGGGCATGCGCGTGCTGATCCCGAGCGGTTCCAAGGTCGACACGATCAAGGACCTGGACGGCATGACGATCGCGCTGGCCAAGGGCACGACGTCGGAGAAGCTGTTCACGCAGCTGAACACGTCGGGCGAGGCCAAGATGCAGCTGGTCCAGTACCCCAACAACACCGATGCCTTCAAGGCGCTGCGCGAGGGCAAGGCCCGCGCGTTCGCGCAGGACGATGCGCTGCTGCTGGGCCTGGCGTCCAAGGACAAGGCGCTGGACAGCCTGAGCCTGGGCCAGATGGCGTTCTCGGTGGAACCCTACGGGATCATGATGCGCAAGGGCGACGCCAAGCTGGCGGCGGCCGTCGACCGCGCGCTGAGCCGCGTCTACAGCAGCGGCGAGATCGAGCAGCTCTACAACAAGTGGTTCCAGACCGCCGCGCTGTCGATCCCGATGAACCGCCTGACGCGCGACGGCTTCAAGCGTCCGAACCGCGAAGCCGGCGTGGCGATGCTGCTGGGCTACTCGATCTGATCGATCCCTCCGGATCCTGGTGAGCAAGCGGACCTTCGGGTCCGCTTTGCATTGGCGGGTCGGAAACGTGGGCCGGGGGCAAGACCTGGACCCGCGTGGCCCGGTCGGACTCCCTAGCCCTTGGGGGACGCATCGGAGCGCATCGCCGGGACACTGCGCGCTTCCCGTTTCTGCAGGAAGTCCATGCGCTCTCCCGACATCGTCCGACGTTGCTCATCATCCCTGGGTCGCGCGGCCATCGCCGCCGTGTTGTCGGCGCCGTTCGTGCCCGCGCTTGCGCTCGACGTCCCGTCCGGCTGGACGCAACGCGTGCATGAGGACGGTCTGCTGCTCCAGCCCGCCGATCTTCCGCCGGGCAAGGTGATGCAGCTCTGGGTCGCGCCGCCGGCGGACGCCGGGCGCGACGAGGGGCTCGCCGCGCTCGCGCGCATCAAGGATCCGATGCGCGGACTGGGCGCCGCGGGTCAGCCCGCGTGCAAGCCGCCGCAGCTGCTGCAGGCCGGCGTGGTGCTCCAGAACTGCGTGGCGACCGTGAACGGCGCGCCCATCGAGACGCAGGTCTACATGCGCCCGGCGCGCAACGGCCAGGTCGAATGGCTGCGCATCGCGTTCTCGCAGGACGAGGCGCTGCTGCAGCGCTACGGCGGCGGATTGAAGACGCTGTCGTCGAAGTCGAACGAGCTGTGGCCCGCATTGAAGGCCCTGGCCGGGGATGAACGTCGCCAACGGGAAGCCGCCGAGCGCGCGGCCACGCTGGAACGCCGCGCGGCCGCCGATCGCGCGATCCATGTCGCGCCGGGCAAGGGCGTCGCGGAGCGCGACATCGCCGTCATGCTCTGGACCTGGTACCAGCCCAGCGGCGAGAGCCTGGTGGAGAACCTGCACCTGCTGCTGAAGGATGGCACGGGCTATCGCAACCTCGACCTGCCGCCGGACGAGTTCGACATGGCGGCTGCGCGTCGCTTCCAGCCGGAGCGTGTGATCCAGTGGCGCCGCAACGGCGGCGACTGGCAGATCAAGGATCACGACGACAAGGACTGGCGCACGATCAGCGGCACACCGGCGACGCCGGCCTCGGCGGGCCAGAAGATCCAGGGCACGTTCACGCACTCCTGGTACTCGATCCTGGGCGGCGGCAGCTCGCAGAACCGCTTCCATTTCGAGTCGGACGGCAGCTTCGAGCAGACCGGCAAGTCTGTCTTCGGCACCGGCGCCATGGCCGCGGCCAACGGCGTTGCGGGGATGGCGACCAACACCTACTCGCGGGGCGGCAGCACGACGACCTCGTCGGTCAGCGCCGTCGGTGCCGGGGCGGGCGGCGCGCAGCGGCAACGTCGCAACGGCGGCGACTTCGTCGGCCGCTACCGGCTCGACCGCTGGGCCATGGTCGTCGAGCGCGAGAACGGCGAGCAGGAGCGGGTGCTCTTCGCATTCAATGGGGACAAGCAGCGGGCCGTGTTCATCAAGGACCAGGGCTACTCGAGATAGACCGCCGATGAGCGACGACGTCTTCGCGGGACTGCCGCCGACCGAGCCGGATCGGTGTCTGCGGTCGATGGGCCCGTTCGAGGACGAGCGGGGGAAACATTTCCGGCTCGCCGTCGACTGCACCTTGGCCCGATCGAGCTGGCGGGGGCGAAAGAAGCGCCTGTTGGCGGCGGTGGGAATGCGTCGCGCCGCGGAGCGGATCTCGCTGCACGCGCGCGTTGACATCGAGCTGTTCGCGATTCAGCCCATTCACGGCGACCTCCTCGATCGCGACGGCGTTCCTCGCGAGGGTCTCTTCGTCGCGAGGTCGCCACGCGTGCTCGATCTCCAACTGAACGTCACGCTCGGTCAGGGCATTCAGTACTACCTCCTCACGCTGGTCACCGATGTGGGGCGTGCGGAGTTTCCGTCGTTCGATGCCATCGTGCGGTGGCGCTACGGTCTGGCGAATAGCGACGAGAAGTCGCGCCCGCAACACCTGGCCCCGTGACAACAAGTTGATACTCGGTCGATGCCTTCACCCCTCGAATCTGCGGCGATCGTCGCCTTCTTTCTCCTCTACTTCGTCTGTCTGGTATTCGCGGTGGCAACACGAAAGCGTCTCTGGCGGATAGGGCTCTACGGATTGGGCATGATGCCGGCGGTCGTCTCTGTCATCCGCATCGGACTTGGAATGGACACGTTGTTGACGGCGGGCATCTTCGTCGCGCTGACCGCGCTCCTGCTCTATGCAGGGGCAAAGGAATGGGGTGACGGGTAACCCATGCTGGCGAAAAGGACCATGAAGCGATTTTTCGGTAGCAGATCTCTCCAGTTGGTAGTCCTGGCGACTGCGCTTTTTGCGGGGGGCGCTTGCACGCCGATGCAATCCATTGACTACGAGCAGGTCCTCGTCGGATTCAACGGCCCGCCCAGCGCAAGAAGCTACGTCTATCGAGACCGGGCGTCGTTGGAGCAGTCCTGGGTCAAGCGTTCAATTTCCAGCCAGGAATTCGATCGACCGATCTCGAAGGTGGACTTCCGAAATCAATCGGTGCTGGCCTTCGCGGTAGGTGAGAGGACCAGGATCAGCGGGGTCGTCACCATTGATCGCGTCAGTCTATACATGGGCGGAACGACGCCGCCGCCGATGAATGTCTCGGTCAGTGTGGGCATCGTGGAGAGTGGATGCGGCCAAGCTGACGCTGTGTCGTATCCGTTCGCGGTGGCAGTGTTCAAGACCCCCGAGGACTTTGCGGCGAATGCCGGGATGGACCTGGGGAACTTCCTCGACGGTTGCAAGGTGCAGAAAACGGGAAAGCCAGCGGCTGAAACGTGATGGATCAGCCGATCGGTCATGCAACTGAGATGTGGATGGATCTTCTGCTGTTCTGCTTGGCGATATTGACGGCGTTGGTGGAGGGCGCGGTTCAGCATTTCTGGCTGCCTGCCTACTTCAAGTTCGGCGTGCCGATCTTCATCGCGCGCATCCCGGAGGGTCTGGACGATGCGAGCGGGCATTCCAGGCCCTTGACTCACCAGTCGGAGAGCGGCGGCAAGGTGCTGATCAGGCAGCGCCGGTATGGGATTTCCAGAGATGCCTGGTTCCACGGTGTTGCGACCCCCGTGGATGCCGCTGCAGGTGCTCCGCCGACATGCACCTTGTTTGTCGACTGGTACGTGCTCTTCTTTGGCGCCTTTCTTTCGTCTGTGTTCATCGGCGCCAGCGTCGCTTCCGTGATCGCGGGCGCGGTACTCGCCACGTTGATCTGCGCGATGGTGCTCAATGGGAGGCGCGACCAGATCCTCAAGGAGTGTGCAAGTGCGCTCACGTTCCCTTCGCGCAATCCCTGATCAACAGATCCACCAGCAGTTTCGCTTGCGTCGCATAGGTTCACTTGTCCGTCTTGAGTAGCGTCGCGATGGGCTGCGTGGCATCGATCGAGCGGTCGATCAACGCGATGTCATGGGTCTTCGTCGCGTTGTCGAAGACGACCTCCACGTCCATCGACCGCTTCAGTGTCACCGCCACGCGCCGCTTGTCCTTCCCGCTCCCTTGCTCGATCTCCAGCGCCACCCGTCGCTTAGCGCATAGCGCCAGCGCGGACCAGGCGAGTCGTGGCCGACGACGTTGAGCTCGGCGACGCGTTCCGCGTTGTTCATATCGAAGGGACTGACCTGCGGTCGGTCCTCGCCTTTGCATGTTCACTGGCCGACGCATTGCAGCGACAGCCGTCGGCACTCTGACTGGCGCGGTCAGCGCGCTCGTTCCAGGTGGCGGATACTCTGGTGAGCGCGGCGGCTTTGCAAACCGGAGGATTGGCTGGAGCCGGAGTCGGCCTGGGCCTCAATCTGGTGCTACCGGGTTCGAGGGGGGCTTGAAAGGCGCCGAGATCGTCGACCCTTCGTCTTGCGGGTGCAAACCGAATTGATCGAGTTCACTTTCCTGATCTTGAGTGTCCTTGTCGGTTGGCTAATGGGCCGCGCGATGAGGGCGCTGAGCCGCGCGCGATCCACCGGGCAGTCCGGCTTGAAGGAATGGATGGTCTACATCGGATCGCTCGCGTTCCTGATCTTGCTCGCCAATGTGTTGGGACGCGGATCCTTGCTAGACGAACTTCCGGAAGCCGTCGTGGCGATTGCCGGTGTCCTGGTGTTGGCCGTGGCGCTCCGGACCTCCAGAATCTTCCAGCGTCACGACTAGAGAATCCTGGTCAATTCATGGTTCAGGGATGCAAATTGATCAAGTGCAGCAGGCCTTTGCGCATCGAACAAGGCCGACGAAACTCTTCCATTCGACAGAACTGACTGAGGATGAGGCGGTCGGCATCGCCGCTGTTGGCGGATACAGGTGGCAAGACCTGACGCTCGATATGCTGGAACGGCATCCGGACGCGATCAATCTGATGTCGCCGGAGGCATTTCTCTACTACCTGCCTGGCGTCATCCTGGCCACTGTTGCGGAGGGTTCCGGAAATGCTGTTGCAGCAATGTCGGTGGTTTTCATGCTGGATCGAACGCCAGACCGGGAACTGTGGGACTCGCATTTCCTTGCGCGCTGGCCTCTCCTGACTTCGAACGAGGTGTCGGTCGTCGCGGACTGGATCGTCTGGCTGGAGAAATCAGGGGACTTCTCCTTGGATGAGACAAGCCTGATCAGAGCTTTTGAAAACCTCGACCTGCTCAAGGAACGTGCGGAGGCCCGGTAGGGTGCGGTATGGCATTGCCCGAATGGCAGTCTCGAATCAACAAATCCACCAGCAGGCTCCCCTGCGTCGCATAGGTCCACTTGTCCGTCTTGAGCAGCGTGGCGACGGGCTGCGTGGCATCGACCGACCGATCGATCAACGCCACGTCATAGGTCTTCGTCGCATCGTCGAAGACCACCTCCGCATCCATCGAGCGCTTGAGCGTCACCGCCACGCGCTGCTTGTCCTTTCCGCTCCCTTGCTCGACCTCCAGCGCGCACCCGTCGCGCAGCGCATAGCGCCAGCGCGGGCCGGGTGAGTCGCGGCCGACGACGTTGAGCTCGGCGACGCGTTCGGCGTTGTTCATATCGAAGGGACTGACCAGCGGTCGGTCCTCGCCGGGGTAGCCCTCCGAGCACGACACGAGCAGCGCCGCGAACGCGAGCACGAGCAACACGCGCGCGCCGTCAAGCCACGACATCGCCGACCTCCACGACCCGCGACGCCAGCACCTTGTCGATCGTCTTGCCGTCCATGTCGACGATCTCGAAGCGCCAGCCTTCCCACTCCACCGTGTCCGCCTCGCGCGGCAACCGGCCGGTGAGCAGCATCATCATCCCGCTCAGCGTGTGATACCGGCCGCGCTCCTCTTCCGGCACTTCATCGAGGCCCAGGCTGTCCTTCAGCTCCGGCACCGGGATGTGGCCGTCGAGCAGCCACGAGCCGTCCTCGCGCTTCACCGCCCACGCGGACGCCGGATCGCGCGGCTGGAACTCGCCGGTGATCGCCTCGACCAGGTCGTGCAGCGTGACCAGACCCTGCACTTCGCCGTATTCATCGATGACAAAGGCCATGTGCACCGCCGACAGGCGGAAGTTGGCCAGCAGCTCCATGCCGGTCAGCGTCTCCGGCACGTACAGCGCCGGCGCGAGGCGCTCATCCAGTCGCGGCTGGCGCTGTCGCAGCATCTCCGACAGCAGCTGGCGCGCGTTCACGACGCCGACGATGTCGTGCAGCCCGCCGCGCACGACCGGGAACAGCGCGTGGTCCGAGGCCTCGATGCGCGCGAGCGTCGTTTCCATCGGATCGTTCAGGTCCAGGCAGACCACGTCGCGGCGCGACACCATCAACGAGCCGATCTGGCGGTCGTCCAGGCGGAAGACGTTGCGCACCATCGCGTGCTCGTGCGACTCGATGACGCCGGCGCTGGTGCCTTCGGCGAGCACCGCGTGGATCTCCTCCTCGGTCACGTTGAACGTCGCCGACTGCTTCACCCCGAGCAGGCGCAGCAGCGCGTTCGTCGATCCCGACAGCAGGCGCACGAAGGGCTTGGTCGCCACGGCCAGCGCGGCGATCGGGCGCGCGACCAGGCGCGCGACGGCCTCGGGATTGGACTGGCCCAGGCGCTTGGGCACCAGCTCGCCCAGGACGATCGAGAAGTAGGTGATCAGCACGACGACCAGGCCGGTCGCGGCGCCGCTGGCGTATTCCGCCGGCACGCCGTGCGAGGTGATCCAGAGCGCCAGCGGCCCGGCGAGCGCGGCCTCGCCGACGATGCCGTTGAGCACGCCGATCGAGGTGATGCCGATCTGGATGGTCGACAGAAAGCGGGTGGGATCCTCGCCCAGCTTGACGGCCGCGGCAGCGGCGCTGTCGCCGTCGTCGATGAGCTTCTGCAGGCGCGCGCGGCGCGCGGTGACCAGTCCGATCTCGGACATGGCGAACAGGCCGTTGAGCAGGATGAGGAAGAAAAGTAAGGCGATTTCCATGATGGATGAGGAAAGAGCGGCGGCCCGCCGGACCTCGACGACGAGGCACGCGGCGGGGACGACGCCAGCGCACGCGAGCGCGGAATGCGCGGCGCGTGCCGGATGGGAGGGGCAGGGTGGTGGAGGCGGCGAAGCGCCTCGGCGCGGGCTACACGGGTGGCGTCAGGCGCGCGGCGGCCGCAACAGCGGCTGCGTGCAGCGCTGAGGCTCGTGCAGCTGGGGCGTGGGAAGCGGACCCGCCTGCGGCGGCGCGACGCGCATCGGGCGCGCGTCGGGCTTGCAGTGGTCGGACATGTCGTCCGAGGTGTCGCCGAGTTCGAAGAGCAGGGCGGCGATGTCGGCGGCCTGGTCGTCGTCGGCACTCGCCTGCGATGCGGCGATCACCGCGACAGCCGGATCGGCCGGTTGCCCGTCGACCAGCAGATGTTGCGCATGCGCGACACCCGCGGCGAACATCGTCACGCCGGCGGCGGCGATGCCGTACGCGGGAACGAGGATCGTCAGGACAAGGATGCGGAGCCAGCGGGTCACGGGCGGGATTCTATCGATCCGCCTCGTGACGCGCGGCGGCGCGGTCTCAGTTGTCCGGTCCCTGGACGAAGTAGACCGAAGGGACGAAGCCCCAGAAGGGCAGGCTGCCGCAGGTGTAGCCGTTCTCGTCGTAGTAGATCATCGCGTTCTTGCCCGTCAGCTTGGCGCTCAGCAAGGTCGCATAGACGGACTTGCAGGTGGCCGCGGAGGCCCGGCCTGCGCCACCGTTGAGGTTGCAGATCTTGTGG
This sequence comes from Roseateles sp. GW821-FHT09G03, assembly GCF_059416045.1. Classification (NCBI taxonomy): domain Bacteria; kingdom Pseudomonadati; phylum Pseudomonadota; class Betaproteobacteria; order Burkholderiales; family Sphaerotilaceae; genus Roseateles; species Roseateles sp. GW821-FHT09G03. Next base: position 72,105 of record NZ_JBWKOK010000011.1, read on the forward strand.
ATGGGCGTGCTGGACAGGCTGACCGTGACATCGCCGCCCAGGTCGATGCCGAGGTAGGTGACCGCGCCGGTGCACGAATAGTTGGCGTGCGCGGTCGAGGCGACCAACGCCAGGGACGCGACGGCAGCCGTCGCGACGCGTTTCAGTTTCATCATGGGTTCCTCCCTCTGAACGCCGTTGGGCGACCGCAGCAACCCCATGTCCCTGGGTACGACTGCAACGGCGGGTCGGATGTTAGAGGCTCACGGCACGGACATCACTGTCAGATAGGCGGGCGGCACGGCATCGGTCAACCAGACCCCGTTCTCCGTCCTGAAGAACTGATGACCGTCCCGGTGCATCCGGCCGGCATCGACTTCCAGCAGCGCGACCTTGCCGTAGCGCGAGCCGACCTGCCGCGCCGTGTCGGGGTTCTCGCTGAGGTGCACATGGTGGCGTTGCCGCTTGTCGAGCCCCTCGGCGAGGATGGCATCGAGGAAACGCGTCGCGGTGCCGTGCAGCAGCGTATCGGGCGGAGTCGCGGGCGGCAGGTCGAGCACCACGTCAACGGAGTGCCCCTGGTTCGCGCGGATGTGCAGCCCGTCCTCGCTGAAGGCGAAGCGCTGCTTGTTGTTGGTCGCGACGATCTCGCGGAGCAGCGCCATGTCCAGCCGCTTGCCCGCGGCCTGCGCACCGGCGAGCAACGCGTCGACCGTCACCCAGCCGTTCTCGTCGAGCGTGAGACCCAGCGTCTCCGGCTTGTGCCGCAGCGTCAGGCTGAGCAGCTTGCTCAGCGAGGTCAGTGTCTTGTCGTTGTGCAAGTCGCTCATGGTTCGGTCGTCTCCTTGGCCGCCTTCAGCCGCGCGCGGACTTCCATCAACGCGAAGCCGAGCAGGTTCAGCCCATTCCACTGCGCAGGGTTGCGGGCGTCGGCATCGTTCGCCGCGAGCCCGATGCCCCAGACGGGATCGACGGGGCTGGCCTCGACCAGCACCTGGTCGCCGGTACCCAGCAGAAACCGTCGCAGCGGACCGTTGCCTCCGAACTTGCCCATGTTGGCGGCCACCACGATGTCGAAGCGGTGCTCGGCCCATCGACGTTCGTCGAAGCCAGCGACCTGGCGACCGAGTTGTTTCGCCAAGTCGGGGGTCTTGGCTTCCAGGATCTGCTGACGCAGCACGTGGTCGCCGAAGAGCATGGCCTTGGCCGCCATCATGAAGTGCTCCGCCGTACGGAAGGTCTCCGTGCCGACCTGGAACGACGCGTCGTACCACTGGCTGAAGCAGGAAGCGTTCACGCCGCGATCCTTCGGCGGGCGATGTCCCCAGAAAAGGATGTACTCGGCCGTATGGCCGGCCTGCAGGGATTCCACCAGGCTGCGGACGTCCCGAGCTGCGCTGGTTTGATTCATTCTTGTTCTCCCAAGGTCTGTCGAGTTGTATAGTGCAACTCATCGAAGGTTGCACAATACAACTCTCCGACTATCCAATCAAGCGACAACGACGATGACCACCGATGCTTCGCGCCGGAAACCACAGGCCGCGCCGGCGATGCCGCCCGCTCCGCCGCCTTTCCCGCTGCCGTTCACGACCGTCGACGTGGTGATCTTCTCTGTCGTCGAGGACCAGCTGCGGGTGTTGCTGGTGCAGCGGCCGTCGAAGGACGAGGAGCCTTTCCCCGGCCGTTGGGCGCTGCCGGGCGGCTTCGTGGATGTCGACCGCGACCGCGATCTGGAAGCCTGCGCGCGGCGCAAGCTGTCCGAGAAGACGGGCGTCGCCAGCCCGTATCTGGAACAGCTCGGCAGCTGGGGTGGCCGGGACCGCGACCCGCGCGGCTGGTCGGCGACCCACGTGTACTTCGCGCTGATGCCCGCCGACGGCGTGACGCTCGCCAAGGGAGCGAACGCCGCCGACGTCGGCTGGTTCGAGGTGGAGACGCTGCTCAAGCGCCCGCGCCTGGCCTTCGACCACGCGGCGATCCTGAAGACCGCCGTCGAGCGCCTGCGCGGCAAGGTGGAGTACACGTCGCTGCCCGCGTTCCTGTTGCCCGTGGCCTTCACGCTGCCGCAGCTGCAGCGGATGTACGAGGTCGTGCTGGGTCGGCCGGTCGACAAGAGCGGCTTCCGGACCCGGATGCTCGCCGCCGGATTCCTAGAAGAAGCGGGACCGATGGCCGGCGATGCCAATCGCGCGGCGATGGGCTATCGCCTGCGGGACCGCAAGAGCGCGGTGGTGTTCCCGCGGACCTTCAGCCCGCGACAGGGAGAGTGACGTGACGACATCGGAAGCCGCGCTCCGGCGCGATCGTGCACTCGGCGCCTTGCTGGGGCTGGCCTGCGGCGACGCCGTCGGCACCACGGTGGAGTTCGAGGCGCGTGGCAGCTTCGAGCCGGTCACCGACATGGTGGGCGGCGGCCCCTTCTCGCTGGCGCCCGGGCAATGGACTGACGACACGTCGATGGCGCTGTGCCTCGCGACCAGCCTGGTCCATCGCGACGGATTCGATCCGGTCGATCAGATGAACCGCTACGTCAACTGGTGGCAATGGGGCTATCTGAGCAGCACCGGCGAATGCTTCGACATCGGGATCACCACGGCGAAGGCCTTGCAGCGCTATCAGGTCTCGGGCGACCCGTACGCCGGCGATACCGATCCGCGCAGCGCCGGCAACGGCTCGTTGATGCGGCTCGCGCCGGTGGCGCTGCATTTCCTCTCGGATCGCGCGGCGCTGCGGCAGAACGCGCGCTTGAGCTCGATGACCACGCACGCCGCCGTCGAGGCGGTCGACGCGTGCGAGCTGTTCGCGGATCTGCTGGCCCGCGCCATCGACGGTGACGCGAAGGACTCGCTGTGGGCCACGTCGCGCGACGCGCACCTGAGCATGACCGTCCGCAACGCCGCCGACCCGTCGCTGCGCGACAAGGCCGTCGACCAGATCAGAAGTTCCGGCTACTGCATCGACTCGCTCGAAGCGGCGATGTGGTGCTTCGCGCGATCGTCTTCCTTCGAGGCAACGATCCTGACTGCCGCCAATCTCGGGGGCGATGCCGACACGGTCGCTGCGATCGCGGGGCAACTGGCAGGCGCACATTACGGCGCATCGGCGATTCCCCCGCAATGGCTGGAACGGCTCGCGATGCGAGGCGAGATCGAGCGCCTGGCCGATGCCTTGCTGACGACGGTTCCGGGCTGAACACAGACCGCCGCGCGCGGCCTCATCCTTGCAGGAACGGCTGGAGCCACCGTTCGAAGTCGTCCTGCCACTCCTGCTGCGCCGCCTCGAGGATCGCTTCCGGATCGTCGACCGGCGCGATCTGCAGCCGCTCCCGCAGCCACTCGAGGTAGGCGTCGAGTCCCTCGCTCTTCCGGTAGTGGTGCTCGCTGCGGAAGTAGTGGACACGATCGAAGTCGATGCGCGGCTCCGCGTCGCAGCTGCTGACGCGCAGCAACTCGCGCACGTCGCGCGCGACGATCCATTCGCCGCCTTCGTCGCCGAAGGCCACCACCGGCCAGCGGTCCGGCATGGTCGCCTGCGACGGGTCCGGATTCCACAGCGCATAGAACGACCCCGACGCGGTCGCCCGCGCGAACGGGATCAACCGCGCCAGGAAGGCGGGATCCTCTGACCAGCCGTATCGCAGGCCGTCGTGGTCATCGTCCTTCAGCGTCAGCGCGGCGGAGTAATTGCCGTAGCCGATCTCGTTCTGGAAGCGCAGCAGCGCCAGCAGGGACTCGGGAACGGGCAGGTCGCCGAAGGGCGCGGCGAAGTCGGTCGGGTCGATCATGGGAGGAGCGGGGAGTCGGTACAACGACCGGCTGGACCCGGTCAGCCCCGCCACTCTGGACAGCCGCGGAGCCGACGAGAATCTAGCGCCCATCGGCGTTGCCGCGACGTGACCTTCGTCCACTCCCGCGCCGATGTCCCTCAACCCGGCGTCGCACGCGGAATGTGCGTCAGCGCACCAACGCGGGCGCCGACCCGGTGCGCCTCACCAGGCCTGTGCGGCCGGCGTCCCCTGGTGATACCGCATCTGCCAGCCCTGCGCCGTCCTCAGCCAGAGCGAGGACCGCAGCGTGTGATGGACCAGCGAGCCGTCCTCCTGCCGATGCGCCGAGCGGTAGGTCAGCAGTGCCGCGTCGGGCGCGAGCGGCGCGATGCGGAACTCGTCCGGCACGACCTTCGGCGGCTCGTGGTCGTCGGCGAGCCAGCGGATGATGGTCTCGCGGTCGTACTGGCGGCCGGAGCGGCCGACCTCGTGGAAGTCCGGGTGCAGCAGCTGCGACAGGCGCTCGGCGCTGCAGCGCACACCGGGGTGGTGGAGCTCGACCTCCAGCGCGCGGAGCGTGTCGAGCAGCGACAGGTCGGTGTCGGACATGGCGGCGCTGTCGCTCACGAGGCGTCGCCCATCGCGGCTGAGTAGGCCGCGAACGCCACGGCGGAGAAGATGGACGCGTAGAACGCGACCGGCACGACGAGGAACCAGAATCGCGCCTTCCAGCGATGCAGCGTGAACACGGTCGTCGCCCCCGCGTAGCTGATCCAGCAACTCCAGAACACGGCCACCATGGCGATCCGGCCGCTCCACATGTCTTCCGAGTACCAGGACTCGAGATAGTTCGCGTACATGGCCGTCTGCATGACGGTCGCGACGAGGACCGGCAAGGTGTCCGTCAGACCCTGGTAGGCCCAGACCCTCCGGGCCAGCGCGGGATCCACATCGCCGCCGCCGCTCCATTCCAGGCGCGCCCGGAAGAACCAACCCGAGATCACCCAGGCGAAAGCCGCGGCCAGGAGGCCGGCGGCGAGTGCGAGTCCCCAGTAGACGCCCCAGGAGCCCATCACCAGGGACGTGAAGTCCTCCTTGGGCAGGTCCTGGCCCGTGATGGCGGACTTCACCAGTCGCTGGTCGATCCGGTCCATCACGCCGACCACGCCGACCAGATAGACCGTCAGCAGGAGTTCCGGCTGACGGAAGAGCCGTCCGGTGTCGCTGAAGAAGGCGCGAGGTTTGAAGAAGAGCTCGAACACGCTGCGCGGCGCGAGCGGAGACGGGGACGGCTCGCGCGTAGTCGAAGGCGACGACGCCGGCGAGGCGGGCAGATCGGAATGCATGCGGAGGTCCTCCCGAGACGGTTCTTGTAGGTGGCGGCGTGTCGCCGCGGAGCCGATTGTCGCCACTACGTCCCGACCCGGGCACGAGGACCTCCCGGAAGCGCTTCGCTATCGCCCTTCCGCTGATGCTTCGTCGCTCATACCGTACTGCTCATGCCTTGTCGCTCACGCCCGCCGAATCGAAGCTCGCCATCTCGCCGAGAACGCGGCAGGCCGACTCCAGCAGCGGCCAGGCCAGCGCCGCGCCGGAGCCTTCGCCCAGGCGCAGGCCCAGGTCCAGCAGCGGCTGCGCGTTCAGCGTGTCCAGCATCAGCCGGTGGCCCTGCTCGTTGGAGCGGTGCGCGAAGATGCAGCGCTCCAGCACCGCCGGCTGCAGCTTCGCGGCCACCAGCACCGCCGCGCCGGTGATGAAGCCGTCGACGACGATCACGCGGCGTTCCAGCGCCGCCTGCAGCACCGCGCCGACCATCATCGCGATCTCCAGCCCGCCCAGCGCGGCCAGCGCCGACAGCGGCTCGGTGGCGCGCGGGTGCTTCTCCAGCACGCGCGCCAGCACGCCCAGCTTGTGACGCAGCTGCGCGTCGTCCAGACCCGTGCCGCGCCCGACGCAGTCCGCCAGCGCATACCCGCCCAGGCGCGACAGCAGCAGCGCCGCCGACGAGGTGTTGCCGATGCCCATCTCGCCCAGCAGCAGCGCATTGCCCGGCCGCTTCTGCAGCAGCGTCTTGCCGGCGGCGATGGCGGTCGCGCATTCGTCGACGGTCATCGCGGGACCCTCCAGCATGTCGCGGCTGCCCATCGCGATCTTCGCGATCAGCAGGCCAGGCCGCGGCTCGAAGGTGTGGCGCACGCCGGCATCGACGACGCTCAGCTGCAGTCCGTGCTGGCGCGCCAGCACGGACACCGCCGCACCGCCCGCCAGGAAGTTCTCGACCATCTGCCAGGTCACGTCCGACGGGAAGGCCGACACGCCGTGCGCGGCCACGCCGTGGTCGGCGGCGAAGACCATCATCTGCGGCTCCACCAGCTTGGGCTGCTCCGTGCCCTGGATCAGCCCCAGACGCAGCATCAGGCCCTCCAGCCGGCCCAGCGACCCCAAGGGCTTGGTCTTGCGGTCGATGCGGTGCTGCAGTGCCGAGGCCAGCGCCGCGTCGTGCAGCGAGGGGATCGAGGGAATCAGGTCTTGCTTGGTCATGGGGACTTCTCGGGACATCGAGGGAAAGAGGGGAGGCGGCGACAGCGGTGCGGTCGACGCCCGCGATGACGATGGGGGGCCTACGGCGACGGCGATGAAGACGGCGACAGCAGGCCCATCAGCACGCCGGGCGCGAAATGGCGGTCGATGTAGTCCGCCAGTTCGTCGAAGACCTGCTCGAGTGGACGAGCGGGGCGGTCGAACAACGCTGCCAGCACGCGGTCGTCCTCGAACAGGCCGTGCAGGTAGTGGCCGAGCGCGGGGCCGTGCTGCCAGCCGAGCGGCTCGCCAAGGCCGTCGAACAAGACCGGCCGCGCCGCAGGCAGGCCGGGGTGCTGCGCGGTGCGGCCGTGGTGGATCTCGTAGCCCCGCGCGATCTGGCCATCCAGCGACGACCATGGCGCGTCCAGCGACGGCGCGAAGCGGCACTCGGCCTCGCGCAGCAGCTTCTCGCGCTCGAAGAGCGTCACCAGCGGCAGCAGGCCCAGGCCCGGCGCGTTGCCGTCGAGGCCGTGAGGATCGACCAGCGCCTCGCCCAGCATCTGCAGGCCGCCGCAGATGCCCAGCACGCGCCGGCCGGCGGCGGCATGCGCCGCGACCGCGACATCGAGCCGCTGCGCGCGCAGCCACGCGAGATCCGCCGCCACTGCCTTGGAGCCCGGCAGGATGATCCAGTCGACACCGTCGAGCTCGGCCGGCGTGCGGGCCCAGCTCAGGCGCACATCGGGCAGGTTGCGCAGCGGTTGGAACTCGTCGAGGTTGGACAGGCGCGGATAGGCGATCACGGCGACGCGGATCACGCCGCGTCCGTCACCACCGGCACCGTTCGCGCCGAAGCCCCCGGTCGTCCGGTCGTCGAAGACGCCGTCCTCCTCGGGCAGGCCGTGGCCGCGCCACATCGGCAGCGTCGCGAGCGTGGGCACGCCGGTCATCTGCGCCAGCATCTCCGGACCCGGCGACAGCAGCGCCGCGTCGCCGCGGAAGCGGTTCAGCACGAAGCCGCGGATCAGCGCGCGTTCGTCCGCCGGCAGCAGCGCGTGCGTGCCGTACAGGTGGGCGAAGGCGCCGCCGCGGTCGATGTCGGTGACCAGCAGGCAGGCCGCGCCGGCCTCGCGCGCGGTGCGCATGTTCACGTAGTCGGAGCTGTGCAGGTTGATCTCGGCGGGCGAGCCGGCGCCCTCGATGACGACGACGTCGTTCTCCTCCAGCAGCTCATGCAGCGCACCGCGTGCGCGCGTCCACAGCGCCTCGCTGCGCTCGCGCCACGGCGCGCGGCTGAGCGCCTCGTCGACCTCGCCCAGCACGACGACCTGCGAGGCCGTGTCCTTCTCCGGCTTCAGCAGCACCGGGTTCATGCGCACCTCGGGCCGCGCGCGGGCGGCCAGCGCCTGGAAGTACTGGGCCGATCCGATCTCGCCCTGCCGGCCGTCAAGACCTGGCACCACGCGCGCGTTGTTGCTCATGTTCTGCGCCTTGTACGGCGCGACGCGCAGGCCCTGGCGCGCGTACCAGCGGCACAGCGCCGTGGTGAGGAAACTCTTGCCCGCGCCGCTGGTGGTGCCCAGCACCATGACGGCCCGCCCGCTCACAGCGTCTCTCCAAACGGATGGGTGGTGTCGAACGCGCCATGGCGCGACGGCGGCGACGGCAGCGGCGTGTGGCCGCCGAAGGTGAACATCGCCGTGGCCAGCGCCTCGACGGCTTCCGGCGATTGCACCGACACGCGGACCAGCCCCGGCAGGCCGAAGGAGGTCGCGTCCCGCAGCTTGATGCCGAGCGCGCGCAGGCCTTCGAGCAGCGGCTCCGGCACGCCGTGCCACGGCGAGGGCAGCGCGGCCAGCCAGAAGTTGGCGACGCCGCCGTCGATCTGGTCGAAGCCCATCGCCTCCATGCGTGCCCATTGCGATGCGCGCCACTCGCGCAGCAACGGGAGCGAAGCTTCCAGCTCATTGCGGATGGACGGCGTCGTCCAGGCCTCGAGCAAGGCCTGACCCTCGGAGGACAGCACCCAACTGGGCGCGAGCTCCGCGACCCGGTCGATCCAGAGGCCGTCGCGCGGGCCGATCAGGTAGGCGCCGCGCACGCCGGTCAGCCCGAAGGCCTTGTTGGGGCAGAGAAGCCGCCACGCGCCGTCGGCGATTGCCTGCGGCAGCGCGCAACTGCCGGCCAGGCGCAGCGCGTCGTAGGCCTGGTCGACGACGAGCTGCGAGCCGCTCTGCCCGAGCGCGAGCGCCACGGCCGTCCACTCGGCGGGGCCGAAGCTCGCGCCGGTGGGGTTGTTGGGATCGCAGACCCAGACCAGCGAGGGCAGATTGAGCGAGTCGGCGAGCTCGAAGGCGTCGTCGTAGCCGGTCACCTGCAGGCCGAGCGCGTGCGCGGCCGCCGCGTAGTCGCCGAAGCCGGGCTGCGGCACGCAGACGCGCGTGACGCCGGAGAGCATCGCGGCGAGCGTCAGCCGGCGGATGGCCTCCGAGCCGCCGGAGGCCGGCAGCACGCGGTCGGGCTCGACGCCGTGCCAGTCGCCCAGACGGGCGCGCAGCGCGGCGTAGGCGGGATCGGGATAACGCAGCCGGTCGGCGCGCAGCACCGCGTCGAGCGCGGCCGGCGGCGGGCCGAGCGGATGGGCGTTGGTCGAGAAGTCGTGGCGCACCGGCGGGCCGGCGTCGGTGCCACCGTGCATGAGCGGCGGGAAGCGGTTCATCGCGCGAAGCCCCCGCGCAGCGTCGCGGCACCGAGCGCCAGCAGCGCCGCCAGGCCCAGCATCGCGCCGGCAGCGAGCCGCCGGGCGGTGACCATGTCCCCAGCGACGACCTCGCTGCCAGTCGGGTTGAGCCGGTAGTGCCCAGGCTTGCTCAGCACACGGCCCAGCCGCAGTGCCATCGCGCCCATGGGCCAGCCGCCGTTGGGCGAGGGCGTGCGCGTGGCTTCGCGCAGCAGCGGCGCGAGCAGCGCCGGCCGCAGCGCGATGAGCGCCAGTCCCGTCAACCGCGCCGGGATCCACGACAGCACGTCGTCGGCGCGCGCGGCCCACTTGCCGGCCCATTCCCAGCGTCCGCGGTAGCCCCACATCGCGTCGGCGGTGTTGGCGAAACGGTAGACCGCCGCGCCCGGCAGGCCGGCGACCATGAACCAGAACAACGGCGCGATGACGGAGTCGTTGAGGTTCTCCGCGAGCGTCTCGATGGCGGTCTCGCGGACCTCGAGCGCGGAGAGTTGAGTCGTGTCGCGGCTGACAAGGCGCGACAGCTGCGCGCGGCCCTCGTCGAGCGAGCGCGACAGCGCGGTCTCCACGGCGGCGACCTCGTCGCGCAGCATGCGCCACGCAAGCATCGGCTTCAGCGCGAGTCCCAGCAGCAGCGCGCCGACGGCGAGTCGCCACCCGCCGAACCAGGGTTCCAGTCCCGCGATGACCGCGTGCTCGATCGCCCAAGCGGTGAGGGCGGAGATCGCGATGCCCGCGGTCCAGACGAGCGCGCCGCCGATGAACGCCGCCTTCGGCGACATCCCGCACAGCCGGTCCCCGAAGAGCCCGAGGAAACGGCCCATGCCGACGACCGGATGCACGGCGGCGGGCGGCTCGCCGAAGCATCGGTCGAGCAGCAGCGCGATCGGGATCGCGAGGGCGAGCAGCCAGGACATCGGACTCATGGGACGGGTGGCAAGAAGCGTCGTGAGGCGTCGGGAAACGCCCAGGGACGGGGACGGCGAGGATGAAATCTGGCGCGCAGCTTAGCGGCCCGGACGCCCTCGGAGGGAAGTCAATCCTCAATTCCGCGTTGAGCCGGCACTCCTGCCTTGAAGTGGTGTTTCACCATTGTCATTTCCGTCACCGTGTCTGCCAGATCCATCAATTCCTGCGGCGCATTGCGCCCGGTCAGGCAGACGTGGACATGCGACGGCCGCGTGCGCAGCGTCTCCAGCACCGGCTCCAGCTGCAGCCAGCCGTAACGCAGCGGATACATGATCTCGTCCAGCACGACGAGGAAGTGCTCGCCGTCCAGGATCGTGGCCTTCGCGCGTTCCCAGCCGTCGCGCGCGAGCTGCGCCGAATGGTCCAGGTCCTTGCTCTTCCACGAGAAGCCGTCGCCGAGCCCCTCGATGGGCACGCCGATCTGCTCGAACAGGCGGTGCTCGCCGAAGCGCGCGCTTGGCACCTTCATGAACTGGTAGATGTGGACCTTGCGCCCGCGTCCGTGCGCGCGGAGCGCCAGTCCGAAGGCAGCGGTGCTCTTGCCCTTGCCGTTGCCTGTGTGGACGATCACGAGCCCGCGGCGTTCGCCGTCGGGAATGATGCGCACGCGGTCGACGGGCGGTTTTTCGATTTCCATGTCAGTGCCTTTCTTTCTCACTCTCCCGCTTGCGGGAGAGGGCAGGGGTGAGGGCCGCCGGCGGTGGCAGTACGGAAGCCTCTTCAGATCCGCGCGCGCAGGCTCAGTCGGAAAGTGCGCGGCTCCATCGGATGCACGAGGCGCCCGTTGATGCCTTCGCCGTTGTTGCAGCCCGCGCCTTCCGCGCGCGTGCAGGCGGCGCCCCAGTACTCGATGTCGTTGGCCTTGGTGTCGAAGAGGTTCAGCACGTCGAGTCCGAGCTGCCAGCGGTCGCTGAGCTGGTAGCCCAAACGCCAGTTGGCCGTGAACACGGCCTTGGACTTCTGCGTGCCGGTTTCCTCCAGCGCATACGCACCCAGGTAGCGCAGCTTGAACCCGCTGGACCACGGTCCCGCGGGCGCCCAGTTGGCCGACATCGACGCCGACCACGGCACCGCGTTGGGTACGCGCTTCCCGCTGCCGAACTCGGTCTCGGTCGCCTCGACGAAACGCGCACGCGACCAGGCCACGTCCGCATCGATCAACCAGTCGCGCCCGAACTGCACGTCGTTGGACCATTCCAGCCCCACGCGCTTGGACGCGCCGCGCGCCTCGGTCACGCCCTCGTCGCCGACGAAGACCAGCTCCGATGCCAGGTTGGCCTGCCACAGCGCCAGGCTGGTGGTCCAGCCCTTCGCGGGCTTGGTGCGCAGGCCCAGCTCGGTGCTCTTGGTGCGCGCCAGGAGTGGCAGCGTGTCGGTCGGGCTGCCGTCGGCGGGATTGATCGTGGTCGTCGCCCCGCGCGCATCGTTCGAGCGGAACGCGCGCGCCCAATGCAGGTAGGCCTCGGTGTCCGCCGCGACGCGCGCGATCAGGCCCAACTTCGGGCTGAACTGCGACTGGCTGGCCTTGCCGCCGTTGTCCATGTTGAACTCGCCGCCGGTGGGCGACACCGTCGCGCGCATCGTGTCCCAGCGCGCGCCCACGGTGCTGCGCAGCCAGTCGGTCCAGCGGCTGCCGAGCTCGACGAACAGGCCGGCGCTGTCCTGGCTGACGCGGTCCTCGCGGACCGTGTGCGTGCGCACGCGATCGACGGTGTCGTACAGCCCGAGCGTGCCGATCTTGTCGTGTCGCCACTGCAGGCCCCAGGTCACCTGCTGATCGGCCGGGAGCCACGCGGCGGGCAACTGATGCTTCAGCGAACCGCCCCAGAGCTTGCGATGGTCGGCCTGCTCATGCTGGTCGCCATCGGGACCGTTGATGTAGCCGGACGGCGCGGAGAACAGGTTCAGCGCGTAGTCAACCGCCCAGGCGTCGGCGGTCCACTGGCCGCTGCCCTGGTTGTAGGCGAAGCCGCCGCTCAGGCTGTGGCGATGCGTGCGGCCGCCGTCGTTGGCCACCAGCGTGCCGTAGCGGCCGATCTCGCCGCTGTCGATGGCGCGCTCGGGCACGTGCTCGCTGGCGCGCCAGGCGGCGCTGTAGCTCAGCAGGTCGACGTGCGCGCCGTTGCGTTCGTCACCGCGCGTCAGACGCAGCACCGCGTTGCGGCGGTGCAGGTCTTCCGCTTGGTCCCACGGGCCGTCGTAGACGCTGCCCTCGGCCGCGCCCAGCAGCGTCCAGCCACCGCCGAGCTTCGTGCTGCCCGCCGTCAACGCGCGGCGGTAGCCGTAGGGGCCGGCCGTCACTTGCGCGAAGGGGCGATCGATCTCGCTCATGTAGCCGATGCGCGCGGCGCCGGTCGTGGCGAAGTCGCCGTCCTCCGCATTGAACGCGCCCTTGCGATACCGCAGGCTGTCGACCAGCTCCGGGATCAGGAAGTTCAGGTCCATGTAGCCCTGGCCGTGCGCGTGGCTGGCCATGTTCACCGGCATGCCGAGCACGAAGGTCGCGAAGTCGCTGCCGTGGTCGAGGTTGTAGCCGCGCAGGAAATACTGGTTGGCCTTGCCGTCGCCGCTGTGCTGCGTGACGGTCATGCCGGGCATCGCCTCGAGCAGCTCGGCGGGGCGCAGCAGCGGGCGCAGCGCCAGGCGCTCGACGCCGACTTCGCCTTCGGAGGCGCTCTCGGCCTCACCCAGCTGCGCGCGGCTGCTGATGCGGACGGTGTCGAGCGTGCGCGAAGGCGAGGCCTCGGCGGCAGGATTCTGAGCCGCCCCCTGCTGCGCGCTCTGCGCCTGCGCGGCGCACGCGAGCAGGCAGATCGCGCTCGCAATCGCCGTGGCGGTGACCGTGGGCGGCAACGCCCGGGTCGAGTTCTTCTTCGAGTTCATGCGCTTCCCTGGGGGATCAAGTTGTTGTCGTTCTGGAAGAGGGCAGGGCCGCCGTGCGGATCGCTGGAGGAGCGCGAGGCGTTCGCTCGCCGCGATTGCCACATCGCGCCGCCGCACATCAGCAGCGCCATCGCGATCCACGCGAGCGCCTGTTCGAGGCGCTGCGCGGTCGGCGCGGCGGGCGTCGGCTTCGGCGGCTCCGGCACGCGCTGCAGCGCAAGACCGCGCACGGTGGGCACGGGCGGCACTGCGGGCGTTGCGCGCTGTTCCGGAGGCTTCGATCTGGCGGGAGGCTGTGCTGCAGCAGGCGTGGCAGCCTGGATGGCCGGCACGTCCTGCGGCAATTGATCAGCGGTCCAGCGACGCACCGCCGCCAGCTCGTTGTTCAACGGCGCCGCCTTCGTCAGATCGCGGTAGAGCGAGGCGATCTCCTGCTTCGTCTGCGCGTCCGGCTTCCAGTAGCCCATGCGGTCGGCCTGCACCAGACGCTCCAGCGCCTGCGCGTAGGCCTGCGGGTTCTGCTTGAGCCACTCCGGCAAGCCGAGCTTGTGCTTGTCCTTGACCAGCACGTCGTAGAAGCTCTGCCAGTGGTCCGCCCGCACGGTGCCCGGCGCGATGCTCTGCCAGCCGAAGCTGTACTGCACCGCCTTGAGCACCTGCAGCGCGCCGGACCAGCCCTCGGCCTGCTGCGCCTTCAGCCAGCCGGGATGCAGGTAGCGGGTCTGCATCTCCAGCGCGATCGCCTGCGCGGCGGTCTCGGTGTGCTGCTCGGCGGCGTCCTGCAGTTGACTCACGTGCAGCGCGATGTCCTTCGTGCTGCCGGCGACCTTCGCCGCCGCGGCCAGTCCGCCGAGGTACTGGAACGGGTCGTCGCTGCTGACCATGGCGTAGAGATGGCTGCTGCGCGACATCAGCGCCGCATCGGTGTGGCGCAGGTGCGCGCCGAGCGCCTGCTGCGCCTGCGCGGGCGGCACGCTGAGCGGCTCGCCGTCGACGTAGGGCTGGCTCATCGTCGACAGGAACAGCTGGCCCAGACGCGGATCGGTCCGACCGTCCTTGCCCTTCAGCCCGTTGTCCTGCACCGCGTCGGCGATACCCGTGCCGTAGTCGCCGGCCGGATTGCCGAACACCCGCGCCTGCGCCAACGCTTGCGCTTGAGCGGGCTTCAGCCCGGCCTTGCGGAGCTCACCGGCGATCGCGCGGTTGTTGCTGGCGATGGCGTTGTCGGATTCGGCTTCACCGGCCGCGGCCACCGCCTGGTCGATCAGCTTCATCAGCGCCGGGAACTGGTCGCGGTAAGAGCCGGTGATCGACAGCAGCACGTCCACGCGCGGACGGCCGAGCTCCTTGGGGCTGAGCAGCTTGATCGAGGTCGGCCGGCCGGTCGCGTCCCACACGGGTGTGGCGCCAAGCGCCACCAGCGCCTGCGCTTCCATGATCCCCTGGTGACGGAGCGTCTCGCCGGCCCACAGCGAGAGGGCCAGGCGTTGCGGTGCGGTGCCGGCCTTGGCCTGCTCCTCGTACCAGCGCTTGAACAGCGCCTGCGCGGCCTCGAAGGCCTGCTTCGTCGGCAGCCGCTTGGGGTCGAGGCCCGTCAGGTTGCGGCCGGTCGGCAGGCTCTCCGGATTGCGGAGCAGGTCGCCGCCGTAGGCCGCGGGGATGAAGCGGCCGTCGAGCGCGCGCAGCAGGCCGGGCATCTCGCCTTCGGTCGAGAGCCGCGTCGCCATCTCCTGCGCCCGCAGCGCGAGCTGGTACAGCGCGGCCTGGTCGATCGGCTTGCGCGCGGCGCGGTTGGGGACGAAGCCGTCGCCGCAGGTGACCATCGGAGCGCTCGAAGCGGCGCCCGGCGCGGAGGCCGCATGCTTGAGCTCCGCCGCCACCGCGGAGGCCGCCGAAGCTGCCGCCGCCGTGCCGGCCGCGATGCAGGCCGAAGGCCGCAGGTCGAGGTGGCTTGCCGCCTCCGCATCCTTCAGCGCGAGGTCCAGCCAGCGCGCCGGCCGTGCCGTCGCCACGCCTTCATGGTTGATGAGGAAGGCCTCGTCGATGTCCTCGCCGAGCGCCTCGATCAACGGCACGCGCAGCAGCTGCAGGATCGATCCGCGGCGCTGGTCCTCGTCGGGCACGACGCCGAACACCGCCAGCCCCTTGGGCTGCGAGCTCTGCGCGAGCCGGTCCAGATACGGATGCAGCAGCTCCAGATACCCGCTGAAGTTCGCGGCGATCTGCTCGGCGCTCCATCCCAGGTCGCGATGCAGGTTGTGCTCGACGAACTGCTGGATCATCTGCCGCTCCAGCCCTTGTCGCGTCGGACCGGGATCGACGGTTTCCCACTCGTGCATCAGCTCATGCATGTGGGCCATCTGCGCGTTGAACCCGGCTGGCGCGAAGCTCGGCGTGCGGTGGCTCACCATCAGCGCGCGGCCGCGGCGCTTGGCGGTGAGCGCCTCGCCGAGGTTGTCGACGATGTACGGATAGATCACCGGCGTGTCGCCGAGCGGCAGCCACACGGGGTCCATCACATCGGGCCCGCGGATCTTGCCCGGCGCCCATTCCTGCGTGCCGTGGGTGCCGAAGTGGATGATGGCGTCGGCCTGCCGCGCCCACAGGTAGGTGGCGAGGTAGTGGTGCGACAGCGGCGTCTTGCTGCGATGCATGAACGGGTCCTGCCCGTTGCGCAGCGTTTCCTCGCGCGGCGGCTGCGGCAGCACGGTGAGCGCGCCCAGCTTCAGCCGCGGGATGACGAAGACGGACTCGCCGCGCACGCGCAGCACGTAGCGGCTGCTGGCCGGCGTGCCCCAGCGCGCGACGATGGGATCGCGCACGGCCTTGGGCAGCGCGTCGAACCAGGCGGTGTAGCGGGCGAGCGGGAAGGCCTCGGCCTCGTCGGCATCGAGCAGCGCCTGCAGATCCGTGCCCGGGTAATACGCCGACAGCATCGGTTTCAGTCCGGAGATCCAGTCGGCCTCGGCCATCGGCGTCACGCCGTAGCCCGCGTCCTTCAGGCCGGTGCTGACGCGCGCGAGGCTGCGTGGCACGTTGAGGAACGAGGCGCCGAAGTTGCTCCCGCCCGGCGGGTAGTTGTAGACGAAGGCGACGAGGCGCTTGTCGGCGTTCGCCTTGGTCTGGAGCGCGACCCAGCGCGCGGCCTTGCCGGCGACGCTGGCGGCCTGACGCTCGATGAGCTCTGGCTCGCCGCGCTTCGGATGCGCGACGACGACGACCGGGTCGATGAGTCCGGCCGCCTCCGGCTGCGCGAAGTAGAACGGGATGTCGGCCTGCGCCAGACCGGTCTCGCTGCCTTCCCACACCGAGGCTTGATCCTGGCGATAGGGCTGCGTCTGCAGCACCGGTACGCCCCAGCGCTCGAAGGTCGGTTGCAGCGTTGCGCCTTGCGGCAGCAGGCTGTGATTGACGATCACGCGTGCCTGCACCTGGCCGTCGCGCTCGAGCAATTCCGACAGCGGCTTGTCGCTGAGCAGCCCACTGAACGCGGCGTACGCGAGCAGCCCCTGCTTGCGGAACATCGCGAGCCAGCGGTCCAGCCACTCGGTGTTGCCTTGGACGAAGTGATAGCGGTGGAGCAGGATCGCGACGGGCTCGCCGCGCAGTCCTTGTTGCGCGGCCCAGGCGCGGAACTCCGCCGCGTCGGCGAAGAGCTTCGGAGCGCCGGGGTAGTGGATGCCGCGCTGAGGGATCAGCTGCGGAGGGCCGAGGTCCGGCGCGTGCTTCCCATCGAGTTGCGCCCGTGCGATCGCGAACGCCGCGCGCGTGTTGACCGGACCGCCGGCCTGCAGATAACCGCGCAGGCTGCGATCGCTCGCCGCGGGCTCGCCCGCGGGAATCCACAGCACGCGCTGGGCGGGCAGGGCGGCGCGCTGCAGCGCGGCGTCGACGATCTGATGCAAGCGTGCTTCCGCCGTCGCATGCGGGATGTCGATCCAGACGAGGTCCGCCTCGCGCAACGCGCGATCCAGCGCCGGATCCTTGTCGACCGGCGCGCCGCGCAGCGGGTACTCGATCTGGCGCACGTCGAAGCCGACGGCCTTGCCCTCGCGCTCCAGCAGCGCATGCTTGGCGGCGGGCGTGATGTCGACGCTGAGGAACAGCACGCGCGATGCCGTGTTGGCCTTGTTCACCGCATTCGCGGCGGTCGCGGTCGTCGCGGCGATCGCCACGAGCGGCGCGCACAGCGCCAGGGCCGCGACCGTCAGGCCGCGAACCATCAGGGACGCGATCCTCATGGCTTGGGCGCTTCCCCGGCCTCGGGCACGTAGATGATGGAGCCGTCCTTCATCTTGTACGCGACGCCGGCGCGTTCGCCCTGGCCTTCGGCGTTGCCGCCGTTGCCGCGGTACTTGATCTCCTGGCCGTCCTTGCGCACGATGATCTCCATGCCCGGCTGGCCGGGATTGCGGATCACCGTCTCGTCCGCGTGCGACTGCTGCTGCAACGCGACCGCCGTCAGCAGCGCGACGACCAGCACAAGGAACACGTCCACCAGGTTCACGGCGGACAGCATCGGATCGTCATCCTCCTCGGCGAGGATGGAGAGGCGGCGGCCGGCGCTCATGCCCAGCCCTGTTCGGTCTTGATGGCGAGCAGTTCCGCCAGCAGCCAGCGACGGCGGATCGAATACACGACCAGCGCGATCGCCGCCGCGGCCAGAGCGAGCACCACGCCCGAGAACGCCGAGCTGAAGACCGCCAGCGCGGCCTGGCCCTGGCCGGCGGCGACGCTCTGCAGCGCCGGGCCGAGCGGCACCATCGTGGCGATCAGCCCCAGCAGCGGCGCGACACGGCCCAGCAGGCGCGGCGCCTCCAGGCTGCGGACGATCTGGAGCTCCAGCGTCTCCAGGTTGCTGGTCGCGTGCACCTTCAACTGGCGATAGCCCGGCTGACGCCGCTGCACGGCCTCCATCACCGTGGCGCCCGCCGTCCACAACGAATAGACGAAGCCGAGGGCAACAAGGATCAGCACCGGCCACAACAGGGCCTGCGCGATGTGGGCGAATCCGGATTCGAGGAACATGGTCGTGGGGCTCAGGGCTTGGAAGAAGAATCGGTGCCGCCGAAGAACGCCGAGATGGCGTCCGGGTTCGACGGGAAGTAGTGGTGGACGTAGCTCGCGCGCAGCGAGCCGAAGGCATAGAGACGCTCGGCGGCGCGGCCGGCGTTCGGATTGGTGGCCGTGGCGATCGGAGACAGCGGCGTCTCCATCGCGGAGTAGTGGAAGGTGTGGCCTCGGAGCTCGCCCTCAGGCCAGGCGATCGTCTGCAGCCCCAGCGCGGCCAGCCGCTTCTGCATGGCCGCGCGGCCCGGCATCTGCGCCGCCATCGCATGCGCCACGCCGTCGGCATCGCTCAGCTCGTCGAGCAGCACCAGCATGCCGCCGCATTCGGCGAGCAGCGGCTTCGCAGCTTCCAGGTGCGACGCCAGCGCACCGAAGAAGCGCGGATGTTCTAGGAGCGTCTCGGCATGCAGCTCCGGATAACCGCCAGGCAGCCACAAGGCGTCGCACTCGGGAAGATCCTCGCCCGCGATCGGACTGAACTCGCGCACATCCGCGCCCAGGTCGCGCAGCAGGTCGAGATTCGCCGGGTAGATGAAGGAGAAACACGCGTCGTTCGCGACCGCGATCCGCTTGCCTTTCAGCGACGGACCCTGCGGGAGACCGAGCCCGAGACGGGAGGCCGGGGGCCCCTTTTCTCCATCTCCCTCCTTTGCTTGCCTGCCGGCAAGCAAATTCCCTCCTTGAGTTACGAAAAGGGGCCCCCGGCCTCCCGTCTCCGATCCGCTCTGGAAGAAGTCATTGACCGAGCCAGCCTCCCACGCATCCGCCCAGGCATCCAGCTGCTGGTCGATCTCCGGTAGCTCAAGAGCCTGCACCAGTCCCAAGTGCCGTTCAGGGAGTGAAAGCGCCACGTCACGCTTCAACGCGGCAATCAATGGAAGATCGTCCGGCAGCCCTTCGGCCACCATGCGCGCGTGCGCATCACTGCCCACACGATTGGCAATCACGCCAGCCACTTGAATGTCATCGCGGAATCGCGCCAGCCCCGTCGCCAACGCCGCAAAGGTCTGCGCCATCGCCGATGCATCCAGCACCACGATCACCGGCAGCCCGAAGGTCGCGGCCAGATCCGCACTGCTCGGCTTGCCGTCGAAGAGCCCCATCACGCCTTCGACCAAGATCAGGTCCGCGTTCTCCGCCGCCCTCGCAAGCAGTTGCCTGCAGTGCGCCTCGCCCCCCATGAACAGGTCGAGCTGGTAGACGGTGTGACCGCTCGCGCGCTCCAGCACCATCGGGTCGAGATAGTCCGGACCGGTCTTGAAGACACGCACGCGCAGCCCGCGTCGGCGCGCCGCACGCGCCATCGCGGCGGTCACGCTCGTCTTGCCCTGGCCGGAAGCCGGAGCGCTGATCAGGAAGGCAGGGCAGGCAGTCATCGTGAGAGGAGCAGGATCAATCGGGCGTTGGTGATGGTGGTGGTGACGCCGACGGCGTCGACATGCATGTCGGCGGCGCTCATTCGTTGAGCGCGATCCAGCGGCCCCGCACCTGCAGGATCAGCAGTCGCCCGTGGAAGACGCGTTGCAGCGCGTCGTGCGTCGCCGGCTCGTGCGGCGCGCCTTCGTGGACGATGCGGCCGCCGTCCATCACGACGAGCGTGTCCGCCTGCAGCGCGACGTTGAGCTCATGAAGGACGCTGACGACCGCTCCGCCCGCGGCGACGCGCTCGCGCACGATGCGCGCCCAATCGCTCTGATGCGGTGGATCCAGGTGAGCCAGGGGCTCGTCCATCAGCAGCACGCCGGCACGCACGGCCAAGGCGCGTGCCAGCAGAACGCGCTGCCGCTCGCCGCCGGACAAGCTGCCCAGCGCGCGGTCCTTCCATTCCCAGCTCTGCGTCTGGCGCATCGCATGCTCGACCGCCGAGTGATCGGCGGCGCTCGCCGGCGCCAGCCACGGCTGATGCGGCAGGCGGCCCAGCATGGCGATGTCGTAGGCGGTGAGGTCCTCCGAGGCCGCTTCGTTCTGACCGAGCCAGGCAATCTGTCGCGCGCGGTGCTTCGCTGGCCACGCGGTCCACGGCTTGTCGTCGAGGGTCAAGGTGCCGTCGAAGGGCAGCAGCCCTGCGATCGCGCGCAGCAGCGTCGACTTGCCAGCGCCGTTCGGCCCGACGATCGCCGTCCATGCGCGCGGCGCGAGCGCCAGCGTCAAGGCGTGCAGCACCGGCCGATGGCTCAAGGACAGCGACTTCAGATCGATGCGCAGCGACGGCACGTGGCCGAGATCGACGTGACGCGTGCCGATGTCTCCGCCGTCGAGGTCGCCGTCGACCTGGCCATCCACCGCCGAGCGGCCGGCTTCATCGAATCGGGCGGCGCTCATCGCGAACCTCCCATGCCGCCGAAATGCGCCTTGCGTCTATGCATCAGCCAGAGCAGGTAGCTGCCGCCGAGCAGCGCGGTGATGATGCCCACCGGCAGTTCCTGCGGCGCGATGACCCAGCGCGCGGCGATGTCGGCGGCAAGCAGCAGCGCACCGCCGGTGAGCGCCGAGAGCAGCAGCAGCGCGCCATGGGTCGTCGGTCCCCAGCTGCGCACGAGGTGCGGCGCGACCAGTCCGACGAAGGCGATGAGGCCGCATTGCGCGACCGCCGCGCCGGTCGCGAGCGAGAGCGCGGCGATGAGCAGCAGGCGGATCAGCGTGAGCCGCTGTCCGAGCGAGCGCGCGGTGTCCTCGCCCAGCGTCAGCGCATCGAGCGTGCGGCTGCAGCCCAGCGCGACCAGCAGGCACAGCGCCATCGCGACGACCATGACCTGCACCGCGCTCCAGCCGACGTAGCCGGTGCTGCCGAGCATGAAGGCCTGCATCGCCCGCAGGATGTCGGGGTTCATCAGCGTCAGCAGCGCGGAGCCGGAGCCCAGCACGACGCCGACGACGACGCCCGCGAGCAGCAGGCGCAGGCTCTGCGTGACGCCGCGCGCGAGCACGAGCGTGAGCAGCACTGCACCGATCGCGCCGGCGAAGGCCGCACCGGTCATGCCGACGCGCAGCGCGAGTGCCGCCGCCGCCGGCGAGACGCCCATGACGAAGAGCAGCGCCGCGACGCCGAGCGAAGCGCCCGCGGAGCAGCCCAGCAGATAGGGATCGGCGAGCGGATTGCGGAAGAGGCCCTGCGCGATGGCGCCGGCCAGCGCCAGCAGCGCGCCCGCGAGCCACGCGCCGATGGAGCGCGGCGCGCGGATGTCCCAGAGGATCATGCGCATCGTGTCGCCGCCCTCGGTCCACGGGCTCCAGCCCATGCTGCCGATGGCCAGGCCCAGTGCCAGCAGCACGGCGCCGAGCAGCAGCAGCGCCGTCAGCTGCGCCGCGGTCTTGGCGGAGAGCAGGGAGGACGCGCGCATCAGCGCATGCCCCCCGGCGGCGCGTTGAAGGGGACCGTGGGCAGCGGCACGGGACCGGCGGCCGCTTCGCGCAGGCAGCGCGCCATCAGCGCGGCCGCTTCCGACATGCGCGGTCCGGGCCGCACGAGCACGTCGGACTCCGACGGGATCCAGACGCAGAGGCGCTGGTTCTTCACCGCGCGGATCGCGGGCCAGCCCGGGCGCTGCGGTAGTCCCGCGGCGTTGCGCTGGCCGACCATGATGACCTGCGGGTCGGCGCGGACGATGAATTCAGGGTTGAGCTTGGGGAAGGGGCCGAGCTCGGCCGGGATGATGTTCTTCGCGCCGAGCCGCGTCAGGATCTCGCCCATGAAGGACGCGGTGCCCGCGCCGTAGGGGCCGGCGTCGACCTCGTAGTAGACGCTGAGGCCGCGGGCGCCGGGCGGCAGTGTGGCGGCGCTCTGCGCGATGTGGCCGTCGATGCGGTTCCACAGCCGGCGCGCGTCGTCCTCCTTGCCGAGGATCTGCCCCATCTTGCCCAGCACGCGCTGGACGTCGTTCATGCTCTTGGGCTCCAGCGCGACGACCTTCAGGCCCAGGCCTTCGAGCCGGTCGATGACGCGCGCGGAGACGCCCAGGACGACGACGTCCGGCTTGAGCGCCACCAGCGCCTCGATGCTGGTGTCGTCGAGACCGCCCAGGCGCGGCAGCTTCTGCACGCTCACCGGGAAGTTGGAGAAACGGTCGACGCCGACGACCTTCGCGCAGTCGCCGAGCTCGCAGATGGTCTCGGTCAGCGAGGGCAGCAGGCTGACGATGCGCCGCGGCACCTCGGGCAGCGTCACGGTGTGGCCGCGGTCGTCCTTCAGCGTGATCGGCGCGGCGACCGCGTTCATCGCGTGCGTCGCGATCATTCCCAGCAGCACGCCGCCCACGGCGGCCTGTCGCGTGAGTCCGATCGCGCCTCGCATCCAGCGTCCCATCGACTTCATCCGTTGCTCTCCTCGTTCGCTTCGTTCGCTTCGTTCGCGCCATGGGCGCTGTGGCTCGCGCCGTCCAGGTCCTCGACCGGTCGTGTCCATGGCTGTCCCGCCACCATCAGGGTGAGCTGGGCGCACTGCCGCGCGACGAGCTGGTTGAGCCAGCCGAGTTCATCCACGTAGGCGCGCACCTCGCGCCCCATCGGCATCACGCCCCAGCCGACCTCGTTGGACACGAAGACCACCGGCGACGCCAGTTGCGGCAGCAGGCGCTGGAGGTCGGCGCATTCGGTGCGCCAGTCCTCGAGTCGCGGTGCGCCGTCCATCGGCATCAGCCAGTTCGTCAACCACAGGGTCAGGCAATCGACGACGACCAGGCGCTGCGGCGACGACGCGGCCCGCAAGGCCTCGCACAGATGCAGCGGTGCCTCGAGGGTGTCGAAGCCCGCCGGCCGGTCGGCGCGATGGCGGGCGATGCGGTCGCGCATCTCGTCGTCATGGGCCTCGGCGGTCGCGACGACGGTGACGCGGTGCCCCGGCGTGCGCGCCCAGCGCAGCGCGAGGCGCTCCGCGTGGCGCGACTTGCCGCTGCGCTGGCCGCCGACGATCAGGTGATGAGCGGACATCCGGAACCTCCAGTGAAAGCCGGGCAGAGAGGGCCCGGCATCGAATGCTGAAGTGCAGACCTTACCGCCAGGGCCTGCAGCCTCGGATCACAGCGACGGGGAATAACGCAGCGTGACGAACCAGGTGCGCGGTGCCTGCTGGTAGAAATTCGCCGTCTGGTAATCGCGGTTGAAGGCGTTGTCGACATTCAACTGCAGACGCCAGTCCTTCGCGAAGGCGTACTGCGCGTCCAGGTTGAGCAGGCCGTAGCCGCCCAGCCGGATCTTGTTGGCCGCGTCGTCGAAGCGTTGGCCGGAGCCGACCACGCTGGCGCCCAGCGTCCAGGCCTGCACCGAGGTTTCCGCGCGCAGCGTGCCGAAACGCTTGGCGCGGCGCTGCAGTTGGCGGCCGCTGTTGGCGTCGGTGGGATCCAGGAAGTCCGCCGTGGCGCTCAGGTTCACGGGTCCCAGCTGCGCGCCGCCCTTGAGGCTGGTGCCCTTGAGCAGCGCCCGGGCGACGTTGCTGTAGCAGCCGGTCGTCGAGCGGCAGCTGCCGGCCGCGCCGAAGGCGATCAGGTCGGTGACGCGGTTGTGGAAGGTCGTGACCGCGAAGTCGAAGTCGCCTTGGCCCCAGGCCAGGCCGGCTTCGCGGTTCTGCGCGCGCTCGGGCCGCAGTTCCTCGAATCCCTTGCTGGTGTCGGGACCGTAGACGCTGCCGCGCTGGTACAGCGTGGGCGCGCGGAAGGCGTTGCCGGCCGAGGCCGTGACGCGCCAGCCGCCGCCGAGCTTGAAGCCCGCCGCGAGGCTGCCGGTGTCGATGCCGCCAAATTCGCTGTCGTCGTCATGCCGGCCGTGGGCCTGCAGGCTGAAGGCGCCCAACGTGCCGAGGTAGCTCAGGCCGACCGCGTTCTGGTCGCGGGTGCCCTTGCCGCCGCCGACGAGGTCGGTGTTGACCAGGCGATCCTCGCGGCGCTCCAGCAGGCCGTTGAGCTGGTGCTGCTCGTTGATCCGGTAGAAGCCCTGCAGCGAGGCGCTGCGGATGCGGGTCTTCGTGAGGTAGGGCGAGCTGGGCTTGGTCTCGTAGTTCTCTTCGGACTGGCCCGCCGAGAGCTGGGTGGACAGCGCGGAGGACCAGGTGGAATTCAGGCTCAGCTTGCCCGCCAGCGTCTCGGTGACGCCGCGGTCGTCGGCGTTCTTGCCGGCGTCGTAGCCGGCGTTGCTGCGGCTCTTCAGGCCGAGGAACTCCAGGCGCTGGCCTTCGGCCACGCGGCCGCCCAGGCGCAGGCTGCCGCTGTAGTTGCGCCAGCCGTCGGCGTCGGGGTTGTAGCTCTTGGCCGTCGTGTTCAGGTAGGCGTTGAAGCCGGTGCCACGGTCGAGCGCGAGCGAGCCGGCGTAGTCGAAGTCCGCCGTGCCGCCGCTGATGCCGACGTCGGCCTTCACCTGGCCGAGGTTGCCGCCGCCGATGCCGAGGTCCAGCTGCGTGCGGCCCGCCCCCTTGCGCGTGAAGATCTGCACCACGCCGCCGATGGCGTCGGAACCGTACAGGGCGCTGGCCGGGCCCTTGAGGACCTCGATGCGCTCGATCTGCGAGACCGGGAGGTTCTGCCAGCTGGCGCCGCCGGAGGACTGGCCGTCCACGCGCACGCCGTCGATGAGGACCACGGTGTGGCGGGTCTCGGCACCGCGCACGAAGACGGAGGTCGTGTTGCCCGGTCCGCCGTTGCTGGTCATCTGCAGGCCCGCCACGTTGCGCAGCAGCGTGGCGATGTTGCCGAAGCCCTGGCGCTCGATGGTGTCGCGGTTGATGACGGTGAGGTCGGCGGCGACGTCGGACAGCTTCATCGGGCTGCGCGTGCCGGTGACGGTGACTTCGTCGAGCCGGCTCGCGGGGGAGCCTGCGGGGGAAGCAGAAGAAGATGCGGGGGAAGGGGCAGGGGAGGACTGCGCGGACGCGGCCGGGGAGAAGGCCAGGAGCGTCAGGAGCTGCGATGAGGCGAGCGCCATCGGGGTGAGGACGGACAGCGAGCGGGCACCAGCGCGCGCGCGCGAAACGAACGGAAGCATGAGGAACGGACCAACGACGGAGTTCAGACGCCTGCTCACCCGCAGGGCCTCTGAGAAACGGCATCGCCCGCTCGTCGTCGAGTCGTCCTGGTGAATGCTCACGAAGGACGCGTCGCGCGATCGGCTGGAGACGCCACCTGTTGGCCGGTATCCGGGCTGGTGGCCGCTGCCTGTGTCCTTCCCAGCGCGGACGCGCCAGTGGACGTGGGGACAGGCAGTGCCGGCTGCCGCCCGGTGTTCCTTCGTCAGGATCCCGGGCGCGCGGCCGGCGGCCACTTACCGTTGCGGGGACAGCTCAGGTTGGTTCGCGCATCGGGGATGCGACCGCTTCCTGATTCCCGTTTAACTGCACGGACGCAATGTCCGCGCGAGCACCAACGGCGCGCATTCTAACGAGGTGTGGGCGTCGTGGCGTCGGCGCCCGTCGTGGGCCTGGGCTGCAATGCGCCGTCAGGCGACGTGGGCACCTTGGGCTTCTTCTTCGGCGGCTTCTTGGGATCCTTGGGCTTGGGCTTCTTCGGATCCGCGGGTTTCGCTGGTTTCGTCGCGCGCTGCCCCGGCAGGCGGCCGTCGATGCCGGCGGCCTTGGGCGGCGTCTTGGCGGCCTGGCGTTCGCGCTCCCGCTCGCGTGCGGCCAGGTCGCGCGTCTCGGCGGCCGTGCGCTTGCGCGCGGCATCGGTCTCCTTGGGATCGACCTGGTCCTTCGGCACCTCGGCCGTGCGGCCTTGCCCGTCAGGGCAGGGGGTGCTGCGCAAGTCCTGACCCTCCGGGCCGCAGCGGTAGAAGCCGAAGGTCTTTTCCTGCTGCGGGGGCGCCTTGGGGACCTCCTGCGCGTTCGCCGCGCCAAGCTTGAGGACCAGAACAGCAGTCGTCAGGATCAGGGCGGCGCGCGCGGGCATGTCAGTCTCCGGGGATAGGGGGTGGGGCAGTGGGAACAGCAGGGGCAGGGGTGGCCGCGAGTGCCGTCGCGGGGGTCGCGGCAGTTCCGGTGGCGGCAAGCGGGGCGCCAGCCGTCGGCACGGCGCCTGCGGCGCCGGGCTTGGGTGGCAGGTTGGCGGGTCTGGGCGGCTTGGGACGCGGCGGCTTGGCGTGCAGCAACGCCACGGCCTTGGCCATGTCGCCGCCGGTCATCAGCTTGAAGGCCTCGAGCGACTTGCCGATGCTGTCCTCGACCGCCTGGCGCTCCGCCAGTGGCGGCTTGCGCAGCACGTAGCCGGCGACCTCGTCGCGGTGGCCCGGATGGCCGATGCCCAGGCGCAGGCGCCAGAAGTTCCCGCTGCCCAGTTGGGCCTGCATGTCCTTCAGGCCGTTGTGGCCGGCATTGCCGCCGCCCTGCTTGAGCTTGTGCTCGCCGGGTGCGATCTCGAGCTCGTCGTGGATGGCGAGGATCTCTTCCGGCGCGATCTTGAAGAAGCGCGCCAGCGCCGCCACCGACTTGCCCGAGAGGTTCATGTAGGTCATCGGCTGCAGCAGCCAGATCGGACCCGAGGCGCCCGGTGCGTCGTTGACGCGCGCGACCAGGCCGGAGTACTTGACGTCGAGTTGCGGCGTGACCTTCAGGCCGCGCGCCAGCGCATCGATCCACCAGAACCCGGCGTTGTGGCGGGTGTCCTCGTATTCAGGGCCGGGATTGCCCAGGCCGACAAAGAGACGAATCATGGGGCGCGATTATCAGTGTCGAGCTGAAAAGCAGAAGGCCCCGCAAGCGGGGCCTTCTTTGGGGGGAGATGCCACCCCGGAAGGGGCATCCCACGCTACGGACGCGCTCCTCGTCAGGCGCACGTCCGGAGACGAAGAAATTACTTCTTCTTCTTCTTCTTGTCGTCGGCCGGGGCAGCTGCCACGACGATGACTTCTTCCGCCGCGGCCGGGACCGGGGTGGCGACCACCGGGTTCGGCTTGCCGTGCGTGACGATCTTGATGTGATCGGCCAGCTTCAGGTCGTTCACGTGGATCGAGTGACCCATCGTCAGACCGCTCAGGTCGACTTCGATGAACTCCGGCAGCTGTTGCGCCAGGCAGGTGATTTCCAGCTGGGTCAGCACGTGGTTCACGGTGCCCTTGTCGGTCTTGACGGCCGGCGACTCGGCTTCACCGACGAAGTGCAGCGGCACCTTCTTGGTGATCTTGGTCGTGGCGTCGACGCGCTGGAAGTCCACGTGCAGCACTTGCTGCTTGTACGGGTGCATCTGGAAGTCACGCAGCAGCACTTGCGTGGTCTTGCCGTCCACTTCCATGTCGAGGATGGAGCTGTGGAAAGCTTCCTTCTTCATGGCATGGAACAGCGCGTTGTGATCCAGCTCGATGACGGCCGGCTCGCCAGCACCGTAAACGATGCCCGGAACCTTGCCAGCGTGACGCAGGCGGCGGCTCGCTCCGGTCCCCTGCAGCTTGCGCTCAAAAGCGACGAATTTCATATCAATCTCCAAGATGGACGGAGCGCCAGGATTGACGCTCCGGATGAAGGCCCCGCGACCAGGCGCCTTCGCGAAACAGCCGCTGTCCTTGCGGGCAGCGGCCGGAACTCAGGACGCGATCAGAAGTTGTTGTTCTGCTCGCTAAAGAGGGAGGTCACCGATTCACCGTCCGAAATGCGGCGGATGGTCTCGGCGAACAGGAACGCCACCGACAGCTGGCGGATCTTGCCGCAGGCCTTGGCGGTTTCCGACAGCGGAATCGTGTTGGTGATGACGACTTCGTCCAGCATGGAGCCGGCGATGCGCTCGATCGCCGGGCCCGACAGGATGGGGTGCGTGCAGTAGGCGAAGACGCTCTTGGCGCCGCGTTCCTTCAGCACTTCCGCCGCCTTCACCAGCGTGCCGGCGGTGTCGATCATGTCGTCCATGATCACGCAGTTGCGGCCGTCGATCTCGCCGATGACGTGCATCACCTCGGAGACGTTGGCCGACGGACGGCGCTTGTCGATGATCGCCAGGTCGCAGCCCAGTTGCTTGGCCAGCGCACGGGCGCGGACCACGCCGCCTACGTCGGGGCTGACCACCACCAGGTCCGCGTAGTTGCGGGCCTTCAGGTCCGACAGCAGCACGGGCGAGGCGTAGATGTTGTCGACCGGGATGTCGAAGAAGCCCTGGATCTGGTCCGCGTGCAGGTCCATCGTCAGGACGCGCTCGACGCCGACGGTCTCCAGCAGGTTGGCCACGACCTTGGCCGAGATCGGCACGCGCGTCGAACGCGGGCGGCGATCCTGGCGCGCATAACCGAAGTAGGGGATCACGGCGGTGATGCGGCGCGCGCTGGCGCGCTTCATCGCATCGACCATGATCAGCAGTTCCATCAGGTTCTCGTTCGTCGGCGCGCAGGTGGGCTGGACGATGAACACGTCGCGGGCGCGGACGTTCTGCTGGATTTCAACAGCCACCTCGCCATCGGAAAACCGACCGACCACGGCTTTTCCGAGCTCGAGGCCCAGATGCGTGGCGATTTCTTTGGAGAGGGTCGGGTTTGCGTTACCCGTGAAGAGGACGGTATTGAGCAGCACAGCGGGCCATCCTTAGACTTATGGCCCGGTGGCCAACCCAGCGGGTCCCGGATTGAAACTGAAAATTTGGCAGGGGAGGAAGGACTCGAACCCTCGCATGTCGGAATCAAAATCCGATGCCTTGACCAACTTGGCGACTCCCCTACACCGGACACTGTTCGTGGAACAGCACCCTACAACCTTCAATCTTCGGCCCAGCCCCGCAAAGGGTGAACCGACAGACTGCGACACATTTTTCCGACCCAACCATCCGGGAGTTTTTCGAACTCACCTTCCGGTGTCGCCTTGAGATTGCTCTCAGAGCCGGAAACTGCATCTATCTTTTCCGCTGCTGTCTGCATTGCATTCAGCGAGGGTCGAACTATAGCAAAAACTGCACTGCCTGAACCCGTCATACGAGAATTTTCGTAGCGGGTCTGCAACCATTCAAGCGCCTTGGATACTTCGTGACTCGCAGCTTCCGCGGGAGGTTGCAGATCATTTCTGCCCCATCCTTCAAACAACTGCTCGACGAGTATTTCCGACGTTTGGTGATCGCCGGCAATATTGCCTTTGCGTCCACCCCAGCTATTGACTTCGTTACTCTGGGAATCCGTTTCGGGAACCCCTTCGCTTCGTCTGCCGTTCGCTGCAGGAAAGCCCGCTACTATAGCCACGCTTTCTGACCTTTGCAACAGCGGGCTGGAAAAAATGTCCTTGGTGGCGATGCTCGCCCCAGGCTTGACCACCGCGAGCCGCAGCTCCGGGACCTCCAGCGGGGTCAGCACTTCGCCGATGCCTTCGACGAAGGCGTTGCGACCGCCAACGAAGAACGGAACGTCCGCGCCCAAGGCCAGCGCGATCGGCAGCAGGCGCTCGCGCGACCAGTTCAAGCCCCACAACCGGTTCAGCGCCAGCAACGTGCTGGCCGCGTCCGACGAGCCCCCGCCCATGCCCGCGCCGGAAGGCAGGCGCTTCTCGATGTGGATGTCCGCGCCGAAGGCGCACCCGCTGGCCTGCTGCAGCGCGCGCGCGGCGCGCAGGCACAGGTCGTCGGGCGGCAGCGTGTCGCCCTGGTCGTGGCGGTGCAGGGCGCCGTCGTCGCGGCGCTCGAAGTGCAGCGTGTCGGCCCAGTCGATCAGCACGAACAGCGACTGCAGCAGGTGATAGCCGTCCGGCCGCTTGCCCACCACGTGCAGGAAGAGGTTGAGCTTGGCCGGCGCCGGCACGTCGTAAAGCGCCTTGAGCGGCGCTGCGGAAGGAGAGGAGGTCATGGACGTCGTGGACGTGGGGGCGATGGGCCAGGGAAGAATCAGGGCGAGGTCGGCGCGTCGAGTTTCAGTCGCAGCGTGGCCAGCGGTTCCGCGCCATTCGGATTGAGGCGCTGGGCGGAGATCAACTGATTGTCGAAGCGCCGCAGGTCGACCTGCCAGCCGAGCTGCTGGAAGCCTGATTCCCCGGAGGCCTGGGACGGCGCCTGCGGCCAGGGCCGCCCACGCAGCCAGTCGAACAGCGCCTGCAGCGGCAGCGTCTCGCCGAGCAGTTCCTGCGTCAGCGCGTCGATGTCGTCGTAGGCGCGGTCGCCGTCGGGCGTCTTGACCCAGGCCGACCCGGGCTGCCACGACACGCGCGCCACGAGGTTGCCCATCGAGGTGCTCATTTCGAGCTGACCGCGGCGCGGATCGCCGAGCAGCTCGAAGTTGGCGTTGACGTTCTGTCCGCGTGGCTGACCGCCGGGACCGGCCGGCACGATGAGCCCGAACTTGCCGGTGAGCCGGGGCGCATCGGCCAGCGCCGCGGCGTCCGCCCCGGTCGCTTTCGGCAGGGAACTGCAACCCGCGAGCGCCACCCCGGCGAGTGCCGCCATGGCGCCCGCGCTGAACTGCCGCCGCCGCATCAGGGGCGGACCTGCAGGCGTTGCATCGCCGATTGCAGCGCCTCGTTGCGCGGATCGCGGCGGGCGGCGTCGGCAAACACGCGGCGTGCCTCGTCCTGCTGACCGGCGGCCCAGAGCACCTCGCCCAGATGGGCCGCGATCTCCGCGTCGGGACGCGAGCCGTAGGCCTGGCGCAGCAGCCGTTCGGCTTCGCCGAGCCGGCCCAGTCTGAACTCCACCCAGCCCATGCTGTCGACGATGAAGGGCTCGCCCGGCGCGAAGCTCAGCGCCTTGGAGATCAGGTCGCGCGCCTCCTGCAGCCGCTCGTTGCGATCGGCCAGCGAGTAACCCAGCGCGTTGTACGCGTGGTAGTGCTGCGGCTTGAGCTGGATCACCTTCTGCAGCAGCGCTTCCATCTCCTGCGCGCGGCCGAGCTTCTCGGCCATCATCGATTGCTCGTAGAGCAGGTCGGCGTCCTCGGGCGCCTGCGCGATCGCGGTGCCGAGCAGGTCATAGGCGGCCTGCCACTGCTTGTTGTCGCGCAGCAGCTGGGACTCGGCCAGCGTGCGGGCGCGGCGGTCCTGCTCGCGGTCGGCGGGCAGCTGGTGCAGCAGCTTGCGGCCTTCTTCGAGCTTGCCCTGGCGCGCCAGCAGCGAGGCGCGTCGGTAGGCGATGTCGAGGTTGCCCGGCGCCGCCTCGATCGCGGCCAGGCGCTTCTCGGCGGTCTTGAAGTCGCCGCGCATCTCGGCGGCCTGGGCGAGCAACAACTGACCCTGCTGGTTCGCCTCCCGGTCCGCCTTGTCCAGGCCGGCGGCGGCGATCGCGCGCTCGGCCAACGACGAGACGGCCGGCTTCTCGACCAGTTTCATGTAGCGCTGCAACGCGTCTTCGGCGGCGTCGGGATGCTGCAGGTCCAGCTCCAGCGAGCCCAGCGCCAGCCAGTGGCCGGGCTCGTCGGGCGACTGCTGCGTCAGCGTGCGGAACTCGCGCGCCGCGTCGCCGGGACGCTGCGCGCGGGCCAGCGCGCGGGCGTAGGCCAGGCGCAGCGACTGCTTGTCGGGCTTGGCCTGCAGCTCGGCGGTGATCAGCGCCTCGGCCTCGGGGCGGCGCGGCAGCAGCTCCAGCGCCATCAGCAGCGGCTCCTCGCGGTCCGGGAAGTCCTTGGCGGCGGCGCGGACGTGGATCAGCGCGGTCTCGTAGCGGTCGGCCTTCTTGGCGAATTCCGCCAGCACCAGCAGCGAGGCGAAACGGGTCTCCGGCTTCGCGGCGGTCTCGCGCAGCATCGGTTCGAAAGCTTCCAGCACACGCACCGGTTCCGGCGCGCGCTGGAACAGCGCGGGCAACGCGGCGATCAGCGGACCGCGGCCGTCGGCCGGCGACATCGCGAGCAGCGAACGCAGCACCGGCGGGATCTCGGCCGGGCGGTTCAGCAGCGCGAGCAGCTGGATCTGGGTGCGGTGCGCCTCGACCGAGGTCGGGATCGCCTCGCGCCAGGCGCGGGCGGCGATGACGGCCTGGTCGCCGGCGCGCGACTGCAGCGCGATCTGGACGACGCGGCGGAAGAGTTCCTCGTCGCCGCTGCGCCGGGCGGCGTCCAGCAGCACCTGGTAGGCGACGCCGGGTTCGCCGCCCTGGAGTTCCATCTCGCCGATCAGCAGCTGATAGAACATCGGCGCGTCGAGGTCGGAATTGACCACGGGCGCGGACGCCGCGGAGGCGGGCGCGTCGGCGGCCTCCGGGGCGGGCGGGGCATCGGTCTGGGGGGACTGGGCGTGGGCGGCGCAGCTCAGGGCGAGGGCGGCGGAGAGCCACCAGCGGTGGCGCACAAGGGCGGGCATGACGTGACTCCTGAACTGGGCGGGAAGGCGCTCCGGGCAAACCGGGGGCCTCGGACCATTCTAGGGATGTCGGAACGAGGCCGCGCCTATGATCCCGGGATGCCCGAGTTACCGGAAG
This sequence comes from Roseateles sp. GW821-FHT09G03, assembly GCF_059416045.1. Lineage (NCBI taxonomy): Bacteria > Pseudomonadati > Pseudomonadota > Betaproteobacteria > Burkholderiales > Sphaerotilaceae > Roseateles > Roseateles sp. GW821-FHT09G03. Next base: position 104,314 of record NZ_JBWKOK010000011.1, read on the forward strand.
TTGAAGTTACACGACGAAGTTTTGCGCCGGCCATCGCCGGAGCGCGCGTGCTGGACGTGCGGCTGGGAAAGCCGCTGCGCTGGCCGCTGGGCGTCGCGGCCGAACGGCTGATCGGACGGCGCGTCGGCGAGACGACGCGGCGCGGCAAGTACCTGTGGCTGCCGCTGGTGCCGACGGACGAGCAGCCGGGCCATCCGGACGAGGACGGCGGCGGGCTGCTGATGCACCTGGGGATGTCGGGATCGCTGGCATTCCGCGAGCAGCCGCCGCCGGCCGGGCCGCACGACCACTTCGAACTGGTCACCGACCGCGGCGTGCTGCGGCTGACCGATCCGAGACGTTTCGGCGCTGTCGTGTGGTCGGACGGGCTGGACGTGGAGCCGGCCGCGAAGCTGCTCGCCCGCATCGGGCTGGAGCCCTTCGACATCGAGTTCCACGGCCCCTATCTGCATGAAGGCTTCCGCGGCCGGCGCGTCGCGGTGAAGCAGGCGATCCTGGCCGGCGACGTGGTCGTCGGCGCGGGCAACATCTATGCGTGCGAGGCGCTGTTCATGGCGGGCGTCGATCCGCGCGCCCCGGCGGGCAAGCTCAGCAAGCCGCGCGCGGAGAAGCTGGCGGGCGCGCTGCGGCAGGTGCTGGGCGAGGCGCTCGAAGCCGGCGGCAGCACGCTGCGCGACTTCAAGGACGCGCACGGCGTGGCGGGGAGTTTCCAGATGCAGGCGCGCGTCTACGGACGCGAGGGCGAGCCGTGCCGCGTGTGTGGCACGAAGATCCGGCGCATCGTGCAGGGGCAGCGGTCGACGTTCTTCTGTCCAAGCTGCCAGAAGCGATGAGCCCTGTGAAGCGAGCCGAGCTGCCAGCCTTGAAAGACCTGACCCTTCCGCCGACCTCTCCGCCGACCTCTCCGATGACCGACGACGAACTGGACGCCCGTGTCGAGGCGCTGCGCGGCGATTTCGCACCCCGTCTGCTGGCCTGGCAGCGCCGCGACGGCCGGCATGACCTGCCCTGGCAGAACACGCGCGATCCGTACCGCGTGTGGCTGTCCGAAATCATGCTGCAGCAGACGCAGGTGACGACGGTGCTGGGTTACTACCGGCGCTTCCTGGAGCGTTTCCCCGACGTGGCCGCGTTGGCCGCCGCGCCCAACGACGAGGTGATGGCCGCGTGGGCGGGGCTCGGCTACTACAGCCGGGCGCGCAACCTGCACAAGTGCGCGCAGGCCGTGGTCGAGCGTCACGGCGGCGCATTCCCGCGCAGCGCGGCGGTGCTGGCGGAACTGCCCGGCATCGGCCGCTCGACGGCGGCGGCGATCTCGTCGTTCTGCTTCGACGAGCGCGTGGCGATCCTGGACGGCAACGTCAAGCGCGTGCTGGGCCGGCTGCTGGCCTTCGACGGCGACCTCGCGTCGGCGGCGCAGGAGAAGCGGCTGTGGCGCCAGGCGGAGGCGCTGCTGCCGGCCTCGCCCGCGGACATGCCGGCCTACACGCAGGGAATGATGGACCTGGGCGCGAGCCTGTGCGCGACGCGCAGCCCGCAGTGCCTGCTGTGCCCGGTGGCCTCGCTGTGCGCGGGGCTTGCGGAGGGCGATCCCACGCGTTACCCGATCAAGACGAAGAAGCTCAAGCGCGGCCAGCGGGAGAACTGGTGGCTGTGGCTGGAGCACGAGGGCCGCATCTGGCTGCAGCAGCGGCCGGCCGAGGGCGTCTGGGGCGGCCTGTGGACGCTGCCCCTGTTCGACGACGAGGCCGCGCTGACGGCCCAGAGCGCGGCGCTGGGCGTCGCGGCGCCGGAGACGCTGCCGCGGGTGAAGCACGTGCTGACGCACTTCGACTGGCTGCTGCATCCGCGCCGCGCGGTGTTGCCGAGCGAGACGCGGCCCGCGGGCGAGGGCGTGTGGGTCGCGCGCGAGCGGCTGGCGGACTACGCGCTGCCGGCGCCGTTGAAGAAGCTGCTGGACTAGGCGGGTTCAGCCGGGGTTCCGCCGGTGGGCGCCGGGCCCGGCTCCCGGTATGCTCGCGCGATCGCGAAGACGGGCCCGCAGCGGCCCGCGCAGTCTCAACCGCACGCAGGACACCATGTCGAACGACGTCAAGCCGGGCCGGGCCGCGGCCATCAAGAGCGCACTGGAATCGGCCTTCATCGCACTGCTCGCCAGCGGCGTGTGCCTGTGGTTCCTGATCAGCGAGACCCAGGTGCCCGGCGAGGGCGACCCGGCCAAGCTGACGATGCTCGGGATCGGGATCTTCGGCGGGCTGTGCGCGCACTTCGCCTACATGGGCATCGCGGTCAAGCGCGCGGAGCGCAGCCTGGTGCTGTGGATGATCCTGATGCTGGTGCTGATGCCGTTCGCGTCGGTGGTGCTGGGCATCCTGCTGTTCAACCAGGTGCAGGAGATCGAGCACCAGGCGGTCGAACAGACCTGAGCGAGGCGTTCGGGCGCTGCTGCGCCCGCACGGCGGCGGCGATGCGCGCGTCGCGTCGATCCACGAGCTGCCGTGTCCGGGTCCGGAGGTCCTCCAGCCGGGCGTCGAACGCCATCAACTGCCGGATGTCGGTCCGATGCCGGTTCGGGAAGCTGATGGCGTCGCTGATCTCCTTCGCCAGCGTCCGGAACATGCGGAGGAGTTGCCCGTCCGACGGCAGTTCGAACGACTTCCACTGCTTCTCGAAATCCCGCGCGGCGTAGTGCAGCCGGTAGAGCGCGCCCGGGTTGATGGCGAGGTCGAAGCGGGCCCGTTCCAGCCATTCCTGGGCCTGTGCGGCGGACGGGAAACCGCGGAGATCCCGGCCACCCGCGCGCGCCCCGCGTTCCAGGTCCTCCAGGTGACGTTCCACATCACGGCGCAGGCGTCGGCCGGCGACGGTCCCGGCGGTGCGCGGGTCGGGCAGCGCGGCGAGCACGGCCCGCAGTTCCGGCTCGAGGTCGGCCGGGCGGTGGCTCGGGGGCGAGGGTGGGGCGCTCAGGCAGTCGAGCGGCAGGAGGGAGAACGGGAGAGCGCAAAGGGGCATGCTGACCGTGTCGGGCGAAAAACGCTCTGTGGTCAGGCGGTACCTTCGGGCTCCCCGTGAAAACCAGCGCCGGGTAGCGCCCTGGCCTCATGCCCTGGCCTCATGCCCGGACCGCATGCCAAGGCCCATGCCGCTCAGCGCGCGTCGAGTTCCCGATGCCGCTTCAGCACCTGGCCGTGGAAGGCGAACTGCTTGGCCAGCGTCTCGACGAGGTACACCGAGCGGTGCTGCCCGCCGGTGCAGCCGATGGCGACGGTCAGGTAGCTGCGCTGGTCCTGCGCGAAGTTCGGCAGCCACTGCGCGATGAAGGCGCCGATCTGGCTGAGCATCAGCCGGACCTCGGGCTGGCTTTCCAGATACGCCGCGACCGGTTCGTCGCGGCCGGTGAGCGGGCGCAGTTCGCGGTCGTAATACGGGTTGGGCAGCACGCGGACGTCGAAGACGAAATCCGCGTCGCTGGGCACGCCGTGCTTGAACGCGAAGGACTCGAAGACCAGCGTCAGCGAGGAACCGCTGACATGCACCAGGTCGCGCAGCCAGCCGCGCAGCTGCGCGGGGCGGAGCTGGCTGCTGTCGATGACGGTGGACTCCATGCGCAGCGGCGTCAGCAGCTCGCGCTCCAGCGCGATCGCCTCCTGCAGCGCGCGGTGCGTGTCGCCGTCGTCGCGGGCGTCGTAACGGGCGCGCAGCGGGTGCGGGCGGCGCGTCTCGGAGAACCGGCGCAGCAGCGTGTCGTCGTCCGCGTCGAGGAAGATCGCGCGCAGCGAGACGCCTTCCTGGCGCATTTCCTTGATGTGCAGCAGCAGTTGCGGCAGCGAGCCGGCGCTGCGCACGTCGACTGCGATCGCGACACGGCGCCAGCCGCGCTGGCGTTCGAGGTCGAGGAACTGCGGCAGCAGCTCGGGCGGTAGGTTGTCGACGCAGAAGAAGCCGGCATCCTCGAGCGCGTGCATCGCGATCGACTTGCCGCCGCCGGACATGCCGGTGACGAGGACGACTTCGCCGCGCGGTGAGGTGGCGGTGGGCGTGGCGAGGGTGGGGGGCACCGGAGCGGTGTTGGGCGCGCTCACGGCTTCACCTTTCTGTTGGGGGACGCGTTGGAGGCAGAGTTCGGGGACTTGCCTGCCTTGTCTGCCGGACTGCCCTTGGCGGACAGCTCCAGCATCTCTTGCGCATGCGCGAGCGAGGTCGATGACAGCCGCTCACCGCCGAGCATGCGGGCGATCTCGGCGGTGCGGGCTTCGCCGGCGATGGGGCGGACGTCGGAGTTGGTCTTGCCGTCCTTGAGCGCCTTGGCGACGAGGAAGTGGTGATCCGCGCAGGCGGCGACCTGCGGCAGGTGCGTGACGGCGAGGACCTGCGCGCGCTGTCCCAACTGCTTCATCAGCCGGCCGACGGTTTCCGCGACGGCGCCGCCGACACCGGCGTCGATCTCGTCGAAGATCAGCGTACCGGCGCCGCTGTTCTGCTGGCTGGTCGTGACGGCGATGGCCAGCGCGATGCGCGAGAGCTCGCCGCCGGAGGCGACCTTCGCCAGCGGACGCGGCGTGCTGCCGGCGTGGCCGGCGACGAGGAACTCGGCGGATTCCAGTCCGAAGCTCTGCGGCTCGTCCTGCGGCAGCAGCGCGACCTCGAAGCGGCCGCCGGACATGCCGAGCTGCTGCATCGCCTGCGAGACGGCGTCGGACAGCGTCGGCGCCGCCTTGGCGCGCGCGGTGCTGACCGTCTTGGCTTCCTTCTGATAACGCTTCAGCGCGGCGGCCTGCTTGGCCTGCAGCGCGTCGAGGTCGGTGGCGGCATCAAGCTGCGCGAGCTCGTCCTTCCATTCGACGAGCAGCGCGGCCATCTCGGCCGGCTGCCGGCGGTAGCGGCGCGCGAGCGTGACCCAGGCGGACACGCGTTCGTCGAGCTGCTGCAGCCGGTCGGGGTCCAGGTCGGCGGCGTTGAGGTAGGAACCGAGGCTGTGCGCCGCGTCCTGCAGCTGCGCCTGCGCGCCGAGCAGCGCGGTGACGGTGTCCTGCAGGCCGGGGTCGTAGCCGAGCACGTCCTGCAGCGCGGAGAGCGCTTCATCGGTGAGCGACTCGGCGTTGATCTCGGCCTCGGCGATGCGTTCGAGCGCGCCGCGGGCGGCGTCCATCAGCGACTGCGCGTGCGACAGGCGCTGGTGCTCCGCGTTCAGTTCGTCCCACTCGTCCGCGCCGGGCGCGAGGCGGCCGAGCTCGCCGATCTGCCAGCTCAGGCGCTCATGCTCGCGGGCGAGGTCGGCCTGCTTGGACTGCGCGGCGGCCAGCGCCTCGGTGGCCTGGCGCCACTCGGTGAAGGCGGCGGCCATCGGCTTGCCGTCGATCTGGGCGAAGTCGTCGAGCAGCGCGCGCACGCTGACCGGGCGGGTCAGGCCTTGCCAGGCGTGCTGGCCGTGGATGTCGAGCAGGTGTTCGGCCAGTTCGCGCAGCTGGGCGACGGTGGCGGTGCCGCCGTTGATCCACGCGCGGCTCTTGCCTTGGGCGTCGATGACGCGGCGGAGCAGGAGAGTTTCTTCCGTCGATTCGAAGCCGGCTTCCTCGAGCCAGTCGGCGAGGATGGCGGGGCGGTCGAATTCGGCGGAGATCTCGGCGCGGGCGGCGCCTTCGCGGACGACGGCGGCGTCGCCGCGGGAGCCGAGGGCGAGCTGGAGGGCGTCGATGAGGATGGACTTGCCGGCGCCGGTTTCACCGGTGAGGGCGGAGAACCCGGCGGCGAAGTCGAGTTCGAGCGCCGGGACGATGACGAAGTCCTTGAGTTCGAGGCGGCGCAGCATCAGGTGTTGCCTTCATTCCAGCGGAGCTTGCGGCGCAGGGTGGCGTAGTAGGACCAGCCGCGGGGGTGGAGGAAGGGGGCGCGGTGCTGGGAGCGGCGCACGGTGATGCAGTCGCCGTGGAGGAGGGAGGCGAGGGATTGCATGTCGAAGTTCACCGACGCGTCGCGGCCGGCGACGATGGTGAGGCGGACCTCGCCGTTGTCGGGCAGCACGATGGGGCGGTTGGAGAGCGCGTGGGACGCGATGGGCAGCAGGACCCAGCCGGCGATGCCAGGGTGCAGGATGGGGCCGCCGGCGGAGAGCGCGTAGGCGGTGGAGCCGGTGGGGGTGCCGACGATGACGCCGTCGGCGCGCATGTTGGCGACGAACTCGTCGCCGACGTCCACGCGCAGCTCGACCATGGCGGCGGTGGCGCCGCGGGAGACGACGACGTCGTTCAGGGCCACGCCGGAGAAGATCTGTTCGCCGTCGCGGATCACGGCGCCTTCGAGCAGGGAGCGGTGTTCGATCTCGAAGTCGCCGGCCAGGATGGGGAGCAGGGCGTCCTTGAACTGGTCGGCGGAGATGTCGGTGATGAAGCCCAGGCGGCCCTGGTTGATGCCGACGAGGGGGAGGTTGTAGCGGGCGACCTGGCGGGCGAAGCCGAGCATGGTGCCGTCGCCGCCGACGACGATGGCGAGGTCGCACTGGGCGCCCAGTTCGGCGTGGGAGAGGCCGGGCAGGGCGGTGATGCCGGTGCTGTCGGCGGTTTCCTGTTCGAGGGAAACATCCAATCCCTGGGAGGCCACAAAATCGGCAATCTCTTCCAGGATGGGGCGGATGCCCCGGGACTGAGGTTTTCCGACGATGGCCACGTGGCGGAAGCGCTTGGACATGGCGGGAATTACACCACAGCGATGTGCTGGGACCGGGGGTGTGCGGGGGGTGTACGCACCGGGTTCTTTAGAATGAAAACCATGCTGGACGATCGCGCGAAGACACTGCTGAAGGCTCTGGTGGAGCGGTACATCGCCGACGGCCAGCCGGTGGGCTCGCGCACGCTGTCGAAGGCGTCGGGGCTGGAGCTGAGCCCGGCGACGATCCGCAACGTGATGGCGGACCTGGAGGAGCTGGGGCTGATCGCCAGTCCGCACACCAGCGCGGGGCGGATTCCGACGGCGCGGGGGTACCGGCTGTTCGTGGACACCTTGCTGACGGCCAAGCCGGGGATGCACCGTGAGGGCGCGGGCTCGTTCGAGAGCCAGTTGTTGCCTGACCAGCCGCAGAAGGTGATCGCGAGCGCGGCGCACCTGCTGAGCAGCCTGTCGAGTTTCGTGGGGGTGGTGACGTCGCCGCGGAAGACGGCGGTGTTCCACCACATCGAGTTCCTCAAGCTGGGGGATCGGCGGGTGTTGGTGATCATGGTGTCGCCGGACGGGGATGTGCAGAACCGGCTGGTGTTCACGGCGCAAGACCTGACCCAGTCGGACCTGACGGAGGCCAGCAACCGGCTGAACGCGCACTACTCGGGGCTGAGCCTGGACGTGGTGCGGGACCGCTTGAGGTCGGAGGTGGATCAGCTGCGGGGGGAGATCGCCAAGCTGATGAGCGCGGCGGTGGACGTCGGGCAGCAGGGGGTGACGGAGCACGAGCCGATGATCATCTCCGGGGAGAGGAACCTGCTGACGGTGCAGGACTTCAGCCACGACATGGGGAGCCTGCGGCGGATGTTCGACATGTTCGAGCAGAAGACGCAGCTGATGCGGCTGCTGGATGTGTCGGAGCGGGCGGAAGGCGTGCGGATCTACATCGGCGGGGAGAGCCATGTGGTGCCGGTGGAGGAGCTGTCCATCGTGTCCGCGCCGTACGAGGTGGACGGGGAGGTGGTCGGCACGCTCGGCGTCATCGGCCCGACGCGCATGGCCTACGACCGCATGATCGAGATCGTCGACATCACGTCGAGGATGGTGAGCAACGCGTTGTCGCAGAAGTAGGTAGGCCGGCGAGCGCCGCAAGCGTGCTTACAATCCGCCCCTCCGGTGCAACGCCGGAACCAACGAACCCGCCAGGGTTCGTATATGCGATTACCCCCGGGGGCCGTTAGCTCAGTTGGTTAGAGCAGAGGACTCATAATCCTTGGGTCACAGGTTCAAGTCCTGTACGGCCTACCAGTATTGGCGTGGCGTTGATGGAGGGCGGTCACTAACTTGTCGCCAGGCGTTCCGGTCGGGTCCGCAACCCCCTTCGACGCCCGTGACCACCCCGTGACCACTTCGTCCTGAAAGCGCCATGTCCACCCCGCTCAAGGAGTGCAGGATGGCCAGTCAGGATAAGGGTGAGGCCCACCAGGCCCCGCGTCAAGCCGCGCGTGAAGCCCAGCGATATTCAAGCCCCAAGCCCACCAGCCCCACAGGCGCTGCCCCAGGTACCGGCGCCTCCGAGCGCGTGAGTGCCGTGACAGGTGTGGGCCTGTCCGCGTGGCCCGAATTCTCGGCACAGGCCCACGCGGCGGGGCCATGGCCACTTCGGGAACCGCGCGCGCAGCATGCGTTGGACGCACAGGACACATCGGACGCGCTGGCGCAGGGCTCGGCGCCGCCCAATCCGCCCGCGCCGCCCAAGCCGCAGCCCTCGCGTTCCAGCCAGCACCCCAGCCAGCACCCCGGGGCCCGGTGGCACGCCACGCAGCTGGGGCACCACCTCGCCCGCGCGGGGGCGCCACCGTCCGCGGCCCGCTCCGGGGCAAGTCCTGGCACCCCCGCCGCAGACTGGCGCGAACGCGTCGCGCGCATGTCGCCGCCGCGCGCCGCCATGGATCTGTGGCTGCGCGTGCGCCTGTCGGGCTACAACGACCACCTGTGGGCCCATCAACGCGTGCTGCTCCTGCGCGAGGTGCTCGCGCTGCGCTACGGGCTCAATCCCGCGGCGCTGTTCTCGCCGGACGCCCCCATGGACAGCTTTTACGCGCTCAGGGACGCCTACGCGCACGTGCCGGGCGACCCGATGGGTGAGCTCGCCGAGCAGATGGGCCATCTGGCGTTTGGCGGTCTGTGGGCGCTCAACATCGTTAACAGCGACCTGGACTTCGACGTCGCGCCGCTGGAGAGCCTCGTTCCGCGCGAGGCGATCCCGCGGCTGTTCGAGCGGTGCGACGCCGAGCGCTTCCCGATGCTCGACTTTCGCCCAGGGGAGCACACGCAGGGCGGCGACGGACCGGGGCATTCCGCGGCGGTCGAGCCTGGCGGCAAGGCGGCGCGGGGGAGTGAGCAACGCGACGACCGCGACGACCGCGGTGACCGCGGCGACCGCGGCGACCGCGACACAGCGCCCGACTTCAGCGCCAGCACGGACGGCTCGGTCGCGGGCTACGACACGGCGCTGCTGCGCGTCATCGACGCGCTGCGCGAGATGTTCGTCACCGCCGAGCAACTGGGCTGCTACGTCCCGGGCGATCCCGCGACGGTGCCGTTGGTGGGGAACTATCTTCGCGAGTACCACACGCAGCTGACCAAGCGCCAGCGTGTGCAGGTGCTGCGCATCGTGCGACCCGATTGGTACCCGGCCGGCGCGCCCGGCAAGAACGGCCGCGCGTTCGGCGCGGTGGTGGAGGGAGTGCCCGAGACGCTGTGGTGCTGCCCGAGCCAGGCGTGAGCGACAGCATCGACCTCCTGTCGATGCCATGCCGGCCCTGTTCCAGTCCATTCCGGCACCGTGTGAGCCTTATCCACCCGCTGTTAATTCCGACATCAGAGGCGAATCGACATGAATAATTGGGATGAACGACGCTGGTCCAAGGCGGGCACTGCCTTCTGCGCCACTTGACTGCGCGCGATGCTGCGTGAACAAGGGGGCGGCGCAGCCAGTCAGCAGCAGAAATGAAGCGCGGCGCCCACACCGGTGGATCGTGTGAACGGTTGCGCGCTTCCAGCCGGGCTACCCTCGCACATCCGAGGAACCGAGATGGTTGAAGACATGCACGCGGGAGAAATCCTCTGTGCGCTGAACATGATGACCTCGCAGCGAAAGCGCCGCGCCATGCTCAACCGGCGCACTGAAATATTGCTCATGCAGCGCTCGGGCGCCTGCGATCCTGCACTTGTCACTTCCATCGCTGGACGCCAGCTGGGTTTTCTCAAGGACGAACTGGTCGTTCCGGAGACCTTCGATGCGCCTTTGCCCGAGGACGTCCTTGGGGACTTCGAAGGCAGCGCCGAGCGCGAAGTTGCTGAAGAGCGCTCACCGTGTTTTCCGAACCCTGTCGCCGCTCGTTCCGGACCTACTTGATCAAGCGGCGCAGGGTCGCTGGTCCTGCACGGCTCCCCGATCCGATACCCCTCATCAGATGTGCGCGCGGGTCGCCGCGAGCTAGGATGCTGCGGCCCTCAACCTCCCTGGAAGCCAATGTCCCAAGTTGACGTATCCCGCATGTCGTACTCCGAGCTCGTCGCTCTTCGCAAGGAGCTGGAGCAGCAGATCGACGAGAAGCGCGGGGAAGAACTCAAGGTCCTCGTGGACGGTTTTGCGAAGAAGCTGGAGGCGGCCGGCTTCACAGTGGCTGAGGGGGTTGAGGCTCTTGCGCCCTACTTGGGCTCGGCAGGCAAACGCGGCCGTCGGGGCGACGTCGAAGCCCCCGTGTTGTACCGCGACCCTGCGAATCAGGCGAATACCTGGTCCGGGCGCGGCCGCGCCGCGAAGTGGCTGGCCGACTACGAGTCCCAGGGGCGCAGCCGTCATGAGTTCAAGGTCTGACCCAGCCGAGGTGCTGGTCGTCGTGACACTGCGACTGCTTTCGTGGTCGTGACCAAGTCGAAGTGACGGGGGCGGCCCGGAGCGTAAGCTTCAGGCCATTCTTCTTGACCCTTCACTAAAGTGGCTGCTATGCCACTGGAAACGCCATTCGCAAGAAGGAGTGGGCGGTGTTGTTGATGCGGACGTTCAGCGCGCTCTCGGCGATGACCGCCACCATGGTTGAGATCCCCGAGCCGAAGAATTTCTCCTCGGCCAACGTGAGTCCGCGAGAGCTGGGCTCTCTAGAACCGAACCGCATTCCAGGGACGAATTTGAGTACTCCGATCACGCTATCCGTCGGCGGTATTGATCTCACCTACAACACGCATTTCGTCGGTGTCGATCATGGACACCTCTTTCAAGATGCGGACCACAAGCGTCGCGCCAGCTCCCACATCAACTACGAGTACTTTAAGGATCGTCTAGATGAGCTCGCTCAGCGGGAGCTCTGTCTGTGTCGCTCTCTCGGATCGTTGATCGGCCGAATCGAGTTGCTCGGCTACACCATGGAGGCCGCGAAGGGAGAGTACGAGAGCGCTGCCGCGCAGTACCAGGAGAACCTCGAAGTTCAAGATGGTTTCCGGGGGAGAGAAAAGCGTGCCTTGATGCCTTTCGAGGCATTCATCGAGTTTGTGCGAAAGCATGCCGTGGGAGAGCTTAGCGATGAAGTCCCCACGTATGAAGAAAATGACGGGCGCGACGGGAAATGGGGCCGCTTTGCGGGCGACCCGGAGGTGCAGAGGCTGCCTAGGCCCGAGTTCTGGGACATCGGCGCGAGCTACTCCGAGCGAAGCCATTTTGGCAATCTGCTGGCATTCCTGGCGCCGTATTCCGCGCTACGTGTTCTGGCCGAGAACCCCGCCAATCTCGATCTGGATGTCGTGTGGGACTACGGCGCATTCGTCGACGCTGGCTGGGCTAGAAATGAGGACTTCGTGGCCGGGGCTCGCCGCACCGACAAGTTCTTGATCGCCACTGAAGGGACCTCGGACACAAACATCTTGAAGCGAGCGATCTCTCTCCTTCAGCCAGATGTCGAGGACTTCTTCAAGTTCATCGATCCCAAGGCTCATCCTTTCTCGGGCACCGGAAACCTGGCCAAGTTTGCTGAAGGCCTTGTCCGGATCGATGTACAGAATCGCATCGTCTTTCTGTTTGACAACGACGCGGAAGGCATCTCCGGTCTCCGATTTCTGCAAGGCCTAGAGCTGCCTGACAACATGGGCGTTCTCGTCTTGCCCGATCTAGAAGAGTTCCGCAGTTTCCCAGCGATTGGACCGGAGGGCGTTTCGAGCGTGGACATCAACGGACGAGCCGCGGCGATCGAGTGCTATCTCGATTTGCGGCTCCGTGGCATCGACCGTGCGCCGATGGTTAGATGGTCCAACTACAAGAAGGACGTGGAGTCCTATCAAGGGGCGCTGGAGTTCAAGGAGACCTACTGCAAGGCGTTCTTCGGGGCTTCCGACGCATCGATCCTCGATGGGAGCTATGACGTTCGCAAACTTCGGTACGTGCTGGATGCGCTCATTCGAAAGTGCGTGACGCTCGCGGCGGACGTTCGCACACGCCATCCTCGTTCCCCGGCTTAACTCGCGAGGAGCAGCGCCAATGGCAGCTCGTCGCGACGGACAAGCGCCCAAGGTGGCGCGGGCTGGACGGTTCATCGTGCGAAGTCTGTGCAGCGCGCGCTGGCGGTGTTAACGTCGAAAAAACAAACAGAACACGGCAGGCAGCTGACGCCTCCGCTGCGCCAGAGCTGGCGCCCTTCGCTCAAGGCATAGCCTTCGCGTTGAGAATGCGGTAGCGAAACCGCTAGGCAGCAGGGGAGCACTTTTGGGCAAACCATACTCGGACGAGCTGGATGGCTTCGCCCGTACTTTTCAGTGGGCCGGCCTGCAACAGGTCGATCAATTGCGTCGGTTCTTCAGCCGATGGAGCGGCGAGCACGTTGCGGTTGTTGGCTCCGGCGGCTCGTACTCGGCGGCGCTGGTCGTCGCCCTCTTCCGCGAAATCGCTCACCATTCGCCCACGTCGGCGGTCACGCCACTGGAGTTCGATGCCATGCTGCGGCGGCTGTCGCCGCGCGCGCTGCTGCTGTCTGCGGAGGGGAAAAACCGGGATGTGCTCGCCGCGGCACAGGCGGCGCAAGTCGCGGACCTCGGCACCGCTGCGTTGACGCTCACCACGTCAAACCCGCTGGTCGAGTTCGCCACCGCGCATGCCTCACTGCGCGCCTTCGCCTTCCAGATGGACTGGGGCAAGGATGGCTACCTGGCGACGAATTCGCTGCTGGCCACCTGCGTGCTGGCCTATCGCGCCTTCTTCGGTCAAAGCGAATTCGTCTCGAAGCTCGGACCGCTGTTCCAACCGGAGCGGCTTGCCGCACGCCGCGACTACTTCCGCTCTTGGGCGGGCCTCGAACGCGCACGCCAGTGTGGTGTGCTGGTCCTGTTCTCGGCTCAAGCCAAGCCCTTCGCGGTAGATCTGGAGTCGAAGTTTGCCGAGGCCGCACTTGCACATGTGCAGCTAGCGGACCTACGCCAGTTCGCGCACGGTCGCCATCTGCAACTTGCGACCCAGCCGCCGATGGCGGTCATCCTGGCGACCTCAGCCGAGGAAGCCCCGCTCGCCGCGGCCACGGCTCAGCTGTTGCCGCCCACCGTGCAGCAGTGGACGATCGAGCTTGATGGCCAGCGCGAGCAGGACGTGGCAATCGCGGGGCTGATCGACGCCATGTTCGTGACGGACGCGTTTGCACAGGCCGCCGGCGTCGATCCGGGTCAACCGGAGGTGCCTGCATTCGGCCGGGCGATTCATGCCATCGACTCGGCGTCGCTCCTTCAGTCTTCACCTAAGGTGCGGAGCCGGCTGGATCTTGCGGCACGCCGCAAGGAAGCATCGCAAGGCCGGCGCGAGCGGGCGGCGAATCCCAATATCGAGGCGGCTGCGGCTAACTATGCCGACGCCCTCACCCAAGCTGAGTTCAAGGCGATCGTCTGCGATTTCGACGGCACCTTGTGCCGGGCCGAGAATCGTTTCGATCCGATGGCTGCCGAACACGTGGAGCAAGTGTCTTCTTTGCTCCGCCAGGGCATGGTGCTGGCCATCGCGACGGGTCGCGGGGACTCGCTGTTCAAAGACTTGCGCAAGAGCTTCGATCCGGAACTGTACGGCGCGATCACTGTGGGCTATTACAGCGGCTCTTTGATTGCCCGACTGGACGAGGATTTCGAGCAGCCGCCGGCCAACGCGGCGTTCCAGGACCTGTGGGACTGGCTCCAGAAGTCGGTGTACCACCTGCACTGCAGGCCCTTGTCAGACTTGGCTCGCGGCGGCCAGCTCAGCATCCGCCTGGACAGTGCCCATGAATGCACTCGCTTGCTCGCGGCTGTGCAGCACTGGCTCGCGCGCAATGGCTTGCGCGGCTGGCGTGCCTTCAGCTCTGGGCACTCTATCGACATCCTGGATGCGGACACCTCGAAGCGAAAGGTCGTTGCCCATGTCGCTGCGCGGTGGGCGCTCGATTCGAGCACCGAGATCCTACGCATGGGTGACGCCGGCCACGAGGGGGGCAACGACTACGAACTGCTGAGTGAAGGCCTGAGCCTGAGCTGCGAGCGCGTGTCGGTCGACTTGGCCACGTGCTGGAACTTCGGGGCGTCAGGCAGCAATCAAGTCGATGTAACCAGCGCCTACCTGCGGGGCCTCACCCGCCACGACGGCGCATTCCGTCTGCTGCCGGCCGCTCTGTTCGGCGCATAGCCTCTGATCTTCTCTCCGATCCTGAACACCCCATGAAGCACGAGACTGCCTTCAAATTCATCGGCGAGCAGCTTGAATGGACGGACGCGGATTTTGCGAAAGAGTTCCGCGAGCTGCAGCTGATGATCGATCACAAGTACGACGGCTACCAGGGCTTCCAGCCGGGTACGCGGTTCCACGTCAACCTGCTGAACTGGCTCAGTCAAGTCCGGACGAAGGCTGACAAGAAGACCATCTACCAGTTCGTCAAGGACCGGCTGGTCTACGTGAATCAGCGCGAGATGCACCACCTCGTGAGCTTGATGATGCCCACGATCGAGCGCAACGCGCATCACCGAGTGGCCAATGAGATGCGGATTCCGCTTTACCGGACCTACATCGATCAGGCTGCCATTGATCGCGTGGCGCAGTTGCTGCGGCGCACGCTCTACGTCGGGCTGAGCGATGGCGCGCGCATTGACGTCTTCCGGCGCTACAACGAAGGCAAGGTGTCCAACGAACAGGTGCTCGCCTTCAGCGAGATCACCGAACTCAAATGGCAAGACCTTCGCGACAAGCTCAGAGAGAGTCTGGAGGCGACTGGCATGGACCAAGTGGCCGCGGGCGCCAACGCGACCTTCGAGGCGATCTGTCTGGTCGATGACTTTTCGGGCTCGGGATCGTCGCTCTTGCGAAAGGATCCCATCAAAGGTTGGGGCGGCAAGATCACCAAGTTCTACACGTCCAGCGTTGCCCACGTGGGATCGTTCCTGTCCAAGAACTGCGTCCTGCACGTCCACCACCACCTGGCTTCGGACCAGGCACGCCGCCAGATCGAACAGGACCTGACGGCGTTCGCACCCGAGCACCCTCTGTTCCAGTACAGCACCTCGTTCTCGTACGTGCTGCCGCAAGAGATCGTGGTTAACGACCACACCGACGACGCCGCGCTCACGACACTGATCAAGGCGCATTACGACGTCGGCATCGAGGACGAGCACACCAAAAACGACATCTGGTACGGCTACAAGCAGTGCGGTTTGCCGCTCGTGCTGGAGCACAACACGCCCAACAACTCGATTGCGCTCCTGTGGGCCGAATCAAAACCTGAAGCGACGCCGCGCATGAAGCCGCTGTTCGCGCGTCGCAAGAGGCACTCAAGCCATGGATAACCCCTTCAAGAAGCGTCGGACGGAACTGATCACCGACCGACGCACGCTGCTCTCGCTCGTCAGTTCCGTGCCCATCGAAGAGTTCTTCGAGCCTGAGAAGAAGCAGCTGCTGGAGAAGCTAACGCTAGTGGTAGGAACACCGGGCTGCGGCAAGACAACGATCGCCCAGGTCGTCGAGTTCGAGTCGCTCTACAACTTGTGCCTGGAGACGGCCAGCCCGATTAACCGTGACCTGGTGGATGTACTCACCGGCCACGAGCTGATCAGGGATGGGCTACCGGCGATCCTGGGACATCGCTTGGCGATGTCGACGAACTTCCGCGACATCTGGGAGTTGCCCTATTCGGACCAGACACGCCTGGCCTTGCTGCGGGCCTTCCTGCAATCAAAGGCAGTCCTAGGCTGGTTCAACCAGCTGGACGTGATGGGGGTTTCGCTCGAACACGTCGAGATCGTGATGGGGGCCAATTCGGAATCGGTGTTCACGACGACAGGCGCCGACCGAGCGGAGAGTTTCCGCGAGTATGCGCGTGGCATCGAACTGGCCATCTTCAGGATCGTGACGTCGCTGGTGCCGCCGGACGAGAAGGAAATGGCGGAGAACTTCCTGAACACAAGCTACGACGTGTTCGAAGTGCTCAGGGGATTTCGGGTTCGCCGATGGCCCGGGTCGCCGGATGCGCCCATCGATTCCGACGTTGTCCTGCGCCCAATGATCATCGTCGACGACGCGCACGAACTGCATCCAACGCAGTTCACGCAGTTGCGAGATTGGTTGAAGACCAAGGCCATGGGCGTTTCGCGCTGGCTCATGTGTCGTCCGGACGTTGTGTCGGCCGACGACTACCGGGAAGCCCTGGCCAAGGATGTTGTCGCCGAAGAGGACATGCAACCGGGGTCGATCCGCGATCGCGACTACATCATGAAGTTGATGCAGTTGGGCACGGCGAAGCGCTTCAAGCACGTGGCGACGGACATCGCAACGCGCTACATCGCCAGCATCCCCGAGTTCCGCCGTCGTGGGATTTCTGACCTCAAGCCGCTGCTAAATCAGACAGCAACGGCTGAGCTTGCGCCGGGGGTCTACCGGCAGTTGGAGGAAAGGGTCGAGAAGCTCGCGCAGGAGGCGCATTTCTCAAAGGCGCTCGTGGAGTCACTGCATGCACGTGTGCGCGAGGACGTTCCTGCCGACGAGTCGCAAGCGGCGTTGCGCATCCTTATCTACCGCGAAAAGAACAAGAACCCACAGATCGACCTTCTTGGCGACGATGAACTGCTGGACGAGCCGGCGTCGGACGACAGGAAGGTCAACTCCACGGTGCTAGAAGGCGCGCGCGTGCAGCTGATGCACGAATTCGATAGGCCGTACTACTTCGGCATGGACAAGCTCATCGCGGCCAGCAACTCGAACATCGAGCAATTCGTCCGCTTGGCGGGCACCTTGGTCGACGAACTGTTGGCACGTGTGATCCGCAACCG
This sequence comes from Roseateles sp. GW821-FHT09G03, assembly GCF_059416045.1. Taxonomy (NCBI): domain Bacteria; kingdom Pseudomonadati; phylum Pseudomonadota; class Betaproteobacteria; order Burkholderiales; family Sphaerotilaceae; genus Roseateles; species Roseateles sp. GW821-FHT09G03. Next base: position 121,285 of record NZ_JBWKOK010000011.1, read on the forward strand.
TGAGCCGTATCTAGCGCCCAAAGCGCAGCACATCGCCTTGGTGGGCCAAGCCAAGCAGGCGATGAACGATTGGGATTTCCCGTACAACGCCATGGTTCGCGCGCTGGTGAAGGAGATCGCTGCTCAGTGCTTGGTCAAGACCTTGCAGGGGAATGCGCCGCTCGGCGCAGGCGCGAACGCCATCGGCATCCCACAGGAAGAGATGGATGCTGTCCTGCGGCGAGACGGACGTCTGGCGCGAGTGCTGCACTTTGCGTTTGCCTACAACGCTTTGGTGTTCGTGCCGGGCTATCGGTGCAAGAACAAGGTCTGGTGTTTGCTGGAACTGGGCGCGTTGCCGAACCTGGCGAATGGGCTCACGCTAAACCGCGGCGGCTTCATCGAGAGCACGCTGCGCAAGCTGCAGGCGATGGTCCCAGGGGAGGGGGCGTAGCCGATGAAACACATCGTCAGTCAGGGCGAGGACTGCGCCCAGTTTTTCAACGACTACCTCACGGCGGATCGCAAGGTGCTCTGCATCGCGACGCTGGGCTTCAACGACATCTGTTTGCACTTCCCTCAGGCTCTTGCCGGATTTGCGCAGGTGGACTTCCTGTTCCTGGTGGAGAACCGGCCCGAGGTGTCGGAGATACTGCGCGCCGCGGCCGCCCGCAACCAGGACGCGCTGATGGCGTCGCTGGCCACCCGGAACGTGACTTTCGAAGCGATCGAGATCGTGGCTTCCGACGATACGGCGAACGTGGCTGGCAGACGGGCCGCCCAGGCTTGTAGGAAAGCCCTGCAGCAGACGTACACCGATGTTTTTGTCGATGCCAGCTCGATGTCCCGCGGGGTTTGTTTCCCGGTGGTGAAGTACGTCTTCGAACAATCGAAGAGGCCGGGCCAGCCCAGCGCGCACGTGATGACGGCCGGACGCAACCGTTCGTCGATCAAGGCGCAGTCAACCTCAAGCGATTCGCCGCAGTTCGTCCATGGCTTCCAAGGGGTCATGGATACATCCAGGATGGACAAGGCCATCAAGCTCTGGATCCCGCAACTGTCGGAGAATGCAGTCACGTCGCTAAGCCGTATCCAGAGCAAGCTTGCTCCCGACGAGACATGCCCCATTCTTCCCTTCCCGTCCTGGGATCCACGCCGTGGCGACAGGCTCCTGAAGGAGTTTCAAGGGCCTTTCCTGGACGATTGGAACGTCAACCTGCTGGACGTCATCTACGCCCACGAATCGAATCCGATGGACGTCTGCGCCACGATCATGCGGATCCATCGCAGCCGCACCGACGCGCTCGCCGCTTCTTGCAATGTGCCCTCGGTCACCGTGCTGTCGCCTTCGGGCTCCAGGATCGGCAGCGTGGGAATGTTGCTGGCAGCGATGGAGCAGGATTTGCCCATCATGTACGAGGAAAGCATCGGGTACTACTCCCCGTTGTCTTCTGTGCCCGACCTCTCGCAGAATCCTCCCGACCACCTTTGGCACATCTGGCTTCGCCCATAGATCCCCAGCCGAGATCCCGCACGTGAGGACCGTAACTCCCTCTATCGCCGGTACCGGTCTCTTTGCGCTCGATGTGATCGTTCGTCTGGATGGCTCGAAGGCCCCGCCCAGACTTGGCGGGTCGGCTGGCAATGTGCTGTCGATCCTGGGCGCCCTAGGATGGGGTGCAGCGCCGGTGGGCGTGCTGGGCGATGATCTCGCAGGCCGCACCATCCGACGTGACTTCGAGCACGTGGGCGCCGACATGCGACTGCTGCGGCGTTCCCTGGACCATTGCACGCCGGTGATCTTCCAGCACCAGCTCGACCGGCAAGCTGCCGAGGATGACGCGACGCACCGCTTTACCTTTGCTTGCCCGAATTGTGGCGGCCGACGCCGTCCGCACTGGGACGACGATCCTGACTTCGCGGATGTGCGAGCGCATTTACCGCCAGCGAGGGTCTTCTACCTGGACCGGCCGACCCGGCTCGGTGTGGCGGTCGCAGAACAGTACGCATCGCATGGCGCAGTGGTCGTTTTCGAGCCTTCCGCCGTCGGCGACGACCGAGGCCTCTTCGCGAGAGCCGCGCGCGCCGCCCACGTTGTCAAGTACGCGGATGAACGGCTTGGAGATCTCGGCGCCTATCACTTGCGCCCCGACGGCATTGAGATCCAAACCTGCGGCTCACATGGCCTGCGGTTCCGCTCGGGGACGGTGGATCGGTCATGGACCTACCTGCCGGCCTTCCAACTGCCCTTCATCCACGACACGGCTGGTGCTGGCGATTGGTGCACAGCAGGCATGTTGCACGAACTGTTCGGCTCCACCGCTGACACTCTAGCCATCGATCACGACGCGGTCGAGCATGCGCTGGCGTTTGGTCAGGTACTCTCGACTCTGAACTGCATGACGGAAGGGGCTCGCGGGCTTCTGGCCACTTGGTCGCCCGAACAGATTGTTCGCGCCGCTCGTGCTGTCGCGCAATCGCGCACGGGGTCTGGACAGTTTTCCGATCAGACCTTCCGCAGCTTCGCGCACGACGTCGGTCAGACGTCGTCGACGGCCCCCTTACGCGGGGATGACTTCGGCTGCTGCTCGACGCTTTGATCGAGGTCCTGCGCTAACGGTCGCGCTCGGTCGAGCTGCACGGCTCTTCGCCGGAGCCTTGGGTTCGGCCTTGCGCTTGGTCTTCACTGGCGCCTCGGCCGCCAGAAGTTCAGCGCGCACTTCCATCAGCAGCTCGCCCAGCTTGTTCTTGCCAACGCCATTGACCTCGCCCCAGAGGCGGTTCACGGCGTTGTCCACTGTGGCGGATTCCACCAAGCGCGCGGTGCCGGTGCTTAGAAGCAGCTGCTTCAGGTCTTCATGTTGTGTGAACTTGGCCTGCAGCACGCGCTTCATGCGATCGAACTTGATTTTCGACCAGTCGGAGTTGATGTCCCATACATAGAGCCCATGGGCGGCCATAGCCAGTAGCGCGGGTGATGGCGCTTCTAACAGCCATTTCCGAACTGCAGGCTTGCGGGCCTTGCCGGCCTGATAGGCGTGCTCCGAGGTCGCGAATTTTTCGTCTTCGAATTCGATCTCGCGCCGGTAGAGATTGCTGAAGGCGCCGTACGGCTTCTCACTGGCACGGTAGAAGCGCACCTCGGTCAGCTCGGTTTCGGTCTTGGTCATTTCTGTTTCTCCTGAGCCTTGTACGCACTAGTGGAAGCTTTCGATGCTGCCGATCGCCAAAGCTCCAGCACCTTCATGGCGTCATCACCCTGCAGGGCGGACATCAAATTGAGCAGCCCATTCATTCCCATGGGCGAGGTCGCGCCGCGCATCCACTCGGACATGGTCCGTTCGCTGGTGCCGGCGATGTCCGCTAGGTCGCGATAGGTCAGGCGGCGGTCCTGAGAGACCTGAAGCCGCCGCATGATCTGACCTAATGTTTCCTGTAACTGAGACACAATAAACTATTGATTGAATAGATTTATTTGTACCACAGATACAGAAAACTGTGTGAATGCATCGACATCTCTTTTCTTGGTATGAGAGCACCCGTATCGAAATTGAGCTGCCAGAGCCACCATAGTGGGCGGGTCGCTCACCGGAAGAGCCAGGAGGCGCGGCAAAGAAATTCGGCGTGTAGAGACGGCGTCAGCAGGTCTGGACCAATGGCTCATGCGCGAAGCTGGGAGAGGTCATCTCGATGATGGCGAAGATGGCAGCGTTCTCGAACGCGCATCGATCGGCCAGGCGGCAGACTGCGTCGGCGCCTGCTTAGGAGCGGAACTGCTCGCTAGAGTCGGGCGGCCCTGTAGATCACTTTCGCCAGCCGTTCCTGCCAAGCCAAAAACTGCAACGCCGCGTAGGGGGAGCCCTCGGTCGCTGGCGATTACAGAACTGGGCGCAGTCCCTTGGCAAGCACGCCGCCTGAGCCCCTTCGCGGGCGACACGTCACCCCAAGGTTGCCGAGCGTCAGGTCCATGTTGCGGGCGAGGGCCCAGCGACAGCTCCTGCGGTACGCCGGAATCCGAGACCTGGCGCTGAAGGTGCATGACCTGCCTTGCCGAATAGGGGCACCCTTTTTCACTTCAGGGACGCTTTCCACGCACTATTCAAGCGTCGGCAAAGCTCGGAGCATCGCGCCAGTCGTTGTGTCATCCAAGGTCAAGCTCTGTCATCCCGGCGCTATGCGGGTCGATTCGGCGCAGGGCCGTTCACCTGCCACCCCATGCTCACGCCCGCTCGTTCCCCTTCAATCGTCCGGACGCCTTCGTGTGACTGCGCCGCGCACGCGCACAGCCGGTTTGCGCGCGTGGCTCCCGCGCGGCACGGCGTGGGGTGTGCCGCCCCGCTGCAACTGATGACGCGCGCGGAAATCCTCGCGCTGCTTCAGAAGTCCCGCAGCACCTTGGAGCGCTACATGGATCGACATGGCTTTCCTCGTCCGCAGGGCCCGCCCGGCTGCCAGCCGCGTTGGCGCCGCGAGGATGTCCTGGCCTGGGTGCGCAGGTACTACCCCCATGTCGCCGAGAAGGCCGGGGAGGCCGAGGCAGAGCAGACGGAGGAGGCATCGGAGGATGCCTCGACAGGCTGCTGAGCGCCGCCGTGCTCTGCGTGGCCAGCGCTCTTGCCCAAATGCCTGGGCACAACTCGCCGCAGCCCGCCCGATAACGAACCGCCGCGCGGGGCAAGGCCGCTGCGGCGTTCGCTTGAAGCGCCCGAAAGAGTCCTTGGAGCATTGAGCAAAGTGAAACTGAACCGGCTGCAGCTTTACGCCTTGTCCTGGGCGATGCCTCAAACCGAACTGGCCAAGTGGGTGGATCGCTCCACCAGTCTCATCTGGCGCATCGCCAAGGATCACAACGTCCCCACGCCGCCGGGCGGATATTGGGGCAAGGCCCGCGCGGGCAGGGCGGTCCTGCGCACGGCCTTGCCCGATCCTCAGGACTTGCGAGTGACCTCGTTGGGCATCGACGATCGGTTCGCACAGGATCTGACGCTGCTGATCCAGCAACTGCTGTGCGCCGGGCCCGAGGTGGTGCTCACGGCGCCCGCCGCAATGGCGGCGTCCGGCCGCACGACTCCCGACACCGACATCGACATCGACATCGAAACGACAGGTGTCCAGAACGCGCAGCGAGCGGGCATGCCGCCGCCGAGCGCTCGGGGCATGTCCATGCAGGAGTTGGTCAGCGATCCGCTCGGTTCGCCATCCAATGCGGCTCAGCACGAGGCGACGGCGCTGACTCACGCCCTCTTCAAGGGCGAGGTCCCCACCGCCAAGCCCGGCCCAGCCGACGCTTGCCCGGCAGGTACGGCGTGCGAGTCCGGCGAGGACTTGGTGCAGCAGTTGCTGCGCCACGCCGCAGGATTTGCGCAATGGGAAGCCAACCAACGGTTTCTGGATGCGCTGGAAGCACGGGCGCGGGCGATGCCCAGTCCCAAGCGGGAGGAACTGATGATCATCGCGCTGCAAGCGCGTGTGACCCTGATTCACCATGATCCGGTCGCGCGGTTCATGGCTTCTCAGGAGATCGCCTCGTGAGCCGCGATCGGTTCGCACATCACGACCTGTGGGCAGGCACAGCGGACGAGTTGGCGCCGAGTGGCATGTTCCCTGGTCCGCGCGCCGTCCCGCAGCAGGGCGGCGGTTGGCCCCGCGGCTGCCAGGAACTGAAAAGTCCCTCACCGCAGCGGCACGGCCGCCTGGCTTTGGCGGCCCGCCCTTGCGAATGCAGCGATACATCGGGTGGGAAGCGGTCAGTGCGCGAGGGGCTCGTCCTGGTGCCTCGTGACCACCGCGTCGGCCAACCCTGATCGAAGGAACTGGTCGTGACCGCGATTGCTGTTGGTGAGGGCTAGGGATCGTCGTCGCCCCGCTGCCGGGATGCCGGGTCCAAACCGCCGCTGGCGGGAAGTGCGTTGCCGGGCTCGCGGGCAGGTCGGTGCAAATGCGCGCGCAGGTCCCCCACGCGCCACAGCGTCAGGCCGCCGAGCCGTGTCGGCGATGGAAGTAGCTTCTGACGTCGCCAACGCCAGACCGTGGACAGTGAGATGCCATAAAGCGCCCCGACGACGGGCGCGCGGACGGTCGCGCAGTCCGGCAATGCGTCAAAGCCTCTGAGGGCTGTCAGGTCGGATTCGTCCATGAGGAAACTCCTGGGGAGGCTATGAGCGCGCACGCCGGCATCCGGGTCGACATTCGCTGCCCAACGGAGCGTCGATAGAAGGTCGGTAGCCGATCAACGCAGCCGCGTGGTTTGTCCCGCCCGCGGGGATGAGGGGGCCTTGTTGCCGAGACGCGGGGGCGGCGGGAGGCGCAACGAGTGTTGGTGGAGGCGAGAGGCGGCAATCAGACTCTGCCCCTCTGGATATAGTCGAAATTCGCATAAATCGACTTCGCATGCATCCTCGGCGACTCAAACCGCCTTGTGCATGCCGACCGTCCGCCCGACTGATCCCAAACTTGTCCTCACGCAGTTGCTGCGCGAGACGCGGGAATCTGCCGGCCTCTCCCAGGTCGAGATGGCCGAGGCGCTGGCGCTTCGGCAGACCGACATCAGCAAGATCGAGCGGGGCGTGCGCAAACTGGACGTGATGGAGCTGCGCCGGTGGGCCATCGCCGTGGGGGACAGCTTTGAGTCCTTCGCCCGCCAACTGGATGCGCGGTGGACCAAGCTGGAGCAGATCCCTCGCCGGTTGCATCCGGTGCGGCGCGCTGCGAAGTGACTCACCGGCGCCGGGCCTGCGGGCTCAACTGATTCGCGATCGACGTTGCGTTCTGGCGGGCTTGGACACAGCCCCCGCAGGCTCGTCGGCCGGCATGTGGTGCAGCGACAGGCCATCCTTCGCGAGGCGACGTTCCAGATCGGCAGCGAAACTGACCAAGTCGGTTTGGAGCGCACACAACCAGACCCAGAGCTCCACGATGTCCAGCCGCCGCTCGCCTGACTCCACGCGGCTGACCAGTGACTGGGCGCGTCCGAGCCGGCGTGCCAGATCCGATTGCCGCAGACCAAGACGCTGGCGGAGTAACCGCAGTTGAACGAGTACATCGCGGTATTGGCGGCTATGAAGTGACTTGTGCATGGGCGACCTACGCCGCAAGCGTATGGGCGCAGTCGCGGTATCCAGAAAGCGCATGACCGTGACCGCGGATCCGGCCGAACAATGCACCGGGCGTGGTCGATCTCCCAGCGCCTGACCCTGCGAGTCGCAGGCGTTGGGGCAAGCAACTTGACTTCGGAGTTGCCACGCATTGACACGGCCTGAGCGGGGCTGCCACGTGTTGGATGGCGCTGAGCGCGCGGTCGGCATGCGGCTCATCGGGTCGTACCGTGTGCCGATGTGCGAAGCGGGCAACAGCGCGTCGCTGTCTCGGGGCTCATCGCTCGGCCGCCTTGAAGCGCGATCGGAAGGACTGAGCCTGGCCCGGTACTTCTCGGAAGGACGTGGGCGGCCACGTCGATGGCGGCGACACGAGCGGTGGGCCGGCGCTGTGCGTTGCGCGTGTCGCGTTGCGGAGCGGCTCGGTGAGTCGAGGTGGCCAACGAGGCGCGCCGGAGCGCCGGCGCGGGCACGTGTGGGGGCGTGCTGGCGGCGAATGGCCTGAACGCGATCAGTCGCAGAGCGGGCTTAATTGCGTGGCTACTGTTGCGCGCCATGCAGCGCAGGGCCGGTCCGAGGCGGGCAGGCGGCCCGGCGTTCAGCGGTGGGACCAGGGGCCGAACGCGGGCGCCTCGCCGCAGATGCGCGCGAGCATGAGGTGCCAGGTCGACAGCACTTCGCGCTTCTGATCCATGTACGGCCACATGTTGTAGGTCGTGTCTTGAATGCCGCCCAGGCCGTGCGACAAGACGTGCGCACGTGCCTTGTCGTCCACGTTGACGCTGGCCAGCAGCGTCTCGACCGTGCGGCGAAGATCGGCGTACTGGAAGGGCGCACGGCACCACGGCTCTTCGACCGCCTGATTGCTGATGGAGGTACCCAGGCGTGACAGATAGGTTTGTTTCAGCGGCAACTTGGCGTTGACGCTGGAAAACAGCCATGGAGATTCCAAGTCGTCGCTGCGCGAGGCGAACCACTTGATCATTTCCAGCGCGGGCCCCTCGACGGGCAAGTAATGCAAACGAGGCTTCTTGCGCCGACCCTTGGGATCGAGCAGCAACAAGGTGGCGACTGCCGCGTTGTCCAGGTCGAGATCGAGGCGCTTGGCCGCCAAGAGCTGCTCCCCTCTCTGCCCGCCAAGGTACAGGCTCACGAGCGCGACGCGCGCGCTCAACGTGTCAACGGACTCGGAGCCGAGCATGCGCTGTCGCAGGATGGCGACGACCTCTCGCAGTTCCCGCTCGCTGAGGTAGCGGTGGCGTGCGTTCGCGAAGTCGCCCATTTCACAGACCTCCACCACGGGATTGCGGACGACAAGCGGGAACGCCATCGATGCCGGAGTCACTGCGTTGTACCGGGCCTTAAGCACCGTGCTGTAAGCCGTCTTGAGGTTGCGCCGGAGCTTCTCCGCGGTGTAGCCGACATCGCGCTCCACCAGGGGGCGAAGCAATACGTCCACGATGTCACCGGGCGTGATCAGGTGCGCGGGCGTGTCCGCCAGGGCAGACTGGCCCACGTTCTTGAATAGGCTTTTGACACTCTTGAATGAGGGAGCACCGCGGCGCTGCAGATATTCGACGTAGGCAGCGCATAGCTGCGCCAAGGTGCGATGGCCTGTGCCCGCGGCTGCGCTGGCTGCCAGCGCGGCGCTCGTGCGTTCCATGCCCGAGCTGACGGTCCGCCCCTCGGCTGGCACGGTGTTCTGGCCATCGGGAGACGCCCCCTCTTCGCGGCTCCCAAGGCTCCCGCTTGCTTCGCAGTTGCCGGCTCGACGACTCGCTGCCTTGCGCAACGCCAGATCGCGGGCCTGGGCGAGGGTGAAGAAGCCCGGCAACGCCGTCTCGTTGTAGGGTCCGACGGGCTCCCAGCATCGCGTCCCAGCGTGCATGTAGCGCAGGTAGAAGAGTTCGGAGCCGCTGGAGATCCGCATCATCAGCGAGCCGCTGCCGCGCGGGCCCGTTTTGTCCACCAAGTAGACGTCGCGACCCGTCTCGCGCGCTCTGCGCCTAGCCGCCGCGATGTGCGGTTTGCTGATTCCGTTCAGCGGCTTCAGGCGAGTCTTAGCGCGTTGCTCGTCGATCGTCGGCATCAGCATGCTCCGGGCGGAGGTTCGTGTTTGATGGGCGCAAGGCGGAGCTTCCTCGCCACGGTGTGAAAACCAGAGGTACCACTCGTCGCGTGGGCGCCGCGCAAGTCGGCGGCGCTTGCTGTGGAGAGGCTTGGCCGAGCACCCCCGCGGCGCAAGCGACCGAGTCAGCGCCTCGTTTGCAGCTGCATCAGCCAGTCTTGCCAGCCTTGCAGTTCCAGGCGCAGCAGCGGCAAGGGGACGCTGAACTTGGCACCGGGCTCCAATCGGATGTCTTGCAGCGCAGCGACTCGCGCTGCGGTCGTGCCGTTGGCCTGCAGCATGTCCTGGGCAGTGCGACGCAGGTCGCTGACATTGAAAGCATCCTTGATGCGATGCTTGCCGACCAAGTCTTGGCTGATCAGGAGGATCGCGCGGTACATGATCTCCTGTGGTAGCGGCGTGGCGGGGACGCGCGAGGGGAAGAGCCACCGCGAGTCCATCTCGCAACTCCGACGCTCGAACCACTGCAGTTGCTGCAATGCTCGTCCGCACACGGGAACCAGGTGTGAGACGTGCCTGCATTTGGAGGCGAGTCGAAGGGAAACCTCTCCGGTGTCCGTTCGCAGAATGTGCCGACGCTCCATGTTCAGCAGGGGCGCCCCTCGCTGCATGCCCAACCCGATATTGAACTGCAGGATGCGGCAGCCCAAGGCATGCGCTGGGTGGCCGGCAAGACCGTCCTCCAGCTGCTGAAGCAGATTGGCTAGCTCAAGCTCCGACAGGATGCGTAATTGCTGATGCGGTTGGGCTGCTCGCATCTGCGCGATCGCGAGCACAGGATTGGCTCGCAGATTGGCGAAGGCCGTGTACCCCTGCGCCTCCGCACTGGAGTCGACCGCGATCTTGGCGGTCCTGCGGTCCAGTCCGAACTGGAAGGCCCGATGCAGGCGTGAGCGCAGTTGCCCGGCTACTTTCTCACCGTCGCGGTCGGCGGTGTCTTTGAGCAGGGTGGCGATCTGCTCTGCAGTGACCAAGTGGGCGGGCAAGTGAGCAATCGAGGCCGATCTGATGTGGGTGCGCAGGAGATATCGCGTGTGCCCCGCATACGCTTGTCGCCGCTGCTCGCAGTGCGTCGAGAAGGCATCGCACAGCGCCCAGAACGAGCGGTTGCTGTTCGACCCCTCCAAAGAATGATCCAGCATGGTGAGCTCCTTATCGCGCCGTGGCTGAACTGGCGCGGGACGCAGGCTAGCGGCGACGAGCCCGTGGCGAAACCCAAAGTCCTGGATCGCGAGTGGACCTCTTGGAACGCGTTGCGACGCCATGCGACGAGATGGAACAGTTTGAGCGCCCTTGAGCCAAGCAACTTTTTTACGCGCGGCAGGGCTCGCGTCGCACCGTGGCGACGGCAAGGGCGCGGCGTAGGCGCGGGGTTGGGCGCGGGGTTGGGCGCGGGGTTGGCGCACAGGCCCGTGCGTGATTGCCGCTGACCGAGTGACGCCACCACGATGGACCGTGGCCGGCGCGTGGCGAACGAAGCGCGCTCGTGCAATCCATCGAACCATTGACGCGATGCGCAATGGCTCAGCCTCCTCGCCAATCTCCGTGCATCCAAGGAATGCATACAAGGCCATGTCCCGTCGCAGTCCTTGCACAGCCCCCATTCGACGCCGGGCCCAGCCCCGACCACAATCACGGCTCGTCAGCACCTTCGCGCGGTCACGCCCGTGGGAGGTGCCTCCCCATCGCATTCGCGCCTGGCGCAGGCTCTGGCATCCAAGCCCAAGAGCGTGTGGTTTGAAGCACGCGCTTGGCCCCAACTTGCACCGCCTCGCGCGGTACTCCCGTTCATGTTCTTCTCTCGTGACTGCATGGAGCTTCCCGGGTCGCAACTCGTGGCCAGACCCGATGGGCGGTTGTGGCGCGAGGTTCAGCGCGTGGGCTCACGCCCGTGGTTCCTCGCCGCGTTTGCTTCGCCCGCCGCCCCGTTGCAAGTGCAATGGGTTTGTCTCTCCTGGGACGCGGACGTGGTGGAGCGCGTCAAGACCTGTGAAGGCGAGGCGCTCCTCAAGCTGATGTGCGTGGGTCCCGTGGCGGGCGATGAATCAGGCTTGTCTGTCCGCAGCGTGCGAGAGATCTATCTGGGGAGGGTAGGAGAGGAGCCGGCCTACGTGTTCCGTGACGAGCGGGGTCACGAGTTCTGCGCCGATCTGGAAGGCACGCGTGCGTTGCAAGTGAGTGATCGTCGCCTTGTCGCGCGTATCGGAAAGCAGGTCGCGCCATGATGCGAGCTGTCCAAGCCTGGCCGCTGCCCCGGCATCACCTTGCTGGTGATCTTGGCGTCGCGCCTGGCGTCCACACGGCTGTCGGAGGGCTGCGTCGCTCCAGGGCGCCAGCGCACGGGTCATTCCATCTGGAACATCTCGGGTGTCGCTCGCCGTGCCTGGTCCCTGCGGAGCATCGAACGGCACGACGGGACATGAGCGGTTCCATCCGGACCGCCAGGAGGGCTCAAGCTCCGCGTCACGCTGGATCGTGGAACGGCATGATTTGTTCGGGTACGCGGGCTCCCCCTCGAAACAGCGGTTTCGAGTCCACGCCATGTCGCACGATCAACACCTCGTAATCGCCTAGTGGTTTGGAAGCCGCTTTCAACTTGGTCCTGGGCGTGCCAGCCGGCGCCAGGTAAATATGCTTCAACACTTGGTGCGCCGCATCCGCCGACGACAGCACGTTCGGGTTTGAGCAGGTGACCTCACTGATCATCTGTTTCGTGATGACTGTGGGAGGTGCTGTCCCCGACCCAGTGACCCGATCAAAGGGCGACGACCTTCCCGTCGCTTCGCGGATCAAGCCGAGCAGGATGTAGAACAGGAATCGATTCAGGGCAAAGCAGTAATCGGGTTCATCGGACCGCATGAGCAAGGTGGGCTCGACGCCCTTGCGCAGCACCGACGCAGCCAGCCCCTTCAGCAGATTGGAGCGGCCCCAGCGCCTGAGCAGCGTGTCGGCAACGGCATGGATCTTGTCGTGCCATTCACGAAGATCGACCGATGGACGCACATTCCGGGCTCGCCATGCATGTGCACGACGCCCGACGTCGTCGGCTGCCAAGATTGCGAACATCTCGTCAGGCTTCAACAACGGAGCGCCAACGAGGTTTTCGAGTTTCTCCAGGAGCGGCCGACCACAGAGGCCGCTGGCGACGCGTTGGAAATCCTGCAAGGCGCCGTCGCCGGCGCCAGAAATCAGAACCCTGACCGTCTTTGGTTTTCCCGCGACGCCCAGGAAAGGCTGATCGAACGGATCTTCGGACCAGAACTCGTATCCGCGATAGAGGTTGCCGGAGAATCCTCGGATCTCGACCTTTTCACCGCTGAACCCCACACACGACAGGACGGCCCCGAAGCTCAGAGGGAGCCCGGAGAGTCCAGCAACGCTGACGCCCCCCGGGCCTTCCTTGAACGTCAGCGCTCTGCCGTTCTGTCCGTCGCGCAGATCGATTTTCCCAAGGAGGATGCCGGTTCTTGGGCAATGGGTGGGGCGATTGTCGTAGTCCATCTGCCACTGGCGGGCGATGTCATCCGCGGTTCCGGTCTGGATGGTCAGTGGCAGATCGCCGGGTCGAAGGGGCCACATCGAATCCCCGCCCGTCGCCGGCCGCCAATGCGCATGCGGCCAGTCGTATTCGACCGGATCGATTACCCGTGTGGTCACTGCGTGCTGCCGTTCGAACAGACGCTTTCCCAGCTCCTGTTCTACCAGCACCACCTCGACACCGAGGCTGGATGCCGTGAGCGCGGCGCAGGCGCCAGCCGCACCGCCTCCAATAATCAACAGCGGTGCACCGGGCCCAATCAACTCGACGTCGTTGTACAGCCGCTTGACGACTGCGCATGCCCGCAGCAACTGATCGCGAATGCTTCCGGTACGCAGGCCACTGAGCTCGAACTTTCGTCGGGAAACTCGGTGGAATTCAAGCAGTTGATCCTTGTAGTGCATCTACACGAAGTTAAGGACCTACGCGACTGTTAGATCGGTTCGAACGTCTTTTCCCGAACTCTCTGTTGCCGGTCAAGCCTGGAGGTGAAGCTGGACAAATTGCTTTTGCCAGCGGCGGTGTTTTTGATGAATTTCTCAGCGATGAGCGCTGCGGCATCTTCAGGCTGTTCGACCAGCTTCACGGTGAGATGCTTTGCGGCCAAGTTGGCCGCCGAATAGCGTCGAGGCAGAGGTTCGTCCTCGCTCATGCGGGTCAGGAGAATTCCTGTCGCTCGGGTATGACGTCCGACTTCCGCCGCAATGTCGGCGATCGCGCCGTCCAAATCCCCGTAGTGATACACGGTCGCCAGAATAAGAGGGAGCCCCGAGACCTTGGTAAAGCGAATTCCGCTAGCGCTGGTGGACCAGTCGAGTGGCACGTCCTTCCCCCCAAGACGCAGACGGCGTCGTTGATTGAGCAAGCGAACACTTGGCATACAACTTCCTTGCGTTAGTGCCGCTGGCTCGCGACAGTAACAGTTCAGCCCCGCGCACATAAGATGCCCAAGTCCGGGGGCGGAGGGGCTTGACGTTCCAAGCTTACGGCTGTATTAGCAGACACACTGATGCTAGTGCTATTCAAAGAGCAACGAACCGTTAAGTAAGCATCGGAAGCCATGCCAAGTTTCGCGCCAGCCGCAGGCGCGGGTCGTAGGACCGACGCGCTACGGAATGTGGCCCTTGTCTGACAGCGGATGCCCATCCAACGGGCGCTCTGGCGCCCTGGACATCACCTGCCATCGCCGGACTGCTAACGCGCCGCCGTGCGTCCGTGGATTGAGCGACGGATTCGCCACCTCCCTTCGAACCTTATGACGAAGCCAACATCCACGGCTTGGCTGCCTGGGTCGCGCAGGCGCCGGATAGGAGCGTGCTGTGCCGCCGTCGCCGTTCGACGGCGACTTCTGGCTCGGAGGACCTCAGGAAAAAACGAGGCGCGCGATGTTTCGTTGACGACGCGGCCTGAATCCCCCGCTCCTTGGGTGCAATCCATGAGCCGGGGATCCAGCAAAGGCGCAGAATTTTGACCGGCGTGGCTGCGAGGGGGGGCGCCATGGATCTGCATGATGTCCGCTTCGTGGGGGTCGACCTGGCAAAACGGGTGTTCTCCGTCCAGTTGCAGGCCGCCAACGGCGAGGACCTGGGCAGCCGAAAGCTGAGTCGGCCGGATGTCGAGCCCTTCTTCGCGTCCTTGCCGCCGTGCACCGTGGCGATGGAAGCCTGTGCCGGCGCGGCGTACTGGTGTGAGGTGTTTGCCGCTCAAGGGCACACGCCGCTGCCCCTTCACGCCCGAGCAGTCTCTCGGCTCCGCCTGGGGCACAAGAACGACAAGAAGGACGCCGCGTTGATCCTCCTGGCGGCGCGCCTGCCGGATGCGCGCGCGGTGGTGCTGAAGTCGCGGGAACAGTTGGCGATCCTTTCACAACATCGCATGCGCGAACTTGTCATGCGCCACGAGACGGCCAGTGCCAACCAAGCGTTGGCATTCCTGTTGGAGATGGGTTGCGCACGTTGGACAACGGGTGCTTCTCTTCGCCGGGCAAGTGACGCGGACATTGCGAGCGAAGTTCGAACGATGCCCAGTGCGATGCAGTTCAGCATCACCTCAAGCGTGGCGCGGCTGCGGGCAACACACGACGAGACAGTCGAGATCACCAAGGCTCTCCAGCGCTGGCACAAGGCGGATCCACGGAGCTCGCGACTGGCGGCCGTTCCGGGCGTTGGATTCATCGCAGCCTCTGCGCTGGCCGCGTCGATCCCGCAGCCCTCTCCGTGGGCATCTGGTCGATCCTTCGCCGCGTTTCTTGGGCTGGTGCCGCTCCAGCATTCCACGGGCGGTGTGGAACGTCTGGGGAAGATCGGCCACGCTGGAGATCCCTACCTGCGGCGGATCCTCTTTCTGATCGGGCGCTGTGCCGCGATGAACTGCTACTTGCGATCGGAAGGGCCCGCCTGCCTCGTTTCGCTGCTGAAACGAAAGCACTTCAACGTTGCTTCGGCGGCGCATGCCGCGCGACTGGCTCGGACCTGCTGCCAGATGCTCATTGACGGCACCGAATTCGAGCAGACGCCAACCTGGACGCTCACACCATTCAAGGGGCGGAGCGATACTCAGCCTCAGAGGGGCGGCGAAGAACCGCTCGACAATTGATCCCGTAGTCTGTCTCGAACGTCCAGTTCTGTTCATTGCAGGGGAGTTGCCGAGCGTCGTCTGAGACCAGCATCGGACTTCGAATCCGGCGGGATGCAAGCGTCGCCCCTCTTGGCTTCTCGGGGGCCCAGGGCCGCCTCGGCGGACGCGTGGCGACAAGTTGTCAGACTATCCGCCGCGCGTCATGGCCGCGAAGGCATCCAACGCCGCCCTCTCGGCGAATTCCGGACGTTCGTACTCTCCGTCGATCGGCAGGCGCACCGGCGGTCCGACCTCTGGCGGCGGCGTGAAGACGAGGACGGCCACGAAGCCGCCGAAGGTGCCCGATTCGATGACGACTGTGGCGTCCCAACTGTCATCCAAGATGCTTCTCCATGAGGCCGAGCTTTCTGCGGCTGGCGGTCGGTGCTATCGAGTCGGACGAACGGGAGCTGGGCGGACCGAAAACTGCACTTGCACAGAATTCCTTGCTTGGGGACTGCACGCCTCCCTGCAGCTTGTCCAGCTGAATACCAGCATCGCACAGGCCGAGATGTAGGCCGAGGAACTCGCGCATATCTCTGCCTTACGTCAGTGAATCGGCGTCCCTTAGGTGCGATCGGCTAGGAGCCGGAGCATCGTGTTGAGCATCTCACCGGCGTATGCGCGTTGATCCCGAAGGTGCGTGGCAATCCGTTCGGCTTCGACAAGATCCAGCCGGGAGACTGCCGTGGCAAGGATTCGATCAAGTCGCCTGGCCTGGGTCTCAGCCTCTTGCCACGTCGTCACAGCATCCAACAACTTTGGCGCCATAGCCCGACAGAGCAATGAAGATGCCGGACGACGGTACGCTACTGAGCGCTGGGGCGTTGTATTGAGTCAAGCGCAGCAGAAAGCTTCTGCATCGATACTGGTTTGGGGAAATTGAAATCGAACAGCGTCGGTTCATAGGCGGTTTGATCGCCAGCCCGAGCGCTCCACGTCAGCGATACCAGCAGCGGCCGGAGATCGGCTTTTCTGGCTGCCAGCGCAACAGGTAATGCACTGCCCGCGCGCAGATACGGTTCCATGACGATGGCGGTAAGGCGCTCGTTGGCTAAGTAAGCCAGCGCGTCTTCGACCGTACTCACACAAATGGCTCGCCAACCCTCGAAGGTCAACCACGCCGCGACCGCCTCTGCTGCGTCGGGGTAATCATCTAGTACTAGAACTGATGGGCGCGAGGACATCACGTGCAGATGCTATCTCTCGTACGCGACGTGTACGGCTGGCAAACCTTACAGCCAATCTACAGTTCGCAAGCGTTCTCACCCTCGGAAGGGGGGATCTCCGGGAACCTCGTTTGCACTTACCTCGCAAGGAGGGAGTTGGGTATGAAGGCTGGCGTGAAGACAGCGGGCGAGGCGGCCTGTCCACCGCCCTCGGCACATCGTCGCCGCCCGGCCGACGAACCGGCACCCCTCAACGCGACCTCGGGACACCGTCAAATCGTTGGCCGGCCTCCTTGGCCTGACGATAGACGACAGCTGGTCCGATGGGGATGATCTTCAGGCTCTCGCCCATGCGCTGCGAAGCCTCGACGGTGCCGTCCTGGTGTGTTGGAGACATGATCAACTCCCGCGTCTGGCAAGAGAGCTCCTGCCCGACGACCGAATCCCCGCCCAGTGGCCTGCCCACCGTTTCGACGTGACCTGGTCGATCTCTTTTGCGGGGGGATCAGGGCGCTTCAGCCAAATTCCTCAGTCATTGCTTCCAGGAGACTCGGAGGAAGCGATCGGCGGCGGATGAGGCACCGGTCAACGGCCTGCGCACAGTCTCCTGTTGTGCGCGCGGCTGACTTCGAAAGCGCACTTGCGGCGTGTGATGGTCAGCCGAGGGCAGCCCGCTTGCCTCAGCGAGGCATGGATGACCTGCTCAATGCACTTCAATGGCCCGCGACGGTCATCACGCTTGTTGCGGCTTGGCTGGTCGGCGCTCGAAGCGCGCGCCGCAGAACATGGGGATTCTGGGTGTTCGTCCTCAGTAATGTGCTCTGGTGCATCTGGGGTGCATTTACCCAGTCCTACGCCTTGATCGTCCTGCAGGTCGGCTTGTTCGGGCTGAATCTACGCGGAGTGCGCGAAAACGAAGAGGGTTCGAGTGAGGGCTAGAAGCGTCTACGCGCTGCGGGTCTGTGGCTTGCTCTATCGGTCGCACGTCAATTCCAACCGGAGTACACGATGAAATCGAGGAAGCTGACGGATCACCCCGAGCGGAGTTTCGCGCTGGTCTTTGAGACCGGCGACGAGGTGATGTCCGTGCTGCAGCGTTTTGCGGAAGAAAACTCTCTGACGGGTTGCAGTCTCCGCGCCATCGGCGCATTCGAACGAGCTATCCTGGGCTACTTCGACTGGGAGAAGAAGGAGTACCTGCGCATCCCCGTCGATGAGCAGGTCGAGGTGCTCTCGCTCCTGGGCGACATCGCACTGGACGGGAAGAAGCCTAAGGTCCATCTCCATGCGGTGCTCGGCCGACGCGACGGATCTACCGTGGGCGGACATCTGCTAGAGGCGTTTGTGCGTCCCACGCTTGAGGTCATCGCCAGCGATGCACCGGTGCACCTGCGTCGGCGCTTCGACGCAGCTTCAGGAATCAGTCTCATCGATCCGACGGCGTGTTGAGCCATGCCGCTGCCCTTGTATGGTTGAAGCGCCGGCCCAACGGGGCTTCAATGGTGGGGTTGCTGGGGCGGAGAGACTCGCTCC
>NZ_JBWKOK010000012.1:0-93631 GCF_059416045.1 Roseateles sp. GW821-FHT09G03
GTCGCTCGTCCAGACGCCCACGCTTATCGGCTGTAAATTCTTAAAGAACATCGAAGCAGCTTTCGCTCAAGGCCTCAGCCCCTTGCCGCTTACTTCGTCGCGTCGCTGACTTGTCGTCAACAGCGCAGAAGCGAGATTATGAACGATTTCTTTCGAATCCGTCAAGCAGTCAGAGAAATTATTTTCATCGTCGACTGCGAGAATCTCGCCGCCAAATGAAAACTCGCCGTGGCCAGTTATTCATTCGACTACCTCGGCATACCCTCCGAGGCCGCCGTTCAAAACGTTGTCGTGAACAGCGAAGACCGCTAGTCTAGCACGAGTTTTTTCGCTCGCGCAACTCCCGTCATGGAGCTTTCATTGAACGTGCGGTGGTCGACCGCCGACGCCTCGGCGGCGCAGTGCAGTCAATGCAGCCTGGATTGTGGCGCCAGCACTTCCAGCGCCACCTTGGCTGGCTCATCGCTCTCCAGGATGCGCGGGATCGCGGCAGACAACCGCTGCACGTCGGCTCGCAGGATCCGTTGTTTCACCGACGGAATCTGCGACGGGTGCATCGAGAAGCTCGTCAGGCCCATACCCAGCAGCAGATCGGTGAAGGCAGCGTCGCCGGCCATTTCGCCACAGACGCTGACTTCCTTCCCGGCCGCCCTGGCCTGCGAGATCGAATGCGCCAGCAGGTGCAAAACTGCCGGGTGCCAGGGGTCATAGAGATGGGCGACCGCCTCATCCGCGCGGTCGATGGCCAACGTGTATTGAATGAGGTCGTTGGTTCCAATCGACACGAAGTCCACATGCTTGAGCAACTGCGGCAGCATGATCGCGGCCGCGGGTACCTCCACCATCACACCGAGAGCGACCTCGCCATAGGCCTGACCGACCTCGTCCAGCTGAGCCCTCACGCGCTTGGCCGCCTCCTGGACCTGACGGATCTCCCCCAGGTGGGCGACCATCGGGATCAGCAGCTTCACCTTGCCGAACGCGCTCGCCCGATAGATCGCCCGCAGTTGCTGCCGGAACATGCTCGGCTCTGCCAGACTCCACCGGATCGCCCGAAGGCCCATGGCCGGGTTGAGCACATGTTCGTGGCGGAGTTCGTTGACCGACATCCGGTCCAGCGGCTTGTCGGCACCGATGTCGACTGTGCGGATCGTCACTGGCAGGCCCGCCATGGCTTCGACCGCACTCTTGTAGGCGGCGAACTGCTCTTCCTCGCTGGGCAGGTCGCCATCGCGGTTCATGAACAGGAATTCGCTGCGGAACAGTCCGACACCGGTCGCGCCGGACGCCAGCGCTGCCACGGTATCGCCAGGCAGTTCGATATTGGCGTGCAATTCAATGCGTTGCCCGTCCATCGTGATCGCCGGCGTATGCCTCAGGCGTGCGAGACGTGCATTCTCAAGTTCCGACTGCCGCTGCCGGAAGCGGTATTCCTCCAGCACGATGGGTGACGGATTGACGATCACCGTGCCTGCGTCGCCGTCGATGATGACCCAGTCGTCCTGGCGGATCAGCCGTGAGGCTTCTCGCGTTCCCACCACGGCAGGGATCGCCATGCTGCGCGCCACGATGGCGGTATGGGAGGTCTTCCCCCCGATGTCGGTGATGAAGCCCTGGAAGACGCTGCGCTTGAACTGGATCATGTCCGCCGGCGCGATGTCCGCGGCCACCAGCAGCAGCGGGTCCTCTCCGGCGAAATCCCGGGCCACCACGGAGGCAGCGCCTCCGGCGGGCGCATCGTCCAGCTCCGCCGCGAGCGCGGACAAGATACGTTCGACCACCTGCTCCAGGTCCGCCTTGCGCTCGCGCAGGTAATCGTCTTCCATTTCGTCGAACTGCCGAGCCAGAACCTCCAGCTGCGCCGACAGCGCCCATTCGGCGTTGTAGTGACGATCGACGATCCAATCGCGGGCCGTGTCGACCAGGGCTTCGTCGTTCAGCAGCAGCAGATGAACGTCCAGCAACGCGTCGAGCTCATGGGGCGCGTCGTCAGGCAGCTCGGCCTTCAGGCCTTGCAACTCCCGGGTGACCACATCACGGCCTCGCACCAGACGGGCGTACTCCTGTTCCGCATCGGCGGCAGCGATGAAGTAATGCGCGACGTCGACGCGACTGGATGCGACCAGCACTGCGCGGCCGATCGCCACGCCGCGAGAAACGGGAATGCCGAAGACCTGGAAACTCATGCGCCGACTTTAGCAGCGGGTTCTGAATCCGCCGGTGGGCGGAGGTGAACTCCGCGAAAACCTCTGTGGAGCCGGCGTCAATCACCCCGACGCATGAACGTGACGCCCTCGCGACTGTCACGGTTCGTTCACTTGAGGGTCACCGACGCGTCACCCCGCCCACTCAGCATCGCGGCCATCACTTCAGCGAGGCTTTGCCATGAGGGATCTGCCGCTGCCTACCCTGCCCTTCTCCGATCTGCGCCCCGCCGAAGCGCCCCGGAGGTCACTTCCAGCCAGCTCGCAAGACGTCGCTGTCGATGCTGCGCGCACTCGCTTCCACGTGGGTTGGGCGCGCACGGAGGACGAAGTCCGCCAGGCCCAGCGCCTGAGGTACCAGGTCTTCGTCGATGAGATGGGCGCGCGCCTGAGCGTGCCGGTCGGTGCGCCCGCCGGGCACGACATCGATCTCTTCGACCCCTTTTGCGAACACCTGCTGGTGCGCACGCTCGACAAGCACGGGCAGCCCGGCGAGGTGATCGGCACGTACCGCGTGCTGACGCCGGAGGCGGCCCGTCGTGCCGGCGGCCTCTACAGCGAAACCGAATTCGATCTGACCCGCCTGCGCTCGCTGCGCCCGCGCATGGTCGAGCTGGGCCGGTCCTGCGTCCACCCGGACCACCGCAACGGCGGCGCCATCATGGCGCTGTGGGGCGCGCTCACCGAATTCATGGTCCGCAACGATCTGGACACGATGATCGGCTGCGCCAGCATCAGCATGCGTGACGGCGGCCACTACGCCGCCAGCCTGTGGCGCCAGCTGGACGGCAGCCACATGGCCGACATCGCCTGGCAGGTGCGTCCGCGACTGCCGCTGCCGGTGGACGAGCTTCGCCAGGATCTGGTGGTCGAACCGCCGCCGCTGATCAAGGGTTACCTGCGGGTCGGCGCCCGCATCCTCGGCCGTCCGGCCTGGGATCCCGACTTCAATACCGCCGACCTGCCGATGATCATGCGCATCGCGGATCTGCCGGCGCGTTATCGGAAGCACTTCCTGGGGCGTTGAGCACAGCGCTGCGAAGCCGGAGCGCCGGTACCCCGCTCCGCTCAATCGCCTCCTCACGCTCGGCATTCGCTCCGCAGGGTACCGGCGCTCCGGCTTCTCCGGACTGCGCGGCTCGTCGGGGCGGTTGAACGGACGAGGGGGAGTTACTGGCCTTCGCCGAACTTGTCGTTGACGAGCGCCGTGATCGCGTCGTGCGCAGGCTGCTCATCCTCGCCCGAGGTCTCGAGCTCGACTTCCGCGCCGATGCCCGCCGCCAGCATCATGACGCCCATGATGCTCTTGGCATTCACGCGGCGGCCATTGCGGGTCATGAAGACCTCCGCCTTGAATCCCCCCGCCAACTTCGTCAACTTCGCCGAGGCTCGGGCATGCAGGCCCAGCTTGTTGCTGATGGTGAGGGTCGACTTGATCATGGGCAGGAAGGTTGGGACGAGGGGTTGTTGGAGGCGCAGGGCGCCGTCGCGTCGCACAGGATGCCCTGCGTGCCGCCCTGGCTGGCGCGCTGGACCAGCGCATCCAGGCCTTCGCCGGCGTAGCACAGCGAGCGCCACAGCATCGGCACGTTGACGCCGGTCAGCACCTTCACCTGCTCGCCCTGCAGACGCAGCGCGGCATTCGTCGGTGTGGCGCCGTAGACGTCGGTGAGCACCAGGGTCTGCTGGTGTCCGGAAGCGTCGATCAGCGCGCGCGCCTGCGATTCGACATCGTCGGCGCTCATTTCCGGCGTCACGTCCAGCACCTTCAGCTGCAGCGAGCAATGCGGGAACGTGTGCTCGGCCACCTGCTTCAGTGCGGTGGCCAGCGGGGCGTGAGCGATCAACAGCAGGCCGGACATGACGATCATTATCGTGCGGCGCAGCATGGTGCGGGCGTGGCTCGCACAAACCCTCAATCGTGGGGAGGAGGACTCCCGCTTCGGCCCGCTTCAGGGTGGCAGGGCCACCGATCCCAGGAATACATCCCACGCCTCCGGGTCCAGGCGTTCGCCCTGCATCAGCAGCTGATACAGACGCCCACCGCGGGAGAACACGGCCTGCCGCACCTGCTGCCGGGACTGACCGGGGAGCGCCTCGAAGGACTGCTGGAATGCTTCCTGATCCGCCGCGATGCCGCGCACGCCCAGGGGCGCGGACGCCTGAGGGACCATCTGCCGGGCGATGCTCTCGTGCATGCGGCGCATCGCCGCCGAGGTCGCCCTGGCGTCGCCGAGATCGGTCCAGGTCAACGAGAACTGGCTTCCCCGGGCCTTGCAGCTCAGCGATCGCACGGTCACCCCCTGTCCCGACGGACCGGGTTGCGTGCGCTCTTCGCGGTCCGGCTTGCAGGGGAACATCAACTGCATCTGTGCGCCGTCCGGGCTCACCTTGCGCCAGTTCAAGGCCGGACTGCAGCCGGCGGCCAGCACCAGCAGCAGGATCGAAACGGGCAAGCTCGACGGACGCATCGAACGATTATGGAGGGGCCACAATGCCCCGATGAGCGAAGCGAACTCCCCCCCGCCCTCCGCCATGGCCCTGACGGGCGTGCGCGTGCTGGATCTCTCCCGCGTGCTGGCCGGCCCCTGGTGCACGCAGACCTTGGCCGATCTCGGCGCGGACGTGATCAAGGTCGAGCGCCCTCCGAAAGGCGGCCATCCCGGGGGTGACGACACCCGCGGATGGGGCCCTCCCTATTTGAAGGACCGGGGTGGGCAGGACACCGCCGAAGCGGCCTACTACCTCGGCGCGAACCGCAACAAGCGCTCGGTCGCGATCGACATCGCCAGCCCACGGGGTCAGGACTTGATCCGGGAGCTGGCGCGGCGGGCAGACGTACTCGTCGAGAACTACAAGGTCGGCGACCTGACCCGCTACGGGCTCGACGCTGCGGCGTTGCTCGACATCAATCCCCGGCTGGTGTTCTGCTCGGTGACCGGCTTCGGTCAGACCGGGCCCTACCGGGATCGCGCCGGCTACGACTACGCGGTCCAGGGCCTGGGCGGCCTGATGAGCGTCACCGGCGAGGCCGACGCGCTGCCCGGCGGCGGACCGCAGAAGGTCGGCGTGGCGGTGGCGGACCTCTTCACCGGCATGTACGCGACGGTCGCGATCCTCGCCGCGCTCCGCCACCGGGACGCGACCGGTCAGGGCCAGGTCGTCGACATGGCCCTGCTGGACACGCAGGTGGCGATGCTGGCGAATCTCGGCGCCAACTACCTGACGACCGGCAAGGCGCCAGGCCGCATGGGCAACGCTCACCAGAACATCGTGCCCTACCAGGTGTTCCAGGCCAGCGATGGTCATCTCATCGTTGCAGTGGGCAACGATGGCCAGTTCGTCAAGTTCTGCGAGCTCCTCGGTCTGCCGGAACTTCACCGCGACCCGCGCTACGCCACCAACTCGCAGCGCGTCCGGCATCGCGAGGAGCTGGTCCCGCTGCTGGCCGCGCGCGTCGCCGAGAGACCGAGACAACATTGGCTGGATGCGATGGAAGCGGCCAAGGTGCCGGGCGGCGCAATCAACGACCTGTCCGAAGTCTTCGACGACCCGCAGGTCCTGCACCGCGGGATGGTGGTGTCGATGGCCCATCCGCAAAGCGATGCCTTGCGGGTGGTCGCCAGTCCGATGAAGCTGTCGGAGACCCCCGTGGCCTACCGTTTGCCCCCGCCGCTGATGGGGCAGCACACCGACGAGGTTCTCGCCGAGCTGGGACACGGCCCTGACGCGATCGCCGCATGGCGTGAGGAAGGGGTCATCGCATGAGCAGCAAGGATGAGGGTCGGGGCCGGGATCAAGCGCTTCCCGTCGAGGGCGTGAACATCGTGCTCGTGCACGGCGCCTGGCTCGGTGCCTGGGCGTGGAAGCGGGTCCTCGGGCCCCTGCGCGCCGCCGGACATCAGGTGTTCCCCGTGACGCTGAGCGGTGTCGGCGAGCGGGCCCACCAGCCGCACGCGGACATCCGCCTGCAGACGCACATCGACGACGTGAAAGCCGTCATCGAGTGCGAGGAACTGACCGATGTCCTCCTGGTCGGCCACAGCTACAGCGGCATGGTCATCACCGGCGTTGCGGACCAGATGCCGGACCGCATCGCGCGGCTGGTCTACCTCGACGCCGTCGTGCCGGAGCCTGGCGAGTCCTGGTCCAGCCGCCACACGCCGGAGACCCAGATCCAGCGCCGCGAGTTGATCTCGAAGTTCGGCCACCTGCCGGTGACCGAGCCCAACGGGATGGGGCTGAAGCCGGACGACTTCGACTGGATGATGCGCTGCCAGCGCCCGCAGCCGGGCGGCGTCTATGACAGCCCGCTCGACTTCGACCAGGCGGCGTGGCTCAAGCGTCCACGCACCTTCATCGACTGCAACCGTCCGGCGCTGCTCACGATCGCCGCCGCGCGCGAGCGCGCCCGCAGCCAGCCCGGCTGGGAGCTCTTCGAGATCGCCACAGGTCACCAGGTGATGGTCTCCGCCCCGGAACAGCTCACCGACCGTCTCCTGATGCTGGCCGATCGGCAGGCTGCGCAAGCCTGACGGATCGTCCGCAATCCGCCCCTCATCCCCGGGGAATCGTGAGCCATTTCACGCCATCCACCCAGGGGGGCGATTGCCCCCGACTCACGGGATGGCCTCCCCCGGGGCCGCGCGGAACCATGGCGCCTCCCCTGCCCCGGCATGCCGCCGGAGGCTCACAAGAACGAGAGAGCATGTCCCGCCCGCCCCCTTCCATTGCCGCGCCGTTGGCCGCCAATGACATGGCGCAGCCCCCGAGCGATTCGCAATGGGGCGACGTCGTCCAGCAGCTCGGCGCAGAGATCGCCGGCCCGCTGAGCGCGGCGCTGGAGCGGATCCACACGCTGATCAGCACCGGCCAGATCGATCGCCAGGGCCTGAGGGCGCTGCGCGACTCGGTGGCGCAGGCGCGCGAGGCGGGCATGGTGAGCCAGCAACTGGCGCGATTGGCGTCCGGGCGGCTGAGGCTGTCGCGCGAGCGCGTGCCGCTGACGCAGGTGCTGCGCGGGGTGCTCACGCAACGCAGCCGCGAGACGCAGGCCCGCGGCATCCAGATCCGGCAGCTGCTGCAGCCGATCGAGGTGATCACCGACGCCTCGCTGCTGTTCTCGCTGCTGAACGCGGTGATGGACTGGGCACTCGCCAACACGCATTCCTCGCTGGAGATGCGGCTGGACCTGATGCCTTGGCCCGCCAAGGCCCGGCTCATGTGCCGTTTCGCCCACCGCTCGCTGGACCTGGGCAGCGCTCCGTCGGCGGCGATCAACGCGCCGCCGGAGTCGCTGAACTCGCTGCACTGGCGCCTGATCGAGCAGACCGCCCTGACCCTCGGCGCGCTGCCGCTGCGCGAGGACGAGGCCGGCATCACGATGCTGACGCTCGAGTTCCCGCACGTGGCCAGCGACGAACCGGCTGTCCAGCAAGAACTGGCACCGCCCGCCCAGGCGGAACGGCCCGAACTCGAGCTCGATGATCCGACGCCGTCGCGCAACTCCAAGCCGCTGGCGGGTTGTCACCTGCTGATCGTCTCGCCGCGCCGCGAGGTGCGTCAGGAGATCCAGAACGCCGTGCGCCACATGGGACTGATCATCGATGCCGTCGGCTCGATGGACGAGGCGCTGCAGTTCTGCGAAGAGGGCCTGCCGCACGGCATCGCCTTCGAGCAGTCGATGCGTGACGCCGATTTCGACCGCCTGCGCGCCGACATCACCGGCGAGGTGCCCAGCTTCAGCTTCATCGAGGTGCTGGACGGCGACCAGCAGACGCAGCTGTCCACGGCCACGGCGGAACACATGGCGCGGATCTCCCGCCAGAACCTGCAGGACGCGCTGCCGTCGGTGCTCCTGTTCGAGCTGTCCAAGGCGCTCTGAATCGCCGCCGCACGGCGTCGGCGCCGCACCCTGGCGCCGCCCTGACATGCTCCTGACTTAAGCCCCACCAAAGTGGCGGGCGAACTGCCTCGGGCATACACTTCCGGCCCATGAAGCTGCCTCGCTGGTCCGGACTCCTGCTGCTGGTTGCCGCCGTTGGTATCGGCGCCGGCCTCGCCTATGAGGGCTTGAAGCCCGACCCTGCGCCGCAGGTGAACTACGTGCTGCTCGACGGCTCGAAGCACGCCTCCGCTCAGGCCTGGACGGGCAAGGTGATGCTGGTCAACTTCTGGGCGACTTCCTGCACCACCTGCGTCAAGGAAATGCCGCAGGTCATCGCGACGCACCAGAAGTACAAGGACAAGGGCTTCGACACGCTGGCCGTCGCCATGAGCTACGACCCGCCGGCCTATGTCGCCAACTACGCCGAGACCCGCAACCTGCCCTTCGGCGTCGCGATGGACAGCACCGGCGAGATCGCCCGCAGCTTCGGCAAGGTCCAGCTCACGCCGACGACGTTCCTGATCAACAAGCGCGGCGAGATCGTCAAGCGCTTCGTCGGCGAACCCGACTTCGCGGCGCTGCACGGCACGATCGAGAAGCTGCTCGCCGAGAGCTGAGTCCTCCGCGCCCCACCGAACCATGCCGCTTCCGAGCGGCATTTTTCATGGCCGGACCGGCCTTCGCTCGGGTGTCGATCCCCGCGCGATCCCCGCGAATACGCGGGTTAGCCCCGACGCTTTGCGATTCTTTTCCTCGGGTACACCAGCCTGCTGTCGCCAGATACTAGGGTAGCGACATAGCAAGCATCGCCCGCCCGAATGAACACGAACAAGAACCTGCCCGGCGTGCCGGGGACTGTCATCTCCCCCCTCTCCAACGCATCGACGCAGCGACGACAACGAGGCCGGGCGGCGCCCTGGATCCTCGGCGTGGTCGTGCTGGCCATCGCGGCTGGCGGCTGGTGGTGGTGGAAGGGGCGCGGCGCCGACGGCGCGGCGGGCGGTCCCGCCTCCGCCGCCAGCGGGCCCGCGGGTGCCGGTGGCCCGGGCGCCGGCGGTGCCGGCCGCGGGGGCCGCTTCGCCGCCAACCGCGTGCAGCCGGTCTCGGTCATGCCCGCGCGGCTGCAGGACATCCGCCACACCGCCGCTGCCATCGGCACGATCAGCGCCTCCAACACCGCCGTCGTGCGCGCGCAGGTCAGCGGCGTGCTGCAGCAGATCCACTTCACCGAAGGCCAGCAGGTCAAGGCCGGCCAGACGCTCGCGCAGATCGATCCGCGCGCCTTCCAGGCCGCGCTCGGCCAGGCCGAAGGCCAGCTCGCCCGCGACAAGGCCACGCTGGACAACGCCCGCATCGACCTGACGCGCTACCAGGACCTGCTCGCCAAGGACGCGATCGCGCGCCAGCAGGTCGACACGCAGCAGGCCACGGTCAACCAGCTCATGGGCACGGTCAAGGCCGACCAGGCCGCCGTCGACAGCGCACGGCTGCAGGTCACCTACAGCCGCGTGCAGGCGCCGATCTCGGGCCGCGTCGGCCTGAAGCAGGCGGACATCGGCAACGTCGTGCAGACCGGCGACACCAACGGCATCGTCAGCATCACGCAGACGCGTCCGATCGCTTTGACCTTCGCGGTGCCCTCGGCGCTGCTGCCGCAGGTGAGCGCCGGCCTGAAGGGCAAGACCGCGATGACCGTCGAGGCCTGGAGCCGCGACGGCAAGACGCGCCTGGCCACCGGCAAGCTCGCGACCGCCGACAACGCGATCGACATCACCACCGACACGATCAAGCTGAAGGCGCTGTTCCCGAATGACGACGACGCGCTCTATCCCAACCAGTCGGTCAGCGTGAAGCTGCAGCTCGCGACCGAGCAGAACCGCCTCGCCGTGCCGGCCGCCGCGGTGCTGCGCGGCGCGCAGGGCTTCTACGTCTACGTCGTGGGCGCGGACAACACCGTCACCACACGCGTCGTGCAGACCGGTGCGGTCGATGGCGACTGGATGGCCGTGGACGGCAAGGTCGAGCCGGGCGATCGCGTCGTGATCGACGGCGTCGACCGGCTGCGCGAAGGCGCGAAGGTCGAGGTCATCGCCGCCGATCCGAAGCAGCGCGCCGGCGCGAACGCGGCACCGCGTCGCGGCCGTGGCGCGAGCGCACCGGGCGGTGCGGCTTCCGGCGCGTGGGGCGAAGGCCGCCGGGCCTCGGGCGCATCGGCACCGCAAGGCGCGGCCAGCGGCTCCGGCAATCCGGCTGACGCCGCGCTGCGCGCTCCCACTACGGAAGCCCGCAACGACGCCGCGCAAGCCGGCGGCGAACGCCCAGCGTGGCTGGATCGACTGCCGCCCGATGTCCAAGAGAAGGTCATGAAGATGAGTCCCGCCGAGCGGGAAGCCTGGATCGCCGAACGCCGCGCCGAACGCGCCAAGCGCCAGGCGGCCTCGGCCGGCGGCAACTGATCGCCGAGGGCAACAGGCTATGGCCATGAACCCGTCCCGTCCCTTCATCGAGCGGCCGGTCGCGACCTCGCTGCTGATGCTGGCCATCCTGCTGGCGGGCCTGCTGGCCTATCGGCTGCTGCCCTTGTCCGCGCTGCCGGAGGTCGACTACCCGACGATCCAGGTCACGACGCTCTATCCGGGCGCGAGCCCCGACGTCATCTCGACCACCGTCACCGCGCCGCTGGAGCGCCAGTTCGGCCAGATGCCGGGCCTGAGCCAGATGACCTCCTCGAGTTCCGGCGGCGCGTCGGTGATCACGCTGCGCTTCTCGCTGGGCCTGTCGCTGGACGTCGCCGAGCAGGAAGTGCAGGCCGCGATCAACGCCGGCAGCAACCTGCTGCCCAGCGACCTGCCGATGCCGCCGGTCTACAGCAAGGTCAACCCGGCCGATGCGCCGGTGATGACGATCGCGGTGACCTCGCCGTCGCTGCCGGTGATCAAGGTCCACGACCTGGTCGAGAACCGCCTCGCGCCCAAGCTGTCGCAGGTGGACGGCGTGGGCCTGGTGAGCATCGCCGGCGGGCGACGACCCGCCGTGCGCATCCAGGCGAACCCGCGCGCGTTGGCGGCGCTGGGACTGTCGCTGGACGACGTGCGCAGCGCCATCGCGTCGGCCAACGTCAACCAGGCCAAGGGCAGTTTCGACGGCTCGCAGCGCGCGTCGACGATCGACGCCAATGACCAGTTGCGCTCCGCCGCCGAGTACCAGAACCTGATCATCGCCTGGAAGAACGGCAACCCGCTGCGGCTGAACGACGTCGCGGAGATCGTCGACGACGCCGAGAACCTGCGCCTGGCGGCCTGGGCCGACACCACGCCCGGCGTGATCCTGAACGTTCAGCGCCAGCCCGGCGCGAACGTGATCCAGACCGTCGACCGCGTGAAGGCGCTGCTGCCCAAGCTGCAGGGCACCCTGCCCGCGTCCGTCGACGTGCAGATCCTGTCCGACCGCACGACGACGATCCGCGCCTCGGTCGACGACACCGAGATCGAGCTGCTGCTCGCGATCGTGCTGGTCGTCGCGGTGATCTTCCTGTTCCTGCGCAGCGGCAGTGCCACGCTGATCCCCAGCGTCGCGGTGCCGCTGTCGCTGATCGGCACTTTCGGCGTGATGTACCTCGCCGGGTTCTCGATCAACAACCTGACGCTGATGGCGCTGACCATCTCGACCGGCTTCGTCGTCGACGACGCGATCGTGATGATCGAGAACATCGCCCGCTACGTGGAGGAAGGCGACTCGCCGATGGAGGCGGCCATCAAGGGCTCCAGGCAGATCGGCTTCACCATCATCTCGCTGACGGTCTCGCTGATCGCGGTGCTGATCCCGCTGCTGTTCATGGGCGACGTCGTCGGCCGGCTGTTCCATGAGTTCGCGATCACGCTGGCGGTGTCCATCCTGATCTCCGCCTTCGTCTCGCTGACACTGACGCCGATGATGAGCGCACGGCTGCTGAAGCCCGAGGTGGAGCAGAAGCACTCGCGCCTGGGCACCTGGTTCGGCGAGAAGTTCGAAGCCATGATCCAGGCCTACGGCCGCGGCCTGGACTGGGTGCTGGACCGGCCGGTGCTGACGCTGCTGGGCTTCTTCGGGACGCTGGCGCTGACGGCCCTGCTGTACATCGTCGTGCCCAAGGGCTTCTTCCCGGTGCAGGACACGGGCCTGCTGCAGGTCATCACCGAGGCGACGCAGAGCACCTCCTTCGACGCGATGAGCGAGCGTCAGCAGAAGCTGGCCGAAGTCTTCCTGAAGGATCCCGACGTCGACCACATCGCGTCCTTCATCGGCGTGGACGGCGCCAACGCGTCGTTGAACACGGGCCGCATGCAGATCACGCTGAAGCCTTTCGCGTCGCGTCACGCGTCGGCGACGGAGATCATCGCGCGGCTGGGCGACGCGAACCGGCAGGTGCCGGGCATCACCGCCTACATGCAGCCGGTGCAGGACCTGACGATCGAGGACCGCATCTCCAAGACGCAGTACCAGTTCCTGCTGAGCTCGCCGGATTCCGGCGACCTGCAGAAGGCCAACGACCAGCTGCTGGAACGGCTCAAGGCGCTGCCGCAGCTGGCCGACGTCGCCAGCGACCTGCAGAACCAGGGCCTGCAGGCCTGGGTGCAGATCGACCGCGAGGCGGCCGGCCGGCTCGGCGTGACGATCGCGGCGATCGACACCGCGCTCTACAACGCCTTCGGGCAGCGGTTGATCTCGACGATCTACACGCAGTCCAGCCAGTACCGCGTCGTGCTGGAAGCGGCGCCGGAGTTCCGCAGCGGACCGCGCGCGCTCGAAGGGCTGTACGTGCCCGGCAGCACGTCCACCACCAGCGCCACCGGCACGACGTCGACGACTTCGGTGCAGGTGCCGCTGAACTCGGTCGCGCAGATCGTCGAGCGCCCGGCGGCACTGGCGATCAACCACGTCGCGCAGTTCCCCGCGGCGACGATCTCGTTCAACCTGCCGCCCGGCGTCGCCCTCGGCGATGCCGTCAAGGCGATCAAGGCTGAACAGGCCCAGCTCGACCTGCCCATCAGCGTCGAGACCAGCTTCCAGGGCGCGGCAGAGGCCTTCAGCAACTCGCTGTCGAGCACGCTGTTCCTGATCCTCGCGGCGGTGGTCACGATGTACATCGTGCTGGGCGTGCTCTACGAGAGCTACAT
The DNA here is from genome assembly GCF_059416045.1 of Roseateles sp. GW821-FHT09G03. Taxonomy (NCBI): domain Bacteria; kingdom Pseudomonadati; phylum Pseudomonadota; class Betaproteobacteria; order Burkholderiales; family Sphaerotilaceae; genus Roseateles; species Roseateles sp. GW821-FHT09G03. The sequence goes on from NZ_JBWKOK010000012.1 coordinate 13,248, forward strand.
CCACCCGGTCACCATCCTGTCGACGCTGCCGTCGGCCGGCGTCGGCGCGCTGCTGGCATTGCTGCTCGGCGGGCTGGACCTCGGGATCATCGCGATCATCGGCATCGTGCTGCTGATCGGCATCGTCAAGAAGAACGCGATCATGATGATCGACTTCGCGCTCGAGGCCGAGCGCGAACAGGGACTCGAGCCGCGCGCCGCGATCCACCAGGCCTCGCTGCTGCGCTTCCGCCCGATCCTGATGACGACGATGGCCGCGCTGCTGGGCGCGCTCCCGCTGATGCTGGGCACCGGTGTCGGCCATGAATTGCGGCATCCGCTGGGCGTGACGATGGTCGGCGGCTTGATCGTGAGCCAGCTGCTGACGCTGTTCACGACGCCGGTGATCTATCTGGGCTTCGCGCGGATGGCGCAGCGCTGGCGCGAGCGCCGCGGTGTGAAGCGCGAGACGCGTGCCGCCGAGGAACGTCGCGGCCCGGACGCGCCGCAGATCGCCGATCCGGCCGGCCCCATCGGCCCGATCGAGCCGGTTGGACCTGCCGGTCCGGGCGGAGACCTGCGATGAATATTTCTGCGCCGTTCATCGCCCGGCCGGTTGCAACGACGCTGATCACGATCGGCATCGCGCTGGCGGGGATGCTCGGGTATCACTTTCTGCCGATCGCGCCGCTGCCGCAGGTGGACTTCCCGACGATCTCGGTGTCCGCCTCGCTGCCGGGCGCCAGCCCGGACACGATGGCCGCGACCGTCGCCACGCCGCTGGAGCGCGCGCTGGGCAGCATCGCCGGCGTCACCGAGATCACGTCTCGTTCCGCGCTCGGATCGAGCAACGTCACGCTGCAGTTCGACCTGAGCCGCGACATCGACGGCGCCGCGCGCGACGTGCAGGCCGCGATCAACGCGGCGCGCACGCTGCTGCCGACCGGCATGCCGAGCAACCCGACCTACCGCAAGGTCAACCCGGCCGACGCGCCGATCATGATCCTGGCGCTGACCTCGCAGACGCTGACGCGTGGCCAGATGTACGACACCGCGTCGACGGTGCTGGCGCAGCGGCTGGCGCAGGTCGGCGGCGTCGGGCAGGTCAACGTCGGCGGCGGCGCGCTGCCGGCGGTGCGGGTCGAGCTCAACCCGGACAAGCTGGCGGCCAACGGCATCTCGCTGGACCAGGTGCGCCAGGCCATCACCAACACCAACGCGAACCGGCCCAAGGGCGCGGTGGAGCAGTCCGGCCGCTACTGGCAGGTCGGCGCGAACGACCAGGCGCGCAGCGCGTCCGAGTACGCGCCGGTGGTGCTGTCCTACCGCGACGGCGCCGCGCTACGGCTGCGCGACGTGGCGGACGTCAGCGACTCGGTCCAGGACGTGCGCAACTACGGCGCGTCCAACGGCCAGCCGGCGATCCTGCTGTTCATCCAGAAGGAGCCGGGCGCCAACATCATCGAGACGGTGCAGCACGTGCGCGAGCTGCTGCCGAGGCTGCAGGCCTCGATCCCGCCGGCGATCGACCTCAAGGTCATCAGCGACCGCACGCCGACCATCCGCGCCTCGCTGGACGAGGTGCAGCGCGCGATGGCGATCGCCGTCGGGCTGGTCATCCTGGTGGTGCTGCTGTTCCTGCGCAGCTGGCGCGCGACGCTGCTGCCCGCGGTCGCCGTGCCGGTCTCGCTGGCCGGCACCTTCGGCGTGATGTACCTGTGCGGCTACAGCCTGGACAACCTGTCGGCGATGGCGCTGACGGTGGCCACCGGCTTCGTCGTCGACGACGCGATCGTCGTGCTGGAGAACATCACCCGCTACATCGAGCAGGGTCTGCAGCCGGTCGAGGCCGCGCTGCGCGGCGCGCGCGAGATCGGCTTCACGGTGATCTCGATCAGCCTGTCGCTGGTGGCGGTGTTCATCCCCATCCTGCTGATGGGCGGCGTCGTCGGGCGGCTGTTCCGCGAATTCGCCGTCGTGCTCTCGGCCTCCATCCTGGTGTCGATGATCGTCTCGCTGACGACGACGCCGATGATGGCCTCGCGCGTGCTGAAGCCGCGCAAGGAGCCCGAGCCCGGCGCCGCCACGAAGCGCAAGGGCTGGTTCGCGCGCGCCGCCGGTCGCTTCAACCGGGCACTGGCGCGCGGCTACCGGCGCTCGCTGATGTGGACATTGCGGCATCAGCCGGTCGCGCTGCTGTCGCTGGTGGCGGTGGTCGCGCTGAACGTGCATCTCTACGGCGCGATCCCCAAGACCTTCTTCCCGCAGCAGGACACCGGCGTGCTGATCGGCGGCGTGCAGGCGGACCAGGGCAGCTCCTTCGAGATGATGCGCAAGCGGGTCGACCGCTTCATGGAGATCATCCTGTCCGACCCCGCGGTGGAGAACGTCAACGGCAACACCGGCGGCGGGCAGCGCAACGGCGCCAACTTCTACATCACGCTCAAGCCGCTGAAGGAACGCAAGGTCTCGGCCGATCAGGTCGTGAACCGGCTGCGCGACAAGATGGCGCACGAGCCCGGCGCCAACCTCTTCCTCGTGCCGGTGCAGGACATCCGCATCGGTGGCCGGCAGGCCAACGCGCAGTACCAGTTCACGCTGCAGGCGGACGACCTCGAGGTGCTGCGGGAATGGGAACCGCGCGTGCGCAACGCGCTGTCGCAGCTACCGGACCTGACCGACGTGAACACCGACCAGCAGGACAAGGGCGTGCAGACCTCGCTGGTCATCGACCGCGACGCGGCGGCGCGTCTGGGCGTGACGGTGAGCACCATCGACACGACCCTGAACAACGCCTTCGGCCAACGGCAGGTCGGCGTCATCTACAACCCGCTGAACCAGTACCGCGTGGTGATGGAACTGGCACCGCAGTACCTGCAGGGGCCGGAGACGCTGCGCAAGCTCTACGTCACGAGCAGCTCGGGCGCGCAGGTGCCGCTGTCGGCGTTCAGCCGCTTCGAGACGACCAACACGCCGTTGTCGGTGAACCACCAGAGCGGCTCCCCGGCGTCGACGATCAGCTTCAACCTGCCCGAGGGCGTGTCGCTGTCGCAGGCCACGGACGCGATCAACAACGCGATGGCGGAGCTGGGTGTGCCGGTGTCCTTGCGCGGCACCTTCGCGGGCACGGCCAACGCCTTCCAGGACGCGCTGAAGTCGCAGCCCATCCTGATCGGCGCGGCCATCATCGCGATCTACCTGGTGCTGGGCATGCTCTACGAGAGCCTGGTGCATCCGGTGACCATCCTGTCGACGCTGCCGTCCGCAGGCGTGGGCGCGCTGCTGGCGCTGATGATGTTCAACACGGAGTTCTCGATCATCGCGTTGATCGGCGTGATCCTGCTGATCGGCATCGTCAAGAAGAACGCCATCATGATGATCGACTTCGCCATCGCGCGGCAGCGCACGACGGCCCACCTGACGGCGGGCGCGGCAATCTTCCGCGCCGCCAAGCTGAGGCTGCGTCCGATCCTGATGACGACCTTCGCCGCGATCTTCGGCGCAGTGCCGCTCGCGCTGGGCAGCGGCGACGGCGCCGAGCTGCGCAAGCCGCTGGGCATCGCGATCGTCGGCGGCCTGATCCTGAGTCAGGTGCTCACGCTCTACACGACGCCGGTCGTCTTCGTGACGATGGAACGGCTGCGCCAGCGCGTGATGCGGCGCCGCGCGGCCAGGCGCGCGGCGAAGGCCGCCAAGGCCTCGAACACGGCGCCCCCGATGAATCCCGAGCCGCCCGCGGCTCCGACCCTGCAGGGCTGAGACATGCAGACAGACATGCAGACCCCGATGATGAAGAACGACTCCTCCGTCTCCGCCGCACGCCCGCGCACGGCCCTCAACACCCTCGCGACGGCAGCGGCGATGACGGCACTGATCGCCTTGATGAGCGGCTGCGCCGTGACGCGCGTCGACCCGCCCGCGCCGGTCGCGGCGCCGGCGCAGTTCAAGGAGAACGCGCTGTGGAAGCAGGCGCGGCCCGCCGCCGCCGAGCCGATCCCTGAACAGTGGTGGACGCTGTTCGACGACCCGGTCCTCAACGACCTGCAGCACCGGCTCGTGATCGGCAACGAGAACCTGAAGGCGGCGATCGCGCAGGTGGAAGGCGCCCGCGCCGCGCTCGAGGCGAGCCGCTCGGCGTTCTTCCCCACGTTGTCCGTCGGCTTCTCGGGCACGCGCAGCAAGAGCCCGGACGGCAACGTCACCAACGGCTCGATCAACCGCGGACCGACCAACAGCGTCCAGGCCTCGCTGAACGCGAGCTGGGAGCCGGACCTCTGGGGCCGGCTGCGCCTGGCGAGCGAAGGCGCGAATGCGTCGCTGCAGGCGAGCGCCGACGACCTCGCCGCCGCGCGCTTGAGCGCGCAGGCGACGCTGGCGCAGACCTACTTCTCGCTGCGGACCGCGGAGGCGCAGGAGGCGCTGTACGACCGCAGCGTGAAGGCGTATCAGCGCTTCCTCGACCTGACACAGGCGCGCTACCAGAGCGGCGTCGCCGCGCGCAGCGACGTGCTGCAGGCGCAGACGCAACTGCGCTCGGCGGAGGCGCAACTGCTGGAGACGCGCTCGACGCGCGGTCAGCTCGAGCACGCAATCGCGGTGCTGCTGGGACTGCCGCCGTCAGCGCTGGATCTGGCGAAGAACGCGGTCTTGCCGAAGCCGCCCGCCGTGCCGGAGATGTTGCCGTCGCAGTTGCTGGAGCGCCGGCCCGACATCGCCGCCGCGCAGCGGCGCGTGGCGGCGGCGTATTCGCAGATCGGCGTCGCGGACGCGGCGTACTTCCCGTCGCTGACGCTGTCGGGCAGCGCCGGTTATCGCAACAGCACGCTGACGGACCTGCTGTCGGCGCCCAACCTGTTCTGGTCGCTGGGCCCGTCGCTCGCGCAGGCGATCTTCGACGGCGGCCAGCGCAAGCTGGCGAGCGCGCAGGCACGCACGAGCGCCGAGGTCGCGACCTCGACCTATCGTCAGACGGTGTTGACCGCCCTGCAGGAAGTGGAGGACAACCTGATCCTCACCGACCACCTGCGCGAGGAAGCGCGGCTGCAGCAGGAGGCGCTGGACGCCGCGCAGCGCAACCTCGAACTGGTGACCGATCAGTACCGCGCAGGCACCGTGTCCTTCCTGGACGTCACGACGGCGCAGAACAGCGCCTTCAACGCGGAGGCCTCGCTGCTGTCCGTGCGCAACCGCCAACTGGCGGCGATCAACCTGCTGCTGAAGAACGTCGCGGGCCGCTGGACACCGGCCTGAGCGCCTCGCGCGCTCCTTGAAGCCGGCCCCGGCCCGGCCCGGTAACGAAAGGGCCCACAACGCAAAACGGCTCCCGGATGGGAGCCGTCTTTCATGGCGCCTGAAGGCTCAAGCGGCGGAAGCCTTCTCCGCTTCCACCTTCTCCAGCGCGGCATGCGCCTGCTGGTCCGCGTGGTAGCTGGAGCGCACCATCGCGCCGACCGCCGCGTGCGTGAAGCCCATCTTGTAGGCCTCTTCCTCGAACATCTTGAAGGTGTCCGGGTGCACGTAGCGCCGCACCGGCAGGTGGTGGCCCGACGGGGCCAGGTATTGCCCGATCGTCAACATGTCGATGTTGTGCTCGCGCATGTCGCGCATGACCTGGAGGATCTCCTCGTCGGTCTCGCCCAGGCCGACCATGATGCCGCTCTTGGTCGGCACGCCCGGCACCGCTTCCTTGAAACGCTTCAGCAGGCTCAGGCTGAACTGGTAGTCCGAGCCCGGACGCGCTTCCTTGTACAGGCGCGGCGCGGTTTCCAGGTTGTGGTTCATCACGTCCGGCGGCGCGGCCTTCAGGATGTCCAGCGCGCGGTCCATGCGGCCGCGGAAGTCGGGCACCAGCACCTCGATCTGCGTGCGCGGGCTCAGTTCGCGCACCTTGCGGATGCACTCGGCGAAGTGGCCGGCGCCACCGTCGCGCAGGTCGTCGCGGTCCACGCTGGTGATCACCACGTAGTTCAGCTTCAGCGCGGCGATCGTCTTGGCCAGGTTCAGCGGCTCGTCCACGTCCAGCGGATCCGGCCGGCCGTGGCCGACGTCGCAGAACGGGCAGCGCCGCGTGCACTTGTCGCCCATGATCATGAAGGTCGCCGTGCCTTTGCCGAAGCACTCGCCGATGTTGGGGCAGGACGCTTCCTCGCAGACCGTGTGCAGCTTGTGCTCGCGCAGGATCTGCTTGATCTCGTAGAAGCGCGTCGACGGCGAACCGGCCTTCACCCGGATCCAGTCCGGCTTCTTCAGCTGTTCCGCCGGAATGATCTTGATCGGGATCCGCGCCGTCTTGGCTTGCGCCTTCTGCTTGGCGGTCGCGTCGTAGTCGGACGCGCTCTTGGCTTCGTGGGTGACGTTCTCGGTTGCCATCAGGCGTTCTCTCGGTTGCCTTGTTCCGGGCCTCAGGGTTGGAGCTGGGCGGCGAGCCGCTCTCCGAACCGCTGGGCCACCGTGGCCCAGTCCGTGAAAACCCCGAGTGTACCGAGGTCCACCGTCTGAAGCCCTGCGTATCCGCACGGATGGATGCCCAGGAAGGGCTTCAGGTCCATCGCCACATTCAGCGCGACGCCGTGATACGTGCAGTGCCGGCTGATCTTGATCCCCAGCGCCGCGACCTTGCCCAAGCCACGGAAAGGATCCGCGGGATCGGCCGGGCCGGTCAGGGCGGCATGCGCCCCGGGGTCGTCCAGCCGCACATAGATGCCGGGCGCGCCGGCCACCCGGTGGCCCGTGACGCCGACGCCGTCCAGCGTCTGGATCACGGCGGTCTCCAGGCGGAACACGTACTCCTTGACGAAGATCCCCAGCCGCCTGAGGTCCACCAGCGGATAGGCGACCACCTGCCCGGGGCCGTGATACGTCACCTGTCCGCCGCGGTTGGTCTGCACGACGGGAATGCCCTGCGGGTCCAGGACATTGTCGGCCTGGCCGGCGAGGCCTTGGGTGTAGACGGGATCGAATTCGCAGAGCCAGAGCTCGTCCAGCGTCTCCGGACCGCGCGTCTCGGTGAAGGCGCGCATCGCGTCCAGCGTGGCCGCATAGTCGACGCGGCCCAGGGTCTTGATCAGCATTCCGGCATGCTAGCCGCGATGGCCCTAGCATCGCCGGCATCGGGACATTCAGGAGCCGCGCCATGCCGCGTCACATCACGGCCCTCGCCGCCCTCGCGGTCTGCTGCCTCGCGCTGCAGGGCAGCCCGGCCTTCGCCGCCGGCGTCACGCTGGAGCAGGCGCTCGCCACGTACGAACGCGGCGATCTTCAAGCCGCGGAAAAGCAGTTCCGTGCGCTTTCGCAGCAGGGGCTGGCGCTGGGCGACTACAACCTCGCGATGATGCATCTGCGCGCGGAGGTGCCCAAGCCCGATCCCAAACTCGCCAGGACGTTGCTCGTGCGGGCCGCCGGTCGCGGCCTCGTCCGCGCCGAGCTGGCGCTGGGCCAGTTCCATGAACAGGGCGCGGACGGCAAGCCGGACCTGGTCCAGGCCCAGGCCTGGTACCTGAAGGCCGCCGAGCACGGCAGCGTCGATGCGCAGGTGGCCGTGGCCACCGCGTTCTACCTGGGTCGTGGTGCCGGGAAGGACTTCCCGCAAGCCGCGCAGTGGTATCGCGAAGCCGCCAAGGGCGGCGACGTCGGCGCGCAGTACCTGATCGCGTCGATGTACGAGTCGGGCCTGGGCGTCGAGCGCGATTTGCGCCTCGCGCGCTACTGGTACGACATCGCGGCGCGCAACGGCGACGAGGCCGCGCCGTACAAGCTGAAGGCGGTCGACGAAGCGCTCGCGGCCGCCGCCGGCGCGGTGTGAGCGGTCCTCGCCTAGAGGACGACCTTCACCATCGGGTGCGTGGTCAGCGTGCGATAGAGCTCGTCGAGCTGTTCGCGGCTGGTGGCGGTGACGGTGATCGTCACGCCCAGGTACTTGCCGCCCGAACTGGGGCGCCGCTCGACACTGGCGGCATCGAAGGCCGGATCGAACTGCTGCGCGACGCTGACGATCGCCTCGACGAAACCCTCCACATGCGCACCCATCACCTTGATGGGGAACTGGGACGGGTACTCGATGAGCGATTGCTCGGGCGGGATCGGGGCGTTGTTGAAGCTGGTCATGATGGGAGATTCAAATGGAGTCAGTCAGCGGCTTTGCAAGATCTTGGCCCGCTGATAGGCCTCGTGGAGCTTCGCGTAGACCGGGCCGGGCTTACCGCGCAGCGCGCCGTGGCCGACCTGCTCGTGATCGAGCCGGGTGACCGGGGCGACCTCCTTGCTGGCGGAGGTCAACAGGATCTCGTCGGCGGTGCTCAGTTCGGTCTCCGCGATCGGACGCAGGTTGCAGGCGATGCCGAGCTCCTCGCAGAGCTCCTTGAGCAGACGCACGCGAATGCCTTCGAGCAGCGCCTCACCCGGCGGCGGCGTCAGCAGCGCGCCGTCGCGCACGATCCACACGTTGCTGCTGGAGCCTTCGGTCACATAGCCGTCGCGGATCAGCACGGTCTCGTCCGCGCCCTGATCGGCCGCGGCCTGCCGTGCCAGCACGTTGCCCAGCAGCGAGATGCTCTTGATGTCGCCGCGCTGCCAGCGGAAATCCCTCGCCGTCACGCAGATCAGGCCTTGATGGCGCTGCTCCGGCGTCAACGCGAGCAGGGGCTGCGTGTACGCGAGCACCGTCGGCTCCAGGTCCTTGGGCATCGCATGGCCGCGCGCCGCGACGCCGCGCGTGACCTGCAGGTAGATCATCTGATCCTCGACCTCCGGCAGATGCGCCACCAGACTGTGGAACAGGTCCAGCCAGGCCTCGCGCTCGTAGGGATCCTCGATGCGCAGCGCCTTCAGGCTTCGACCGAGGCGGTCGAGGTGGTCGTCCACGCGGAACAAGCGGCGCGCATAGACGGGGATGGACTCGTAGACGCCGTCGCCGAAGAGGAATCCTCGGTCCATCACCGGTACCCGGGCATCGCCGAGCCGGCCCAGGTGGCCGTTCAGATAGCAGGGAAGATCGGCCCAGGGCATGGTCATCGGTGGCTCCCGCAGTGTGGTCACGCCGAAGCCACCGACTGTACGCCGCCGGCCCGGCTCGCCAACCCCGGCAAGCGAGGGGCCTTGGCCGACCGGCCCGTCGACACGGCCCGACCGGACCATGGCGACGGCGCCTGGCCGGTCCGCGCGGGTCTTACTTGATCCAGAGCCGGATCGCGTCCCAGGCGCGGCCGAAGATGCCGGCCAGCGGCACCTCCTGCTGCACGACCAGCGGCACTTCGGCCACCGGCGCGCCGCCCGAGGTCGTCACCTTCAGGGTGCCCACGCGCTGATTCAGCGCCAGCGGCGCGACCAGCGGGTCGGTGCGCTGGATGTCGGTCTTGAGCTTGCCGCCCTCGCCGCGCGGCACGGCGACGAAGACCGCATCGGCCGCGCCCAGCTTGGCTTCCGGCACGGCACCCTTCCAGACCTTGACGGTGGTGATCGGCTGGTTCTTCTCGAACAGACGCACCGCGTCGAAGGCCGAGTAGCCCCAGTTCAGCAGCTTCTGGCTTTCGGTCGCACGCGCTTCCTTCGAGGCCGTGCCCATCACCACGCTCAGCAGACGGCGCTTGCCGTTGGGCACGTCGCGCTGCGCGCTGGCCGCGAGGCAGTAGCCCGCCGCATCGGTGTAGCCGGTCTTGCCGCCGTCCACCGACGGATCGCGGCCCAGCAGCATGTTGCGGTTGGACTGGCGGATCTTGTTGAAGGTGTACTCGCGCTTGGAGTAGTAGTCGGCGTAGTACTGCGGATAGTCCTGGATCACGTGCGAGAAGATGACCGCGATGTCGCGGGCGCTCGTCTTGTGGCCGGGCTCGGTGATGCCAGTGACGTTCTTGAACGACGTGTTCTTCAGGCCCCAAGCCTGCGCCTGCTTGTTCATCATGGCGACGAACTGCTCGACGGTGCCGCCCACGCCCTCGGCCAGCGCGACCGAGGCGTCGTTGCCCGACTGGATGATCATGCCGCGCAGCAGCTCGTCGACCTTGGGCGTCATCGTCGTGTCGATGAACATCAGCGACGGATCGCCCTTGCGTTCATCCCACGCGCGCTTGGACACGGTCAGCGTCTGGTCCAGCGTCAGGCGCTTGGCCTTGAGCGCGTCGAAGACGACGTAGGCCGTCATCAGCTTGGTCAGCGAGGCGGGATCCTGCGGCGTGTCGGCGTCGCGCTCGGCGAGCGTCTGGTGCGTCGTCAGGTCCAGCAGGACGAAGTTGCGGGCCGCGATCTCGGGCGGCGTCAGCGCCTGCGCCGACGCGCCGGTCGTCATCACGAAGCTGGACAGGCCCAAGCCGAGAGCGAGGGAGGCGAGGAATCGTTTCATTCGGGAGAGATCCTTAGGTGCGCGCTTCGCCGACGGCATGCCAGCCGCGCGTCACCAAGTTCTTGAGCAGCGGCAGCTGCCCATGGAAGAAATGCCCGACACCGGGCACCACGATGATCGGCAACGCCTGCGGGCGCGCCCAATCGAAGACCGCGCTCAGCGGCACCACATCGTCCTGTTCGCCGTGGATCACGACGGTATCGGCCGGCACCGTCGCGACGCCGAAGCGGCTCGCGGCCGGACCGACCAGCAGCAGGCGCTCGGCCGGCTGCGCGAGCTGGAGGGCCGCCTGCGACGCGACGAAGCCGCCGAAGGAGAAGCCCGCCAGCGCGAGCGGCTGCGCCGGGTCGCGGAAGGCCGCGATCACGGCCAGCGCGTCGTCGACCTCGCCGCGGCCTTCGTCCCAGGCGCCGGCCGACTTGCCGATGCCGCGGAAGTTGAAGCGCACCGCGCGATAGCCCAGGTGCACGAACGCACGCGCGATCGTCTGCACCACCTTGTTGTCCATCGTGCCGCCCTGCGTCGGATTGGGGTGGCAGATCACCACCACCCCGCGCAGCGGGCCCGCGTCGACCGCCGGTTCATCGATGGCGACTTCGATCTCGCCGGCCGGGCCGGCGATCTGCCGGCGCTGGGTCTGTGCATTCATTCGAACGGGCTCCCGATCAACGGCCGACCGAATCGTCGAGCACCAGGCGCTCGACGACTTCGCCATGCTTGAGGTGGCGTTCGACGATCTCGTCGATGTCGCTGTTGTCCACGAACGAGTACCAGACCGCCTCCGGATACACGACCGCCACCGGCCCGCCGGCACAGCGGTCCAGGCAACCCGCCTTGTTCACGCGCACGCCGCCCTTGCCGGCCAGTTGCTCGGCCTTCACGCGCTTCTTGCAGTGGTCGAAAGCCTCCTGCGCGTTGTGCTGAAGGCAGGCGTTCTCGTTCTCGCGCTGGTTCAGGCAGAAGAAGATGTGGCGTTGGTAGTAGCTGGGAGCGCTCATCGGTCGATTGTAGTTTCAGGGTTTTCACCGAGCGGCCGTTCGTGCGGTCCGTCACGAACCGTTTGTCCTTCAGAGCGCCCGACCGATGGTTCCACGGCAGGCGGCGGACCTGGACGATCGCTCTGCGTGACGCCGTAGAGCAGCCACGCCAGCGCCGCGAACGGCCACAGCCACCCCACCCATTGCGCCAGCCCGTAGAGATTGACGAAGCGGCCCTGTTCCCAGAACTGCAGACTCTCGAGCAGGTAGGGATCGGACGGCGCCTCGGCCATCAGCGCGATCAGCACGGTCAGCACGACCAGGCCCCAGGCTGCGTTCGCGCGACGCGACATGAAGGCTGCCAGCAGCGCCAGCGCGCCGCCGATGATCAGGCCGGGCTCGGTCGTCGAGGTCAGCCAGGCCCAGGCGTGATCGGGACCGAAGTTCAACACCGTCGACCAGGCCGTCGTGGTCACGCCCAGTGCGATCGCGCCCAGCACGAGCAATGCGCGCCGCTTGCCCGGTCGCGCCACCGACAGCGCCAGCAGGCACGGCGCCAGGACCCCCATGGCGATGGCGATCGCCTCGAGGCCCGGTGGCAGGGGCAGTTCGTCGGTGAGCTCCTTGGGAACGAGTTCCCACGGCGTGTTCTCGAGCAGCAGCTCGGTCCATTCGCGCAAGCGCGGGAAGAGCTGGCCGAGGCCCAGCGGCAGCGGCGCCGGATAGAGCAGGCCCACGGGCCACATCGCCAGCAGCGCCAGCGCGCCCGCGCTGTGCGGCACGAACCAGCGTTCGCGCCAGCCGTTCCAGCGCGCCAATCCGCCGAGCCCCAGGACCGCCCACGCGCAGAGGCCGCCGAGCCAGGCGCCCGCGCTGTTGAGCAGGAAGTCCGCCAGCGAAGGCACGCGGCCCGGGAGGAAGTACTGCAGCGTCTCCATCGAGAACGACAGCAGCGGCAGTCCGACCACCGTCAACAGCAGCGCGCGCACCAGACTGCCGCTGCCGCGGCTCACCGCGGCGAAGCAGAGCAGGCCCAGCGGCCAGTAGCCGACGACGTTGACCCAGATGTCGAACTTGCCCCAGTAGCGCGGCCAGGGCAGCCCGACGAAGCCCGGCCAGGGCAGGCTCGGCGGCATGCGCCAGGGCCAGAACGGATACAGGCTGGCATAGACCACCAGCACGGCGTAACACAGGGCCAGCCAGGTGGCGGAGCTGCGCCGATGCATCACCGGATCAGAAGGGTTTGACGACGACCAGGATCACGATCGCCGCGAACATCAGCACCGAGACCTCGTTGAACACGCGGAACCACTTGTGGCTGCGGCGGTTGGCGAGCATCTCGAACTTGCGCAGGAAGGCGCGGCACACGTGGTGATAGCCGATGACCGCGACGACCAGGGCGAGCTTGGCGTGCATCCATCCGTTCCCCGGGCCGCGGCCGATGCCGTAATACAGCCACAGTGTCAGGCCGAAGACCAGGGCGAGCAGCATCAGTCCCGAACTGAAGCGATAGAGCTTCAGCGCCATGATCAGCAGCCGTTCGCGCTCGGCATGGCTGTCGGCGGGGACCATGGCCAGGTTCACGAAGATCCGCGGCAGATAGAACAGGCCGGCGAACCACGCCGAAACGAAGATGATGTGAAGCGCTTTGATCCAGAGCATCGCGGCATTATGGAGGGCGCGAAAAAAAACCCCGGCTTCACAGCCGGGGTCGGAAAGCCTTATCGCTGTCATCACGTTAAGGCTCCTGCTCAGGGAGGAAAAGCAGGGAACGACAGCCGAGCGGCTATCATTCAAGAACGACTTTAACAGATCTGCCGAATTTCGGAATCTACGTCTTTCCACCTAGTGGCCCCTCATCCTGGTGGTACTTCTCGGAAATCATGCAACTTCCCGCACCCTATCCCGCCAGCCGCCCCCGTCGCCTGCGCCGCGACGCCTTCACCCGGGCGCTGGTCCGCGAACACCGGCTGCACCCGAGCGATTTCATCTTTCCGGTCTTCGTCCATGAAGGCGAAAACCGTGTCGAACCGATCGCATCGATGCCGGGCGTGTCCCGACTGAGTCTCGACAAGCTGATTCCGGTCGCCGAGGAATGCGTCGAGCTGGGCATTCCGGTGATCGCGTTGTTCCCCGCGATCGACACGGCGTTGAAGACCCCCGATGGCATCGAGGCGACCAACCCGGACGGCTTGATCCCGCGTGTCGTGCGCGCACTCAAGGAGAAGGTGCCCGGCATCGGCGTGCTGACGGATGTCGCGCTCGATCCGTACACCAGTCACGGCCAGGACGGCGTGCTCGACGAGCAGGGCTACATCCTGAACGACCGCACCGTCGAGCTGCTCAAGCAACAGGCGCTGGTCCAGGCCCGTGCGGGCGTGGACATCGTCGCGCCCAGCGACATGATGGACGGCCGCATCGGCGCGATCCGTGCCGCGCTCGAAGGCGACAGCCACATCCACACGCGGATCATGGCCTACAGCGCCAAGTACGCGAGCGCCTTCTACGGCCCCTTCCGCGACGCGGTGGGCTCGCGCAGCAACCTCGGCAAGGCCGACAAGAAGACCTACCAGATGGACCCGGGCAACAGCGACGAAGCGTTGCGCGAAGTCGGCCTGGACCTGGCCGAGGGCGCCGACATGGTGATGGTCAAGCCCGGCCTGCCTTACCTGGACATCGTGCGTCTGGTGAAGCAGGAGTTCAAGGTCCCGACCTTCGCGTACCAGGTCAGCGGCGAGTACGCCATGATCAAGGCCGCCGCCGCCAACGGCTGGCTGGACCACGACGCTGTGATGCTGGAAGCGCTGCTGGCTTTCAAGCGCGCCGGCGCCGACGGCATCCTGACCTACTTCGCGATGGACGCTGCACGTCTGATCCGCGCCGGCGCCTGAGCTTCGACGACGCCAGGGAACGCCGGCTGCCCGCCCGACGCATGCGCATCTTCCATCTCAGCGACGCGCTCTACGAAGAGCTCGCCGCGCTGCCCGACGAACTCCCGCCGGAAGGCTTCCTGTGGATCGGGTTGCCGCGGCGCGAGTTCGAGCTCCAGCTCGGCACGCTTCAACAGCGGCTGATGCGCTGGGCCGGCGCGCAGTTGCTCGATCTGCATGTGTCGGATCTGATGAATCCGCAACTGCCGTCGCACTTCGACTACACGAGTTCGTACGACCTGATGGTCTTCCGCCGGCTCGCGACGATGCCGGGCAGTGAGCAGTACCTGTCCGACGACGAGCCCCGTCACGCCGCCGCGGTCAATGAAGCGCTGAAGGCCATCGACACGAGTCCGGTCGGCTTCGCCGTCTTCGACCGCGTCCTGATCACGGTGCATCCGGGCGAGTGCTCGCTGAGGGATCACTTCGCGGGCAAGCTCGGTGCGCAGCAGGAAGGCCGCGACCTGCGCGGCAGCACGCGCCTGCCTCACAGCCCGGCCGAGCTGATGCTGCGCATGGTCAACCACATGGTCGACAGCTACCTGGATCTGCGCCGGTTGCTGACGCGCCAGTTGACGACGCTGCAGAACCTGCTGCTCGACCGCCGCGGCCACTTCCGCGACTGGCCCGTCGTGCTGCACGCGCGCGACACGCTGTCGCGGCTGGAAGACCTCTGCGAGGACCAGCGCAGCGCCGTGCAGGAGTGGATCGACGCGCTCGGCGAGTGGCCCGTCGGCGACGCCCGGGCGGAGCGCGAGCGGGAGCTGTTGCGCGTGCGGTCGCGCGACGTGCTCGAGCACGTCGAGCGGGTGCTGACCCACGTGCGGCGGCTGGAGACGTCGGCCGAGACCTCGGTGCAGATGCACTTCTCGCTCACCGGCGAGCGCACCAACAACATCATGCGCACGCTGACCGTGCTGACGGCCATCTTCCTGCCGTTGAACCTGATCACCGGCGTGTTCGGCATGAACTTCGATACGCTGCCGCTGATCCACCGGGCCACCGGCTTCTGGATCGCTGTCGGCGTCATGGTCGTCACCGCCCTCCTGCTCGGCGCCTTCTTCTGGCGCAAGCGCTACCTCGGCACGCAGCAGTAGCGAGGACGCGAAGCGCTCAGCGCTTCGCCTTGGCTTTCGCCTTGGCTTTCGCCTTGGGCTTCACGGTCTTGGCCGGCTGGGCCTTCGCCGCGTAAGGGTCGGCGAAGCCGAGTCCGATCATCACCTCGGTCTCGCGCGCTTCCATGAACTCGGCCTCGTCGTCTTCCTCGTGGTCGTAGCCCTGCGCATGCAGCGTGCCGTGAACCAGCATGTGCGCGTAGTGCGCAACCAGGTCCAGGCCCATCTCCTTCGCTTCGCGTTCGACGACCTCGGCGCAGATCACCAGGTCCGCGGCAACGACCGGCTCATGCGTGTAGTCGAAGGTCAGCACGTTGGTCGCGTAGTCCTTCGAACGGTACTCGCGGTTGAGCGACTGCCCCTCCTGCGCATCGACGATGCGGACGGTGATCTCGCCCGGCAGCTCCAGCGCGGCGCGCATCCAGCGGATCACCTTGTGACGCGGCAGCAGCGCCTTGTGGCGCGGATCCGCGAATTGCAGCGACAGGCTCAGTTCCGGGCGGCTCATCGGGACGCTCCCTTGCGCGTGGACTTGGCAGCCGTCTTGGCGCCCGGCTTGGCCGCCGCCTTCTTCGTGGCTGGCTTCTTCGCTGCAGGCTTCTTCGCGGTCGCCTTGATTGCGGTCGCCTTCTTCGCCGCAGGCGCACGCGCAATGATCTTCTTCGTGACCGGCGTCTTGGCGACGGCGCGCTTCAGCGGCGCAGGCGGCGGAACGGGCGGAGGCGGCGCTTCGAAGCGCATCGCCTCCTCGCGCAGGCGCAGGGCACGCAGGCGACGTTCCTCGCGTTCTTCGGCGAACTGGGCGCGGTGCTCTTCCTGCGCGCGGGCTTCCTCCAGCGCCAGCGCTTCGGTCTGGTTCTCGTAAGCCTGCACGATGCGCGCGACCAGTGGATGGCGCACGACGTCCGCGCGCGTGAAGCGCGTGATCGCAATGCCCTCGACGCCGTCCAGGACCTGCTCCGCGTCGACCAGGCCGCTGCGCATGCCCCGCGGCAGGTCGATCTGGCTGGTGTCGCCGGTCACCACGCATTTGCTGCCGAAGCCGATGCGGGTCAGGAACATCTTCATCTGTTCGGGCGTCGTGTTCTGCGCCTCGTCGAGGATGACGAACGCATGATTCAGCGTGCGCCCCCGCATGAAGGCCAGCGGCGCGATCTCCAGCTGGCCCTTCTCGAACGCCTTGGTCACGCGGTCGAAACCCATCAGGTCATAGAGCGCGTCGTAGAGCGGCCGCAGGTAGGGATCGACCTTCTGCGTCAGATCGCCGGGCAGGAAACCGAGACGCTCGCCCGCCTCGACGGCCGGCCGCGTCAGGATGATGCGCTGCACTGTCGAGCGCTCCAGCGCGTCCACCGCGCAAGCCACCGCGAGGAAGGTCTTGCCCGTGCCCGCCGGGCCGATGCCGAAACTGATGTCGTGCGACAGGATGCTGCGCAGGTAGAGATGCTGGTTGCCCGTGCGGCCCGCCAGGTCGGCGCGGCGCGTGCGCAGCACGATGGTGTCCCCGTCCGCGTCCTCGCCATTGGCCAGCTTCTCGAGCTTCGTCGGCGCGGCCACGTCGTTGGCGGCCTCGACGATGGCCAGCCGCAGGGTCTCGCCGGGAATGGCCCGGTCGGCCCGCGCGTAGAGCGACTCCAGCAAGGCGAGCGTGCGCTGCGCCGGCGCGCGGTCGCCCTCGATGTTGAAGTGCTCGGCGCGGTGGGTGATGCGCACGGTCAGCGCCGCCTCGATCTGGCGGAGATGCTCGTCCAGCGGGCCGCACAGGTGCGACAGACGCCGGTTGTCGGCGGGGGTGAAGGCGTGGCGCAGGTTCAAGCGGAGAAGGCTCCGTATTCAGGGGGGTTGAGGGCGGTATTGTCGCGCGCCGGTGCGCCGCGCGCTTGCCGCGCCTGCACAATCGCCCCCCATGCACCGGACCACGGAACAACAGGGAGACGCTGCCGGCCAGAGGGATGCCGTGACGGCGCAGGGAGGATCCAGGCCTGCGGCGTATGGCGCCGCGGCCGCGCTGTCATTGGCCGTGCCGGTCTGCCTCGCCCAGGTGGCGGGGGCGGCGGTCGCCGGCGCCGATGGCGTCGCCGCCGGGTCCCTCGCGACGCTGTGGATGCGTCTGGCGCCGCAGCTCGCCTACGGCCTGCAATCCGCGATGGTGCTGATGGCCTTCGTGCTGGGCCTGTTGATCTGGCAACGCCGTGCCCAGCGCCACATCGGCTGGCTGCTCGCGCTGATGCCGGGATGGGTCGTCACGGTCGGCCTCGCGCCGCTGTCGTCGTGGCGAACCGGCATTGCGGTGATCCTCGCGCCATGGCTGCTGTGGTGCGCCGTCCATTACCTGATGCGCCGAATGCGTCGTCGCGACCGCCGCATGCATCGTGCGCTCCTGGCGCAGGCCCTGCTCTTCCCCGCCGCGCTGCTGCTGCCGGTGCCGGCAACACGCATCGCCACCTTCGCGCTCTGGTGGCTGGGCGCGCAACTGCTGGTCGCGATGGGCTGGCACCTCTGGCATCTGTGGCAGGACATGTTCCTGCCGACGCTGGAGGAGCGATACCCGCAGTCCGACTTCATCCTGAGCTGCGTGCTGATCGGCTTCGGCGTGCTCGCGGTGCTCGCGGCCTGGGTGCTGCCGGGCAGCGGCCTGGCCGGCATCTTCGGCCCGCTGTGTCTTCTTGGCCTGGGACTGCATCGCGTACGCGAATTCGCCCGCGCGCTCACACAGTCCGAGCTCGCCGTCCTGCAAGGCGAGTTGCGCCTGCAGGAACGCATCGCCGAACTGGAGCGACATTTCGATCAGGTCGCGGAAACCAAGCTGGAGCAGGTCACCGAGCGCGAGCGCAAGCGCATCGCAGCGGACCTTCACGACGACCTGGGCGCCAAGCTGCTGACCATCGTCCACACCAGCGAGTCGGACCGGATCTCCACGCTGGCGCGCGAGGCGCTGGAGGAAATGCGGCTGTCGGTGCGCGGTCTGACTGGCAAGCCGGTGCAACTGCTGGACGCGCTGGGGGACTGGCGCGCCGAAGTGGTCTCGCGCCTGGCCCAGGCCAACATCCTGGCCGAGTGGAAATCGCCCGCGGAAGACATCGAACACACCTTCCCCGCCCGCGCCTACGTCCAGACGACGCGCATCCTGCGCGAATCGGTCAGCAACATCATCAAGCACAGCGGCGCCACGCATTGCGTGATCAGCTGTTCTGCGCAGGACGGCTACTTCTCGGTGGTGATCCAGGACAACGGCCAGGGCATTCCGCTGGAGCTCGAAGGTCGCTTGGACAAGGGACACGGCATGGCCAGCATGAAGGCCCGCGCCAAGCAGATGCATGGCCAGTGCCTGGTCGAATCCGGACCCGGCTGGGGCACCGTCATCCGCCTGACGATCCCGCTCTGATCGCGGTTCAGCGTGATCCATTGCCGCCGGCGCCACAGTCCGGCGTTGATCAGGATGGTCAGCCCCTCCATAAAGCCGTACCGTTGCGTGAAGTCAGCGAGCACTCCGCCCGCACGACAATCCTGAGCAAGAATCCGCGCCATGAACCACATCCTGCTCCTTGAAGACATTCCTGAAATCCGCGCCTGGCTCAAGGTCCTGGTCAAACAGGTGTTCGCCAACGCGGTCGTCACTGAATGCTCGCGGGTGCAGGACGCGCTGCAGCAGGTCAATTCGCAGCGTTTCACGCTGGCATTGCTGGACCTGGGTCTGCCGGACGGTTCCGGCGTCGACGTGATCTCCGCGCTGCGCGAGAAGCAGCCGGAAGTCCAGTCGGTCATCGTCACCATCCATGACGACGACGAACATCTCTTCCCCGCCCTCCAGGCCGGCGCCTTCGGCTACCTGCTCAAGGAACAGTCGCGCGAACTGCTGGTCGAGCAGCTCCAGCGCATCAGCCAGGGCGAACCGCCGCTGTCGCCGTCGATCGCCCGCAAGGTCATCGCCTATTTCACGTCGCAACGCCGGCCGCAGGCCGCGCAGGTGCTGCACGAGGTCTCGCTGACCGACCGAGAGACGGAAGTGCTGCTGCGCGTCGCCAAGGGGTTCACGCTGCCCGAGATCGGCGTGCAGCTGGGTCTGTCGCGCCACACGATCGCCGACTATGTGAAGCAGATCTACCGCAAGCTCAACGTGAGCTCGCGCGCCGAGGCGGCGCTGGAAGCCCAGCGCCTGGGGCTTTTCGGCAGGAACTGAACATCCCGCGCGCGAATGGCAGAGGGCCGTTCGCGCGCCTCGGGAAAATACTGGACAAACATCCAGCAAATCGCCGTCGAATCGCTTCCGAACGCGGATAATCCGCGCCCATGATCGGCAAGCTCACCGGCGTCATCGCGGAAAAATCGCCTCCGCAGATCCTCATCGACGTGCAAGGCGTCGGCTACGAAGTCGACGTGCCGATGAGCACGTTCTTCAACCTGCCGGGCCTGGGCGAGCGCGCGTCGCTACTGACGCACCTCAGCATCCGCGAGGACGCCCACGTGCTTTTCGGCTTTCTCACCGCCGAAGAGCGCAGCACCTTCCGTCTGCTGATCAAGATCAGCGGCGTCGGTCCCAAGATGGCGCTGTCGCTGCTGTCGGGCATGTCGGTCGGGGATCTGGCGCAGGCCGTGTCCAAGCAGGAAGCCGGCCGTCTGGTGAAGGTACCGGGCATCGGCAAGAAGACCGCCGAGCGGCTGCTGCTGGAGCTCAAGGGCAAGCTGAGCCCCGACCTGTCGCTGCCGGTGTCCGTGGCGAACGACGCGCAGGCCGACATCCTGCAGGCGCTGGTCGCGCTGGGCTACAGCGAGAAGGAGGCGGGCACCGCGCTTAAGACCTTGCCGCCGGACGTCGGCGTCAGCGAAGGCATCAAGCTGGCGATGAAGCACCTGTCATGAACCCTCGCGCGCGGCGTACCCTCTCATCATGAGCATCCAGACCGACGACTTCACGCCCGCGCCGCAGCAGGCCCGCCTGATCAGTGCACAACCCGCGTCGCCGAACGAGGACGCGATCGAGCGCGCGTTGCGTCCCAAGCTGCTCGACGAATACGTCGGCCAGGCCAAGGCTCGGGAACAGTTGGAGATCTTCATCGGCGCCGCGAAGAAGCGCCACGAAGCCCTCGATCACGTGCTGCTGTTCGGACCACCCGGGCTGGGCAAGACGACACTGAGCCACATCGTCGCAGCAGAACTGGGCGTCAACCTGCGCCAGACCAGCGGCCCGGTGCTGGAGAAGCCCAAGGACCTGGCGGCCATCCTGACCAATCTCGAGCGAAACGATGTCCTGTTCATCGACGAGATCCACCGGCTCTCGCCGGTCGTCGAGGAAATCCTCTATCCGGCACTGGAGGATTACCAGATCGACATCATGATCGGCGAAGGCCCGGCAGCCCGCTCGATCAAGCTCGACCTGCAGCCTTTCACGCTGGTGGGTGCGACCACGCGCGCCGGCATGCTGACCAATCCGCTGCGCGACCGCTTCGGTATCGTCGCGCGGCTGGAGTTCTACACCGCCGACGAATTGCGGCGCATCGTGACACGATCCGCTTCGCTGCTCGGCGCGCCGATCGATCCGGAGGGAGCGCTCGAAGTCGCGCGCCGTTCGCGCGGCACGCCGCGTATCGCCAACCGCCTGTTGCGCCGCGTCCGCGATTACGCCGACGTCAAGGCCGACGGCACCATCACCCGCACGATTGCGGAAAAGGCGCTGGCAATGCTGGACGTCGATCCTCTGGGCTTCGACCTGATGGACCGCAAATTGCTGGAGGCGGTGGTGCACCGCTTCGACGGTGGGCCGGTGGGGCTGGACAATGTTGCCGCAGCCATCGGCGAAGAACCCGGCACCATCGAGGACGTGATCGAGCCCTACCTGATCCAGCAGGGCTTCCTGCAGCGCACGCCGCGCGGGCGGATCGCGACGCTGGCGGCATATCGCCATCTCGGCGTAGCGCCTCCAAAGCAGGCGGGGCAGTTGTTCGACCTCGAATGAATGCGCCAGGCTCGCAGGCAACGGGTCTGTAGTCATCGTTGCAACAACGAAAAAGGCGCTCCGAAGAGCGCCTTTCTGCTTCGTGATCCGGAGATCAGAAGTTGTGGCGGATGCCCAGGGCGAACGAGTTCAGGTCGTTGACCTTGTTCGCGGTGGTCGCGTCCACGGCGGTGTAGAACGCGTAGACCTTGGTGCGCTTGCTCAGGTTGTAGTTGTAGGCCAGCGTGTATTGCTTGCCACCGTTACGACCGTTGTTGAACGAGTAAGCGCCGGCCTTGGTGCCACCGACGTTCAGGTGGAATTCAGACTGGCCCAGCGTGTACATCACAGCCGCGCGGCCGATCCAACGCGAATCCTTGGCGCCCGGCGATTGCGGCGTGCCCGACTCTTCACGCTGCGCGTAGCCACCGAACGTGAAAGCGCCCAGTTCATACAGGCCGCGGATGGCGTATTGCTTGGCGCTGCCTTGCTTGCTGTAGCCAGCACCCAGGTGCATCGGGCCTTGGTCGTAGTTCAGAGCGACGTCGTAGCCGCGCGGATCGACGCCTTCACCGGCATGCAGCGTGAACTCGCCGTTGAAGCCGCTGATGTTCGGGGTGAAGTAGCCGACCTTGTTGGTCTGCGTGAAGCCGGCGCCGGAGTACAGCTTGTCTTCCGACGTGCCGGTGTCGTGGTTGTGCATCGACACATAGTCGGCCGTGGCGTAGTACGAGCCGGGGGTCCAGCGGCCCAGGCGGATCGCGCCGAATTCGCCGGCCAGTTGCACGCTGGCTTCACGGTTCCAGAACGCCGAATTGGTCTGGCGACCGTCGTCCGAGTTCAGACCGTGTTCCAGTGCGAAGCTCGCCTTCAGACCGCTGCCCAGGTCTTCCGTGCCCTTGAAGCCCAGACGCGAGTTGTTGTTGATCACCGAGGCGACACGGTCGGCATTGCCGGTCTTGATGCTTTCCACCGAGGTGTTGATACGGCCCCAGAGCGTGACGGAGCTCTGCGCGAACACGGGAGCGGAAAGGGCCGCGATGGCCGCAGCGAATGCAATCTTTTTCATACCCACCTTCATCCAGTTGGAGGTTTCAGCCGGTCTGGCTCAATGGCTTTACTGCAAGGTGTGCGGAGTATAGAAGTGCGTTGCACGCACCCATAACGCCCGACGCAAAATTGCAACAGTTCCCCGTTAGGGGTGAACCAGAGGGTCCGCGGGTGATAACAGGCGCGCCGTCAGCACCTGCCCCGCCAGCAGTCCCGCAAGCACGGCGATCTGCTCGACCGGGCCGAGCCGATGGGCGTTCCAGAGGAACAGCGCCACCGCCCCAAGCAGCAGCAGGAACATCGCGCCCGCCGCCCAGGCGTGCGAGGACACGACTTTCGGGTCGAACAGCGGCCTTCCGTGCGGGTCGAATCCGGGCGCTATGCGAGCGCCGATGCCCGGTTCCCAATGTGCCGGCTCCCACCACAGGCGTAGCTTGTCCCGCCAGCGCGGCGTGCGTCGCGTCTTGTTCAGCAACTTGGCATAGACCTGCACGTTGGCCGTCCAAGGGTTCCAGCTCTGCAGCGCGTCGCGGGTGCCGTAGACACAGGGTTCGCGGTCCAGCTCTTCCTCGAAGCTCCCGAACATCCGGTCCCAGATGATGAGGATTCCGCCGTAGTTGCGATCAAGATAGGGATCGTTGACAGCGTGATGCACACGATGATTGGACGGCGAGCAGAACCAGCGGTCGAACCATCCGAGCTTGCCGATCTGCTGCGTATGCACCCAGAACTGGTACAGCAGATCGACCAGGGCGACGACCGCGTAGACCAGCGGCGGAAACCCGAGGATCGCCATCGGCATGTAGAAGAGCCAACCGACGAGCCAGCCACTGCCGGTCTGGCGCAGCGCGGTGGACAGGTTGTAGTCTTCGCTCTGGTGATGGACGACGTGCGCGGCCCACAACAGCGCCGTCGTGTGGCCGAGCCGGTGGTGCCAGTAGTAGAGGAAGTCATACAGCAGCAGTCCGAGAAGCCAGACCCACCAGGCACTCGCATCCAGCCGGGTCAGCGCCGCGCGCTCGAACACCCACGTGTAGATGCCCAGCGTGAAGAGCTTGGTCAGCACCCCCACCACCTGGCTCAGCATGCCGAGCGCGATGCTGCTCACCGCGTCGTTGAGTCGATAGGTATTGCGGCCGCGCCGCAGGCCGATCCAGTACTCGAGCCCGATCAGGGCGAAGAACACCGGCGTTGCCAGCACGATGATCTGTGCGTCAGTCATGTGTCTCCTCGATGAGCGCTCGATACGGCGCTTCTGTCGATGTGCGCGCGGCTACCGGCCCTCGTGGGGACCCGGCGATCCCGCGATCAGGCTTTGGCGGTCGCCGTCGCGACGGGCATGAAGCCCGGCACGCCGGGATCATCCAGCGTCAGTCCTTGCAGATGCTGATCGTCGTTCCATCCAACCAGACTGAATCCTTGCGGCGAATGCAGCAGCCGATTGACGCTCGTGTTGCCCAGCACCCAGCTGCGAGGCGCCTGCAGGTCGATGCGAGTCGCGGCACGGTACAGGCAGTCCATCACACCGCCGTGCGCGACGATCGCAATCGTCTGCCCCGCATGCGACGAGGCCAGTTCCGACACGACGGCAATGCAACGCGCGTAGAGCGCGGTCAGACTCTCGCCGCCAGGCGGCTCGAAGTCGGGATCACGCCGACGCCAGCGCAGGGCGTCCTCAGGGAATCCGGCCTCGATCTCGGTCCACAGCTTGCCCTCGTGGATGCCGAAAGCGCGCTCCCGCAGGCGTTCATCGAGGTGTACCTCGAGTCCGTGCGGCGACGCCAGATGCCGGGCCGTCACCGCGGCGCGATCCAGGTCGCTCGCGTAGACGGCGTCGATCGGATGGTCCGCCAGAGCGGCACCGAGCCGCTCAGCCTGACGCTCGCCCAGCGCGTTCAGCGGGAGGTTCAGATGGCCTTGCAGACGACCTTCCCGGTTCCACGCGGTCTCGCCGTGCCGGATGGCCAGAATCAGGGTCGAGTCCACTCAGACGCCCCAGACCACGTCCGCGTTGGCCGCTTGCGCGGCGCGCATCAGCTCCAGCAACGGCCACAAGCGCTGGCGCAGCGTGACCTCGGGCTTGGGCGGCGGCTTGCGCCCGTCGGCCTGGGCCTCCTCGGCGGCACGATCCAGCGCGCCCTGCTCTTCGGCGATCGCGGCTTCTCCCTGTGAAATCAGGGTGGGCAGATCCGACGCCTGGAAGATCCCCTGCGGCGCAGGCCCGCGGCCCAGGGCCTGCAGTGCTTGATCGCCATGGGCGGCCAACATGATGACGTCAGCCCCTGCCTTTGACTTGAACTTGTACAGCATGCGTGTCTCCCGGCCGCCGACGACGGCCATCGGTGCATTGTGCCGCCCTCGCTCAGGAGGCAGTGGAGAGGTCTCTCGACACCGCGCCACCCGCACCCCGGGTCGATCCCGATGCGCGTCAAGCGTGGCCAGGATCAGCCGCCGCGCAGCAGATGCACGGAGGCCCGGGCGGTGCGCGGCGTTCCGGACGCCTGTTCGCGCGTCAGTTTCCCGGCCTCGGCCTGCGCGGCGATCTGGGCTTGACGCTCCTCGAAGGCGCGCGTTTCCAGCGCCGGCGCGCACAGGAAACCCTGGTACTCATGGCAACCGCAACGGGCCAGGAAGTCACGTTGCGCTTCGGTCTCGACGCCCTCGGCGATCACCTTCAGATGGAGCGCGCGCCCCATCTGCACGATCGCGTTGACGATGCCGGCGTCGCTGGCATCCCCTGGCAGTCCCTTCACGAAACTCCGGTCGATCTTGAGGCGCTGGATCGGGAAGCGCTTCAGATAACCCAGGCTGGAATAGCCGGTGCCGAAATCGTCGATCGCCATGAGCACACCCAGCTCCGACAGTGACTCCATCCGATGCAACGCCTCTTCGGCATCGCGCAGCAGGACGGATTCCGTGAGTTCCAACTCCAACAGCGACGGCGGCAGGTCGTAGGCACGCAGGGCTTGCGCAACCTGCTCGACGAACTGCGCCTGCTGGAACTGCAACGCCGACACGTTGACCGCCACCGGCACGCGCAGCCCCTTCTGGAGCCAGGCCGCCGCTTGCGCCACGGCCTGTTGCAGAACCCATTGGCCAATCGCGACGATGAATCCGCTCTCCTCGGCCACCGGGATGAACTCGGATGGCGGCACGTCGCCGCGCAGCGGATCGCGCCAGCGGATCAGCGCCTCCGCGCCGACGAGTTCACCGGTCTCCAGCGAGACTTGCGGCTGGAAGTGCAGGCGGAACTCATGCTCTTGCAAGGCCTGTCGCATGGCATGGTCCAGCCGCATGCGCGACAGCAGGTCCACGTCCTTGCGCGGCTGATGGAAGCGGAAGGCGCTGCGGCCGCTCTCCTTGACCCAATGCATCGCGCGCTCGGCGCTGGCCAGCAGTTCCTCCGCACTGGCGCCGTCGCCGGGGAATAGGGCGATGCCCGTACTGCAGGTGACCGTGAAGCTCAGCGTATCGAAGCAGAACGGCCGAGACATCGCCTCCTGGACGCGACGCGCAGCGTGCTCGGCGCCGCGGGCGTCTGCCTGGTGGATCAGCAGTGCAAACTCATCGCCGTCAAGCCGCGCGACGGTGTCGACCTCGCGCAGCGACTCCTTCAATCGCAGCGCGACTTCCTTCAGGACGCGGTCGCCATAGGAGTGGCCCAGCGTGTCGTTGATCTGCTTGAAGCGGTCGAGGTCGACGTTGAGCAGTGCGAACGGTGTCGTTTCGCGGCGGGCCATGGCCTGTGCGTAGTCGACGCGTTCCATCAACGCACGTCGGTTCGGCAGCCCCGTGAGCATGTCGTTGTGCGACAGCTCCTCGATGCGCTGGTGTGCGGCGAGCTTCTCGCTGAGGTCGCGGAACGAGTAGACACGCCCGATCGGCCGGCCCCGGCTCCATTGCGGCAGCGACACGCGCTCGAGCACGCGACCGTCGATCAGCTTCAGGTTGTCGCTGGTGTGCAGCAGCGGCGATTCCTGGATGGCGCCGAGCCGCATCGCATAGGCGGCGCCATCGACCACGCTCCGGCGCATCCACGCCTGGACGGCGTCGTCGTTGCGGTCGTTGAGCAGGTCCTCGGGGATCCCCCACAGCGACGCCAGCCGCTGGTTGAAGCTGCGGATCCGGCCTGCCAGGTCCGTCACCAGGATGCCGTCCGCGGTCGATTCGAGCGTGGCGCGCAATTCAGCGAGCAGCGTCTCCCGCTCCTCGTCATGCTGGCGCTGCAGGGTCTGGTCGCGCATCGCGATCAGCCACAGACCGTCGCCCTGCGACTGCGCGACATGGCTGATGCGGCGGGAGATCCACAGCATGCGGCCATCGGCGTGGCGCATCATCGTGTCGGTGTGGAGGCTCTCGCGGCGACCGGTCGCGGCATCCATCCAGAACAACGCGTCCTCCGGCGTCGACGCCAGCGATTCGACGCTGCTTCCGATCAGGTCCTTGGCCTGCAATCCAAGCAGTTGCTGCGACGCGCGATTGACCGCAACGACGCAATGCGTGCGTGCGTCCACGAGCCATACCCCTTCCTGCAAGCCATCGATCAGCGGCAGGAACGCGGTATTGAACACCGCGGGAGATGCGGCGGGGGCTCGGGTCGGCAGATTCACGCAGCCATCTCCCCGGGGGGAGGCGGCGGCAGGGACATCGGGCCGGCAGACTCGAAGAAATAGGCGATGCGGCTACGCGGGCTGAGGTAGTCCAACGAAGCGCGCGGCAATTGCTGCGGCTTGACGCTGCGACGGATGCCGAGGTCGGGCAGTTCCTCCAGATTCAGCACCAGCGCCTCGTCGCGAGGCACCTTGGGGTCATGGACCATGACCTTGGGCTTGAGCGGCCGCGATGAATTGACGGCCACGACCAGCGCATAGCGATCGTCGGTCAGTTGCACCGCAGAACCCGGCGGGTATACGCCCATCATCCGGATGAAGGCGTTAAGCATGGTCGCATCGAAACGGCTGCGCCCCTGCGCGAACATCAGCGA
Source organism: Roseateles sp. GW821-FHT09G03 (assembly GCF_059416045.1). Lineage (NCBI taxonomy): Bacteria > Pseudomonadati > Pseudomonadota > Betaproteobacteria > Burkholderiales > Sphaerotilaceae > Roseateles > Roseateles sp. GW821-FHT09G03. Next base: position 40,548 of record NZ_JBWKOK010000012.1, read on the forward strand.
CAGCGCCTCGTGCGGCGTCATCGCCTTGGAGCTGAGCAGCGGATTGCACAGGCCGTCGAAGCGATTGACAAGCGCCACGATGCGGGCGCCGATGCTCATGCGGTCCGCGTTCAGACGTTGCGGGAACCCGCTGCCATCGGCGTGTTCATGATGCTGCGCAATGATCAGCAGCGGTCCGGCCCCCACGCCCATCTTCTGCCCAAGCACGACGCCCTTGGCGACGTGCTGCTGGTAGGCGGCCACCTCGGCGGCGGTGAAACTGTCGTCGCGATGGCGGAAACGGGCGGTCAGCTCCATCTTGCCGATGTCGTGGAGCAGAGCACCTTGCCCCAGGTCCAGCATCTCGTCTCGGCCCAGGCCGAAAGCCCGGCCCAGCAGCATCGCGATCACGGCGACGTTCAGCGCGTGCGCGGTGCCGCGGTCACCGGCGCCTTCATTGAGCAGGCGGATGTTGATGTCGCCCTCGACCAGCATCTTGTCCAGCAACGCGCGGGACAGCGCGGACGACCGGTCCCGCGCATCCGTCGGCTCACGGGGCACCAGATCCATCAGGTCGCGCAGGGCGGAAGCGGCTTCGGCGTACTGGCGCTCGCACAACAGCAGCGCGTCGCGCTGTTCGGCCAACAGGCGGCGATGGCGTTCGCGCACCTCGTCCTCGGCGCTGCGGGTTTCCTCGATGACGGTCGCCGCGGGCGCAAGCGCCGCCATCGGCGTCGCCTCCAGCGGCAGGTCGCTCTTGCCCGGACTCCAGCGCACCTGCTTCAGGCCCAGGCGGCGCAGGATCAGCAACTGCTCTTCCGAACTCAGCTTGAAGCTGCTCAGCGGAAAGGGATGCGACATCCAGCCGAGGTCGAGATGAATGAACATCCCCACTTTCAGCTGGTTCACATCGATGAGCGGGTCGGCCGATCTGTCCTTCATTCTTGTAGTTCCGCGTCCAGGTTCGGACGCCCTCGTCAGCAGCTTCGGCTGCGGAGGGGCGCAACTTAAATCAAAAGCGCGTCAACCGTACGGCGTTGCGCATGATCCAGGGGGGACCGTGCAACTTGTCACAGGTTTTTCCTGCGCCCCCCTATGATCCCCTGAACCTCGCATTCTCATAAAGATACAGGAGACTTTTCATGCACGCCTTCATCTGCGATGCGCAGCGCACCCCTTTCGGACGTTACGGCGGCGCCCTGTCGTCGATCCGCGCGGACGATCTGGGTTCGGTGCCGATCCAGGCCTTGATGGCGCGCCACCCGTCGCTGGACTGGGAAGCGCTGGACGACGTGTTCTACGGCTGCGCGAACCAGGCGGGTGAAGACAACCGCAACGTGGCGCGCATGTCCGCGCTGCTGGCGGGCCTGCCGATCGGCGTTCCCGGCGTGACGTTGAACCGGCTCTGCGGCTCTGGCATGGACGCTGTCGGAAGCGCCGCTCGGGCGATCCGCGCCGGCGAAGTCCACCTGATGATTGCCGGCGGCGTCGAGAGCATGAGCCGCGCCCCCTTCGTCATGCCCAAGGCGGAAACCGCCTTTGCTCGCACCAACGCCATTTACGACACCACCATCGGCTGGCGCTTCATCAATCCGAAGATGAAGGCACAGTACGGCGTCGATGCGATGCCGGAGACGGCGGAAAACGTCGCGGTCGACTTTGGTATCGAGCGCGAGGCGCAGGACCGCATGGCGCTGGCCAGCCAGACGAGAGCGCTGGCCGCGCAGCGCAGCGGCTTTTTCGACGCCGAAATCTGTCCGGTCACGATTCCCCAGAAAAAGGGCAACGCCGTTGTCGTGCGCCAGGACGAGCATCCGCGCGAAACCAGCCTGGAAGCGCTGGCCAAGCTCAAGGGCGTCGTCCGAGCGGACGGTAGCGTGACGGCCGGCAACGCGTCCGGGGTCAACGACGGCAGTTGCGCGCTGTTGATGGCCAGCGAATCGGCAGTCGCCCGTCACGGCCTGACCCCGCGAGCGCGCGTGCTGGGCATGGCGACGGCCGGCGTTGCGCCGCGCGTCATGGGCATTGGCCCCGCGCCCGCGACGCGCAAGGTCCTGGCTCAGGTCGGCCTTGCCCTGGAGCAGATGGACGTCATCGAATTGAACGAGGCCTTTGCCGCCCAGGGTTTGGCCGTGCTGCGCGACCTCGGCCTGCAGGACGACGATCCCCGAGTGAATCCCAACGGCGGTGCGATCGCGCTGGGCCACCCGCTCGGCGCCAGCGGCGCCAGATTGATCACGACGGCCATCAACCAGCTCCACCGCATCCAGGGCCGCTACGCGCTGTGCACGATGTGCATCGGGGTGGGCCAGGGCATCGCGATCGTCGTCGAGCGCGTCTGACCGTCTTGAGCGCCGGCACAGCCCGGCCCGTTGTCCCTCGTTCTTGGCGACGCCCGGTTCGTTGGGACGAGACGTGGACGCCAGCAATCGCCCAGGTTGTCCGACCTCATTTTGGTGCAACGCAGGCGCGCCAGGCACCATTGCGCCTGTTGTGCGGCCCATAGCCAAAGGTTGGGGGCATCAAAGAAATAGTCATGGGCGCACGTAGGACCACGTAGGCGCCAATCGCACATCGCATGTGATACTGACTTCGTTTGATGGCGCATACCGCTCATATATGTAGGTATGCGGTGACAAGCATGATGTCTGACTATTGACCGCCTGCTTAGCGACCACCGACCGCGGTTTCGCGCACCTTTTTCCCGCTGAACGCCCACGTACACTTCCTGATCCAGGCGGTGGGGCGTTCTGCGCAGAAAACGCACCAAATTGATGCACAAGCGTGCGATTTGCGGATAAAACATTTGCCCTGGCAAACATTCTTCACAGGGTTGTCCCTATAGTCGTGGACATCACCTGCTTACGCCCAGCAGATTTGGGCGTCAAACGCACGTCCTCCCTCCCCGCCATGTCCGCTGCACGAGCCCACGATGATGAACTGACCGCGATTCAAGCGGTCGTCCCCGCCCCTGATGCTGAAGTCCGTACCGGTCCGCTGAAGCGCGACCTGGTCGCCGGCCTGGAAAAGGGCCTGGCTGTGATCGAAGCCTTCGATCAGGAACGCCCCAGACTGACCATCAGCGAAGTCGCTGGCCGTACCGGCCTGACCCGCGCGGCCGCCCGCCGCTACCTGCTGACGCTGACCCACCTGGGCTTCGTCTCGCAGGACCGCAAGATGTTCGCGCTGACGCCGAAGGTGCTGCGCCTGGGCCAGAGCTACATGCACTCCGCCCGCCTGCCGCGCATCATCGAACCCGAGCTGCACAAGCTGGCGTACGCGATGAAGGAAGCTTCGTCGGCGGGCGTGCTCGACGGCAACGACGTGATCTGCATCTCGGCGACGAGCGCGGGCCGCGTGGTGTCCCCGACGCTGCAACCGGGCACCCGCGTGCCGGCCTACTGCACCGGCAACGGCCGCGTGCTGCTGGCGGCGCAGCCGCAGGCGGAAGTCGACGCCTTCATCGCCCGCCAGGAACTGACCGCGCTGACCCCGCACACGATCACGCATCCGGAACGCCTGCGCATCGAGATCGCCCGCGCCCGCGCCCAGGGTTATGCGCTGATCGACCAGGAGCTGGAGCAAGGCCTGCGCTCGGTGGCCGTGCCCTTGAAGAACTACAAGGGCGACACCGTCGCCGCGATGGCCATCAGCGTGCATGCGACCCGCATGAGCATGGAGCAGATGGTCGAGCACTGCCTGCCGCCGCTGCTGCAGGCGCAGGCTCACCTGCGCATGCTGCTCTGAGGCTTCAGGGCAGGTATCAGGAGCGCCCAGGCGCCAATGAGAAAGCGACCCGAGGGTCGCTTTTTTCATGCATGGATCCCCCGCCCTGACGGACGGGGGCCATCGCTTCAGGCCCACAGGCGCTGTCGCAACAGCGGGCTGATGCGGTAGCGCTCGCTGCGATACGCATCGAAGAGTCCGTCCAGCGCGTCGACGATGACCGGCGCACCGAGCAACGCCAGCCATTCGAAGGGCCCAGCCGGATAGTTGACGCCGAGCTTCATCGCCGTATCGGCGCCGGTCTCGTCGCAGACACCTTGCCAGACCGCGTCGGCGCCTTCATTGACGAGCATCGCGATCGTCCGCGCCACGGCAAGTCCTGGCACGTCGCGCAGCACCAGCGGCTCCCAGCCGAGGGCGCGCAGCAGCACGTCGGCGCGCGTCCGCGAGCCCGCCTCGACGCGCGGCGCAAACGCGATGGCCAGGCCGTCGATGCGGTCCGGCGCCAGCGGCCAGTCGATCACCGCCAGGCCCGGCTGGTTGCGCTCATGTGCCAGCTGTGCGGCGCAACGTCCCCGCGTGAAGTGCAACTGCAGCCCCTCGATGGCCATGCCCTGCCAGTCCGCTGCCAGATCGCGCTCGAACTCGACGCCGCGCGTCATCATCCAGTCGCCGAGCCCGTCGACCAACGGCCCCTGCCCCGCCAGCGTGACCACGCCGACATCCTCGTCGACGGGGGCCACCGGCGGCGTCACGGCGGGCACGCCCTTGTAGAAGCCCTTGCCGGATTTGCGTCCCAGCCGGCCGCCGTCGACCAGCGCCTTCTGCACCAGCGACGGCTGATAGCGCTTGTCGCCGAAGTTGGCCTCGAACACCGACTGCGTCACCAGGTAGTTGGTGTCGTGTCCGATCAGGTCCATCAATTCGCACGGCCCCATGCGGAACCCTGCGCTGCGCAGCGCGCGGTCCAGCTGCGCGGGTGAACCGGCCTGCTCCTGCAGCAGTGCGAGCGTCTCGGCATAGTAGGGACGCGCGATCCGGTTGACGATGAACCCCGGCGTCGACTTCGCGTGCACCGGCGTCTTGCCCCAGCGGCGCGACAGCTGTTCGATCGCCTGCGCGGCGGACGGGTCCGTCTCCGCGCCCCAGACGACCTCGACCAGCTTCATCATCGGCACCGGATTGAAGAAGTGCATGCCGACCAGGCGACGCGGTGTCGCCATCCCGTTGGCCAGCGCGGTGAGGCTGATCGACGAGGTGTTCGACGCGATGAGCGCGTCGGGCGGCAGGAGCGCGTCGAGCTCGCGCAGCAGCGCCTGCTTGGGCTCGAGCTTCTCGACGATCACCTCGATCACGAGCGCCGCGCCCGTCAGGTCCGCGGCCGCGGCGGCAGGCGAGAGCCGCCCCATCGCCGCGTCGCGCTCGGCCGCGTCCATTCGGCCCTTCGTCACCAGCCCGTCCAGCGCCTTGCCGATCTGCGCGATCGCCGCTTCGGCGGCGCCTTCGCGCAGGTCCATCAGTTGCACCGGGTGGCCGGCTTGCGCCGCCACCTGCGCGATGCCCGCGCCCATCACGCCCGCGCCGATCACCGCCACGGGCGCCTGTGCCGCCTCGGCCGCCGCGATGCGCCAGGATCCTGTCGATTTCGTCATGGCTGTCTCCGTGTCTTCCTGTTCAATCCTGGTTCGGAACCCAGGCGGCGGGCCGCTTGGCGAGGAACGCGGCAAAGCCCTCCTTCGCCTCGGCGCCCATGCGCACGCGGGCGATGGTCAGTGCCGTCAGTTCGCGCACCTCGGCGCTCACCGGGCCCACTTCGAGGTGGGAGAACAAGGTCTTGATCTCCGCCTGCGCCAAGGGGCCGTTCATCACCAGTTCCGCGATCCAGCGCTCGACGGCGCCCTCGAGCCCGCCGGCGGCGTCGCTCTCGACGACCTCATGCAGCATGCCGATCCTCAGCGCCTCGGCGGCCGGAATGCGGCTGGCGGTCAGCGCGAGCCGGCGCGCCTCGCGCGGGCCGACAGCGTTGATCACGTAGGGGCCGATCACCGAGGGCAGGATACCGAAGCGGGCCTCGCTGACAGCGAACTGCGCACCGGCCGCGGCGACGGCGATGTCGCAGGCCAGTGTCAGCCCGACGCCGCCGCCCAGCGCCACGCCGTGGACCTTCGCGATCGTCGGTTTCGGGCAGCGGGCGATGCGGTCGAGCATGCCGGCGAATCGGCGCGCGTCCTCGACGTTCCAGTCCTGCGTCGCTTCGGACGCACGCTTCATCCACTGGAGATCGGCACCCGCGCTGAACGCCTTGCCCGAGCCTTCCAGCACGATGACCCGCACGCCCGGATCCTCGCCAAGGCGCCCGAAGGCTGCATCGAGGTCCGCGATCATGGCTTCGTCAAAGGCGTTGAACACCTCGGGCCGGTTCATCGTCACGCGGGCCACGCCCCGTGCATCGGTCGTTATCTGCAGGGTCTCCACGATGCTGTCTCCGTTGTGATCGACGGAGTATCGCAGCCCGACCGGTCGGTCGAAAAAGAACCGACGTCCCTTCAGTCCCGCCAGACTTCCTCGACCAGTTCCCGCACGGCGGTCAGCGCGTGCTCCTCGGGGCCTTCCTTCTGCAGCCAGCACAGCCAGGTCTCGTCCTGCCAGTGCGGCCAGATGCGCAGTTCGCCGGCCTCCACGGCGGCCTGCGCCTGGTCGAGCCGGAGAATCGCCGCGCCGAGCCCGCTCGCGACCATGCCGCGCACGGCGGATTCGGTCTCGGCCATCAGGCTGTGCGGCGGCTCGCGGCCGGCGCTCTGGAACAGCCGTTCCGCCGCGGCGCGCAGGCCGCAGACCACCGGCGTGCCGATCCAGGGCAGTGACAGCAGCGCGTCCCGCGAGACCGGCCAGTCGCGGTCGGCGAAGCGGCGTGGCACCGCGATCGCGAGTTCCATCCGCCGCAGACGATTGACGATGAGGCCTTCCGCGGTCTCGTTGTCGTGCAGCACGTAGGCGCAATCGACCTCACCCCGCCGCAGCGCCTGCACGCTCTGCAGCGACAGGCGCTGCATCAGCTGCAGGCCGATGCCGGGATGACGCTCCGCCAGCTTGACCAGCACGTCCCCCAGGCGCAGCGAGATCGGGTCGCTGACCGTGCCCATGCGCAGCACGCCCTGCACATCGCCCCGGATCTGCGCGGCAGCGTGCCGCAGTCGCTGTGCCGCATCCAGCGTGCGGCGAGCCTCCTCGGCGAGCTTCTCCCCGGCGGACGTCAGCGTCATGCCGCGCGAACTGCGCTCGAACAGCTGGACGCCGAGTTCCTCCTCCAGCGCCTTGATCTGCGCGCTGACGGCGGGCACGGACGTGAACACCTTCTCCGCGGCGCGGGTCAGGTTGCGTTCGGCCACGACGGCCAGAAAGCTCTTCAGCTGGTACAGCTCCATGGGACCGCATTCTGACAAGCCGCCGCGGGACCGTTGTTCACATTCTCGGAACGCGTGTTCCAAAGATGCGCATAGACCCCGCGCGAGGCGGCGCCCAGACTTCCCTCCCATCGAAGTCTTGCGAAAGCGAAGGGCGCCATGAGCCTCTCCAATCCCTATGCCGCCACCGTCGCGATGCTGTTCGCGGCGGTCTCGTGGGGCAGCCTGTTCCTCGTCGGCAAGCCGGTGCTGAGCCGGCTCGATCCCATCTGGTTCACGGCGGTGCGCTACCTGCTCGCGGGCATCGGCATGACGCTGCTGGTCGTCTTCTTCGGCGAACGGCCCTGGGCCAAGCTCCGCGCCCATTGGGGAACGCTGACGCGCTACGGCGTGCTGGGCTACGGTTTCTTCGGCATCCTCGTGCTGGAAGGGCTGAAGCTCTCGCTGCCCTCGCACGGTGCGGTGCTCATGGCCACGATGCCGATGACGACGATCCTGCTGCGCTGGCTGCTCGACGGCCAGCGGCCGGGACTGGGCGTGGCCGGCGCGGCGGTGCTGGCGCTCAGCGGCGTCATCCTCGTCTCCGGCGTGCTGGGGCGCACCGACGGTCCGCCGCACATGCTGCTGGGCGACGCGCTGACGCTGCTGGGCACGGTCGGCTGGGTGCTCTACACGCGGGGCGCGGCCAAGGTGCCGGACCTCAGCCCGCTCGAATACACCGGCCTGACGGCCATCGCGGCACTGCCGTGGCAGGTCGCGTTCGCGGTCGTCGCGACGGCCGGCGGCTGGATAGCCGCCCCGGCCTGGGAAGACCTGACCCCGGTCGCGCCCCACCTGGTCTACATCGCGGCCGTCCCCACGGTGGCGGCCGTGGTGGCCTTCAACTTCGGCGTGCGGCAGCTGGGGGCCTCGCGTGGGACCCTGTTCCTGAACGGCGTGCCGGTGTCGGCGCTGCTGATGAGCGTCGCGCTGGGCCAGCACCCGGCGATGCAGGAATGGATGGGCGCGGCGCTTGTCATCGCGGCGCTCACGTTGAGCACGCGGTCGTCGACCCCGGCAACAACGGCCACCGCGACACGGGCTGGCGGCGACGCCGCAACGGGAAACGGCGCCGCCGGTAAAGCGGAGGTAAAGGCCGGGGCGCTGGCGACCACCGGCGGGCGCTGCCCAGCCACTTGAAACGCCTCCCGACAAGCTGGAAAGCCCCGGTGCGACGGGCGCCACAGGCGGCCTCATGCCTTTTGTCATGGGGCTGTCTTCTGGCATAGGCTGGCGGCCTCGTCGGGCCCGGCCCGCGCTCAAGAGCTGCTTGCGATGAAGAATGCCCTCCGCCTCACCACCCTCGCCCTGCTGATGCAGCTGGGCGGCTTCGCGATGGCGGCCCAGCCGCAGTCGGGCCTGGACCTCAAGGGCTACGACAAGACCGTCCGCCCTCAGGACGATCTCTTCCGCGCCGCCAACGGCCACTGGCTCTCGACCACCGAGATCCCCGCGGACAAGTCCTCCTACGGGGCCTTCCATCAGCTGGCGGACCTCTCCGACAAGCGGGCGCGCGCCATCATCGAGGACCTCTCGAAGAAGAAAGCCAAGGCCGGCACCGTCGAGCAGAAGATCGGCGACTACTACGCCGCCTACATGAACACTGCGGCGATCGACAAGGCCGGCCTCGCGCCGGTGAAGCCGCTGCTGGACAGCATCGCCGCGATCCAGACGCGCGAGCAGCTGGCCACCTGGCTGGGCGCGCAGACCGGCGTCGTCGACCTGCCCGTGCCGCTGGGCATCGAGGCCGACTACCAGGACCCCACCATCAACCGCCTGCAGACCTGGCAGGGCGGCCTCGGCCTGCCGGACCGCGACTACTACCTGAAGAAGGACGACGAGCGCCTGGGCAAGGCCCGCGGCGCCTACGTCGACTACCTGCAGACGCTCGCGAAGGCGGCCGGCATCGCCGATCCGGCTGGCAGCGCGCAGCGCGTGCTGGCGCTCGAGGAGCGCCTGGCGCAAGTGCAATGGGACAAGGTCGAACTGCGCGATCCGCAGAAGACCTACAACCCGATGACGCCGGCCGAGCTGGCGCAGAAGGCCCCGGGCTTCGACTGGAACGCCTTCTTCACCGCCGCGTCCCTGCCGGGCCTGGACAAGCTCTCGGCCTCGCAGCCCAGCTACCTGACGGGCGCCGCCAAGATCCTGGGTGAGGCGTCGCTCGACGACCTCAAGCTCTACCTGACCTTCCGCACCATCGACGCCAACGCCTCGACGCTGCCCAAGGCCTACCGCGACGCGCACTTCGCCTTCCACGGCGCGGCGCTGACCGGCGCGAAGAGCCAACTGCCGCGCTGGCAGCAGGCCGTGGGCAACGTCAACGGCGCCCTGGGCGAAGCCGTCGGCGAGGTCTACGTCAAGCGCCACTTCCCCGCGGCCGACAAGGCGCGCATGGTGCAGCTGGTCAACAACCTGCTGGCCTCGTACAAGGAGTCCATCGACAAGCTGAGCTGGATGACGCCCGCGACCAAGGCGCAGGCGCAGGACAAGCTGTCGAAGTACATGGTGAAGATCGGCTATCCCGACGTCTGGCGCGACTACGGCGCGCTGGAAGTGAAAGCCGGCGATCCGGTGGGCAACAACCTGCGGGCCTCGACCTTCGAGTGGAAGCGCCAGGCCGCCAAGGCCAGCAAGCCAGTGGACCGCCGCGAATGGCTGATGACGCCGCAGACGGTCAACGCGTACTACAACCCGACGCTCAACGAGATCGTCTTCCCGGCCGCGATCCTGCAGCCGCCCTTCTACAACACGAAGGCGGACGACGCGGTGAACTACGGTGCCATCGGCGCGGTGATCGGCCATGAGATCAGCCACGGCTTCGACGACCAGGGCAGCCAGTTCGATGGTGACGGCAAGCTGCGCAACTGGTGGACCGACGACGACCGCAAGGCCTTCGACGCCATCGGCAACAAGCTGGTCGCCCAGTACGAAGGCTACGAGCCCATCGCCGGCAAGCACCTCAACGGCAAGCTGACGCTGGGCGAGAACATCGCCGACCTCTCCGGCCTGCAGATCGCCTACAAGGCCTACCTGCGCTCCCTGGGCGGCAAACCCGCGCCGGTGATCGACGGCTACACGGGCGAGCAGCGCTTCTTCATGGGCTGGTCGCAGGCGTGGCGCGAGAAGGCGCGTGACGAGCGCAAGCTGCAACTCCTGACGATCGATCCGCACTCGCCGCCGGAGTTCCGTGCCAACGGCGCCGCCGTCAACCATGATGGTTTCCACGAGGCCTTCAAGACCAAGCCGGGCGACAAGATGTTCAAGTCCAGCGAGGACCGCATCCGGATCTGGTAAGACCTGACCCCGAAACGAACGGCCGGTACTGCAAAGTCCCGGCCGTTTTCCATTGCAGTCCCCGGTCGCAAAACCGTGAAAGGACGGCAGTGATGGGGGACGGTGATGCGTGGGGTTTCGGACCTTGCGTCCGGGGCCCCATGCATCGGCGGCCAACGCCCAGCCCGACGAAGGACGAGCGGACTCAGTGCGTCAGCACATCCCGATCCAGCGCTCGGCTTGCTCCGAGCAGCGGGGCCTGATCTGCCTCATGCACGACGAAGGTCGGGATGGCTCGCAGGTATGAAGTAAGGCGGCCGCAGGTCTCGAAGCGCGTCCGGAAGGGACTGCGATCGAACCACTCACCGAGGCGGGGCACGATGCCACCGCCGATGTAGAGCCCACCGCGCGCGCCGAGCGTGAGCGCGACGTGGCCGGCGATATCACCGAGCAGCGCGCAGAACATGCTGACGACATCGCTGCTGAACGGCTCGCCGGCGAGCGCGGCGGCAGTGATGGCCGGCGCGATGCGGCCTTCGCCAGGTGCGAGTTTGAGCCCGCGCAATTCGGCGAGCGCCGTGTAGAGATTTTCGAGACCGGGACCGGACACCGCGCGCTCCGCCGACACGTGGCCGAAGCGCCGGTGCAGCAGGTCGAGCACGGCGCGCTCCTCCGGCTCGTAGGACGAGAGCGTCGCATGCCCGCCTTCGCCGCCGACGGCGACCATCGAGGTGCCGTCCTCGGACGGCAGCAGCCCCGAGACGCCAAGACCCGTCCCCGGGCCGACCAAGCCGCGTGCCGCGCCGTCGACCGCCTCGCCGCCGCCGACCTTGCGCGTCGATCGCGGATCGATGCCCGGGAGCGCCAACGCGAGCGCGGTGAAGTCGTTGATCACCAGCAGCCGGTCCGCCCCGAGCGCCGACTGCAGCGCGCGCGTGGAGAAACTCCAATGGTGGTTGGTCATCCGGACGTGGTCGCCGGTGACCGCCGTGGCAATGCCGATCGCGCAACTGCGCGGCGTCGCCAGGCCCTCGCGATGCAGGTGATAGAAGATCGCATCCGCGAGCGTGTCGAAGTCCTGGCAGACATATCGCGCCACATGTTCCAGCGGATCCGCCGCACCGCCCTGGCTGGCGAAACGCACGTGCGTCGCGCCCACATCCGCCAGCAAACGCGCCGGCGCTGCCTTCGCGCCCTGTCTCATGCCTTGTCTTCCTTCACCGATGCTCCATGCCTTCGCGAGGCAAGTCCGTCGCCTGCCCGCAGAAGACTTGGATGCTGCCACAGCCCGCCGGCGGATCCCGATGGCGGACGTGGTCGCGGCCGGTGTTTAGCGCGTCGCGCTCAACGCCCGGCCTTGAACGCCGCGATCGCGTCGCGATACCAGTGCGCACTGTCCTTGGCCAGCCGCTGCTGCGACGCGTAATCGACGTGGAACAGCCCGAAGCGCTTGAGGTAGCCCGAGTTCCACTCGAAGTTGTCCAGCAGACTCCAGTAGAAGTATCCGCGCACGTCGGCGCCCAGCGCCACCGCCTGCGCCAGCGCCTCCAGATGGCCGCGCAGGTAGGCGATGCGTGCCGCGTCGGGCACGCGGCCGTCGACGATGCTGTCCGCGTTGGCCATGCCGTTCTCGGTGATGACGATCGGCGGCGGCGTGTACTCGCGGGTGATGCGCAGCAGGTGCTGGGTCAGCGCCTGCGGATAGATCTCCCAGCCCATGTCGGTGAAACCGAGCTCCCCCGGCGGCGTCACGAACTGCTGCTGCCCGTTGAGCACGCTGCGCGTGTAGAAGTTGATGCCGAGGAAGTCCAGCGGCTGCTGGATCAGCGCGAGGTCGCCGTCCTGGATCTTCGGCGCGTCGGCGCCGAGGTGCTCCACGATGTCCGCCGGGTACTGGCCGCGGAACACCGGGTCCATGTACCAGCGCACGTTGGTGCCGTCGTCGATGCGCGCGGCGCGGCGGTCGTCCTCGCTGAGCGGGTCGGCGGGGAAGGACGGCGTGTGGTTCAGCACGATGCCGAGCTGCGCCTTCGAGCCCACGGCGCGCATCGCCTGGATCGCGGCACCATGCATCATGAGCAAGTGATGCGAGACCTGATAAGCCTCGGCGCGGTTCGTGTGGCCGGGTGCGAACTGCGCGGTCTCGTAGCCCAGCGTCGACGAGCACCACGGCTCATTCAGCGTCGCGATCGTCGACAGCCGGTCGCCGAAGCGACGCGCGATCTCGGCGGCGTACTCCGCGAACAGCGGCACCACGTCGCGCGACAGCAACCCGCCGATCGAATCGTCCAGCGCCTGTGGCAGGTCCCAGTGGTACAGCGTCGCGTTGGGCTTGATGCCGGCGGCCAGCAGCTCGTCGATCAGCCGGTCGTAGAACGCGAAGCCGGCCTCGTTCCACGCGCCACGCCCCTGCGGCTGCACGCGCGGCCACGAGAACGAGAAGCGGTAGGCGTCCAGCCCCAACCACTTCATCAGCTTCACATCCTCCGGATAACGGCGGTAGTGATCGCAGGCCACGTCGATGTTGGACGCGTCCTTGATGCGGCCGGGTTGGGCGCAGAAGCGGTCCCAGATCGATTCGCCCTTCCCTTCTTCACGGGCGGCGCCCTCGATCTGCGCGGCACTGGTGGCGGAGCCCCACTGGAAGTCCGCAGGCAACGACTGGATCAGCGATTGGAAGGTGGCGGTGTCGGCGGCGGGGTTGGCGTCGTTCGCGTGCATGGTGGTGGCAGTCGTGGTCGTAGGGGTCGTAGGGGTCGAAGGATTCGAAGAAATCGAAGGGGTCGAGGACATCCCGACGGATGTCGCAGGAGTGGTCGCAGCAGAAGTCGCGGTCGTGGACATGGCGTTTCCGGCGGTCGATTCGGTCAGCCGCGCACGGCGCCCGAGGTCAGCCCGGCGACGAGACGCCGGGCGCTGAAGAAGTACGCCACCAGCAGCGGCAGCATCGCGATGGCGCTGCCGATCATCAGCGCGCCCCATTCGGTGTTGTTGGGCGCCTGCATCGACCGCAGCGCGAGGGGCAGCGTGTAGTGCTCGGCCGAGCGCATGACCACCAGCGGCGCGACGAAGTTGTTCCAGCTCGCGATGAAAGTGATCAGCCCCAGCGTGCCCAGCGCCGGCGTGAGCAGCGGCAGCACGATGCTCCAGAAGATGCGCAGCTCGCCGCAGCCGTCGATGCGCGCAGCGTCGATCAGGTCGGGCGGGATCGCCGAGCCGATGTACTGCCGCATCAGGAAGATGCCCAGCGCGCTCGCGGCCGCCGGCACGTAGAGCGCGCGTGGCTCGTCGATCCAGCCCAGCGCGTCCATCACCATGAAGCTCGGGATCATGTGCATGAACGCCGGCAGCATCATCGAGCCGAGCACGATCGCGAAGAGCGTGCGCTTGAAGCGGAACTCGTAGATCGCGAACGCGTAACCCGCGAGCGAGCACAGCAGCAGGTTGAGCACCGTCGTCATCGCCGCGACGTAGAGACTCATGCCGAGGTTGCGCCAGAACGGCAGGCGTTCCTCAAGCAGCCTGAGGTTCGAAGACGCCGCATCGCCGAACCACAGCGGCGGCGGGTTGTCGAAGATCTCCGTGCGCCCATGCGTCGCGAAGACGAAGGTGAAGTACAGCGGGGCCACGAGCAGCAGCGCGCCCATCGCGACGATCAACCGGGCGGGCCAGTGCTTCTCAACGCGTGCCATGGCGACTCCGCGGGTCGCGGCCGAACAGCCGCGCGTTGACCCAGGTCAGCGCGGCGATCAGCACGAACATCAGCCACGACATCGCCGACGCCGTGCCGAAGTCGCCGTCCGAGAACGCCGTCCGGTACATGAAGATCGCCGTCGTCATCACCGACGAGGACACGCCCTTCTCGCCGTCGACGAGGATGAAGGGCTCCTCGAACAGCTGCAGGTTGCCGATGATGGTCAGCGTCACCGCGAAGAACATCATCGGCTTGAGCAGCGGCAGCGTGACGTGCCAGAACTGCTGCCACTCGGTGGCGCCGTCCAGCGTCGCGGCTTCGTAGAGGTCCTTGTCGATGACCTGCAGGCCGGACAGGTAGAGCACGAGGTTCCAGCCCAGGTAACGCCAGAACACGACGAAGGCCACCGCGGGCCGCGTGACGTCGGCGTCGCCGAGCCAGTCGATGCCGCCGTCTTTCAACGCCGTGAGCGACGCCAGCGGACTGCCGATGAACGGGATGCGCGTGAGCTCGGCCAGCGCGGCGTTGATCAGGCCGTAGTCCTTGGAATACAGCGTCGTGAAGATCAGCGCGATGGCGACGCTCGACGTGATGTACGGGACGAAGTACGCGCCGACGATCAGGTCGCGACCTCGCCTGAAGCGCCGATGGATGAAGAACGCCAGCGGCAGCGCCACCAGATGCTGCGGCACACCGGCCACCAGCGCGAACCACGCGGTGTTGTAGAGGGCATCCCAGAACCAGGGGTCGGTGAGCGCGTAGCCATAGTTCTCCAGCCCGACCCAGTGCATCGTGTGCAGGCCCTCGGCCGGGTTCCACTGCTGCAGCGACAGGTAGATCGAGAAGAACAGCGGGAACAGGCTGAACACGAGGAACAGCGCGAAGAACGGCGCGATGAACAGGTAGGGCGCGACGCGACGCGATCGCAGCGCCGGCAGTCGCAACGACGGCAGGCGCAGTGCGGTGAGCGAGGGGAAGCGGCGCGCGGACATCCGTGTGGCCTCAACGGCGGCGCGCGCGGCGCTCGATGAGATGACGCGCGTCGGCCAGCGCCTCGCCGATGGCCTTGCCCTTGGCAACGACGCGCTCGAACTCGTCGCGGATGACCGTCGTCGCCAGCACGTCGAATCGGTTCACCGGGATCGCCGGGATGTGGGTCGCGGTCTCTCGCCAGAGCTGACGCGCGCGTTGTCCACCGAGGAAGGCGATCGGCTCGTCCATCACCGGATCGCGCAGCACCGCGCGCATCGCGGGGAAGCTGTCGAGCACCTTGAGCGAATCCAGCTGCACCTGCGCATCGGCGGTCATCAGTCGGATGAAGTCCCAGGCGGCGCTCTTGTTGGCGGCCTTCTTCGGGATCGCATAGAACGAACCGCCGTACGCCGCCTGCACACCGCCGGGCAGCGGCGCCGAGCGCCACAGCCCCGCCGTCTGCGGCGCGATCCAGTTGCGCAGCTGGCCGACGAGCCAGGCGCCCATCATCTGGGTCGCGATGCGGCCCTGCTTGAAGCCCGCGGCCCAGTCGTTGGTCCAGGCGATCGCGCGCGCGTCCAGGCCCGCGCGGCGCGCGGCGCGGCCGAGCTCGAAGGCGTGGCGGAAGCGCGCCGACTCGACGAGCACGCGGCCTTCCGCGTCGAAGTAGAGGCCCTCGCCGTCCTGCAGGCCCTGGCGCAGCGCGATGTCGCGCAGGTCGGCGGCATCGGCCATCAGGTAGGCGCCGGTGGACTTGCGGATGCGTTCGCCCGCGGCCAGGTACGAGGACCAGTCGCGGGTGATCTCGGTCTCGCTGACACCGGCCTGGTCGAGCAGGTCCTTGCGGTAGATCAGCGTGCCGGGGCCGATGTCGGCGGGAATCGCGACCTGCTCGCCCTTCGGCCCCGCGCCCTGCGCCATCGCGAAGCGGACGTACTCGTCCGCATGCGCGGCCGCGTGGAACGGCGCCTGGTTCAGATCGAGGAACCCGCCCGAGCCGGCGAACTTGCCGATGTAGCGCAGGTCGATCGCCATCACGTCGGGCAGGCCGGAGCCCGTCGCCAACGCCGTCGTCATCGACAGGTGGTGATCCGCGTACTGCATCGACAGCAACTTGAGCTCGACCTCCGGATGCAGCGCGCGCCACCGGGGCGCGGCCGCGATCGCGGCACGGTCGAGGTCGGGGAATGTGGCGACGCGCAGCACCGAGGTCGGTGCGGGCGTCGGGGCCACCTGGGCCGCCGCGGGAAACGCCGCAGGGAGCGCGGCGGCGGCCCCGGCCACCAGCAGCGCACGCGCTGCCGATCGCCGGGTCAGGTGGACGTCGGGCACAGCGATCAGAAGTTGTAGCCCGCGTTCACGCCGAAGGTGCGCGGCGCCGCGTACTGCGCGGTCCACACCGGATTGGCGAAACTCACCGAGCTGCCGGCGCTGGTCTTGATCTTCTCGTCCGAGACGTTGCGCACGAAGCCGTCGACGTACCAGTTCTTCTTCGACGTGTAGCGCACGCTGATGTCCGCCGTCGAGTACGCCTTCTGGCGGTCGCCCTCGCCCAGGTTGAAGACCGACAGCCAGTTGGACGACTGGTAGTGGTAGCTGATGCGTGGCGCGACCTGGTCGCCGTTGGCGAGCGGGAAGACGTGTTCATACATCAGCTGGATCGCCACCTTCGGCGCGTGCGGCAGGTCGTTGCCGGTGACGTTCAGGCAGGTGCCGCCCAGCGTCGGATCGAAGCAGGTGGGCAGCTGGTAGTCGTTGGACGCCGCCACCAGCGCGCCGAGCTTGGTCTTCGTGTACGAGGCCGACAGCATCAGCTTGTCGTCGTTGGTGATCATCCAGGAGGTCTCGACCTCGAGGCCCGACACCTTCGCGCCCTCCGCGTTGGAGTAGGCGAACTGGCGGTTGCCGTTGACGATCACCGGCGCGCTGAACTGGAAGTCCTTGAACTTCATGTGGTACGCGCTGACGTTGAAGGTCATGCGGCCGTCCAGCAACGAGGTCTTGTAGCCGACCTCGTAGTTGGTGAGCGTCTCCGGTCCGTAGGGCAGGCCGCCGTCGCCGGTGCCGCCGGACTTGTAGCCGGTGGACACGCTGCCGTAGGCCATCGAGCTCTTGTCGATGTCGTAGGTCGCGCGCGCCAGCCAGGTCGTCTTGCTGCCCTTGTAGTGCGCGTCGTTGATGTTGCCCGCGACGTAGCCGTTGGCCGGATCGGTCGGATCGATCGTCGGGTTCAGCGGGATCTGCGGCGCGGCGGGGTTGCTGTTCCAGGTCCAGCCGCGACCGCCGATGTTCTTGCGGTCGTCGTGCGTGTAGCGCAGGCCGCCGGTCACGTGGAAGGCGTCGGTCAGGTTCCAGGTCGCCTGGCCGAAGACGGCCTTGGAATCGACGGTCTCCTTCGGCTGGATGAACGAGCCCTGCCAGCTCACGGTGCCCTGCTGCGTCCCGTTCATGATCGGGATGTCGAAGCGGATACCGTTGTCCTCGGCCGCGTAGTACAGGCCCAGCACCCAGTCGATGGTCTGCTTGGCCGTGCTCTGCAGCGTCAGTTCATGGCTCTGGCTGCGGTAGCTGGTCCAGACGGTGTTGTCTTCCTGGTGGTTGGCGCCGGTCGTGAAGCTGGTCGGCATCTGGACGCCGAAGTCCTGGTCGTAGGTGCCCGAGCCCTTGAAGTGGGTGTAGCCCGCCACGTAGGCCAGCGACATGCCGCCCATGTCGTACTCCGCGCGGCTGCGGATCGAGGTCGAGTCGCGCTTCAGCGACGGGGCCGTGTCGATCAGCGCGGACCAGAATTTCTGGCCTTCGCGCGGCGTCTGCATCAGGCTCATCGCCGGCGTGCCGCGATCGGCGAACTGCTCCACCGACACGTCCCAGCGGAAGGCCTTGATCGGCTGCCACAGGAAGCTCAGGCGCGCGGCGGTTTGATCCTGCGCGTTGTACTTCGGTCCGCCGGTGGTAAACAGGTTGTAGTTGATCGGCTGGAACGGGGGGAAGGCGCCCGCGGTATTCCCCGCGTTGTAGGCGGCCTGCTGCTGCGCCAGCGTGTACTGCGTGGGCTTCTGGTAGTCGACGTAGCCGTCGTGCTGCTCGTGGATGAAGGCCACGCGCGCCGCGAGCGTGTCGCCCAGCGGGATGTTGATCGCGCCCTTCGCGCCCAGGCGGTTGTAGCTGCCGGTGCCGAGCTCGACGTAGCCGGAGTTGTCCTTCAGCACCGGCTTGGCCGTCTTCATGTTGATCGTACCGACGGTGGAGTTGCGTCCCCACAGCGTGCCCTGCGGGCCGCGCAGCACTTCGATGCCGTCCAGGTCGAACAGCATGGTCGCGGCGCCCTCGGGGCGCGGCGCGAAGACGCCGTCGACGAACAGCGCGACCTCGGGGTCGGCGTACTCGGTCTTGGCGGAGTCGTTGCCGATGCCGCGCAGCGTGATGCTCACGATGCCGTGGTCGCCCTGCCCCGTGCCCTGCATGCTGGGCACGAGGTTGAACACGTCGAGCATGCTCTTGACGTGGGCGTCGTCGATCGTCGACGCGCTGATCGCGGTCACCGCGATCGGGGTCTTCTGCAACGAGGTGGCGCGTTTGGTCGCCGTGACGACGACTTGCGGCAGGGCCTTGCTCTCCTTGGCGTCGGCCGACGACGTCGAGGCGGTGTTGCTGCTTTCGGCCTGCGGCGCCGGCGCGGGGGCTTCGGTCGATTGAGCGTGGGCAGCGCTGGCCAGCAGCGCGAGGACCGCGATCTGGACAGGCGTGGACAGGCCGAGGCGCGGCCGGCGGATGAGGCGGTCAGTCATGTTGTCTCCTGGTGGGCTTTCGATACGAAGCTCTGTTCCGGGTCTTGTTCTTGTAATTTGAGTACATCGTAGGCAACGCATGACAACGTTGTCAACGCCTCGATTGACATCGTTGTCATTTTGCTCACTATCATTTACCCGTAGATCCGGACATCGAGCCGGACATCGATCCCGACGGCATCCGGGCCGCGATCCGCGGTCCGTCAGAAGACAACAGGAGACAAGCACATGCAGCCCATCCAGGACATCCTCATCGTCGGCGGCGGCACGGCCGGCTGGCTGACCGCCGCGTTCCTCGCGCGGCAGCTCGGCACCGCGCACGGCGGCGTCCGCATCACGCTGGTGGAATCCAGCGACATCGGCATCATCGGCGTGGGCGAAGGCACCTTCCCCTCGATCCGCGGCACGCTGTCGGCGATCGGCATCGGGGAGGCCGAGTTCCTCGAAGCCTGCTCGGCGACGTACAAGCAGGGCATCCGTTTCGAGCATTGGGTGCGGCCGCCGGGGACGCCCGGCGCGGATCACTACTTCCATCCGTTCAGCCAGCCGAGCCAGCGGCCGGGTGCGCCGGAGCTGCTGCCGTACTGGCTGATGGGCGATGCCGGCGAAGGGCGCGCTTTCGCCGAGGCGGTGACGCTGCAGAAGGCGGTGGCCGATGCCCGGCATGGGCCGAAGCGCGCGAGCGATGGGGACTTCCTCGGACCGCTGAACTACGCGTATCACTTCGACGCCGGCCGCTTCGCGGCGCTGCTGGCGGAGCACGGTCAGGCACTCGGCGTGAAGCGCGTGATCGCCACGGTGGATCGCGTGGATCTCGATGAACAGGGCGCGATCGCCGCGGTGCATACGAAGGAAGCCGGCGTATTGACCGCCGGGCTCTATGTCGATTGCAGCGGCTTCCGCGCGCGGTTGATCGGCGAGGCGCTGGGCTCGCCGTTCAAGTCGATGCGGGACGTGCTCTTCGTCGACAGCGCGCTGGCGATGCAGGTGCCGTATGCGCGGCCCGATGCACCGATCGCGTCGTACACGATCGCGAGCGCGCAGGACCACGGCTGGATCTGGGACATCGGACTGCAGGAACGGCGCGGCATCGGCCATGTCTACAGCAGCCGGCATTGCGATGACGAGGAAGCGGAGCGCGCGCTGCGCCGCTACATCGGGCCGGCGTCGGACGCGCTGACGCCGCGCAAGCTCGCGCTCAACATCGGGTATCGCGAGACGCAGTGGGTGAAGAACTGCGTGGCGGTCGGTCTGTCGGGCGGGTTCCTGGAGCCCTTGGAGTCGTCGGGCATCGGGCTCATCGAGACCGCGGCGTATCTGATCGGACAGCTGTTCCCGTTCAACGGCGACACGGCGCCGGTGGCCAGGCACTTCAACGCGTTCATGAAGGAGCGCTACGCGCGGATCGTCGACTTCATCAAGCTGCACTACGGACTGACGCAGCGCACGGACACGGCGTTCTGGCGCGACAACGCGGACCTGGCGTCGTTCACCGACTCGCTGAAGGAAAAGCTCGCGATGTGGCGTTGCCGGCCGCCGCAAAGGCTGGACTTCATCACCGACGTCGAGATGTACCTGCCGGCCAGCTGGCAGTACGTGCTCTACGGAATGGAATTCGAGACGCAGCTCGGCACCGGGGCGGCGGCGCTGATGCGCGGCGAGGAGGCTCGCAGGGAGTTCGCGACGATCGCGCAGCTCGGCGCGCATGCGCTGCGGGACCTGCCGCCGCATCGGGTGCTGATCGAACAGCTCCTCGCGCGGACGGGCCGGCGAGCCGCCTGAGGTTTCGTCGCCAGGATCCCCTCAGGCCTTCGAACGTCAGACCTTTTTGAGACGCGGCGCGGTGGTCGTGCCGAGCACCGCGGTGGAGTCGCGCACGACCAGCTCGTGCGGCAGGACGCGGTGTCTGGTCTTGGCGGCCTCGTCGGCTTCCGCATCGGGCTCCGCGTCACGCGGCGCACCGATCAGCAGGTCGACCGCGACGCGCGCCATGTCGTCCATCGGTTGGCGCACCGTCGTCAGCGGCGGCCACACACGCGCGGCGGCGGGCGTGTCGTCGAAGCCGGCGATCGAGAGGTCGCCCGGCACCGCCAGACCCAGCCGCTGCGCCGCGGCGAGCACGCCCAGCGCCATGTCGTCATTGCTCGCGAAGACCGCGGTCGGGCGCTGGCGACGGCTCAACAGTTGATAGGCGGCTTCGACGCCGGTGTCGAAGGTGAAGTCGCCCTGCACCACCAGGTCCTTGTCGAGCGGCAGCTTGTGCGCCTTCAACGCGGCCAGGTAGCCCTGGTAGCGGCGCCTGGAGGCGACCTGCTCCTTCGCGCCCTTGATGATCGCGATGCGGGTGTGTCCCAGGCTGATCAGCAGGTTGGTGATCTCTTCCGCGGCGTGCACGTCGTCCATGCGGACGCTCGGGTGGTCGGGCTCGTCGGCGGCGGGGGAAATCAGCACGCAGGGGGTCTGGCTCTCGCGCAACGCGGCCAGGACCTGCGGGTTGTCGCACAGCGGCGGCGTGAGGATCATGCCGTCGGGACGCAGCGCGGAGACCATGCGGTCGACCTGCATCGCGAGGTCGGGGGCGTCGTTGTGGAGAGACTCGACGACGAGGTGGTAGCCGGCCTCCCGGCAGCGCAGCGTCGCGCCCTGCTGGACACCGCCGACGAAGGCCGCGGACGGGTCGTAGTACAGCAGACCGATCAGGAAGGAACGTCCGCCGGCGAGGCTGCGCGCCGACTGCTTGGGCCGGTACTTGAGGTCGGCGACGACCTTCAGCACCGCCTCGCGCGTTTCGGAATGGACGCCCGGCTCTTGGTTCAGGACCCGGGATACCGTCTTGATGGAGACGCCCGCTTCTCGGGCGACGTCGATGATGGTGGCGGGTTTACGTGGCGGCATAAGGATCCGGAAAGCTCGCCCGACTTTGCCATACCGAAACGTTCGGTGCGGGCGGGGAGCCCCGGAGCGTTTGAACTCCGCTCGCTGACACCGCGGAGAGCACTCGGTCACGCAAGCGCGACCCCGGTTTGGACCTCCCGGTCCAAACCATTCGAGTCCTCGCGTGATGTCCACTGGACATCACTTCCTGGGCTTCAGAATGAGAAAAGCCGGCTCGAAGCCGGCTTTTCAGATTTGGTGCCCAGGAGAGGACTCGAACCTCCACGGAGTTACCCGCTAGTACCTGAAACTAGTGCGTCTACCAATTCCGCCACCTGGGCTTTCAGGATTTCCTCGTCACAACTTGCGTTGCAGCGAGGAATTGGACTTTAGCACGCTTTCGAATACTGGCAAGCGATTCAGCCGCCCCAACTCACTTTTCCAAGACGGGTGTGCGGATCCCACAACGCCTGTACTCTCCTCGCCCAATCCAGCATCGCAGGCTCCACGCGCTCCCAGTGCGCCCGGTACGCCGACTGCAGTTGTGGCCCGACCCCGTGCTCCGCGCTGATCGATCCGCCCAGCTCCGCGACCAGCGCGTACAGGCCCTCGCGCAGGGTCAGCTCTTGCTCCGGCGTGAGCGATCCGGCGCTCGCCGGCCACACCATGTTGAAGTGCATCCCGCCGTCGCCGAGGTGACCGAAGTCGGCGAGCCGCGCCTGCGGGAAACGCTCGGCCAGCCACGCCGCCCCGCGCTCACGGAAGGCCATGAAGTGCTTCCGTGGCAACGAAAGATCGAGCCCGATCACTTTTCCCTGCACCCGCAGCCCTTCGCTGATGCGATGACGCAGGCCCCAGATCGCCTCGTCGGCGTCGAGCACGGCGTCGCGCACGCGTCCCGATTCGAACTCGCCTTCGAGCCAGGACTGCAGCAGTCCGTTGAGCGAGAGCTGATCCGCCGGCAGCTCGCTGCTGAGCTCGATGAGCATCGCGTAGTCCGGCAGTTGGCCTTCAAACCAACGCGCGACATCCTGGCCATGCAACCCCGCTTCGAGCGCCGCGCGGCTGATGCCTTCGAAGGCGGACACCAGCCCGCCCCAGCGCTGCATTACGTCGGCGTAGAGCGGGAACACCTCGGCCAGCGACGCGGGCGCCACCAGCGCCACGGCGCGCTGGCGCGGCAGGGGCGCGAGCTTGATCGTCACCTCGCTGACCAGGCCCAGGCTGCCGGACGAGCCGATGAACAGCTGCCCCAGTGCGAGCGCCGAGTTGTCCTTCTGCAGTCCCTGCCCCAGGCGCAAGACCTGACCCGCAGGCTCCGCGAGCACGACTTCCAGCGCCAGCGTATTGGCGCGCACGTCGCCGTAGCGCAGCATCCGCGTGCCGCCGGTGTTGTGCGCCACCATGCCGCCGATCGACGGATCGGCGCTCAGGTCGACGGGGAACCACAGGCCGTGCGGTTCGAGTCGCTCGTTGATCTCCGACAGCCGGAAGCCCGACGACACGCGCAGCGTGCGGTCGAGCAGGTCCAGTTCGAAGACCTCGCGCAGCCGCTCGGTGCTGAGCAGCACCTCGCCGTTCGCGTCATCGGGCGTGCCTGCGCGGACCAGCCCGGTGTGCGCGCCCTGCACGACCACGCGGAGACCGCAGGCCGCCGCGAGCGCCAGCACGCGCGCCGCTTCGTCGCGGCTGCCCGGGCGCACGAGCGCGGCCGCACGTCCCGCCGCATAACGCGCGGGCTGCAGGTAGCGCGGCTCGATGTCCGCGCCCACCTGCACGAAGGCGTCGCCGCAGACGGCGATCGCCTCCGCGAGGAAACCACCGGCCTGGAAGCTCAGCACGCCGCGGCCTCGCCCGTGGTGTCGGCATCCTTGGCCGCGCCGGCCGTCATCTTGAAGATGCCCGTCGCGTTGCCCGCGTCGA
This sequence comes from Roseateles sp. GW821-FHT09G03, assembly GCF_059416045.1. Lineage (NCBI taxonomy): Bacteria > Pseudomonadati > Pseudomonadota > Betaproteobacteria > Burkholderiales > Sphaerotilaceae > Roseateles > Roseateles sp. GW821-FHT09G03. The sequence continues at coordinate 64,223 of NZ_JBWKOK010000012.1, forward strand.
AGGCCAGGTCCAACGCGCCCGACTCATCGAGCGGCGCGCGCTGGATGAATTCGTGGAAGCTGCCCGGCACCTCGAGCATCACGCGCTGGCCGCGATCGAGGAACTCGCGCATCACGCGCGCCGCCTTGAACGCGGTCTGGCGCACGCGCCCGGTGGCGGAGGTCTCGATCGAGTCCTTCACCGGCCGGTCGAGCGCACGCTGTGCCGCGACGACGGATTCGATGTCGGCCACGCGGTCGGTCGCATGGTTGAAGGCGTTGCCCTCGGTCGCGATCCAGGCCATCTCGGCCGATTCGGCCAGCAGCACCTGGTAGTCGTCCGCCTCGAACAGCGCATGCTGCCGATCGAAGCAGCCGACCAGCTTAGGCAGCAGCGCCGCCGCGGACGCGGTCGGCAGATCGCCGTCGCGCGCGAGGTGCTCCAGCAGCGCCAGGTCCGCCGGCGTCAGCGGATCCTGCGAGGTCGACAGCACCCGCGTCACCGCGCCCTGGAAGCTGCCGGAGAAGCGCTCCGGATGCAGCTCCGAGACGAAGAACTGCGCGATGTCCTCGGGGAAGTCGGCGTGGCGCCAGGCGCGGCCGGTCATCTTCAGGCGCGGCAGCGGATAGGTCGCCGCCATCGCAAAGCCGAGCGGTCTCAACACGCGCGTGATCGCGGCCTCGCCCGGCGGCAGCGCGCCGGACGGCCACGCCACCGTGCGCAGCGCACCGTGGTCGAAGACGAGTTGTTGCCCGTCACGTTGCAGGTCTGCCACGTAGGCCGCCGCCATCGGCACGCGGTCGGTGACGTCGAGGAAGAGCGCCATGTTCAGCGCCTGCGCCAGCTCGGCGCGCGACACGCGCTTGCCGGCCGGACGCAGCAGCGCCGGCACGACCTGCACCCGCGCGAAGGCGGCGCGGGCCGCCTCGTCGCCGAGCGCTCCGTGCAGCAGCTGGAACAGCCCGCTGTCCACCGCCGCCGCGACCTTGGCGTTGAGCGCCGTCAACGCCTGCAGTTCCACCGTCCGCTCAGACATCGAACTTGACGCCCTGTGCCAGCGGCAGCTCGCGCGAGTAGTTGACGGTGTTGGTCGTGCGGCGCATGTACGCCTTCCACGCGTCCGAGCCGGACTCGCGACCGCCGCCGGTTTCCTTCTCGCCACCGAAGGCCCCGCCGATCTCCGCGCCCGAGGTGCCGATGTTCACGTTGGCGATGCCGCAATCGGAACCGCTGGCACTGACGAAGGTCTCGGCCTCGCGGATGTCGTTGGTGAAGATCGCCGAGGACAGGCCCTGCGGCACGTCGTTCTGCAGCGCGATCGCCTCGTCCAGCGTCTTGTACTTCAGCGTGTACAGGATGGGCGCGAAGGTCTCGTGCTTCACGATGGCCGACTGCGCCGGCATGCGGACCAGCGCCGGCACCGCGTAGAACGCTTCCGGGTACTGGGACGCCAACGCGCGTTCGCCGCCGCTGACTTCGCCGCCCTGCTCGCGCGCGGCGGCCAGGGCCGATTGCATCGCGTCGAAGGCGGCCTTGTCGATCAGCGGGCCGATCAGGTTGCCGGGCTCGACCGGGCTGCCGATCTTGAGCTGCGCGCGGGCGCGGTCCAGGCGGGCGACGAGCTCGTCATGGATCGACTCATGCGCGATCACGCGGCGCGTCGTGGTGCAACGCTGGCCGGCCGTGCCGTAGGCGCCGAACAGGATGCCGCGCACGGCGAGGTCCAGGTCCGCGCTCGGCGTGACGACGATCGCGTTGTTGCCGCCCAGCTCCAACAGGCAACGGCCGAAGCGCGCCGCGACACGCGGGCCCACCGCGCGGCCCATGCGGGTCGAGCCGGTCGCGGAGACCAGCGCCACGCGCGTGTCGTCGACCATCGCTTCGCCGACACCGGCGCCGCCGATGAGGACCTGCGACAGGAACTTCGGCGCGCCTTCATAGCGGGCGACGGCCTTCTCGAACAGCGCCTGCGTCGCGAGCGCGGTCAGCGGGGTCTTCTCGCTGGGCTTCCACACGCAGGTGTCGCCGCAGACCAGCGCGAGCGCCGAGTTCCACGCCCACACCGCCACCGGGAAGTTGAACGCCGAGATGATGCCCACCACGCCCAGCGGCAGGTACTGCTCCATCATGCGGTGGCCGGGACGCTCGCTGGCGATGGTCAGGCCGTGCAACTGGCGCGACAGGCCGACGGCGAAGTCGCAGATGTCGATCATCTCCTGCACTTCGCCTTCGCCCTCGCTGGTCACCTTGCCGGCCTCCAGCGAGACCAGGCGGGCCAGCGCCGCCTTGTTGGCACGCAGCTCCTCGCCGAACAGGCGCACGAGTTCGCCGCGCTTGGGCGCCGGCACGGTGCGCCAGGCCAGGAAGGCCTGCTGCGCGTTGGCGATCGCGGCGGTCATGTCGGCGGCCTTGGCCTCGTGGACCGCGCCGATCACGGCGCCGTCGATGGGGCTGCGGACGGTCATGGAACCGCCGGTGACGGCGGCGGCCGGCACGCCCAGGGTGGCCAGCAGGTCGGTGGTGGTGGAAGTCATCGGGGAATTCTCCTTCAGGCGTTCAGGCAGGTCGTGCGATGGGCTGATTGCATCGAACGAGTCGATCGATCAGCCGATCCATCAGCCGATGGATTCCACTTGACGGCACTGTTGATACGCCTTGCCGAAGCGATTGGCCAGGAAGTCCGGCAGCGCCACTTCTTCCTGACGCACGAAGCCCGACTGCGGCAGCTTGCCTTCGCGGAACAGGTCGACCGCGGCGCAGATGCCGGCGGCGGTGGTGATCTGGATGGCCGACAGCGGCTGCGCGCCGTCGCGCTCGGCGAAGATCTTGCGGGCGAAGACTTCCTGCATCAGCACGCCGTTCTTCATGCCCGACACGGTCACGAACACCAGGACCACGTCCTGCATGGTCGCCGGCATGCTCTTGCGCATGATGTCCTTGAGCTTCTCCTGGTCGTTCTTCAGCGCCAGGTCGTCCAGCAGGAACATCATCAGGTCGCGGTGGCCGGGATAGCGGACGGTCTTGTAATCCAGGTTGCGGACCTTGTTCTCCCAGGTCTCGCACAGCGTGCCGAGGCCGCCGGAGGTGTTGAAGGCCTCGTACTCGGTGCCGTCCAGCGAGAAGTGCTCCAGGCCTTCCAGCGGCAGCGCGGCGATGGAGACACCGTCATGGATCGCTTCGCAGGGATGGCAGTACTCGTTGATCAGGCCGTCGACGGACCAGGTCAGGTTGTACTTCAGCGCATTGGTCGGGAAGGCGGGCAGCGCGCCGACGCGCATCTTGACGTCGCTCAGCGAGTCGAAGCTCTTGGCCAGGTGGTGCGCCACGATGCCGATGAAGCCCGGCGCCAGGCCGCATTGCGGCATGAAGGCGGTCTTCGCGCCTTCGGCGATGCGCTTGATCTCCTTGGTCGCGGCGACGTCCTCGGTCAGGTCGAAGTAGTGGCAGCCGGCTTCCAGCGCCATGTGCGCGGCGGTGATGGCCAGGTGGTACGGCAGCGCGTTCACGACCACGTCGTTGCCGCGCAGCGCGGCGGCGAGCTGGGCCTTGTCCTCGGTGTCGACGGTCTTGGTCGCGAGGCCCTGACCCGCCAGCAGCTGCAGCGCGGCGGCGTTCTTGTCGATCACGGTGACCTGGTAGTCGCCGCTGCCCTGCAACAGTCGCGCGATCGTCTGGCCGATGTGTCCGGCGCCCAGCAATGCCACTTTCATGTCGTACTCCTTGTGATCCTGTGCGGATGAGGTTTCAGATGCGATGAGGGCAGTGTCCCGACCTGCACTGACGAAAGAAAGCGCGAGTTCGACGAAAAACACGTCGATACTGACGATTCGTCAGCCAGATCATTCATTCCGGCGAAAATGAGGGTTTATCCCGAGAACTCCGTCACAGCCTGTAGAAGGCCCTGCCCATGAATGCGAAGAAGACGTCCGTCGGCACAGTGAGCGAAGCACCCGCCGTTTCCCACGCGACGCTGCGCGACCAGACGGACCGCGACCTGATCGCGCTGCTGCAGGCGAATGCGCGGGAAAGCACCGCCGACCTTGCACGCAAGTTGGGCGTGGCCCGCACCACCGTGGTGGCGCGGCTGGCGAGATTGGAGGCCGAGGGCCTGATCGCCGGCTACACGGTGCGGCTGGGCGGCGAGGCGGTCGAGCGCGGCGTGCAGGCTTTCGTCGGCATCACGGTGCAGCCCCGCGCGGGGCGCGAGGTGGTGAAGCTGCTCTCCCGGCTGCCGGAGCTGCGTCAGCTGGCGTCGGTCAGCGGCGAGTTCGACTACATGGCCACGCTGCGCGCCGACAGCACCGCGCGCCTGGACGCGCTGCTCGACGAGATCGGCGACATCGAGGGCGTGATCAAGACGCACACCTCGGTGCTGCTGGCGCTGCGGGTGGACCGGAGCGCGTGAGCGCGAGGGACTCCGTGGCGTGCGGACCAGAACGATGTCAGTCCGGTAGCGCGTGAGTAACGTCGTGTTTTAGACGGGCGGTCCCGTCAACGCGCAGAGCTGGCACGCCGTTTGCAGATCATGAGTCGCCAGCTCAAGGAGCGCACCATGTCGAAGCCCGCCGTCACGACCAAGCACGTCCCGCCGATCGTCATCGGCCTGAAAGCCCTCGCGATCCTCGCGGTGGCCTGGGGCGCGGTCTATCCGTCACTGCTGTGGGGTCTCGGCGCCGTGCTCCGCTGAGCACCGCGGCGACCTCCATGTCCTGAGGAGTTCCGCCATGAAAGCCCCTGCCCGTCTCCACGGCGCCGCGCCGCCCATCCCCGCGCAACCGCCCATTGCCGCCCATCGCTGGCGACGCCTGCTGCTGCCGGCGATCGGAATCGCCGTCGCGGTGCTGGCCCTGCTGGCCGCGATGGCGTGGCTCGACCACGCCGAAGGCGATCTGCGCCAGGTCCAGGCCCCGACGGACCAACCGTCCGCCACCACGCCCGCGTCTCCCGCATTCGAGCCGTCCGCGACAAGGGTCTCTTGATCCGGATACCACTGGTGATGTCCTCCCGGCGGAGGCATAGTCCGCGCCGCAAAGGAGCGACTTCACCATGTGGGCACTCATCCTCGGACTGATCCTCTTCCTCGGGCCGCATTCGGTCCGCATCGTCGCGCCGGCCTGGCGCGAGGCCCGCCTCGCCGACTGGGGCGAGAAACGCTGGAAGCTCACCTACACCGCGTTCGCCGTGATCGGCCTGCTGCTGATCATCTGGGGCTACGGGCAGGCGCGGCTGACGCCGCATCCGCTGTGGCCGACGCCCCGCGGCATGAACCACCTGGCCGGGCTGCTGATGCTGCCCTCGCTGATCCTGCTGGCGGCATCGCACGTGCCGCGCAACCACTTCCAGGCGAAGCTGCGTCACCCGATGCTGCTGTCCGTGAAGCTGTGGGCCTTCGGTCACCTGCTGGCCAACAACACGGTCGCGGATGTGGTGTTGTTCGGCGCCTTCCTGGCCTGGGCGATCCTGGACTTCCGGTCGGCCCGGCGCCGTGCCGCGCCGCCGCCGCCGGCGGGCACCGCCAAGGGGACGGCGATCTCGGTCGCCATCGGCGTCGTCGCCTGGATCGCGCTCGTCATGGGGCTGCACCGGCTGATCATCGGCGTCAGCCCGTTCCCGACGATGGGCTGAAAGAGAAGCGCCCTCGAGGGGCGCTTCATGCTCGTTCAGAGGCTGCGCTTGCGCTGCAGGACCAGCAGCCAGAAGCACAGGCCCGCGACGATCAACCCGCCGATGAACTGCGGATGCCAGGCGGCTTGCAGGACCTGCGGCAGCCCTTCCCGGGCGTAGTCCGGGAAGCGATAGAGCATGTCGAAGAAGTCCTGCAGGTTGAGGTGGCCCTCCTTGTCCGAATCGATGACCAGCCGGGTCCCGGTCTGGACGAGCGAGCGGCCGACGCCCGCGACCTGCGTGATCAGCGCGTTGCGCAGGACCTCGGCGGCGGTCTCGTTCTTGTAGATGTTGAGGAAGGCCGCGACCGCGATCACGAGCAGCGGGGCGCCCCAGCGCTTGAGCCAGGCGGAGGCGGCCATCAGCGCCAGCACGATGGGCGAGAGCCACAGCGCCGCGAGCACCAGCCCGACCGCGAGCCGCAGCCCGAGCCACACGGTGGCCTGGAACAGCGCGCCCCACTGCGTCTGCTGCAGCGCGGCGAAACCGAATTCCTTGAACGCCATCGCCGATCCGACGATGGCGCCGCCGACCAGCGCCAGCAGCGTGGCGACGACGGGCACGAGGATGCCGTGGGCGACGATGGGCGCGCCAATGCTGGCGGCATGGCTGCCGGGCAGCGACGACCAGAACTCGATCGAGCGGTCCTGCTGGTCGCGGCGGGCCAGGCCCATCAGCTGATAGACCGAAACGGCCAGGGCCAGCGCCAGCACCAGGCCGACGGTCAGCAGGCCGGCGATCAGCGCCACCGGCTCGGGGCTGGGCACGTCGATGCCGTCGACCTGGCTAAACGGCACCAGCGCCAGCAGCACCAGCACGGGCGCCAGCACCAGGCCGATCCAGGCCCGCTTGTATTGCAGCCACTCGCGCAGCAGCAGCGTGTTGAAGAGCGTCATGGGGTGGTCCTTTGAAGAGGGTCGCAGCGGATCGCGGAGCGTCGCAGCAGGCGCCGGTCAGGCTTCGGTGGCCTGGCGCTCGGGCTTGCGGGTCAGCGCCATGAAGAGGTCGACGAGGCTGGGGCGCACGCGCTGGCCCAGATGCGCGACGGCATCGGGCGGCACGCCGTCGAACAGTGCGGCGGGCCGGCCCTGCACGCGGTAGCGCAGCAGCGGATGGTTGGCGGCGACCAGCTCGGCGGCGTCGGGGTCATGCGACAGCGCGACGAAGCGCTCGTCCATTTCCGCGAGCGAGATGTTCAGCACCAGCCGGCCCTCATCGAGCATCAGCACGTCGGACAACAGGGTCTCGACCTCCTCGACCTGGTGGGTGGAGATGAGCACCGAGCGCTCGCCGTCGCACCACTCGTCGATGAGCATCTCGTAGAAGCTCTTGCGCGACATCACGTCCAGGCCGAGCGTCGGCTCGTCGAGGATCATGAGCTTCGCGTCGATGGCCGCGATCAGCGCGAGGTGCAGCTGCGTGACCATGCCCTTGGAGAGGTGCTTGACCTTGTCGTTCTCGGTGACCGAGGTGCGCTTGAGCAGCTGCCGGGCGCGGTCGGCGGAGAACGCCGGCTGCAGGCCGGCCATCAGGCGGATCAGCTCGGACACCTTGGCCCAGCGCGGCAGCACGGCGACGTCGGGGATGTAGCAGAGCGAGGTCAGGAGCTGGGCGCGGTCCGAATGCGGATCGAGGCCGAGCACGCGGAGCTCGCCCTGGGCGCGCTTGAGTCCGACGAGCGTCTTCATCAGCGTGGTCTTGCCGGCGCCGTTGTGGCCGAGCAGTCCGACGACGCGGCCGGCGGGGATGGTGAAGGTCAGGTCCTGCAGCGCGGCCTTGCGGCCGTAGTTCAGGCTCAGGTGGCTGGCCTCGATGAGCGTCTTCATGCGTCCTCCCAATTCAGGTCTTGCGGCCGGAGGCCCAGGCGGCGGAGTTTCTCCCGCAACCGGGGCCATTCCTCCTGGAGGAACTGTTCCCGCTCGGTGTGCAGCAACCGGATGCGGGCGCCGTCGCGGACGTACATGCCCAGGCCGCGGCGGCTCTCGACGAGTCCCTCGTCGACGAGGGCCTGCAACGCGCGGCTGACGGTCAGCGGGTTGATGAGGTACTGGCTGGCCAGCGTGCGCACGGAGGGCAGTGCTTCGCCCTCCGGGGGATCGCCGTCGAGCAGCTGCGACGCCAGTCGGTCGGCGAGCTGCTGATAGATCGGCGCTTGATCGTTCCAGCTGTGCATGACGCGGGGCGCCGGAGCGCCGGTGTGTTGCTGATGTAGCACACCATAGCAAGCGCCCCCGCGCTCACCCAGCGGGGGGCGACAGACTGCAAAAAAGAGGGGATGAAGCGGAGGTAGCTGTCGGTTTTCACTGAGTTTGGAATTGTTTGCGCTTAACTTGGAACTCCAGCGCGCATCTGGCTGCTCGTTGGCACGCCAGGGTGGAGCGGTGCAGGGGTGCGCTTCAGGGAGCGGACCGGGCGGCCCGTCTTTCAACAAGAACTATGGGATCGTTGGCCACCCGATGATCGCCATGTGCGCTCATCCGCGGCCTCGGCGCGACCGGCCGGTCCAGGCTGATGGCGGTCATTTGAAGTCGGCACCCAACCAACTGGTCGACAGCGTCGGCCGCGCACTCCATGACGTGCCATTACCCTAAAGTCAGCGATCTGAAGATGTATCTATCTCCGCCCTTCGAAAGTTCCTCAAGAGATCATTGATGTTCCCACGGGGAACGTGTACATTCCTCAAATGAATTCGATGTTCGATCCAATTCGAGGAAATCCGTATGAGTACCGATGAAGGCAAGATCGCTTCCGTAGCGAGCATCTGTGTAATTCTTCTCAGAGAAGTTCGCACCGAGCGCAACTACCATCAGGCTCAGATTGCCGATTGGATCGGCAAAACGCCTAGCGCGTGGACGAAAGTTGAAGCAGGTAAGAGCCCGCTTCAGTTCGACACCTTTCTTCGTGTCTGCAACAGCTTGCAGGTCACGCCATCCTCCGTCTTGGCGGCCGCAGAGCGTTACGCCGCGCTTTTGAGCCAGCATGGCTGGGCGATCCTGACGTCGGAAGATGCACTCGCCGAGGACCAGCTGATTCGTCAGGCGCAGCAATACTGGACGTCGCCCGGCGGGCGGACTCAGGCGGCCGCACGGCTCACGTTCTTGTCAGTGCTTAACGGTCCTACGTATAACTTTGACGGGACCGTCAGCCTCGCCCCGGTGTTCCAGTTCGCCCTTGATCCTGAGTTCCGCGAGCTGCAACAGCTGCCGCCCTCCGCCTTTCCATCCGCCGTGGGTGTTTAGGGCATCAACAAGTTCTAGACACATTCGGCGGCGGGCAATCAGCCTAGCCCTTCAATTGAGGGGCCGGGCGCCTCAGCCGTTGCGAGGTCGACAGGCGAGATTTCCGTGGCTCGCGTTCCTACACCAAAGAGGATGTCTGGGCCACCGGGCAAAGGGGCGGCTCGACCGGGCTCAGACCGACAGCGATGCCTGCGACGACCCGCCTGGATCTGTCGAGAACGACCGTTGCTACCCCCCCCCCTTGAAACCACCGCACCATTCCCGCCGAATGCGGTGGTTGGGCGAGATGCGGATAGCGCCGGGCTTGCTAACTGGTTTCGTCCGCCCCCTGGTTCGGCAGCGGCTGGCTTTGGCTCCCTCTGGCAGCTCGCTTGCCTCCGGTTGGAGTGGGCCACAACCGAGCGAGGCCGCCCCCCAAGACTGCGAGAGCAGGAGCAAGCGCCAGCGCTAGCTTCGGCATACTCCGAGCCATGAACAGATTCCTGAGGTCGCTAAGGCCAGAGAGCAGCGCGGGCAGTTCTCCTGTGAGTCCGCCAAGCTGAGTAAAGAGGGGACCCCAGTTCCGGGTGGCAGCCGCTCTCGTAGCACCAAAGTACGCTGCCAAACCTCCGGACACTACCGTTCCCGCGATAGGGCTGGCCGATGTGGTGGGCGTTGGTTCTTCCCCTTGCGTCTTGTCGCCGCCATTTAGCTGAACGGGCTGACCATAGAAGGCGTCCAGCATTCGGCGCTGAGCAATTAGCCGCGGACTGCTCGCAAGCACATCCGCAAGCGTCTGTTGTGCAGAGCCGGTGTGCGCAGCCAGGGATTGCATATGGGCAGCAGGACGGTGATTGCGCTGTTCACCTCGCGTGAACCCATCTGAATGCTGACGAACGCTGCGCATAGCGGCTACTCCTACTCCGAAGGGCTATCCAATGTCTAGCGCGTCGGCTCAATAACGGCTGCTCCACGACCTTGGCGTCCGTTCCAGCCGCCGGCTCCAACACCCACGCAGAACTGTCTTGCCGGCCCCGACCCCTGGCCATCGGTGAATTGCCGAAACCTCACTTCAGGAATGCTGAGTTGAAGTGGTGACAGCACGCATGGGTAGCGTCCAGCATCCGTCCGCACGCGGATGCGCACCTTGCCGTCGCGACGGGACGCGGATTCGGGGACGGTCTCGACGCACACGGTGGTGACAAGGAGCGGATGCGTCGGTCGAACGAGCGTAGACGAAGTGATAGACGCCGTCGCGAGGCGATTCCGGCCATGGCGTGGCGTTCTCCAGCCCAGATCTTCGTCCTCAGCAAAGAAGAAGGCGGCAAGACCGTCGGCGCAGGCATCGTGACTGAAGTGCTCGGCTGAAAGGCTGAGCCTTCCCGGCCCCTGTTGCCTGCTTGTCAGGTAGCAGGGGCTTTTTTTCTGCCGGATCAGCGGCGATAACCCACTGACCGCCGCCTCCCCGGCAGAAGATCAGACCGACTTGATCTCCCCGCCGTCCATGCGGAGCACGGTCCCCGTCATCCACCTCGCGCCGGGCGAGGTGATGAACGCAATCAGCTCGGCGATCTCCTCCGGCTCGCCGAAGCGGGCAATACCTGCCCCCTTCAGGAACAGCGCCTTCATCTCGTCCAGCGTGATGCCACGGGCCGCGGCCGCTTTCTCCAGCATGCCGAGGCGCCGGCCGGTCATGATCGCGCCGGGCGACACGCTGTTGACCTGCACGCCGTCGACGACGCCGCGCTCCGAGAAGGCCTTGGCCAACGCCTCGATGGCGGCATTGATCGCCGCCACGGCTGCCTGCGCGGCCTTGGGGTTCTCCGCCGAGTTGCCCGAGATGAACACAACCGATCCGCCCTGGGCCTTCAGCGCTTCCCAGGCCCGCACCGTGAGGCGCCGCGCGCCGTGGAACTTCAGCGCAAGGCCGCTGTCCCACTGCGCGTCGCTCATCTCGAAGACGTCCAAACCGGGCACGGCGCCGGCCACGTTGACCAGCGCATCGATGCGGCCGAAACGGGCCAGCGTGGATCCGATGACCGCCTCGGCCGCATCAGCCCGGCTGAGGTCCTGAGCGATGGGCCAAGCCTCGATGCCGAGTTGACGCACGGCCTGCGCGGCGCTCTCCAGCTCCTCACCGTCCTGCGCGACCAGCACGATCACCTTGAATTCGCGCGCGAGGCGCAGCGCCGTGGCGCGACCGATTCCGGAACTTGCGCCGGTGATGACGGCGACGGATTTCGACATGGGAGTCTCCTTGTGGGATGGCATTCAGTGGACGGCGCGGAGCGCGGTCAGGATGACGTCGACCACCGCGTCGGGCGCGGTCAGGCTGGGTGTGTGGTCCACCGGATGGCGGATCACCGTGGCACGCATGCGCTCGGCCATGAAGGCCTGCGTGTCCTTGACGATCATCCGGTCGTGCTCGGCGAGCAGGTACCAACTCGGCAGGTCGCGCCAGCGCGGGCGGCCGACCGGCGTCGTGATGCAAGGGAGCGCGATAGGGCGCTGCACAGCCACCAGCAGCTGCTGCACGTCCGGCCTGGCATCCGGCGCGAACGCGTCCGCAAAGGCCTCGCGCGGCAGCCAGATCAGTCCATGGCCGTCCGGCGCGAGCGCCGGTGCCTTGGGGTGAGGCGTACCGCGGCTGAACACCGCCATCACGGTTTCCCCTTCGTCAGGCGCCAGCGCCGCCACATGGACGAGCGCCCGCACCTTATCGCTCCGAGCCTCGCCGATGACCGCTCCCGCATAGGCGTGACCCACGAGCACGACAGGACCATCCACACGATCCAGGGCGCGATCCAACGCTGCCACGTCGTCTCGCAGCGAGGTCAGCGGCAGCGGTGCCGCCATCGCATCGACCCCGGCACACTGCAGTCTCTGGATGACGGGGCGCCAACTGGAGCCGTCCGCCCATGCGCCATGCACCAGCACAGCGGTCGCCCGCTCCGCGCTCATCGGATCGCTCCTGCCAGGAACTCGCGCATGACCGCTGCGATCTCGTCCGCGTGGGTCTCGAGCGCGAAGTGGCCGGTGTCGAAGAAACGCACCTGCGCGTTCTTGTTGTCACGCTTGAACGCCTCCGCGCCGGCGGGCAGGAAGAACGGATCGTTGCGGCCCCAGACGGCCAGGAACGGCGGCTGATGCTGGCGGAAGTAGGCGTGGAAGTCCGGGTACATCGCCACGTTGTTGGCGTAGTCGAGGAACAGGTCGAGCTGAATCTCGTCCGCCCCTTCGCGCGCCAAGTAGTGGTTGTCCAACGTGTAGCCATCGGGCGAGACGCGGGCGGGATCCGGCGTACCGTGCGTGTACTGCCACTGCGTCGTCGCGGGTTCGAGCATCTGCCGGATGCCTTCGCGGTTCTCGGGCGTCGGCTCGCGCCAGTACTTCTGGATCGGACTCCACCCGTCGCTCAACCCTTCGACATAGGCATTGCCGTTCTGCGACACGATGGCCGTGATGCGCTCCGGGAAGCGCGCCGCCAGACGCAGACCCACGGGCGAGCCGTAGTCGAAGACGTAGAGCGCGAATCGCTTCAGACCGATCACCTCGGTGAAGCGGCCGATCACCTGGGCCAACCGGTCGAAGGTGTAGTGGAACGCCGTCCGCGACGGCATCGCCGACTGCCCGAAGCCCGGCAGGTCCGGCGCGATCACGCGGTACTTGTCCGCGAGCTTGGGGATCAGGTCCCGGAACATGTGGCTCGAACTGGGGAAGCCGTGCAGCAGCAGGAGCACCGGCGCATCGGCCGGTCCCGCCTCCCGGTAGAACAGCTCCAGGCCGTCCACGTCCACCCGTTGATGTGTCGTCGCACTCATCGTCATTCCTTGATCGTCGATAACCGCCAAATTGCGTATTTAAAGGTTATCCACGCACGCAGTAACTTGTCAACATGATTTTTGACGGTTAACATGAGCGCCAGCTTCCGAACTTGTCCTCATGAGCAACGCACGCCCCTCCCCGATGTTTCTGGCCGACTCGCGCGGCCTGGACTTCCTGAACACCTTGGCGGTGCCGGTGAACGAGGAACTGGAATGGCTGGCAAATGGCGACGACCTGCTGGCATGGCTGCAGGCGGCGGGGCTGATGAGCGCGGAGGCGCTGGCCGACATGCGCAGTGCGGCGGCACCGGGCGAGCTCGATGCCGCTGCCGGGCAGGCGCGCGCGCTGCGCGAGTGGTTCCGTGGGTTCGTCCGCGATCACCGCGGCAAGCCGCTGACGGCGAAGGCCGTGGCCGAACTGGAGCCGCTCAATCGGATGCTCGTCCGCGACGAGGCCTTCCTTCAGATCGTGCCGCGCGCCAAGGCAGCGGACGAGGTCGCGCCGTCGGCGTTGGAACTGGTGGTGCAGCGCCGCTGGCGCTCGCCGGAGGCGCTGCTGCTGCCGGTGGCGGAGTCACTCGCCCGGCTCCTCACCGCGGCCGACTTCAGCGACGTGAAGCAATGCGAGGGGCCGGGGTGCATGCTGCATTTCCTCGACACCACACGGCATCGCAATCGCCGCTGGTGCAGCATGGCCGTCTGCGGCAACCGGGCCAAGCAGGCGGCGCATCGCAGCCGCAAGGCGGCTGGCGGCTGAGGTCACGAGGGGTCAAGGCGCGGTCGACTCGCCCGCCCTCGCAGCTTCCTCGACCAGCCACGCGGCGACGTCTTCCAATGCCGCATCGCTCCGCGTGCGTCGCGGCGACACGAGGTAGTAGTCGAGACCCAGGTGCAGCACCTGCGGCGTCACCTGCACCAGGCGGCCGGCGGCGAGATCGGACTCGATGAAGAACCGTCCGGTGAGGGCCAGGCCTTGCCCGGCGATCGCGGCATCGATGGCCAGTCCTGTCTGGTTGAACCGGGTGCCCTTCGATGACGAAGACGCCACGCCCGCCTGCGCGAGGAACGCCGGCCAGGCGTCATGTCCGTCGTGGATCAGCGGACAGCTCGCCATCCGCTTCGGCGACAGGGATTGCGCGCCATTGAGGATCGCCGGACTCCCCACCGCGATCAGGTTGTTTTCGAACAGCAATCGCGCTTCGACACCCGGCCCGAACGGCGGACGCCCGCACCGGATCGACAGATCGACGCCCTCCCCATGGAAGCTGGACACGCGCTCCGTCGCCAGGACACGCAGGTCGATGTCCGGATGGCGCGCGGCGAAGCGCGGCAAGCGCGGCAGCAGCCACTTGGTGGCGATCGTCGGGGCCACGCTGATCGTGACGTGCCGGTCGCCAGGACGCAGCAGGCGCGTGGCGTCGGCGATCTCCTCCAGCGCGAGTCGCACGCGGCGCGCGTAGGCGGCACCGGCCCCGGTCGGCGCCAAGCCGCGCGGATGCCGTTCGAAAAGCTTGATGCGCAGCTCGGCCTCAAGCGCACGGATCTGCTGGGCCACCGCCCCTTGCGTCACGTCGAGCTCCTCGGCCGCGAGCCGGAAGTTCAGGTGCCGCGCCACGACCTCGAAGACGCGGAGCGCCTTCAACGACGGGAGCCCTTCCAACGGCATGTTCATGATCAGACTGTAGCTTTTCTACTGGATGAATGTAGGCGCCCGGGCTCGCCGGATCGACAGGGCGCTGATAGCGTATCGAATGACGTGGGCCGTCGCCATCCCTGACGGCACGACACAGGAGATCACCATGACAGCCGATACGACAGTAGAAAAGGTCGCCATCATCACCGCAGGAGGCAGCGGCATGGGCGCGGCCGCGGCACGCCGCCTCGCCCAGGACGGCTTCCGGGTCGCCGTGCTCTCCTCGTCGGGCAAGGGCGAAGCCCTCGGGCAAGAGCTGGGCGGCATCGGGGTCACCGGGTCCAACCAGTCCGACTCGGATCTGAAGGGCCTCGTCGACCAGGTGTTGGCACGCTGGGGTCGCATCGACGTGCTGGTCAACAGCGCGGGACATGGTCCCCGCGGACCGCTGCTCGAGCTCTCCGACGACGACTGGCATCGGGGCATGGACACCTACCTGCTCAACGTCGTGCGTGCGTCGCGGGCCGTGGTGCCGACGATGAAGCAGCAGCAGTCGGGCACGATCATCAACATCTCGACGGCGTGGGCCGTCGAGCCGTCCGGTCAGTTCCCGACCTCGGGCGTGTTCCGCGCGGGCTTGTCCGCCTTCACGAAGATCTTCGCGGACACGTACGCGGCGGACAACATCCGCATGAACAACGTGCTGCCGGGCTGGATCGACAGCCTCCCCGCGACCGACGAACGCCGGGACAGCGTCCCGATGCAGCGCTACGGACGCAGCGACGAGATCGCCGCGACGATCGCCTTCCTGGCGTCGGAAGGGGCCGGCTACATCACGGGCCAGAACCTGCGCGTCGACGGCGGCCTGACGCGATCGCTGTAAGGAGGCGCCATGCAAGCACTGGTCTTCCACCAATTCGGCGATGCCGATGTCCTCCGCTATGAAACGGTGCCCGATCCGGTTCCTGGCCCCAATCAGGCGCTGGTTCGCATGCGCGCCGTCGGGCTGAACTTCGCGGACGTCTATCGTCGCAAAGGCAACTATCACCTGGTCGGGTCACCGCCATGGATCCTGGGTTACGAGGGCGCCGGCGAGGTCATCGCGGCGCCTGAGGGCAGCGGCCTCCGGCCCGGTCAGCGCGTCGGTTTCGCCGACAGCCCGTTCGCCAACGCGGAGCTGTGCGCGGTCGATGTGAGCCGCCTGATTCCGTTGTCGGACGACACGTCCTTCGAGACCGCCGCCGGTTGCCTGCTGCAGGGCCTGACGGCGCAGTACCTGTGCCGCGACAGCTACGCGGTGCGTCCCGGGGATTGGGCCGTCGTGCACGCGGCGGCGGGCGGCGTGGGGCTGCTTCTCGTGCAGATCCTGAAGCACCTGGGCGCGCGTGTCATCGGCGTCGCCTCGAGCGAGGCCAAGCGACAGGCCGTGCGTGAGGTCGGCGCCGACGCCGCGATCGCAACCGAAGGCTGGTTGGAGGCCGTGAAGGCACTGACCGATGGGCGCGGCGGGGATGTGGTGTACGACTCGGTCGGCACCACGCTGCGCGAGAGTCTGGACGCCGCGCGCACCGGCGGCACTGTCGTCTTCTATGGCATGGCCGCGGGCGACCCGGCGCCGGTGGACCCTCGGCTGCTCATGGATCGCTCGCTGGCCCTGGTGGGCGGCGATCTGTGGAACGTACTCACCACGGCCGAGGAGCGCCGGGCTCGCGCGACGGAACTATTCGGCTGGATTCGATCAGGCGCCGTCACGCTGCGCCTCTCGCAGACCTTCGCCTTGCGAGAAGGTGCACAGGCCCACCGGACCTTGGAAAGCCGTCAGGCCATCGGCAAGATCGTCCTGCTGCCCTGAGCTCAGGGCTTCCTGAAGCGCAGCACGAAGCGATCGGTCTTCCCCCGGATCGCCGGATCGAACACCTTCAGCGTGCGGTCATCGGCGGGATTGGCCAGCACGTCGGTTTCCCCGTCGAGCACGAATCCGACCTTCTGCACCTCGGCCTTGACGGCCTCACGATCGATGCGATGCAGGTCCTCGGTGTTCTTCAGACCTGACCCCGCCACGGCGGAGTGGTCGGCCACGATGTAGTACCCACCCGGCTTCAGCAGGCTGAACACCGCCTTGTTGTAGGCGTTCACGTCAGCGCCCTTCATGAAGCTGTCGTGGAAGTCGTGATAGTTCTCGAAGGTCCAGAAGACATCGAGCGTGTTGTGGATGGACGCCGGCGGCTGCTCAGCGAGCGGGCTCGTGGTCTGCTCGACGTTGCCGTGGCCGGGCTCCGCCGTGATGGCCCTCGCGGTGGCCGCCGGGTTCGACTTGAAGACGGCGAACTCGCTCGGCACGTAGGCGTAGACCTTGCCCTTGGGGCCGACCAGCGTCGAGAAGATCCGCGTCCAGTATCCGCCGCCGGGCACCGCGTCGATGACCTTGTCGCCGGGCTTCACCTTGGAGAACTCGACCAGGTCCACCGGCCGGCGCGAGGCATCCTGCTGGACGTCCTTGGCAGGCCGGGTCGCGTCCGAGACCGCGGCAGCGACGGCGCCATTGGCGGCGGGCGTCTGGGCCATGGCCAGCGAGGACATCAGCACGGCGGCGGTCACGGTGGCCAGCGCGAACAGTCTTGAACTCATGAGGGCTCCTTCTGCAGGTCGATCATTCGGAAGAGGGTAGCGCTCATCTTGCGGAGCGTCTTCAAGTCATGGCATGGAGAGCTTCGTAAAGAAGGTTTGCGAGCGTTCAGCTCGCGCGCGAGGCACGCATCGTCAGGGTCACGCTCGTTCCTTGCCCCGGCGAACTCGCGATCGTCAAGCGCGCGCCCACAACTCGCGCACGCTCCCGCATTGATGCGAGTCCCATGTGCCCATGCTTTCCGGTCGCGGCCAGATCGGCCGGCATGCCTTCGCCGTCGTCGCGCAGTTCCACGCGCAGTCGCCACCATCCGAAGCGCCACGTCATCGTGATGCGATTCGCCCGCGCGTGTCTGAACGCATTCAGCAGCGCCTCGCCGAAGATCAATCGCAGCTCGTCACGGACCTCCGCCCGCAACGGCCGCTCCCGGCCGACGATCTCGAGCCGGAATTCGCCGTCGTAGTCCCGCGCCAGCTGCGACGCGATGTCCTCCAGCGCCCTCGGCAGGCTCGCGCCAATCTGTGCGGCGCCGCGCAGCGCCATGACGCGTCGGCGGCTCTCGTCGAGCACGTCGTCGGCCATCACCAGGTCCGCATCGATCGCCGCGCGCACCGGATGCGCCGCAGGCAGCTGTGCGGCGTGCGCCTCGAAGCGCAGGATCAGCCCCTGCACGCCCTGCAGCAGCGTGTCGTGCAGCTCGCGGGCGATGCGGTCGCGCTCCGCCATCCGGGTGCGCATCTTCTCGCGCGCCCGTCGGGCAGCCTGCCGCAGGCGCAGCCGGTGCAGGGCCCAGATCAGCGCGATGACCGCCGCCACGCACAGCACGCGGAATACCGCCGTCTGGTACCAGGCGGCCGGGATCACGATGTCCTGGATCGCCTCCTCCGGCGCTGCCACGCCATCGCTGTTGATGGCCAGCACGTGGAACCGGTAGCTGCCCGGACCCAGGCTGTTGTAGACCGTCTCCCGCCGCGGACCCGCGTCGCGCCAGCGGGTGTCGACGCCGTCCAGCCGGTAGCGGAAGCGCACCCGTTCCGGCACCGCGAGACTCGCCGCGGAGAAACGCAGCTCGATCATCTCGGCGTGCTTGGGCAGCGTCACCGCCGCGCCCGGTGCGTACTCGGCGCCCTGGGCGCGCAGGCCGGTGATCCGCACCACGGGCGCCACCGCATTGCGCCGTGACCGCTGCGGATCCAGCCACGCCACGCCGGTCGTGCCCGCGAACCACAGCCGCCCGTCCGCGGCCTCCACCACGCTCGGCTGCGGCCAGAACGCCGTCGCCCCGCCCGGGTGGCCGTCCAGCGTGTCCAGCACCTCCAGCTTCAGCGGCTGCCCGGGATCGGAGAGGAAGCTGCGCAGATCGTCGCGCCGGACATGGACCGCCCCCTTGCGTCCGTTGAGCCACAGGTCGCCGTCCGCCGTCTCGGCGATGCCGGACACGCCAGCGAGCGTCTCCGGCACCTCGGTCGTCAATGAGATGAAGCGGTTGTCCCACAGGACCGCCACGCCGCGTTCGCCCGCGATCAGCAAGCGTGAGCGACCTGCATGGACCAGCAGGACGTCGCCGACCTCCACGCCCTGCGCCGGTCCGAAACGGCGCACCTTGCCGTCGGTCCAGCGCAGGACTTGGTTGTCCTTGAGCCCGAACCAGTAGGTGCCGTCGCCGGCCCAGGTCACCGCGGCCTCGAGCGGCGACGGCAGATCGGGCAGCGAGAACGGCGACCAGCGGCCGTTCTCCCAGGTCTGCACGCCGCCCCGCTGGAAGGCGACCATCAGGCCGTCGCCGTACGGAACGATGCCGCTGATCCAGCGCTCCCCGACGCCCGGCGGTCTGGGAATCTGCTCCCACCGCGCGCCCTCGCGCCGCCACAGTCCCGCGGGCCCGACCAGCCAGAGCCGCCCCTGGCGGTCACGGCCCGCCGCGGTGATCTGCGCGCCCGGCGCCGGCACCTGCTCGGCCTCGCTCGCGCTGCCCGACAGCCGCCACACGGTCGATGCCACCGGCGAGAACGCCGCGACCGTCACCCCGCCGCCCGGATCCGCCGCGAGGGCGAAATTGCTGGTGGCGCGCGGCATCGGCGCGGGCACGAGCGCGGCGCGCCGGAAGCGGTCCAGGCCGGTCTTGGTCGCGACCCAGAGGCTGCCTTCCGCGTCCTCGAGGATCATCATCCCGAAGTCGCCCGACAGCCCTTCCGGCGCGGCGAAGCGTTCGTACTCACCGGTCAGCGGCACGCGGTCGCCCTCCAGCGGCCAGGGCAGCCGGCGGCGGCACAGGCCCGCCGGACAGAACACGGTCCACAGGTTGCCGTCGCGGTCCACCACCGTCGACGAGCCGCGCCGCGTCGACAGCCGCGGATCCCGCGCGATGGCCAGCCGCGACAGCGCCGGCACCTTGCGCATCTCGTTCGCGAAGACCAGCCAGGCCTCGCCGCGCAGCACCTGCAGGCTGGTCGCTTCCTTGCAGTCGCCGACGACGCGGAAACGCGTCTCGCCCTGCGGCAGTCCGAGCAGCCGCTCGTTGTCGCAGAGCCAGACCGTGCCGCGCCCGTCGACGACCACGCCGTCGATGGCGCGCCCCTCCACGCCCCACGACGTGTCGATGCGTTCCCAGCGGTCGTTCAGGAAGCGGAAGAGTTCCGTGGCCCCGCCCGCCCAGATCGCGCCGTCCGCATCCTCGGCGATGTAGCGGATGCGGGCGGTCGCCAACGGCTCCGTCGCCGGCACGCGCCAGACCTGCTCCCCGCGGATGCGCACCAGGCCGCGCGGGAAGAAGGCGGCCCACAGGTCGCCGCCGGACGTCGCCAGCACCTTCGCCACGGTGCCCGACGGGAACTCCTGCTGCGGCGCCGGGCGGAAGCGCTCGAAGCGCACGCCGTCGAAGCGCGTCAAGCCGTTCGGTCCGCCCATCCAGAGCAGGCCGTCCGGCGTCTGCGCCATGGTCCAGGTCTCCATCGGCACGCCGTCCGCGGCCGTCCAGGCGCGGTGATGGAACTGGTTCAGCGCCAGCGTGCGATCCAGCGCGCGGGCCGGCCCGGCGAACAGCAGCATCGCCGCGGCCAGCAGCGTCATGCCGACCGCCATGAGCATGGTCATCACGCGTCGCATCCCCGCCGCCGCCGGCGGGACCCGGGGCGTGCGGCAGCTGGAAACGGACATCGCGGGCGACAACCTCATGGGGCCGGAACACTATCAGAAGCAGCAGGCGGAGCGGGCGAGCCGCGGGGGTGGGGCGAGGCGCAGACGCGACACGCCGGAGCTAACTCTTTCGAGGGAGGGGCATCGAGCCCGGGGGTGATCCGGACCGCCGGCTGCGGCTACGCTTCGGCCCTTGTGCCTGAGAACCGGCGCTCCCGACCTGACCGCTGACCGCGCGTGAACGACTCCGCCCCGATTTCCTCCCCCATCACCGTGATGGCCGTCGACGACCATGCGCTGATGCGCAGCGGCATCACGACGGTCATCGACGCCGAGCCCGACATGCGCATGGTGGCCGAGGCGACGACCGGCCTCGAGGCGTTGTCGCGCTTCCGCCAGCACCAGCCCGACGTGACGCTGATGGACCTGCGCATGCGGGACATGGACGGGATCGAAGCGATGACCGCCATCCGTCGCGAGTTCCCGCAGGCGCGCATCGTGATCCTGACGACCTTCCCCGGCGACTTCCAGGCCGCGCGCGCGATCAAGGCCGGCGCGGTGGGCTACTTGCTCAAGGGGCTGATGCGCACGGAGCTGCTGGACACCATCCGCGGCGTGCATGCCGGCCGGATGATGCTGCCGCCCGCCATCGAGGCCGCCATCGCGCAGCACGCCGGCAGCCGCGCGCTGTCCCTGCGCGAGACGCAGGTGCTGCGCCTGGTGGCGCTCGGTCACGCCAACAAGGAAGTGGCGGAGCACCTCTCGCTGACCGAGGAAACCGTGAAGGTCCACATGCGGACCATCCTCGGCAAGCTGTCCGCGAAGGACCGCACGCACGCGGTCACGATCGCGCTGAAGCGCGGGATCATCGAGCTCTGAACGGACCGGACGGCGCGCCTGACCCGTGCGTGAGGCACTGAGCGCCTCCGGGGTTCGCGTGCCCCGGTCGAGCGTCAGACCTTGTTGTCGTTCCCCGCGCCCATGGCCGTCATCGCAATGGGCGGCTGTGGCGTGGTGGCCGCGGGTTCGTCCTTCTTGAGCTTGGCTGCCAGGTTCATCTTGGTGTTGATCCAGACGTTGAGGCCGGCCCAGGCCGGCGCGCTGGACGCCGCCGCCTTCGCATACGCGTTGCCGTCCGCCAGCACCTTCCCCAGTCCCACGGGGATGCCCACCGGCAAGGTCAGGCCCCAGTTGATCATCATGCGGGCGGCCATGCCGGCCTTCATCGTCGCGTAGTCCACCTTGTCGTTGACGGCAGTGCCGCCGGTGGCGCCGGGCAGCCTGCTCTTCATCACCGTGCTGGTCAGGTCGGACACGGTATCGAAACCGGCGCTCACCGCGCGCTGCGCGGCGGCCGTGACCATCATGGCGGTGGCCTGCGCCATCGGCTCCGGCATGCCCTTGGCCTTGAAGGCCTCCGTCATCGCGGGCGTCAACTTGTTCGCCAAGGCCACGCCGCTCATGCCGCCGGCGATCGCCGTCCACATGTCGTTGAAGCCGGCCATCACGCGCGGACCTTCTGTCTGCAAGGTCGTGTTGCCGGGCAGCTTGATCGTGGCTCCCAGCGACGGCTTGGTCTTCATGTGCTCGCCGATGAACTCCTTGCCCAGCGCGGCAGCCAGTCCGCCCAGCACGCTGGACGACACGCCGAGCGCCTCCTTCGACGCGCCCGCCGCGCCGGCGCTCATCAGCGTGATCGCCTGCACCGCCCAGGCGATGGCGTGGCCGCCGCCATAGGTCGTGGCGCGTTGGCCGAGCGTGGCCAGCAAGGCGGCGGTGAGCTCCTTGCCGGAGACGTTGGCGGGCGGCAGGGGCGTGTTGGCGGAGGAGACCGCTGTCGTGGTGGTGGTGGGATTGGCGGTCGTGGGTGCGACCGTGGTGGAGGTCGTGGGTGCGACCGTGGTGGAGGTCGTGGGCGCGACCGTGGTCGTGGTGACGGCGGGCTTCGCGACCATCGTGGCGGTCGAGGGCGTTACGCCCGACGTCGACGGCCGGTTGTCGAGCGTCAGTGTCGGCTTCGGCTTGAGGTTGGCGTTCGGCTTCGGCAACGGTTGTGGCGTGGAGGACGACGACGCTGCGGAAGAGGACGCGACGGCGGACGTCGTGGACGACAGCTTGTGCGCGGTCGGCAGAGGACCGCCCAGCGAGGTCTTCTGCGGCAGCTTGCCTGCCGCGACGGACGCCTCCTTCGCGGGGAGCTTGCCTTCCTGCGGCGGTGTCTGGGGCGAGGAGGTCGTGCTCGCCGCTGACGTCGAACCCGACGCGGGGAGCGGCACCTTGCTCGGTGACACCGGGGACTCGGGGAGCACCACCTTGCTAGGGGAGACCGGGGTCTGGGGCAACGGCACTTTGCTGGGCGACACCGGCGTCTCGGGCAATGGCACTTGGCTCGGCGAGACCGTCTGCGACTGCGCGGGCGGAATGTTGGTGTCGAGCCTCAGCGCCGGGCGCGTCGGCGCGGGATTGCCCGACGACAGTGCCGTCGTCGTGGTCTGTTGCGATGGCAATGTCGGCAAGGAATTCGACCGGCGCGGCGGAGCGCCGGCACCGAGAGACGAAGGACCGGCCGGACGCGCCGCCAACCCGGGGAACTGCGTCGCTGCGCTACCGCCCTGCCCGCCTGCTGGCGTCGACACCGGCGAGTTCGGCGGCGCGCTGGGTGTCGTATCGATCGGCGACGGGACGGCGCGGTTATTGACGTTGGACAACATGGGCGCCTTCCTTTGCAGACGAGGTCTGCCGGCGACATCACGAGGGCACGTCGGACGCCACGCGGGCGCCCCGTCCTCATCCGGCAGCGAGGGGATCACTGTCGGACTGCGAGCTCCTCCCGACATTTCCGGAGGCGAATCGGTGGCCGGTGATGCGAAGCAGCGAGCGCCCCCCCCATTCGAGGGTCAAAGGGGTGACATCAAGCGCTCGTGCGCTCCCATTTGGAGGGAGCAACTGCATGCCATTGCATCGGTCCTACCGAAATGAGCGAATTGCCAGCGACGGCGATGGTCACCAACAATTTCAGTCTTCTTTCGATCGCTTACGCATTGGAGAAATGGCGCTCGTCCGGCGGAAGCACTTCTTCAACACTACGCTCAACACGCGCTACGCCGCGCGACTCCATCACTCACTTGCTTGAAGGAAATCAAATGGAATCGATAGAACAGGCTGCAATACATGACGTCACGCCGATCACCCTCGTCAAGTATCCGCGTCGTCCTACGGATGAAATCTACCCGGATGAGAGGCTTCAGCAATTCAACGAAGAAGAACGAATCCGGAAGGCTCTTCCCGAAAACTCTCCCTTGGCCCAATGGGCCAAACTGACGTTCGACGATCCGCCGCCGCCGCCGCGCAACCCCGTGCTGGACTTCCTCAATTCGCCCTGAACGCCCTCAGCGATTCACCATCACGATCCCCGCCGCCAGCCCCGCGAGAGCGAGCATCAGTCGCGGGGTGATCGGCTCGCCGAGCAGCAGCGCGCCGGCGATCAGGCCGAACAACGGCGTGCTCAGCGTGAAGCTGGACAGCTTGGTCGCCGGGTAGTGCCGGATCAGCCAGAACCACAGCAGGTAGCTCACGAACGACACGATCACCGCCTGGAACCCGAACAGTCCAAGCAGACGCCAGGACCAATCGAGCGGGATCGTTTCGCCGGTCGCCATCGCACCGGCCGCAAGCGCAATCGCGGAGACCGCCAGCTGATACAGCAGCGTCTTCTCCGCGCTGGCGGATGACAGCTTCGTCGCGCGGATCGCGAGTGTCGTGCCACCCCACAGCAGCGCGGCGAGCACGCCCAATGCATCGCCCAGCCACTGCATCGTCTGCCCGGTTCCTTGCAGCCCCTCGCCGAACGCGAACGCCACCGCACCGAAGGCGATCAGCAAGCCTACGGCCTGCCGCTTCGTCAGCCGCTCGGCCGGGGAGATCAAGGGCATGCCCAGCGCGACGACGAACGGCGACAGGTAGAGGAAGACCACCATCCGCGAGGCCGTCGTGTACTGCAAGCCGACGAAGATGCAGGCGAACTCGGCGGCGAACAGCAGGCCCGCGAGCATCCCGCCCGGCAGGCTGCCGTCACGCCGGAACAGCGCGATGCCGCGCGCCGCGGCGAAGGCCCACACCAGCGCGCCGGCCAGGCCCGAACGCAAGGCCGCCTGCCACAACGGGCCGATCTCGGTGAGCGCGGCCTTGGCCGCGACCTGGTTCAGACCCCACAGCACGCAGCATCCCAGAAGGATGACCACCGCCGTGCTGTCGAGATGCTGTTTGCGTTCCATGGCGCCGGATCATGCCCGGCGGCCAATGCGACGTGTCCAGGCCCGCGCGGCCAACGCACACAGCAGCGCCGTGATCACGCCGGCGATCAGCCCCGTCAGGTGTGCCAGCGGCGCGATCGCGATGTTCCAGCCATCCCAGTGCCGCAAGGCGGGCAATGACAAGGGCCGCTCCGCCGCGACCTTGACGATCAGTCCGATGCCGATGAGCAGCCCGATCACGCGCTCCCGCCCATGAGAGGCCCGCATCCGCATCATGCCGATCGCCGCCACCGCGACGCCCGCGTGCAGCACGCCGGACGCGCCGCCGAAGCGCTCGAGCGAGGGTTCGATCAACAGGCCGAACTGCGTCAGCGGCCACGCCAGCAACCACGCCACCGCGTCGCGCGCGGTCAGCCGCGCGGCGATGCCGAGCAGGCCGATCACCGCGCAGCCCGCGAGGTTCGCGATCAGGTGTTGCGGACTCCAATGCAGCCATGCCGCGCTGACGGCGCGCCAGGGCTCACGGCCGGCGAGTTCGGGGCGCCATTCCATCGCGGCCTGCACGTAGGGCGCCTGGATCCACGCGACCAGCGAGCCGATGGCCAGGGCCATCGCGACGAGGAGCCATGCGCGTCCCGGCATCCGGTCCCGCTCCGCGATCTCAGCCGAAGACGGCCCGCCAGAGCGCCAGCACCGCGTCGCGCTGCGGCGCGAGCGCCTCGGCGGCCTCGCCGTCGAGCGAGGTCGACTGCTCGTTCAGCCGTGCCCGATGCTGCACGCGGCGAAGCTCGCGGTACGCATCGGCGGCTTGCCGGCCCACGTCGGCGGGCAGCAGCCCGAACGACTCGGCGCGCTGCAGCAGCGCGATGTTGCCGGCGTTGGCCAGCAGCTCCGGATGCTGCGCGGAGTGCGCCAGGATCAGGTACTGCAGCGCGAACTCGGCATCGACCATGCCGCCCGGACTGTGCTTGACGTCGAAGAAACCGGCGCGCACGGACCGCGCGGCGCGCAGCTTCTCGCGCATCGCCACGACCTCCTCGCGGAGGGCCGCCGGGTCGCGCGGCGCGGTCAGCACCGCACGGCGCGTGGCCTCGAAGCGCTCCGCCAGCGACGCGTCGCCGGCGCAGAAACGCGCTCGCGTGATCGCCTGGTGTTCCCAGGTCCACGCCGTGTTGCTGCCGCGTCCGCCCTGGTAGTTCTCGAATGACGACAGCGAGGTCACCAGCAGCCCCGAGTTGCCGTTGGGCCGCAGCGCCGTGTCGATGTCGAACAGCTCGCCGGCCGCGGTGCGGATCGTCAGCCAGGTGATCAGCTTGCGGATGAAGGCGCCGTAGATCTCGGCCGCGTTGTCGTCCTCGTCGTCGAAGAGGAAGACCAGGTCCAGGTCGCTGCCGTAGCCCAGTTCCTTGCCGCCCAGCTTGCCGTAGGCGATCACCGCCAGGCGCGGTGCCGGGCGGTGCTTCTGCTTGAGACGGTCCCACGCCCAGTCGAGCACGCATTGCAGCGTTGCGTCCGCGAGCAGCGACAGCTCGTCGGCGACCTGCTCGACGCTGATCTGCCCTTCCACGTCCCGCACCAGCGTGCGGAAGACCTCGGCGTGATGCGCGCGGCGCACGCTGTCGAGCAGCGCATCCTCGCTCGCCTCGCCATGTTCGGCCCAGGCATCGTGACGCGCCTGCAGATCCTGGATGAAGGCCGGTCCATCGAAGCGCTCGTGCAGCAGTCGCGCATCGGCCAACTCATCGATCACGCCGGGATGCTGCATCAGGTAACGCATGGGCCAGCGCGCCAGACCCAACAACCGCAGCAGCCGGCCTTGCACGGCGGGCCGCTCGACCAGCAGCGCCAGATAGCTCTCGCGACGCAGCAGCGGCTCGATCCAGTCGACGAAGCGCTGGGCCGCGTCCATCGTGCATTCGCCCTGGCGCACCGCCTGCGCCGCGCGCCCGACCAGCTTGGCCAGCCGCAGCCGCGATTCCTCGCGCAGGTTCTGCACCCGCGCCTGCTGCGCCCATCGGCGCACATTGCCCGCCAGCTCGGCGGGCAGCTTGTCGAGGAACTCCTCGCTGTCGATCGGCAGCGGCGGGCCGCCGCAGAGGCCGGTCTTGCAATTGCCCTTGCCGCCCGGCGCGACGCCGTCATGCAGCAGCGCGTCGAACTCCGTCGCGACCAGTTCCCGCACCTCCATCAGCTTGTCCAGCAGCGGACAGGCGTGGCTGTTGCAGGTCAGGTTCAGACTGCGCGCGATCCAGCCGATGTCCTCGTCCGCGGCGGGCAGGCAGTGCGTCTGCTGGTCGTCGAGGTATTGGATGCGGTGCTCCACGCGCCGCAGGAAGTCGTAGCCCTGGGCGAGCGCGGTGGCGGTCTCGGGCTTCATCAGCCCGCGCGCGGCCAGCCGCGTCAGCGCCTTCAGCGTCGACCGGGTGCGGATCTCGGGGAACTGCCCGCCGCGCACCACCTGCAGCAGCTGGACGATGAACTCGATCTCGCGGATGCCGCCGCGCGACAGCTTGACGTCGTTGGCCCGCTCCGGCCGTCCGGCGGCGCGGCGCTGGGCTTCGTCGCGGATCTTCCGGTGCAGTTGCCGCAGGCCCTCGAAGACGCCGTAATCCAGATAGCGCCGATAGACGAAAGGCGTCACCAGGCTGCGCAGCTGCATCGCGCGGCCACTCTGGACGCTCTCCCGCGGCGCGACGATGCGGCTCTTCAGCCACGCGAAGCGCTCCCATTCGCGCCCCTGGACGAGGAAGTACTCCTCCAGCATCGCCATGCTGACCGCAGGCGGCCCGGAATTGCCGTTCGGCCGCAGCGCCAGGTCGACGCGGAAGACCTGGCCGTCCTCGGTCACGTCCCCGATCAGCGTCGACAGGCGGCGCGACAGCTGGGCGAAGTATTCGTGCGCGGAGATCTTCTGGGCGCCGGCGCTGTTGCCTTCGGTCTGGCCGTCTTCCTCGTAGACATAGATCAGGTCGATGTCGGAGGAGACGTTGAGCTCGCGCCCCCCGAGCTTGCCCATGCCCACGACCCAGAAGTCGATGTCCTGGCCGGCGGCGTCGCGCGGCGCGCCGTACTGGGCGTCGAGTTCGGCACGGCAGGCCACAACGCCGATGTCCAGCGTCACTTCCGCCAGGTGCGTCATCGCCTGCGTCACGTCGGTCATCGGGGCGCACTGCTCGACGTCGAGCACGGCCAGCCGCTCCATCACCAGCTGGCGCATCACGCGCAGCGCGGCGGGCAGCGGGCGTCCGGCTTGCCGGAGCCGATCGACGACGGCACGCATCGTGACGTCGTCCGGCAGCCCAGGCGGCAGCAACGACAATTCGGCCGCATAACGGCGGCGGATGCGTTGAACGAAACGGCTGTGGTCCGCGGACGCGGCGGGCGTCGGAACGCCCGTCGGGTCGGGGGTTGCCAAGGCAACTGAATCCATCGGTAAAGAATGCTCTCGCTGGCTCATGGCCGGAATGGCTGTGCTAGATTCGGCGACCGCCGTCCACCCTTACATGTCTTCGTCCGCCGCCACCAGTTCTGACTCCGGTTCCGTGGTCGCGAAGCGACGCTGGTGGGCACGTTGCGCCCTCTGGCTAGTCGTGGCTACGGCAGGGGTTTTCTCCCTGCTGATGGCGGCCTGGCTGGCATTGCACTGGGCGATTCTGCCCCACATCGACGACTGGCGACCCGAGCTCGAAAAGCAGGCCACCCAGGCATTGGGGGTACCCGTGAAGATCGGCGCCATCAGCGCCAAATCCTCGGGCTGGATCCCCACGCTGGACCTGCGCGACGTCCGGATCGTCGACGCCGCCGGCCGCGAAGCCTTGCATCTGCCGCGCGTCAGCGCCGCGCTGTCGCCGCGCTCGCTGCTGGCCTTCGAACTGCGCTTCTCCCAGCTGCTGCTGGACAGCCCCGAGCTCGTGCTGCGCCGGGACGCCAAGGGCCGCGTCTTCATCGCCGGCCTCAGCGTCGACGGCCCGTCCGACACGCAGGCCTCCGACGACGCCGCCGACTGGTTCTTCGAGCAGCATGAATTCGTCATCCTGCACGGTCGCATCCGCTGGGTCGACGAACTGCGCGCGGCGCCGCCGCTGGAGCTCTTCGACCTGAACCTCGTGCTGCGCAACGGCCTGCGCCGCCACCGGCTGCGCCTGGACGCGACGCCGCCGGCCGGCTGGGGCGAACGCTTCACGCTGCGCGGCGAGTTCACCCAGTCGCTGCTCGACCGGCCCGGCGATGTGCAGCGCTGGAGCGGACAGCTCTTCGGCCACCTGCCGCGCACCGATGTCGGCGAGTTGCGCCGCTACGTGGATCTGCCCTTCGAACTCAACGAAGGCGACGGCGCGCTGCGCGCCTGGCTGGAGATGGAGCACGGCGAGCCGCGCAGCCTGACGCTGGACATGGGCCTGCGCGCGGTGAAGCTGCGCGTCGCGCCGGGCCTGCCGGAACTGGCGCTGGCGCAGATCGGCGGCCGGCTGGTGCTGAAGCAGACGCCCGACACGCTGTCGCTGGAGGCCAAGGGACTGGGCTTCCAGGCGGGCGACGGGCTCGACTGGCCTCGCTCGGACTGGCTGCTGGACGTGAAACGCGACGCCAAGACCGGTGCGCTGACTGGCGGCGATTTCCAGGCCCAGCAACTGGACCTGACCCTGGGCGCCCAGATCCTCTCCCGCCTGCCGCTGGCCGAGGCGCAACGTCAACTGATCGCCGACATGAAGCCGGGCGGCCTGCTCAGCGCCCTGCAGTTGCACTGGGACGGCCCGCTCGACGCGCCCCGCAGCTACCGCGCCAAGGGGCAGCTGCAGGGTCTGCATCTGACCGCGGCGGCGCCGGAGCCGCCCGCGGATCCCGGCTCCGCGCCTCCGACCGGCCGGCCCGGCGTCCGCGGGGCCGACCTGCAGTTCGACGCGAACGAACAGGGCGGCACGGCCACGCTGGCGATCAACGACGGCGAAGTGACCCTGCCCGGCGTCTTCGAGGAGGCCACCGTCCCGCTGAAGCAGGCGCAGGCGACCCTGCGCTGGCAGGCCCAGCGTCCGGCCGCCCTGCACGGCGGCAAGCGTGCGCCCGCCGCCATCCCGGCGAC
>NZ_JBWKOK010000013.1:0-90006 GCF_059416045.1 Roseateles sp. GW821-FHT09G03
GGAGGTGCCGCCGCCGATGTCGGCGACCAGCACGAGCTGCTCGCGGTCGGCCTGCTGCTCGAAGTCGACCGCGCCCGGACCACCGGGGAGCAAGACCCGTCCCCCACCTTCGGGGGAAGTCAGACGCGGGGTTTCGCCCGCCTCGCCGTTTGGTACGCTCGGTGATCTTTCCGATGGCCGGCGCCTCGACGCGCCGGCGCGTGGACCCCGCCGATGCCGATTCCCCTCCCGCCTTCCTCCTTGCTGCCGAATGTCCGCGTGTTCGAACTCCAGGCCAGCGATGAGGACCTGCTCCAACGGTTCTACGAACGGAATCCGCTGTACTTCGAGCAGGTGAACGGCACCGCGCCCCGTCCCGACGAGGCCCGCGAAGAGATCCGCGACCTGCCGCCCGACGGCTGGAGCTTCAGCGCCAAGCGCCTGCTGGGATACGCCGACGACGCGGGCGAGCTGGTCGCGATGGCCTCGCTGGTCTCGGACCTGATGGCACCCCGGGTCTGGCTGGTGGGTCTGTTCATCGTCGCGACGTCGCTGCACGGCTCGCCGGCCGCGCGCGAGATCTACGGGGAGCTGGAGCGCTGGATGCAGCGCAACGGCGCCCAGTGGGTGCGGCTGGGGGTCGTCGTCGGCAACCAGCGCGCGGAACGCTTCTGGGAACGCCAGGGTTTCATCGAGGTCCGCCGCCGCGACGGCCTCGCGATGGGGCAGCGCATCAACGAACTGCGCGTGATGGTCAAGCCGCTGGCCGGCGGCCGGATCGACGACTACCTGGCGATGGTCCCGCGCGATCGTCCCGGCGAGCCCTGACAAGGACGCCTCTCCGGAGGGGTTCCACCAAGCACGAAGGGCCCCGCAGGGCCCTTCGTCGTCATGCACGTCGTCATGCGCCTCATCGTGCCGCGCCAGCCGTGACCGGCGCCGCGTCGAGGCTCACTCCCCGAGATACGCCGCGCGCACCTTCGGGTCGTTGAGCAGCGTCCTGCCGTCGCCTTCCATGGTGATCGTGCCCGACTCCATCACGTAGCCGCGGTTGGCCAGCTCCAGCGCGCGGCTGGCGTTCTGCTCGACGAGCAGCACGGTCACGCCCTGCTGGTGGATGTCGTTCACGACCTCGAAGATCTTGTCGACCATGATCGGCGACAGGCCCATCGACGGCTCGTCCAGCAGCAGCAGCTTGGGACGCGCCATCAGCGCGCGGCCCATGGCCAGCATCTGCTGCTCGCCGCCGGACATCGTGCCGGCGAGCTGGTTGCGACGTTCCTTGAGCCGCGGGAACAGGCCGAAGACCTTCTCGATGTCGGCCTCGATCTCCTTGTCCTTGCGGATGAAGGCGCCCATCTGCAGGTTCTCGGTGATCGTCATGCGGGTGAAGGTGCCGCGGCCTTCGGGGACCATCACGAGGCCCTGCTTGGCCAGGTTCCAGGCGCCCTGGCCCTTGATCGACTGGCCGAGGAACTTCACGTCGCCGACGTTCAGCGGCTGCAGCCCGGTGATGGCCTTGAGCGTGGTCGTCTTGCCGGCGCCGTTGGCGCCGATCAGCGAGACGAGCTCGCCCTCGCGCACCACGAAGTCCACGCCCTTGACCGCCTGGATCCCGCCGTACGCGACCTTGAGGCCTTCGACCTGGAGGAGGATGTTGTCTGCCATCTTTTCGATTTCCATGGGTCGGGATCAGGGAGCCGCGTGAGCTTCTTGCGCCGCGTGGGCGCCGAGGTAGGCCTCGATCACCTTGGGGTTGCGCTGCACGTCGGCCGGCGTGCCTTCGGCGATCTGCTTGCCGTAGTCCAGCACCGACACGCGGTCGCACAGGCCCATCACCAGCTTCACGTCGTGCTCGATCAGCAGGATGGTCCGGCCGTCGTTGCGGATGCGGTCGATCAGCTCGCGCAGCACGACCTTCTCGGTCGCGTTCATGCCGGCGGCGGGCTCGTCCAGGGCGATCAGCTTCGGATCGGTCGCCAGCGCCCGCGCGATCTCCAGGCGGCGCTGGTCGCCGTAGGACAGCGTGCGCGCCTTGAAGTCGGCGTGCCGGCCGATGCCGACGTAGTCCAGCAGTTCGCGGGCGCGGGCGGTGATCTCGGCCTCTTCCTTCTTGAAGCCCGGCGTACGCAGCACCGCGCCGATCAGGCCCGAATGCGTGCGCACATGGCGCCCGACCATCACGTTCTCCAGCGCCGTCATGTCGGCGAACAGCCGGATGTTCTGGAAGGTCCGCGCGATGCCGGTCTTGGCGACCTGGTGCACCGCCTGCGGCTTGTAGGGCTGGCCGCCGAGTTCGAAGGTGCCGCCGTCCGGCACGTACAGCCCGGTGATCACGTTGAAGAAGGTCGTCTTGCCGGCGCCGTTGGGACCGATCAGGCCGTAGACCTGGCCCTTCTTGATCTCGATGCCCACATCCGACAGCGCCTGCAGGCCGCCGAAGCGCTTGGAGGCGCCGGCCACTTTCAGTACGGTTTCAGTCATTGGTTCTTGCTCCGGGCGCGGGTCAGGTGGCGTTGATCGCATTGCCGGCATTCGCGGGCGGCTGCGCGCCCGGCGGCAGGGGCCGGGACTTGCCATGTTCCGGCGACGGCCACAGGCCGCGCGGACGGATCAGCATGATCACGATCATGGCCAGCGCCACCAGCAGCTGGCGCAGGATGGACGCGTCCAGGCGGCCGTCGGTCATCTGCTGCAGCGGGCCCGCGACGTAGCGCAGCACCTCCGGCAGCGCGGCCAGCAGCAGCGCGCCCAGGATCACGCCCGGGATGTGGCCGATTCCGCCCAGCACCACCATGGCGACGATCATGATCGACTCCTGCAGGCTGAACGATTCCGGCGAGACGAAGCCCTGGAACGCGCCGAACATCGAGCCCGACACGCCGCCGAAGGTGGCGCCCATGCCGAAGGCCAGCAGCTTCATGTTGCGGGTGTTGATGCCCATGGCCTTGGCGGCGATCTCGTCCTCGCGGATGGCCATCCAGGCGCGGCCGATGCGCGAGTTCTCGAGCCGGTAGCAGATCAGCACCGAGCCGACCACCAGCGCCAGGAACAGGTAGTAGTACATCGACACCGAGTTGACGGCGAAGCCGAGGATCTCGTGGTTCTGGCTGAACTCGAAGCCCCAGAAATGGACGCCGTCAATCTGGCCGATGCCGCGCGGGCCGTTGGTGATGTTCAGCGGATATTCCATGTTGTTCAGGAACACCCGGATGATCTCGCCGAAGCCCAGCGTCACGATGGCCAGGTAGTCGCCGCGCAGCTTCAGCGTCGGCGCGCCCAGCAGCACGCCGAACAGGCCTGCGAGCAGCGCCGCCAGCGCGATCGCCAGCAGCAGCGGCAGATGCAGCCCGTTGGGGAAGGCGGCGGCGATGTGCTCGAAGTTCTCCGCCAGGTGCGGACTGTTGAGCAGCGCGAAGAGATACGCGCCCACCGCGTAGAACGCGACGTAGCCCAGGTCGAGCAGGCCGGCGTAACCGACGACGATGTTCAGCCCCAGCGCGAGCAGCACGTACAGCAGGGCCAGGTCGATGATGCGGACCGGGCCGTTGCCGAACTGCTGCGCGAACAGCGGCAGCACCACCAGCAGCACGCCGGCGATCAGGAAGGTGATGAGCTTGGAGGATTTGGTCTGGAACATGTGCGGCTCCTCAGGCGCGGTCGGCGACGCGTTCGCCCAGCAGGCCGGACGGCCGCAGCGTCAGCACCAGGATCAGCGCGATGAAGGCGAAGATGTCGGAGTAGTGGCTGCCCAGCACGCCGCCGGTCCAGTCGCCGAGGTAGCCGGCGCCGATGGCCTCGATCAGGCCCAGCAGCACCCCGCCGACCATCGCGCCGGCCAGGTTGCCGATGCCGCCCACCACCGCGGCGGTGAAGGCCTTCAGGCCCGGCAGCACGCCCATCGTGTGCTGCGCGGTGCCGTAGTTGGCGGCCCACATCAGGCCCGCCACCGCGGCCAGCGCGGCGCCGATGATGAAGGTCAGCGAGATCACCGCGTCGGGCTTGACGCCCATCAGCGAAGCCACGCGCGGGTTCTCCGCAGTGGCGCGCATCGCGCGGCCCATCTTCGTGTGGTTCACCAGGAACAGCAGGCCGCCCAGGATCACCACCGTCGTCACCAGGATCACGATCTGCGTCACCGTGATCACGGCGCCGCCGATGTGGATCGGATCGGCCGGCAGCAGCTGCGGGAAGGGCTTGGGGTTCGGCTTCCAGATGATCATCGCCAGCGTCTGCAGCAGCAGCGACATGCCCATCGCGGTGATCAGCGGCGCGAGTCTGGGCGCGCTGCGCAGCGGCCGGTAGGCGATCTTCTCGATCGTGTAGTTGAGCAGCGTGCAGACCACGACCGCGCACAGCAGCGCGGCCAGCATCAGCACCCAGCCGGGCAGGCCCAGCGACGCCAGCGCCGTGACCACGGTCCAGCTGACGAGCGCCCCCACCATCAGCACGTCGCCGTGCGCGAAGTTGATGAGGTTGATGATGCCGTAGACCATCGTGTAGCCCAGTGCGACGAGGGCATACATGCTCCCCAGCACCAGGCCGTTGATGATCTGCTGAAAAAGTATCTCCATAAGGCCCCAGCGTGTAGTTGGACGCGGCTCGCACCGCGTGACGGCGCTTCGGGGTGCAACCCCCGTGCCAAGCGCCTCGTTTCAAGGGTATTCACCGACAAGGCGACATCCGTGCGCGCGAGCCGGCGTTGTGTTCCCAGTCTCGGCGACGCAACGGGGTGCGGAAATCCGCACAAACCGCCTAGCCAGCCGGGCGATTCCTCGCCAGTCACAAAAAAGCCGCCGCGCCGGGTGCAAGGCATGCGCCAAGTTGGGCACACTGGGCGTCGATTTTTCGTCTCCCATGCCCTCGGTCGCTTCCTCCTCCTTCGCCCCGACATCGGCCCGCCAGCGGCTGGCGCACTTCCTCGGCCGGCCGACCTTCTACCTGTACCTGACCGGCGTGCTGATGCTGCTGGGCCTGCTGCTGGGCCACCGCTTCAGCGAACGCGCCAGTCTGGACCAGCTGAGCGCGCTGGCGACGGAACGGCTGGAGCTTTACGCGTCCAACCTGCAGACCGAACTCGGCCGCCACGCCTATCTGCCCAGCCTGCTGGCCATCGACGGCGACGTGGCCCGGCTGATCGAGCATCCCGGGGACGAGGCCCTGCGCAAGGCCGCCAGCCTGCTGCTGGCGCGGGTCAACGTGCGCGCGGGGACGACGCAGATCTTCGTCGCCGATCCGGACGGCCGCGTGCTCGCGGCCAGCGAGCCGCTGACCCCGCCGCTGCGGCTGCAGCAGGCGATCGAGCAGGACCGGCACCACTTCTTCGCCTCCGACGCGGGCCAGACGGGGCTGAGCGGTTCGACCAACTTCTTCCTGCTGCATCCGCTGCGGCGCAACCAGCAGCTGCAGGGCGTGATCGTCGTGAAGCTCAACCTGGCGCCGCTGGAGTCGACCTGGGTCGACCTCGGGCTGCGCTCGCAGGGGGAGCGCATCCTGGTCTCGGACGACCAGGGCGTGGTGATCATGAGCTCGGTCGAGGACTGGCGCTACGCCGTGCTGAACCGCGCCGACGCGTCCGAGCGCGACCGCCTGCAGGCCAGCGCGCGTTATCCGAAGGTCGGCCCGGACCTGGGCCTGCCGGGCGCGCTGGAGGCCTACAACAGCCTGCTGGTGCGGGCGCCCGCGCCGGCCAGCACGACGCTGCTGGCGCAGGAGCGGCAGCTGCTGCCGCTGGGATTGCGGCTGCTCGCGCTGTCCGACCTCTCGGAAGTGCGGCGGCAGGCACGCCTGGCGGCGTGGAGCGGCGCGGCCTTCGGCGCGGCGATCGGCATGCTGCTGCTCTACCTCGCCTCGCGGCGGCGCGCGCTGCGGCAGCTCTTCCACGCGAAGACCGAATTGCAGAACGCGCATGCGCAACTGGAGCTCATCGTCGACGAGCGCACGGCGGAACTCCGCCAGACCAACGAGGAACTGCTGGACCAGATCGCGCAACGCCGGCAAGCCGAGGGCGAGCTGCTGCAGACCAGCAAACTGGCGGTGCTGGGGCAGATGTCGGCGGGTCTCTCCCATGAAGTGAACCAGCCGTTGACGGCGCTGCGCGCGCTGGCACGGAATTCGCAGAGGTTGCTGGAGGCCGGCCGCACGCAAGCGGTCGCGGACAACCTGCAGACGATGGACGACATGGTCGAGCGGATGGGTCAGATCACGCGCCAGCTCAAGAGCTTCGCCCGCAAGGCGGAGCCCGCGCGCACGGCGGTGTCGCTGCTGGCGAGCGTGAACAACGCGCGGCTGCTGCTGGAACATCGCACGCGCCAGTTGGACCTGCCCGTCGAGGTCGACGTGCCGCCGGGGCTGCGCGTCAGCGCCGAATCCAACCGGCTGGAGCAGGTGCTCGTGAACCTGCTGGCCAACGGCATCGATGCGATCGCGTCGGAGCCTCCGCATGACGGCCATGAGCGGCGCCTGCGCGTCGCGGCCGTGCCGGCGGACGATGGCCGGCGCGTGCGCGTGCAGGTGCTGGACACCGGACCGGGGCTCAGCGAATCGCTGCTGCCGCGGCTGTTCGAGCCGTTCTTCACCACCAAGCCCGCCGGCGAGGGCCTGGGGCTGGGGCTGGTGATCTCTTCAAAAATCGTCCACGAGTTCGGCGGTGCACTTCGCGCGCACCGCCTGGACCATGGCATGTGTTTCGAGTTCGACCTGGAGGTCGACACCTGGCAGGCCGAGGAGGGGCAGCATGTTTGAGGGCTACAAGGTCGTGTTCGTCGAGGACGACCTGCCGGTGCGGGTCAGCCTGACCCAGACGCTGGAACTCGAGGGGCTGGCCGTGCTGCCCTGCCGCTCGGCCGAGGAGGCGCTGCCGCACGTGCAACCCGGGGCGCAGGTCATCGTCATCACCGACGTGCGCCTGCCAGGCATGGACGGCCGCGCGCTGCTGGCGCACGTGCAGGCGACCGATCCGCGGATCCCGGTGATCCTGATCACCGCGCACGGCGACGTGAACATGGCCGTGCAGGCGATGCGCAGCGGCGCCTACGATTTCATCGAGAAGCCCTTCGCGCCCGAGCGGCTGCTGGACACGGCGCGGCGGGCGCTGGATCTGCGCCTGATCCGCCATTCGGCCGACGAGCTGCGCGCGCAGCTGTCGGCGGCCAGCGGCATCGAGGCGGCGCTGCTGGGCAAGTCGGCGGCGATGCAGCAGTTGCGGCGCCAGGTGCTCAACCTGGCCTCGACCTCGGCCGACGTGATGATCCTCGGCGAGACCGGCACGGGCAAGGAGCTGGTGGCACGCTGCCTGCACGACCAGAGCCCACGGCGCGACCGCAATTTCGTCGCGATCAACTGCGGCGGTCTGCCCGAGGCGCTGTTCGAGAGCGAGCTCTTCGGCCACGAGTCCGGCGCGTTCACCTCGGCGGGCAAGCGCCGCATCGGCAAGATCGAACACGCCAACGGCGGCACACTGCTGCTCGACGAGATCGAGACCATGCCGGTCGCGCTGCAGATCAAGCTGCTGCGCGTGCTGCAGGAACGTCGCGTGGAGCGGCTCGGCTCGAACGAGGAGCAGGTCATCAACGTCCGCTTCATCGCGGCCAGCAAGGCCGACCTGAAGGAGATGGGCGAGCGCGGGCAGTTCCGCAGCGACCTCTACTACCGGCTCAACATCGCCACGCTGGTGCTGCCGCCGCTGCGCGAGCGCCGCGAGGATATTCCGCTGCTGTTCGAGCACTTCGTCGCCCAGGCCTGCAAGCGCTATGAGCGCGAAGCGCCCGAGCTCACGCCCGAGAAGCTGCGCGAACTGATGGCGCACGACTGGCCGGGCAACGTGCGCGAGATCCGCAACGCGGCCGACCGCTTCGTGCTGGCGCTCGACGACCTCGACTCCTCGGCCGCGATCCAGGCCGTGCCCAACCTGGCGCTGGCGCGTCAGATGGAGATGGTCGAGAAGGCGCTCATCGAGCAGGCACTGCGCCGCTCAGGCGGCAAGGTGCCGGCGGCGATGGAGCTGCTCGGCACCCCACGCAAGACGCTCTACGACAAGCTGCACCGCCACGGGATCCAGCTCGACGATTTCCGCTGAGCCCCCGCTGAGCGCGCCCCCTCTTACTCCCTCTCCCGCTTGCGGGAGAGGGCTGGGGTGAGGGCCAGCGGCGGCGGAAGTACGGAGGCCCCCTTCCTTCCCCCTCTCTGGGTCCGTATGGGAGAAAGATTTTCCCGGCTCCGCCGCGAAAACCCTTCCCCCATACACCGACACAACGCCGCCCTTCAACGGCACCGCACCGAGGACTTCGGGGGAAGCGGATGCTGCTTTTGGTTCAGGTTCAGGTTCAGGTTCAGGTTCAGGCGGCCTGGCGTGAGCCGTGCGGCGCGGCGTCCAGCACCGCCTTCAACTGATCGATCGTCGCAGGCTTGACCAGGTAGGCGCTGGCGCCGCGGCGGATCGCCTCCGCAGCATCACCCGGATCCGACGTGCCCGTCAGCATGACGACCGTCATCGGGCCCTGCAGCAGCGCTTCGGTCAGGAAATCCATGCCCTGCCCGTCCGGCAGCGCACGGTCCAATATCAGGACGTCCGGCCGGTGCTCGGCGATGCGCTGGCGCGCCTCGCGCAAGGTCCCGGCGGTGGCGGCGGAGTAGCCCTCCAGTTCAAGGAGGATGCCCAGCGTTTCACTGGACTCGAGGTTGTCGTCGACGACGACGGCGTGGGGGAGCATGGCAAACCCTGCGGCAAGAGGTCCACGAAGAAGGGCCGGCGCGCGCGGCATGGCCGACGCGCGTCGGGCGTGCGATTGGGAGATCCGGCAAATGGCGTGCCTCCCCCCGCATCCCTTCCTCTGGAGGACGGTCCGGCATTCTGTCCGGCTTCTCGAACCCGCGCCGCCCCCCTCGTCCGTAGGGGGCGGGACGGATGTTTGCCCTGCGCCTTTCTGACCATAATCCGCGCCTTCGCGGAGAGGGGCTGCGGCAAGACCTGCCACGCCCCGATCCGGCGTGCGCTTTCGCCCCGCCTGCCCGAGCTTCATGACGACGACCGACGCGACGATCGACACCGACCTGCTCCCCCGCCTGCGCCGCAGCACCGGGCCGCTGCACGACGACATCGAGGCCCTGCTGCGCCTGGAGTCGCCGATGCCGCTCATGCGCTACGGACGCATCCTGCGGGGCTTCCACGAGTTCCTGCAGCTGTGGGAGCAACGCGTGCGGCACGCCCTGCCCGAGCGCCTGCACCCCTGGTTCGACGCCCGGGTGCGATCGCCGTTCGCCGCGCGCGACCTGGCCGCGCTGGAGCTGCCCGCGGATCCCGCGGACGGCGCGATGCGCGCCTCGGCCCTCGCGGCGCAGCACGGCCTTCGGTTGGATTCGCCGGCGGCGGCGATCGGATCGCTGTACGTCATCGAGGGCTCGGCGCTCGGCGGGCAGGTGCTGACGCCGAAACTGCTCGCCACGCACGGCCTGACCCCCGAGCACGGCACGGCCTACTTCCACGGCTTCGGCGCCCGGACGGGTGCGATGTGGCGGGAGTTCCGCCAGCTCGCCCAGGCGGAGGCCGGCGGCGATGAAGACGATCGCGCCGCCGCCTGTCGCGCGGCGGTGGATACCTTCCGGGCGCTGATCGCGACCTTCGGACCGGTCGATGCGCCGGACACGATGGCGGCGTCCCACGCACCCGCCGTTGCCGCGGCGCCGCCGAGGGCCTCATGAACACCGACACGCTGGCGTCTTCCCCGTCGGATCTGCAGATCGCTCAGTGCGCGAGCGAGCCGATCCGCGTGCCCGGCGCGATCCAGCCGCACGGCTGGCTGGCGGCGGTGGACTGGCGCAACGGCAGCCTGGTCGCGTTCAGCGAGAACTGGGCAGCGCTGTTGTCGTCGACCCCGGAGATGCTGCCCGCGCACATCGAGGGCGCGCTGGACGCGGTCAGCGGCGTGCGCCCGGGGCTGGTCGACGGCGAAGGCCCCGTGTCTTGCGGCACGCTGACGATCGGTGGGCGCCGCCTGCACGTGTCGGGCCATCGGATCGGCGGGCTCGCCTACCTGGAACTCGAATCCGACGCCGAGGACGCCGGCAACCGCGCGCCGATCTACAGCCTGGCGCGCCACCTCGTGCCGATGATGCAGCGCACCGCCGCGGTGACGGAGCTCTGCCGCGTCGTGGTCGCGGAGATGAAGCGGCTGACGGGCTTCGGCCGTTGCCTGGCCTATCGCTTCGATACGGACGGCCATGGCGAGGTGCTCGCCGAAGCGATCGATCCGGGCTACGACGCGTATGCGGGCCATCGATTCCCCGGCTCGGACATTCCGCCGCAGGCGCGCGAGCTCTACCGCATCAACCACATCCGGCTGATCGCCGACGCGCACTACGAGCCGGTGCCGGTGCGCTTCGTCGACGGGCGCGACGGGACGGCGCTGGACCTGTCGCAGGCCGCGCTGCGCAGCGTGTCGCCAGTGCATCTCGAATACATGCGCAACATGAGGACGCTGGCGTCGATGTCGGTGTCCATCATCGTGGGCGGCAAGCTGTGGGGCCTGGTGTCCTGCCATGACCACGATCCGCGTCAGCTGTCCTGGCAGACGCGCATGGCCTGCGAGCACCTGGGCCAGTTGCTGTCGCTGCAGATCGAGGCCAAGGAAGAGAACGAGCAGGTCACCGAGCAATTGCGGCTGCGGCAGCTGACGCTGGCCATCGTCTCGCACCTGTCCGACAGCGATGCCACGCTGCAGCGCCTGGTCGAAGAGCCCGGGCCGCTGCTGCGGCTCGCGCGCGCGACGGGCGCGGCGGTGATCCTCAACGACAGCTGCTGGGCGGTCGGCGAGACGCCGGACCACGCCACGCTGCTGGCACTCGGCCAGTGGCTGGGCAACCGCGTCGACCAGGTCTGGCACAGCGACCGGCTGCCGGTGGACGCGGCCGCGCTCGGCAACGAGACGGGCCATCCGCTCGGACCGACGGCGGGGCTGCTGGCGATCTCGATCTCCAAGCTGCACCGGCATCACATCGTCTGGTTCCGGCCGGAGATCGTGCAGACCATCGTCTGGGCCGGCGATCCGCGCAAGGAATCGGCCACCGGCCAGGACTCGCGCCTGCATCCGCGCCGCAGCTTCGCGAGCTGGAAGCAGCAGGTCAGCGGCCGGTCCCTGCCCTGGACGCCGGGCGAGATCCACGCGGTGCAGGAACTGCGGCAGGCGTTGATCGGCATCGTGCTGCGGCGCGCCGAGGAAATGGCCGAGGTCGCGATGGAACTCGGCCGCGTCAACAAGGAGCTGGAAGCCTTCTCCTACACCGTGTCGCACGACCTGCGCGCGCCGATGCGCCACATCGCGGGCTTCGTCGACCTGGTGCTGGAGATGGAAGGCGGCGCGCTGTCCGAGCGCTCGCGCCGCTACCTGGCGCATGTGAAGGAGGCCTCTGCGCACGCCGGCCAGCTGGTGGACGCGCTGCTGGACTTCTCGCGCATGGGACGCTCGGCGATCAAGCATGGCTCGATCAACACGGGCCACCTGATCGACGACCTGATCGCGGAACAGAACACGCTGAACAAGGACCGCCGCATCGAGTGGACCGTGCAGCGCCCGCTGCCGCGGCTGTGGGGCGATCCGGTGCTGCTGCAGGTGGCCGTCCGCAACCTGGTGACCAACGCCGTCAAGTACACGCGGCCGCGCGATCCGGCGCGCATCGAGATCGCCGGCATCGACACCGAGGACGGTGTCGGCCTGAGCATCGCGGACAACGGCGTCGGCTTCCAGATGAAGTACGTGAACAAGCTGTTCGGCGTGTTCCAGCGGCTGCACCAGAGCGAGTCCTTCGAAGGCACCGGCATCGGCCTGGCGAGCGTGCGCCGCATCGTCGAGCGGCACGGCGGCCAGGTCGAGGCCTGGGGCGAGGCCGACCGCGGCGCGCGTTTCCGCTTCACCCTGCCGACGCGCGCGATGCAAGAAGCGCAGTCGGCCGAATCCGCCGCTCCCTCCCCCCTCTCCGCCACCTCCGTCCCTCCGGGCGCCCTCCTCCCTGCCGGCACTGTCCCGGGCGCCTCCGAGCAGCCCGCGCGGACCGACACCACCCTTTTCTGACCCCGCACTCCCCCGAACGCCATGCTCAAGCCCATCCTGCTTGTTGAAGACGACGCCCGCGACCTCGAACTGACGCTGGTCGCCCTGGAACGCAGCCAGCTCGCCAACGAAGTGATCATCGTGCGCGACGGCGCCGAGGCGCTGGACTACCTGAACCGCGAGGGTGTCCACGCGGACCGCGCCGAGGGCAATCCGGCGGTGATCCTGCTCGACCTGAAGCTGCCGAAGGTGAACGGGCTGGAAGTGCTGAAGGCGGTCCGCGCCACGGAGCGCTTGAAGAGCATCCCGGTGGTGATGCTGACCTCGTCGCAGACCGAGTCGGACGTGGTGCACAGCTATGAACTGGGCGTGAACGCGTATGTCGTGAAGCCGGTGGAGTTCAAGCAGTTCGTCGCGGCGATCGCGGACCTGGGGGTGTTCTGGGCCGTGCTCAACGAGCCGCCGCCCGGATCGCTGCGCGCCACGCGCCGCTACGAATGAACCATGACTGATTCGTCCTTGCCGCCCAGCGAAGCGGGCTCGCCGCCGCTGGAGATCCTGCTGCTGGAGGACTCGACCTTCGATGCCGAGCTGCTGCTCGCGTCGCTGGAGACGACCCATCCGCGCGCGCGGGTGACCTGGGTGAAGGACGAGCCGCAACTGCTGGGCGCGCTGGAGACGCAGCGCTTCGACCTGATCCTGTCCGACTACCAGTTGCCGGGCTTCACCGGCGCGGAGGCGCTGACGCTGGCGCAGCGGCTGGTGCCGGGGACGCCGTTCATCTTCGTGTCCGGCGTGATCGGCGAGGAGAACACGGTGGAGCTGCTCAAGCGCGGCGCCACCGACTACGTGATGAAGGGCCGGCTGACGCGGCTGCCGGTCGCGATCGACCGCGCGTTGCGTGAGGTGCGCCAGCGCGAGGCGCAGATCCAGGTCGAGGCGCAGCTGCGCGAGGCCGACGCGCTGTACGCGCG
Organism: Roseateles sp. GW821-FHT09G03; assembly: GCF_059416045.1. Taxonomy (NCBI): domain Bacteria; kingdom Pseudomonadati; phylum Pseudomonadota; class Betaproteobacteria; order Burkholderiales; family Sphaerotilaceae; genus Roseateles; species Roseateles sp. GW821-FHT09G03. The sequence goes on from NZ_JBWKOK010000013.1 coordinate 12,998, forward strand.
CGTGGTCGATTCGCTGCAGGACCACGCGGTGATCCTGCTGGACACCGAGGGCCGCATCAGGGACTGGAACCGCGCGGCGGGGACGATCTTCGGCCATGCGCTGGACGCCGTGCGCGGCATGTCGGCGGAGATCCTGCTGACGCCGGAAGACCGCGCGGCGGGCGTGCTGGAGAACGAGCTGGCGCTCGCGCTGACGCAGGGCGCGGCGCGCGACGACCGCTGGCTGATGCGGCAGGACGGCACGCGGCTGCGCGCCGAAGGCGTGGTGACGCCGCTGTTCAGCGCGGCGGGCGCGACGACGGGCTTCTCCAAGATCATCAAGGACACGACGCCGGCCTACGAGGCGCAACAGGCGTTGCGACAGGGCAAGGAAGAGGCGGAGCGCGCCAACGAGCTCAAGGACCAGTTCCTCGCGGTGCTGTCGCACGAACTGCGCTCGCCGCTGAGCGCGATCACGGGGTGGGCGGACATCCTGAACAATTTCTCGGACGCGCATCCGCTGCTGGGCAAGGCGGCGACGGTGATCCGGCGCAACGCGCAGCTGCAGGCGCGGATGATCAACGACCTGCTCGACATGAGCGCGGTCGTGGCCGGCAAGCTGATGCTGCAGACGACGCCGATGGACCTGTCGGCGCTGGCTTCGGACTCGGTGCTGGGCGCGCTGCACGAGGCGCAGGGCAAGGGCGTGGCGCTGAACTGCCATGCGGCGGCGCCGGTGTGGATCGCGGGCGATGCGCAGCGCCTGTCGCAGGTATTGACGAACCTGATCGGCAACGCCATCAAGTTCACTGAAAGCGGCGGCAGCGTCGACGTGCAGGTCGAGGTCGATGCCGAAGGCTGCGCGCTGCTGCGCGTGCGGGACACGGGACGCGGCATCTCGCCAGAGTTCCTGCCCTTCGTCTTCGACCGGTTGCGGCAGGAGGACGGCTCCAAGACGCGCAAGGTCGGCGGCCTGGGCCTGGGCCTGGCGATCGCGCGCGCGATCGCGGAGCTGCATCAGGGCCGCATCTGCGCCGACAGCCCGGGACCGGGCGGCGGCGCGGTCTTCGAACTGCGCCTGCCGATGCTGAAGGACCAGGCCCTGGCGCCGCCGCCGTGCGCCGAACCGGTGGACCTGTCGGAAGACACGCTGTCGGGCGTGCGGGTGCTGCTCGTCGACGACGAGGAGGACGCGCGCGAGGTCGGCCAGGTGGCGCTGAGCCGCCTGGGCGCGAAGGTCAGCGTGGCGACGAGCGCGGCGGAGGTGCTGTCGCGGCTCGAGGAAGGCGAAGAGCGCTATGACCTGCTGGTGTCTGACATCGGGATGCCGGAGATGGACGGACGCTCGCTGATCCGCGCGGTGCGGCAGCTGCCGGGAGGCAGTCCGGAGCAATTGCCGGCAGTGGCGCTGACGGCATTCGCGATGGTCGCGGATCGGCAGGAAGGTCTCTCTGCAGGGTTCCAGGGCTATGTGGCGAAGCCGATCGAATTGGCGGCGCTGACGCGTGCGATCCAGGTGGCGTTGGGGCGCAAAGCGGGAGCGGACTGAGCGTCAGCGCCACGGACCAGTGCTGCTCGAACTCAGAACGTGGATCTCGGCCGTACCAGGCTAGGCACGGCCAGCAGGACGATCAACACCGCTTCGAAGAGATCGAAGGCATAGGGACCGTCCGACGCGTACAGCTCCATGACATGGCGCCAGCCGAAGAAGGCGATGCTGAGCGCGTAGAGCACCAGCAGCAGCACCGCGCCAACACGGCGCATCCGTTGCGGCACAAGCCGCACGATCAGCAGACCCGCCAGCACGCCCGCCGGCACGAGCGCCCAGAACGGCGGCGACGCATACGTGAAGGTGTAGGCGAAGAGCCGGAAGCAGATGACGGCGATGACGACCAGCGTCAGCACCACCGTGAGCAGCACGCGAAGGGCTTTGAGGAGCGCTTCCAGCGACTGCGTTTCCTGGTTCATGAACTCATCCTGATGCCGTTTGATCGAGGACCGATTGTGACGCCGCTGACCCGGCCCTCGTCGCACAGACACCCCACAAGCGGAACGGGCCGCGCCCCTTGTCGAAGCGCGGCCCGCATTCAGCGGAACTTGGTGCGGATGTCGGTCCGGACGTCGATCCCGATCAGAACCGCTGCGACTGCATGTAGTCGTCGAAGCCCGCTTCCGCGAAGCGGAACCACAGGTTCTGGTCACGCCGGAAGTTGGCGTAATCCTCGTAGACCTTCTTCCAGTTCGGGTTCTTCGCCGACAGCTCCGCGTACAGCGCCATCGACTCCTTGAACGCCAGGTCCATCGTGTCCTTCGGGAAGCGCATCAGCTTGGTCTTGGCCGCCACCAGCTGCTTGAGCGCCTGCGGGTTCAGCACGTCGTACTTGGCCTGCATGTCCACGTGCACATACGCGGACGCCGCCTCGACGATCGCCTTGTATTCGGGCGACAGCGCTTCGTAGGCCTTGGTGTTGATGAAGAAGTCGACCTGCGGGCCGCCCTCCCACCAACCGGGGTAGTAGTAGAACGGCGCAACCTTGTTGAAGCCCAGCTTCAGGTCGTCGTACGGGCCGACCCATTCCGCCGCGTCGATCGTGCCCTTCTCCAGCGCGGAATACAGCTCGCCGCCCGGCAGGTTCTGCGGCACGCCGCCCATGCGCTCGATCACCCGGCCCGCGAAGCCGCCGATGCGGAACTTCAAGCCCTTGAAGTCCGCCGCCGACTTGATCTCCTTGCGGTACCAGCCCGCCATCTGCGCGCCGGTGTTGCCGCCGGGGAAGTTGATGATGTTGTAGTTCCGGTAGAACTCGCGCATCAGCTTCAGACCGTTGCCGTGGAAGGTCCACGCCGTCATCTGCCGCGAGTTCAATCCGAACGGGATGGACGCGCCGATCGCGAAGGTCTCGTCCTTGCCGAAGAAGTAGTACGGCACCGTGTGCGCGATCTCGACCGTCGCGTTCTGCACGCCGTCGACCACGCCGAAGGCCGGCATCAGCTCGCCGCCCGCGTGCACGCTGATCTGGAACTTGCCGCCGCTGAGCTCGCTGACCTTCTTGGCGAAGACCTCGCCGCCGCCGTAGATCGTGTCGAGCTGCTTGGGGAAGCTCGACGCCATCCGCCACCGGATGTTGGCCTGCGCATGCACGATGGCCGGTGCCGCACCCGCGGCCAGCACGCCGGCCAGGCCGGCATTCTTGACGAACGAACGACGCTCCATGAAGTCTCCTGTTTCGTTGGTATGGGGCGCCCTCTACGGGCGCCCTTGAGCGAAAGCAGGATTAACTACCGCCGGGCTGGCGTCAACCTGACAAGCCCGGGGAGGACTCAGGCCCCGGCGAGCTTCATGTTCTCCAGCAGGATGGAGCCCACCGTCTTGCTGCCCAGCGTGTAGGTGTCGGCGCCGATGCCCACGATCTGCTTGAACATCTCCTTGACGTTGCCCGCGATCGTGATCTCGTTGACCGGGAAGGCGATGACGCCGTTCTCGACCCAGTAGCCGCTCGCGCCGCGCGAGTAGTCGCCGGTCACGTAGTTGACGCCCTGCCCCATCAGCTCGGTCACGAACAGGCCGGTGCCGAGGCGGCGCAGCATCGTCGGCAGGTCGTCGCCGGGCGCCGTCGCCTTGCTGCGCATCGTCAGGTTGTGCGAACCGCCCGCGTGGCCCGTCGTGCGCAGGCCCAGCTTGCGTGCCGAGTAGGTCGACAGGAAGTAGCCCTTCAGCACGCCCGCATCGACCACGGTGCGGGCCTTGGTGACCACGCCTTCGTCATCGAAGGGCGAGCTGCCCTTGCCCTTGACGATGTGCGGATCCTCGACCACCTCGACGTGCGGCGACAGGATCTGCTGGTCCAGGCTGTCGAGCAGGAAGCTGGCGCGGCGATACAGCGCGCCGCCGCTGGTGGCCTGCACCAGCGCGCCCAGCAGGCCGGCCGCGACCGGCGCCTCGAACAGCACCGGCACGCTGGCCGTCTTGACCTTGCGGCCCTTGAGCCGCGCAAGCGCACGCTCGGCGGCGTAGCGGCCGATGGCCTCCGCGGAGGACAGGTCCGCCGCGTCGCGCATCGAGCTGTACCAGGCGTCGCGTTCCATGCCGGCGCCGCGGCCGGCGATCGGGGCCACCGACACCGAATGCCGCGAGCTCGCATAGCCGCCGCGGAAGCCGCGCGAGTTGCCCGAATAGAAGTGCGACTGCTGCGCCGAGACCGCCGCGCCTTCCGAATTGGTGATGCGCGCGTCCGTCTTCAGCGCCGCGTCCTCGCAGCGCAGCGCGATGTCGGCGGCCTGCTCGGCGGTGATCGCCCACGGATGGAACAGGTCCAGCGACGGCCGCGCCGCTTCGTCGAGCGACAGGTCCTGCTCGTCGGGCAGGCCGGCGAATTCGTCCTCCGCCGTGAAGCGGGCGATGTCGTAGGCCGCACGGACCGTGTCCTTCAACGCCTGCGGCGAGAAGTCGGAGGTGCTCGCGTTGCCTCTGCGCTGGCCCAGGTAGACCGAAATGCCCAGCGACTTGTCGCGGTTGCGCTCGACGTTCTCCAGCTGGCCGCGCCGCACCGACACGGACATGCCGCTGCCCTCGGACACTTCCGCGCCGGCGTCGCTGGCGCCCTGGCGTTTGGCTTCGGCCAGGACGTCCTCGATCAACTGGCGGAAATGGTCCTGGCTGTAGGCGAATCCTTGCTCGGCTTGACTCATGAATGCGGTCTCTTTGAAAGCAGCGCGGCCTGGGGGAATCCGAGGCCGCGGCGGGGTGGCGACTATCATACGGGCGCTGTGCCCCGCCCTTCCGGTCGGGGCTTCTCGCTTTCTCCCTCTCATGAACGCCGATCACGACGACCACGACGACCGCGCGGACTTCGACGACCTCGAAGACGACCGCCCCAGCAAAAGCCAGCTCAAGCGCGACATGGACGCGCTGCAGGCGCTGGGCGAAGAACTGCTCACGCTGCCCGAGAAGCGCGTGGCCGCGCTCGACCTGCCTGAATCGCTGCTCGACGCGATCAAGGAAGGCCGGCGCATCGTCGCCAGCACCGCGCGCAGCGGCAAGAAGCGCCACCTGCAGCTGATCGGCAAGCTGATGCGCCAGGTCGACCCCGAGCCGATCCGCGAAGCCGTCGCCGAGTTCAAGCTCGGCCGCGCGCAGGACTCGCTCGAGCTGCACCAGGCCGAGCGCTGGCGCGTGCGCCTCGTCGAGGAAGACAGCGCGCTGCAGGGCTTCCTCGACGCCTTCGACGACGTCGACACCCAGCAGCTGCGCAGCCTGATCCGCGCCGCCCGCAAGGACCGCGCGCAGGCGCCCGAGCAGCGCAACGGCCGCGCCTGGCGCGAACTGTTCCAGTTCGTGAAGGGGCATGTGCTCGCCGGCAAGGGCGAGGCGGACGGCGACGACGCGGAATCCGGCGAGGATGACGATGAGTGAACACGCGGCCCCGGCGGCCGACGAGGCGGCGCTCGCACCGCCGGAACCGGTCCGCATCGGCATCGTGTCGATCAGCGACCGCGCCTCCAGCGGCGTCTACGAGGACAAGGGCCTGCCCGCGTTGCAGGACTGGCTGCGTTCGGCGCTGATCAATCCGATCGAGTTCCAGCCGCGCCTCATTCCCGATGAGCGTGAGCTCATCGCGCGCACGCTGCGCGAGCTCGTCGACGAGAGCCGCTGCGACCTCGTGCTGACCACCGGCGGCACCGGCCCCGCGATCCGCGACGTCACGCCCGAGGCGACGATGGACGTCGCCGACCGCGTGATGCCGGGCTTCGGCGAGCAGATGCGGCAGATCTCGCTGCGCTTCGTGCCGACCGCGATCCTGTCGCGACAGGTCGCGGTGATCCGCGGCCAGGCGCTGATCATCAACCTGCCCGGCCAGCCCAAGGCGATCGCCGAGACGCTCGCCGGCCACGAAGCCGCCAGCGGCATCTTCGCCGCGGTGCCGTACTGCATCGACCTGATCGGCGGCCCCTATCTCGAAACACGCGACGCGGTCTGCGCCGCGTTCCGTCCCAAGACTGCCCAACGGCCCAAGCGCCCGGGCTGACCACCCCTGCGGCCTCCACGAGGGGCCTCCACAAGTAGCACGCACCAAGCAACACCCATGAAGATCACCAAGGACACCATCGCCACCGTCGAACTGAAGGTTGCGAACAAGCTCGGACAGATCATCGAGAAGACCGATGAGCCGATGGCACTGCTGATCGGCGGCTACGGCAACACGCTGCCGGTCGTCGAAGCCGCGCTGGAAGGCCAGGAGAAGGGCTTCGCCACGACGATCGAGCTGACGCCCGAGACCGGCTTCGGCGAGCGCGACGAGAGCCTGCTGATCACGATCCCGAAGAAGGACTTCCCGCCCGGCGTGAAGGTCGGCGGCCAGATCCAGATCCGCCAGGCCAAGGAGGGCGAGGAAGAGCCGGCGGCCGACGACGGCTTCCATGTCTTCACCGTCGTGAAGGTCAAGGGCGACACCGTGCACCTGGACGGCAACCACCCGCTGGCCGGCCAGCACCTGAAGATCAGCGTCAAGGTCACGGACGTCCGCGCGGCATCGCAGGAAGAGATCGAGCACGGCCACGCGCACGGCGCGCACGGGCACCATCACTGAGCGCTGCTCGGCCCCTTTGAGGCGGTTTCGAAAGAACGAAGGGCGCCATCGGCGCCCTTCTGCGTTTCCGCCCGTAGCGGAAGTGAATCAGCGGCTCACTTCACCAGCCGCGACAGCTCTGCGGCATCGAAGTGCTCGCCCTGCTGCGCGCCCTGCGGCACGCAATCAGTCTGCTCCTGCTCGGACAGTTTCGCGATCGCCTGCCACAGCAGCGCGATCTGGTGCTCCTGAGTGGCGGCGTTGTCGATCAGGCCCTTCATGGCCAGCGCCACCGGGTCATCGCCCTGCGTCACGCCGTAGGCCGAGAAGCCCATCCGCGCCGCCGCTTCCTCGCGTCTGGCATCGAGCTTGGCCTCGATGACGCGCGCCGGATTGCCGACCGCCGTCGCGCCCGGCGGGACCGGCTTGGTCACCACCGCGCCGGAGCCGACGCGCGCGCCCTCCCCGACCGTAAAGCCGCCGAGGATGCAGGCGTTCGCGCCGACGATCACGCCGCGCTCCAGCGTCGGGTGCCGCTTGGCGCCCTTCACCAGCGAGGTGCCGCCCAGGGTCACGCCCTGGTAGATCGTGACCTCGTCGCCGATCTCGGTCATCTCGCCGATGACGACGCCCATGCCGTGGTCGATGAACACACGCCGGCCGATGGTCGCGCCGGGGTGGATCTCGATGCCGGTCAGGAAACGGCCGATGTGGGACGTAAAGCGCCCCAGCCAGCGGAAACCACGCAGCCAGAACCAGTGCGCACAACGATGCACCACCAGCGCGTGCAGACCCGGGTAACAGGTCAGCACCTCCCAGGCCGAGCGGGCGGCGGGGTCGCGTTCGAGGATGCAGGCGATGTCTTCGCGAAGACGCTGGAACATGGTGGGGGGACCCGATGGCAGCCCGCGAGGGGCTGGAGCTGAGGGTCGGCCAGTTTAGCGGCGGGTCCCGACCTTGCCCCGCGCAGGCTTACTGGCCTGCCGCGCGGGCGCCACGCCCTGGGCCAGGCTTGCGCTACTCGTCTCCCCCGAGTGCGGGGGGCGTGCCGGCGGCGGGGTGGGTCTTCTCGATCGCCCGGGCGATGCCGCGCAGGATGTGGATCTCTTCCTTCGTCAGCCCCGCACGGTTGAAGAGCTGATTCAGCCGCGGCATCAGCTTCTTGGGCGACGCCGGGTCGAGATAGCCGAGATGCACGAGGCTGCTTTCAAGGTGCGTCAGCAGGCCTTGCACCGCCTGTGCATCGGCGAGCTGCGGATCCGCGGTACGCGCCTCCACCGCGAAGCCGCCCAGCGCCTGTCGCCAGTCGTAGGAGATCAACTGCACCGCCTGCGCGAGGTTCAGCGAGCCGTACTCCGGATGCGTCGGGATCGACAGCACCGCATGCGCGCGGTACACGTCCTCGTTGCTCATGCCGTAGCGCTCGGACCCGAAAAGGAAGGCCACCTGATGGGGGCTCGGCTCCCCCCGCGCCAACTCGGCGAAGAGCGATCTCGGCTCGCGCGTCGGCGGCCCGAAGTCTCTCGGCGTCATCGCCGTGGCACAGACGAAGGTGCAGCCGTCGAGCGCGTCCTCGACGCGATCCACGATACGCGCGCGGGCCAGGATGTCGGCCGCGCCGCTGGCCATGGCGACCGTCTCCTCCTGGCTCAGCACGTCGGCGAAGCGCGGTCGCACCAGCACCAGGTCGCGGAAGCCCATCACCTTCATCGCCCGCGCGGTCGAGCCGACGTTGCCGGGGTGGCTGGTCTCGATGAGCACGAAGCGTGTCGGATCCGACGTCGGAGGGAGGGCGGTCGTGCCGGAGTCAGCCGGGGGCATAGGGGAAACCACGAGTCTGTGTCAAAATGGAAGATTATCCGCGCCGGCCTTCTCGCTCGCGATTCAATTCGCCCCCGAGGTTTTGCCCCAAGGTACGACGCCCGCTCTTTCCTTTCGCCAGTCCACTTCCCACAGGAACCGTCCCGCATGACGCAAGCCGCTCACCATCCCATGCTCAACGTCGCCATCAAGGCGGCGCGTACCGCCGGCGCGATCATCAACCGCGCGTCGATGGACCTGGACATCCTGAAGATCAACACCAAGTCGCCCAACGACTTCGTGACCGAAGTGGACCAGGCCGCCGAGCAGGCGATCATCGAGACGCTGCTGCAGGCCTACCCCGACCACGGCATCCTGGCCGAAGAATCCGGCCGCGAATACGGCGCGAAGCACTCCGAGTACCAGTGGATCATCGACCCGCTGGACGGCACGACCAACTTCATCCACGGCCTGCCGTTCTACTGCGTGTCCATCGCGCTGGCGCACCGCAACATCGTGCAGCAGGCCGTCGTGTACGACCCGACCCGCAACGACCTGTTCTACGCGACCAAGGGCCGCGGCGCCTACCTGAACGACAAGCGCATCCGCGTGAGCAAGCGCACCCGCATGAGCGACGCGCTGATCGGCACGGGCTTCCCGTTCCGCCGCGGTGACAACTTCAAGCGCTACCTGAAGATGTTCGAGGAAGTGATGACCGAGGTCGCCGGCGTGCGCCGTCCGGGCGCGGCCGCGCTGGACCTGTGCTACGTGGCCGCCGGCCACTACGACGGCTTCTTCGAGACCGGCCTGAACCCGTGGGACGTGGCCGCAGGCTCGCTGATCATCCAGGAAGCGGGCGGCCTGGTCGGCAACTTCACCGGCGAGCCGGACTTCCTGCACCAGCGCGAGATCGTCGCCGGCACGCCGCGCATCTACGGTCCGCTGGTCCAGATCCTGGCGCCCTACACCCGCGTGATCACGCAGGACGCGCTGGACGCCGATGCAGAGGCAGCGGCCGGCGGAGACCCGACCGACAAGCCCGCCCCCAAGAAGAAGGCCGCGGCCACCACCGAAGGGGGAACCGACGCGCCGAAGAAGCGCGCCCCGGTGCGCATCAAGAAGAACGACGGCGGCGCGGAAGCCTGATTCCATCGGCATTCCCGACGATCTGCGGCGTCCTTGACGCCGGTCAACGAAGCCCTCCCTTGGAGGGCTTTGTCGTTTTTGGCGCGAACGGTTGAAGCGCGACCTGTCGGCGCAGACCTAGCATGGCTGCAAGCATTTCGCACAACGACCCGAGAGGTGAACGCCATGCCCTCCACTGCCAAGAAGATCTCTGAATACATCCTTGCCGCGTTTCAGGAAGTCGGCGACCCCATCACGACTGCGAAGCTGCACAAGTTGCTGTACTACGTGCAAGGGTGGCACCTCGCGCATTTCGAGGAACCTGCATTTCCGGAACGCCTGGAGGCTTGGATGCACGGGCCGACCTGCCCAGCGGTCCACGATCTGTACAACGGGCATTGGGGCCGTCCGATCATGGAACCCATCGAGCAACCACAAGACCTCGACGTCCGATTGCGCAAGCTGATCGACGAGGTCATCGATCTCTACGGCATCGACACAGGCTACTCATTGCACATTCGTACGCGCATGGAGGCGCCCTGGCTGGAGGCTCGAAACGGCCTGTCCAACCATCACGAAGGCTGTCGCACGGAAGTCAGCCACGAGTCGATGAAGCGCTTCTTCCAGGCAGAGGACGCTCGCCAGGAGGCCGCATGAAGAAGCGTCAACCCCTCAGGCCCGCCACCCGCGAACATATCAGCCGCGGCTTACCCGAAGACCTGATGAAGTTTTCGTTCCGCCTGCTCCAGACGACCCGAAAGTTCGGGCTTGAACAGTCCATCGATGCAAAGCGCTATCTGCTGCATCTGCTTTCGCGGCTGCAAGCGATCTCCTCGCTTCAGGTGGACGAATTCCGATGCAGCAAGGGCAAAGCGCTCCGCGCACATCGACATGTCTGGGAGAACACCAGCGAGACGCACCGATTTCCACCACTGCCGGGCGAGTGGGACGGCCATGAAGCCTGGCAGTTCCAACTCAGCGCCAACAAGCACGGGCGAGTTCACGGCATCCTGGTCGACGAAGTCTTCTACATCGTCTGGCTCGATCCCGAGCATCGCCTCTACCAATGAACCCGGAACTCCAGACCGTGACCGGCCATGCCCTACACTCGTCCCCCAATCAGCCACCACAGCGCCCTCCGACCGAGGGCGTTGTCCATTTCCCACTCCCGCCGCTCCCGATGACCAGCGCCGTCTCCGCCGATTTCAGCCACCACACGCCGATGATGCAGCAGTACTTCGGCCTCAAGGCCGAGCATCCGGACACGCTGCTCTTCTATCGGATGGGGGACTTCTACGAGGTCTTCTTCGACGACGCGCGCAAGGCCAACGCGCTGCTGGACGTCACGCTGACCACCCGCGGCCAGAGCGGCGGCGAACCGGTCGTCATGGCGGGCGTGCCGGTGCACTCGCTGGAGTCCTACCTCGCCAAGCTGCTCAAGCTCGGCGAGTCCGTCGCGATCGCCGAACAGACCGGCGAAGTCGGCGCCACCAAGGGGCCCGTCGAACGCAAGGTGACGCGCGTCGCCACGCCCGGCACGGTCACGGAATCCGAGCTGCTCGCCGACAAGCAGGACTCGATCCTGTTGTCCATCGCGACGCAGGGCAAGACCTTCGGCCTGGCCTGGCTCTCGATGACGCAGGGCCAGATCGGGATGGCGCAATGCGGCGAGCGCGACCTGCCATCGTGGCTCGCGCGCCTCTCGCCGGCCGAGGTCCTGATCGATCGGGAGAAGCACCCGCAGGCCGTGCTGGCCGCCAAGCTGCCGATCACCAACCGCCAGAGCTGGCAGTTCGATTCGAACCTAGGCAGCCGCAAACTCTGCGAACAGCTCGGGGTCGTCAACCTGCAGGGTCTCAACGCGCAGGACCTGCCCGTCGCTCATGCGGCGGCGTCCTGCCTGCTGTCCTATGCCGAGAGCACCCAAGGCACTCGCGCACTGAATCACGTGAAGAGCCTGCGCGTGCTGCGTGCATCGGACCTGCTGGACCTGCCGCCGGCCACGCAACGCAACCTGGAACTGACACAGACGCTGCGCGGCGAAACCTCGCCGACGCTGCTGTCGCTGCTGGACACTTGCCGCACCGGCATGGGCAGCCGCGCGCTGCGTTTCTGGTTGCTGCACCCGGAGCGCGAACGCGCTGTCGCCCGCGAACGCCAGGACGCGATCGCCGAACTGATGAGCACCGGCTTCGAGCCGCTGCGGGAAGCCTTCCGGCAGGTCTCCGACGTCGAACGCATCGCTGCGCGCATCGCGTTGCGCCAGGTGCGTCCGCGTGAGCTTGCCGGCCTGCGCGCGACCTTGCTGATCCTGCCCGAACTCGCTCAGACGGTCCCTGGCGGTGCGGCGTTGCTCGACCAGTTGTCCGAAGGTCTGCGCGCTTCGCCTCATATCGCCGAGCTGCTCACCCGAGCAATCGCGGAAGAGCCGCAGGCGCTGATCCGCGAAGGCGGCGTGATCGCCAAGGGCTTCGACGAGGAACTGGACGACCTGCGCGCCGTGCAGACCGACTGCGACCAGTTCCTGCTCGCGATGGAGGTCCGCGAACGCGCGCGCACCGGCATCGGCAACCTGCGGGTGAAATTCAACAAGGTGCACGGCTTCTACATCGAGGTCACGAACAGCGGCCTCGAGAAGATCCCCGCCGACTACACGCGCCGCCAGACGCTGACGAACGCCGAGCGCTTCATCACCCCCGAGCTCAAGGCCTTCGAGGACAAGTCGCTGTCCGCGAACGAACGCGCGCTCGCCCGCGAGAAAATGCTCTACGAGATGGTGCTGGACCAGCTCACCGAGGAGATGCCGGCGCTGGGCCGGTTGGCGCGCTCGCTGGCGTCGCTGGATGTGCTGGCCGCGCTCGCGGAACGCGCGGCGACGCTGAACTGGTGCCGTCCCGAGTTCGTCCCGCATCCCTGCATCGACATCCAGGGCGGCCGCCATCCGGTGGTGGAGGCGCGGTTGCGCGAGACCGGCGCCGGCGAGTTCATGGCCAACGACTGCCGGCTCGACGCCCGCACCAAGCTGATGGTGATCACCGGCCCGAACATGGGCGGCAAGAGCACCTTCATGCGCCAGGTCGCGCTGATCGCGCTGCTGGCGGCCATCGGCGCCTACGTGCCCGCGACCGCCTGCCGGCTCGGCCCGATCGACGCGATCCACACGCGGATTGGCGCGGCGGACGACCTCGCGAACGCGCAGTCCACCTTCATGCTCGAGATGACCGAAGGCGCCGCGATCCTGCACAGCGCGACCGAACAGTCGCTGGTGCTGATGGACGAGATCGGCCGCGGCACCTCGACCTTCGACGGCCTGGCGCTGGCCGGCGCGATCGCCACCCACCTGCACGACAAGTGCCGCGCGTTCACGCTGTTCGCGACACACTACTTCGAGCTGACCGAGTTCCCGGCCAAGCACCCGCAGGCGGTCAACATGCATGTGTCGGCGGTCGAGAGCGGCGAGAACATCGTCTTCCTGCACGAGATCCAGCCCGGCCCCGCGAGCCGCAGCTACGGCGTGCAGGTCGCGCGGCTGGCCGGCATGCCGGGTCCCGTCGTGCGGCAGGCCCGCGCGGCGCTGGAGGCACTCGAAGCCCGCGCCACCGAAGGCGAGACGCAGATCGACCTGTTCGCGCCGCCGCCCGAGCCCGCGCCGGGCGCGGCATCCGAGGAGCCTTCCGAGTTGCTCGACGCGTTGCGGGATCTCGACCCCGACGCGCTGAGTCCACGCGAAGCCCATGCGGCGCTGTACCAGCTCAAGCTGCTGGCCGCCACCCGGCCCTGAGCCTTCCGCCGGGCCCACGACACACCTGCCCCATGGACGCCGCCAAGACCATCGTCTTCTCGCATGCCAACGGGTTTCCGGCGGGCTGCTACCGGGTGCTGTTCGACCGTTGGCGCGACGCGGGCTGGACCGTGCACGCGCTGCCGCGCATCGGCCACGATCCGCGTTATCCGGTGACCAGCAACTGGCCGCATCTGCGCGACGAACTGCTGCACTTCATCCAGGACGAGGTGAAGCCGACAGCGCCCGTGATGCTGGTCGGACATTCGCTCGGCGGGTTGCTGTCGCTGCTGGTCGCCTGCCGCAAGCCGGCGCTGGCGCAGGGCCTGGTGATGCTGGACTCGCCGGTCATCGACGGCTGGCGCGCGCACAGCCTGCGCGTGGCGAAGTCGGCCGGCTTCATCAAGCGCGTCTCGCCAGGCAAGGTCTCGCACCAGCGGCGCTACGAGTGGCCCAGCCTCGATGAGGCGCACGCGCATTTCGCCGCCAAGCACAAGTTCGCGCGCTGGGATCCCCGGGTGCTGAAGGACTACATCGCCAGCGGCTTCGACACGCACGAGGACGGCCAGGTGCGCCTGGGTTTCAAGCGTGAGATCGAGACCCGCATCTACAACACGCTGCCGCACAACCTGCCGCGCATCCTGCACGGCCACGCGCCGAAGTGCCCGGTGGCTTTCATCGCGGGCACGCAGTCCGAAGAACTCCGCCAGGCCAATGCGGCCGGTTCCAAGGCGCTCGCGAAGGACCTGTTCCGCTGGTTCGAGGGCACCCACCTCTACCCCTTCGAAAGACCCGATGACACGGCGACGCTCGTCCTCGAATTGATGGGCGAGATCGAGGCCAAATCGGCATCGCTATAATCTCCTTTTACCACCACGGCGTTTTCGGTTTCCTGCTCGGAAAACCGGCGCTGCAAGACAATGACCAAGTACGTCTTCGTCACCGGCGGTGTCGTGTCCTCTCTCGGCAAGGGCATTGCATCGGCCTCTCTCGCGGCCCTTCTCGAGTCCCGCGGCCTCAAGGTCACCCTCATCAAGCTGGATCCCTACATCAACGTGGATCCGGGCACGATGTCGCCGTTCCAGCACGGTGAGGTGTTCGTGACGGACGACGGCGCGGAGACCGACCTGGACCTGGGTCACTACGAGCGCTTCATCACCACGCGGATGAAGAAGAGCAACAACTTCACCACCGGCCAGATCTACATGTCGGTGCTGGAGAAGGAGCGCCGCGGCGACTACCTCGGCAAGACCGTCCAGGTGATCCCGCACATCACCAACGAGATGCAGGACTTCATCCGTCGCGGCGCCGGTCACGGCACGGCGGACGCGGTGGACGTGGCGATCGTCGAGATCGGCGGCACGGTCGGCGACATCGAATCGCTGCCCTTCCTGGAAGCCGCGCGCCAGATGAGCCTGAAGGCCGGCGCGAACAACGTCGCGTTCGTGCACCTGACCTACGTCCCGTGGATCGCCGCGGCCGGCGAACTCAAGACCAAACCCACGCAGCACACCGTGCAGAAGCTGCGTGAGATCGGCATCCAGCCCGACGCGCTGCTGTGCCGCGCCGACCGCCGCATCCCGGACGACGAGCGCGAGAAGATCTCGCTGTTCACGAACGTGCCCGAGTACGGCGTGATCTCGATGTGGGACGTCAACACGATCTACAAAGTCCCGCGCATGCTGCATGAGCAGGGCCTGGACCAGATGATCTGCACCAAGCTGCAGCTCAACACCAAGTCCGCCGATCTGAAGCGCTGGGACACGCTGGTCAACGAGGTCGAGAACCCCAAGACCGAAGTCACCATCGCCATGTGCGGCAAGTACACCGACCTGTCGGACAGCTACAAGTCGCTGAACGAGGCGCTGCGCCACGCCGGCATCCACAACCACGCCCGCGTGAACATCGAGTATGTGGACTCGGAGACGCTGGACGCGGAACACTCGAAGCAGCTGGACAAGTACGACGCGATCCTGGTGCCGGGCGGCTTCGGCAAGCGCGGCGTCGAGGGCAAGATCCTCGCCGCCCAGTACGCCCGCGAGCACAAGACGCCCTACCTGGGCATCTGCCTGGGCATGCAGGTCGCGACCATCGAGTACGCGCGCCACAAGGCGCACCTGGATGGCGCGAACTCGACCGAGTTCGAACCCGACGCGCCGCACAAGGTGATCGCGCTGATCGACGAGTGGCAGGACGCGGACGGCTCCATCCAGAAGCGCAACGCCCAGTCCGACCTCGGCGGCACCATGCGCCTGGGCGCGCAGAGCTCCGACGTCAAGCCGGGCACGCTGGCCTACGAGATCTACGGTCCGGTGGTGAACGAGCGTCACCGCCACCGCTACGAAGCCAACGAGCAGTACCTGGACCAGCTGCAGGATGCCGGCCTGGTGATCTCGGCGATCACGCAGCGCGAGAAGCTGACCGAGATCGTCGAGCTGCCGCGCAACGTGCACCCCTGGTACATGGGCGTGCAGTTCCACCCGGAGTTCAAGTCGACCCCGTGGGACGGCCATCCGCTGTTCATCGCGTTCATCAAGGCCGCGCTGGAACACAAGGCCAAGGCCGGCCACGAGGTCAGCGCCCCCGCGGCGGCCTGACCCTCGGGCCCCGGGATTTCAGACGACCCACAGCCCTACCAGGCGCCAACGATCAGGGATTCCGCCCATGCCCGCCTTCATCATTGCCGACGTGACCGTGACCGATGCCGACCAGATGGCCAAGTACCGCGAATGGAGCACGAAGGCGATGCAGGAGCATGGCGCGGAAGTGCTGGTCCGCGGCGGGGCGTTCGAGGTGCTGGAAGGCCCCTGGACGCCGAGCCGCCTGGTGGTGCTGAAGTTCCCGGACCGCGCGGCGGCCAAGGCCTTCTACGACTGCGAGACCTACCAGCATGCGAAGTCGCTACGCGAGCACGCCGGCGTCATGCGCATGATCGTCGTCGACGGCGTCTGATCCCCACCATGCCCCGCACGAGCCATCGCGCCGCCAGCCTGTCCAGACGGACGGCGAGCGGCCCGGTGGCTTTTTTCCGTGCTTCGCATTCGTCGCCCCATTCGTCCCCCAATCCCCGGACGCAGGTTGTTCAGCCAAGGTAACCCGTTGCTGGCACCATGCGCGCCGACCGAGTTTTTTCACTTCTGGAGACTGTTCCCATGAGCGCCATTGTTGACATCGTCGGCCGAGAGATCCTCGACAGCCGCGGCAACCCCACCGTGGAATGCGACGTGCTGCTGGAGTCCGGCGTGATGGGCCGCGCCGCCGTGCCGTCGGGCGCGTCCACCGGTTCGCGCGAAGCCATCGAACTGCGTGACGGCGACAAGTCGCGCTACCTGGGCAAGGGCGTGCTGAAGGCCGTCGAGCACATCAACACCGAGATCTCGGAAGCCGTGCTGGGCCTGGACGCCTCCGAGCAGGCCTTCCTGGACAAGACCCTGATCGACCTGGACGGCACCGAGAACAAGAGCCGCCTGGGCGCGAACGCCATGCTGGCCGTCTCGATGGCCGTGGCGCGCGCCGCCGCGGAAGAATCGGGCCTGCCGCTGTACCGCTACTTCGGCGGCATGAGCGGCAACCAGCTGCCGGTGCCGATGATGAATGTCATCAACGGCGGCGCGCACGCCAACAACTCCATCGACCTGCAGGAGCTGATGATCATCCCCGTGGGCGCGCCGTCGTTCCGCGAGGCGCTGCGCTGGGGCGCGGAAGTCTTCCATGCGCTGAAGAAGATCATCGACGCCAAGGGCATGTCGACCGCCGTCGGCGACGAAGGCGGCTTCGCCCCGAACGTCGAGAACCATGAAGCCGCGATCCAGATGATCCTGGAAGCGATCGACAAGGCCGGCTACACCGCCGGCGAGCAGATCGCGCTGGGCCTGGACTGCGCCGCCAGCGAGTTCTACAAGGACGGCAAGTACGTGCTGGAAGGCGAAGGCGGCATCCAGCTGACGGCTGAACAGTGGACCGACATGCTGGCCACCTGGGTCGACAAGTACCCCATCATCTCGATCGAGGACGGCATGGCCGAAGGCGACTGGGACGGCTGGAAGCACATCACCGAGAAGCTCGGCGACAAGGTGCAGCTGGTGGGCGACGACCTGTTCGTCACCAACACCAAGATCCTGAAGGAAGGCATCGACAAGGGCATCGCCAACTCGATCCTGATCAAGATCAACCAGATCGGCACGCTGACCGAGACCTTCGCCGCCATCGAGATGGCCAAGCGCGCCGGCTACACGGCCGTGATCTCGCACCGCTCGGGCGAGACCGAGGACTCGACGATCTCCGACATCGCCGTCGGCCTGAACGCCGGCCAGATCAAGACGGGTTCGCTGTCGCGCTCGGACCGCATGGCCAAGTACAACCAGCTGCTGCGCATCGAGGAAGACCTGGGCGACGTGGCGGTGTACCCGGGCCGCGCGGCGTTCTACAACCTGCGCTGATCGCCGACATCGCTCATCTGCGCAGGCAGATGGCGTCGGCAGCGTGTTCCGCGCGGGCGCTCCCCGCGTTCGAAGGGCAGGCCCGTGGGCCTGCCCTTTTTCGTTGCAGCTAAACTCGCGGCCTGTGAAAGCCCTGGCCATCGTCCTCACCGCGTTCCTTGTCGCCATCCAGGCCCAGCTCTGGTTCGGCAAGGGCGGCCTGGCCCGCGGGGTCCAGCTGCGCGCCGAACTGCGCGAGCAGGTCGAGACCAACGAGAAGGCCCGCGCGCGCAACACGCAGCTGCAGGCCGAACTGCTGGACCTGCGCGAAGGCCTCGAGATGGTCGAGGAAAAGGCCCGCATGGAACTGGGCATGGTCAAGCCGGACGAGGTCTTCGTCCCGCTGCGCCGCTGAACTTCCACAATTCCCGCATGCTCACGCAGATGGATGCTCTGCTCGCCTGGGCGCTCTCGCCCGCCTTCCACGCCCTCGGCAGCCCGATCAGCTGGCTGGAGCTCGTGGCGTTCGCGCTCGCGATCTGGATGGTCGTGTGCAACATGCGCGTGCAGGTCATGGCCTGGCCGCTGGCGCTGACCAGTTCGCTGCTCTACTTCCTGCTGTTCTGGAGCGGCAGGCTCTACGGCGAGGCCACGCTGCAACTGCTGTTCGCGGCACTCGCGCTGTGGGGCTGGTGGCAGTGGATGCGCGGCCGCACCGCCGACGGCGACACGCTGCACGTGCGCACGCTCGGTCCGAAGGGCCGTCTCGCCGCCGTGCTGTTCACGCTGGCGGCCTGGCCGCTGCTGGGACTGTTCCTGCAGCACCGCACCGATTCCCCCCTCCCCTATTGGGATGCCCTCCCGACGGTGGCCAGCATTACCGGCCAGTGGCTGCTCGGCCGCAAGTACCAGGAGAACTGGCCCGTGTGGGTGATGGTCAACCTGGTCAGCATCGGGCTGTTCGCGCTCAAGGGCTACTGGTTGACGGTCGTGCTGTACGCGGTGTTCGTGCCGATGTCGGTGGCGGGCTGGCGCGCATGGCAGCGACAGCTGCGGCCGGCGGCCATCGCCGCCTGAGCCCGCACCGCCAAGCGCCTTCGCCGCCCTCGCTGCCAGATGCGCTTGCGCCCACGCACGCCCTCCCTCTACCTGCCATGACGCTGCACATCGCCCTCGTCGGCGCCGAGAGCACCGGCAAGAGCCGCCTCGGCGTGGCGCTGCTGGAGCACCTGAGCGCCCAGACGCGCCTGCGCTGCGCGCTCGTGGGCGAGTACCTGCGCGAGTGGTGCGAGCGCGAGCAGCGCACGCCGCGTCCCGACGAGCAGCGCGCGATCGCCGAGGAGCAATGGCGCCGCGCTGCAGCGGCCGCTGCGGATCACGACCTCGTCCTGCACGACACGACGCCGCTGATGACCGCCGTCTACAGCGAGCAGCTCTTCGAGGACACCAGCCTCTATCCCTTCGCGCTGCAGGTCCAGGCCCGCATGGACGCCACGCTGCTGATGGCGCTGGACCTGCCCTGGGTCGCCGACGACATGCGGGACGGCCCTCACGCGCAGCAACCGACGGACCGCCTCGTGCGCCGCGCGCTGCGCGATGCAGGCCTTGGCTACAGCCTGGTCTCGGGCACCGGCCCGGAGCGCTTGCAGCAGGCGCTCAATGCGCTCGGTCCGCTGCTGAGGCCGCATCTCGGTCGCGAGGACGGATTGTTCGGCCGCCTGCTCCAGCGCGAGGAGAGCCTGGGCGGCGACGGCCGCTGGCAGGGCTGCGAACTCTGCGACGACCCGGCCTGCGAGCACGCCAGCCGCACCGCCGAGCGCCTGCCGCGCACCTGAACGCGCCGCTCACGGACCCGCCACACAGGCGAGGCACAATCCGCCGCTTCGCCGCCGCAAACATTTGCGGAGGTCGAGAGTTTCGCGATCTCAGAGATTCACGGCGTTCCTGGAGCCTCCCCCGATGAACCGTTCTTCCGTCCGCCCGCTGGGCGCTCTGTCGATGCTGCTGAGCGCGGCGCTGCTCGCCGCCTGCGGCTCGCTGACCTCCTCCGGACCGCAGGCGCCGCTGCCGCCTTCCGTGGACATCGCGACGGCGTCCACGAAGGCCGCAAGACCTGCCACCGGCTCGGTCGCCGTCAAGGTGCTGGCGATCAACGACTTCCACGGCAACCTGCTGCCGCCGGCCGGCGGCATCAAGCTGCCCGATCCGCAGAACCCCGACCAGACGATCACGCTGGAGGCTGGCGGCGCCGAGCGGATGGCGACGGTGGTCGCGCAGATCAAGGCCAAGAATCCCAACCACGTGTTCGTGGCCGCCGGCGACCTGGTCGGCGCGAGCCCGCTGCTGTCGGCGCTGTTCCATGACGAGTCGACGATCGAGTCGCTGGGCATGATGGGGCTCGACATCTCCTCGGTGGGCAATCACGAGTTCGACCAGGGCATCGATGAACTGCTGCGCAAGCAGCGCGGCGGCTGCCATCCGAAGGACGGCTGCAAGGGGCCGACCGAGTTCAAGGGCGCGAAGTACCAGTACCTCGCCGCCAGCACGATCGACGAGAAGACCGGCCAGTCCGTGCTGCCGGCCTACGCGATCAAGCGTTTCGACGGCGTGCCGGTGGGCTTCATCGGCCTGTCGCTGAAGGGCACGCCGGAGCTGGTCAGCCCGACCGGCATCCGCGGCCTGCGCTTCGACGACGAGGCGCAGACGATCAACCGCCTGGTGCCCGAGCTCGAACGCCAGGGCGTGCATGCGTTCGTCGTGCTGATCCATGAAGGCGGCTACGCGAGCGGCGGCATCAACGACTGCCCGGAGATCTCCGGTCCGATCGTCGACATCGTCAAGCAGCTGGACAAGCGGGTCGGCCTGATCGTCTCGGGTCACACGCACCGCGCGTACAACTGCCGCATCGACGGCCGCCTGGTCACCAGCGGCGACAAGTACGGCACCCTGGTCACCGAGATCGACCTGACCCTGGACCGCGCCACCGGCACGATGACCGAGGCCCGTGCCAACAACGTCGTGGTGCGTCCGGAAACGGCGAAGGACCCGCGCCAGACGCTGCTGATCAGCAGCTACCAGCACGTCGCGCAGCCCTTGATCGAACGCCAGGTCGGCTTCCTCGCCCAGGCGTTGAGCAAGGAAGGCGACGACAAGAACGAAGGCGGCGGCTCGACCATGGGCCAGCTCGTGGCCGACGCGATGCTGGCCGCGACGCGCGCGCCGGAGAACGGCGGGGCGCAGATCGCGTTCCAGAACAATGGCGGCGTCCGCACCGGGCTCATCCATCGCGCAGACGACACGGTCACCTTCGGCGACCTCTTCGCGGCGCTGCCGTTCTCGAACGCGCTGGTGGTGGTCGAGATGACCGGCACGCAGCTGCAGGCCGTGCTCGAAGAGCAATGGTGGGCCAACGACCCGAAAAAATTCCTGGCGCTGCAGACCTCGCAAGGCTTCAGCTACCGCTGGGACAAGCGCCGGCCGTTCGGCTCGCACGTGGTGCCCGGCAGCATGACGCTGAACGGCCGGGCGATCACGCCGGACCAGAAGATCCGCGTCACCATCAACAACTTCCTGCAGGTCGGCGGGGACAGCTTCAAGACCTTCACGACCGCGCGTCTGGTGCAGACCGGGCCCATGGACGTGGATGCGCTGGAAGCCTACTTCAAGGCGCATGGGACCCAGCGCGTGAAAGCCACGGCGCTGGATCGGGTGGTGCGCGTGGATACGCCCTGAACCTGACCTGACCCCGGTCGAAGGACGACGTCGGGAGGCCAGGCGCGGGCTCTCCGCGACGCAGGGGGCATCGCGTCCGCGAACCCCCAGCATCACTCCGGCCCCACAAGCGCTCGCTGACCCCTGTTCTTGGCGGAGCGTTGCGTGGGCGTCCGTCGTTGGCCGTTGTTGGCCGTTGTTGGCCGTCGTTATTGGACCTGCTTCGATCCGGGGGCCTGGTACTGCGGGTCGGTGAAGAGTTCACCGACATCCACCGGGTCGAAGACGTAGTGGTTGCCGCAGAATTCGCAGCCGATCTCGACGCCGCCGAGCTCCGCCAAGATCTCGTCCACTTCCTGTCTGCCCAGGCCCAGCAGCATGCGGCCCACGCGCTCACGGGAGCAGGTGCAGGCGAAGCGCGGGTACTGCGGGTCGAAGCGGCGGACGTTCTCTTCCCAGAACAGGCGGCGCAGGATCGTGTCGCTGTCCAGCGTCAGCAGCTCTTCCGCGGTCAAGGTCGCGGCCAGCATGCTGATGCGGTTGTAGGCGTCCTCCATCTCCTCGCGCGCGACGCCCGACGTGGCACCCGCCTCGAGGTTGCCTTCGCCTTCGATCGGCAGGCGCTGGATCAGCAGGCCGGCGGCGAGCTGGTCGTTGGCGGCCAGCACCAGCGTGGTCTCGAGCTGCTCGGACTGCCGCATGTAGTGCTGCAGCACGTCGCTGAGCTTCTCCAACGGCTGGCCCTGCGGGCCGCTCAGCGGCACGACGCCCTGGTACGGCTGCTGGCCGGGCAGGCGGTCCTTGGGATCGAGCGTGATCGCGACGCGGCCCTGGCCGTGCGCGTTGAGCATCTGCTGCAGGGTCGCGTCATCGGCCACGACTTCGCGCGTCTTGGCGGTGGAACGGAAGCTCGCATCCGGCTGCACTTCGACGACGGCCAGCTTCAGCGGCCCGTCGCCCATCACCTGGAAGATCAGCGCGCCGTTGAACTTGATGTTGGCCTGCATCAGCACGCCGGCCGCGGTCATCTGGCCGAGCAGGTCGCGCACCGCCGGCGCCAGCGGCTCCTTGCGGCGGCCGAGGAGTTCCTTCCAGCTGTCGTCGAGCCGGACCAGCATGCCGCGCACAGGCAGGCCTTCGAAGAGGAATTTGTGGAGCTCGCTCGGAGCGGGCTTGATCGACGTAGCCATGGGGTTCCTTTGAATTCGAGTTATCTGGGGACGGATTGCGGATCGTCAATGCGGACGAGTTCCTCGGCATACCGTTGGCCGTTGCGGACGTAATGGGCGGCGCTCATCGCCAGGCCCTGGATCTGTTCCGGCGTGAGCTGGCGCACGACACGGGCGGGCGCACCGACGATGAGGCTGCCGTCCGGGAACTCCTTGCCCTCGGTGATCAGCGCGCCGGCGCCGACCAGGCAGTTGGCGCCGATGCGCGCGCCGTTGAGCACGACCGCGCCGATGCCGATCAGCGCGTTGTCGCCGACGGTGCAGCCGTGCAGCATGACCTGGTGGCCGACGGTGACGTTGCGGCCGAGCACGAGCGGCATGCCGGCGTCGGCGTGCAGCACGCTGCCGTCCTGGATGTTGCTGCCGGCGCCGATGGTGAGGTGCTCGCTGTCGCCGCGCAGGACGGCGTTGAACCAGACGCTGACATCGTCCTCGAGCGTGACGCGGCCGACGACCTGCGCGCTCTCGGCGACCCAGACGCCGGTGCCGAGTTCCGGCGTGTGTTCGCCGAGGCGGTAGACGGCCATGCGGTTCTCCAAAAGGGATAATTCTACGAATGGAACTTCGAACCCGCGCGCTGCAGGTACTTCTGATCGCGGATCCCCAGGCCAAGGCGCTCGCGGCCCGTGAGCTGTACGACGCGGCCATCGCCGCCGATGCCGCCGACACCGCGCAGCCCGAGGCCGGCGACGCCGCCGCGGACACGGCCTCGCTCGACATCGCCGCCATCCTCACGCCCGACACCGAGCCGCCTGGCCGCCCGGAGCGGCCACGGCTGCTCGCCGCGCTGCAGGTGGGATCGCGCTCGCCGTTCACGCCGGAAGGCCGCGCGGCGCTGATCCACGCGATCGCGCACATCGAGTTCAACGCGATCAACCTGGCGCTGGACGCGGTCTGGCGCTTCCCCGGCATGCCACGCGCCTTCTACCTCGACTGGCTGCAGGTGGCGTCCGAGGAGGCGCTGCACTTCACGCTGCTCGACGAGCATCTGCGCGGCCTCGGGAAGGCCTACGGCGACTTCGACGCGCACGACGGCCTGTGGACGATGGCGATGCGCACGGCGGGCGACGTGCTCGCGCGCATGGCACTGGTGCCACGCACGCTGGAGGCGCGCGGCCTCGACGCGACGCCGCCGCTGCAGGCGAAGTTCGCGAAGGCCGGCGACGCGCGCGCGGTGGAGATCCTCGACGTGATCCTGCGCGACGAGGTCGGCCATGTCCGCATCGGCAACCACTGGTACCGCCACCTGTGCCGCGAGCGCGGGCTGGATCCACTGACGCTCTATCCCGAGCTCGTCGAGCGCTACGAGGCGCCGCGGCTGCGACCGCCGTTCAACGTCGAGGCGCGCAGCGCCGCCGGCTTCAGCGATGAAGAGATCGCCTACCTGAGCAGTTGATCGCCGCACTGCTCGATTCCTCGCAGGCTTCTGCCGAAACCCTGCCCTGCCAGCCGAAGAAGGCTGACCCGCCCGTGCCATCCGGCGCGGGCGCCGAGATCCCCGACACTCCCTGCCCATGACCCGCATCCAAGCCAATCTGCTGCTGACCCTCATCGCGATGATCTGGGGCTCGGCCTTCGTCGCCCAGGCCCATGGGATGGAGAGCCTCGGCCCGATGATGTTCACCGGCATCCGTTTCCTGATCGGCGCGCTGGTCGTGCTGCCGCTGATCGTGCGCGAGCGGCGCGCGCGAGGCGCCACCGTGCTGCGCGGCAGCGACGCGTTGAAGATCATGGGCCTGGGCGCGCTGCTGACCACGGGCGCGGCGCTGCAGCAGATCGGCATCCAGTACACCTCGGTGACCAACGCCGGCTTCCTGACCGCGCTGTACGTGCCGCTGGTGCCGCTGCTGGGCTGGCTGGTGCTGCGCCATCTGCCGCACTGGTCGGTATGGCCGGGCGCGCTGGCCTGCCTGGTCGGCGCCTTCCTGCTGTCGGGCGCGCATGAGCTGGACATCGGCGTGGGCGACGCCTGGGTCATCGCGTCCTCGCTGCCCTGGGCCGTGCACGTGCTGCTGGTCGGCATGGTCGCGGACCGGATGAACTCGCCGTTCACCGTGGCCGGCGGACAGTTCCTGTTCTGCGGCGTCGTCGCGCTGGCCTGGGCGCTGGGCTTCGAGTCCTGGAGCTGGGCCGGCATCGAGGCCGCCGCCTGGCCGATCCTCTACACCGGCGTGCTGTCGGTGGGCGTCGCCTTCACCGGTCAGGTCGTCGCGCAACGTTACGCGCACGCGGCCGACGCCGCGATCATCCTGTCGTCCGAGACGCTGTTCGCCGCCGTCTTCGGCTACCTGATGATGGGTGACCGCCTCAATGGCGCCGGGTTGCTGGGCTGCGCGCTGATCCTCGGCGCGATGCTGCTGATCCAGTTGCTGCCGATGCTGCGCGTGCTGCGGCCGCGCACGGCCTGACCCTCCGCGCTGGGCCTCGATCCAGCGTTGGATCCAATGCCGGACCCGACGCTCAGTCCAACGGGAACGCGCTCGTCTTCTTGACCGTGCGCAGCACCAGCATCGAATTCGCCTTCGCCACGCCCGGCAACTGCATGAGCACATGCGTGTGCAGGCGCTCGAGGTCCTCGGCGTCCTTGTAGGCGAAGCGCAGCAGGTAGTCGTTGCTGCCGGCGACGTAGAAGCAGTCGAGGATGTCCGGCGCGTCCTTCACCGCCTGCTCGAACTCGGCCAGCGCGGCGGGCGTCATGCGCTCGACGTTGACGATGGTCCAGCTGGTGCCGGGCTTGCCGATCGCCTTCGGATTGAGCAGCGCGACGACACGGTCGATCACGCCGGAATCCTCCAGCCGCTTGACCCGCCGCAGGCATGCCGACGGTGACAGATGGACCTGCTGAGCGAGGTCCTGGTTCGAGATGCGCGCGTCGCGCTGCAAGACCGCGAGGATGGCGCGGTCGATCGCATCCAGTTGCACTTCCTTGATCATGGGCGGCATTCTGTTCGAAGAATCCAACTCGAAGCCGCATCGGATTGCGTCGTTGCGGGTTTTCCCGCCGCCGGAACGCTCACCGATTGCGCGTGCGCTTGCCTAGACTGAGTCCATCGCCAAGCCTACTGATCACGCGCGCCGAGCGCGCCCCGGGAGCTTCACCATGTCCACCTCACCCCGTCCCGACCTCGACGCCTACTGGATGCCGTTCACGGCCAACCGCCAGTTCAAGCAGGCGCCGCGCCTGCTCACGCGCGCCGACGGCATGTTCTTCACCGACGACCAGGGCCGGCAGATCCTGGACGGCGTCGCGGGCCTGTGGTGCGTGAACGCGGGCCACAACCGGCCGCGCATCGTGAAGGCGATCCAGGAGCAGGCGGCGGAGCTCGACTTCGCGCCGCCCTTCCAGATGGCGCACCCGAAGGCGTTCGAGCTGGCGTCGCGGCTCGCGGAGATCTCGCCCGAGGGCATGAACAAAGTGTTCTTCACCAACTCCGGATCGGAGTCGGTGGAGACGGCGCTGAAGATCGCCCTGGCCTACCACCGCGTCCGCGGCGAGGGCCAGCGCACGCGGCTCATCGGCCGCGAGCGCGGTTATCACGGCGTCAACTTCGGCGGCATGTCGGTGGGCGGCATGGTCGCCAACCGCAAGATGTTCGGCTCGCTGCTCGCCGGCGTCGATCACCTGCGCCACACGCACGACATTGCCCGAAACGCCTTCAGCGTCGGCCTGCCGCCCCACGGTGCGGAACTGGCCGACGACCTCGAGCGGATGGTCGCGCTGCACGACGCGTCGACGATCGCCGCGGTGATCGTGGAACCGGTGGCCGGCTCGGCCGGCGTGCTGATCCCGCCGCAGGGCTACCTGCAGCGCCTGCGCGAGATCTGCGACAGGCACGGCATCCTGCTGATCTTCGACGAGGTCATCACCGGCTTCGGCCGCACCGGCAGTCCGTTCGCGGCGCAGACCTTCGGCGTGACGCCGGACCTGATGACGGTGGCCAAGGGTCTGACCAACGGCTGCGTGCCGATGGGCGCGGTCTTCGCGCAGCAGCGAATCCACGACACCTTCATGACCGGGCCGGAGCACCTGATCGAGTTCTTCCATGGGTACACCTACTCGGCGCATCCGCTGGCCTGCGCGGCGGGCCTGGCAACGCTGGACACGTACGCGGAAGAAGGTCTGCTGACGCGCGCGTCGGAGCTGCAAGGCTACTTCGCCGAGCAGTTGCATTCGCTGCGCGGCGAGCCCCACGTCATCGACGTGCGCAACCTCGGCCTGGTCGGCGGCGTCGAGCTGGCGCCGCGCGCGGGCGAGCCGACCAAGCGCGCGTTCGAGACCTTCCTCGATTGCTGGCAGCAAGGCGTTCTCATCCGCACGACGGGCGACATCCTGGCGCTGTCGCCGCCGCTGATCGCGGAGCGGGAACACCTCGACCGGATGATCGACGCGATCCGCGTGGCGCTGCGCAGATTGAAGTAGTCAGCGCGCCGCAGATGAGGCCGGACCTTCGCGCGCCGTGCCCGGCACTGCGTAGCGGCGCTTTCTGTCGCGGATGTCCATCATCTGTTTGAGCATGCGTGAACCGTAAGCGTTACCGATGCCGATCGCCCAGCTTGAGCAGTGGTTCACCTGTGGCGCCTCGCGCTCGTCGACATCCAGCAGATACACCTGCCCCACGAACATCGGAAGTCCGCAGGCCGGGGTCTCGGGCTCCGTCCACACCCTTGTCGGCGGCGGGCGAGGAGAGTCCTTCAAGGTATCGAGGATCTGGATGTCGGCCCACACACGCTCCTGGTCGAGCCATTCGATCGGAGATTGCACGCGCGTCACGCGCGCGATCACGAGGCGATCCGCAGACCTGTACTGTGTCGACGCATCGCGCTGGATGCAACTGCAGGCGTGCGTGGCGCCGGCCGTCGACAACGCGATGCCGACAACCAGCACGGCTCTCGCCTTCAGTGCGCCGCATCGAGACTTCGCGCTCATGAACGATTCCCTTCTCTCAACTCTTTGCGGATGACCAGCTTGAGTCCCGACCACACCTCACTCACGGCGCAGACCTTGACGTCAACCCAGCCCAGCGGCAGGCACTCCTCGCGGATGACGTCCTCGGTGATCGTGGTCGGAACCTTCGAGGCCTTCTTCGGCCACGAGATCCACAGCGCCGCGTCGTCACGCAGCTTGCCACGCAGGGCCTTGAGCTGATGCGCGAGATCCTGGCGCTCGACGAGGAACACATGCGCGACGTCGACTGTCGCCGACGGCTGCTTGGCGCGTATGACGCCTTCGGGCATAGGCGCGAGCCAGTCCTCGTAATCCTCGGGCGCATTCAACACCCACAGCGTGCTTCCTGCCTGGATCCCCAGCTTGCGTGCGAGGGGCGTTCCCGAGTAACCCGTCGACGCCCCGCCAACCCCTGTCGCCATGTCTGATCCCTCCCTGCGTCGGGCATCATCACCCACCATGTCCAGCGCCACAACCGACCAGAAACCCGCAGCCGTCGAGGGCGCGGACGGCCACCACGTCCCGTGGCTCTCGTACCTGAGCCTGGCCGCCAGCACCAGCGTGATCGGCAGCTACGTCGGGCTGTCCAAGCTGCTGGTCGTCGTCTTCCCGGTCTTCCTGCTGGCCTTCCTGCGCTTCGGCATGGCCGCCGTGTTCATGCTGCCGTGGCTCAGGCGCGGCCCGGCCGAGAAGCCGCTCACCGGCCGCACGCGCTTCCTGCTCTTCCTCGAATCCTTCTTCGGGAACTTCCTGTTCTCGATCTGCCTGCTGTTCGGGATGAAGCACAGTTCGGCCGTCGTGGCCGGCGTGATCATGGCCGGCATCCCGGCGACCGTCGCCCTGATGAGCTGGCTCTTCCTGCGCGAACGCATCGCGCCGCGCACGCTGTTCGGCATCGCGATGGCGGTCGGCGGCATCGTGATGGTCGCGCTCGACCGCCATGGCGGCGGTGAGCACCTCGGCGATACCTCGCCCTGGGGCGCGCTGCTGCTCATCGGCGCCATGTGCTGCGAGGCCAGCTATGTCGTCATCGGCAAGCGCCTCACCGCCGACCTGCCGCCCCGCCGCATCAGCGCGCTGATCAACCTCTGGGGCCTCGTCCTCGTCACGCCGCTCGGCCTGTGGCAGGCCGTCGATTTCGACTTCGGCACCGTCGCCCTCAAGGACTGGGGCCTGCTGCTCTTCTACGCGATCGCGGCCAGCACCGTCACTGTCTGGCTCTGGATGAAGGGCCTCCAGCACGTCAGCGCCGCCAAGGCCGGCGTCTTCATGGTGTTCCTGCCCATCTCGACCGCGCTCGTGGGTCTGGTCCTGCTCGGCGAGCAGATGAGCAGCACCCAGGTGCTCGCCTATGCGCTTGCGCTGGGCGGGGTTGTGCTGGCCACCTGGCCGGGACGCCCTTCGTCCTGACAAGGACCGCCAAGGACCGCCGGCACGGTCCGCGGACGATCCAACCGGTCTTCTCCGGGATTACACCGGTCTCCATCTAGTTTTACTACCAATGTAATACCATTCGGAGATCCGGCCCGCTAAGATGGGTCGATCGAACTTGCCCGGACGCCAGGCGCCCGGGCCGCCAACTTCCCGCCGATGAACGCGACCGCCCCTTCCCCGGCCCCTACGCCCAGTTTCCCGACCGCCGTCAGCCCCGCCGCCAGCCAGGCCGACTGGGAATCCTGGATCGCCAGCTGGTATGCCGTCCTGCGGCAACCCGTGCGTACCGGTGTGAGTCCTTTGGCGCAGAAGCCGGTCCCGGATGGTTCCGGTACCACGCCGAACACCCCTCTCCAGCGCGTGCCGCACGTGCTGGTCTTCGCGCCGCATCCGGACGACGAATGCATCGTCGGCGCGCTGCCGCTGCGGCTGCGCCAGGAAGCCGGCTGGCGCGTCACCAACATCGCCGTGACCCTGGGCAGCAAGCAGGACCGCCGCGCCGAGCGCTGGACGGAACTCGGCGCCGCCTGCGACGTGCTGGGCTTCGACCTGCGCCTGCTGGCCGCCGACGGCTTCGAGCAGGTCAAGCCCGAAGCCGCCGCCGCGCGCACGCCGCTGTGGCAGGAGCAGGTCCGGCTGGTCGCCGAGCTGCTGGTCGCCGAACAGCCCGCGCTGATCCTCGTGCCGCACGCGGGCGACGGCATCCCGACGCACATCGGCGTGCACCTGCTCGTGAGCGAGGCGCTCGCCCAGGCGAGGATCTCCACCGTCTTCGCGCACACCGAGTTCTGGGCCACGCAGCCCGCGCCGACGACGCTGGTCGAGACCGGCCAGCGCGACACCGCGCTGCTGGTGCGCGCCCTCGCCTGCCACCACGGCGAGGTCGCCCGCAATCCGTATCACCTGCGCCTGCCGGCCTGGATGGCCGACAACGTGCGCCGCGGCGGCGAACTGCTCGCCGGTCCGGGCGAAACGCCGCCGGACTTCGCCTTCGGCACGCTGTACCGGCTGACGCGCTGGATCGACGGCGTCGCCGCGGGCGAGTTGCCGAACACGCACTGGTCCTGCGACGCGCCGCTCGACCCGCAAGCGCTGCTCGGCGCCTGACCCGCCGCTGAGCGACCGCCGGCGCGCCCATCGCGCCCCAACTTCAACTCATCGCCGCCCGCGCTTTCGGCATACGCGCCGCGCACGCCAGCGCAGTGCGCGGGCTCGTGCGGGCCTATGCTTGGCGTTCCTTTTTCGAGCCCCTCCGCCACGCCATGAGCGACGCCCGCACCGATCACCCGACCCACCTCCGCGTCCACCAGTTCGCCGGCTTGAAGCCCGGCCCCAAGCTGCTGGTGACGGCCGCCGTGCACGGCAACGAGGTCGCCGGCGTCGGCGCGATCCAGCGCGTGATGGCGATGCTGGACGAGGGCGCGCTGACGCTGCTCAAGGGCACGTTGACGATGATCCCCATCGTCAATCCGCTGGCCCACCGCCTGCAGCGCCGCGAGGGCGAGCGCAACCTGAACCGCAACCTGCGCGTCAACCCGATCCCGCAGGACTTCGAGGACCGCATCGCCAACCGCCTGTGCCCATGGATCGCCGCCAGCGACGTGCTGCTGGACCTGCACAGCTTCAACAACCCCGGCCCGGCCTTCGCGATGATCGGCCCGCGCGACAACGACGGCGAGCTGGAGCCCTTCCGCCACCAGGCCGCCGAGAGCGCGCTGGCGATGGCCGTGGGGACCTCGCGCCTCGTCGAGGGCTGGCTGTCGACCTACGCGCTGGGCCTGAAGCGCCGCGCCGACAAGGTCGCGGACGGCTCGCGCAAGATGACGCTGCAGCAGGACCCGCACTACGGCGTGGGCACCACCGAATACATGCGCAGCACCGGCGGCTACTGCATCACGCTGGAATGCGGCCAGCACGCCGACCCGGAGGGTCCCGAGGTCGCCTTCAAGGCGATCCTGCGCACGCTGGTGCTGCTGGGCATGATCGCGCCCGAGGGCGTCGAGCTCGCCGACCCGAAGCGCCCCATGGAGTTCCTGCAGCTCTACGAGGTCGTCGACCGCGAGAGCCCGGACGACACCTTCACGCGCGCCTGGGCCAGCTTCGACGCGATCGCCGAGGGCGATCGCATCGGCACCCGCGCCGACGGCACGCCGGTGCTCGCGCCCTTCGGCGGCCGCATCGTCTTCCCCAACAACAACGCGGAACCCGGCCACGAGTGGTTCTATCTGGCAAAGCCCAGCGACCGCGTGTTGACTTGAGCTTCTGGCTAGAGTGGGCGGCATGAACGACACCACCGCTTCCGCCTCCGTCCCCACCGGCCAGCCTCTGCAGGCGCTGCGCATCGACTTCGTCTCCGACGTCGCCTGCCCCTGGTGCGCGGTCGGCCTGAAGTCGCTGGAGACTGCCCTCGCCCGCGTGCCGGACGTGAAGGTCGACCTCCATTTCCAGCCCTTCGAGCTGAACCCGCAGATGGTCCCCGAGGGCGAGGACATCGAGGAACACCTGACGCGCAAGTACCGCTCGACGCCCGAGCAGCGCAAGGACATCCGCGCGCATCTGAAGCAGCGCGGCGCCGACGTCGGCTTCACTTTCACCGAGGGTGCGCGCAGCCGCGTCTGGAACACCTTCGACGCGCATCGGCTGCTGCACTGGGCCGGGCTGCAATCGGCCAAGGCGCAACGCGACCTGAAGCTTGCGCTGCTGACCGCGTATCACACCAACGGCAAGAACCCGGGCGACCGCGAGACCCTGCTGGAGACAGTGCGCGAGATCGGCCTGGACGCCGCCGAGGCGGCGCGCGTCTTCGACAGCGGCGAGTTCGCCGACGAGGTGCGCGAATCCGAATCGCTGTGGCAGAGCCGCGGCATCAGCTCGGTGCCGGCGGTCGTGATCAACGAGAAGTACCTGATCTCGGGCGGCCAGCCGCCGGAAGCGTTCGAGCAGGCACTGCGCCAGATCGCCTCCGAACAGGCCTGAGAGGCCAGAGCACACCTCGGTCCGAAGGCAGCAAGTGCTGCTGGGGCCGGAATGATGCTGGGGGTTCCCGGAGGGACGCCCCCTGCATCGTGGAGTGCCCGCGCCTGGCCTCCCAAAGTCCATCGAGTGAGGTAACGGTTCCAAACGCAAGCGGGGTTGTTCCACTCCCGGCACGCCCCCCAGACCTGAGACAATCATGGCATCGTTTGAACGGGGCCCGCGCCCTCCGCGTGGCCCCGTTTTCATTGCTGTAGTCTGTAGTTGTCGCGAGTTGTCGTCCGTATGTTCAAGAACCTGATCGTTTACCGTCTGTCCAACGACTGGCAGCCCAATGTCGAAAAGCTCGAGGATGCCCTCGAGAACGAGCGTTTCGTCCCGTGCGGCGCCACGGAAGCGCTGTCCGCCGGCTGGGTGCCGCCGCGTGGCGAACCGGGCGCGCGCCTGCTCGAAGAGATCGGCGACCATTGGCTGCTGAGCCTGCGCATGGAAAAGCGCGTGCTGCCCGGCTCCGTGGTGCGCGAGAAGGTCGAGGAGATGGTCGAGCGCGTCGAGCTTGAAACGGGCCGCCGCCCCGGCAAGAAGCAGCAGCGCGACATGAAGGACCAGGCCACGCTGGAACTGCTGCCGCGCGCGTTCACGCTGCAATCGCACCTGCGGGTGTGGATCTCCCCCAAGCAGGGCTTCCTGATGGTGGATGCCGGCTCGATCGGCAAGGCCGACGAGCTGATCACGCTGCTGGTGAAGGCCGACTCGTCGATCAACCTGCACCTGCTGCAGAGCGCCGAGTCGCCCGCCGCCTGCATGGCCGCGTGGCTGATGGACGGCGTGCCGCCCGCGGACTTCGTCATCGACCGCGACTGCGAACTCAAGGCCGCCGACGAGATGAAGGCCGCCGTGCGCTACGCCCGCCACCACCTGGACACCGACGAGGTCAAGGCGCACCTGACCAGCGGCAAGATGCCGACTCGCCTGGCGATGACCTGGAAGGAGCGCGTGTCCTTCACGCTGACGGACACGATGCAGATCAAGGGCATCAAGTTCCTGGACGTCGTGTTCGACGGCCGCGACAAGCCGGCCAAGGACGAGGCCTTCGACGTCGATGCCGCGCTGGCCACCGGCGAACTGGCGCAGCTGATCCCCGACATGATCGAGGGTCTGGGTGGCGAACTGGACTTCATCGGCCAGTCGGCCAAGATCGCGGCGGAACATGCCCCGGGCGGCGCTTCACCCAAGCCGGCCACATCGGAAGCCGCATCCGAAGCAGCGGCGGCGAAGGCGTCGAAGACGGCCTCGCCCGCCAAGGACGAAGACCTCGCCGCCGAAGCGGCGCCCTGGGACTGAGCCTGCCATGACACATGCCCCCGCCGCGGACACCGACTGGGTGCGTCACGGCGCGGGCCACGACGGCCTCGATCGACTCGAGGCCTTTTTTCATGGCGAGGCCTACACCCCGCATCGCCACGACACCTATGCGATCGGCAGCACGCTGAGCGGCGTCCAGTCCTTCACCTACCGCTCGGCCTTGCGGCACAGTCTGGCCGGGCATACGGTCGTGCTGCATCCGGACGAATTGCATGACGGCCATGCGGGCACCGAGGCCGGTTTCCGCTACCGCATGCTCTACCTGGCGCCGGCGCGGCTGCAGGAGATGCTGGGGGGTGTCGCCCTGCCCTTCGTGCCGGGCGGGGTGTCGACCGATCCCCGGCTCGCTCGCGCGACGCGTGCGCTGCTGGCGCAACTCGCCGCGCCGCTCGACGCGCTGGAGCAGGACGACGGGCTGCTGGAACTCGCCACGGCGTTGCAGTTGGCCGCGGGTTCGACGCCGAAACGCCTACGGGGCGACTACCGAGCGGCCCTCATCGCACGCGAGTTCATGGACGACCGGCTCGACAGCGCCGTCACGCTGGAGGAACTCGGCGCCGCCGCCGGTCGCGATCGATGGAGCCTGTCGCGCGATTTCCGCGCCAGCTTCGGTACCAGTCCGTATCGCTATCTGACGCTGCGGCGGCTGGACCTCGCGCGCCGGTTGATGCTGGCTGGGCAAGCGCTCGCGGACTGCGCCGTCCACGCGGGTTTCGCCGACCAGAGCCATCTGACGCGCCAGTTCGCGAAGGCATTCGGCGTGACGCCCGCGCGGTGGCTGCGCATGTCGGGCAGTTCGGGCCCGGTCTGAGGCACGGGCTCGAGTCCAGGTTCGAACCAGACGCACGATCGTTCAAGACTCGCCGCGGGCCGGTCGCCAAGATGGGCGATCCGACAGACTTCCGCGCGCTGAACGCCGTGCACGCCATGACAACGACTGACCCCCATTCGATCCCGGCCCCAGCCCCGCTCCGGGACTACCGCGCCGTCAACCTCGCCGACAAGCTCTCGCTGCTGCACGAGCAGTGGTCGCAGCGCGTGGTGGCGGAGATGAACGACTACCAGTTCAAGATCGCGAAGGTCGAAGGCGAGTTCCTCTGGCATGCGCATGCCGAGACGGACGAGGCCTTCCTCGTCGTGGCCGGCGAGCTGCGGCTGGACTTCCGCGACGGCGCAGTCACGCTGCGCGCGGGCGAGCTGTTCGTCGTCCCGCGCGGCGTGGAGCACAAGCCCAGCGCCGCGCAGGAGACGCACATCCTCGTCATCGAGCCGCGTGGCGTGGTGAACACCGGGGCCGCGCACAACGAGCGCACGCAGCCGAACGACCGGTGGGTTTGAGGCGAACGGCCGCCGCGACCACGCGCCTGCCGGTCAGGCCATCCAGGCGCCCTGTCGCGCCAGGCGCAGGAGCTTCGCCGGATCGTCTTCGACGAGCCGGCGCATGGCGCTGCGCAGAGACCGCTCGAAGTCGTTGAAGTCGTTCTGGGTCAGGCAGACGCTGCCCGACCCCGTCGGCGACCGTGTGAGCGCCGTGCACAGCGCCTTGGCAACCCCCTCCACGCTGAATCCGCCCCAGCCCACCGGGGGGCGTCGCCGGTGGATGCCGACGTCCTTCGTGGTCGCCACCATGACGTCCGTCTTTTCCCCGGCACTGTGTTCGGCGTGGAAGACATGCAGGAGGCGCGCATTCGGACGCTCGACGTACGGTGGCAATGAGCCGTCGGCGCCCGCTTGATGAACAACCACCCCCGTGCCCGTGAAGCCCTTCATCTCAAGGCTGATGGCGGCCATGGCATTCAACATCGAGGTGCGCTCGTGGGGATCGAGCCAGGCCTCCTTGTCCTCGAAGATCTTCTTGAACAAGGCGTTGGCCTGGTCGGTCTGCGTTGCCCGATCGATTGCCGAGGCATGGGCAAGTCCCGGCCTGCCGAGAGGCGCCGGCTCGTCGGCGACGCGTCCCGCGGTATCAAGCAGGAAGGTCGACGCGGTGTCAGCGAAGGTGTCGTTGGAGAAGCCGTTCAGCACGAGAAGTTCCGGGAAGTCGCAAGGGCCTCTCAGTGTGCGGATGACACCTCACGTTCACGCGTCAACCGATGTTCGCAGGACATGCCTTCCCTAGAACAGATCCTGCTGCTCTCCGACCTGCTGGCCCGTCGCGCGCGCTTCGATCGCGAGGATCTTGAGCTTCGTCACGACGCCGCCCGGCGCGGAGAAGCCCGTCAGGTTCGCCGCCTTGCCCGCCGTCGGCGCGCCCATCACGCGATGGCAGGGGACGATCGGCGCGAACGGGTTGTGGCCCTCGGCGCGGCCGACGGCGCGTGCCGCGTTCGGCTGCCCCAGCCGCGCGGCGACTTCGCCGTAGGTCAGCGTCTGCCCGACCGGGATACGCCGCGTGAACGCGAGCACCTCGCGGTCGAAGGCCGGAACGGCGCTGTCGTCGAGCTCGACCTCCAGCAGATCGCGCGCCTCGCCGTCCAGCAGCGCACGAACGCCGAGGCAGGCCTGCTTCACCGGCTCGGGCAGGCGTTCGAAGTCCGGCTCCTCGCGCCCCGCCGGATAACGCACCCGCATGCGATCGCGCGTGACGGAGAAACTCTCCTCCGGCAACTGCGAGCCGACGATGCCGCGTTCGGTCCACGCGATGCCGCAATGGCCGAGCGCCGTCGGATAGCAATGGAAGAACAGGTGCGGCGCCATGGGGCGATGCTGATCCGTCGCGCGGTCAGTTCGTGACAGGAGCCGGATCGGCCCGCTCGATCGACGTGCCGGTCAACGTATCGGTCGACGTGTCGGTCGACGCCTCGACGGGCGGCTTGAACGCGGGATGCTGGCTGGCGATCTCGGCGGCCTGGAGGCGCGCGGCGGTGGCGAGCTTCGCGACCTCGCGAGGCGCCATCGCCTTGAGCTTGTGGTCCGACCACACCTGCCGCCAACGGCGCGCGCCGGGCAGGCCGTTCCACAGCCCGAGCGCATGCCGCATCGCCTGCGACCACGGACGGCCCAGCGCGACCTGCCGGTCGAGGTAGTCCAGCCACAGTGCCTCGACCGCTTCGCGGCTCGCGACCGGCGCGTGCGCCTCGCCGAAGAAGCGCTGGTCCCATTGCGCCATCTGCCAGGGCTCGTGATAGGCCTGGCGGCCGATCATCACGCCGTCGACATGGTCGAGCTGCTCCGCGATCTCGTCGTCCGTCTTGAGGCCGCCGTTGATGGCGATCGTCAGATGCGGGAACTCGCGCTTGAGGCGATGGACGAGCTCGTAGCGCAGCGGCGGGATGTCGCGGTTCTCCTTCGGGGACAGGCCCTGCAGCCACGCGTTGCGCGCATGGACGAGGAAGACCTCGCAACCGGCGTCGGCGACCTGGCCGACGAAGTCGCGCACGAAGTCGTAGCTCTCGATCCTGTCGATGCCGATGCGGTGCTTGACGGTGACCGGGATGGCGACGGCGTCGCGCATCGCCTTGACGCCGTCGGCGACCAGCGCCGGCTCCGCCATCAGGCAGGCGCCGAACGCGCCGCGCTGGACGCGCTCGCTCGGGCAGCCGCAGTTCAGGTTGACCTCGTCGTAACCCCATTGCTCGGCCAGCTTCGCGCAGGCCGCGAGATCGGCCGGCTCCGAGCCGCCGAGCTGCAGCGCGACGGGGTGCTCCTGCTCGTTGAAATCGAGGTGCCGGTGCTTGTCGCCGTGCAGGATCGCGCCGGTCGTCACCATCTCGGTGTAGAGCAGCGTGTGGCGGGTCAGCAGCCGGTGAAGGAACCTACAGTCGGAGGTAGTCCAGTCCAACATCGGAGCGACGGACAGGCGCCAGGGGGAAAACTTCGAGGACATGGGGATGGATTATCCCGCGATGCCCGTGATCGGGCGCCGGACGGGGCTTGGCGGCGTTTCTCCCCCTCATCCGGCCCGTCAACCCCTCCTTCGAGGCAGTTCATTGTTTCCAATTGCATCGGAGCCCCTGAACGCGGCGACGCTGGGGCTTGCGTACGTCGTACCATCCCCGCCGCCGCCGCGGTCTCCTGCCCCACGTCCGATGTTCCCGTCCCGTCGCCCGCCTGGCTCCGCCAGCGGTTTCCTGCGCCTTCACGGCCCCGTTCTCGCGCTGCTGATCGCCGCGGGCGTGGCGCTGCCATCGGCGCAGGCGACGCCGTCGCAGACACAGGCGAAACTCAGGCCGACGAAGGCAGCGACATCCGCGTCATCAGCGTCATCGGCGACCGAAACCGCGACCAACCTGGCGAAATCCGAACTCGCCGACATCGCCGACCTGCGCAAGCGGATGGCAGCAAGAACCGTGGTCGTGACCCGGCATGCCGAGGTTGCCGACATCGCCATCCAGGTCTGGGCGCGGACGACTCTCCCAAAGAAGTACTACGTCGCCGTGACGCAGCAGGGCACGGTGCGGCGCACGCTCACCGCCAACGATGAAGCCGCGGCCTGGCAGAGCTATGACAGTTTCCGCCGCATGGCCGGCCTCGGCGAAGTGGGACGGCCGGTGCTGCTGGGTCAGCAGATCACCGCGGCTCCCGTGCCGCCCCTGACCCCGTTGGCGCCTCCCCCGCCGCCGCCCTTCTCACCCCCATCGCTGGCCCGCGCGCCGGTGACCACCGCGGCCATCGGGATGACAGATCCGGAAGGCCTGGCGCGCGGCCCCTCTCCGAGAAGCGACGTGCCCGTGGCCGCCAGGGAGATCTCCGCGACGACAGGCGAGACCGTGGAGTCGCGCGTGGCCGGCTCCGCCGTCGAGACCCTGCGCCGGGCACGCTTCGGCGACGAGGTGGCTCGCCTGGTCTGGAGCGCCGAGAGTTCGCAGTACTTCGTATCGCTCACACGGCAGGGCTCGGT
This sequence comes from Roseateles sp. GW821-FHT09G03, assembly GCF_059416045.1. Taxonomy (NCBI): domain Bacteria; kingdom Pseudomonadati; phylum Pseudomonadota; class Betaproteobacteria; order Burkholderiales; family Sphaerotilaceae; genus Roseateles; species Roseateles sp. GW821-FHT09G03. Next base: position 51,164 of record NZ_JBWKOK010000013.1, read on the forward strand.
CGTGACCATGCTGCGCAGCCGGGATGCGGCCGAGGCGACCCGGGCCTACGAGGACTATGTGCGCCAGGCCGAGACGCGCGCCGCGTTGCTGCAGGGACGCACGGCGGGGCCGATGTCGTCGGCGTCGCGGTAGCCCGCCGGCTTCCCGTCCTACAGACACCGCGCCCGGAAGGGCGAAGACTCCATGCATCCGGCCTCCCCGGCCGTCGAGCACCAGGAGCACGCCATGATCCGCAAGCTCAGCAACGGGCAATTCCGCCTCTACTCCCGCAACCCCGATCCCAAGACGGGGAAGCGCCGCAACCTCGGCACCTTCGACACCCGCGAGGCCGCCGAGAAACACGAGCGGGAGGTGCAGTACTTCAAGCGGCATTGACGTACGACGATGCGAACCGCCGTCCCCTCAATTTTCCTGTCGCCCTCAGCGCCATCTCGATTTCCGCATCTTGAGGCTCCTATGCTTGAAACGAACCGGCCCGCCCCGGCGTGCCGACTACCAGAGAGCAAAAGGGAGACAACATGCGACTTTCCGTTCGACGCGGCAGTGGGCCGCTGTATGCGCTGACCTTGGCGATCACCTGGGGATCGGCCGCGCTGCTCGCCGGCTGCGTCGGCGATGGCGATGGCGACGGGACACCCGCCTTCAAGTACAACGCCGAGATCCGGCGCACCGCGATGGGCGTGCCCCACATCAAGGCCGCCGACTGGGGCGGCGCCGGGTACGGCTACGGCTACGCGCAGGCGCAGGACGACCTGTGCACCATCGCCAATTCGATGCTCACCTTCCGCGGTGAACGCTCGCGACATTTCGGCGCCGATGCCGTCATCCCCTTCCAGGGCACCATCGGACAACCGAAGAACCTCGACTCGGACTTCTATCACCGGCACGTCCTCAACGACGACGTGATGCAGCGGCTGATCGCCGCGCAGCCGGACAAGCTCAAGCAGCTCGTCGCCGGCTTCGCCGCCGGCTACAACCGCTACGTGCGCGAGATCAAGGCCGGCGCCGAACCCACCGCCCATGCGGCCTGCCGCAACGAAGCCTGGGTCGTGCCGGTCTCGGACACCGACATCTTCCGCCGCATGTACGCCGCGCATTTCGCGGCGGGCTACAGCAACTTCATCGCGCAGATCGCCAACGCGACGCCGCCAGCGGCCGCGACGCCCGCGATGGCGACGTCGACTGACGCCACGGCGGTCGCGAAGACCTCAGCGCCCCCGGCGACCGCCACGACGGCGGAACGCGTGACAGCGCCCAAGGCATCGCGATATGCGCGTGCCGCCACACCGCGACGGATCACCATCGCCAAGGCCCACCTGCCCGATTTCCAGGTCGGCGGCAGCGACGGCGTCGGCAGCAACATGATCGGCTTCGGCACCGCCGCGACCGGCGACGGCAGCCCGCTGCTGTTCGGCAACCCGCATTGGTACTGGCGCGGTCCCGACCGCTTCTACCAGGCGCAGCTCACCATTCCGGGCGAGCTCAACGTCGCGGGCACCTCCTTCCTCGCGGTGCCGGTCATCCAGATCGGCTACACCGACAACGTCGCCTGGAGCCACACCGTCTCCACCGCGCGCCGCTACGGCCTGTTCCAGCTGACGCTGACACCCGGCGATCCGACCAGCTACCAGCGCGACGGCGCCGCCGTGAAGATGACAGCCCGCGCGATCACCGTGCAGGTCAAGCAGGGCGACGGCAGCGTCGCGCCGGTCTCGCGCACGCTGTACGAATCGCAGTACGGTCCGATCGTCAACCTCGGCGCGCTCAACGCGGCGCTGGGCTGGAGCACGAACACCGTCTTCGCGATCCGGGACATCAACGGCGACAACTTCCGCGTGTTCCGCGTCTGGCTGCGCTGGAGCCAGGCGAAGACGCTGGACGAGCTCGCCGCCATCCAGCGCGAAGAATCCTCGATCCCCTGGGTCAACACCGTCGCCGTCGCGCGCGGCAGCGGCCAGGCCTGGTACGCCGACATCGGCGCGATGCCCAATGTGTCGGCCTCGCAGCTCACGAGCTGTGCGACCGCATTGACGACCGCGCTCAGCGCCGCGTTGCCGCGCACGCCGGTGCTCGACGGCTCCAAGAGCAGCTGCGACTGGTTGACCGACCCCGACTCGAAGCAGCCCGGCGCGCTCGGCCCCGCCCGCATGCCCAGCCTGCTGCGCGACGACTACGTGCTCAACAGCAACGACAGCTACTGGCTCGCCAACACGGCCGCGCCGCTGACCGGCTTCCCGGACGTCCTCGGCCCGGCGGGCACGGCGTCGGTCAGCTACCGCACGCGGCTCGCGCATCTGCTCGCGCAGGGACGCCTGGCCGGCACGGACGGCTACGGCGGCAACAAGGCCACCAGCGAGACCGTGCGCGCCATGGTGCTCAACAGCCGCACGCTGACGTCGGAGCTTTTCAAGGATCAGGCGATCGCGATGTTCTGCGCGCCGCCGACGGCATTCACCGTGAGCGGCGATCCGGCCACCGGCGAGACCTTCAGCCCGGCGCGCACGGTCGATCCCACCGAGGCCTGCGCGGTGCTGCAGGCGTGGGACGGCAAGGCGCTGCTCGCCTCACGCGGCGCGCATGTGTGGGATGAGTTCTGGACACGCGCGTCGCGCATCCCCGAGGCCTCGCTGTTCGCGGTGCCCTTCAGCAGCGCCGATCCGCTGCACACGCCGCGCGACCTGAACGTCGCGGTGAAGACGACGCTGCAGCAGGCCTTCGGCGCGGCGATCCTGCGCGTGCAGGCCAGCGGCTTCGCGCTGAACGCGAAGCGCGGCGAGACGCTCTTCGCCACGCGCGGCAGCGAGAAGATCCCGCTGTTCGGCGGATGCGGCCAGCCGCAGGGCTACTACACGGTGGCCTGCGCGCTCAGCCGGCTGGACCAGGGCGGCTACGACCTCAACACCGCGACCAGCGCCAACAGCTACCTGCAGGTGGTGCGCTTCCCCGGCGAGGGCGTCGAGGCCTACACCTTCCTGACCTTCTCACAGTCGGACGACCCGGCCTCCGCGCACTACAGCGACTACACGCGCGCCTACAGCGCGGGGCAGTGGCAGAAGGTGCCGTTCTCGGAGGCCGACATCGCGAAGGACACGGCCTTCTCGACGAAGACCATCAGCGAGTGATCAGCGCCTGATCAGCGCCTGATCAGCGAGTGTTCGGCGGGCAGGTCTCAGACCTGCAGCGAGCGCTCGATCTCGGTCAGCTTGTAGCGGGCGAGCGCGAGGTTGCCCTTGTTCTTGTCCAGCACCAGGTACAGGAACAGGCCGGCGTTGTTGGGCACCAGGCGGATCAGGTGGTACTGGTCCGTCAGCGTGATCAGGATGTCCTCGATGCCCTTGCGCAGACCCAGCGATTCCATCGTCTGCAGCTTCGCGCGCACGACCTGCGTGTTGCCCGCGGCGGCCAGGTCCAGGTTCATGCCGGAACCGGCCTGGGCCAAGCACATGCCGCTGCGGTAGTCGACCAGCGCGGCGGCCAGCGCGCCGTCGATGGTCATGGCGGCGTCGATCGACTGCTTCAGATTGCTCATGGTGTCCTTGTTGAGGGAGGGAGTGGGTTGCAGGGAGGAGAGCCCGAAACGGCTCGTCAGCTTGTTGAATTCCTCGATGAGGACGAACCACAGCGTCTCCGGGCTGCTGTCGGGCAGCCGGTAGAGCACCGTGGACGGCGTGTCCGCCGTCACCATCGGCACGAAGGTCATTTCCTCGACGATGGCGCTGGGCATCAGCAGCAGCCGCACGGCCGGCAGGTCGACGGCCCAGGCGCGGCGCAGCAGGTCCAGCGCGCCATGGACCGAGCCCGGCCCGAGGATCACCAGCAGCGCGGCGGGGCCGTCGTCGGCGCCGAGGTCGTCGTTGGGATAGGGCGGGCGCACCCAGTCGATGGTGGGCATGCCCGGCGTCGCGCTCAGCGCGATCGCCTGGCGGGATTCCGTGGTGGACAAGGTCGCGCCGGTCTGGCCGATGGCCAGGCCGCCCAGGCGCGCCGTCATGTCGACGACACGCACGCCGGATCTGCTCATGAATAAGTCCCGAGAGTGGAGGAGACGACGCTTCGGCCGCTCGGCGCGGAGTGTGGAGAAAGCGCTTGCAGAACGCGCCCCCACGCTTGAGGGGTCAGGGCTTGCCAAGGACCTTGCGCGTGCCGAAGGTCACGACCGGCGCTGACGGGCGCGGTGCATCCGGGCGCTCAACGCCCGTTTGCCTCGATGTCATCGGGGTGGGCGGTCCGTGGCGTCGGACCACCCTCGCCTTCACAGGCGCCGTCTCACGGGACGGACCCGACGATTCACAGACGCTGGCTGAACGTCAATTTGATGTTGCGACCCGGCGCATAGACCTGCTCGGCCAGGTAGGGCTGGACACTGCGGTTGAAGAGGTTGTCGACCGCGACCTGCACCTTGGTGTCCGCCCACGCGCCGCGGCCCTGCCATTGCGCGAAGAGACCGTGCAGCCCGTAGCCCTTGGCCGGCGGCAGCGCGTACGGCACGACCTCGTCGTCCGGCACCTTGTTCTGCGCCGCGACGAACTTGCCCTGCCAGCCGGCGGCCAGGCCCAGCGACGGCCACTTCCCGCCGATCACGACGACCGCCTTGGGCGCGCCGATGTCGATCAGCGGCTGGTTCTTCACGGCCCAGGGATCGCGGAGGGAGCCGCGGTGCTCGCCCCGCATCCAGGCCAGCGACAGGCTGGCGAAGCCGCGCCGCTGCTCGTAGTGCGTCTCCGCTTCCGCGCCCTCGCTGCGGTAGCCGGGCAGGTTCCGGTAGAACGGCAGGTTGGGCGGCCGCTCGGTGCCGGGCGCGACGAAGATGCCGAAGCGCTTGTGGATGTTGTCGTGCACGAGGTTGCGGAACACGGTCAGCGTCGCGGCCAGCGCGTCGCCGCTGCTGAGCCAATCGGTGCGCTCGTGCTTCAGGCCGCCGCGCAACGCGGTGACGCGTTCCTTGCGCAGGCTGCGGCTGGTCGCCGGGGCGCTGCTCGCGGCCGACTGCACTTCGAAAAGTTCATCGATGACCGGCGCGCGCCAGGTCTTGCCGGCGTCCGCGAACAGCGCGGTGGTGGCCGTGGCCTGCCACTTCGCCGACAAGTGCTGCGACCAGCCACTGTGATAGACCGGGCGGTAGTCGTGGCCGGCGGCCGGATCGTTGTAGCGCGGCGCGAAGTTCGGCAGGCCTGCCGTACGGACCTGGTCGTAGCGCAGACCCGGCGTGAGCGTCCAGGCGCCCACGCGCGCCTCGTCCTCGACCCAGCCGGACACGGTGCGCTGCTCGCCGGACGGCATGTAGTACGGCTGCAGCCAACCGTAGTTGTAGCTCGCGTCCTTCGTGCGGGTGTGCAGGAACATCAGCGTGTCGCGGTCGTGGCGCTGTGCCTGCAGGCCCGTGGCCAGCGCGTGCGTCACGCCGGCGAAGTCGAAGCGGGCGGTGTTGGTCACGTCGACCTGCCGGTCGCGGTAGGTGGCGTGGCTCTCCTTGCCGAGGCTGGCCGCGAAGTCGCTGGTGATGCTGTCGGGCCGTTCGTCGTCCTGGCGGCTGGACGACTGGCTCAGACGCACCTGCAGGTCCAGCAGCGGCTGCGATGCGGGCGCGTAGCTCCACAGCAGCGACTGCGTGCGGTCGGTCTGATCGCGCCACAGCACCTTGCGCAGCCAGGCCTCGCGCTCGCCGTACTTCGCGATCTCTGCCGGCGTCGGCGCGGGCACCTCGTCGCGCTTGGCGGCGAACGGGGCCCAGGCCTTGCTGCGGCCCTCGATGTCGGAGAGCGTCAGCCGGCTCTCGCCGAACTGCAGTGTGAGCTTCGCGAGCGCGGAGCGGCTGTGGGTCTCGGAGAACTCGTAGACGGTGTGGTCGGCGCGCTCCTGGTTGCCGGAGTCGCGACCGGTGACGGCGACCAGGAACTGCCAGGGCAGCGCGGTGCCGGGCTCTGCGCGCGCGAAGACGCTGCCCGACACGATGCGCTGGTCGTCGTTGCTCGCCCAGCCGAGCTTGGCCAGCCCGCCGACGCGTTCGCCGGGACGCAGAAGATCCTCGGCGTCCTTGCTCTCGACCAGCACCGTGCCGCCGAAACCGCCGTTGCCGTAACGCACCGAGTGCGCGCCCTTGTCGACGGTGATGCGCTTGATCAGTTCGGGCTCGATGAAGATCGATCCCTGCCGGTACTTCTCGAAGCCCTTGTTGGCGCCATCGAGCTGCACGCGGATGTCCTCGACATCGCCGAAGCCCCACATGTTCAGGCTCTGGCCGCCGGGGCGGAAGCTGCCGTTGAGGTCGACGCCGGGCAGGTTGTCGAGCAACTGCTGAACGGTCAACGCCTGCTGGCGCTCGATCTCGTTGGGGGTGATCGTGGTCTTGCCCGGAGCGACGCTGCGGACGCCGTAGACGGTGACTTGAGACAGGGTGATGGCGGAGGCCGACGCGGCGGGTGCTGGGGCCGGCACTGCGGCTGCGGGGCTCGGTGCGGGCGCGTCAACCGCCCAGGCGGCGGACGCGATCAGCGTGCTCAGAAGCGGAAGAAGACGAAGCCGCAGGAAGCGACGAGCTTGACGGAAGGACTGATTTTGCTTTTTAACTTCAAACACTTACAGAACGGATGAGAATTATTCTCAACAAAGTGTAGCAGCAGAATTTCCGGGTTGTGAACGAGCCGTGAAGGGGGAAGGGGCTTGTGCCAACAGTGGTGGGGTCAGGACTTGCCGACGCGCCACGCAACTGCAAAGGTCCTCCGCACTCAGCGCGGCTGACTGCGGTCCCAGTCGCATCGATTGAAGACGGCTTCAGCCATTTCCACCTGCGATTCCGCTTCGTCCTCTGTAAGTTCATCCTCAAGCTGGTAATCCGCGCGTGCGCGCAAGTTGCGCAATTCGATGAGCCGTGCTCCCAACCATTTCGACCGCTTCACCTGGTCCGGGGAACAACTCTTGTGAGGTCGCCGCAGACGGTCGATGAGCTCCTGATGCACCCCCTTCGTTTCCGGCCGGACGCTGCCCAAGTGCGGCAATGTCTTCTCCCAGTCTTGGCACCGGTGATAGCAGGCGTAGTAGGCGCGGCCGGCAAGCAGGCGGTGATGAGCCTCGGGAGACGCCTCCAGCTCCTTGGCCTGCCTCAAGAGCTCACGGCAGGACACTGGCATCTCGTGCGCCCTCCTCGATCGGCTCCTGGTGGTCCGGGACATCGCGCGAGCATTGGCGATCCTTCCGCGTCCACTCACCAGAAAAGGAAAAGTCGAAGCCGCTGTGGCCAGTGTCGAGCTCGCACAGCTGCCAGAGCAATTCATCATCTAGTTCATAGGCGACATCACTGGTCGCGTCGAGGCGCAGGATGTACCGCAGCCTGAGTTCCTCATCCTCGAAATCCGAGATCTGGATCTTGAAACTCTGGCCGTCGCAGATGCGCATCGACCGCTCCTGCGCCAAGGCGGCCGCCATCTGCAGGACCTCCATGATCGTCGAGCACGCCAGGTTGTGGGCGCACGTGATCTGATTCAGCACTTCGGCCAGCGTTTCTGCGTCGAGCAAGGCCCCTTCGTCGGTGGTGATTCGCTTGGACGCGTTTGGCTCTCCGAACAATGAGCTTGGCTCCAGAAGGACCGCGGCCAGATCGGCACAGTTGACTTGAGGCCTCGGCGCCAATGGCGGAAGACTCGCCACCACCCGCTTCGCACGTTCCAGCACGGCCATGTCTCGCTGACCGCCCTCCCCGTTTCCCTTGAACGAGATCCGCACCCCTTCGATCTGGAGATCCATCGCGGTCAAGCGCGCCAGATACGCCTCCGTGACGTCGCGCGCGACAGGTTCGGGCGCATCGATCTGCAACTCATAGCGCATCGACGGCGCAGCGAGTCCAAGTGGCGACATCGTCACTCGCGGAGGACAATTGCAGAGCTTCAAAGAATGCTCGACAAGCACCTGCGCCGCCACCTGCAACATCTGGATCGCATGCGAATGACGGAGGTGATATCGATTCAGCAACACGCGGAGATCCTCCGCGATCCGAGACCAGTTCCTGCTCGCCGATCGACCGGCGCAGGTGGCGTCGCACACGTCTGACGTCGGGCCGAACAACGCAGTCGGCTCAGCCAACAGCGCCACGACCTCATCAAACTCGGCCACGGGCCTCGGGCCTACCGGGGGCAGACGCATCACCAGATTGCTCGCCCGCTCCCACTGCACATTCATCGTCATCAAGCCACTCCTGCATCCGAGTCCACGACCCGGAAAGGCATGCAGTGTCGAATCAGAAGCGCGCTTGTCGATTCCCCTCGAAGGGCGAATCGATGGGGGAAATCACTTCGAGTAGGTGAGTCCCCCTGCACATACACATGAGGGCCATTGCGTCGCTCACGGCCCCATTGCTCGCAATGCCTGCGCGGCCTCGATGCGCGCGGGCTGCGCGTCGCGCAGCGCGGTGAGCACGCGCCGGGCCGTCGCCGCATCGCGCGGCGCCAGCGCCACGGCCATCTGCAGCAACGGGTCGTAGGCGGGCCGGAAATCCGGACTCAAACGCACGGCCTCGAGCAATGGCTCACCCACTTGCGCGAGCATCGCTGCAGCATCGCCGACAGGACGCGCTGTGCGCCCGGCCTCGAGGAATCGATCGCGCGCCTGCCAGTACGCGACGAGGCGACGCGCTTCGTCCGGCGACTGCAAGCCGATGTCCGTCGGCGACGCGCTCGCCTGATGCAGGAACTCGAACAGCCGCTCCTTCGGCGTCGATGCTGGCGCATACACGAGACGCGGCGCGAGGTACGCGACGATCGGACGATCGTCCGTATTCATCGGCACCTGACCCGCGAAGGCAGCGAGCGATCGGGGTCCCGCGACGACGCCACCGAGCAGCGCGAATTCGTCGTCCAGTCCGAAATCGGCCGAGGTCCGGCCATCGCGCCGCGCGGTCGCCCCTTCGACACGCGCGTGCCAGGACGCCAATGTCGATGTCGATGTCGATGCTGCTGCTGCTGCTGCTGCTGCTGCTGCTGCTGCCGCCGACGGCGTCCCCGTCGACGTCCGCGGGCCATCCGCATCGCGCCGGCCCACAAGCCCGATCACCGGTGTCTCCAGGCTGTTGGCGGCCAGCACCGCGATCGCATCGGGGTACACCGCCAGGAAGGCGCGCGTGACGCTGCGCAGGCTGTCGAGGTCGAGCTGGTGCAGCGGCAGCCACTGACAGAACAGCCCGTTCGGCGCCAGGCGCTCGCGCACGGCGGCGAAGTGCTCGCGGGTATAGAGCGCGCCGGATCCGCTGCGCGCCGGATGGAAGTTGTCCGACACGATCACGTCGTAGCGCGTCTCGGTCGCACGCACGAAGCGCCGCGCGTCCGCCGCGACGAGGCGCGGCATCGCGCCTTCCAGCCCCAGCGCCCGCGTGAAATGCGGCGACGCCTCGATCACCTCGGACAGCAGCTCGACCGCGTCGACCTGCAGCGACGGATCCTGCGCCGCGACGCCGGAGGTCGCGCCGGTCCCCAGTCCCAGGAACAACGCGCGACGCGGCGCCGGATGCATCAGCACGGGCAGCAAGGCCTGTCGGCCATCGACGAACAGGCTCGCGCTGCTGCCCTCCTGCTGGCGGTTGTTGATGCGCAGCCGCGAGACGCCCGCGCCGTCCTCGACGACGCTGACCGCGGCCATGCTGCCCTCGGCGTAGCTGACCAGACGTGCGCCGTCCGGCACATCGACGAATGCGAGCGGTGCGCCGAAGACGGCCGCCAACACCAGCACCAGGACCGCGATCGCCGGGACCGCCGTGAACGCCATGGACGCGGGGCTGGACACCTGGCCGGACGCCGCGCCCGGCGCGCTCCCTGGTCGCCGGCGTGCCTGCGATCCGGCCAACGTGGCGGCCAGGTAGCCGCCGGCGATCAGCAGCAAGGCGGCCTTCGGTCCGAACCATGGCGCGATGACGACGCCGAACAGCGGTGCCGCCATCGCCGCACCGAGCGTATTCACCGCGAGCGCACGCCCGAAAGCGACGCCCTGCCCCATCGCCTGCGCGCTGAGATGGCTGAACCAGGCGCCCATCGCGAGCGTGGGCAGGCCGAAGGCGACCACGGCGAGCAGCGCCTCGGCGCCGAGCGCCGCCGCGAAGCCCGTGCCGAGGACATCGACGGCGCCGCCCTTCAGCGCGGGCGCCGTCCACAACGCGGCGAGGCCGAGCAGACAGGTCGCGCCGAGGATGCCCGGCAGCAGCAGGGAGAGCCGGTCCGCCTCCCCTCGTCGCAGCCAACGTTGATAGCCTGCGGCGCCGATGGACGTGCCGACCAGGTACACCGCCAGCAGCAGCGCGAAGGTGTAGACGGTGTCCTCGTTGAGTTGACTGAGCACGCGCACGACGACGACCTCGTACCCGATGCCCAGCAGGCCGCTGACCGCGAGCAGCGTCAAGGCCAGGGCCCGAGGCCAGCGAGCGCTGGCGGGACCGGAACGGTGCGTGGAGGTCCCGGACGGGAGCCTCCATGCATCGTGCAGGGCCGCGCTCGGCCGCCCGGCGTGGAGCCACTTCCACGCGCCGATCGTGCACAGGACATTCATCCCCACGCAGACGGCGGCCGTCGCCGCGAGCCCGAAGGCCGGCACCAGCCAGAACGTCGCGAGCAGCACGCCGAGCACGGCGCCGAGCGTGTTGGCGGCGTATAGCCCCGCGATCGAACGATTTGTCCCGCTGACCTCGAGGTCGGAGGTCGGGTCGGCCGCAGCGTCGGCGCCAGCGCTCAGGATCCGCTCGATCGCCGGGAGCGTCGCCCCCATCGCGGAAGTCGCGGGCAATAGCAACAGGAAGCTCGCGCCGAAGGTCACCGTCCATTGCCACCACGCGGCGGGTTCCGCGCCGATCCAGTGCTCGACGGCATCCCCCACGGGTTGCATCAGCACGATCAGCGTCAGCCCCCACAGGCCGATCGCGGCCTCGCAGGCGACGTACCAGCGCAACGGCGACGTCGATCGCTCGATCCGTCCACCGAAGGCGATCGCACCCAGCGCGAGCCCGCCGAAGAACGCCGTGATCACGGCCAGCACGGCCGCCGCCTCGAATCCGAGCCACAGCGCGCATTGCTGCGTCCAGACCATCTGGTAGCCGAGCCCCGCGAAACCCGAGAATCCCATCAGCGCCAGCGCGGCGCCGCGTGCGCGATTCCGCGACGCCGTCGTGGCGGCCTCGACGACGGTCGGCGTCGTCGACACCGTCATCCGCTGAACCCGACCGTGTAGCCCCACGAGTTCAGCCGCGCCGGGATCGCGTTGAACGCGAGGCTGATGCGCGTCTGCCCGTCGTTCGGCGGCACCGCGTGCATCAGGTAGCTCGGGAACAGCACCAGGTCCCCGGGCGACGGCGACGGGCTGATCCACTTCTCCGCGTTGAACGGTCCCGCGACCATGCCGGGGTGGTCGTTCTTGAAGCTGAAATCGGTCCCGCCCGGCGACTTCATGAACACGGTCCGCGACGAGTCGTTCGTGCCCGTCAGGTACACGATGCCCGAGGCGAAGCTGTTGGCATGGTTGTGCATCGCCTGATGGCCGCCGTGCGCCATCACGTTGACCCACAGTTCCTTGACGCCCCAGGCCATGCGCTCGCCGAAGAGCAGCGCGCCGAATTCCGACAACGGCCCCGCCAGCAGCGCCGCGACATCGACCAGCAAGGGGTTGTCGCCCGGCTGGAGCATCCGCGTGTGCACCAGCTTCGCCGAGCTGTTGTTGTCCCGCACCGCCTCCGCGCTGAAGTGGGCCACGAGCGCCGCCACCAGCATGGGTGGCAAGGCGCCCGGGACCCGCATCACAGGCGTGGGGAACAGGCTGAAAGTTTCAGAGGTGGCCATCGTCGCGCCCTCACCCGGCGATCGCCGCGATGCGCAGCCACGACCAGTACGCCGCCGCGGAGCCGATCAGGTACAGCAGCGCCGTGCGCAGCCGACCTGTCCACGGCCACCGGCGCGACACCCGCCACAGCGCCCAACACGCGCCGACCGTCATCAGCTGGCCGATCTCGACGCCGACGTTGAAGGTCAGCAGCGCGACCAGCAGGTGGTTCTCCGGCAGTCCGATCTCGCGCAGCGCACCGGCGAAACCCAGGCCATGGACCAGCCCGAACAGGAAGGCCACCAGCGCCGGCCAACGGCGCGCCAACGTCTCAGCACCGCCGTCGTTGCCGTCACCGTTGCCGTTGCCGTTGCCGTTGCTCGTGGCCCTGCCGCCTGTGCCGTCATGTCCGCGACGTGATGGTTTCAGCGCCTCGCAGGCGACCAGCACGATGGACAGCGCGATCGTGGCCTCCACCGGCGGCGGGCGCAGCTGCAGCCAGCCCAGCGCACTCATGCCCAGGGTCAGGCTGTGCGCCGCCGTGAACGCGGTGATCGTCCACAGCAGCTGGCGCCGGAAGCCCACCAGGAACAGCAGCCCGATCACGAACATCAGGTGGTCGATGCCCGCCAGGATGTGCTCCACGCCGAGCAGCGTGTACGCGCGGGCGATCTCGCCCATGCCGCGCTTGTCCTGCGCCGAGCCGAACAGCTGCACCGACGGCTGGCCCGCCGTCAGTGTGTAGACGCTGGTCTGTCCGTCGATCCAGAACACCTTCACCAGCGCCGCCGAGTACTGCCGGCCGACGCCCTCCATCGTCAGCGTGCCCGTCAGGCCCGACTTGCCGCAGCGCAGGGTCAAGCCTTCCGCCGCGCAGCCCTCGGGCCACGCCGGCGCGAGCACCTCGTCGGCGGCGCGTTTCTCGCTTGCCGTCCATTGCCAGATGAACTCGCCGGGCGCGGTCTCGCGCACCTGCATCTCGGCCATGCTCATCTCGTGCGCCCGCGCGCTGCCGCCCGCCAGCGCGAACGCCGCCATCAGCAGGCCGAGGAGTCTTCGCATCCAGCGGCTCATTTCGATTCGCCTCCGGCGGCGACGGCGGACGCGGTCTTCGAGGCCGGTGCCGTTGGCGCGGCGCCTTCGCGGCGGATCGTGTACTTGCGGCTCAACGCGAGGACCGCAGCACTGCGTTGCTCGGACAGCGTCGCGTCGGTCCAGTCCTGCAGCACCACACCGCGCAGCACGTTGAAGTCACCGGGCCTCGCCGGCGTCGTCGACACCAGCCGCATCGCGCGCCAGGCCGGGTTGCCGCCCTCCACGGTGCGGAACACGCGCCATTCGCCGACCGTCGACGACTCGATCGCCTTCGCGAAATCCGCGCCGTAGCTCTGCACGAGGTTGGCATGCGGCCGGCCCTTGAAGACACGCAGGCCCGCGCCGGTATCGCCCGACGCACTGCCCGACGCGCTGCCCGGCGTGCCGCCGTTGAGCTTCGCGACGAAGGCGCGCAAGGCCGCCTCATCGGCGTCGCCGGCCAGCACCGCTTCCTCGAAGTCGAAGCGCGCGGGATCGTCGTACTTCTCGCGGTGCGATTCGAACCAGCCCCGCAGATGCGCGTCGTCGGCCGGCGGCAGCTTCACGCCGGCGTCGATCATGCTGAGTGACTTGAAGATCACGCGCTCCCGGATCGCCGTGTCGCCCTTGTCGAGCTGCAGTGCCAGGCCTTCGCGGTACAGCACCTCGTTGTCCAGCCAGACCTGGCGCAGCGCGGCCAGTTCCTTCGCATCCGGCGCCCGGCCGCGCGAGGCAGTAAAGACCTGCGTCGCCTCGGCGTCGACCTCGGGGCCGACGACGATCCGCATCGGATCGTCCGCGCGGCTGACCATCACGTGGTCCACGCCGAACAGCACGCCGCCGAGCAGCAGGAAGTGCAGCAGCGGCTCGCGCGTCCACGCGGGCCAGCCGCCCTTGGAGGACGAGGAGGAAGTGGAGGCGGCGCGCGCTTCGGTCGCAGGAGGCATCGTCATCGACATGGCAATCGGATCACTTCAGAAATGGAAATGCGCCGCGCGTCGAAACGCGCGGCGCCGAGGGGGTCAGTGCGGCTGGTTTACTTCACACCCGCCACTTGCGTCGAACCCGACACTTCGATGTAGACCGGGTTGCTGTAGAACCAGAGGTCCGACCAGGCCGCCACGTCGTACGCCACGTACTTCACGCCGCCGACGGTCGGCAGGTGGTTCGGGCAGCCGTCGATCGTCGTGCCGGTGTAGGTCGCGCCGTTGGCCGGGACGTTGGTGCCCACCGTCGTGCAGGCGATGCGCAGCTTGGTCGAGTCGTTGGCGTTGGTGTACAGGTCGGCCAGCGGGTTGCCGCTGCCGTCGGTCTCGAAGGGCACCGACGCCGGCAGGTTGGAGCCACGCAGACGCACGTACTGCGAGGCCGTCACCGCCGGGATGCGGTAGCTCATCTTCAGGAACTGCGTGCTGTCCGCACCCGAGATCACCTTGACCCACGGCGACGCGCCGGCGTCGTTGAAGGTGCGGATGACCGAGGCCGTCGTGTTCTTCGCCGCGGCGGGAACGCTGGCCAGGCCGGTGGTCGTGCCGTCGGTGCGCAGCCAGTTGGTGTTGCGCGGCCATTCGCCGGCGTAGTCGGCCGAGCCCGGCGCGCGGTAGCCGCTGACCAGACCGCGGATCAGGTCGATGTGGTCCAGCACCGGCTGGTTGAGCGGCTGCTCGATGTTGACCTGCTTCAGCGACGGGTTCGGGAAGCTGTAAGGCGAGTAGTTCGTGCCCGCCGGGTCGCGGACCGCGACGGCGACGACGAGCTCGGCGCCGGGACGCACCACCAGCTTCTCGCCCATCGTGGCGCAGCCGGTCACGTCGGTGTCGGTGTTGCCGGTGGCGGCGTTCAGCGCGAGCTGCTCGACCGACGCGCTGCTGCGCGCGCCCGGACCGGCGTACGACGCGCAGACGACCACGGCCAGACGGTCGATCAGCTGGCCGGTCGTCGACCAGGCGTTGCCCGAGCGCAGGCCGTTGACGATGGCCTGCGGGCGCAGCTTGTCGGCGCCGTTGCGGACCATCGCGTAGGTGCGCTGGTATTCGCCGGGGTAGAAGTCCTGCGTCGAGCGGCGGTCGTCAGGACCGAAGCTGCCGCGGTTGTGCCAGTCGGAGCTGGCGAAGAACCAGAAGTTGCGGCCCTCGCCGAGCAGCGCGTCCCACACGCCGCCGACCACGCCCGCGTACACGCCGGTGCCGCCGAAGGTCGTGCCGCCGACCGAGTCGACCCGCTCGCTGCCGAAGGTGTTGCGGTTGACCTGGTATTCGCCGCGGTTGGCCGAGGCGCCGTGACCCGGCTGCGACTCGAAGCCGAAGGCGATGCCCGGGGCCGCGTTGTTGAAGTTGCGCAGGTGCTCGACGTTGAAGCCCTGGTTGCCGTCGGCGTAGAACGGGCCGGCGCGCTCCAGGTGGGCCGGCACGTAGTAGCTGGCGTTGGGGTGGTACTGGGCCATCCACTTCAGCGCCTCGACCGTCTTCAGGTGGCCGCGCGTGCCGGTGCCGGCGCCGCCGGCGGGCAGCAGCTTCTGGGCTTGCGCGTTCCAGCTCACGTCGGCCTGGCTGTTGCTGCCCGGGACCGCGCAGTTCCAGTTGTTGCCCACGTTGGAGCCGGTGACGTTGCCGCGGCTGCGGTCGGTGTCGCCGCGGTCGAAGCAGTAGGACCACTGCGCCAGCGCGTCGGCGTTGCCGAGCGCGGAGAAGCTGCCGCTGGCGGGCAGGGTCGTGGTGTCGATGCCATTGGGCATCTGGCCCGTCACGATGGACATCGAGGTGTGCTCATGGCCGGCGACGACCGATTCCATGCCGATGAACAGCGGCTGGTTCTTGGCGATCGACAGGTACTCCAGCAGCGGGTACTGGAACTCCTGGATCGACTGCCAGCGCCACATGTTGCCGTTGCCGCCGGTGCCGCCGCCGTCGCCTTTGATCGCGGCCGCGCCGATGCTGGCGGTCCAGGTCGTCGTCGGGCCCTGGCCGGCGACGAAGGGATAGGACGGCGTGGACAGCGAGGCGTCCTCCACCAGCGTGCAGTTGCGGTTGCCGTTGCCGCCGTGGCCGGCCTGGACGAACCAGTCCAGGCCCCAGGGGGTGTCCTGCTTGTCGGTGGCCTTCTTCACCAGCTTCTGCATCGAGATCGAGCCGTCCGAGCAGGTGGTGTGGTTGTGGAAGTCGCCGCTGACGTAGCGGCCGGGGGTCTTGCCCGCGGCGGCGGCCGGCGCGGGGACGGTGCTCAGCGAGAGGGAGCCGAGGGCGGCGAGCGCGGCGAGGGCGACGTCGCGTCGGGCGAAGGGGAAGCGCATGGTGGGTGCTCCAGGTGTCCGCGAGGACAAGGTGAGGATCAGGTGAGGAAAAAGTCACGCGGAGCGTAGAAAGCCGGCTTGACCGAGCCGTGACAGCGCCGTGGCAGGTCCCGGAATCGCGTCCCCTGAAACCAGGGACGCGGGAAACCCGTGGAATGAGACTTCCGTCACGCGACTGCCTTGGACGGATTCGAGACTCGCGGCCGAAGCGTCCCGACGTGCATGCCCGATCCGACCGGTCGTCAAGGTCTGCATGCGGGAGGCAACCCCTGACCCCCACCGGAGAACTCCCATGAAGCGTGCTGCTTCCACCGTCCTGATGTCCGTGGCCGCGCTGTCGGCCCTCGCCCTGTCCGCGGCCCCGGCCCGCGCCGCCAACACCTGGATCGACTTCGACGGTCCGACGAGCTTCGCCTCGGTCGCCGACTACTACAACGGCGGCACCGACGGCGCCGGCGCCAGCGGCGCCAACCTGGGCGTGTCGTTCAGCGGCTCGATCCTGGGCCTGGCCAACGACGGTCTGGCCGACAGCCCGAGCGGCAACTACTTCAGCAACGCCCCGACGATGGGCGGCGTGATGTTCAACAACATGGGCGAGACCGGTTTCATGAACGTCGCCAAGGGCTTCACCGGCGAGGTCTCGCTGTTCTATTCGTCGGCGAGCGCGCTGGCCGGTGCCGTCACGATCTACAGCGGCCTGAACGGCACGGGCTCGATCCTGGGCTCGTTCTCGCTGGCCAACAACGCGCAGCTGGGCTGCTCGGATTCGTCGTACTGCCACTTCGACCTGGCGTCGGTGAGCTTCGCCGGCGTGGGGCGTTCGCTGGTGTTCAGCGGCGGCCTGAATGGGGCCATCGACAACATCGCCCTCTCGGCGGTGCCGGAGCCGGGCACCTACGCGCTGATGCTGGCCGGCCTCGCGGCCGTCGGGTTCGTGGCGCGTCGCAAGCAGCCGAAGTAAATCTCCGCCGGGGCCCTGCCGGCCCCGCAACGACGATCAATGCGCCGGGAGGCGCATTGATCGCGGTCAGTCGCCGCAAGCGCGGAACAGTTGTCGCGCGTCCGCAAGCTGCCGTCGCATCTCCTTGCGGCTCACATCCTCATCAATCCTGTAATCCGCCTTGACCCGTCGTTCTCGCTGTGACCGTAGCAGACTGTGAAGCTTGATCGAGAGCTGCTTCTCCTTTTCGGAACAGTTGGCGTTTGGCTTCCTCAAACGATTGAGCAACTGCTGGTGCTCACCACCCTTCTGTCGATTGACGGACGCCCTCTTCGGTAGCCCAGATTCCCACTCCAGGCATCGATGAAAGCTGGCGTAGTACGCCCGCGAAATGGCAGAACGCTGCCACGCCTCGATTTCTTGGATGGACAGCGCTTCCGCAACCGACTTCAGATCTTCAGGTTTCGTGGTCATGCGCATTCTTCCTCTCGCATCGCAGAGTTCAACGAGGCGAAGACGGGGACCGCGTTCCCCTCCGGTTCGTCGTCATCACCGCCTTCACCGTCCATGAAGCAGAACACGAAGCCGTCACAAGCCAGCTCCATGTCGAAGGCGCGGCGATCCAACTCATGCGTGAGCCTCATAGCCTGCATCGAGCTCGCATCGATGCTCAGTTCCATGAAGATGCTTGGCGAGAGATCTTCGTGCTCAAGGATCGTGATCTGCACCTCGCCGCGACAGATCTTCACTGCACATTCACGCAGCAGGTCGGCGGCCATCATCAGATGGAGCAGCACGTCCGAGCAACTTGCCTCCCAGTACTCGAAGCAATCCTGAATCTGGTGAGGTGTAGCCTCCCAATCAACAGGCCGGCGCGGCTCCGGCCTGCGATCGGACGATGCACCGAACATCGTCTCCGGATCGCGCAAGACCCTCAGCAGCGGGGCCAGGCCACGCATCCAATCCTCATCTGCCAAAACCGGCGTCCGGTCCACCGGCTTCGCTGGGATACCGGAATCCGTCACCGGCTCGGTGACGCGCTCCTCAAGCGAGTCGTCCTCCGGCTCCATCTCCAGGTCATATTCCACTTCTGCAAACCCCATTGCGTCTCTCCATCACTACTTCAACAACCATCGAACTCAGGGCTCGGATGCATGCAGTGTCGGAGCGAAGAGGCGTTTGTCGATTCCCTCCGAAGGGCGTTCTGATGGGGGGCGTTGATTGAAGTAGGTCAGTCCCCCTGCGTCTACGCAGAAGAGGTCATTGATTCGGCGCCGCATCAGAAGCTGCGGCGCAGCGTGACGCGCAAGGTGCGCGGTTCGGCGGGATGGACGTGGCGATCGGCAACCGGCGCGGCCTCGCCGGGCAGCTGCGACTCGTAGAAATACTCGATGTCGTTGACCTTGCGGGCTAAGAGATTGAAGACGTCCAGCGTCAGTTCGGTCTTCGTGCCGAAGCGCCGGCTCACGCGCAGGTTGGTCGTCAGCGACGAATGCGAGCGGACGCTGTTGTCCTCGATCAGCGCGCCGCTGCCGAGGTAGCGCCATTGCAGGCTCGCCGACCACGGCCCGAGCTCGCGCACCGTCACACCCATCGAGGCCACCTTGTCGACCGCATTCGGAATGCGATTGCCCGCCGGGTCCGCGTCGGAGAAGCGCGCATGCGTCCACGCGAGGTCCGCGTCGATCAGCAGCCAGGGCAGCGGCACGTAGCGGTTGTTCCACTCGATGCCACGGCGCTTGCTCGGCCGGTTGGCCTCGGTCGCGCCAGCGTCGCCGACGTAGACCAGCTCCGAATCGAAGTCCAGCTTCCACAACGCCACCGAGCTCTGCAGACCCGGCACGATCTCGCTGCGCAGACCGAGCTCGTAGCCCTTGGCCTTCACCAGGCCCTGCGCCGGATCGAGCGCGCTGGTCACGCCGCGCGCATCGTTGCTGTGGAAGCCGCGGCCGGCGTTGACGAAGAACTCCGTCTTGGCCCACGGGCCCAGCACCAACGAGAACTTCGGCGACACCAGCGTGTCGCGCGCGCTGCCCGAGTTGCCCTCCCCCGCACGGTGGTCCACGCGGAAGCGCCCCTGGTCCGCGCGCACGCCCAGCACCGAACGCGCCCACGGCGCGAGCTCGACGCTGGTCTGGCCGTAGACGCCGGACATCGTCTCGCGCACGTCGTCGTCGCGCGTCGTGTCGGTCTCCGGATCGACGACCGCGCGTGCCACCGTGTTGAACAGTCCCACGCGCGCCCGGTCCTGGCGCACCTGGAAGCCGAACTCCGAGCGCGCCGGCAAGCCGCCGAGCAGGTGATCGAACGCGTGACTGCCGCTCATGCCGTAGACCTTGCGGTCATCCTTCTGCGCGAACTGGTCGCCCACGTCGGGACGTTCCATCGCGTAGGTGAAGTTCGAGTACAGCGCGAGCTTGTAGGCCATCGCGTAGGCCGCCAGGCGCGTGGTCGTGCCGTCCGCCTCCCGCTGCCATTCGGCGGAGAGGCTGCTGCGGCGCGTGTCCCCGCCGTCGCTCGGGTCGATGGCATCGAAGCGGCCGAACGGACGGCCGTCGAGGGTGCCCGCGTCGATCAGGCGCTGCGGGATCTGGTCCGTCGACGTCCAGTCCGCGCGGTAGTCCATCAGCCCGATGCGCCAACGATCGCCGTCCGTCCCCCGTGGGCCGCCCGTGCCGCCCGACAGGCTCAGCACGAGGTTGCGACGGTTCAGGTCCTCGGGCAACTTCCATGGACCGTCATTGCGCATGGCCTCCACGGCGCCGAGCAGCTGCATGCCGCCGCCGACATCGGTCGACCCTGCCGCCAGGCCGCGCCGGTACTGGCCCTCCCCCAGCGTCAGCGCGACGAACGGATCGTCGAGCCGGCGGTAGTAGCCGATGTCCGCCGATCCCGCCGCCGCGAAGTCGCCATTGCCGGCGAAGTACGGCCCCTTGCGGTAGTCGATGCGCTCGACCAGCTCGGGGATCAGGAAGTTGAGGTCCGAGTACCCCTGCCCATGCGCGTGGCTGGGCAGGTTGACCGGCAGCCCCATGACCGTCGTCGCGAAGTCGGTGCCGTGGTCGAGGTTGAAGCCGCGCAGGAAGTACTGGTTGGCCTTCCCGTCCCCGCTGTGCTGCGTGACGATCAGTCCCGGGACGAACTCGAGGACCTCGCCCGGTCGCAGCGCCGGGCGGCTCTTCAGCAGCTCGGCCCGCACGGCGCCTTGCGAGGCGGCGTCCGTCGTGCCGATGGCGTTGTCGTAGTGGCGGCCGCTGAGCTCGACGCGATCGAGCGTCACGGGCTCCGCCTTGGCGATCTGGATGGGCTTCGCGGTCGCGTCCTGTGTCGCGGCAGATCCCTTGGCTTCCGGGACGCCGACGCTCCCTGAAATCTGGGCACACGCGGGGCCGCAGACCGCCAACACCACCGCGCCGATGCGCGCCCTGTTCGCGGCCCTGGGCCCTCGCCTGATCGTCATCCGTCCGTCGCTCCGAGATCACTCCGCACGGAAGGTGCGGAGTGCGGCGACTCTAGGGGGATGCCGTGAAGGTTCTCTGAAAACGCGGGGTCGGGTGTTGCCCGTCACTCCCACGAGGGACAACGGGGGCGGTCCGTGAACCGCCAATCAGTCGAGCCCGCGCAGCGGATGCTCGGCGGCCGACCAGGGGCTCCGGAAGAAGGCCTCGACATCGGCGCGCGTCACGTCCTCGACGCGGGCCGGGTTCCACTTCGGCGCGTGGTCCTTGTCGACGGCCAGCGCGCGCACGCCCTCGACCGTCTCGCTGGCCGCGCCGGGCCGCAGGTGGAAGCAGTGATGCACCAAGTCGCGCTCCATGCGCAGGTCGTCGGCCAGGCTCATCGCGCCGGCGCGCCGGATCTGCTCCAGCGTGACGGCCATCATCAACGGCGAGCGCTGCTTCAGCGTCGCCAGCATGTGCTGCGCCCAGGGATCGGCATCCGCCTCGAGCGAGGCGAACAGCGCCGGCACCGAGGCCGCCGAGAAGTGCCTGTTGATCAGCGCACGCGAGTTCCAGTGCTCGGCGACCGGCGCCAGGTCGACGCGCTCCATCACCGTCGCGACCACGTGTTCGGCGCTGTCCTGCACGCCGGTCCGCAGGCCCTCGACGATCGCGGGCAGCTCGCTGCTGCGGACGAAGACGTCGCCCAGGCCGAGCTCGATCGCGTCGCCCGCGCCGATGACCTGGCCGGTCAGCGCCAGCCACTCGCCGCTGTGCCCCGGGCAACGCGACAGGAAGTAGCCGCCGCCGACGTCCGGGAACAGGCCGATGTTGGTCTCGGGCATCGCCAGCTTGGAATGCTCCGTCAGCACGCGCAGCCGCGCGCCCTGGCTGATGCCCATGCCGCCGCCCATCACGACGCCGTCCATCAGCGCGATGCAAGGCTTGGGGAACTGGTGGATGAGGTGGTTGAGCGCGTATTCCTCGGTGAAGAACGCGTCCAGCGCATCGTCGCCGGCGAGCGCGGCCTGGTGGAAGAAGCGGATGTCGCCGCCGGCGCAGAACGCCGCGGGTTTGCCCTCGCGCCCCGCGCCGATCAGGGCGACGGCCTGGATGGCGGGATCCCGGGCCCACGCGGTCAGCAGCGCGGTCATGTCGCGGATCATGGCCAGCGACAGCGCGTTCAGTGCCTGCGGACGGTTCAAGGTGATCAGGCCCAGGCAGCCGTTGACCTCGGCCAGGACCTGCCCTTCGGATTGCAGCGACGGAATCACAGCGACATTTCTCCACTCGTGGAAGCTGCCGGGCGGCGCCACGCGGCCAGCAGCTCATTGCCAATCAATGCGGCCAGCACCATAACACCGCCGAGCAGCGCCGCCGGCGACGGCGCCTCATCCGCCAGCAGCCAGGCCCACAGCACGCCCAGCAGCACCTCCATCAGGCCGAGCAGCGCCACCTCCGCCGCCGGCAGCACCCGCGTCAGCCGGACGACGATCAGGCAGGGCAGCGCCAGTTGGAACACGCCCAGGCCGGCGAGCAGCAGGAGGTCCCGGCCCGAGGCCGCGAACGGCCAGGCCAGCGGCAGCGTCGCGAACGCCGACAGCAGCGCGCCCAGCCAGACGGCGGGCAGCAGGTCGGTCTCGCCGTCGCCGGCGCGCGCCTGCAGCAGCGTCCAGTTGCTGGCCGCCGCGATCGGGACCGCCAGCGCGACGCTCATGCCCAGCCACGCGGTGTCACCGGCGCTCATCTCGCTCGCGAACATCCAGGCGATGCCGGCGCTCGCGACCCAGATCGCGATCCAGGTCCGCGCGGCCAGACGCTGGTGCAGGAAGACCCGGGCGAACAGCGCCGTCAGCAGCGGCCCCAGCGCCATCGTCACCAGCACGTTGGCCACGCCGGTCATCGTCAGCGCCAGCATGAAGGCCGTGTACATCACGGCCCAGCACAAGCCGGACCCCAGCACCGCCGGGGAGCGGCGCAGGCGCGGCAGCGCGTGCCGCCAGTAGTCCGCGCCGCGCAGCAGCGGCAGCAGGACCGTCAGCGCCAGCGCATTGAACGCGCTGCGCCAGAAGGTCACCTCGAAGCCGCGCGCCGAGTCCAGGTGGCGCGACACCGCGCCGGCCGTGCTCCACAGCAGCGTGACCAGCAGCATCAGGAAGACGGCGGCGCGGTGGCTCATGGCCTCGGTCGATCTCATCCGGTCCTGTCCGTCCTCATTCGTTCTTGTAGACGCCGACCACGGGCACGCCGCCGGCCTCGACCCAGCCGCGGTACATGCCCTCGGTGTTGAAGCCGAGCCAGACATTGCCCAGCGCGTCGACGGCGATCAGGCCGCCATCGCCGCCCACCGTCGGCAGTTCGTCGAAGACCACCCGGGCGCAGGCCTCGGCCAGCGGCAGGCCGCCGATGCGCATCAGCGCGCCGACCTCGTGGGCCGCGGCGACGCGGATGAAGGCTTCGCCGGTGCCCGTGCAGGAGACCGCGACGCTGCGGTCGTCCGCGTAGCAGCCCGCTCCCAGGATCGGCGAATCGCCGACGCGGCCCGGCCGCTTGTTGGTCATCCCGCCCGTGGAGGTCGCCGCGGCGAGGTGGCCCGCCGCGTCACGCACCACCGCGCCGACGGTGCCGAACTTGGTCTGCTCATCGATGGGCCCCTCGGCGGTCCCGCCAGGCCCGCCGGTCGCGCTGGCATCGGTGACCGCCTGCTGCCCGTCGTGATCCAGCACCTGACCGGAGGCAGATGCCCTCGCCTGCTCCAGTTGCGCGAGCCGCTGCGGCGTGCCGAACCAGTCCGGCGCCACGCGCTCCAGACCCTGCTCGAACGCGAAGCTGTCCGCTGCCGTGCCGATCAGCAGCACGTGGCCGCTGTGCGCCATCACCGCCCGCGCCGCCAGCACCGGATTGCGCACCCGCGTCACACCGGCCACCGCGCCGGCGCTGCGATCGCGCCCGTCCATCACGCTGGCGTCGAGCTCATGCCGCTGGTCCGCCGTGTACACCGCGCCCTTGCCGGCGTTGAAGAGCTCGCACTCCTCGAGCTGGCGCACCGCCTCCACCGCCACGTCCATGGCCGCGTCGCCGCGCGCGAGCCGCGACGCGCCGTCGGCCAGGATCTCCGCCAGCGCGGCGCGGTAGCGCGCTTCCATGTCCGCGCTCATGCTGGCGCGGCGGATCGTGCCCGCGCCGCCGTGAATGGCGAGCACGGGCCGCGGCAGGGACGTCGCGAACAAGGTCGGGAGCGTGGCCGGGAGTGCGGTCGGGAGCGAGGCGGTCATGGCGGATCTTCGGAGCCCGGAAGCCGCGCATTCTCCCCCGCCCC
Source organism: Roseateles sp. GW821-FHT09G03 (assembly GCF_059416045.1). NCBI lineage: Bacteria > Pseudomonadati > Pseudomonadota > Betaproteobacteria > Burkholderiales > Sphaerotilaceae > Roseateles > Roseateles sp. GW821-FHT09G03. Next base: position 75,011 of record NZ_JBWKOK010000013.1, read on the forward strand.
CGGGATGCCCCTGGGCTTGTCCCGGTCGGGACAGGAAAAAAGCGAACGCTCGTGCTAAAACCCGCCGCAGTTCCCCCGACAGGCGCGACACAAGCGCCGGGCAAGACATCCAGGACCGCAGGAGACACACCAGCATGGACCTCAACTTCACCCCCGAAGAGCAGGCCTTCCGGGCCGACATCCGCCAGTGGGTGGCCGAGCATCTGCCGAAGGACATCAGCCACAAGGTGCACAACGCGCTGCGCCTGAACAAGGACGACCTGCAGCGCTGGGCGCGCCTCCTGGGCAAGCAGGGCTGGCACGGCTGGGCCTGGCCCAAGCAGTTCGGCGGCCCGGGCTGGAACGCCGTGCAGCGCCACCTGTTCGAAGAGGAATGCGCGCTGGCCGGCGCGCCGCGCGTGGTGCCCTTCGGGCCGGTGATGGTGGCGCCGGTGATCATGGCCTTCGGCTCGCGCGAACAGCAGGAGCGCCACCTCCCCGGCATCATGAGCGGCGACGTCTGGTGGAGCCAGGGCTACAGCGAGCCGGGCTCGGGCTCGGACCTGGCCTCGGTCAAGACGCGCGCCGAGCGCCGCGGCGACACCTACGTCGTCAACGGCCAGAAGACCTGGACCACGCTGGGCCAGTACGGCGACTGGATCTTCTGCCTGGTGCGCACCGACACGAGCGTCAAGCCGCAGGCCGGCATCTCCTTCCTGCTGATCGACATGAAGTCGCCGGGCGTGACCGTGCGGCCGATCACCATGCTGGACGGCGAACACGAGGTGAACGAGGTCTTCTTCGACGACGTCGTGGTCCCGGCGGAGAACCTCGTCGGCGAGGAGAACAAGGGCTGGACCTACGCCAAGTACCTGCTCGCGCACGAGCGCACCAACATCGCCGACGTCAACCGCGGCAAGCGCGAGCTGGAGCGCTTGAAGCGCATCGCCAAGGCCGAGGGCGTCTACGAGGACCCGCGCTTCCGCGACCAGATCGCGCTGCTGGAGGTGGACATCGTCGCGCTCGAGATGATGGTGCTGCGCGTGCTGTCGGCCGAGTCCAGCGGCAAGCAGTCGCTGGACGTCGCCGGCCTGCTGAAGATCCGCGGCAGCGAGATCCAGCAGCGCTACACCGAGCTCATGATGCTGGCCGCCGGGCCGTATTCGACGCCTTTCATCCAGGAAGCGATGGAGGCCGGCTGGCAGGGCGACCAGGTCGGCGCGGCCCACTGCGCGCCGCTCGCGAGCCACTACTTCAACTATCGCAAGACGACGATCTACGGCGGGTCCAACGAGGTCCAGCGCAACATCGTCGCCCAGACCGTTCTGGGCTGAGGCAGGAGACACGACATGGATTTCGATTTCACCGAAGACCAGAACTCGCTGCGCGACGCGGTGCGGCGCTACGTCGACAAGGACTACGGCTTCGAGCAGCGCCGCGCGATCGTCAAGGCGGGGGGCTTCTCGCGCGACGCGTGGAACGCGCTGGCCGGCCTGGGCCTGACCGCCCTGGCGGTGCCCGAGGCCCACGGCGGCCTGGGCTTCGGCCCGGCCGAGGCGATGGTGGTCATGGAGGAACTGGGCCGCGGCCTGGTGATGGAGCCGTATGCCCAAGGCGGACTGGTCGCGCCGGCCGTGCTCGCGCATGCTGGTGACGACGTGCAAAGCGAATGGCTGCCGCGCATCGCGGGCGGCGAGGCGCTGGTCGTGCTCGCGCATCAGGAACGCAAGGCGCGCTACCGGCTCGACGTGTGCGACACGCTCGCGACCGCCGACCACCGGCTGACCGGCGCGAAGAGCGTGGTCCCCGCAGGCGATGCGGCCGATGCGTTCATCGTGCCGGCCTGCGCCGGAGGCGCCGGCGCGAACATCGCGCTGTACCTCGTCGCGAAGGACGCGACCGGTGTCGCGCTGCGCGGCTATTCGCTGCACGACGGGTCGCGCGCGGCCGAACTCACGCTCCAGGACACGCCCGCCACCTTGCTGGTCGGTCCGGACCGCGGGCTCGCGGTGCTGGAACACGCCGTCGACATCGCCATCGCGGCGCAGGCGGCGGAGGCGGTCGGCGTGATGGACCGCTTCGTCGCGCTGACGGCTGAATACCTGAACACGCGCAAGCAGTTCGGCGTCGCGATCGCGAGCTTCCAGGCGCTGCGCCACCGCATGGCCGACGTCAAGATGCAGCTGGAGCTGGCGCGCTCGATGAGCTACTTCGCCACGCTCAAGCTGAACGAGCCGGCGGACGCGCGCCGCCGCGCGATCTCGCAGGCCAAGGTGCAGCTGGGGCAGTCGATGCGTTTCGTCGGCCAGCAGTGCACGCAGTTGCACGGCGGCATCGGCGTGACCGACGAGTACATCGGCAGCCACTACTTCAAGCGCCTGGCCGTCATGGAGATGCAGTACGGCGACTCGCTGCACCACCTGGGCGAGGTCAGTGCGCGCATGCAGGACACGGCCGGCGTCTTCGCCTGACGCGGGCATAAACTGGCGGGAGCTCGCCGCCCTCGCGGCGAGGGAGCCCGCCATGTCGTTTGCGCCCTCCTCTTTCGCGCCATCCTCCCTGATCGCCGGCCTGCTGCTCGCGGCGGCCGCGATGACCGCCTCCGCCCAGGACTTCAAGCCCGGGTTGTGGGAGATCAAGCAGAAGCCCCAGCTCGATCCGCAGCGCCAGGCGCAGATGGAGCATATGCAGAAGCAGATGGCGGCGCTGCCGCCCGAGCAGCGCAAGCAGATGGAATCGATGATGTCGCAGCACGGCGTCAGCATGAACTTCCAGGGCGGCGAGCTGACGCTCAAATCCTGTGTCACGAAGGAACAGGCCGACCGTGCCGCGATGCCCCGCACCGACGGCAAGTGCACGCACGACAGCAAGCGCACCGGCGACACGATGCTGGTGAATTTCCGCTGCACCAACCCGGCCTCGGAAGGGACCAACGAGATCACCTTCCTCGGCCCGGACCACTACACGACGAAGAGCGAGATCCGCGCGCAGCGCGACGGCAAGACGGAAGTGCTGCGCTCCACCGGCGAAGCCCGTTACCTGGGCAGCGACTGCGGCGCGTTGAAGCCGCAAGGCGCCAAGCCTTGAACGATCCCTTGAGCGCCCCCTCCAGCGAGCCCTTGAACGAGCCCTTGAGCGCTGCGCCGAGCAGGACCGCGCCCGATGGACGTGCGGACGCGGGCGCCCTCTGCGACGTGGCCGGCCTGAAGGTCGGTCACTTCACGCATCCGTCCGTGCCCACCGGTTGCAGCGTCGTGCTCTGCGAGGCCGGCGCGACCGCGGGCGTCGACGTGCGCGGCGCGGCGCCGGGCACGCGCGACCTCGAACTGCTCCGTCCCGAGAACACCGTGCAGCAGGTCCACGCGATCCTGCTGACCGGCGGCAGCGCGTTCGGACTGGCCGCCGCGGACGGTGTGATGCGCTGGCTCGCGGAGCGCGGGCATGGCTTCCGGGTCGGTCAGGTGCGCGTGCCGATCGTGCCGGCGGCGGTGCTCTTCGATCTCTGGCTGCACAGCGCGCAAACCGCGCCCGATGCGGCGGCCGGACGCGCCGCCTGCGAGGCGGCCTCGGCCGACGAGCGCTCGCGCGGACGCGTCGGCGCCGGGACGGGCGCGACCGTCGGCAAGCTGCTGGGCGTCGAGCGCTCGATGCCGGGCGGACTCGGCATGGCGACTGTCCGCATCGGCGGCATGACCCTGTCGGCGATGGTGGCGGTGAACGCGGTGGGCGACGTGGTGGACCCGCGCGGCGGCGAGGTGCTTGCGGGCTCGCGCGGCGCGGACGGCCGGCCACGTTCGACGGTCCAGGCGTTGCTCGACGGCGAGCGCCCCGGCGGCGCGCTGCAGGGATCCGCCACGACGATCGGCGTCATCGCGACCGATGCTCGCCTGACGAAGGCGCAGGCCACCAAGCTCGCGCAGATCGCGCACGACGGCCTGGCACGGGCAATCCATCCCGTTCACACGGTGATGGATGGGGACGTGATGTTCGCGCTCGCCACCGGCACCGCCGACATCGACGGCGACATGACGCTGCTGGGCGCGGTCGCGGCGGAAGTCGTCTCGCGTGCGATCGTGGACGCGATCCGGCCGCCGTCTCAGTCGGGCTGACGGGGCGACCAGGCGCCCTGGCTTCCATCTCCGCGCCCCGTGCCGGACTCGACGTCGGTCATGGCAGATCCCTCGCTGCCAACATCAGGCGGCCAAAGGCCATCAGCGACGCGAGGTCCTCTGGCCGGAAAAGCTCCGGGCCGCGATCGCGGCGGATGCTCAGGCATTCGTCCAGCACGACATCGCGCAGTTCATCCGCGGAGATCGGGGAGCGCCGATGCCACTCCAGCAAGGCGTGGGCCGCCGCGAACGTGGCGCCGACATGCTGCCCCTGCGCGCACTGGAACGCCACGTGCGCCGCGGACGCCGTGCGGGCCAGATGCACGCTGGTGTCGAGCAATCGCTGGGGCGAAATGGGGCTTCCGTTTTCCACGGGCACCCGGATCCAGTCCAGGGATTGCGACAGCTCGCGCGGCGCCTGGCCCGCCGTTGCCGGCATTTTCCGGCTGGGCTGCAGGCTGAACTCGAGCTTGCGGACGTGGTCTTCGGCCGCGCCCGGCCCCACCCCGCTCAACCGTGTCTCGCGTCCCTTCCGTGCAAAGCGCGCGCGCCCGTCCTCATCGACAAAGGCCGACTCCCCACCATCGAGGGGACTCGCGTGGGCCGACTGTTGGTCGTTCGACGACCGCAGATCCACCACCCAGCCGATCCGGTGCTTCACGCAGGCCTGGGCGAAACGCAGCGCCTCCTGGACGGTCGGCGACGCCATCAGCACGGGGCCGTCGCGCAGGCGGCTGGCGTGGGGCAGCCCCTCGCCCAGCAGCGTCTCGTCGTTGAGATGCGCGGGCGTGCGCGAACCCGCCGGCGCGGGGGAGCAGCGCGGCAGCTGCGAGGTCCAGACACCCAACTCATCGTGGAGCCGCGTGCCCTCGATGTGATCGCCGGCCTCGGCGTCGCGTTCGATCTGCCCGGTGATGGATCTGGAAGTGACTGGAACGATGGAAGGCATGGCGGTGGGCATCAGTTCGGAGGTGCCGCATGGGTGCCCCCCACGCCCCCATCCATCTCGCAGGCGAACGTCCAACCTTGATATCGCTCAATTCCTGAACACATTCCTCCGCGCAGCGACAATTCCTCCCCATGACCTCGAGTTCCGCCCCCTCCGACAAGCCCGCTGACAAGCCTGCCAACAAGCCCGCCAAACCCGTGGCGATCGCCCAGATCCTGTTCAGCCAGGGCTTCGGCACGCGCCGGCATTGCGCCGCGCTGATCCATCATGGGCTGGTGTCGATCGGCGGCACGGTCGTCGACGATCCGAACCAGACCTTCGACACCGCCGGCCTCGTCTTCGAGGTGGAGGGCCAGACCTGGCCCCACCACGAGAAGGCGCTGATCCTGCTGTACAAGCCGGCCGGCTACGAATGCTCGCGCAAGCCGAGCCATCACCCGAGCGTGTTCTCGCTGCTGCCCGAGCCGGTACGCAACCGCGACATCCAGCCCGTCGGCCGCCTCGACGAGGACACCACCGGCCTGCTGCTGCTGACCGACGACGGTCCGCTGCAGCACAAGCTGACCAGCCCGAAGTACCACGTCCCCAAGCTCTACCAGGCGGTCTGCAAGGCCGAGGTGGACGACGCGCAGCTGCGCAAGCTCGTGGAAGGCGTGCTGCTGGAGGAGCGCAACCCGAAACTCGCCGAGGAACCGGTGCGCGCGGTCTCCGCGGAGCGGCTGCCGGACGGCCGCCTGCAAATGGCCCTCACCGAGGGCCGCTACCACCAGGCCAAGCGGATGGTGGCCGCGGTCGGCAACCGGGTGCTGAGCCTGCACCGGCAGCGCATCGGCGCGCTGGAACTGCCGGCCGACCTGAAGGAAGGCGGCTGGATGTGGCTGGACGACGCTCAGCGTGAGCTGGCGATGTCGGAGCCGGACCCGGCCTGAGCCTCCCGGGGCGCATCGGCGTGAGCAGGGCCCGCAAGGCGGGTCCGGAGAAAGTCGGACAACCGGTTCATGATCCCGCGTCAGTGGACGACACCGGTCTTTCGGGAAGTCCCCGAGATCATTTGTCACCATCCTTGGGTAGAAACGCGCCACCGGAACGCCGCTACAAGAACGCCGCCATTGGGCGGCTCCAGCAGCAGGAGCCGCATCGGTCGGACACCTCGCCGACCGGGTCGTATGGGAATCTCAGACATCGAACATCACGAGGACAACGCCGCCCCCAGCGTGGCGATCCAGGTCCGGGCCGAGCGGCTGAGCAGCCTGCAGGCCCGCGTGGCCATGCCGGCGGCCGTCGGCGCGCTGTTCGCCCTGCTGCCGGTCGTGCTGCTGTGGCCGCACCTGCCCGTCGTGGACCTGCTCGGCTGGCTGGGCGCGCGCTGGATCATCTCGCTGTGGCGCACGGTCCAGGCCCGGCGCTTCCTCGCCCTGCCGCTGCAGGAGCGCGCCTCGCCGCGCGAGGAACGGCGCTACCTGGCCGGGCTGGGACTGGACGGCCTGGCCTGGGGCGTGATCGGTGCGCTCTTCGCCACCCCCAACCTGCCGGAGATCGACGGCGCGGTCATGACGACGCTGGTCGGCCTGGTCGCGTTCACGATGGTGTCGCTGGGCCACTGGGCGCGCGGGCAGGCGCTGTTCGCCTCGCTGGTGATCGCGCCGCTGGCGATCCGGCTCGCGCTGCAGGGCGGCGTGACTGGCTGGCTGAGCGTCGGCGGCCTGGGCATGTTCTGGCTGCTGACGGTGCTGGAATCCCGCCGCATCGAGGCCGGCACGCTGGAACTGCTGCGCCTGCGCTTCGAGCAGGCCCGCCTGGCCGAGCAGCGCCGGCTGGCGCTCAACGCCGCGGAGGAAACGAGCAGCAGCAAGAGCCGCTTCGTCGCGGTGATGAGCCACGAGATCCGCACGCCGCTCAACGGCATCATCGGCATGACCCAGCTGCTGGAGCGCGGCGACCTCAGCGCGCAGCAGCGCGAGCAGGTCGAGATCGTGCGCCGTTCCGGCCGGCATCTGCTGACGCTGGTCAACGACATCCTGGACCTGGCGCGCATCGAGTCCGGCAAGCTGGTCGTCGAGGCCCGGCCCTTCGACATCCGCGAGGTCGCCGGCGACGTCGCCCGGCTGCTGGGCGAGTCCGCGCGGGCCAAGGGACTGGACTTCAGCTTGAGCGTCGCGCCGCAGCTCCCCGCCCGCGCGATGGGCGACGCCTCGCGCATCCAGCAGGTGCTGCACAACCTGGTGGGCAACGCGATCAAGTTCACCGATCACGGCCGCGTCGCGCTCGAGGTCTCGCCGGTGCTGGACATGCGCGCCGGCACGCTGCTGCACTTCGCGGTCCGGGACACCGGCGACGGGATTCCCGCGGACCAGCTCGAACGCATCTTCGCGCCCTTCGAGCAGGCGGGCCGTCCCGGCAGCGACCGGGCCCGCCGGGACGGCGCCGGGCTGGGGCTGACGATCTCCCGCGAGATCGCCCGGGCGATGGGCGGCGACCTGCGCTGCGCGTCGGCGCCGGGCCAGGGCTCGGTGTTCGAGTTCACGCTGCCGCTGCAGACTTGCGCGGCCGAGGCCGCCCCGGCGCGCGCGCCGTCCGCCGGCGTGCCGCCGAAGCCGCTGCCGCAACTGGCGGGCCGCGTGCTGCTGGTGGACGACAGCCCGGTCAACCTGCTGGTCGCCACGACGATGCTGGAACGCTGCGGACTGAGCGTCGTGCCGGCCGGTCATGGCCGCGAGGCGCTCGAGCTGTTGCGCGCGCAGCGCTTCGACCTCGTCCTGATGGACTGCCACATGCCCGAACTCGACGGCTATGCCGCCACCATCGCGTGGCGGCAAGAGGAGGCGCGCCGGCTGCTGCCGCGCACGCCCGTGGTGGCGCTGACCGCCAGCACCGTCGAGGACGACCGCGCCCGCTGCCTGGCCAGCGGCATGGACGGCCACCTGGTCAAGCCGTTCGAGATGGACGAGCTGCTGGACGTCGTCGCGCAACACCTGCCCGGCGCGGCAAGCCCCGGCTCGGCGGCCGCGGCGGCGGCCTGATCCACCCGGATCCGCCCGGATCCACCGATCGGCGGCGGCGCCGCGCGCGGCGGCTGATAATCCCCGCCCATGCAGGTTTTCCGCGGCTTCCACCATCCCGGCATCGCGGCGCAATGCGCGCTGACGATCGGCAACTTCGACGGCGTCCATCGCGGCCATCAGGCCATGCTGGCGCTGCTGCTGTCGGAGGCCCGCCACCGCGGCCTGCCGACCTGCGTGCTCACCTTCGAGCCGCACCCGCGCGACTTCTTCGCCAGGAAGCTCGGCAAGCCCGAGCTGGCGCCAGCGCGCATCGCCACGCTGCGCGACAAGCTCCAGGAGCTGGAACGCTGCGGCATCGACCAGGTCGTGGTGCTGCGCTTCGACGAGGCGCTGGCCTCGCTGCCGGCGCAGGACTTCATCCAGCGGGTGCTGGTCGACGGCCTCGGGACGAAGTACGTGCTGGTCGGCGACGACTTCCGCTTCGGCGCCAAGCGCCAGGGCGACTACGCGACGCTGGACGCGGCCGGGCAGCGCCTGGGCTTCGACGTCGCGCGGATGATGAGCTACGAGGTGCACGGCCTGCGGGTCTCCAGCTCTGCCGTGCGCGAGGCGCTGGCCGCCGGCGACATGGACGGCGCGGCGCGGCTGCTGGGGCGGCCTTACGCGATCTCGGGCCACGTGATCCACGGCCAGAAGCTCGGACGGCAGTTGGCGGAGACCGCGCCCGGCCAGGGCGACGGCTTCCGCACGCTGAACCTGAAGTTCGACCATGACAAGCCGGCGGCGCACGGGATCTTCGCCGTGCGCGTGCACGGGCTCGACGATCAGGACCGGAACCTCGGCAAGGCCGGGGGCGTCGTGCTGGACGGCGTCGCCTCGCTGGGCGTGCGGCCGACGGTCGAGGATGCCGGCCGCGTGCTGCTGGAGGTCCATGCGCTGGACTGGCCGGCGGCGCTGGCCGACCGCCTGGGGCCGGGCGAGGCCTACGGTAAACTCGTGCGCGTGGAACTCCTGCACAAACTGCGTGACGAAGCCCGTTTCGACGGCCTGGACGCCCTGACCGCCGCGATCCGCGAGGACGTCCGCCAGGCACGCGCGTACTTCGCCGAACCGGCGACGACCCACGCCGCCGTCCGCCGCCAGACCACCCGCGACCGAATTTGAAGGGCTGAGCGCCCGACCGCTCATCTCGACCGCTCAGCCGGCGCGCGCGGCCCTTCGTTCCGTCCTGCGCGCCACCCCTCTTCTCTCGCGGCTTCCTCCTCCGGCCGCCCCCTTCGATTGCCGCCGCCATGACTGACGACTCCAAGTCCGACTACCGCTCGACACTCAACCTGCCCGACACCCCGTTCCCGATGCGCGGCGACCTGCCCAAGCGCGAGCCGGGCTGGGTCCAGGAATGGGAAGACCAGGGCATCTACCAGCGGCTGCGCGTCGCGCGCCAGGGCAAGCCGAAGTTCGTGCTGCACGACGGCCCGCCCTACGCCAACGGCCAGATCCACATGGGTCACGCGGTCAACAAGATCCTGAAGGACATGATCGTCAAGGCGCGCCAGCTCGAGGGCTTCGACGCCGCCTACATCCCCGGCTGGGACTGCCACGGCCTGCCGATCGAGAACCAGATCGAGAAGACCTTCGGCCGCGGCCTGCCGCGCGACGAGGTGCAGGCGAAGAGCCGCGCCTACGCCACCGAGCAGATCGACCAGCAGCGCACCGATTTCAAGCGCCTGGGCGTGCTCGGCGACTGGGACCATCCGTACCGGACGATGGACTTCAAGAACGAGGCCGGCGAACTGCGCGTCCTCAAGCGCCTGTTCGAGCGCGGCTTCGTCTATCGCGGCCTGAAGCCGGTGTACTGGTGCTTCGACTGCGGCTCCTCGCTGGCCGAGTTCGAGATCGAATACGCCGACAAGGACTCCCCGGCCGTCGACGTGGCCTTCCTGAGCGCGGAGCCGGAGAAGCTCGCAGCGGCCTTCGGCGTGCCCAGGCTGGACAAGGAGGCGTTCACCGTCATCTGGACGACGACGCCGTGGACCATCCCCGCCAACCAGGCGCTGAACCTGAACCCCGAGCTGCCGTACGCGCTGGTCGACACCGAGCGCGGCTACTTCGTCGTGGCCGAGGCGCTGGTCGAGAAGTGCCTGGCCCGCTGGGGCATCGAAGGGAAGACCGTCGCCGTCACGGCGGGCAAGTCGCTCGAGCTGCTGAAGTTCAAGCACCCGCTCGCGCACGTGCATCCGGGCTTCGATCGCGAGAGCCCCGTCTACCTGGCCGACTACGCCACCGCCGACGACGGCACGGGCGTGGTCCACTCGGCGCCGGCCTACGGCGTGGACGACTTCAACTCGTGCATCGCGCATGGGCTGGCGTTCAAGGACATCCTGAACCCGGTGCAGGGCAACGGCGTCTATGAAGCCGAGCTACCGCTGTTCGGCGGACAGCACATCTGGAAGGCCAACCCGGTGATCGCCGCGGCGCTCCAGGACGCCAATCGCCTGATGGCGCACAGCAAGATCCGCCACAGCTATCCGCATTGCTGGCGCCACAAGTCGCCGGTGATCTACCGCGCGGCCGCGCAATGGTTCGTCCGCATGGACGAGGGCGACGGCGTGTTCACCGTCGACAAGGCCGACAAGACCTTGCGCCAGCTGGCGCTGGACGCGATCGAGCAGACCAGCTTCTATCCCGAGAACGGCAAGACGCGCCTGCACGACATGATCGCCGGCCGGCCCGACTGGTGCATCTCGCGCCAGCGCAGCTGGGGCGTGCCGCTGCCGATCTTCCTGCACAAGGACAGCGGCCAGCCGCATCCGAAGACGCTGGAGTTCATCGAGCGCGCCGCGCAGTTGGTCGAGGCCGGCGGCATCGAGGCCTGGTCCAAGCTGGACCCGGCCGAGTGGCTGGGCGCGGAGGCGGAGCAGTACTCGAAGGGCCAGGACATCCTGGACGTGTGGTTCGACTCGGGCTCCACCTTCCAGCATGTGCTCAAGGGCTCGCACGCCGGCGCGGCGCACGAGACCGGGCCGGAGGCCGACCTCTACCTGGAAGGCCATGACCAGCATCGCGGCTGGTTCCACTCGTCGCTGCTGATCTCCTGCGCGGTCAACGGCCGCGCGCCGTACCGCGGCCTGCTGACCCACGGCTTCACCGTGGACAGCAAGGGCCGCAAGATGAGCAAGTCTCAGGGCAACGGCGTCGATCCGCAAGAGACCAGCAAGAAGCTGGGCGCCGAGATCATCCGGCTGTGGGTGGCGGCGTCCGACTACTCGGGCGACATCGCCGGCGACGAGAAGATCCTCGCGCGCGTCGTGGACGGCTACCGCCGCATCCGCAACACGCTGCGCTTCCTGCTGGCCAATACCTCGGACTTCGACGCGGCGACGGACGCCGTGCCGCTGGACCAGTTGCTGGAGGCCGACCGCTACGCGCTGGCCCGCGCGGCGCAGTTCCAGGAGGAGATCCTGGCGCACTACCAGCGCTACGAGTTCCACCCGGTGGTGGCCAAGCTGCAGGTGTACTGCTCGGAGGACCTGGGCGCGTTCTACCTGGACGTGCTGAAGGACCGCCTGTACACGAGCGCGCCGAAGTCGGCCGCCCGCCGCTCGGCGCAGACGGCGCTGTGGCACATCACGCACGCGATGCTGCGCTGGATGGCGCCGTTCCTGAGCTTCACCGCCGAAGAGGCGTGGAAGGTCTTCGCCGGCAAGCAGGCCGGCGACACCATCTTCACCGAGACCTACTGGTCGGTCGGTGTCGCGCACGACGACGGACTGATCGCGAAGTGGAACCGCATCCACGAGATCCGCGATGCGGTGAACAAGGCGATCGAGGAAGTGCGCACGACCGGCGCGATCGGCTCGTCGCTGCAGGCCGAGGTCGCGCTGGGCGTGAACGCCGAGGACCTCGCCCTGCTGCAGAGCCTGGGCGACGACCTGAAGTTCGTGCTGATCACGTCCGCGGCGAGCGTCACGCTGGCCGGCGAGCTGAGCATCACGGTGACGCCGTCGACCCACCAGAAGTGCGAGCGCTGCTGGCACTACCGCGCGGACGTCGGCGTCAATCCGGCGCATCCGACGATCTGCGGACGCTGCGAGAGCAATCTCTACGGCGACGGCGAGGTGCGGACGATCGCTTGACGGGGAACGGGCGGCGGCGGCGGCCCGAGCGTGTCCAGATCGATGTCGAGTTCGATCAATCGATCGAAGCGCCAATCGGTCCAGCCGCGCGCCTGCAGGGTCAGTCGCCCCCGGTGGAGACCGGGCGGCAGATGCGGGTTGTCCTCGGCATGGAAGCGCACCGTCACTGATCCGGCCGAGCGGCCACAGGAAAAGCCGTCTTCCATGCGGGCCGTCGTTCCACCGCACAGGGGATCGCGATGCGCTCTCAACACGACCTGTCGTTCCTGCTGGCTCACCGCATCGCGCACCGTCACGTCGATCCTGCTGGGGCCGTGACTGCCGCTCCACAGGCCGGTCGCCGGTCCCCGCGCCCCATCCTGGGGAGGCACCGTGTAGTAGACCGAGCCACGTCTGGTTTCTCTGGCCAGGTTGGGCGAGACATAGGCCGCCGTGGTCAAGACCTGACCCCGCAGCAGATGCCGGATGTCGACATGGAGGGTCACGCGCTCCCGAAAGGAGCGATCCGACCAGGACAACACGTCGACATCGAAGCGGCCGATGTACGCGCCGGCCTTCAAGTCAGGATTGTCTTCCGCGCGAAACGCCACCTTCAGCCGACTGTCCCGCGATCCGACGCACGGCGACGCATCCTCGATGGGTGCGCGGCGGCAGCCGGCAGCATCCCGCACGGCGCGGAGCCGAATCTTGGCGGATGCGCCGGTACGGGACTCCGTCACATCCACCGTGATCACGCTCATCCCGGACTCGCCCGACCATCGACCGACGGCCGGTCCGACAGCGCCGGCCTGGGGCGGAATGAGGAAGAAGATGGCGGGGCCTGACGGGTCGTCTGCATGGTTCCGCGAGACGAAGGGGGCGGACGCGGTCACCGACATGCGTTCCGACTGCAGCACGGCGCCCGCGAAGAGGCCCTTGATCCACGTCGCGTAGCGGGACATGGGCGGAGACATCGTCTGCAGGGGTGGGTCCGTGCCTCCGGCAGTCAAGCCCGACAACAACCAATAGCCGTCCTGCAAGCGCCACCACGCCGAGCCGCTGTCGCCCCGGAACGGGAACGCCCACGACGGCCCCGCATTCACAGGGTCATAGCGCGTGTAGACGACATCCCGATCGTCAACTGAAGCACGGCTCACGACCGCCTCGCCCGCCATTCGCCGCTGCTCTGCCGGCAGGTCCAGACACCTCATGCCGACGCCGGTCGCTCCGTATCCCGCAAAGTGGACGGTCTCCAGGACCTTCAGTCGCCCTTCGGCGATCGTCGGCCGCGCCAGGGGTCTGCCGACGGCATCCGTGGGCGTTGCCCACCTTGGCAATCGAAGCACGGCAATGTCCTCGGCGTAGTCCCATTTCTCTGGAGGATTGGGAGCCTTGGGCGGCCGGAACGCCCAGCCCACGCCCGATGCAATGACGTTTCCGTACCAGTCCAGGAAGGTCCGACGGCTAGGCCTCGCCTGCCCGCTTTCTGCGTTGACACAGTGGGCGGCCGTCAAGAGGTAGGTGTACAGCGCCTCCTCTCCCAACCAGGTCGCCGTGCACCCGTCCAGCCAACCGGACACCAGGAACTGGGTCGACAGACTGCGCTCGCGCAGCTTTGCGGCGACCACGTGGAAGGTCTGATCCACAGCGTCCAGATTCCCGCCGAGCTCGGCGAACTTCGCCTCGTTGATGATCATGGCCTGGGCCGTCGGAAGGATGGCCAAGCCGCCAGACAGGGCGATCGCCAGTCCCGATATGGGGACGGCAATGTTCCCTCGACAATCTCTCACCGCGACTCCTCGCTTGACATGGAGCCGCTCAGTAGATGGCGGAGGCAACCCGCGTCAGGCGATTTCCCGTCGAGTCTGGATCAACCAGCCGAGTCCGGCACTGGTGCCCCCGGGCACCGCCCCGCGCCGGGGTCGATACTCGCAGCCGATCCAGCCATCCCATCCGGTCGCCGCCGCGATCTCGTCGATCGCCGCCAGCGCGGCCCGCCAGGCCAGTGAGCCCTCGTCCGGCTCATGCCGGTCCGGAACGCCGGCGATCTGGAAGTGACCGACACGTCCCGTCGGCAGGTATCGGCGCACCTGTGCCACCACGTCGCCCTCGACGCGTTCGCAGTGGTACAGGTCCATCTGGACCGTCAGGTTCAATGCGCCGATGCGTTCGACGATTGCATGCGCCTCGTCCTGCCGTTGCAGCAGGTAGCCAGGCATGTCATGCGGATTGATGGGCTCGATCGTCAGCCCGATGCCGGCGCTCGCGGCGTGCGCCGCAGCCCAATGCAGCCGCTCTTCGTAGCGTGCGATCGCCGCATCGCGATCACTCCCGGCGCGCAGCAGACCGGCGAGCACATGCACGCGCGGCGATGAGACGACCGAGGCGTAAGCGAGTGCACGCTCGACGGAATCGCGGAAGTCCCCTTCCCGGCCATCGATCGACGCCAGGCCCCGCTCCCCCGCCGCCCAGTCCCCGGTAGGCGCGTTGATCAGCACGACGCTCAGCCCCTGGGCCGAAGCGCGAGCGCGCAGTTCGGAGGCGGGAACGTCGTAGGGGAACAGGCACTCCACGCCCGTGAAACCATCCCGCGCCGCAGCCTCGAAGCGGTCGAGGAACGGCAGCTCCTGGTACAGGAAACTCAGGTTGGCGGCGAAGCGGGGCATGGCCTGTAGTGTGACCGAGCCACGGCACAAGGTCGCCCGGGGCCGGCGGAGTGGCCGAGCTGGGGCGCCAACTCGCGCCGCTCACCTGCGGTTCGCTCTGCTTGTATGGTTGAAGCGCCGGCCCAACGGGGCTTCAATGGTGGGGTTGCTGGGGCGGAGAGACTCGCTCCGAGTAC
>NZ_JBWKOK010000014.1:0-54663 GCF_059416045.1 Roseateles sp. GW821-FHT09G03
CGGGGTTCCCGGGGGCCCGCACCACCGGTGTTGCCGGCTGTTACTGGCGGATGAAGGCCAGCAGGTCGGCGTTGACGCGATCCTTGTGGGTATCGGTCAGGCCGTGCGGCGCGCCCGCATACACCTTCAGCACCGAGCCCTTGATCAGCTTGGCCGAGGCGCGGCCCGCGGCGTCGATCGGCACGATCTGGTCGTCGTCGCCGTGGATGATCAGCGTGGGCTTGTCGAACTTCTTCAGGTCCTCGGTGAAGTCGGTCTCGGAGAACGCCTTGATCGAGTCATAGGTGTTCTTGTGGCCGCCTTGCATGCCCTGGAACCACCAGTTGTCGATCAGGCCCTGCGAGACCTTGGCGCCCGGACGGTTGAAGCCGTAGAACGGACCGGCGGGGATGTCCTTGTAGAGCTGCGAGCGGTTGTCGAGCTGCGCCTTGCGGATGCCGTCGAAGACCGCGATGGGCAAGCCGCCGGGGTTCTTCTCGGACTTGACCATGATGGGCGGGACGGCGGAGATCAGCACCGCCTTGGCCACGCGCGAGGTGCCGTGACGGCCGATGTAGCGGGCGACTTCGCCGCCGCCGGTGGAGAAGCCGACCAGCACGGCGTTCTTGAGGTTCAGCGTCTCGATGACGGTGGCCAGGTCGTCGGCGTAGTGGTCCATGTCGTTGCCGTCCCACGGCTGGCTGGAACGGCCGTGACCGCGGCGGTCATGGGCGATCACGCGGTAGCCCTGGTCGGCCAGGAAGATCATCTGCGATTCCCAGCTGTCCGAGTTCAGCGGCCAGCCGTGGCTGAAGACGACGGGCTGGCCGTTCTTCGGACCCCAGTCCTTGTAGTACAGCTGCACGCCGTCCTTGGTCGTGATGTAGGAGCCCGACGGCTGCGCGCTGACGATGGGCGCCGGCGAGGACTTGGCATCGGCGGCGAAGGCCGGCGTGGCGACCGCGCCGGTGACTGCTCCGGCAATGGCGACGGCCAGCGTCGAGAGGACCAGCAGTTGACGACGCGATTGGCGGGCGAGGGGGGCGATGGCGTTCATGGTGGGCTCCTTCTGGGGTGGTGAGAGGTGGTGGAAAGGCGGGTTGGTGCTGTGGGAAGAGATGTCAGGTATTTGACTTGCTTGCTAATTGTTAGTGTGCGAAGTAATTGGTGCGGGAAGGCGGTGTTTGTGTTCGTCAGGTTCGCGTTCAAGCGGCCTTGCGGGCCATCCGTTCGCGTAGCACGAGCAGGCGGTCGCGAAGCTCCATCAACTCGGAGAGGTCCGAGTCCGAGGCGTCGACGATGCACTGTGGCAGATGCGTCGAGCGCTTGCGCAGCGCGCGGCCAGCGGTGGTCAGCGTGATCAGCACCTGGCGCTCGTCCTGCGGCGAGCGGTCCCGGCTGACCAGGCCCGCGGCCTCCAGCCGCTTCAACAGCGGGGTCACGGTGGGGGAATCGAGGAAGACACGCTCTGCGATCTCGCCGACCGTCAGGCCGTCCCGTTCCCACAGCACCAGCATCACGAGGTACTGGGGGTAGGTCAGGTCGAGATCTTTCAGCAGTTCGCGGTAGACCTTGTTCATGCCCAGCATCGTCGAGTAGAGCGCGAAGCAGAGCTGTTGATCGATCTCCAGCGGCGGGCAGACGGCGTCGGCGCCGGTCTGCTTCTGCTGCTTGGGGGGGGTGGTGCGTGCCATGGGTTGAACTTTAATTAGGATACGAATGAATTGCAAGCGAAATTTATTCTGAGGTCGGACCCTGTGCGGATCCCAGCGACACCGCGAACTGTGAGACAGGACCGAGGGCAACGTGCCGGTGCCCGCTCACTCGGGCTTCTTCGTGCAGAAGAACTCCCACACCGACTTGGGCTTGCCGTAGCGGCTCAGCGTGCGCTTGTCGAGGTGCTCGATGTCGAAGCACGCGGCGAGCACGTCCTCGATCTTCCCGCGGGTGAAGAACTGCTTGGCGACACCGTCGACGATGGTGAGCGCCCAGCTCGACGCGTCGTCCGGCGCGCCGTAGTGCCAGTCGTCCTCGGCGTTGACACAGCCGATCAACCGGCCGCCCGGCGCGAGCACGCGAGCGATCTCGCAGAGCGCGCGGCAGGTGTCGTCGCGGTCGAAATAGTGCAGCGACAGCTGCGCCACGGCCAGGTCGAAGTCGCCGTCGGGCAGCATCGGCATCGAACGCACATCGGCCAGCACGTGCCGCGCCCGCGGCGACTGCTGCCGGCAGCGCGCGAGCGCCTCGGCCGAGATGTCGATGCCGGTGACGTCCACGCCCAGTTCCAGCAGCGCGGCCGTCTCCCAGCCGTCGCCGCAGCCGATGTCCAGCGCGCGCCGCACGCCGGGCAGGCGATGCTGCCAGCCGCTCAGCCAGGCTTCATCCTGGCTCAAGGGCTGGGCGGCGTAGCGCCGGTCCCAGACATCCGACGCAGGCTCGGCCGGGGTGCCCGCGTCGCGCGGCAACTGGTGTGTGAGAGATGTCGGAGCTGTCCGGGACGTCGAGGGATCGCCGGGGCCCGGCGTCTCGTCGTCGTGGTGGGCGGGGTGATCCGGCGATGGGACGTTCATGGCGGCGAGCCTACCGCGAGTCCAGGCCGGGCTCCGCGTCGGCGCGCGTTGTCACCCCGATACAGGCGACAGGTCCGCCGCGACTGTCTGGCCGGCCAGGGCGCGCACTTCTTCACGCGTCATCGGCGATCGCGGGCGATGTCCCCCTTGAGGGCGAGCGGTCGCGGTCGCCTTTCCCTTTAGCGTGTCGACCGTCGCGCGGCTTCAAGAGGAAAGACGTCGCGCGATGTCGATGTTCCAGCCCCGCGATCGCGGCAACCCAACCAGAAATACCATGAAGAAGCAGTCGTTCGTCTCCGCCGGCCTGATGGCCCTTGCCTGTGCCGCCGGGGCTCAGGCGCAGACCCAGGAAGTCTCGCCGCCCGCCATCGCGGCGTCGGCCGTGGAGGCCGCTCCGGCGGCGCCCGCCGTCGCCGAGACCGCGTCCGCGCCGGTCGCCGTCTACTCCGGCATCGTGCCGATCCAGATCGACCGGTCGACCGAGCCGGGGACCAAGTACCCCGACGACGTGCTGCGTCTGGTCAACAAGTCGGACCGTTCGAAGGATGCCGCGCTGCTCGTGGTCGGTGCGCTGCTGGGCTCGTTCCGCACGCCCGTGGGCAAGGACGACTACAAGGGCGACAAGGTCGATGCCATGCCGCATCCGGCCGGTCGCGACCTGCCGCTGAGCCTGGGCGCGGCGATCGACACCTGGGTGCGCGACAACGCGCAGGGCCGTCAGTTCAAGAAGCCGATGTTCATCCGCAACGACGTCTATGCGCTCGTCTTCCGCGACTACAAGGAAGACACGCCGTTCTACGACCTGAAGATCGTGACGACGATCTCCCGCAAACCCGACGGCGCGGGTTGGCTGTCCGCCGGCGAGCAGATCAAGTGCAGCTTCTCCGACGACCAGTCGTCCAACACGCTCGCCGACTGGCAGGCCGACGGCTACGCGCGACTCAAGGCCGTCGAGCGGCAGTTCCTCGACGACTGCGTCAAGACCGCGCAAGCCGCGTTGCCGAAGCTCCTCGCGCCCTGATCGCGGCGCCTCCCGGCGCCGACGAGATCGGAAAGAGAGCGGCCCCGAGGGGCCGCTGTCGTTCCTGCGATCAGAACTCCTTCGTCAGGCTCACGTAGACCGTGCGGCGCTGGCCGTACTGCGGCGCGCCGACACCGATGCCCGAGCCGTCCCGCAACTGGTAGCCCTTGTCGAAGAGGTTGATCACCGACAGGCGCGCCTCCACCGGACCGCCGCCGCCGAGCTCGAGCTTCTTGCTCACATCGGCGTTCACGCTGGTGTACGAGGGCAGGTGCGTCGTGTTGGCGAAGCCGTTGCGCAGGCCGCTGCCGAACAGCGCGCTGGCGCCGACCGCGTAGCCGTCGTCCAGCCGCACGTTGACGCCGGCCGAGGCGCTCAGCTTCTGCTCGTGGTCCAGGTGCACCCAGTGGTTGGCGATGAAGTCCAGCTCGTCCTGCTCGAAGTTGAACTGGCCCGTCTCGACCTGCTGCGCGCGGGCGTGCGTGGTGCCAAGGTTGGCGTAGGCAGACCAGCGCTTCTCCTTGTAGCTCGCCGACAGGTCGACGCCGTAGATGCGGCCCTTGGCGTAGTTGAAGGCCGAGTAGATCAGCGCGTTGCCGAACTGGCCCTCGTCCTGCAGGTGCTGCACGGCACGGTAGTAGCCGTCGATGCCCAGCGTCAGCTTGGGCGTGACCTGCCAGGCGGCGCCGGCGTCGTAGTAGTTCGAGCGCTCCGAGCGCACCGCCGTGTCCGCGTCCGTCGGCAGCGCGTTGGTCGTGCCGGCGAAGGCCGCCACCGAGGTGGTGTCGATCTTCTCGGTCGGCGGCGGCGTGAAGTAGCGCGCGTAACCCGCGTGCACGCGCACCGTCGGCGCGGCGTCCCAGACGAGGCCGATGCGCGGGCTCAACTGATGCTCCTTCGTCACGGTGTCGACCTCGTCGTAACGCGCGCCGTAGTTCAGCGTCAACGTGCGGTCCAGCTTCCACTCGTCCTGCAGGTAGGCGCCCCACAGGTGGCCGCTCAGGCGGCCGCTGTCGGCGATGCTCACCGGCGTGCCGCTGGTCTGGTTGCCGTCGTCGTCGGCCGGGAAGACCAGCGCGTTGTTGACGGTGCTGGCGTGCTCGCGCTGCGCGAAGAGCCCGCTGCGGATCGTGTGCGCGCTGTCGAGTCGCCAGCTGGCATCGGCCTGCACGCCGTTGGCCTCGTTGCGGCGCAGGATGTCGGCGGCCACGCCGAGGTACTGCAGGTCGCCGGTCTGGTCCGGCGTGTAGTGGACGTCGGTGTAGCGGTGGAACAGCGAGACCTGGTAGTCGATGTCGCGGCCGATCACGCTCTGATAGCTGACGACGGCGAAGCGGTTGCGCTCGCGCTGGTGTGCGTCCAGTGTGCTCGAGTCCTTGTCCGACGTGTTGTCGATGGTGAACGCGGTCGACTGCCCCGGCGAGTTCGGGATCTGGAAGCGGTTGTCGGTCACGCCGGCCATCGCGGTGATGCGGCTGTCGTCGTCGAGCAGGTAGGACACCAGGCCGAAGCCCTTGCCCTGATGCGTGCGGTCGTGCAGCGCATCGCGCGACGGCGTCGGATTCTCGATGCCCAGGTCGTTGCCGAGGAAGGAACCGCTGAACTCGTAGCTCAAGCGGCCTTGCGTGCCGTGCACCGACAGGTCGAGCTCGCGCGAACGCTGCGTGCCCAGCGTGATGCCGGCACTGCCGGCGAAGGGCTTGTCGCTTTCACCGTCCTCGCTGACGCCCTTGGTCGTGATGTCCACGATGCCGGCGGTCCGGTAGCCGTATTGCGCGGGCAGCGCGCCGGTCAGCAGGCTGATGCTGTCGGCGAAGCGCGTCTCCAGCGTCTGGCCGAAACCGCTGATGGCCTCGGGGATGACGACGCCGTTGATGCGGTACTGCAGGTTGGCGTGGTCGCCGCGCACATGCAGGCCGCCGTAGGAGTCCTGCACGACGCCGGGCGTCTGCAGCAGTACCTGGTTCAGCGGCGTGTCGTCGCCCTGCGGCAGGCGGGCGATGTCGTTCTTGTCGAACTTGTAGATGGTGCTGCCGGTGTCCGGCGACAGGCCGTTGCGCGCCGCGTCGAGACGGCTGCGGGCGCCCTGGACCTGGACGGTGGGCAACGCCGTGCCACCGGCGGCGGTAGGCGCCTCAACGGTGTTGGCGGTGCTGGCGGTACTGGTCGCGGCGGCAGCGGCAGAAGCGGTGTCATCGGCGCGTGCCGGCAGCGCGTGCAGCAGCGGATAGGCGAGCGAGAGGGACAGCGCGAGCACGCGCAGAGGAGGGTGGGTCATGGTGAGACTCTGGAAATCTGAAATCGGTCGAGCGCAGGCTGGCCGTCGAGACCCGGTCGCTGAAGGCTTCGACGAATCGTTGGAAGCGTTCAGGCGCGGGCGGACGGCGCTGCGGTCAGGAGGTCGAGCTCAGATCGCCAGGGGCGGGCCGCGGCTGCGCGGCGGCGGCGCGGGCATCGAGCGCGCGACGCGCTCGGCGGCGGCCGCCTGGACGTGGACGGCCTCGGCCAGCGCGAGCACCGGCGCCTCGGCGCGGGCCGACGCGGCGAGATCGTCGAAGGCCAGGCAGACCTCGCACAGCTGATCGGCGGACGAGTCGTCCGGATCGGCGTGGGTGGCGTCGTCGTCCTTGGCCTGGGCCGTCGGCGCATGCCCCCGCGCACCGGTCAGGTGACCGATGCCATGCCACACCGCGCCCTGCTGCGAGAGCAGCATGAACAGCGGGAGCAGCAAGTGCAGGAGGTGCTTGCGCATGGCGCGGAATTATGAAGGGCGGGAGTCGTCCGGCTGAACGTCAGGCTGTCGCGAAGCTGTCGTCAGCCGTCGGGCGATCTCCGACCGATCTCCAGTGAATCGTGAGCGAATCGCGAGCGAATCACGAGCGGGTAGGGGCGGGCCACTCATGCGCGGATTCCCGCCAGTCGCCGCATGCGGCCCCACGCCGCCCGGGTGCCCGACACACTGGGGCCTCATCGACACCTGGAGTGTTCCCATGAAGATCCCCGTCGCCGCCTGGTTCCGCGAGAACCGCAGCTTCCTGCTGTTCCTCGTCGGCTTCCTTTTCTTCCGCACCGCGATCGCGGACTGGAACCCGGTCCCCAGCGGGTCCATGCGGCCGACGATCCTCGAGGGCGACGTCGTTTTCGTCGAACGCGTCGCCTACGACTGGAAGCTGCCGCTGACCGACATCTCGCTGCGCCGCGTCGGCGAACCGCAGCGGGGCGATGTCGTCACCTTCAGCTCGCCGCGCGACGGCACGCGGCTGATCAAGCGCGTCGTCGCGGTGCCCGGCGACACCGTCGAGCTGCGCGCCGACCGGCTGATCCTCAACGGCCAGCCGGCGGACTATGCGCCGGTGGAGGAGGTGGCGGAGGCGCTCGCGCCCGGCGTCGAGGTCCGCGGCGTGCGCGCGGTCGAGCAGTGGGGCGGACAGCGCCGCGTCGTGCAGTTCCTGCCCGAGGTCCGCGCGCGCCGCGACTTCGGTCCGGTCGTCGTGCCGGCCGACCAGTTCTTCATGATGGGCGACAACCGCGACAACAGCGAGGACTCCCGTTTCATCGGCCTGGTGCAGCGGCGGCTGATCATCGGACAGGCGCATCGCGTGCTCGTGTCGGCCGACATCACCGGACACTGGGCGCCGCGCTGGGACCGGTTCGCGGCGCCGTTGCGCTGAGCGCGGCCGGCACAGAGCGCCGTCGGGGCGCGGACCGCACCGTGCACGGATCGCATTGACCCGTCGCGCGCAAGGTCTCTCGGGCGCCGCAGAGAATGGTCCGTCAATCACGCCCTGCTGGCGCCTCATCGGCGCCTTCACAACATTCCGACGGAACCCTCATGACGGACCTGTCCAGTTTCCCCATCACGAAGAAGTGGCCCGCGCAGCATCCCGAGCGCCTGCAGCTCTACTCGCTGCCGACGCCCAACGGCGTGAAGGTGTCGATCGCGCTCGAGGAACTCGGCCTGGCGTACGAACCGCACCTGGTCAGCTTCCAGACCGACGACCAGCTCACGCCCGAGTTCCTGTCGCTGAACCCCAACAACAAGATCCCCGCGATCATCGATCCCGACGGCCCCGGCGGCGAGCCGCTGCCGCTGTTCGAGTCCGGCGCCATCCTGGTCTACCTCGCCGAGAAGACCGGCAAGCTGATCCCGCAAGACCCGGCACGCCGCTACGAGACGCTGCAGTGGGTGATGTTCCAGATGGGCGGCATCGGACCGATGTTTGGCCAGGTCGGCTTCTTCCACAAATTCGCCGGCAAGGACTTCGAGGACAAGCGTCCGCGCGACCGCTACCTCAACGAATCGAAGCGCCTGCTGGGCGTGCTCGAGCAGCGCCTGACCGGCCGCGGCTGGATCATGGGCGACGAGTACACCATCGCCGACATCGCCATCTGGCCCTGGGTCAACAACCTGGTGGGCTTCTACGGCGCGGGCGACCTGGTCGGCTTCAGCGAGTTCAAGAACGTCCAGCGCGTGCTGGAGTCGTTCCTGGCGCGCGACGCCGTCAAGCGCGGGCTGAACATCCCGGCGCGGCCGGCGGCCTGAACGGGCCGAGAGTGACCGGCGCCTCGGTGCCTGCGCGGTCGTGGGCGTTCAGGGCACGGTCCAGGTCGTGTACATCTGCGGCGTGCGCAGCCGGGTGACGATCCAGTCGTTGGCGATGGCGGCGGCCGGCTTGAAGGCGTCGATCGCGTAGGGCTGGCCGGTCGCCGAGATCACACCGAAGGTCGTGATCGCGTAGGGGTCGCCGCGGACATGCTCGCGGATGGCCTCGAAGGCCGCCATGCGGCCGTCCGAATCGAGGGCGGAGACGAAGGGCCGGAACCATCCGCCCAGCGTCGCGCCGTTGGCCTGGATCGTTTGCAGGAACGCGCGCTTGCAGTCCATGCGCGGGGTCTGACTCGCGGCCGCGTGGGCCACGCGGCGCTGGCCGGCCTGGGTGTACAGCACCATCAGGCAGCCGCTGAAGTCCTTGCTGAAGACGGCGCGCTGGCTGGGGATGTAGTTGCTCTTGCCGTCGGTGTAGCCGACGAAATCGCAGATCGTGACGCCGAGGAGCCGATCGGCGGGCGTCCGTTCGCGTCCGGCCGCGGAGTAACTCGCCGCTCGCGTCAAGCTGATGCCCTTGCGCAGTTTCGTGGCCACGTCGGCGGCCATGGCGGCCAGCGGGCCCGAAGGATGCGAGATCAACTGGACCTGGCCGAGCGCGCTGGTGGTCGGCCAGGGCGTCTCGAGCGTGTTGTCGTTCTGCTCGGAGCTGTTGGCCTGCTTCGGGGAAATGATCGTCGACGGGTCCGTGCCGAAACGCAGGACGTGGCCGGGCTTGATCTGGTCGAACATGGGCGCCTCCCTCGCGCGCCAGGGTCGGCCCGCAACGGTGCGGGGCCCGGTTCACGCTGAGGCGATGCTGCGCCGAGGCTTGTCAAGCCGCACCTGACTTTCGTCCTGCCGGTTGCCGGGCCCCAGGAAGCCGGTCCCTGGAAACGGGGACCGGCGCGCCCGATGGGGCGCCGCTCAGTAGTGCGGCGGCAGCTCGTCCCGCAGGGCGCCCGCGGCGTCGCCGCGGCCTTCCGGCACCTGCCGACGCAGCTGCATGACCTCGCGCACCAGCGCGTCGATCTGCTCCTGCTGTTTCGCGACCTGCGCGTTCAGGTGGTCGACGAGGTCCTCGGCGAAGCTGGCCTTGATCTCCAGCTCCGTGACGCGGGCCTCGAGGACCCGGACCTCCTCGGCGCCGCCAGTCGCGCTGTCGCGTTCCCCGGTCATTGCGGTGCCTTCGCCACCGGCTGCGACATCAGCTCGGAGATCACCGACACCGGCGCATTCCCGTAGCTCAGGAACTGCTCGTTGAAGGCCTTCAGCCGGAAGTCCTTGCCCAGCGCGTGCCTGCGCTGGTCACGCAGTTCCATGATGTCGCTGTAGCCGCTGAAGTAGCTCGTCAGCTGCACCGAGGTCAGCTGCACGCGGCGCCATTTCTCGCGCGCCTCGCGCTCGGTCTGGAAGGCCTGGCGCTGCAGCAGGTCCAGCGCCTGCGCTTCGGTCATGCCCAGCACGTGCACGTTGTAGTCCAGGATCGTGTTGGTGACGCTGCGCAGGTTCCACTTGCCCCACATCAGCCACATCTCCGGCGCGTTCCCGCCGTAGCCGGACTCCAGCATCATCCGCTCGCCGTAGACCGCCCAGCCCTCGACCATCGCGCCGTTGCCGAACAGCGTCTTCACCAGCGACGGCGACTTGTTCGCGTGCACCAGCTGCGTGTAGTGGCCCGGCACCGCCTCGTGGATGTTGAGGATCTGCAGGATCCAGCGGTTGTACTCGCGCAGCGAGCTTTCCGCCTGCTCCGGGGTCAGGTCGTCCAGCGGCGTGACGTTGTAGTAGGTGCGGTCCTGCGGCCGGTAGGGGCCGGGCGCCTCGATGCCGGCGCCGGCCACGCCGCGCTGGTACACCGGCGTCTCGCGCACGATCAGGGGCTTGCTCGCGTCCTGCGTCAGCAGGTCGTGGTCGGTGATCCAGCGCTCGAGTTGCGGGATCTGCGCGCGGATCTCCTTGACGAAGTCCTCGCGCTTGACGTGCTGCTCGCTGAGCTTGCCGATCACCGCGCCGATGCGGGCGAAGCGGTCCTCCGGCTTGGGCGCGTCGCCCATCGTCTGCGTCCACAGCATGTCGGAGATCTGCGCCATCTGCGTCAGCAGCGCCTCGCGCGCCTTCAACGCGCGCTGGTACATCTGCTCGGCCGAATGCACCGACTGGATGTCGTAGCCGAACTTCTGGTCGTACAGCGCCTTGCCCAGGCGGAAGCTGCGGGCCTTGCCCGTCGCCTTGCCCTCGGCCAGCAACTGCGTGAGCTGTGTGCGGAAGGCCTCGACCGCGGTCTTCGCCGCGGCGATGCGATCGGTCAACTGCCTGCGTTCGGTCTCGGTCAGCGAGGCGGCGTCCGCGCCTTGCGCGGCCTTGGCCACTTCGTCCAGCACGCTCAGCACGCCCGGCGCCTGGTCGATCGCAAGCTGCGTGTGCTCCAGCGTCGGCTGCTTCAGCAGCGCCGCGCCGGCGCGGTAGTACGCCGGCACCTGCGCCAGCCGCGCCGAGATCGTCTTCAGCCGCACCGGCAGCGGCGCGTAGTCCGTCGCGAGGATGTAGTCGATCGGACCGGCGATGTTGAGATAGGACGGATTCCACTCGTACTCGCGCAGCTCGGTCAGTTGGAAGCGGTCGCTGCGCAGCTTGTTGAGCAGTTGGCCGAGGTCGGTGCGCGATGCCGCGCTCAGCGTCTTCGCATCGACGGCCTCGAAGCGCTTGAGCCAGTCGTCCGTGAAGCTCAGCGAGCGGGCGCGCATCGCGCGGTCCGGCGCGGGCAGCTCGGCGGCGAATTCATAACGGCCGGCGCCGATGGCGGCGTCCGGGTCCAGGCGCCAGAGCGCCTCGATGTAGTCGTTGGCCAGGCGCTGGAAGCGGGTATCGGCGTCCAGGGTCTGGTCCGGATCCAGCTTGATGATGCCGCGCGT
Source organism: Roseateles sp. GW821-FHT09G03 (assembly GCF_059416045.1). Taxonomy (NCBI): domain Bacteria; kingdom Pseudomonadati; phylum Pseudomonadota; class Betaproteobacteria; order Burkholderiales; family Sphaerotilaceae; genus Roseateles; species Roseateles sp. GW821-FHT09G03. Next base: position 11,071 of record NZ_JBWKOK010000014.1, read on the forward strand.
CGGCTGGGGCATGTCGCCGGCTGGGGCGGCGAAGGCGGCACCGGCGGACAACGCGACCAGGCTGGTCAGCGCGGCCACGGCCAGCGCGCAAAGGGTAGGGCGGAAGTGATGGGTGGGACGATTCATCATGGGGCGCGAGCATAGCTTTGCGCGACCCGGCGCGACAGCGTGCCAAAAGCAAAGGGCGCCGATCGATGCGAGCGGCGCCCTTGTGTGTCGATGCCGTTGCCGGCTTCAGCGCGATGTCGATCCGATATCGATCCGCCCTCAGTCCGATCTCAGTCCGACATCACGTCAACAGCCACCGGCTGACGTGGAACGTCAACCAGGACGCCACGTAGGCCAGCGCGAACAGGTAGGTCAGCATGATCGCCGGGATCTTGTAGCCGCCGGTCTCGCGCTTCACCGCCGCGATTGTCGACAGGCACTGCGGCGCGAAGACGAACCACGCCAGCAACGAGAACGCCGTCGGCAGGCCCCAGGTCGAGGCGATCAGCGGCGTGAGCGCCTGCGCGGCCTCGTCGCCCGTGGCCGACAGCGAGTACACCGTGCCCAGCGCGCTCACCGCGATCTCGCGCGCCGCCATGCCGGGCACCAGCGCCAGGCTGATCTGCCAGTTGAAGCCGATGGGCTCGAAGATCGTCGCCAGCCCGCGGCCCAGGTAGCCGGCGAAGCTGTACTCGATCGCCGGGCCCGTCGCGCCTTCCGGCGCGCCGGGGAAGGTCGACAGCACCCACAGCAGCAGCGTCAGCGCCAGGATGATGCCGCCCACGCGCTTGATGAAGATCTCCGCGCGCTGCAGCAGGCCGATCGCCACGTTGCGCGCATGCGGCCAGTGGTAGCTGGGCAGCTCCATCATCAGCGGACGCACCTGGCGGCCCGCGTCGGTGAAGCGCTTCAGCAGCCAGGCCACCGCCATCGCCGCGATGATCCCGGCGAAGTACAGGACGAACAGCACCAGCCCCTGCAGCTCGATGCCGCCCCACAGCTCGCGCTGCGGGATGAAGGCGCCGATCAGCAGCGCGTACACCGGCAGCCGAGCGGAGCAGGTCATCAGCGGCGCGATCAGGATCGTGACGAGGCGGTCGCGCGGATTCGCGATCGAGCGCGTCGCCATGATCCCCGGGATCGCGCAGGCGAAGCTCGACAGCAGCGGGATGAAGCTGCGGCCCGACAGCCCCACCGAGCCCATCAGCCGGTCCAGCAGGAACGCGGCGCGCGGCAGGTAGCCGGACTCTTCCAGCAGCAGGATGAAGAAGAACAGGATCAGGATCTGCGGCAGGAACACCAGCACGCCGCCCACGCCCGCGATCAGGCCGTCCACGACCAGGCTGCGCAGATGGCCCTCGGGCAGCAGCGCGCCGGCCTGCTCGCCGAGCCAGGCCGTGCCGGCCTCGATCCAGCCCATCGGCGCCTCGGCCCAGGCGAACACCGCCTGGAACAGGAAGAACAGCAGCACCGCCAGCAGGATAGGTCCCAGCACCGGATGCAGCACGAAGCGGTCGACCTTGTCGCTGGGCAACTCGCCCTGCAGCGCGTCGAGGCCCAGCTCCTTCAGGATGTGGTTGATGCGCGCGGTGTCCTCGCCTTCGGCGGTCACGGCATCGGTGCGCCAGCGCTCGGGTTCGTCCAGCACCGCGCGCAGGTCGTCGATGCCTTCGCCATCGGTGGCCACCGTGCGGATCACGGGCACGCCCAGCAGCGTGCTCAGCTTCTGCGTGTCGATGTTGATGCCGCGGCGCTGCGCCAGGTCGGCCATGTTCAGCGCGACCACGCAGGGCAGGCCCTGACGCTGCACCGACAGGAACAGGCGCAGGTTGCGGCGCAGGTTGGTCGCATCCAGCACGCACACGATCAGGTCGGGGCGCTTCTCGCCCTGTGCGCGACCGGCCAGCACGTCGACGGTCACGCGCTCGTCCGGCGAGCGCGGATATAGCGAATACGTGCCGGGCAGGTCCAGCACGCGCAGCAGCTTGCCGGCGGCGGTCTTGAGGCGGCCCTCCTTGCGCTCGACGGTCACGCCGGCGTAGTTGGCGACCTTCTGGCGGCTGCCGGTCAGACGGTTGAACAGGGCGGTCTTGCCGCAGTTCGGATTGCCGACCAACGCCAGCAGCGGCCCGGCCGGATGGATGTGGACGATGGACTCACGCATGGGCGGCTCCCGCCTGGCCCGAGCCCGCTTCGGTCGAGGCCGTCAGTCCGCCGGGCGCGGCGCCCTCGAGCTCCACGCATTCCGCTTCGGCACGGCGCAGCGCGAAGGTCGACTGGCCGATGCGCACGACGAGCGGGTCCGCGCCGGGCATGGCGCGGGCCAGCACGGCGACGTGCTCGCCGGCGACGAAGCCCAGTTCCTCCAGCATCTGTTTCCATTCCGGCGCATGCGCCGGGGCCTGCAGCGCCTTGACGCGATGCGCCTGACCGATGGCGGCCAGCGCGAGGGTGGGGACGGAGAGAACGGCGCTCATGTCGTAGGGGGATGGCCTGCGGGCTTGCGAAGCGAAAGATTCTAAATGATAGTGATTCTCAACTTCTCTCGCCGAACCGAGGTGAGAGATCGGTCAACCCGAGGGCGGACTGCGATTCGCCCAGAAAAGCGATCCCTCGAAAGGGACGAAGTCAGCGAGTGGGGGTGGGGCCGGAGTGATGCTGGGGATTCCCGGAGGGATGTCCCCTGCGTCGCGGAGAGCCCGCGCTTGGCAGAACGGAGTCGAGCAACCTGGGCACGGGACGTGCTAGCCGATACCGGCATTTCCGGGCTGGCGCAACGCCCTCAAGTAGGGAGCCACCTCCTGATTTGCCGACCCCGCAAACGTTTAGCGTTTACCTTGACGTGGCTTACACTCGCGCCTTCTTAGAATGCCCGGCTGCTCCTCACCCTTCGCATCGAGACCGCAAATGATGAAGTCCTTCCTGTCGTTCTCCCCCCTCGCGGCTGGCCTGGCCTTGGCCCTGACTGCTGGCGCGGCGGCCGCGCAGACCACCCCGGCGGTGATCTTCGACATGGGCGGCAAGTTCGACAAGTCGTTCAACGAGGCCGCGTACCGTGGCGTCGAGCAGTGGAAGAAGGACACGGGCGGCAAGTATCTCGAGTTCGAGATCAGCAACGAGACCCAGCGCGTGCAGGCGATCCGCCGCATGGCCGAGCGCGGCGCGAGCCCCATCATCTCGGTGGGCTTCGCCCAGGCCTCGGCGCTGAACCAGGTCGCCAAGGATTTCCCCAAGACCAAGTTCGTCATCATCGACGAGAAGGTCAACCAGCCCAACGTGCAGTCGGTGCTGTTCAAGGAACAGGAAGGCAGCTTCCTCGTCGGCGCGCTGGCCGCGCTGACCAGCAAGACCGGCAAGGTCGGCTTCGTGGGCGGCATGGACATCCCGCTGATCCGCAAGTTCGAGTGCGGCTATGAGCAGGGCGCCAAGGCGGCCAATCCGAAGGCCGAAGTCTTCAAGAACATGACCGGCACCACCGCCTCGGCCTGGAACGATCCGACCCGCGGCGGCGAGCTGGCCAAGGCCCAGTTCGCCAAGGGCGTGGACGTGGTCTTCGCCGCGGCCGGCGGCACCGGCGTCGGCGTCTACCAGGCGGCCAAGGACGCGGGCAAGCTGGCCATCGGTGTCGACAGCAACCAGAACCACATCCAGCCCGGCACCATGCTGAGCTCCATGGTCAAGCGCGTGGACGTCGCCGTCTACAACGTGCTCAAGGAATGGAAGCCCGGCATCAGCGTGCTGGGCCTGAAGGAAGGCGGCGTCGAGTACGCCGTCGACGCGAACAACGCCAAGCTGATCGCCCCCGCGATCAAGACGAAGCTGGACGCGTACAAGGCCGACATCATCGCCGGCAAGATCAAGGTCGCGGACTACATGGCGGACAACGCCTGCAAGAACTGATCCCTCGCGAGCGAGCGTTCCTGACATGACACAGTCCCCACGCGGCGCCGCCGCGCCCGCGGTCCGTCTGTGCGACATCTCCAAGCGCTTCGGCGCGGTGCAGGCCAACCGGTCGGTGAGCCTGGCCGTCGAGCGCGGCACGGTGCACGGCCTGGTCGGCGAGAACGGCGCCGGCAAGAGCACGCTGATGGCGATCTTGTACGGCTACTACCACGCCGACGAGGGCCACATCGAAGTGGACGGCCAGCGCGTCTCCATCGCCAGTTCGCAGCAGGCCATCGCGCTGGGCATCGGCATGGTGCATCAGCACTTCATGCTGGTGGACACGCTGTCCGCGCTGGACAACGTGATGCTGGGCGCGGAGCCCGCGTTCTTCCTCTCCCGCGCGAAGCGCCAGGTGCGCCAGGAGCTCGAGGCGCTGATGCGCGACACCGGCCTGACGGTGCGGCTGGACGCGACCGTCGCCGACCTGCCGGTCGGCGAGATGCAGCGTCTGGAGATCCTCAAGGCGCTGTACCGCGGCGCGAAGATCCTGATCCTGGACGAGCCCACGGCGGTGCTGACGCCGCAGGAAACCGACCAGCTGTTCGACGTGCTGCGCCGCCTGCGCGAGCGCGGCACCACCATCCTGCTGATCACGCACAAGCTGCGCGAGGTGATGGCCCTGTGCGACGCCGTGACCGTGATGCGCGCGGGCGCCGTGATCAAGACCTGCGCGATCGGCGAGACCAGTCCCGAGGACCTGGCCGAGAGCATGGTCGGCCGCAAGGTCAACCTGGGCCGTGACGACGGCGCGGTCAAGCCGCCGTCGGAGCAGCCGGTGCTGAAGGCCGAAGGCCTGACCGTCGCCGGCGACAGCGGTTCCGGCGTGCACCTGCTGAGCAACGCGACGCTGACGCTGCGTCCCGGCGAGATCGTCGGCGTGGCCGGCGTCTCCGGCAACGGCCAGAGCGAGCTGCTCGAAGTCCTCGCCGGTATGCGCGCGCCGGACGCCGGCACGCTGCACGTGGCGGGCCGCGACTTCCGCCCGACCTCGTGGATGGATCCGCGCACGGCGCGTGAGCTCAAGCTCGCGCACGTGCCCGAGGACCGCCACGCGCTCGGCATGGTGCTGGACTTCCCCGCATGGGAAACGGCCGCGCTCGGGTACCACGAGCAGGACGCCTACCGCGCCGGCCCGATGGGCATGGGCATGAACCAGCGCCACCTGCGCGCGCAGACCGCGGAGATGATGGAGCGCTTCGACGTCCGTCCGCGCAACGCGGAACTGGGCTCGTCCAAGTTCTCCGGCGGCAACCAGCAGAAGCTGATCCTGGCGCGCGAGATCGGCCAGAGCCCCGCGGTGCTGCTGGTCGGCCAGCCGACGCGCGGCGTCGACATCGGCGCGATCGAATTCATCCACAACCAGCTGCGCCGCCTGCGCGACGCCGGCTGCGCGATCCTGGTCGTGTCCAGCGAGCTCGACGAGATCCTGGCGCTGGCCGATCGCGTGATCGTCATGAACGCGGGCCGCATCACCGGCGAGCTCTCGATCGACGAGTGCACCGAGAAGAACCTGGGACTGCTGATGTCCGCCTCCCCGAATCATGAGAAGACCGCTGCCGCGGCGACCGCCCCATGAGTAGCCAAGCCCTGCAGATGCCGCGCTGGATGGACCTGGTCCTCCTGCCGCTGTGGAACCTGCTGATCGCGCTGGCGGTGGCCGGCGGCGTCGTGCTGCTGATCGGCGCGAGCCCGATGCAGGCGCTGACCGTGCTGCTCGAAGGCGCGCTCGGCAGCGCGCGCGGCCTCGGCTACACGCTCTACTACACGACCACCTTCATCTTCACCGGCCTCGCGGTGGCGGTGGCCTTCCACGGCGGCCTGTTCAACATCGGCGGGGAAGGGCAGGCGACGCTGGGCGGCATCGGCGTGGCGCTGCTGTCGCTGTGGCTCGCGCCCAAGCTGCCCGGCTTCGTGATGATCCCGCTGGCGATCGTCGCGGCGGCGCTGTTCGGCATGGTTTGGGCCGCGGTGCCCGGCTACCTGCAGGCCTGGCGCGGCAGCCACGTGGTCATCACGACCATCATGTTCAACTTCCTCGCGGCCAGCCTCAACGGCTACCTGCTCGTGAACTGGCTGCGCCCGAACGGCTCGATGTCGGTCGAGAGCGATGCCTTCGCCGACTCGGCCCGCATGCCCGCCGTCCATGAGCTGCTGGCGAAGGTCGGCGTCGAATGGCCGTCCTCGCCGCTGAACCTGTCGATCCTGCTGGCCGTCGCGGCCTGCGTCTTCGTCTGGTGGTTCCTGTGGAAGAGCCGCGCCGGCTACGTGCTTCGCGCGGTCGGCTCCAACCCCAGCGCCGCGCATTACGCCGGCATCAAGCCGCGCTGGCAGGTGCTCGCCGCGATGGGCCTGTCGGGCGCGCTGGCCGGGCTGGTCGGCGTCAACGAGATCGCCGGCGTGCAGGGCAAGCTGACGCTGGACTTCGTGGCCGGCGCCGGCTTCACCGGCATCGCGGTGGCGCTGATGGGCCGCAACCATCCGGTCGGCATCGTGCTGGCCTCGCTGCTGTTCGGCACGCTGTACCAGGGCGGCGTCGAGGTCTCGTTCGAGGTCCCCGGCTTCAGCCGCGAGATGGTCGTGACGGTGCAGGGCCTGATCGTGCTGTTCGCCGGCGCGATGGCGATGGTGAGCGCGCCGATGTTCGCGAAGCTCTACGGCGCAGTCACGCGCAAGCAGCGCGCGGCGGAGGGGAAGTCCCATGGATGAGGTCCTGATCGGCTCCGTGCTGGCGTCGACGCTGCGCGTCACCACGCCGCTGCTGTTCGCCGCGCTCGCCGGCCTCCTGTCGGAGCGCTCCGGCGTCGTCGACATCGGCCTGGAAGGCAAGATGCTGTCCGCCGCCTTCGCCGCGGCGGCGGTGGCCAGCGTGTCGCACTCGACGACGCTGGGCCTGCTGGCCGCGATCGTCGTGGCCATCGCGATGTCGATGATCCACGGCTTCGCGACCGTGACGCACCGCGGCGACCAGGTCGTCTCCGGCGTCGCGCTCAACATGGTGGCCGCCGGCCTGACGGTGGTGCTGGGCATCGCCTGGTTCGCGCAGGGCGGCCAGACGCCGCCGATCGGCGCGGAGCAGCGCATCACCGGCCTGCTGCCGCAGTGGGCCGAGCCGACGCCCGGCAGCTGGATGGCCTCGGTCATCGGCCACGGCCTGCTGAGCCACAACGCGCTGGTCTACCTGGCCTTCCTGCTGGTCGTCGTCGTGTGGTTCTTCCTGGAGCGCACGCGCCCCGGCCTGCGCCTGCGCGCGGTCGGCGAGAACCCCGCGATGGTCGACGCCGCCGGCGTCTCCGTGCCGCGGCTGCGCTACACCGCGCTGGCGCTCAACGGCATCCTGTGCGGCCTCGGCGGCGCCTACCTGACGCTGGCGCAGAACGCCTCGTTCTCTCCGAACATGACCGCGGGCCGCGGCTTCATCGCGCTGGCCGCGATGATCTTCGGCAAGTGGAAGCCGGTGCCCACGCTGTGCGCCTGCCTGCTGTTCGGCTTCCTGGACGCCGTCGCGATCCGCCTGCAGGGCGTGTCGCTGCCGGGCATCGGCGAAGTGCCGGTGCAGTTGATCCAGGCGCTGCCCTACATCCTGACGGTGGTGCTGCTGGCCGGCTTCATCGGCCAGGCGATCGCGCCCAAGGCGCTGAGCAAGCCCTACGTGAAGGAGCGCTGAGCATGAGCGCCAACCAGAACCTGATCGCCTCGATCCCGCTGCCCGCCGACGTCATCGAGCGCCTGCTGAAGGCCGCGCTCGACGCGCGCCAGCACTCGCATGCGCCGTATTCGAAGTACTTCGTCGGCGCCGCGGTGCTCGACGAACACGGCCGCATCCACGCCGGCTGCAACATCGAGAACGCCGCCTACCCGCAGGGCTGGTGCGCGGAGACCAACGCGCTGGGCCACATGATCATGGGCGGCGGGCGCGTGGCGCGCGCGGTGATGGTCACCGGCGCGGGCTCGGAGATCATCACCCCCTGCGGCGGCTGCCGCCAGAAGCTGCGCGAATTCGCGCGGCCCGACGACCTCATCGTGATCGCGGGCGACGCCTCCGGCGTGCGCGCGCACTGGACCCTGGAGCAGCTGCTGCCCGCCAGCTTCGGTCCGGATCACCTGAAGCTCTGAACGTCGACATCCGCGCCGACATCCACATCGACATCGACGCGGTCCAGAGTGGCCGCGACAGGAGAACGAACATGTCCATCCCCCTGCAAGGCGCCGAACTCGACGCCGCCATCACCGCCAGCATCGCCACGCTGAAGTCGACCTTCGGCGAACAAGGCCCTGAAGTCGCCGTCGTGCTGGGTTCCGGCTGGTCCGGCGCCGTCGATCAGCTGCAGGATGTGAAGCACCTGCCGTATGCGCAGCTGCCCGCCTTCCCGCAACCCAAGGTCGAAGGCCACGTGGCCGAGATCGCCGTGGGCCGCGTCGGCCAGCAACGCGTGGCGATGCTGCGCGGCCGCGCCCACACCTACGAGAGCGGCGACTGCACCGGCATGGCCGGCGCGATCCGCAGCCTGAAGGCCTGGGGCGTGAAGGTGCTGGTGCTGACGAACGCGTCGGGCAGCCTGCGCTCGCACCAGCCTCCGGGCAGCCTGATGCTGATCTCGGACCACATCAACGCGCCGCAACGTTCGCCGCTGACGGGCCTGCCGGGCAGCGACCGCTTCTGCGACATGAGCGTCGCATACGACGCCGAGCTGCGCCAGCAGGGCTTCAAGATCGCCCGCGAGCACAACATGGTGCTGACCGAGGGCGTGTACGTGTGGGCCGTCGGCCCGCACTTCGAGACGCCGGCAGAGATCCGCATGTTCGCCGCCTGGGGCGCGGACGCGGTCGGCATGAGCACCGTGCCGGAGACCATCCTGGCGCGTCACGCGGGTCTGCGCGTGGCCGGCCTGGCGCTGATCACCAACATGGCCGCGGGCATGTCCGACGAAGCACTGACGCACGCGCTGACGCTGCAGCAGGCGAAGGTCTCGGGCGACCGCGCGGCGGCGTACCTGGGCCACTACTTGGCCTCGTTGGCGACGCTGGAATCGCTGAAGGCCTGAGGGCCCGGGAGCGAAGATCGGGGCGCCGGCGTCGCCAAGGCCCCGACGGCCGCCGTGTCCACGGGCACGACGGGTGGCAGCGGTCGTGCGCGACCTTCCGCGTAGAGCAGTAGGAGTAGTCGATGAAGTCGGAGATGAGTCTCGAACAAGCGGCGCGCCTGGCGCTGCAATGCCTGGACCTGACGAGCCTGAACGACGGCGACACCGCCGCCGACATCGAGGCGCTGTGCCAACGCGCGATCGGCACACAACAACATGGTCAGGAGCGGGGTCACGTGGCTGCCGTGTGCGTGTGGCCGAAGTTCGTCGCGCAGGCGCGCGCCGCGTTGCCCAAGGACATCCGGGTCGCCGCCGTCGCCAACTTCCCCGATGGCAGCCTGGATCTGCCGCGCGTGCTGGCGGAGATCGGCGCGATCGCGCAGGCCGGCGCGCAGGAGGTGGACGTCGTGCTGCCGTACCGCGCGCTGATGGCGGGGCAGTCGACCGAGGTCGGCGAGTTCCTGTCCGAGGTCCGTCACGCGACGCGGCCGCTGACGCTGAAAGTCATCATCGAATCGGGCGAACTCGGCTCGACCGCGCGCATCGCCGAGGCCACGCGCCAGGCGCTGATGGCGGGGGCGGACTTCGTCAAGACGAGCACGGGCAAGTCCAAGGTGTCGGCCACGCCGGAAGCGGCCGCGACGATGCTGCGCGAGATCGCTGGCAGCGGCCTTGGCAACGCGGGTTTCAAGGCGTCGGGCGGCATCCGTTCGGTGGTCGATGCCCGCGCGTATCTGCAACTGGCGGCTGACGCGCTCGGCACCGCCGCGCTGACGCCGCAGCGCATGCGCTTCGGCGCGAGCGGACTGCTGAGCGACATCGAGGCGGTCCTGGCCGGACAGGACAGCGCGGCCGTCAGCGCCGCGTACTGAAGCGCCGAAGCTGCACGGAAGCGGCGTTCAACGAGCGCTCGACCAGCGTTCATCGAGCGCAGGCTGCGACGACCCGCCCGACCAATGAGGGGCGGGCGCATAACGACAACACATCGAAGGGACGCGGCGATCATGCTGGCGCAGGAAATCATTCGGACCAAGCGCGAGGGGCGCGCGCTGGACGAGACCCAGATCCAGCACTTCGTGCGCGGGCTGGTGGACGGCAGTTGGAGCGAGGGCCAGGTGGCTTCGCTCGGCATGGCGGTGTTCCTGCGGGGCATGGGGCGCGACGAGGCTGTCGCGTTGACGCGCGCCATGATGAACAGCGGCCGGGTGCTGAGCTGGCCCGACATGCCGGGCCCGGTGCTCGACAAGCATTCGAGCGGCGGCGTCGGCGACAAGCTCAGCCTGATGATCGCGCCGATGGTGGCGGCCTGCGGCGGCTACGTGCCGATGATCGCGGGACGCGGCCTCGGGCACACGGGCGGGACCGTCGACAAGCTCGAGGCCATTCCCGGCTACACGACGACGCCGGCACCGGCGGACTTCGACCGCATCGTGCGCACGCTGGGCTGCGCCATCATCGGCCAGACCAGCGACCTGGCACCGGCCGACAAGCGCTTCTACGCGGTGCGCGACATCACCGCCACGGTGGAGAGCGTGCCGCTGATCACCGCGAGCATCCTGTCCAAGAAGCTCGCCGCCGGGCTGCAGGGCCTGGCGATGGACATCAAGTGCGGCAACGGCGCGTTCGCGGCGACGCCGGAGTTCGGGCGCGACCTCGCGCAGAGCATCGTCGACGTGGCCGGCGGCGCGGGCCTGCGCACGCGGGCGCTGATCACCGACATGAACCAGGTGCTGGGGCAGGAAGTGGGCAATGCGCTGGAAGTGCGCGGCGCCATCGACTACCTGACCGGACGGCGGCCGCGCGAGGCCCGCACGCATGAGCTCACGCTGGCGCTGTGCGCCGAGATGCTGGTGCTGGGCGGACTTGCGCCGGACACGGCCTCGGCGCGCGTGAAGCTGCAGGCGGCGCTGGACAGCGGCGCGGCGGCGGAACGCTTCTCGAAGATGGTCGCGGCGCTCGGCGGCCCGGCGGATCTGCTTGAGAAGCCCGAGGCCTACCTGGCGTCGGCGCCGGTCGTGCGCCCGATTCCGGCACCGTGCGCGGGCCGCATCGTCGGCATGAACACGCGCGACCTGGGGCTCGTCATCGTCGAGCTCGGCGGCGGCCGCCGCCTGCCGGGCGATGCGCTCGACATGCGCGTCGGCCTCGATCGCTTTGCCCAGCTCGGCGATGTCGTCGCGGGCGGCGATCCGATCGCGTTCGTCCACGCCGCCGACGAGGCTTCGGCCGATCGTGCGATCGCCCAGGTGCTCGCCGCCATCACCCTCGACGATGCCCCGTCGTGGACGCCGACGCCGCTCGTCATGGCCGAACTCGGCTGAGACCGAGCACGCCTGCGGGACCCGGTACCGGCCGCCCTCATACGCTCGCAGGCTCCGCTAAATCGGTCGGCCGGCACCGGGTCCCTCCGGCCGCACGACCCCAGGGAGCAGGCTCGGTAGAATTCCGGCCCTCGATTCCTGATTCCCGCTGATACGCGACATGTCCGATTCCATCGACTCCAACGACTCGCCCGAAGGCGAGGGCGTCAACCATCCGAAAGCCCGCATCCGCAGCTTCGTCGTGCGCGCCGGTCGCATGGGCACCGGACAGGTCAAGGCGCTCGCGGAACTCGGACCGAAGTTCGTGCTGCCGTTCAAGCCCGAGGCGATGGACTACGAAGCCACCTTCGGTCGCCAGGCGCCAGTCGTCTTCGAGATCGGCTTCGGCATGGGCGGGCCGACCGCGCAGATCGCGCAGACCCTGCCCGGCATCGACTTCATCGGCTGCGAGGTCCATGAACCCGGTGTCGGCGCGTTGCTCAAGCTGATCGGCGAGCAGGACATCCCCAACATCCGCATCTTCCAGCACGACGCTGTCGAAGTCCTGGACAGCATGATCCCCAAGGGCTCGCTGGCCGGCGTGCACATCTACTTCCCGGATCCCTGGCACAAGAAGCGCCACAACAAGCGTCGGCTGGTGCAGCCGCCGTTCGTGGCCAAGCTGGTGCAACACCTGGCACCGGGCGGCTATCTGCACCTGGCCACCGACTGGGAGCCCTACGCCCAGCAGATGCTGGAGGTGCTGGCCGCCGATCCGGATCTGGAGAACACCTCGACCCGCGCGGACGGCTACGCCGACAAGCCGGACTACCGCCCGCTGACCAAGTTCGAGAACCGCGGCCTGAAGCTGGGTCACGGCGTCTGGGACCTGGTGTTCAAGCGCAAGGCCTGACCCGCTGCGCCACTGGCCTTTGTCGCCGCTGACGCGTGCGTCGGGCCCCGCCCGTCGGGGCGGGAACCTGCGTGACGAAGGTCAGGCGCGATGGGGCCTGCAAGGCCTTTCAGGGATCGCCGCAAGGTCGCGCTGGTAGAGTTCCCTCCTATGTCCGAATCCAACTCCCTCGCCGGTCGGCACATCCTCCTGGGCCTGTCCGGCGGCATCGCCTGCTACAAGATCGCCGAGCTGACGCGGCTGTTCGTGAAGGCCGGCGCCACGGTGCAGGTCATCATGACGGAGGGCGCGGAAGCCTTCATCACGCCGGTGACGATGCAGGCGCTGTCCAACCGCCCCGTCTTCACCAGCCAGTGGGATGCGCGCCCCGACAACAACATGGCGCACATCAACCTGACGCGCGAAGCCGACGTGATGGTGATCGCGCCCGCCAGCGCGGACTTCATCGCCAAGCTGGCGCAGGGCCGCGCGGACGACCTGCTGTCGCTGACCGCGCTGGCGCGCCGGGCCCACGAGTGCGCGCTGCTGCTGGCCCCGGCGATGAACCGCGAGATGTGGGCGCACCCGGCCACGCAGCGCAACCTGGCGCAGGTGCAGGCGGACGGCGCGAAGGTCCTGGGTGTCGGATCCGGCGACCAGGCCTGCGGCGAGGTCGGCGACGGCCGCATGCTGGAGCCGATCCAGTTGCTGGAGCACGTCGTCTCGCACTTCCAGCCCAAGGTGCTGGCCGGACGCAAGCTGCTGATCACGGCCGGGCCGACCTACGAGGCCATCGATCCGGTGCGCGGCATCACCAACCGTTCGAGCGGCAAGATGGGTTTCGCCATCGCGCGCGCGGCGGCGGAGGCGGGCGCCGAGGTGACGCTGGTTGCCGGCCCGGTGCACCTGCCGACGCCGCTGGGCGTGACCCGCATCGACGTGCAGAGCGCGCGCGAGATGCTGGACGCCGTGCTGCCGCGCGCGGCCACGCACCAGGTCTTCGTCGCGACGGCCGCGGTCGCGGACTGGCGCCCGGCGCAGACCGCCGAACACAAGATCAAGAAGAACGCCAAGGCCGGCGAGGCGGTCGCGCCTGCGCTGACGCTGGCGGAGAACCCCGACATCCTCGCGACGGTCGCCGCGCTGCCGCATCCGCCGTTGTGCGTGGGTTTCGCGGCGGAGAGCCAGGACCTGATCAAGCACGCGCGCGAGAAGCGCCAGCGCAAGAACGTGCCGCTGATCGTGGCCAACATCGGCCCGGCGGCCTTCGGCCAGGACGACAACGCGCTGACGCTGGTCGACGCCCGCGGCGAACGCGAACTCTCGCGCGCCGACAAGCTGACGCTGGCCCGCGAGCTCGTGCGCGAGATCGCGCAGCGGCTGACGACCTACGGCGCCTGAGGCCGACGCCGACCTTCAGACCTGCTGATTTCCTTTTCGACTGTCTCTTCGACTGATTCCATGACCACCATCGATCTGAAGGTGCTCGACCGCCGCATGGCCGAGCAGCTCCCCGCCTACGCGACGACCGGCAGCGCCGGCCTGGACCTGCGCGCCTGCCTGGACGAAGCGATCACGCTGGCGCCTGGCGACACGGTGCTGGTGCCCACGGGGCTGGCGATCCACATCGGCGACGCGGGCCTGGCCGCGATGATCCTGCCGCGCTCGGGCCTGGGCCACAAACACGGCGTCGTGCTGGGCAACCTGGTCGGCCTGATCGACTCGGACTACCAGGGTCAACTGATGGTCAGCGTGTGGAACCGCGGCAAGGACGTGTTCACGATCCAGCCGATGGAGCGCATCGCGCAGATGGTGATCGTGCCGGTGGTGCAGCCCACCTTCCGCGTCGTCGACGACTTCGACGCATCCTCGCGCGGCGAGGGCGGTTTCGGGTCGACGGGCAAGGCCTGACCCCACGCCCCGCGGCGAAGGCTCACGCCTCAGCCGCGCCCGACGCAGGCGCCACCCAAGCGCCACTCAAGCGCCACTCCAGCCCGACTCTCGAAGTCGGACTAGTCAATCGCAGCCTGGAGTCAGCGATCGTGAGTGGGGCCGGAATGGGGCTTGGGGTTCCCGGAGGGAGGCCCCATGCCCCGTGGAGAGCCCGCGCTCAGCCGGCCGGGGTCAATCCCCGTGGCCGTGGCCTTCCTCAACGCCTGCCGCCGCCGCGTCCACCGGTGCGCTGGCATTGGCGCCATCGAAGAAGAACGGCTTGCGCGCCTTCTTCGCCGGCCAGACCTCATTCATCGACGGGATGTCGAAGACGCGGCCACCTTGCATGACCTGGCTGATCTTGTCGCTCTGGCGGATGTCCTTCAGCACGTCACCGTCGACGATCACCAAGTCCGCGAGCTTGCCCGGCTCCAGTGAACCGATGTCCTTGTCCAGGCCGAGGTAACGCGCCGGATTGAGCGTCGACGTGCGGATGGCCTCCAGCGAACTCATGCCGCCCAGGCCCATCATCCACATCTCCCAGTGTGCGCCCAGCCCTTCGCGCTGGCCGTGCGCGCCGATGTTCACCGACACGCCGGCGCGCTGCAATTCGGTCGCGGTCTTCGCGACCTGGATGACGTTGAAGTCCTCCTCCGGCGCCGTCTCGCGACGCACGCTGCGCGGCTCCAGCACGGCCTTGGGCACGAACTTGCTGAGGATGGGGTGACGCCACACGTCCGTGTGCGCGTACCAGTAGTGCTCGCCATCCAGCCCGCCGTAGGCGACGTTCAGCGTCGGCGTGTAGCCGACCTGCGTCTGCGGCCACAGCTGTTTGACGTCGTCATAGACCTTGGCCACGGGCAGCGCGTGCTCCACGCCGGTATGGCCGTCGACCACCATGGACATGTTGAGCTGGAACAGCGAGCCGCCTTCCGGCACGACCATCATCCCGGTCTCGCGCGCGGCTTCGAGCACCTGCTGGCGCTGGTCACGCCGAGGCTGGTTGTAGCTCTTCACGCTGATCGCGCCCGCCGACTTCAGGCGCTTCAGATGCGTCTGCGCGTCCTCGAGGCTGTTGATCACCGCGGAGAAATCGGCCTTCGCGCCGTACAGCACCGTGCCCGTCGAGAAGATGCGCGGTCCGACCACGCGGCCCGTGCGCTGCATCTCCGACTGCGTGTAGATGTCGCTGGTGCGGTTGGACGGGTCGTGCAGCGTCGTCAGGCCGAAGGCCAGCGAGGCGTAGTTGATCCAGCTCTGCTGCGGGACGATCTCGCTCTCGGCCATGGTGCCGTGCCAGTGCGCGTCGATCAGCCCCGGGATCACCGTCTTGCCCGCCGCCTGGATCGTCTCCGTCCCGGCGGGGATCGTCACCGACGCGCGCGGACCGATCGCCGCGATGCGGTCGCCGTCGACCAGGATCGCACCGTCCTCGATCACTTCATCCGGCTTGCTGGCGCTCATCGTGACGATGCGCGCGCCGACGATCGCGATGCGGCCCTTGGGCTTGTCGGCGGTCAGCGTCAGCTTGATGGTCGCGCCGCGCTCCGCCGGCTTGAAGCCCGGTTGCAGCGCCTGCGTCAGCGGCACGGTGAAGAGTTCGTTGCCCAGCGCGTAGTGCAGCGCATACGGCTGCGACTTGCCGTCGCCCGACCACTGCAGGTCGTCGCCCGCGTTGACGTCGAGCTTCTTCACCGGCATCGCCTCGGCCTTCGGGCCGACCGTCTGCAGCTTGCCCGCGGGGGCGAGCGGCGTGACGTAGGTGTGGAAGCGCTCGGTGAAGCCGAGCCACTGGCCGTCCGGTGAGACGGTGAAGCGCGTCGCGAATTCGCTCTTCGCGACGGCGAACTCGCTGCGCTCGACCAGATTCAATCGGACCAGCTGGTGATTCGAATCGACCTCGCCCGTCGTCTGCTTGCGCGTGACGTAGAGCGTGTCGTTGTCGGCGCCGAACTGCGGCGCCTCGCCGTCCTTGGTCACGCGGCGCGGTTGGCCCTTGCCATCGGCCGCGGCAACGTAGACGCCGGGCTCCAGGCTGTTCCAGGGCGAGGTCAGGAAGCCGCCCTTGGCCTTCTGGTACGCGACGGTCTTGCCGTCCGCCGAGAACGCCGGCGACAGGTACTTGCCCGGTTCCGGCGTGACGATGGTGTCGCGGCCGCCGGTCAGATCGAGCACGCGCACGCGGCCCTGGTCCGCGTCGTTCCAGCTCACGTAGACGAGCTGCTTGCCGTCGCGCGAGAACGCCGGGAAGTACTCGAAGCGTTCCGTCTGCGACGTGAGGCGGCGGGCTTCGCCCACCGGCTGGCCGTCGCGCAGCTCGCTCGTGTAGAGATAGCCGGCGGAGGAGAACACCACGCGTTTGCCATCCGGCGAGACCTTGACCCAGCGCAGCATCTTCGAGTCGAAGGTGGCGGGCGCGACCTCATGCGCGAAGCGCAGCGCGGGCGTGATCTGGCGCTCGTCCTTCACATGGAACGGGATCTCGGCCGCGCTCGACTTGAACGGGTCGATGCGCCACAGCTTGCCCTGCGCCCAGGCGACAACCTGCTTGGAATCGGGCATCCACGCGATGCCGGGATAGACGCCGTGCACGGACCAGGACTCCTGCAGGTCGCGCTCCATGCCGGTCCAGGCGGGGGACTCGCGGCCGGTCTTCAGGTCCTTGAGGAACAGCGTCGTGCGGCTGCCCGTGGCGTCGCGCAGGCGGCGGATGAAGGCGAGGTACTTGCCGTCAGGCGAGGGCGTCGGCCGGATCGCGCCGCCCGGGCCGGTGACGAAGGGCTCGTTGGTGCCGTCGGTCAGGTCCTGGCGGTAGATGCGGAAGATCTCGCCCGTGCTGTCCTTGTTGTATTCGAACTGGCGGCCCGGGGTGCTGTCCTGGGAGTAGTACAGGAACTTGCCGTCGGGCGAGAGCGCGGGTTCGCCGAGGTCCTTCTGCCAGTTCGGCTTCTCGTTGAGCTGCTGGCCCTTGCCGCCGTCGACGTGATAGAGCCAGATCTCGCCGCTGCCCAGCGAGCGGGTGCCGGTGAAGTGCTTGCGGGCGGCGATGTACTTGCCGCTCGGATGCCAGACGGGGTTGTTGAGCAGGCGGAAGTCTTCGGTCGAGATCGCGCGGGCGTTGGAGCCGTCGGCGTTCATCACCCAGATGTTGTCGCCGCCGCCAGCGTCGGAGACGAAGGCGATCTGCTTGCCGTCGGGGGAGAAGCGGGGCTGCATCTCCCACGCGATCGAGTGCGTGAGGGCCTTGGCCTCGCCGCCGCCGACGGGCATCACGTAGAGGTCGCCGAGCAGGTCGAAGACGATCTGCTTGCCGTCGGGGCTGACGTCGACCGACATCCAGGTGCCAGTGCGCACGTCGATGTTGGCGATCTTCTTCTCGCCGGGGGGCTGGTTGACGTTCCACTTCGCGGCGGGCGCCGAGGCGGCTGTGGCCGGAGAGGGCGCCGCGACGGGGGCATCAGCGGCGAAGGCGGCGGCCTGCAGCGCGAGTCCGAAAGCGATCACGCCCGCACGGGCGGGCGTGACGGTGAAAGCATTCGTCAGCGAGGACTGCTTCGTGAGCATCTTGTTCGTCATGGGGCACCCTGGGATGAAGAGTGCCGGCAGCATAGAGGCCGACTACGCGCAAACCCGACCGGGTTTGCGAGGGCATGACGAATGGCAGTGCGGAGGGCGTATCGGGTGCGCGGAGGTCAGTTCATTTCGTCCGAAGAGATCCAACGGCATCCCGGCTTTGCCTCCCTGACCGCGCCGAGCAACGCCGCCGCGATGCTGCCCGCCGGATTGATTCGGAACCTCTTCGGCAGGATCGGCGTCAGGACCCGGATCAGCGCCATCGCCGCATGTTCGGCGCGCCGGGTTTCCTGGCGCTCGCCGCCGATGAGGCTGGGTCGGCAGATCGTCAGCGATCGGAACCCGATGGCCTGGATGTCCCGCTCCACTTCCCCTTTGGTCCTCGGATAGAAGAACCGCGAATCCACTGATGCCCCGACCGCGCTCACGAGAGCAAAGGTCTCGGCGCCTGCGGCGTGCGCGGCCTTGCCGAAGGCGACGGGGAGCTCGTGGTCCACGTGTCGGAACGCCTCTTTCGAGCCGGCCTTGGCCTGCGTTGTTCCCAACGCGCAGATCACCGCTTGAGGCTTGAGTGAAGCCAGCTCTGGAATCAGGTCCTCCAGGCGTGACACAACCGGGTTCACTAGCTTGGTTGCAGGCGCCAACGGCTTGCGCGTTGGCGCGATGACTTCGGAGATCGCATCACTGGCAAGTGCGAGCGCCAGGGCCTCGCTTCCCACCAGCCCCGTGGCACCGAGCAGCAGCAGTCTCATCGTCGAATCTCCTCGTACGCGCGGAAGCGGCGGTGGGGTGTCATGAAGACGGTTGCTTCTGCCACCGCTCGATCTCTTGTCGGTGGCGCTGAATGTACGCCCGCAGCCTCGCGAAACGCCGTCGTGTCTGCCAATCAAACATCCAGACGACGGGCGGTTCTAGCAGCCATCGCAGCCATCGCGGCCCGACCTCGAAGGTGTAGGTGTAGATCAACCACGAGCGATCCGGCCCTTCGCCGCGGTGCTGCATCGAGGCGGCCCAGCGGCTGAATGGGAACGAACGTCCCACCATCGTGGCCGCTGCGACGTTCGGCCTGTCGAAGGACACGAATCGCGTCGTCATCGACAGGTAGCGCAGCATGCCGCCCCCCTCGCTTTCGGTGACGGCGCCGACGAAGGGGCAGGGCGCTCCGCCTTGCACCCGCGTGCCCCGGACCAGCGAGTCCCACTGCAGGCGCCAATGGTGGAAGTGGAAGGCGTCGAAGACGACTTCCGACGGCGCCGGCATCTCGAACTCAAACCGCCGGTGCGCCATCGAGCATCTCTTCCGCGGGAAGGTCCGTCACCATGCCCCAACGATCGAACTCCGGCTTGAACTCATCCAGCGCCAGCAACCCCATGCACACATGAGCGCCCGGGGTCAGGTCTTCACCGCGCGCCAGCTTGCGCGCCAGCAGGATCGCGGCCATGCAGGGAATCTCGGGGCCGTGGTCGTTGTCGGCGGCGATGTGCCACTCCCTTCGGACCTGCCGACCCGCTGGATCGTCGCCTTCCACGCGCACGACCATCCCGCCGAGCGCGGAGCCGAGGAAGTCGAACATAGGCGCCGTGGCCTGCATCAGCGCAGCGAGTCGCGACGGTTGCTTCAACAACCCGAGGCGTCGAAGCGTTGCCAGCCAACCCATCGCCCTCTGCGTGAGGCCGACTTCGAGCGCCGCACGAAACATGACTCTGTTCGTCACGCCATAACGCGAAGGGAACAGCTCGAGATCCGGGATGTCGCACAACGCGCCGAGGCGCGGCCGCAAGCGGGCGAACTGGACGCGCGCCGGATCGGCCCATCCGAGGTGCGACTGCCAACGCCCCTCGTCCCAGGCCTGGATCGGCCCGCCGCAGTAGCTCAACACGGCGGCGAGCGTCGCTTCCCCGCGCGGTGCCGTCTGTGCCGGCGCGATGCAGATGTCGATGTTGCGGATGGCGCGCCACTGCTGCGTGAGCCTCTCCACCACGGCGGAAGACAAGGCCGGCACGGTGCTCGCGCCGGAGATGCCGACGCGTCCCGATGCGCGGAATGCCGCATCCATCGACGACGGGAAATCGCAGACGAATCGACGTCCGTCGGCGAGGTCGATGTAGTGCGCGCCGGCACGCGCGGAAGCCTGCGCGACGTCGTAGGACTGATCCTGGAACGGCCCCGCCGTATGGATCAGCAGCTCGACGCCGAGGCGCCGGAGTTCATCCGGGAACGCGGGTGAGGCCAGATCGATGGCAACGCCTTCGGCGCCCGATCCGAGCTCATCGGCCAGGGCCCGTGCACGGGCCGCGTTGCGGCCACCGACCCTCAGCGCGATCGACGGATCACCCGCCAATGCGCGGCAGATGCGCGCACCGAAGTTCCCATAGCCTCCCAGTACCAGCGTCTTCAATTCCGGGTCTTCTTTGAGTCGTTGAAGGGCGCAGTCTACGGGGCGCTCACAATGAGCGACACCGTTGAAATGGAACCAAGGCCATGACACTCAAGCGCATGGACAACGTGCTGATCGTTGTCGACGATCTCGAGGCGGTGAAGTCCTTCTTCCTCGAGCTGGGGCTGACGCTGGAGGGGCAGACCGACGTGCAAGGGCCCGACATCGGGCGCCTCATCGGGCTCGGCGACGTGCGGGCCACGCTCGCCATGCTGCGGACGCCCGACGGACAGGGCATCGAGCTGGACAAGTTCCACACGCCGGACGCCGTGAGGTTCGGGCCGGTGGACACGCCCGTGAACGCCCTGGGAATCCGCCGCGTCATGTTCGCCGTCGAAGACATCGATGCGGTCGTCGCGCGGATGCTGACCCATGGCGCAGCGCTCATCGGCAGGATGGAATACGGGACCGCGTACCGGCTCGTCTATCTCCGCGGTCCCGAGGGCATCATCGTCGGGCTTGCGGAGCAGCTCGGCTGATGGTGCGCGACTCGCCCGGCACGCCAATCCGACCGGAATCGGGCGACGACGAAATCAAAGGAAGATGCGGGACATCAGAGCTCATCGTCTTCGTCTCTCAAGAATCGCTCCCTGAGTTCTTCCATCGTTGGCAGGCCAGCGATCTCGAAGCGAACGCGCAGACCAAGTGCACGCGTGACGTCCATCAGCGAGGAGACCGTGGACTCCTCGCCAGCCTCCAGGCGATAGATCACCTCCCGCACTCGGAATGCCTTGTCCGCCAACGCCGTCTTCGAAAGGCCTTTCGCTTCGCGGCGCGCTTTCAGAATGAGTCCGATGTCCTCGGGGAAGCTGGCGGTATCGGGCATGCCTTGCAACGCTGAGCAAATCATCGATTTTCGTTGGCCTCCGCTGGGGTGCCCAGCTTGAGCAGGTGCCAAGTCTTGACCAGGATCAGTAAAACGCCAAATTCAGGCAGCGGCTGATGTGAAACGCGGATGGCTCGTCGCCCAACTGACTTGTCGCACGACGACAGACAGTGCCTCCAAAGATCTGTAGTTGCCCGCGCCCTTTCGGTCTGAGGTGCAAGCCATGGCTTGCAAAAACGCCCGAAAAGCTGGTCTTTGTCAGCCATGGCTGGCAACCGCGCTCCAGGGCGGAACGTGCGCCGACACGAACCCGCCCTGCGGTAGAGTGCCGCATCCCGATGGCCGCAGAGCCCGGGACCGACGACAGGGCGCGCGCTCGGCGCAGCCTCGCCAATGAGGGAGTTCCAGTTGCAAGAAAGAAATGAAGCGGCCGCGCAGGCACGCCCGCGGTTCGTGACCGCGCGTCTGCGATCGACGATGGGGTCAGTCCTTGCGGCGCTGACCGTGATGGCCGCGCCCGCCTGGGCCGCCGACTGCAAGATGCAGCCGACCACCCTCCCGGTGATCGTCACCCAGAACCGTGTCGTGGCCAACCTCAAGATCAACGGCCAGGACGTGCCGATGATGGTGGGCAGCAGCGCCCAGTACTCGGTGCTGTCGCCCGAAGTCGCCGAGGTCCTGAAGCTGCCGCTGACCATGCTGCCGTTCGGGCAGCACATTTCGGGGAACGGCGAAAACCTCGAGGCGCATACGACCGTCGTGAGCCGGCTCATGCTCGGCAGCCTGGAACTGAGGAACGTGAGCTTCGTCGTGACCGACGCCCGGCCGGGCCTCGGACTCCAGGGCATCCTGGGCCGCAACATCCTCGCCGCCGGCGACACGGAATACGACCTCGCCCGCGGCGTCGTGCGGCTCGTCTTCCCGCAGGGGGATTGCGACAAGGTCAGCCTCGCGTACTGGGCCGGCGACGCGCCGTTCATCGAGGTGCCGATGGCCCCGCTGCGGGACGACCGCGACACCATGATCCGCCTGCCGGTGAGCATCAACGACACGCCGGCCCTGGCCATGCTCTCCACGGGATCGCAGAACTCCACGCTGTCCCGGAACACGGCCCGCAAGGCGGGGATCCCGGAGAGCCGCCTGCAGGCCGCCGAGCCGCCCGGGCGCTTCCGTGAGTGGCTGACCGACGTCGACAGCTTCCAGCTCGGCGGCGAGCGCATCACCCACCAGCGCCTGGCGGTGGAGGACATCGACAGGGACGGCGACTTCGGCATGACGCTGGGCGTGGACTACATGCTCGCCCACCGCATCTACGTCTCCTACCTGCAGCGCAGGATCTACGCGACCTGGAACGGCGGTGCCGTCTTCGCCCCGCGGCAGGGCGCCGCGGAGAACCGCTTCGATGCGCGTTTCGCGGCCGCACCGCCGGCCCTGCAGGAGGATGCGCTGGCGCTGGCCAGCCGCGGCACGCTCGCCTACGAGGCTGGCCTGTACCCGGCGGCCTTGGAGGCCATGAATCGCGCGATCGCGCTGAAGCCGGACGTCGCGAGCCAGTTCCTGACGCGGGGGCGCATCCATCAGGCGATGGGCGACCGCGAGGCCGCGATCAAGGACGCCAACGAGGCGCTGCGCCTCGACCCCCGGCTCGACGACGCCGTCCTGGTGCAGGCGGGCGCCAATACGCGCTTGAACAAGCGCGACGAGGCGGCCGCCGATCTGGCCCTTCTGGACGTCCGTCTGCCCCGCGACGCGCATCAGCGCTTCCGGATGGCCCTGATGTACGGAACCCTGGGCCTGGTGCCCGAGGCGCACCGGCAATGGGAGCTGTGGATCAGCACCCATCGGCGCGACGTCAATCTGGGCAACGCCTACAACGAGCGCTGCTTCCTGCGCACGACCCGCAACCTGGAACTGCCGATCGCCGTGCAGGACTGCGAGCGCGCCGTCGAGATCAGCGCGAAGGACGCCGCCTTCCAGGACTCGCTGGGCTGGACCCGGCTGCGCATGGGCGACCTGCCGCGGGCCAAGGCCGCTTTCGACACGGCGATCCAGCTGAAGCCCGGCTACGCCTGGTCGCTGTACGGGCGCGGCCTGGCCTGGCAGCAGCAGGGCGACACCGATCGCGCGCAGCAGGACCTCGACGCCGCCCGCAGGAGCGAGCCCAAGATCGACCAGCAGGTCCGCGAGTCCGGATTGCCGACGGCTCCCTGAGCATGCGTTGAAAGCACCATGAAGAACGGGCCGCTGTTGCGGCCCGTTCTTCGTCATGACGCCTCAGCCGAGGCGTCGCGTCATTTGGCTCTCGCAGTCATGATCGCGTCGGCGACGTTCTTCGGCGCTTCGCTGTAGTGCTTGAACTCCATCGTGTAGGTCGCGCGGCCCTGCGTCGCGGAGCGCAGCGAGGTCGAGTACCCGAACATCTCCGACAGCGGCACTTCCGCCTTGATGATCTTCCCACCACCGATCATGTCGTCCATGCCTTGCACCATGCCGCGGCGGCTGGACAGATCGCCCATCACCGTACCCGCATAGTCTTCCGGCGTTTCGACTTCCACGGCCATCATCGGTTCGAGGATGACCGGGCTGGCGCGTCGGCAGGCTTCCTTGAAGCCCAGCGACGCGGCCATCTTGAACGCGTTCTCGTTGGAGTCCACGTCGTGGTACGAGCCGAAGGTCAGCGTGACCTTCACGTCCACCACCGGATACCCCGCCAGCACGCCGTTGGGCAGGCTGTCGATGACGCCTTTCTCCACCGCCGGGATGAACTCGCGCGGCACCACGCCGCCCTTGATCGCGTCGACGAACTCGAAGCCCTTGCCCGGCTCCTGCGGCGCCAGCGAGAACACCACGTGCCCGTACTGGCCCTTGCCGCCGGACTGGCGCACGAACTTGCCTTCCACGTCCGTCACCGCCTTGCGCACCGTCTCGCGATAGGCCACCTGCGGCTTGCCGACGTTGGCCTCGACGCTGAACTCGCGCTTCATCCGGTCCACGATGATCTCCAGATGGAGCTCGCCCATGCCGGAGATGATGGTCTGGCCCGATTCCTCGTCCGTGCGCACGCGGAAGGAGGGATCCTCCGCCGCCAGGCGTCCGAGCGCGATGCCCATCTTCTCCTGGTCCGCCTTCGTCTTCGGTTCCACCGCCTGCGAGATCACCGGCTCCGGGAAGATCATCCGCTCCAGTGTGATGATGGCCTCGGGGTCGCACAGCGTCTCGCCGGTCGTGACGTCCTTCAGGCCCACGCAGGCGGCGATGTCGCCGGCCAGGATCTCCTTGATCTCCTCGCGCTGGTTGGCATGCATCTGCAGGATCCGGCCGATGCGTTCCTTCTTTCCGCGCGTCGGGTTGTAGACCGAGTCGCCCGATTTCAGGATGCCCGAGTACACCCGCACGAAGGTCAGCTGGCCCACATACGGATCGGTCATCAGCTTGAAGGCGAGGGCGCTGAACTTCGCGCCGTCGTCGGCCGCGCGCGTCGTGTCCTGCTCGTCGTCGTCCAAGCCGTGCACCGGCGGGATGTCCACCGGCGAGGGCATGAAGTCGATCACCGCGTCCAGCATCCGCTGCACGCCCTTGTTCTTGAACGCCGTGCCGCACAGCATCGGCTGGATCTCGCCCGCGATCGTGCGCTTGCGGATGGCACGCTTGATCTCGGCCTCGTCGAGCTCGCCGGTCTCGAGGTACTTGTTCATCAGTTCCTCGTCGGCCTCGGCCGCCGCCTCGACCATCTTCTCGCGCCATTCGTCGGCCTGGGCCTTCAGCTCGGGCGGGATCTCCTGGTAATCGAAGGTCATGCCCTGCGTGGCGTCGTGCCACAGGATGGCCTTCATCTTCAGCAGGTCGATCACGCCCTTGAAGTGCTCCTCCGCGCCGATCGGCAGCACCACCGGCACCGGGTTGGCCTTGAGGCGGTCCACCATCATCTGGCGCACGCGGTAGAAGTCCGCGCCCACGCGGTCCATCTTGTTGACGAAGGCAAGACGTGGCACCTTGTACTTGTTGGCCTGGCGCCAGACCGTCTCCGACTGCGGCTGCACGCCGCCGACCGAGTCGTACACCATCACCGCGCCGTCCAGCACGCGCATGGAACGCTCCACCTCGATGGTGAAGTCCACGTGCCCCGGGGTGTCGATGATGTTGATGCGGTGCTCCGGATAGGAGCGGTCCATGCCCTTCCAGAAGCAGGTCGTCGCGGCCGAGGTGATCGTGATCCCGCGTTCCTGCTCCTGCGCCATCCAGTCCATCGTCGCCGCGCCGTCGTGCACTTCACCGATCTTGTGATTGACCCCGGTGTAGAACAGGATGCGCTCCGTCGTCGTCGTCTTGCCGGCGTCGATGTGCGCCGAGATGCCGATGTTGCGGTAGAGCTCGATGGGGGTCTTGCGGGACATGGTGGTCTCCAGTGGCAATGGATGACCCGCGCGCCAGCTTCATGGGAGGCACGCCGGGTCCGGGAACCGACCAATGTAGCGACAAGCCATGACCCCCGCCATCCGCCGGTCGGAAGAGCCCGGCGCCTCAGGGGCTGAGCGGGGCACGGCCCTGCACGTTGCCCTCGCCCTGTCACCCCCACGAATGAGGGGCAGGAAAACGGGCGAATGCCGGAATGTTCGGGCGATTACGTCATGAAACATCCATACATTGGGTAACTCGAACGAGTAGTAGGGAGCTGCCGTGAAGTTGCGTGTGCGTGTGCATGTACGTCTGCGCCTGTTGGCGCCGTTCCTGGGCCTGTGCGCCCTGACCTTCGATGCGACCGGCGCCGTCGCGGCGCCGGCCACGGTCGATGTCGGCATGACCTGCACCGTGCCGGACGGCTGGTGGTCGCTGGACCGCGAGCGTCCCGTGCAGCCGGAGCCGGTCAAGGTGCTGGCCGTCAAACCCCTGACCACCGGAACACCCGGCGCATGGGTGCAGCCGCAGCGCGGCAAGCTGTCCGACCAGCAGATGCATGTGGCGCTGGATCGCCTCACCGACTGCCGCTGAGGGGGCCGGAGGGGGTAAACCCGGGCCGCGTGACCGCGCTGGCTAGAATGGCGGGCTCACCGTCGCGGCGCGCGCGGCGCAAACCCCCTGGGACCCCATGGCCAGCACCACCTCCTCCAAGCATCTGATTCACTTCGAGGGGGGCAATGCCCTCTCGTCCTTCCGGGCCGCGGCGCTGCTGGCGCGTCTGCAGGCCGTCAGCGACCGCATCGCCGCGGTGCATGCGCGCCACGTCCACTGGGTCTGGACCGACACCGCCCTCGATGCCGACGGCAGCGGCAAGCTGGCCGCGCTGCTGAACTACGGCGACGCCTACGAAGGCCCGTCGAACGGTGCATCGGACGGCGCGCTGATCGTCGTCGCCCCGCGCCTGGGCACGCTGAGCCCCTGGGCCTCCAAGGCCACCGACATCGCCCACAACTGCGGCCTGCCCATCCACCGCGTCGAACGCGTCACCGAGTTCCGCCTGACGCTGAAGTCCGGCCTGCTCAGCAGCCTGACCGCCGGCCTGACCGGGGGCGCCAAGGCGCTGACCGAGGCCGAGATCCTTGCCTGCGCCGACCTGCTGCATGACCGCATGACGGAAAGCGTGCTGCTGTCGCGCGAGGCCGGCGCCCACCTGTTCGACGAGAAGCAGGCCCAGCCGCTCGCGCACGTCGACGTGCTGGCCCGTGGCCGCGCCGCGCTGGACGAGGCCAACGGCGCCTGGGGCCTGGCGCTGTCCGACGACGAGATCGACTACCTGGTCGCCGCCTTCACGAAGCTGGGCCGCGACCCCAGCGATGTCGAGCTGATGATGTTCGCGCAGGCCAACAGCGAGCACTGCCGCCACAAGATCTTCAACGCCCAGTTCACCATCGACGGCGAGGCGCAGCCGCTGTCGCTGTTCGGCATGATCCGCAACACCGAGAAGCTGCACCCGCAGCACACGGTGATCGCCTACGCCGACAACGCGGCGGTGATGGAAGGCCACGTGATCGAGCGCTGGATGGCCGCCGGCGACCGCCGCGCGCCGCGGTACGAGGCCCGCGCCGAAACCGCGCACGTGCTGATGAAGGTCGAGACGCACAACCACCCGACGGCGATCTCCCCGCATCCGGGAGCCTCCACCGGCGCCGGCGGCGAGATCCGCGACGAGGGTGCGACCGGCCGCGGCGCCAAGCCCAAGGCCGGCCTGACCGGCTTCTCGGTCTCCAACCTGCACCTGCCGGGCCTGTCCGAGCCCTGGGAGAAGAACCCGGTCGGCAAGCCCGCGCACATCGCCAGCGCGCTGCAGATCATGACCGAGGGCCCGCTGGGCGGCGCCGCCTTCAACAACGAGTTCGGCCGGCCCGCGCTGGGCGGCTACTTCCGCGTCTTCGAGCAGGACGTGGACGGCATCCGCCGGGGGTATCACAAGCCGATCATGATCGCGGGCGGCCTCGGCGCGATCCGCGCGGACCTGACGAAGAAGATCGCCTTCCCGGCCGGCTCGCTGCTGATCCAGCTGGGCGGTCCCGGCATGCGCATCGGCATGGGCGGCAGCGCGGCGAGCTCGATGGCCGCCGGCACCAACACCGCCGACCTGGACTTCGACTCGGTCCAGCGCGGCAACCCCGAGATCCAGCGCCGCGCGCAGGAAGTCCTCAACCACTGCTGGGGCCTGGCCGAGCGCAACCCCATCCTGGCCGTGCACGACGTCGGCGCGGGCGGCATCTCCAACGCCTTCCCGGAACTGGTGAACGACGCGGGCCGCGGCGCGATCTTCGACCTGCGCAAGGTGCCGCTGGAAGAGAGTGGCCTGGCGCCCAAGGAGATCTGGTGCAACGAGAGCCAGGAGCGCTACGTCCTGGTGATCGCGCCGGAGAGCCTCGAACTCTTCACCGCGATGGCCGAGCGCGAGCGCTGCCCGTTCGCCGTCGTCGGCGTGACGACCGAGCAGCGTGAGCTGGTCCTGGAAGACGGCACCGACGGCGAACGCGCCATCGACATGCCGATGGACGTGCTGCTGGGCAAGCCGCCGAAGATGCACCGCGACGTGACGCGCGTGGCCCGTTCGGGCGGTGCGCTGACGCTGGACGGCGTGGATCTGGGCGTGGCCGCGCGCACCGTGCTGCGCCACCCGACGGTGGCCAGCAAGCGCTTCCTGGTCACCATCGGCGACCGCACCGTCGGCGGCCTGAACCACCGCGACCAGATGGTCGGCCCGTGGCAACTGCCGGTGGCCGACGTCGCCGTCACGCTGTCCGACTTCAAGGGCTTCACCGGCGAGGCGATGAGCATGGGCGAGCGCACGCCGCTGGCCGCCGTCGACGCGCCCGCGTCGGGCCGCATGGCCGTCGCCGAGGCCATCACCAACCTGCTGGCCGCGCCCATCGAGCTGTCGCGCGTGAAGCTGTCCGCCAACTGGAT
The DNA here is from genome assembly GCF_059416045.1 of Roseateles sp. GW821-FHT09G03. Taxonomy (NCBI): domain Bacteria; kingdom Pseudomonadati; phylum Pseudomonadota; class Betaproteobacteria; order Burkholderiales; family Sphaerotilaceae; genus Roseateles; species Roseateles sp. GW821-FHT09G03. The sequence goes on from NZ_JBWKOK010000014.1 coordinate 39,425, forward strand.
GGCGGCCTGCGGCGAACCGGGTGAAGACGCCGCGCTGTACGACACCGTCAAGGCCGTCGGCATGGACCTGTGCCCGGCGCTGGGCATCTCGATCCCGGTGGGCAAGGATTCGCTGTCGATGCGCACGCGCTGGAGCGACGACGGCGCCACGAAGCAGGTCACCGCGCCGGTCTCGCTGATCATCACCGCCTTCGCCTCGCTGGCGGACGTGCGGGGCACGCTGACGCCGCAGCTGCGCGACGGCGACACGACGCTCGTCCTGGTCGACCTCGGCCAGGGCCGCATGCGCATGGGTGGCTCCATCCTGGCGCAGACGCTGAACCAGTTCGGCCCCGAGGTCCCCGACCTCGACGATCCCGCGCTGCTGAAGTCGCTGGTGGCCGCCGTGAACGACCTGCGCGGTCAGGGCAAGCTGCTGGCGTACCACGACCGCAGCGACGGCGGCCTGTTCGCCGCGGCGCTGGAGATGGCCTTCGCCGGCCAGCGCGGCGTGAGCCTGAACGTCGACATGCTGGTCACCGAAGGCGACGGCATCAGCGACAGCCGCGCCGAGATGGGCGACTCCAAGAACTGGGCCTCGCAGGTCAGCGCCCGCCGCGAAGAACTGACGCTGAAGGCGCTGTTCAACGAGGAACTGGGCATCGTGCTGCAGGTCGCCACCGGCGACCGCGACGCCGTGCTGCAGACGCTGCGCACGCACGGGCTGTCCAAGCTCTCGCACGTCGTCGGCAAGACCAACGACACGAAGCAGGCCGAAGTCTGGCGCGACGCGAAGAAGGTCTTCGCCGCGCCGCTGGCCGAGCTGCAGCAGGAATGGGACCAGGTCTCGTGGCGCATCGCCCGCGAGCGCGACAACCCCGCCTGCGCGGACCAGGAACACACGCTGGCGGGCACGCCGGGCAAGGGCCTGCACTGGTCGCCCAGCTTCGACGTGAAGGACGACGTCGCCGCCGCGCTGATCGCCAGCGGCGTGCGCCCCAAGGTCGCGATCCTGCGCGAGCAGGGCGTCAACTCGCATGTCGAGATGGCCTATGCGATGGCGCAGGCCGGCTTCGACGCCTACGACGTGCACATGAGCGACCTGCAGGCCGGCGCGGTCGACCTGAAGGACTTCAAGGGCTTCGTCGCCTGCGGCGGCTTCAGCTACGGCGACACGCTGGGCGCGGGCGAGGGCTGGGCGCGGTCCATCCTCTTCAACCCGGTGCTGAAGGCGGCCTTCGAGGCCTTCTTCGCGCGCTCCGACAGCTTCGCGCTGGGCGTGTGCAACGGCTGCCAGATGCTGGCGGCGCTGTCGCCGATGATCCCCGGCGCGCAGCACTGGCCCAAGTTCGTGCGCAACCGCAGCGAGCAGTTCGAGGCCCGCCTGGCGCAGGTCGAGATCGTCGACTCGCCGAGCATCTTCTTCACCGGGATGGCCGGCAGCCGCCTGCCCATCGCGGTCGCGCACGGCGAGGGCTTCGCGGACTTCTCGCAGCGCGGCAACCCGGACCAGGTGCTGCGCGCGATGCGCTACGTCGACGGCGACGGCCAGCCGACCGAGCAGTACCCGCTGAACCCCAACGGCAGCCCGCAAGGCCTGACCGCGGTGACCACGGCCGACGGCCGCTTCACCGCGCTGATGCCGCATCCGGAACGCGTGTTCCGCAACATCCAGATGAGCTGGACCGGCGGCGACGCCGGCGAGTTCAGCCCGTGGATGCGCATGTTCCGCAACGCGCGCAAGTGGGTGGGATAAGCCCCGGACCTGACCGTCAGGGATGGGGCAGCTGCACGCGGTCCGCGCTTCGCGCGTCGCCGCTGCGCGTCCAGATGCCGTCCATCTGCCAGACCCGGCGCTGGTTGGCGGCTCCGCCCAATGCCGACAGCTGCCGCGGGCGGCAGACCATCACGTGCATGGCCTTGCCATCGAAGTAGAGGCCGAGGTTGCCGCCGGCCTGATCGGGATCGTTGCTGACGGGATCGCAAGGCAGGCCCGGGCCATTCGTCGTCGGCAGCCGGATGCCGCCCAGCCGCGAGTTCGCGTGCGACCGGTGATCGCTGAAGTCGCCGTAGCCGCGATGCACCACCAGCTTGCCCTCGTGGAGATCGACGTTCCCCCGGTTCACGCTGACGTGGGCCGGCCAGGCGCCGTGGTCCTTCCTGCCGACCTGCAGGTCCTTGTGGAGGGTGGTCCGGCCGCCGATGGCGGTGTCGCCCACGACCTGCAGGCGACCGACGTTCTCCAGCGGCTGGGCATTGAAATCCCAGCGCTGCGTCGGCGTCGCCGAGCCGTCGCGGCAGGTCGCGCCGCTGGCGCCGGGACCGCTGGCGCCGGTGGCGACGCCGCAGGCGATGCCCGGGGTGAGGGCACCCTTGTCCACGTAGACCAGCTGATTCGACGCCACGACGCCGGGAACGCCGGTGTCGGGGCTGTCGCCCTTCAGCGGATTGGTGACGGCGGCGGCCTCCTTGCCCCTGAGCGTCACCGCCGTCTCCGGGGACTCGCCCGGCAGGGACACCATCGCATCGGGTCCGAGCGCCCGCAGCGTCGCCTTCAACTGGGCGCCGTAGCCGAAGGGGAGATCCTCCTGCGCGAAGAACGGCTGGGTGTTGTAGAGCATGACCCGGAAGATCGGACCACCGCCTTTTGCCGGGTCGCAGTTCGCGTGGCACAGCACGGACACGGCCCATCGCGGCTCGGCGGCCTGGCCGGTGCGGCCGTCCACGATCGTGTTCCCGTGCGGGAACGGCAGGCTGTCGTCGAGATTGACGTAGCCCAGCGCCTGCAGCTCACCGATCGACGGCTGGAAGGCGTTGACCGCCAGCGTCTTGCCGTCGGGCTTCCCGTCGAGCTTCAGGGCGCAGTCTCCGGGCGGCGGCGTTCCCGCCGAGGACGTCCGCGAGAGGGCGATCTTCTCGCAGGCCGTGCGTGACTTCAGCGCCAGCAGGGTGGCCCCGTGATCCCGCGCATAACGCTCGGCACCGTCCCGCAGCGCGGCGAGCCGCAGCCCGGCCTGGCGTCCGCTGTCGACGATCTGCTGGAACTGCTGCACCTGCAGCGCACCGAGCGACATCGCGCCCAGCAGCACCAGCGCCATCGTCACTTCGATCAGGCTGAAGCCCGTCTGCCGTGTCGCGGCTCTCGCGGCTCTCGCGGATCCGGCGGAGGAGGGTGGGAAGAAGGAGCGGACGCGGACAGACATGCGGGAGGAACTCCTGGGGGGTGAGGGCCGTCATCCTCCCAATCCCCGGCGTTCGTGCCAATCCGCGAAGTTGAGCGCCCCGCGGCCGGCGCTCCTCGATTCGCGGCAGGCGGCTCCCCTGTCTCCGTCACCGCGCTGCGCCAGCCGCACGCCGGCGCCGGATTCAGCCCGCGGTGCCTGCGGCCGAACCTGCGGCAATACCTGCCAGCAGCTCGTACGAGCGCCGCCGCGCGGCCGGGTCATGCACCGCGCAGGCGACGATGAACTCGTCCGCGCCGGTGCGCTCCTGCGTCGCCAGCAGCCCTTCGCGCACCGTGCGCGGCGAGCCGACGATGGACTCCGACAACATGCGCTCCACGCCCAGCTTCTCGCCGGCGGTCCACAGCGTGTCCATGCTGTCGATGGGCCGCGGCAGCAGGCCGCGCTGGCCGCGCTGCATGCCGAGGAAACGCTGCTGGATGGAGGTGAACAGGCGCTGCGCCTGCGCATCGGTGTCGGCCACGACGACGTTGAGCCCGACCGCCGCGTAGGGCTCCGGGTTCCGGGCGCTGGGCCGGTACTGGGCGCGGTAGATCTCCAGCGCCTGCATCAGCATCGCCGGTGCGAAATGCGAGGCGAACGCGAACGGCAGCCCCAGGTAGGCGGCCAGCTGGGCGCCGTACAGGCTGGAGCCGAGCAGCCAGACCGGCACCTCGGTGCCCTGGCCGGGCACGGCGCGCACGACCTGACCCTCCTGCGCGGGGGCGAGGTAGCCGATCAGCTCCAGCACGTCCTCGGGGAAGCGGTCCTCATGGGCGGTGGCCAGGTGGCGGCGCAGCGCGCGCATCGTCGGTCCGTCGGTGCCCGGCGCGCGGCCCAGTCCCAGGTCGATGCGGCCGGGGAACAGCGTGGCCAGCGTGCCGAACTGTTCGGCGATCGTCAGCGGCGCGTGGTTGGGCAGCATGATCCCGCCCGAGCCGACGCGTATCGTCGAGGTCGCCGCGGCGATCTGGCCGATCAGCACGGCGGTGGCGGACGAGGCGACGCCGTCCATGTTGTGGTGTTCGGCGACCCAGTAGCGGGTGTAGCCGAGGCGCTCGGCGTGCTGCGCCAGCGCCATGCTCTCGCGGAGCGCCTGGGCGGCGGAACCGCCGTCGACGATGAAGGCGAGGTCGAGGATCGAAAGTCGGGCTTGCATGGGCGCCGAGTCTAGGCGGGCCGTCCGGACCGGGGTCCCGGGAGGGTTATCGCGAATTGGGGTAGGCGACCGGTCCCGGCGATCAGTCGCTGGTGAGCGGGGCCAGGACCTGGCGCGTCTTGCCGCCGTTCCAGACGGTCAGCGTGACCTTCTCGCCGACCTGGCGTTCCTCGAGTTCGCCGAGCAGGTCGTCGAGGTCGGCCACCGCCTTGCCGTTGACGGCGGTGATGACGTCGCCGCCGACGATGCGGCCGTCGCGACCGCGCATGAACGGCTGCAGCCCCGCGCGCTGCGCGCCGCCGCCGGGCTGCAGGCCGATCAGCACGACGCCCTTGGGCAGACGCAGCGCCTGGCGCAACTGCTCGCTGCCGGCGGTCAGTCCCAGCGCGGGCCGGATCACGCGGCCGTGCTTGATCAGTTGCGGCACGACGCGGTTCACCTCGTCGGCGGGGATGGCGAAGCCGATGCCGTTGCTGCCGCCGCTCGGGCTGAAGATGGAGGTGTTGACGCCGATCAGCCGGCCTGCCGAGTCCAGCAGCGGACCGCCCGAGTTGCCGGGGTTGATCGCCGCGTCGGTCTGGATCGCGCCGCGGATCGTGCGCTGCGTCATCGATTCGATCTCGCGGTTCAACGCCGAGACGATGCCGCGCGTCAGCGTCTGGTCGAGTCCGAACGGATTGCCGATCGCATAGACCGTCTGTCCGACCAGCAGGTCGCGGCTGCTGCCCATGGGCACGGGGGTCAGCTTCTCGCGCGGCGCGACGATGCGCAGCACGGCCAGGTCGCGGTCCGGATCGACGCCGACCAGCGTGGCGTCATACGCGCTCTGGTCCGACAGCGTGACCTTCGCCGCCGAGGCGCCGCGGATCACGTGGAAGTTGGTGACGATGTGGCCCAGCTCGTCCCACAGGAAGCCGCTGCCGGTGCCGCTGGGCACCTCCGTCACGTGCCGGGAGAAGAGGTCGCGCTGCTGGGCCAGCGTCGTGATGTGGACGACCGACGGCGACACCTTGCGGAACACCGCGATGTTGTTCTGCTCCTGCGCGTCGAGCGGACCGCGCGGCGTCACCGGCCGAGGCTGGGCCTGGACAAGGCCTGACCCCAGGAGAAGCGTGATGAGAACGACGGACAGAAGCCGGAAGTGCATGACAAGGCCGAAAGCACCAAAGACCGGATGATTATCAAAGCTCCGTCAGTCCGGAGCGCCGGCCCAGCGTGCGATTTCGGCTTCCAGGTGTGCGGCGCGTTCGCGGAGCACGTCCGCGGTGGCCTTGAGCTGCAGGTGCGTGCGCACCCGCGCGAGCAGGATCGGCGGACTGATCGGCTTGGTGATGTAGTCCACCGCGCCCAGCGACAGCCCGTGGCTCTCGTCCGCGGGGTCCGAGCGCGCCGTGAGGAAGAGCACCGGGATGTCGCGCGTGGCCGCGTCCGCCTTGAGCCAGCGGCAGAGCTCGTAGCCGTCCATGCTGGGCATCAGCACGTCCAGCAGGATGAGGTCGGGCCGCGGCGGCTCGGCCGCGATGCGCAGCGCGCGGTCGCCGGTGGTCGCCACCTTGACGCGGTGCCGCTCCTTGAGCAGTTCGTACAGCTGCGACAGGACCTCGGGCGAATCGTCCACGATCAGGATCGTCGGGCGCGGGTCTCCGTTGGAGAGGCTCATGGCTGGGGATCCTCCATCGATCGGGCGCCGGGTGACGGCGGGGGCGGCGCGGGCGGCATGTGGGTCGAGTGGGGCGGTTGTTCAGCCCGGGCCGCCTCCTGGTCCAGGCCGCGGCGCGCGGTCTCGAAGTCGAATCGCGTCGCGGCCGCCAGGACCTCGCGCAGGGCGGTGGCGCGCCGGTCGTCCAGGCCATGCCCGCCCCGGTCGATCTCCTCCTTGAGCCGCTCGGCGGTGTCCACCGCCGCGGCGTCGTGCTCGCCCAGCTCGCGGCGCAGGCGCGCCAGGCGTTCGTCCAGCATCGGGAGGCCCGCCGGCCGCGGCGGATCCTGCAGCGGATCCTGCAGCGGACCGGGCATCGGCGGCGGCGTGCCGTCCGCGAAGGTCTGCCCCAGGGCGTGCAGCAGGCGGTCCAGCGTGACGCGCAGGGCCATCGCCAACTCCCGCCGCCGGGCCGCCGGCGCCCGGGCGCGGCAGGCGCTCTCCAGCGCGGCGGCCGCCTCGCTCAACGGCAGCGCGCCGATGGTCGCGGACGAGCCCCGCAGCGAATGGGCGATCTGTTCCAGCGCGTGCGCGTGGTCCGACGCGGCCGCCTCGGCCAGCCGCGCGCCGGTCTCCTGCTGGGAATGGAGGAAGACCTTCAGCAGGCGCAGGTAGAGCACGGCGTTGTTCGCGGCCGCGGCCAGGCCGGAGCGCGCCTCGAGGCCGTCGACGACGGGCAGCGCCGGGGTGACCGGCCGCGATCCGCGGAGCCTGGAGGACGCAGACGGCGCGGACAGCATGTCGGGCGGGGGAACGGCGGCGGACAGCGGCGGCACCGCCGTCGTACGGGGCCGCGCGGCCGCCGCCATGGCCGCGCCCCCGGCGGGGAGGATCCAGCGCGCGAGGACCTCGAACAGCGTGTCGACGTTCAGCGGCTTGGCGACGTGGTCGTTCATGCCGGTGGCCAGGATGCGCGCGCGGTCGGCGCCGGTGGCGTTGGCCGTCAGCGCGATGACGGGCAGCTCGCGCCAGCGGGCGTCCTGGCGCAACTGACGCGTGGCGTCGTAGCCGTCCATCACCGGCATCTGGCAGTCCATCAGCACCCCGTCGAAGCCGTCCGGCGACTGCCGCAGCCGCTCCAGCGCGATCGCGCCGTTGCCCGCGAGGGTCACCGCGATGCCGGCGTTGGTCAGCAGCTCCTGGGCGAGCTCCTGGTTGACCGGGTTGTCCTCCACGACCAGCAGCCGCGCGCCGGCCAGGGCCTGCATCGTCGCCTTCGTGGCGGCGCGGCGGGCTTGCGCGTGCGGATGCGCGCCCGGGTGAGCGCCCGAGTGAGTGTTTCCTGGGCGCGAGCCGTCCAACGCCCCGAGGGCGCCCCGCAGCGCGGCAGCCGTCACCGGCTTGCCGAGCACGGGCAGCGGCGGCGTGATCGGCAGCGCCGTCATCGCCTCGTACAGCGCGTCGTCATTGCCGAAGGCGGTCACCATCACGATGCGCGGCACGGGGACCGCTTCCTCGAAGAGCCGGGCCGCCGCGGCCACGCCGTCCATCTCCGCCATCTTCCAGTCCATCAGCACCCAGTCGAACGGGCGGTGCTCCCGCGCGGCCGCGTGCACCGCCCGCACGGCGCGCGCGCCGTCGGCAGCCTGCTCGGCCTGCAGGCCCAGGCCTTGGCAGAGCGCGGCCAGGACCTCGCGGGCGACGCGGTTGTCGTCGACGATCAGCACGCGGCCGTGGAGCGCCGCCGGCCGCCCGCCGGCCTGCCCGCCTTCATGGGCTTCGTGGGCTTCGTGGGCCTCATGGACCTCGTCGCCGTCCTCGCGCGCGCCGATGCCCAGCCGCACCGTGAAGTGCAGCGTCAGGCCCGCGCCGGGCATCGAGTCCACGCTCAGCGTCCCGCCCATCATCTCCACCAGCATCCGGCACACGGCCAGCGCCAGATCGCCGCGATCGGGGGTGTCCGCGTCGCCTTCCGCCGGCCCCCGGCCCAGCCGCGCCAGCTCCGGGGGCGACAGCGCGGGACCGCTGTCGCGGATGCTGAAGCGCAGCAGGATGCCGGTGTCGTCGATGCCGTCGCGCGCGTCGTGCTCGGGAGGGTCGATGCCATCGATGTCGTCGGCACCGTCGTCGATGTCGACACCTTGATCGCCGATGCCACGATCGCCGGCGGTCAGGCGGTCCTCTTCCATCACGGCGGCCACGGCCACCACAACCTCGTCCTGCTCGCTGCGCCGCGCCGCATGCTTGGCGACGTGGGCCAGCACCTGGCCGAGGCGGAACGGATCGCCGACCAGCGTCGCCGGCAAGCCGGCCGGCACGCTCAACAGAAGCTCCACGCCTTTCTCCTCCAGGCCGAGACCGACGACCTGCACCAGGTGCGCCAGCACGTCGTCGAGCTCGAACGGGATGTGCTCGAGCGTCAGCCGGCCGGCCTCGATGCGGCTGAAATCGAGGATGTCGTCGATCACGCCGAGCAGGGTCTCCGCGGCACGGCAGGTCTTGTCCACATAGTTGCGCTGGCGCGCGTCGAGTTCGGTCTGCAGCGCCAGCTCGGCCATGCCGATGATCGCGTTCATCGGCGTGCGCAACTCGTGGCTCATGTTGGCGAAGAAGTCGGCCTTGGCGCGGGTGGTGGTCTCCGCGGATTCGCGCGCCGCGCGGATCTCGTTCTCGGCGGACAGGCGGTCGGTCAGGTCCGTCAGCCAGATCAGCGTGCCCGAGTGGCCGAAGGCCACCGGCAGGAACGCCGCCAGGCAGGCGTGGCGCGCGCCCTCGGGATCGACGATCTGCAGTTCGACTTCGCTGCCGTTGCCGTTGTCCAGCTGCGCCCGGGCACGCGCGCGGCTGACGTCGTCCGCGTAGACGTCGGGCCAGGGCTGGCCGATCTCGACGTCGACCAGGCGCCGCAGCGCCGGATTGGCGATGCCCACCACGCCGTCCGAGATCAGCCCGATGCCGGTGGGCGTGTGCTCGATGAGGGCCATGAAGCGTTCGCCCTGGCGCAGGAGCGCCGTCTCCTGCGCGTGCCGCGCGGCGCGCAGCGAGAGGCCGCGCAGCAACGCGGCGAGCGCGGCGAAGCACAGCAGCGCGGACAGCAGGCCGATGCCCGCCTGCGCCGGTCCGCTGAGCGCGCTCGAGAGATCGGCGACGACGACCATCCGCCACGGGCCGGCGCTGTCGCGCCAGCCCAGGTCGCGCGCCACCAGCGCCTGCGGGTGCCCGTCGATCACCGCGTCGCTCGCGCCAGGATCGAAGGGAAGCACGGCCGCGCGGGCCGGGTCCTCGAACTGGCGTCCGTAGCGCTGCCCCTCGGTCAGGCGCCGGCTGCGCCCGGGCGACGCGACACCCGCGAGCATCAACGCCCACTCGGGGCGGGTCGACGCCATCACCACGCCCTCGGGCGACAGGATCAGCGAGTTCATGTCTTCGTGCGCGGTCAGGAAGCGGTCCAGCGACGGACCGTAGAACTGCGTGGCGACGACGCCGATCACCGGCCCCCGCGCGTCGACGTCCTGGAAGACTGGCGCGCTCAGGTAGAGGGCCCGGCGCGCCGTGGCCTGGCTGACCGCCATCGAGACGGCGACGCGGCCGGCCATGGACTCGCGGAAATACTCGCGGTGGCTGAGGTCCATGCCCATGGGCGACCGCTGCAGGCCGCGGTTCCATTCGCCGACGATCATGCCGTCGCGGTTGGTCACGAAGCTGACGTCCGCGCCGAGCTGGTCGTTCATCGCGGACAGCACGTCGGCGGCCGGCCGCATGCGCAGCGCCGCCTGGAGATCGGTCTGCCGCGCGGCCTTCTTCAGGTCGGGATCCATGCGGCCCGCCAGCCGCAGCGCGCCCATCGCCTTGCTCTCTTCCGTGAGGCCGCGGAAGAGCAGGACTTCGCGGTCGATCGCGGCCGCCATCCGGTCGCGGAACCGCTCGTCGAGGACCTGCCGCGCCTGCCCGGCGATCAGCGCGCCGGCGAGCAGCGACAGCGCCGCCGCGACCACCCAGGCGGCGACCCGCGCGGCGGTCCCCTGGACGACCCTGGCGGCGGCCCACGCGGCGACTCCCGTGGCGGCCGCATGACGTGCCGGCAGGATCGCCGCGCGCGTCATGTCGGCGGCCCTCCGGCCGGCGTGCCGGCGTCCCAGCTCAGCAGCGCCAGCGCTTCGTCGAAACGGAAGCCCGAGGCCGCTGCGGCGACGCGGCGCAGCAGACGGGCGCGGGCCGGCGGGGGCGGCCGCCGGGCGATCGTCTCCGCCAGCGAGCGGCCGATCTCGACGGCCGCCGCGTCGCTGCCCTGGAGCAGTTGGCTCAGGCGCGTCAGCAGCGCGTCCAGGTCGGCGTCCGTCGAGGTGTCCGCCGAGCCGTCCGCGGAGGCCTCAGCCCCCGGCGTCGCGCCCTCGCCGGCGACCGCCGACGGATCCGGCATCCCGCCGCGCGAGAAATGCGCCAGCACCTCGAAGAGGCGGTCCACGCTCAGCGGCTTGCTCAGCCAGCCGTTCATGCCGGCGGCGGCGAGACGTTCGCGCGCCTCCAGCGTCGCGCTGGCCGTCAGCGCGATGACGGGCAGATCGCGCCAGCGCGGGTCCTGGCGCAGGCGGCGCGTGGTCTCGAAGCCGTCCATCCTCGGCATCTGGCAATCCATCAGCACCGCGTCGATGCCCGGATCCGGAAGCGCCAGCAGGTCGAGCGCGGCCTGGCCGTCCGGCGCCAGCGTCACGTCCAGGCCGGCGGCGCGCAGCAGCTCGGCGCCCAGCTCCCGGCTGACCGGATCGTCCTCGACGACCAGCAGCCGCGTCCCGGTCAGCCGCGCCATCGCCGCGCGCGTCGCGATGCCGCGCCGCGGGGACGCGAGCGTGCGCACCTGCGCCTGCCCGGTGGCCTCGCCGATGGCCGACAGCAGCGTCGAGGCGGTGACCGGCTTGCTCAGCAACTGCGGCCGGTGGCGCGGGTCCGCGTCGACCAGCGCGGCGGCGAGCGTGGCATCGCGGCCGAAGGCGGTGACCAGCAGGATCGCCGGCGGCGAGGCGAGCCTCCCCGCCGCGATCAGCCGCGTCGCCTCGAGGCCGTCCAGCACGGGCATCTGCCAGTCCATCAGCACCAGGTCGTAGGGTCGCTTGCCGGCCTCGGCCTCCAGCACGCATTGCGCGGCGTTCGCGCCGTTGACGGCCGTGTCCACGCGCATGCCGAAGCCCGCGCACAAGGCGCCGAGGATCTCGCGCGCGGCGCGGTTGTCATCGGCCACCAGCACGCGCAGCCGCGACAGGTCGGCCATCGCCGCCGTGGCCCGCGTGGCCGTCGCGAGCGCCCCCCGGCGCAGACCGAGCCGCACGGTGAAGGAGAAGGTCGAGCCCTCGCCCGGGCGGGACGTGACCTGGATGCGGCCGCCCATCATCTCGACCAGCTGGCGGCTGACCGCCAGGCCCAGCCCGCTGCCGCCGTACTGGCGCGTCGTCGACGTGTCGGCCTGGTGGAAACTGTGGAACAGCCGCGAGATCGTCGCCTCCGTCATGCCGATGCCCGAATCGGTGACGCTGAAGCGCAGCTCGACCTCGTCGTCCTTGCCATCGACATCGACATCGCCATCGGTCCCGGTCCCGGTCCCGGTCCCCGCGCCGGCCGCGCCCGCCGGCACGCGTTCCACGGCGACGATGACCTCGCCGCTGTCCGTGAATTTCACGGCGTTGGCGCCCAGGTTGATCAGCACCTGGCCGAGCCGCATCGGATCGCCGATCAACGCGTCGGGGACGTCGGCGGGACGGTGGATCAGCAGTTCCACGCCCTTGTCCTCAGCGCGCAGACCGATCAGGTCGATGAGGCGGTCCAGCACCCCGTCGAGCTGGAAGGGCACCCGCTCCAGCGCGATCCGGCCGGACTCGATGCTGCTGAAGTCCAGGATGTCGTCGATCAGGTCGAGCAGGCTGAGCGCCGCGCCGTTCACCTTCTCAAGGTAGTTGCGCTGGCGCGCGTCCAGGCCGGTCTGCAGCGCGAGGTCGGACATGCCGACGATGACGTTCATCGGCGAACGGATCTCGTGGCTCATGCCGGCCAGGAAGCTGGACTTGGCGCGCGCCGCGTCCCGGGCCGCCTCCATCGCCCGCCGCGCCTCGCGCGCGGCCTCCTGGCGCCGGGTGATGTCCACCAGCCACAGCACCACGCCGGGTTTGTCGCCCTCGTAGTCGAAGGGCATGGACGAAAGCACGTAGGCGCGCGTCCCGCCGCCGGCACCGACCAGGCGGACCTCGGCGTCGAACGCGCGGCGCCGCTCGCGCAGCACCGTGTCGACCAGCGCGCGGCTGGCGTCGTCGGCGTAGCGGCGCGGCCACTCCTGGAACAGGCGCAGTCCCAGTTGCTCGGCCAGCACCGGATTGAGGAACTCGATCCGGCCGTTGACGATCAGGCAGACCCCGATGGGCGCGATGCGGAACATGGCGCGGACCGCCTCGGCGCGGGCGGCCATCGCCGCGGCGTGGCGCTCGCGCTCACGGCGATGGGCCGCGATCTGCCGCGTCAGCGCGTAGCCCCCCAGCAGGAGCGCCGCGGCCAGGGCTGCCACCGCCAGTTGCTGCCGCGCGGTCCATGTCGCGGAGAGGTCGTCCAGCAGCACCAGGCGCCAGGGGCCGTCCGGGTCGTTCCACTCGATCGTCGTCGCAGCGGCGGCCAGGCGCCGGCCGTCGACCTCGACCACCGCGCCGTCGAGGGGGTCGAAGGGCAGCACGCGCGTCCGGGCCGGGTCCACGAAGAGCCCCGCGAAACGCTGCGTCGCCGTCAGCCGCGCGGCGCGCTCCCGGGTGGCCGGGCCCACCAGGGCCAGCGCCCAGTCGGGCCGGCTCGCCGCGAAGACCACGCCCTGCGGCGAGATCAGCAGTCCGCCGGCATGGCCCCGCGCGTCGAAGAAGCGGTCCAGCACCGCCGACGACTTGCGCGCGACCATCGCGCCGATGACGGCGCCGGTGGATTCGCGGCTCGCCAGGACCGGCGCGCTGAACAGCAGCGTGCGGGTCCGCAGGTCGGGACCCAGTCCCGTGTAGACCGACGGCCGCCCGTTCAGCGCCTGCCGGACGTACGGGCGGAACGACAGGTCGCGGCCGATGAAGCGCTCCGTCGGGTCCGGTCCCCATTCCGCCACCACGATGCCGGCGCCGTTGAGCACGATGACGCCGGCGCTGGACAGCGTCTCGGCGACGGCCCGCAGGTGCGCCTCGCCGGGACGCATCAGGCGCGCCCGTTCGGGGTCGGTCTCCAGCGTCATCGTCTTGACGAGCGGGTCGATCCGGCCGCTCAGCTCGACGGCGCCCATGTCCTGGCCCGACAGGGTGCGCTGGACCAGGGAGACACCTTCGCGGTCGGTGGCCGACTGCAGGGCGCGGTGCCGGTCCAGCTCGAGGACCCAGCGATGCGCGGTGCTCAGCGCCCCGCCCGCCGCGATCGCGACGAGGGCGGCGATGCCCCACGCGAGCGCGGATCGATCGCGCCAGACGGGCCGGCTCCGATCGGTCGTCGGGGACATCAGCGATCCCGGTGGGTGGCCGGCGGCGTGACTTCGAGCGCGAGGTCGGGCGGGCTGACCGTCTCCATCCAGGCCCGCTTGCGCGCGAGCGACGCGTCGTCGTCGGCGAAGCGCCGCGCGATCGACTGGAACTCTGGCTGGATGCGCAGGAAGGCCTCGACGACGTCCGGATCGAAGTGCGTGCCGGCGCCCTCGGCGATGATCGCCGCCGCCTGCTCGTGCGCCATGCCTTCCTTGTAGACGCGCCGGCTGATCAGCGCGTCGTAGACGTCCGCCAGCGCCATCAGCCGCGCGGACAGCGGGATCGCCTCGCCCCGCAGGCCCTGCGGGTAACCGGAGCCGTCCCACTTCTCCTGGTGGCAGTAGGCGATGTCCTTGGCCGTCGACAGGAAAGCCACCGGCGTGCCGAGCTGCGCCTCGGCCTGCTCGATGGCGTCGCGTCCGAGCGCCGGATGCGACTTCATGACCTCGAACTCCTCCGGCGTGAAGCGGCCCGGCTTGAGCAGGATGCGGTCGGGGATGCCGATCTTGCCGATGTCGTGCAGCGGGGCCGACTTGAACAGCGTGGCGATGAAGCCCGGCGCGCGCAGCTCGCGGCAGCGCGGGTGCTCGCGCAACGCCTCGGCCAGCGCCCGCACGTAGTGCTGGGTGCGCCGGATGTGGTTGCCGGTGTCGCTGTCGCGGGTCTCGGCCAGCGAGGCCATCGCCAGGATGGTGACGTCCTGGATGGCGGCCAGTTCCTCGCTGCGGCGGGCCACCTCGGCCTCGAGGTAGACCGCCTTGTCGCGCAGGAAATCGGCGCTCGCCTTGAGCTGCAGATGCGTGCGCACGCGCGCCATCACGATCGGCGGGCTGATCGGCTTGGTGATGTAGTCGACGGCGCCCAGCGACAGCCCGCGGGTCTCGTCGGCGACGTCGGACTTCGCCGTCAGGAAGATCACCGGCACGTCGCGCGTGTCCGGGTCGGCCTTCAGGCGCCGGCAGACGTCGTGGCCGTCCATGCCGGGCATCATGACGTCGAGCAGGATCAGGTCGGGCCGGGGCTCGGCGCCCGCGATGGCCAGGGCCTTCTCGCCGTGGTTCGCGATCTTCACGCGGTAGCGGTCGCGCAGCAGTTCGCTCATCAGCAGCAGGTTGTCGGGCGTGTCGTCGACGACCAGCACGGTGGCGCCGTCGGTGGGATCCGAGGCGGCATCCGCCGGGGTCATGGCGCGGGCGGGGGAGAAGGGATCGCTCATGCGGGTCTCCCGGACGAGGAGGCGGTGCGTTGGTCGTCTTGCAGCCAGTCGAGCGCGCCGTCGAAGTCGAAGCGGGCCGCGGAGTCCGCCGCGCGGCGCAGCAGCCGGGCCCGGGCGGTCGGCAGCGGCAGGCGGTCGAGCAGCGCGGACAGTTCCTGCGCCGCGTCGGTGGCCGCGGAGTCGCTGTCCCGCAGCAGCGCGGTCAGGCGCGCCAGCAGCGCGTCCAGGCGCTCGCGCGAGGCGTCGTCGAGGACCGGCGGGGCGCCGCTCCCGGACAGGGCGGGTGGCGGCGGCGATGGCGACGATGACGATGACGATGGCGACGATGACGACGACGACGATGGCGGCGGCGACCACGAATCGGGTGCCGCCTGCGTCATCGCCTCGCGCGCGAGGTGCCGGCCCAGCGACACCAGCAAGGTCGCCAGCAGCGACTGCGCGCGGATCAGCAAGGGTTCGCGCTCGGCGGCGGAGGCGCGCTGCGAGCAGGCCTGTTCGAGCG
>NZ_JBWKOK010000015.1:0-9925 GCF_059416045.1 Roseateles sp. GW821-FHT09G03
TTTCTTTCGAATCCGTCAAGCAGTCAGAGAAATTATTTTCATCGTCGACTGCGAGAATCTCGCCGCCAAATGAAAACCGGGTCAAGCCCGGTTAGTCATTCGACATCTCCGACAGTTCCTTCGGAGACCGCCGCAAGACAGATGTCTGTGCAGCGAAGACAGCGACTGTAGCACGCTCTTCGAGGGGCTCGCAAGAACCACAAAGGAAAGTTGTTGACAGTTGGCCGCGTCTCGCACGAAGCATCGCTAAGCCCTTGTTTCATCGAGAGGCGCCTCGCTACTCAGAAAGAAAAAGACCCGCCGAGGCGGGTCTTCGAAGAGACGCGAGCCAGAAATCTCGTCAATCCGCGTCCTGGAACGCTTCCTCGCGCTTGTTCTTGATGGACGGCAGCATCACCACGACCACCATCAGCGCAGCGGCGATCAACAGGCCGGCGGACAGCGGCCGGGACAGGAAAGTGCTCCAGTCGCCACGCGACAGCAGCAACGCGCGACGCAGGTTCTCTTCCATCATTGGTCCGAGAATGAAACCCAGCAGCAGCGGCGCCGGCTCACAACTCAGCTTGTAGAAGAGATAGCCGATCACCGCGAACGCCGCCGTCATGAACACGTCGAAGTTGTTGTTGTTCAGCGTGTAGGTACCGATGCAGCAGAACACCACGATCGCCGGGAACAGGAAGCGATAAGGCACCGTCAGCAGCTTGATCCAGATGCCGATCAGCGGCAGGTTCAGGATCACCAGCATCAGGTTGCCGACCCACATCGAGGCGATCAGCCCCCAGAACAGTTCCGGGTTGCTGGTCATCACCTGCGGACCGGGCTGGATGCCCTTGATCGTCATCGCCCCGACCATCAGCGCCATCACCGCGTTGGGCGGGATGCCGAGCGTCAGCATCGGGATGAAGGAGGTCTGAGCACCGGCGTTGTTGGCCGACTCGGGACCCGCGACACCCTGGATGGCGCCCTTGCCGAACTTCTCCGGATGCTTGGAGATCTTCTTCTCCAGCGTGTAGGCCGCGAACGACGCGAGCAGCGCACCGCCACCGGGCAGCACGCCGAGCACCGAACCCAGCGCCGTGCCGCGCACCACCGCCGGCCAGGCGTCATGGAAGTCCTGCTTGGTCGGCCACAGGCCCTTCACGCTCTTGGTGAAGACCTCGCGATGCTCGGCCGGCTGGCCGAGGTTCGCGATGATCTCGCCGAAGCCGAAGATACCCATCGCGATCACGACGAAGTTGATGCCATCAGTCAACTCGGGCACGTCGAACGAGAACCGTGGCGTCCCCGAGATCACGTCGGTGTTGACCTGTCCGAGCAGCAGCCCCAGCAGGATCATCGAGATCGCCTTGACCAGCGAGCCCGACGCCAGCACCACCGCGCCGATCAGGCCCAGCACCATCAGCGAGAAGTACTCGGCGGGGCCGAACTTGAAGGCCAGCTCGGTCAGCGGCGGCGCGAAGGCCGCGATGATGATCGTGCCGACGCAGCCGGCGAAGAACGAGCCCAGGCCCGCAGCCGCCAGCGCAGCACCGGCACGACCCTGCCGGGCCATCTGGTAGCCGTCGATCGCGGTCACGACCGACGAGGACTCGCCGGGCACGTTGATCAGGATGGCCGTGGTCGAACCGCCGTACTGCGCGCCGTAATAGATGCCGGCGAGCATGATCAGCGCCGGCGTCGCATCCAGCGAGTAGATCGACGGCAGCAGCATCGCGATCGTCGCGACGGGGCCCAGGCCCGGCAGCACGCCGATCAGGGTGCCGAGCACCGCGCCGCCGAAGGCGTACAGGAGGTTCTCCGGCGTGAACGCCGTGCCGAACCCCATCATCAGGTTGTTGATCAGATCCATGCGTGACTCCTCAGCCGCCCAGGAAGGTTGGCCAGATGGGGATCACGAGATTCAGACCCCAGATGAAGATCGCGTAACTGCCCGCGGTCAGGACCACGCTGCTCAGCAACGCGTCGCGCCAGCGGAACTCGTCGCTGGCGAGCGAGGAGATGGTGATCAGCAGTGGCAGCGTGATGATCATGCCCAGCCGCGGCAGGGCGAAGCCGAACACCACGATCGCGGCGACGACGATCACCAGCGGCTTCCAGGCGAAGGCGCCGACAGGCTGGCCGCCCTCCGACTCGATCGTCAGTGCCTTGAACAGCACGACCGCGCCCAGCACGGCGAGCAGCACGCCCAGCCCGAAGGGGAAATAACCAGGCCCGGGGCGGGCCGAGGAGCCAAAGCTGTAGTTCACTGCCGAGCCCCACGCGAACGCGACGCCAACGACCACGAACATCAGCCCTGACCAGAAGTCGCGTTGACTCTTGATCTTCATCGAGGGAACCTCTATCGGCTTGAATTGGCGCGATTCTAGGAATCGGGTTCCGCTCGGGGTCTGTGGTTATCACGTAAGGGGAGACGCCGCGCATCGCACGGGGCGTATGGCGATCTTCACGCAGCCCGTGGGCACGGGCTCCGCCTCCTGTCTGCGCGGGCTTACCCGCCCCCACGAGCCTGGGGGGCGGCAGACGGATGGATCCGGCGCTGCTCAGGTTTCCCAGGTCGGGGTGCTGCGCAGCACCTCATCCATCGTCGTGAGCCCTTCGGCCACCTTCATCGCACCGCCCAGACGCAGGGGGCGCAGGCCTTCCTGCACCGCCTGGCGGCGCAGCGCCGTCATGTCCGTATTGGGATGCAGATGCTTGCGAATGCTGTCCGTCAGCAGCAGCAGTTCATACAGCCCCGCGCGCCCCCGGAAACCGGTGTTGCGGCAATCGAGGCAGCCCACCGGCCGATAGGGCTTGACGCCGCCGTTCAGGCGCCACGGCTTGAGCATCTCGTTGAGCGAGTCGCGCGTGACGTCCGGATCCGGCTCCTTGCAGTTCGGGCACAGCGTGCGCACGAGCCGCTGTGCCAGCACGCCGATCACGGTGGCATCGATCAGATAGTTGGGCACGCCCAGGTCCACCATCCGGGTGATCGCGGAGGCCGAATCGTTCGTGTGCAGCGTCGAGAACACCAGGTGACCGGTCAACGACGCCTGGATCGCCATCTCGGCGGTCTCCAGGTCGCGGATTTCGCCCACCATGATGATGTCCGGGTCCTGCCGCATCAGCGCGCGCAGGCCCTCGGCGAAATTGAAGTCGATGGCCGGCTGCACCTGCGACTGGTTGAACGAGGGCTCGATCATCTCGATCGGGTCCTCGACGGTGCAGACATTGACCTCGTCGGTCGCCAGACGCTTGAGCGTCGAGTAGAGCGTCGAGGTCTTGCCGCTGCCGGTCGGTCCGGTCACGAGGATGATCCCGTGCGGACGCGCCGTCAGGCGGTTCCACCGCTCGGCGTCGTGGTTCGAGAAGCCCAGCTGCGACAGGTCCTTGACGGCGGTGTCGGGATCGAAGATCCGCATCACCATCTTCTCGCCGAAGGCGGTCGGCAGCGTCGAGAGGCGCATTTCCACCTCTTCGCCGGCCGGATTGCGCGTCTTGATGCGGCCGTCGAGCGGGCGGCGCTTCTCGACCACGTCCATGCGCCCCAGCAGCTTGATGCGCGCGGTCATCGCGCCCATCACCGTGGGCGGCAGTTGGTAGACCGTGTGCAGCACGCCGTCGATGCGGAAACGGATGACGCCCATCTCGCGGCGCGGCTCCAGGTGGATGTCGCTGGCACGCTGGTCGAAGGCGTACTGCCAGAGCCAGTCCACGACCTGCACAACGCCCTGGTCGTTGGCGTCGAGCTGGCGATTGCTGCGACCGAGTTCGACGAGCTGCTCGAAGCTCGCCTGCTGGCTCGACTCACCGGATTTCGTCGCCGCGCGCACCGACCGTGCCAGCGTGAAGAACTCGGTCGTGAACCGCGCGATCTCCTGCGGATTCGCCAGCGCGAGCTTCACGCGCTTGCGGGTGTGCGCCTCGATCTGCGGCACCCAGCCGGTGTCGTGCGGCTCGGCGACCGCGATGGTCACCTCGGTCAGGCCGACCTGGATCGGCAGGCAGCGACGCGCCTCGGCATAGCTGGCGGACATCACATCGGCGACGCGGCCGACGTCGACCTTGAGCGGATCGATCCGGACATAGGGCAGCTTCAACCGGCCCGCGAGCCATTCAGTCAGCGACTCGGTATCCAGCGCGCGGCCATCCGCAACGCGCACCAGTCCCGCGGCGCCCAGCCGGGTGAGCGGATGCTGGGCGCTCTGGCTGGTGCCGAAGCGGGCTTCGGTGCGCTGGACCTGCTCCTGGTCGACGACGCCGTCCTCGGCGAGCCAGTGCAGCAGCTGGCGCCAGTCGAGGCGCGCGCCGCCGCCCTCGGCGGCCTTGGGCTTGGCGGGCGCGGTGGGCGATGCCTGGACTGGCGCAGCCGTCCTGGGTGGAGACACGGGAGCGGAAGCGGCCGCAGAAGCGGCAGCGCCGCTCTTGTCCTTGGGGGGCGTCGACGTGTTGTGTTTCATGGTCAATCGTCGGAGTCGACGGCCGCGGCCGCGTGGAGCTGGTGGATGACGTTCATCGGCAGGGGCCGGACGAGCTTGAGCCACTTGGTGGCCGGCAGGTCGTGACGGGCCTCGATATGGGCGGCGCGCTGCTCGAGCACCTCACGCTCCGGCACCGCGACGCCGCGCCCGGCGACGACGATGGTATTGCCCTCGCGGGTCGGCGTCAGGTGCCAGACCTGGTCGGAGCCGAACACCTTCGCGATCCGCGCCGCGCTGCGGGTGAAGCTGGCACTGCGGCCGAACAGGTTGACCGTCATCAGCCCGCCGTCGGCGAGCACGCGATGGCAGTCGGCGTAGAAGGCCTCGTCGTCGAGGACGGGCGCCGCCGCCTCGTGGTCGTAGAGGTCGACGTTGAGCACCTGCGCAGTGCCCCAGTTCGCCGCGTCGGCGACCCACGCGCCGGCGTCCTCGTTGACCACGCGCAGCCGGTCATCGTCGTCGGGCAGGTGGAACCAGTGCCGGTTGGCGCTGATGACGGTCGGATTGATCTCGACCGCCGTGGTCTTCATCTTCAGCTGCTTGCGACAGAAGCGCGTCAGCGCGCCGGCCCCCAGGCCGAGCTGCACCGCCAGCCCCTGCGTCATCTCGCGGGCGTCGCGCCACAGCATCCAGGCCATCATGCGCTGGACGTACTCCAGCTCGAGCTTCTCGGGCTTCTTGAGCCGCATGGCGCCCTGCACCCAGATCGAATCGAGGTGGAGGAAGCGCACGCCGTCGAATTCGCTCAGCGTGGCTCCGACCCATTCGGCGGAGTCCGCCGCTCTGCCGCCCTTGTTGTTCTTCGAGTCCCGTTGTTTGCTCACGGCTGTCGTTCCCATGCCGGGTCCGCGGGGCCCGGTCTCGTCACCTGTCGTTCGAAGGCCCGGCGAGCTCTCGCCAGGCGCGAAGCTTGTCATCGTAGGGCATCGTGTAGGCGGGGCTGGAGCTGGGCAGCCCCAGGACACGGTAACGGGCTGCAAGAGGTCCGAGCTGCTTCAGTCCGAATCGCAACGCCGTGCCGCCGTTGAAGCCGATCGTGCGCAGCGCCGGCAACTGCTGGATCAGACGGCCCAGGTCGCTGGCGAACGGATTGCGGATGGCGCTGTCGAGGCTGCCTTCGCGCTCGGTCTCGGTGATCACGTCCCAGAGCGCGACGCGGTGGGCGCGCAGCGAGGCGAGCCGCTCGGGATAGCCCATCGCGACCAGGTCCACGCCGAAGACCGCGCCGACCAGCCGCCAGAACTGGTTGCGAGGATGGCCGTAGTACTGCTGCGCCTGGAGCGACGCGACGCCGGGGAAGCTGCCCAGCAGCAGCCACTCGGCGTCCGGCGCGTGGACGGGCGCGAGTCCCTGCCAGCGGGCGGGTTCGGCCGACCCAACCGATCCAGTCGAGTCGAGCGCGTCAGCCATGCGCGCGGGCGGCATCCAACAGACCGAGTCGCGGCAATGCAGCGCGCGCATTGCGGCCAGTGATCGCAGCCGTCTCCTGCGGCGTCCAGCCGCGCAGCCCGCCGAGCACCTCGCCGATGCGCGGCAACTCTCCGGGTTCATTGCGCGAGGTGGCACCGGCGGCGCGCTCCTCGGCCGTGCGGTACAGCCAGTGCGGCGGAATGTCGGGTGCATCCGTCTCGAGGACCAGCGCCTCCGCGGGGAGCTCAGCGGCGAGCCGCCGGATCTGCAGCGAGCGGTCGAAGGTCAGCGTGCCGCCGAAGCCGAGCTTGAAGCCGAGCTCGATGAAGGCGTCGGCCTGCTGCCGGCTGCCATTGAACGCGTGACCGATGCCGCCGGTCTGCACGCCGATGCGGCGCAGACCGCCCAGCAACTGGTCCGCGCTGCGACGCACATGGAGGATCACCGGCAGCCCATGCCGCTTCGCGAGCTTGAGCTGCTCGACGTAGAAGTGCTGCTGCGTCGCCGCGTCGAGGTCCTTGACGAAGAAGTCCAGCCCGATCTCGCCGATGCCGACCAGGCGCGGGTCGTCGCGGCACTCGTCCAGCATCCGATCGAGGCGCCCGAGGTCCTCGTCCCGCGCATGCATCACGTACAGCGGATGGATGCCCAGCGCATAGCTGAAGCCGTGCGCATGGGCGAGCGCCCTCACCTGCTCGAAGTTCCCCGCGACCACCGCCGGGATCACGATCTGCGACACGCCCGCCGCCACGGCGCGCGCGACGACGGTTTCGCGATCGGCGTCGAACTCCGAGGCATCGAGGTGGCAGTGCGTGTCAGTCCACATGGCGACCGCTGGGGAGTGTGAGCTGGATGCGGGAACGTCGACGGCCAGCCGTCGCGCTCAGCGGAAGACGACCGTGCGATGACCGTTGAGCAGGACGCGGTGCTCCGCATGCCACTGGATCGCACGCGCGAGCGTCACGCACTCGACGTCGCGACCGATCGCCACGAGCTGGTCGGGCGTCATCGAATGATCGATGCGGGCGACGTCCTGCTCGACGATCGGCCCCTCGTCGAGGTCCGAGGTCACGTAATGCGCGGTCGCGCCGATCAGCTTGACGCCGCGCTCATGTGCCTGGTGATACGGCCGCGCGCCCTTGAAGCTCGGCAGGAAACTGTGATGGATGTTGATCGCGCGCCCCTCCAGGAAGCGGCACAGCTCCGGCGACAGGATCTGCATGTAGCGCGCCAGCACGACGAGGTCGATCTGCTGCTCCTCGATCAGCTCGCGGATCTTGCGTTCCTGCGCCTGCTTCTGCTCCTCGCTTGCCTGCAACAGCGGCAGGTGGTGGAACGGGATGTCGTGCGACGCAGCCAGCTGATAGAAGTCGCGGTGGTTCG
The DNA here is from genome assembly GCF_059416045.1 of Roseateles sp. GW821-FHT09G03. Classification (NCBI taxonomy): domain Bacteria; kingdom Pseudomonadati; phylum Pseudomonadota; class Betaproteobacteria; order Burkholderiales; family Sphaerotilaceae; genus Roseateles; species Roseateles sp. GW821-FHT09G03. The sequence continues at coordinate 7,254 of NZ_JBWKOK010000015.1, forward strand.
AGACGATGGCCGGGATCTCGATCGCCAGATGGCCGGTCTGCACCCGGAACAGCAGGTCGTTCAGGCAGTGGCCGAGTTTGGACACCAGCAGCAGCACGCGTGTCTTGCGCTGCGCATCGACCAGTTCCCAATCCATGGCCAGACGCGCGGCCAGCGGCGCGAACGCGTCCCGCAGGACGGCCGCCGGACGGGCCTCGGCGCACTCGAACTCGATGCGCATGAAGAAGCGGCGGTGATCCGCGTCGCCGTGCTGGGCCGAGGTCAGGATGTTGGCCCCCTGCTCCAGCAGGACGCCGGTCACGGCGTGGACGATGCCGGCCTGGTCGGGACAGCTGAGCTTCAGGATGAAGCGGGTGGACGGGGATTCCGGGGAAGGCTTCGAGGCGGTCATGATGCCGCGCATCGTAATCCAGCGTTCATGCCGGGTCGGGCCGGGCACGGGCGGAACGACCGCCCGCGGCCTCGCGATCGGGCAACCCAGCCTCAGGCCGTGAGCGGCTGCAGCGCCCCGCCGACCAGCCGGCGCTGATGCTCGCAACGGGCCGCCAGATCCTGGTCGTGCGTCACCATGACGAAGGCGGTGCCCAGTTCACGGGCCATCTCCAGCATCAGGTCGAAGACCGTCGCGGCCGTCGAGCGGTCGAGGTTGCCGGTCGGCTCGTCGGCGAGCACGCAGGCCGGGCCGGTGACCAGCGCGCGGGCAATCGCCACGCGCTGGCGCTCGCCGCCGGACAGCTCGCCCGGACGATGCAGCACGCGCGGGCCGAGACCCACGCGCGCAAGCACCTTCTCGGCCTGAGCGCGCGCCTGCTCCTGCGGGACGCGACGGATGCGCAGCGGCATCGCGACGTTGTCCAGCGCGCTGAATTCCGGCAGCAGATGGTGGAACTGGTAGATGAACCCGAGGTGCTGGTTGCGCCAGTCGCCGCGGGCCTTCTCGCCGAGCGAGCCGAGGTCGCGCCCCATCAGCTCGACGCGGCCGGCGGAGGGCTTGTCCAGGCCGCCGAGCAGATGCAGCAGCGTGCTCTTGCCCGAGCCCGAGGCCCCGAGCACGGCCAGCGTCTCGCCGGACTTCACGCTGACGTCGAGGTTGTGGAAGACCTGCACGTCCAGCGGCCCTTCGACGAAGCGCTTGCCCAGGCCCTGTCCTTGCAGCACCACCTGTCCGGCGGGAATGCGGGCTCCCGCCGGCGTTGCGTTCTTCATGGCGTCATTCATAACGCAGCGCCTCCGCGGGCTGGACGCGGCTGGCGCGCCAGCTCGGATAGACCGTCGCGACGAACGCCAGGATCAGCGAGGTCACGGTGATGGGCACGATGTCGGACCACTGCGGGTCGCTCGGCATGTGGCTGATGACGTAGATGCTGGCCGGCAGGAAGGTCGTGTGCAGCAGCCTCTCGATGGTGGGCACGATCACGTCGAGGTTGTGCGCGACGACCAGTCCCAGGCCGAGTCCGCCCAGCGTGCCGATCACGCCGGCCAGCGCGCCCTGGATCATGAACACGCCCATGATCGAGCGCGGGCTGGCGCCCAGCGTGCGCAGGATCGCGATGTCGGCCTGCTTGTCGGTCACGGTCATAACCAGCGTCGACACCAGGTTGAACGCGGCGACCGCAACGATCAGCGTCAGGATGATGCCCATCATCCGCTTCTCGACCTGGACCGCGTCGTACCAGTTGGCGTTGGTGCGGGTCCAGTCGCGGACGTAGATCGCCTGCCCCGCCTGCAGCAGGTCGCGCTGCAATTGCGCGCCGACCTGGCGGGCCAGTTGCACGTCACGCAATTTCAACTGGACGCCGCTCGGCGTGCCGGTGCGGAACAGCTTCGCGGCGTCGCCCACATGGATGAGCGCCAGGCCGCTGTCGTACTCGTAGTGGCCAGCCTCGAAGACGCCGACCAGCGTGAACTGCCGCAAGGTCGGCTGCACGCCCAGCGGCGTCACCTGCCCCGACGGGATCGCCAGCGTGATCTTGTCGCCGCGCTGCACGCCCAGTTGCCGCGCAAGCTCGACGCCCAGGATGATGTTCCATTGCCCCGGCTGCAGGCGCGCCAGCAGGCCGTCCTTCGCCAGCTTCTCGGCGATCGGCGTCACCGTCGGCTCCAGCGCCGGATCAATACCGCGCACGATCGTGCCGCGCATGTCGGAACCCCGCGCGATCAGCGCCTGGCCCGACACGAACGGCGCGGCGGCAGCGACTTCAGGATTCTTCTTCGCCTGCTCCGCCACCGCGCGCCAGTCCGGCAGCCCTTCGCCCGTGTCGTTCAGCAGCTCCACGTGCGCGATCACGGACAGCATGCGCTCGCGGACCTCCTTCTGGAAGCCGTTCATCACCGACAAGACGATGATCAACGCGGCAACACCCAGCGCGATGCCGAACATCGACACGCCAGAGATGAAGGAGATGAAGCGGTTGCGGCGCCCTCCACGCCCGGCTCGCGTGTAACGCCAGCCGATCTGCAACTCATAGGGCCAATTCATAGGGGGTGGATGCTAACCGCTCGCCCTCCCCTCGCCGCTTAGGGCTGGCTGATGAGCGACGAACGCCGGGGCGGGCCCCAGGCCGCTGTCGCATCTCGCTCGGGCGCCAACTCGCACCGCTCACCTGCGGTTCGCTCTGCTTGTATGGTTGAAGCGCCGGCCCAACGGGGCTTCAATGGTGGGGTTGCTGGGG
>NZ_JBWKOK010000016.1:0-5522 GCF_059416045.1 Roseateles sp. GW821-FHT09G03
TGAGGCCTTGAGCGAAAGCTGCTTCGATGTTCTTTAAGAATTTACAGCCGATAAGCGTGGGCGTCTGGACGAGCGACCTGAGAAGGTTAAATCGCTAGATGCTCACGGAAGATATGAATGAAGCTATGAAAGTAGTCTTTGTTCGATTCCGTTGAGTTTATTCAAGATCGAACTGTAGAGTTTGATCCTGGCTCAGATTGAACGCTGGCGGCATGCCTTACACATGCAAGTCGAACGGTAACGCGGGGCAACCTGGCGACGAGTGGCGAACGGGTGAGTAATATATCGGAACGTGCCCAGTTGTGGGGGATAACTGCTCGAAAGAGCAGCTAATACCGCATACGACCTGAGGGTGAAAGCGGGGGATCGCAAGACCTCGCGCAATTGGAGCGGCCGATATCAGATTAGGTAGTTGGTGGGGTAAAGGCCTACCAAGCCTACGATCTGTAGCTGGTCTGAGAGGACGACCAGCCACACTGGGACTGAGACACGGCCCAGACTCCTACGGGAGGCAGCAGTGGGGAATTTTGGACAATGGGGGCAACCCTGATCCAGCCATGCCGCGTGCGGGAAGAAGGCCTTCGGGTTGTAAACCGCTTTTGTCAGGGAAGAAAAGACTCCTACTAATACTGGGGGTTCATGACGGTACCTGAAGAATAAGCACCGGCTAACTACGTGCCAGCAGCCGCGGTAATACGTAGGGTGCAAGCGTTAATCGGAATTACTGGGCGTAAAGCGTGCGCAGGCGGTTATGCAAGACAGATGTGAAATCCCCGGGCTCAACCTGGGAACTGCATTTGTGACTGCATGGCTAGAGTACGGTAGAGGGGGATGGAATTCCGCGTGTAGCAGTGAAATGCGTAGATATGCGGAGGAACACCGATGGCGAAGGCAATCCCCTGGACCTGTACTGACGCTCATGCACGAAAGCGTGGGGAGCAAACAGGATTAGATACCCTGGTAGTCCACGCCCTAAACGATGTCAACTGGTTGTTGGGAGGGTTTCTTCTCAGTAACGTAGCTAACGCGTGAAGTTGACCGCCTGGGGAGTACGGCCGCAAGGTTGAAACTCAAAGGAATTGACGGGGACCCGCACAAGCGGTGGATGATGTGGTTTAATTCGATGCAACGCGAAAAACCTTACCTACCCTTGACATGCCAGGAATCCTGCAGAGATGTGGGAGTGCTCGAAAGAGAACCTGGACACAGGTGCTGCATGGCCGTCGTCAGCTCGTGTCGTGAGATGTTGGGTTAAGTCCCGCAACGAGCGCAACCCTTGTCATTAGTTGCTACGAAAGGGCACTCTAATGAGACTGCCGGTGACAAACCGGAGGAAGGTGGGGATGACGTCAGGTCATCATGGCCCTTATGGGTAGGGCTACACACGTCATACAATGGCCGGGACAGAGGGCTGCCAACCCGCGAGGGGGAGCTAATCCCAGAAACCCGGTCGTAGTCCGGATCGCAGTCTGCAACTCGACTGCGTGAAGTCGGAATCGCTAGTAATCGCGGATCAGCTTGCCGCGGTGAATACGTTCCCGGGTCTTGTACACACCGCCCGTCACACCATGGGAGCGGGTTCTGCCAGAAGTAGTTAGCCTAACCGCAAGGGGGGCGATTACCACGGCAGGGTTCGTGACTGGGGTGAAGTCGTAACAAGGTAGCCGTATCGGAAGGTGCGGCTGGATCACCTCCTTTCTAGAGATGACGAGACCGTTGTCTGGCTCAGGCCGGATGATCGAGTCGAGTCCACACAAGCGAGTTCAGCGCGCCCACACTTATCGGCTGTAGACACACAACAGTGAGTGAGAAAACGCGTGAGCCTGGCGAGCTGGCCTTGCCGGTTGGCGCGACACAGGAGCACGCATGAAACGCGTGGGTCTGTAGCTCAGTCGGTTAGAGCACCGTCTTGATAAGGCGGGGGTCGCTGGTTCGAATCCAGCCAGACCCACCACGAGGATCGTTGAGATCTTGGGGGATTAGCTCAGCTGGGAGAGCACCTGCTTTGCAAGCAGGGGGTCGTCGGTTCGATCCCGTCATCCTCCACCAATCACTTCACAGGGGTGGCAAACCACAGCGTCCAAACGGGCACTGTGGTTTGCCAGTCTCGACTTTTCAGTCGGCTGTTGTTCTTTAACAATTCGTAGAGTCGAATCAGCGTTGCTGGCGGAAAGCTTAGCGCTTCGTAAAGGGGCGCGGCACCGTGCCGCCAGCGACATTTGATTGCGTCAACAAACTTCAACTCTGAAAAGAGAAGAAATTGAAGAACGGCGAACGCGTGATACTCAAATAAATGCTCAAGTTGTTGAGCATCTGTCCTTGACGACATCTGCGGATGTCAAAGTTATAGGGTCAAGTGACTAAGTGCATGTGGTGGATGCCTTGGCGATTACAGGCGACGAAGGACGTGATAGCCTGCGATAAGCTTCGGGGAGCTGGCAAATAAGCTTTGATCCGGAGATTTCCGAATGGGGAAACCCACCTCGTTTAGAGGTATCGCACACTGAATACATAGGTGTGCGAGGCGAACCGGGTGAACTGAAACATCTCAGTAGCTCGAGGAAAAGACATCAACCGAGATTCCGAAAGTAGTGGCGAGCGAAATCGGAGTAGCCCTCGTGTTTTAGCAGTTGGCATATCAGAACGGAATGGAAAGTCCGGCCATAGCGGGTGATAGCCCCGTATGAGAAATGTCGATTGTGGAACTAGGCACGAATAGAGTAGGGCGGGACACGTGAAATCCTGTCTGAATATGGGGGGACCATCCTCCAAGGCTAAATACTCGTAATCGACCGATAGTGAACAAGTACCGTGAGGGAAAGGCGAAAAGAACCCCGGGAGGGGAGTGAAATAGATCCTGAAACCGCATGCATACAAAAAGTAGGAGCCCGCAAGGGTGACTGCGTACCTTTTGTATAATGGGTCAGCGACTTACATTCAGTGGCGAGGTTAACCGAATAGGGTAGCCGTAGAGAAATCGAGTCCGAATAGGGCGAATTAGTCGCTGGGTGTAGACCCGAAACCAGGTGATCTATCCATGGCCAGGATGAAGGTACCGTAACAGGTGCTGGAGGTCCGAACCGACTAGTGTTGCAAAACTAGCGGATGAGCTGTGGATAGGGGTGAAAGGCTAAACAAACCTGGAGATAGCTGGTTCTCTCCGAAAACTATTTAGGTAGTGCCTCAAGTATTACCTTCGGGGGTAGAGCACTGTTTAGGCTAGGGGGTCATGGCGACTTACCAAACCTATGCAAACTCCGAATACCGAAGAGTACAGCTTGGGAGACAGAGCACCGGGTGCTAACGTCCGGACTCAAGAGGGAAACAACCCAGACCGCCAGCTAAGGTCCCTAAAATTGGCTAAGTGGGAAACGAAGTGGGAAGGCTAAAACAGTCAGGATGTTGGCTTAGAAGCAGCCATCATTTAAAGAAAGCGTAATAGCTCACTGATCGAGTCGTCCTGCGCGGAAGATGTAACGGGGCTAAGCCAGTTACCGAAGCTGCGGATGCACAGTTTACTGTGCGTGGTAGGAGAGCGTTCTGTACGCCTGTGAAGGTGGGTCGTGAGGCCTGCTGGAGGTATCAGAAGTGCGAATGCTGACATGAGTAGCGTTAAAGGGGGTGAAAAGCCCCCTCGCCGAAAGCGCAAGGTTTCCTACGCAACGTTCATCGGCGTAGGGTGAGTCGGCCCCTAAGGCGAGGCAGAGATGCGTAGCTGATGGGAAACAGGTCAATATTCCTGTACCGATCAATAGTGCGATGTGGGGACGGAGAAGGTTAGCTCAGCCGGGTGTTGGATGTCCCGGTTCAAGCCTGTAGTCGTGCCTGGTAGGCAAATCCGCCGGGCTTAGATGAGGGGTGATAACGAGTCTGCTTGCAGACGAAGTGAGTGATACCCTGCTTCCAGGAAAAGCCACTAAGCTTCAGCTATTGACGACCGTACCGCAAACCGACACTGGTGCGCGAGATGAGTATTCTAAGGCGCTTGAGAGAACTCTGGAGAAGGAACTCGGCAAATTGACACCGTAACTTCGGAAGAAGGTGTGCCTTTAGTAGGTGATCCATTTACTTGGTTAGCCCAATGAGGCCGCAGAGAATCGGTGGCTGCAACTGTTTATTAAAAACACAGCACTCTGCAAAGACGAAAGTCGACGTATAGGGTGTGACTCCTGCCCGGTGCTGGAAGATTAAATGATGGGGTGCAAGCTCTTGACTGAAGTCCCAGTAAACGGCGGCCGTAACTATAACGGTCCTAAGGTAGCGAAATTCCTTGTCGGGTAAGTTCCGACCTGCACGAATGGAGTAATGATGGCCACACTGTCTCCTCCAGAGACTCAGCGAAGTTGAAATGTTTGTGATGATGCAATCTCCCCGCGGAAAGACGGAAAGACCCCATGAACCTTTACTGTAGCTTTACATTGGACTTTGAACAGATCTGTGTAGGATAGGTGGGAGGCTTTGAAACCTGGTCGCTAGATCAGGTGGAGCCAACGTTGAAATACCACCCTGGTGTGTTTGAGGTTCTAACCTTGGCCCGTTATCCGGGTTGGGGACAGTGTATGGTGGGCAGTTTGACTGGGGCGGTCTCCTCCCAAAGTGTAACGGAGGAGTTCGAAGGTACGCTAAATACGGTCGGAAATCGTGTTGATAGTGCATTGGCATAAGCGTGCTTGACTGCGAGACTGACAAGTCGAGCAGGTACGAAAGTAGGACAAAGTGATCCGGTGGTTCTGTATGGAAGGGCCATCGCTCAACGGATAAAAGGTACTCTGGGGATAACAGGCTGATACCGCCCAAGAGTTCATATCGACGGCGGTGTTTGGCACCTCGATGTCGGCTCATCTCATCCTGGGGCTGTAGCCGGTCCCAAGGGTATGGCTGTTCGCCATTTAAAGAGGTACGTGAGCTGGGTTTAAAACGTCGTGAGACAGTTTGGTCCCTATCTTCCGTGGGCGCTGCAAGATTGAGAGAGCCTGCTCCTAGTACGAGAGGACCGGAGTGGACGCACCTCTGGTGTATCGGTTGTCACGCCAGTGGCATCGCCGAGTAGCTAAGTGCGGAAGAGATAACCGCTGAAAGCATCTAAGCGGGAAACTCGTCTCAAGATGAGTCTTGCCGGGGCCTAGAGCCCCCTGAAGGGTCGTTCAAGACCAGGACGTTGATAGGCTGGGTGTGGAAGCGCAGTAATGCGTTAAGCTAACCAGTACTAATTGCCCGTGAGGCTTGACCCTATAACTTTGACACTCAAAACGTCAAGGTGAGTGGTCACGCAGATCGAAGCGCATCCCGCTCATGCTGGGAATGCCCGATCAAAACCGTTCTTCAATCCTTGAAGACGCAATCAAACCAAAGCTGATTTGACTCTACCGAATTGGGCCTGCTGAGCTCCTCAGCAAGCCAACCAGTCAAGCCTGATGACCATAGCGAGTCGGTCCCACCCCTTCCCATCCCGAACAGGACCGTGAAACGACTCAGCGCCGATGATAGTGCGGATTCCCGTGTGAAAGTAGGTCATCGTCAGG
>NZ_JBWKOK010000017.1:0-201 GCF_059416045.1 Roseateles sp. GW821-FHT09G03
TGATCTTCTTGGACAGGTCGCCCGCGGCCACGGCCTTGGTCACGTCGGCGATGTTGCGCACCTGCGAGGTCAGGTTGGACGCCATCGAGTTGACCGAGTCGGTCAGGTCCTTCCACGTACCCGCCACGCCCTGCACGTCGGCCTGGCCGCCGAGCTTGCCTTCGGTGCCGACCTCGCGGGCCACGCGGGTCACTTCCGCGG
>NZ_JBWKOK010000017.1:299-696 GCF_059416045.1 Roseateles sp. GW821-FHT09G03
ACCATCGTGTTGACGGTGTTCTTGAGCTCGAGGATCTCGCCCTTCACGTCGACGGTGATCTTCTTGGACAGGTCGCCTGCGGCCACGGCGGTGGTCACCTCGGCGATGTTGCGCACCTGCGAGGTCAGGTTGCCGGCCATGAAGTTCACGGACTCGGTCAGGTCCTTCCACGTGCCGGCCACGCCCTGCACGTCGGCCTGGCCGCCGAGCTTGCCTTCGGTGCCGACCTCGCGGGCCACGCGGGTCACTTCCGCGGCGAAGGAGCGCAGCTGGTCCACCATCGTGTTGACGGTGTTCTTGAGCTCGAGGATCTCGCCCTTCACGTCGACGGTGATCTTCTTGGACAGGTCGCCCGCGGCCACGGCCTTGGTCACGTCGGCGATGTTGCGCACCTGCG